>NZ_JBUZWD010000001.1:0-1440325 GCF_055329545.1 Microbacterium sp. ZXT2-5 | reverse complement strand
AGTAGCGAGGAACGAGCGTATCGAGACCCCCCGACCCCGGAATGGTGCAGACCATGCCCGGAACCGCCGGTCGAGTAGCGAAGAACCAGCGTATCGAGACCCCGACGCTCCATCCCGCCGGTCGACGCCTTCGGCATCACCACGTCGTGGGCCACAAGCCACACCAACCGGAGGAATCAGCCGGCCGGGACCGTAGCCCTCTCAAGATCCGCGCCCGACCGGTCGAGCAGCGGAGGAATGTATCGAGACCGGAGCGGATCCCGTCCTCTCCGTGCGGCAACACGGCGCCGAGCTGGCCCCTCTGCATCTGCAGGGCGACCACGTGTGCCGAAACCTCCCGATCGGTCAGGGGGAGCCGGGACACCCGGGGCGTGGTCTCGATACGCTCGTACCTCGCTACTCGACCGGCGGGGTGGAAGATCGGAGTCGTGTTCTCGATGGCGATGTTTCACGTGAAACAACTCACTGCGCGTCCGCACTCAGCCGTCAGATGTGTCCACGAACCGCTTCTTGCTGAGCGCCGGTAGCGACTCCAGGTGCCCGGTGGCCAACGCGATGCGCTTGGCTCGGCTCCACCCCTGCACCTGCTTCTCACGTCGGTAGGCGTCGTCGACCCGATCGAACTGTTCGAAGTAGAGCAGCTGCACAGGGAGACGCGTCTTGGTGTATTCAGCCCCTTCACTCTCGTTGTGCTGCGCGATTCGGTGTTCGAGGTTCAGGGTGCTCCCCACGTAGAGGGAGCCGTCGGCGCATTGGAGCATGTACATGTAGGCCATCGGGCTATCGTTGCGACTTGGCTCGAGACGACGGCTCGCGTCGTATGGGCTGTGGAGTCAACGCGGGCGGCTCCGTGCTGGGGAGGAGCGGCGACGCGGTCCAGGATGCCATCCGCCCCCGTCGCGAAGAGGCTGTCAGACTCTCCCACCACACCTTGCATCCCCGGCGCTGAGTCAGCGCCGTCCCGGTGGGGATCAGTCGCGCGCACGACGGCTTCCCCCAAGAAGTCGGCGCGTTTCGAGTCGCGCCGGTCGCATGGCTACCGGACGCCGACTGAAGCACCGCGGCTATGTTTCACGTGAAACGGCCCGGCCCGATGGCTCTCCTCTCGCTATTGCCCCCGCGTGAAGCTACGTGATGTTTCACGTGAAACGTCGCCCTCGTCGCCGCCACTCCCAGGCGCATGGTTTGGGCGAGCAAAGGGCTTTGAGTGCACTCGAGGATAGGGCGCAATCAGCCCGCGGGCGCGACAACCGCTCTTTGCAGAATCTCACGCGGTCGACAGTGACAGGCAACGGCCAGCCCCAAGTATGCGGTCCTCGAGTCGGTGACTCGCCGAGGAACAGGTGGTGGTCTCGATACGCTCGTTCCTCGCTACTCGACCGGCGAGTGCAGGGTGTCGCAGCGCTGAAGCGAGCGGTATGCACGTACTACGAGCCGTACAAACGAACTCCTCCTCGGCCCACCGCGGACTGTGGACAGGCCTCGATGCGCTCGTGCCTCGATACTCGGCCCGCGAGTGCGGGGGTAGAACTGAAGCTGCGGCACCACATCCGCTGAGACCGCGCGATGCGGACCGGGAGTGCATGGAGCTCGGCGGCGCAGAAGGCTCGGGCGCGGTGAGGTCCGAGTGCGGGACCGGAAGATCGGCACAGGTATCGATAGCGCGGGCCTCGGTGGTCGACGGGCGCGATCAGAAGGTTGTGCGGTCCGTGGCCAGTAGGTCTCGATACGCTCGTACCTCGCTACTCGACCGGCAAGTGAACGGGGGCGACGCGGGTCTCGATGCGCTCGTACCTCGCTACTCGGCCGGCGAGGGCCGGACGCGGGTCTCGATACGCTCGTACCTCGCTACTCGACCGGCAAGTGAACGGGGGCGACGTGAGTCTCGATACGCTCGTACCTCGCTACTCGACCGGCAGGTGAACGGGGGCGACCCGGGTCTCGATACGCTCGTGCCTCGCTACTCGACCGGCGAGGGCCGGACGCGGGTCTCGATACGCTCGAGCCTCGCTACTCGACCGGCGGGGAATGAGAATGCGGGGAGATGCGGTCGCCGGGGCGCGCTACTGGACGACCGGCGCGGACGACGGGCGATGTTTCACGTGAAACGTACCGCGGAGCTACGGTCAGCGGACGGTGGCTCGGATCACCCGGGAGGGCTCGGGGAGAAGGCCCTCGCCCACGATCTCGACGCGGGCGTTCGTCAGCCTGAACTTGCGGAGCTGTTTGTCAGCGGCCTCGATCTCGTTCGCGGCGCTCGTGCCCTTGAGGAGGATCAGTTCGCCACCGTTACGCACCAGGGGAGCGGTGATCGGCACCAGAGTGCGCAGCGCGCTTACCGCACGTGCGGTGACAGCGTCCAGCACCGGACCGCGCTTCCAGTCCTCGGCGCGAGCGCGCAGCACCTCGACGTTCTCGAGCCTCAGCGCCTCGACCTGCTCCGACAGCCACGCGACGCGGCGTTCCATCGGCTCGATCAGCACCCACTCCACGTCGGGGCGAGCGATCGCCAGCACCAGACCGGGCAGCCCGGCGCCGGAGCCGACGTCGCCGACGCGCCCGTGGAACAGGGGAGCGATGACGGCGCTGTTGAGGATGTGCCTGGACCACAGGCGCGGCGGTTCGAGCGGACCGATGAGCCCGCGCTCCTCGCCGTGACGGCCGAGCGCCTCCGTGAAACGCCGTGCGACCTCGATCCGGTCGCCGAAGATCTCGGCAGCTGCGGCGGGCTCTTGCTCGATCTCGATCATGGTCACTCCGACAGGGCCGGGCAGTGTTTCACGTGAAACGTCGGCGCTCAGCCGCGCCGGATCACGGTGTGACGATCGGCGCCCTCGCCGTACGACTCGGAGACGAAACCGCGCTCGGCGACGATGTCGTGGACCACCTTGCGCTCGTAGCTCGACATCGCCGGAAGCGAAGCCTGCGACGCGCCCTCATCCAGTCGGGCGATCGCACGGTCGACGAGCGTCGCGAGCTCGTGCTGCCGCGCGTCGCGGGACCCGCCGACATCGAGGATCAGCCGCGAGAACCGCCCGGTGCGGCTCTGCACGGCGATCCGCGTCAACTCCTGAAGGGCCTGCACGGTGTCGGGTGCCGCGATGAGCGCCACCGAGCCGCCGGCGGGCGCCTCCACCGACACGTACGCCCGCCCGGCGCGGACGTCGAGATCCAGGTCGCCGTCGATGTCGGCGATGTCGAGCAGGCCCTCGATGAAGTCGGCGGCGATGTCGCCTTCCTCCTCGAGCTGGGCGACGGTCGCCGGAACGCGCTCGTCGCGAGCGTCGGTAGCGGCGAAGTCAGGAGACGTGGTCATGACGGGATTCCTCGGGGGAGCGGGTCGAAAGGGGACTCAGGATGCCGGACGCGGGCCGGGGGCACCGGCATCCGTCTCATCCGCCGGCTTGCCGCCGCCCGGCTTGGCACCCGGCTGCTTCTGCGCCTGCTTCTTCGCGCGCTGCTTGCTGACGGGCTGCTGACGCTTGGGCGCCGCGGCCTTGGCGCGCTCGGCCTCTTCGAACAGACGCTGCTGCTCGGCCTGGTACTTCTCCATCGGCACGACCTTGCCCGACGCGTCGATCGCCTTGCCCTTGCGAGCGAGGCGCTCCTCGCGCTCCTTGGCCGCGTCCGATCCGGGCGTGGGCATCTCACGGATGACCAGGAACTGCTGGCCCATCGTCCACAGGTTCGACACGAACCAGTAGATGACGACACCCAGCGGGAAGAAGACACCCGAGAAGACGAAGGCGAAGGGCAGGACGTACAGCATGATCTTCTGCATCTGGTACGCCTGGCCGGTCTTGGCCTCGGGGGACAGGTTCTTCGAGATGATCTGCAGCTGCGTGAAGAACTGCGAGACGATCATCAGCACGACGAGCGTGAGCAGGATGAGGATCGCGGGGGTGTTGCCGGTGTTGATCGCGTCGATGAGCGTCTCGTGCAGCGAGGCGACGCCGAAGAGCTTCGCGTTGTAGAACTCCGCGGTGAGCTCGGCGTTGAGCAGCCCGACACCGCCGACGCCGTCGTTGTAGTGGCGGGTCACGTCGTTGAGCACGCTGAACAGCGCGAAGAACACCGGCATCTGGACGAGCAGCGGCAGGCACGAGGAGACGGGCGTGGTGCCGTGCTTCTTGTACAGCGCCATCGTCTCGCGGCTCATCGCCTCGCGGGAGAGCTGATCACGCTTGCCCTTGTACTTCTCTTGAACTTTTCGCAGTTCAGGAGCGATTTCCATCATCTTTCGCTGGCTCTTGATCTGCCGCACGAACAGCGGGATCATCGCCGAGCGGACGACGATCACGAGGCCGACGATCGACAGCACCCACGTGATGCCGTCTGCCGGCGGAAGACCGATCGCGGTGAACAGCCAGTGCCAGAAGACCAGCACGGCCTCGACCGCCCACTTCAGCGGCCACAGGATGATCCCGAACAGGTCGAATCCTCCGCCGGTCTGTTCGGGCGCGGGGGTGGAGGCCAGCAAGAGATCCATGCGGCGGATCAGTCCTTTCCGGTGGGGGCGGGCACGACGAACCCGTGAGGGGTCAGCGCGTGCCGGAAGTTCTTGTGCGGGGGCACGTCATCGACGCCGCCGGCCGCCCACGGGTGGCAGCGCGCGATGCGGGCGGCAGTCATGGCCGACCCGACGACCGCGCCGTGCTGCTGCACCGCGCCGACGGCGTACGCCGAACACGACGGGTAGTACTTGCAGACGTCGCCGTAGGTGTGCGAGATCGTGGCGCGGTAGCCGTGGAGCAGCGCGAGGACCGCGTTGCGGGGGAGCAGCGGGATGCTGCGCAGGGAATCGGATGCCTCGAACCGGGCGTCTCCGAGTGCATAGGCCGGGAGCACGCTCATGCGGCGGCGCTCCGCGGGAGACACTTCGTCACGTCGGTGCGCAGCTCGGCGAACGACGCCGACGCCGCACTCGGCAGGGCGCGGATCACGACGTCGCTTCCGGGGGCCACCGAGCCGAGGGACTCGAAGCACAGTGCCTTCAGTCGACGCCGGACGGTGTTGCGCATCACGGCGCCGCCGACCTGGCGGCTGACGATGAAGCCGAACCGCGCCGGACCATCGGTCACGACGCGGCTGACATAGGTGACGGTGTGCGCTCCGGCACACCGACGACCCCTACGGACGACGGCCTTGTAATCCGCTCCGCGGGTGAGTCGGTTCGGCCTCGCGAGCACCGCTCGGCTCAGGCCGAGAGCTCGGTGCGCCCCTTGGCGCGACGAGCCGAAAGGATGCCGCGACCGGCGCGCGTGCGCATGCGGGCGCGGAAGCCGTGCTTCTTGGCGCGGCGGCGGTTGTTGGGCTGGAAGGTGCGCTTGCTCATGAGGAACTACTTCCGATCAGGTGTCACCGGGACGCTCGAGACCGGGGACGGGTGTACAGGGGCGACTGCCACGAGGGCATAAGTCAACCGATCAAGGCTACGTCGAGACGCCCGAGAACTCAAACCGAGAGGGGAACGTGTCATTATGCCCCCGGTGACGGCTGGACCCTGGCACCGACACGCAGGCCGGATCTACAGTGGAGTTTGCTCACGGGACGCCCGCTGACTAGCGTGGCTCCGGCAGTTATCCACAGGCTCGGACCGACGTTTCCGCGGCATCGGGTGGAATCGTCAACAACCCGGGGGGGCCATGTCATCGCACGAAGTTCCAGATGTTCCTGTCTGGACCGCCGTCCTGGACGAACTCGTGCGAGACGATCGCATCACCCCGCAGCTGCATGGCTTCATCAGCCTGGCCGTGCCGCAGGGCGTCATGGGCGGCACCCTCTATCTCGACGTGCCGAACGACCTCACCGCGGCGCAGTTCACCAAGCGCATGCGGGCGCCGATCCTCGAGGCGCTGACCCGCGTGGCCGAGGATGTCCAGGACCCGGCGTCGAACTTCCGGGTCGTCGTCAATCCCGACCTCGCTGACGCGCACCTGACCGCGCCGATCCCGCTTCAGTCCAGCGTCATCTCGCCGCAGCCGGCTGCGCCGCAGGTGGGACGCCCACCGCTCGAGGAGCCGGCGGACGCGGCATCCACCTCCCGCAATGACACCCGGCTCAACCCGAAGTACACGTTCGACAACTTCGTCATCGGCCAGTCCAACCGCTTCGCGCATGCCGCGGCGGTCGCGGTGGCCGAGGCTCCCGCGAAGGCGTACAACCCGCTCTTCATCTACGGGGACTCCGGACTGGGCAAGACGCACCTCCTGCACGCCATCGGCGACTACGCGCTCAGCCTCTATGCCGGAATCCGCGTGAGGTACGTGTCGAGCGAGGAGTTCACCAACGACTTCATCAACTCGATCGCCAACAACCGCGGCTCGGCGTTCCAGGCCCGGTACCGCGATGTCGACATCCTGCTGATCGACGACATCCAGTTCCTGCAGGGCCGCGCCGAGACGCAGGAGGCCTTCTTCCACACGTTCAACCAGCTGCACGACCACGACAAGCAGGTCGTGATCACGAGCGACGTCCCGCCGAAGCACCTGACCGGGTTCGAGGACCGCATGCGCAGCCGTTTCGAGTGGGGTCTCATCACCGACGTGCAGGCACCCGACCTCGAGACGCGCATCGCGATCCTCCGCAAGAAGGCGCAGTCCGAGCGGCTGCACATCCCCGACGAAGTGCTGGAGTACATCGCCACCGTCGTCTCCAGCAACATCCGCGAGCTCGAGGGCGCCCTGATCCGCGTGTCGGCGTTCGCGAGCCTCAACCGCTCCACACTCGACATGTCGCTCGCCCAGACCGTGCTGCGGGACATCGTCGACCAGGACGACGCGAACGTGGTCTCGCCGACCGACATCATCACGGCGACCGCCGCGTACTTCAAGCTCACCGTCGACGACCTCTACGGCTCGAGCCGCTCGCAGCAGGTCGCGCAGGCCCGCCAGATCGCGATGTATCTGTGCCGTGAGCGCACGAGCCTGTCGCTGCCGAAGATCGGGCAGCTGTTCGGCAACCGCGACCACACCACCGTGATGTACGCCTACAAGAAGATCAGCGAGCTCATGAAGGAGCGCCGCTCGATCTACAACCAGGTCACGGAGATCACCGCTCAGCTCGGTCGGAACGGCCGCTGACGACCCCTCCCAGCCGCGAAGCGGGCCCCCGATGCGCAGTCGGGGGCCCGCTTGCGCATATGCCGGAAGAAGTTCTTGACATCGGGGCCGAGGGAGCGCGATCATCCGGTTCTTCACAGTGTGGAAAACCTGTGGATAACTCTCGAAGCCTGCGGAAACGCCTGTGCACACCGGTGGGATGCCTGTGGATGAATGGGGGATGCCGGCGGCCGCGGCATCCGTCGTCCCGAAGTCCGTCCGCAGCCGCTCCACAACTCACACTCTTGTGGTTTCCCTGTGCCGACTGGCGAGTCGGACGTTCTCCACAGTTTCCACAGCCGTTAACACCATGACAAGAAATCTCTCTGATGAATCCCGTCCGATGACCTTCACGGTGGACAAGGGCTCGGACAGACCCGGACTGGCAATCGTCGGTGCTGGCACTAGCATGAGTACCCCGAGCCCGTAGCCTGCGGGTCCGCTGCAGAGGGAGCGTTCGTGAAGTTCCACGTCAATCGCGATGTGTTCAGCGAAGCCGTGTCGTTCGTCGTCAAGCTTCTGCCGCAGCGCAACCCCCAGCCGATCCTGGCGGGCGTGCTGATCGAGGCATCCGATGCGGGTCTCTCGCTCGCGGCGTTCGATTACGAGGCCTCCGCACGCACGACCATCGAGGCCACCGTCGACGAGCCGGGCACGATCCTGGTGCACGGCCGCCTGCTGTCGGACATCGCCAGCCGCCTGCCGAACGCCCCCATCCAGATCGAGGTCGATCAGGACGGCGGCATCCTGCTGACATGCGGGTCGGCGCGCTTCACGCTCGCATCCATGCCGGTGCAGGAGTACCCCGCGATCCCGGAGGTCTCGGGCGACTCGGGTCTCGTGCCGTCGGAGGACTTCGCCACCGCGATCTCGCAGGTCGCCTTCGCGGCGTCCCGCGACGACGTCACCCCGGTGCTGACCGGTGTGCAGCTGGAGGTGTCGGGCACCAGCCTCAGCCTCGTCGCCACCGACCGCTACCGCGTCGCGCTGCGCGAGATTCCGTGGGACGGCGGCTCCACCGCGAGTGACGAGGCGACGACGGCGCTCGTCCCCGCCCGCACGCTCACCGAGGTCGGCAAGACGTTCGCGCACGGCGGCGACATCTCGATCGCGTTCTCGGGGTCGGGCGACCGCGAGATCATCGCCTTCACCGCCGGCAACAAGACGGTGACCTCGCTGCTGATCAAGGGCAACTTCCCGCCGGTGCGGCGCCTCTTCCCCGAGCAGACCGATCACCACGCGGTGGTCAACACGGCCGAGCTCGCCGAGGCGGTGCGCCGCGTGTCGCTCGTGCTGGACCGTTCGGCCCCGCTGCGGTTCACGTTCACGGCCGACAGCGTGTCGATGGATGCCTCGGGCACCGAGCAGGCCCGTGCGACGGAGTCGGTCGACGCCACGCTGCAGGGCGGCGACGACGTGACGCTCGGCCTCAACCCCCAGTACCTGCTGGAGTCGCTCGGCGCGGTCAAGAGCGAGTTCGTCCGCATCACGTTCACGTCGAGCGAGAACGCGAACAAGCTCAGCCCCGTGCTGATCACGCCGCAGACCTCGGTCGACCGGGCAGGCTCGGACTCGTTCCGCTATCTGCTGCAGCCGAACCTGCTCCTGCGGTGACCCGGCGGCCGCCGGGCGGCCGGGGACCGGGCGTCGGCGGCGCTCACTAGGCTTGTCCGGTGATCGTGGAGCACCTGAGTCTGGTCGACTTCCGCAACTATGCGGCAGCCGACGTCGAGCTCGGGCCGGGTCCGAACGTCTTCGTCGGCCGCAACGGCCAGGGCAAGACGAACCTCGCCGAAGCGATCGGGTTCTTCGCGACGCTGGGCTCGCATCGCGTCTCGAACGACGCGCCCATGGTGCGCGACGGCGCGGATGCCGCGATCATCCGCGCCCGGCTGGCTCACGGCGATCGGCGCGTGCAGCTGGAGGCGCAGATCAACCGGCAGGGCTCCAACAAGGCTCGGGTCAACGGCTCGACGGTGAAGCCGGCCGAGCTCCCGCGCTACGCGCAGGTCGTGCTGTTCGCGCCCGAGGATCTGCAGATCGTCCGCGGCGACCCGTCGGCCCGGCGTCGCTTCGCCGACCAGCTCCTCGTGCAGCGCGCGCCGCGCATGGCCGGCGTGATCTCGGACTACGACCGGGTCCTCAAGCAGCGCACGGCGCTGCTCAAGTCCGCCAGAGCGCGCGGAATCCGCGGCGACGCCCTGTCCACGCTCGACGTGTGGGACGACAAGCTCGTCTCCCTCGGCACTCAACTGATCGCCGCGCGGCTGGCGCTGGCCGCCGACCTCGCGACGCCCCTCGCGGCCGCGTACACCGCGATCGCCGGCGCCGACCACAACCCCGAGATCGAATGGGCGCTGTCGGTCGCGGGCGCCGACACGGGTGAGGACGCCGACGGATCGCCCGCACCGGCGTCGGGCGCCTCCGGCGCAGGACCGGCTCCGGATGCCTCGACCGCACGCATCGCCGAGCTCTTCCGGCTGGCGCTCGCGGCCCGGCGAACGTCCGAGCTCGAGCGCGGGCTCACGCTCGTCGGCCCGCATCGTGACGACCTGCTGCTGCGGATCCGCGGCCTGCCGGTGAAGGGCTACGCGTCGCACGGCGAGTCCTGGTCGGTGGCGCTGTCGCTGCGCCTCGCCTCGGCCGAGCTCCTGCGAGCGGACTCGCAGCTCGGCGACCCGGTGCTCATCCTCGACGACGTGTTCGCCGAGCTCGACGCCGATCGCCGCGCGCGTCTGGCCCACCTGGCCGCCGGATACGAGCAGGTCGTCGTCACCGCGGCCGTCGAAGGAGACGTCCCCGAGAACCTCCGCGCCCGGATGGTGCGCGTGGAGGCGGGCCGGATCATCGGGCGCGTGGACGAGGAGCGGGCCGATGCCTGACCCGTCGACGGGCCCGGAATCCGGCGCGGGGGCCGACCGCGCGGCGCTGCCCGAGACCATCGCGACCTACCTGCGCCTGCGCGGCCTCGAGCCGTCGGCGCGTTCGTACCGCAAGCGCCGCCGGCGCACCGAGGACGACGAGAACCTGCCGTTCGCTCCCGGCCGCGACCCGCGCGGAGTGGGCGACGTGCTCTCCGATCTCACGCGCGAAGCGGGGTGGGATGCCCAGCTCGCCCGTGAGGACGTGGTGCGCGCCTGGGCCGAGGTCGCCGGTGAGGACACTGCTCGGCACACCCGCCCGGTCGCATTCTCGGGGGGAACGCTGACGGTCCAGGCGGACTCGACGGCGTGGGCGAAGCAGCTCCAGCTGATGCGCGCGCACATCCTCTCGGAGATCGTCCGGCGGTTCCCCGAGGCCGGGGTCGACGCAGTCCGCTTCATCGGGCCGGACGTCCCCTCCTGGAAATGGGGTCCCAGAACGATTCCAGGGCGGGGTCCGCGCGATACCTACGGCTGAACCACGTCAGGAGCCGTCCGGAAGGATTTCATGCGCTCATACGGGCGTAGAGCGTCGTGATCGAGGCGTTACCCGATAGACTGTCGGGGTCCCCTCCGAAGGATTTGGAGCCATCGCGAAGATGACGTCTGACAACCCCGACAACGTTTCCGAGGAACCCGAAACGCCCGACCGGGCTCCCAGCGAATACGGGGCAGATGCCATCCAGGTCCTGGAGGGCCTCGAAGCCGTCCGCAAGCGACCCGGCATGTACATCGGGTCCACCGGCGAACGCGGTCTGCACCACCTGGTCTACGAGATCGTCGACAACTCGGTCGACGAGGCGCTCGCCGGCTACTGCGACGCGATCAGCGTCACGATCCTCGAGGACGGCGCCGTCCGCGTCATCGACAACGGCCGCGGCATCCCGGTCGGCATGCACCGCACCGAGGGCAAGTCGACCGTCGAGGTGGTCCTCACCGTCCTCCACGCCGGCGGCAAGTTCGGCGGCGGCGGCTACGCGGTCTCGGGCGGCCTCCACGGCGTGGGCTCCTCCGTCGTCAACGCGCTGTCGACCCGCCTCGAGGTCGAGGTCAGGCGCGAGGGCCACGTGTGGCGGCAGTCGTACCGCGACGGCGGGCAGCCGCAGGCGCCGCTGGAGAGAGGCGAGGAGAGCACCGAGACCGGGACGATCATCACGTTCTGGCCCGACCCCGGCATCTTCGACACCGTCGAGTTCGACTACGACACCCTGCGCACGCGCTTCCAGCAGATGGCGTTCCTCAACAAGGGACTGCGGATCAGCCTGCGCGACGAGCGGCCGCAGGCGCTCATGCCCGACGACGACCCGGCCGACGGGATGAGCGAGCCGCAGCCCCGCCACGACGACTTCCTCTACGAGCGGGGTCTCGTGGACTACGTGGAGCACCTCAACAAGGTGCGCCACGCGGACGTCGTCAACGACGAGATCATCGAGGTCGAGTCCGAGGACACCGTGCGCCACATCTCGATCGAGCTGGCCATGCAGTGGACGACGAGCTACACCGAGAACGTGTTCACCTTCGCCAACACGATCAACACGCACGAGGGCGGAACCCACGAGGAGGGGTTCCGCGCCGCCCTCACGACGCTGGTCAACCGATACGCCCGCGGGCAGAACATGCTCAAGGAGAAGGACGAGAACCTCACCGGCGAGGACATCCGCGAGGGGCTCACGGCCGTCATCTCGGTGAAGCTCTCCGAGCCGCAGTTCGAAGGGCAGACCAAGACGAAGCTCGGCAACACCGAGGCGAAGGCGTTCGTCCAGAAGGTCGTCGGCGACAAGCTCGGCGACTGGTTCGACCGCAACCCGACGCAGGCCAAGAACGTCATCCGCAAGGCGATCGACGCGGCCTCCGCCCGCCTCGCCGCACGCAAGGCGCGCGAGACCGCCCGCCGCAAGAGCGTGTTCGAGTCGGCCGCGATGCCCGACAAGCTCAAGGACTGCACCAGCAAGGACCCGTCGATCAGCGAGATCTTCCTCGTCGAGGGAGACTCGGCGGGCGGCTCGGCGGTGCAGGGCCGCGACCCGCACACGCAGGCGATCCTGGCGCTGCGCGGCAAGATCCTCAACGTCGAGCGGGCCCGCCTCGACAAGGCGCTGTCCAACAAAGAGGTCCAGGCGATGATCCAGGCCTTCGGCACGGGCATCGGCGAGGACTTCGACATCGGCAAGGCGCGGTATCACAAGATCGTGCTGATGGCGGATGCCGACGTCGACGGCCAGCACATCACCACGCTGCTGCTCACGCTGCTGTTCCGGTACATGCGCGGACTCATCGAGGCCGGCTTCGTCTACCTCGCCATGCCCCCGCTGTACCGCCTGAAGTGGTCGAACTCCGCGCATGAGTACGTGTACTCCGACAAGGAGCGCGACGCGCTGCTGGAGGACGGACTGGCAGGCGGCAAGCGGATCCCCAAGGATTCCGGCATCCAGCGCTACAAGGGCCTCGGCGAGATGAACGCCAAGGAGCTGTGGGAGACGACGATGGACCACCGCACGCGGACGCTCCGCCAGGTGACCATCGACGACGCGGCGGCCGCCGACGAGATCTTCTCGGTGCTGATGGGCGAGGACGTCGAATCCCGCCGCACGTTCATCCAGCGCAACGCCAAGGACGTCCGCTTCCTCGACATCTGAGCCGCGGACAGGTCCACGCACCGGTTCACGGAGAACACGAAAGACACACATGGCAGACGAAGAGCGTCCCGACCCGAACGCCGAACACGAGCACGGCCGTATCGACCAGGTCGACCTGCAGCTGGAGATGCAGCGCAGCTACCTCGACTACGCGATGGCGGTCATCATCGGCCGCGCGCTGCCCGACGTGCGCGACGGCCTCAAGCCCGTGCACCGGCGCGTCCTGTACGGCATGTACGACGGCGGCTTCCGCCCCGACAAGTCGTTCTCGAAGTGCGCGCGCGTCGTCGGCGAGGTGATGGGCCAGTACCACCCGCACGGCGACACGGCGATCTACGACGCGCTCGTACGCCTCGTGCAGCCATGGTCGATGCGCTACCCGCTGGCCCAGGGCCAGGGCAACTTCGGCTCGCCCGGCAACATGGGCGCCGCGGCCCCGCGGTACACCGAGACGAAGATGGCTCAGCTCGCGCTCGAGATGGTGCGCGACATCGAAGAAGAGACCGTCGACTTCCAGGACAACTACGACGGCCAGACCCAGGAGCCGTCCGTCCTGCCGGCGCGCTTCCCCAACCTGCTGGTCAACGGCTCGGTCGGCATCGCGGTCGGCATGGCGACCAACATCCCGCCGCACAATCTCCGCGAGGTGTCGGCGGGTGCGCTGTGGGCGCTGGACAACCCGGAGGCCAAGCGCGAGGAGCTGCTCGAGGCGCTCATGGAGCGCATCCCCGGCCCCGACTTCCCGACGGGTGCGCAGATCCTCGGCACGAAGGGCATCCGCGAGGCCTACCGCACCGGGCGCGGCTCGATCACCATGCGTGCGGTCGTCTCCATCGAGGAGATCCAGGGTCGCACCTGCCTCGTCATCACCGAGCTGCCGTACCAGGTCAACCCCGACAACCTCGCGGTGAAGATCGGCGATCTGGCCCGCGAGGGCAAGATCACCGGGATCGCCGACATCCGCGATGAGACCAGTGACCGCACCGGGCAGCGCCTCGTGGTGGTGCTCAAGCGGGATGCGGTCGCCAAGGTCGTGCTGAACAACCTGTACAAGCACACGCAGCTGCAGGAGAACTTCGGCGCGAACATGCTCGCGATCGTCGACGGCGTGCCGCGTACTCTCCCGCTCGACGGCTTCGTGTCGTACTGGATCGAGCACCAGATCGACGTCATCGTGCGTCGCACGACCTACCGGCTCCGCGAGGCCGAGAAGCGCATGCACATCCTGCGCGGCTACCTCAAGGCGCTCGACGCCCTCGACGAGGTCATCGCGCTCATCCGCCGGTCGCCGACCGTGGACGACGCGCGCGAGGGACTGAAGTCGCTGCTGGAGATCGACGACATCCAGGCCGACGCGATCCTGCAGATGCAGCTGCGCCGCCTGGCAGCCCTCGAGCGTCAGAAGATCGTCGACGAGGCGACCGACCTCGAGGCGAAGATCGCCGATCTCAACGACATCCTCGTCAAGCCGGCGCGCCAGCGCTCGATCGTGCGCGACGAGCTGACCAGCATCGTGGAGAAGTTCGGCGACGAGCGCCGCACCCACATCCTGCCCGGCTACGACGGCGACATGTCGGTGGAGGACCTCATCCCCGAAGAGGAGATGGTGGTCACCGTCACGCGCGACGGCTACATCAAGCGCACTCGCAGCGACAACTACCGGTCGCAGCACCGCGGCGGCAAGGGCGTCAAGGGCGCCCAGTTGCGCGCCGACGACGTCGTCGAGCACTTCTTCGTCACGACGACCCACCACTGGCTGCTGTTCTTCACGAACAAAGGTCGCGTGTACCGGTCGAAGGCGTACGAGGTGCCGGAGGCCGGTCGCGACGCGAAGGGCCAGCACGTCGCCAACCTCCTCGCGCTGCAGCCCGACGAGGAGATCGCGCAGATCCTCGACATCCGCGACTACTCGGTGGCGACCTACCTCGTGCTCGCGACCCGCAACGGCCTGGTGAAGAAGACGCGCCTCAGCGAGTACGACACCAACCGCCAGGGCGGCATCATCGCGATCAGGCTCCGCGGTCAGGTGCCCGACGAGACCGGCGACGCCGACGCGGGTCCCGACGACGAGGTCGTCAGCGCGCTGCTGGTCGACGAGGGCGACGACATCCTCCTCATCAGCCGGCACGGCATGTCGCTGCGCTTCTCCGCCACCGACTCGGCGCTGCGGCCCATGGGCCGCTCGACCTCGGGCGTGAAGGGCATGGACTTCCGGGCGGGCGACAGCCTGCTGTCGGCATCCGTCGCCAGCGACGAGGGATTCGTCTTCGTGGTCACCGAGGGCGGCTACGCGAAGCGGACCTCGGTGGACCAGTATCGGGTGCAGAACCGGGGCGGACTGGGCATCAAGGTGGCCAAGCTGAGCGAGGATCGCGGCGATCTCGCGGGCGGTCTGATCGTCTCGGAGGACGACGAGGTCTTGGTGGTTCTTGCCAGCGGCAAGGTGGTACGCTCTGCCGTGGCCGAGGTCCCCGCCAAGGGTCGAGACACGATGGGAGTCGTGTTCGCCCGCTCCGACGAAGCCGATCGCATCCTCGCGATCGCACGCAACGGCGAACGGGGCCTGGCCGAAGAACCAGACGACGCAGCCGCCGACGGCGCCGAAGAGGCCCCGTCACCCGAGGTCCCCGCCGGGACGGATGCCTCGCCCGAGACCCCCGAAGAGAGCACCGACTCATGAGCACAGTAGCCGACAAGCTCGCCAAGAAATCCAGCCACAAGACGAGCGCCAAGCAGGTCCGCCTGCGCCTGGTGTACATCGACTTCTGGTCGGCCGTGAAGCTGTCCTTCCTCGCCGCCATCGCGATCGCCGTGGTCACCGTCGTGGCGTTCGTGATGGTGTTCCTGGTGGTGCAGACCACCGGCCTCATCGCGAAGGCGGACGAGTTCTTCTCGAGCTTCTCCGACGGCAGCATCCTGCTGTCGCACTTCGTGAGCTTCCCGCAGGTGCTGGCCTTCTCGGCCGTCGTGGCGATCCTCAACCTCGTCGTCGTCACCGTCCTCGGCGCCGTCATCGCGGGCATCTACAACCTCGCGGTCAAGGTGACCGGCGGCCTGCTGGTCGGGTTCACCTCCAACTGACCGTTACGTCCGAGCGCCGGCATCCGATCCGGGTGCCGGCGCTTCGCGTTCGCGGGTCAGACGACGGCCGTGCCCAGCAGTGTGCCGATGATCCACGTCACCGCGAGCGCCAGCGCGCCGCCGATGACGAGCCGGGCGGCCGCGCGCAGGCGCGGCGCGCCGCCCAGGACCGCCGACAGCGTGCCCGTGGCGGCGAGGGCGAGCAGCACCGCGACGAAGGTCACGGGCACCCGCCATTCCGGCGGCGGAAGCAGGATCGCCAAGAGCGGCAGCAGAGCGCCGAGCGTGAACGCGATCGCCGACGAGATCGCGGCGTGCCACGGGTTGGCGAGGTCCTCCTGGTCGATGTGCAGCTCGACCTCCAGGTGTGCCGACAGCGCGTCGTGCGCGGTGAGCTCCTCGGCGACCTGGCGGGCGGTCGCGTCCGAGAGGCCGCGGGCCCGGTACAGCCCGGTCAGCTCGTCCAGCTCGGCCTCGGGCATGTCGCGCAGTTCACCGCGCTCCTTGGCGATGAGGGCGCGCTCGGAGTCCCGTTGACTGCTGACCGACACGTACTCGCCGAGCGCCATCGAGATCGCGCCGGCGACGAGCCCGGCGATGCCGGCGGTGAAGAGAGCGCCGGTGTCGGTGGTCGCGCCGGCGACGCCGACGACGAGCGCCGCGACCGAGACGATGCCGTCATTGGCGCCGAGGACGCCCGCGCGCAACCAGTTCAGTCGCTGCCCCACTCCTGCGCCGTGGGGCTCGTCCGGGTGCGCGTTCGTGGTCACGGCACCAGTCAACCAGCCCGATTCGTGAAATCGCCATCCGTCGGGTAAAGTCTTGGAGGTTGCGGGGCGCAAGCGCCGCGACGACGGGGCTATAGCTCAGGCGGTTAGAGCGCTTCACTGATAATGAAGAGGTCCCAGGTTCAAGTCCTGGTAGCCCCACCGTAAGCCCCGGGGCCTTAGCTCAGTTGGTAGAGCGCCTGCTTTGCAAGCAGGATGTCAGGAGTTCGAATCTCCTAGGCTCCACAGAAGATGCACCTCCACACGAAGCCGGTCCCGACCAGGGCCGGCTTCTTCGTTCTCACGACCGCCCCGCGGTTAGGGTGAATCATGGACCTCCGCGTCGCTGCCTACGCGGTGATCGTCGATGACGATGACCGGATCCTGCTCGCCCACTGGAACGAAGGACGCCGGTCAGCGTGGACGATGCCGGGCGGCGGGCTGGAGCCCGGCGAGGACCCCGAGCGGGCGGCGCGCCGCGAGGTGCGGGAGGAGACCGGCTACCGGGTCGCGATCGAGCGGCTGCTCGGCATCCACTCCCGCGTCATCCCGCCGGGGCGCCGGCTGACGCCGCAGGCCGAGGCACCGCTGCATACCCTCCGCATCGTCTACCGCGCTCGTGTCACCGGCGGACGCCTGCGCCACGAGCAGGACGGCTCGACCGACCGGGCGGAGTGGTTCCCACTCTCGGATGTCAGAGGCCTCCAACGCGTGAAGCTCGTCGACATCGCGATCGAGATGGCCGGCATCGAACTGCCCCGGAAACGCTGAGGCCCGGCGGGGACGCGGCCGCCCGGTCGAGCGGCGCGGCGCTTCGAGCCGTCAGTCGATCGGCTGCGAGATGTCGGCGACCGTTGCCCCGTACGCGGCGATGAGATCGTCGGCGTCCACGAACATGCTGTAACCATGCGCGCCGGCGCCCATCGCGATGCGCTCACCCACGATCGCGCTGTCGGCGTAGACCGGCCAGTCGTGCGTGCTGCCGAGCGGCACGATGGTGCCGCGCTCGTAGCCGGTCGCGGCCAGGGCGCGCGCCGGGTCGGGCAACTGGAGCTTGTTCACCCCCACGACGGCGCGCAGCTTCGGCCACGAGATCGCGCGGTCCCCCGGGATCAGCGCGAACAGGAACGTGTCGTCGCTGCGCTTGACCACGAGCGTCTTCACGATCCCCGACGGCGGGATGCCGAGGATGGCGGCCGCCTCCGGGAGGCTGGTCGCCGCGGGGCGTTCGCGGATCTCGATCGCCAGACCGCGCGCGGCAGCGGCCGCGCGGACGCGGTCGGTGCCGGTGGAACTCTCGTCGGTCGCGGACTCAGGCATCCGGCGCGCGCAGCGGGTCGTCCGCGACCCACAGCTCGTCGTCGGCACGCAGCGTCTGCCATGCCGCGTACAGCACACCGACAGCCGCGGCGACGCCCAGGACGATGGCGATCCAGCCGCCGGCGCCGATGCCCTTCTTGACGGGCTCGGGAGCCGCCTTGCGGAACGATGCCTTGAGATCGAGGCCGCGCCCGCCCGCCAGACGCTCGCGCGTGTCGTTCGCGGCATCCCACACCGACATCGCAGAGCCCATGACGGCACCGGCGGCGGGGATGATCGTGCTGTTGACGACCTTCTTGCCCTTGTCGACATACGGCGCGGCGTAGCGGTCGTAGTTGGCCTGGACCTGCGGCTTGACCTGCTCGCGACCGTAGTTGCCGAGCTGGCGGCTGGCCTCGCGGGCCATGGATGCCGCCTCTCCGACCAGGACCTGCTGCGTCTCCCACAGGTTGCTGGCCTGCTTCTGCAGCTTCACGAGTTCCTTCTTGCGCTTGCGGCTGAGGCTCACGGTGCCCTCCCTTTGGGGATGTCGGTCTCCTTCATCTTGCCAGACCTCCGCCCGGACGGCAGGGGTTGCAGGGAACTCTGAGACAATGTATGAATGCCGCTTCACACCGCAGTCGCAACGATCCACACCAACCACGGCGACATCGTCGTCAACCTGTTCGGCGACCACGCGCCGCGCACGGTGCAGAACTTCATCGGCCTGTCCGACGGCTCGCAGGCGTGGACGCACCCCGCGACGGGCAAGCCCGGCGAGGGCCCCCTGTACAAGGACGTCATCTTCCACCGCATCATCTCGGGCTTCATGATCCAGGGCGGCGACCCGCTGGGTCAGGGCGTCGGCGGTCCCGGCTACAACTTCAACGACGAGATCAACGGCGAGCTCACCTTCACCGCGCCGTACAAGCTCGCCATGGCCAACGCCGGTCTTCGCCGCAACGCCATCACCGGCCAGCCCGAGGGCACCAACGGCTCGCAGTTCTTCATCACGGTTCCCGGTCAGGGCGGCCGCGGCCCGGAGTGGCTGCAGGGCAAGCACACGATCTTCGGCGAGGTCGCCGACGACGCGTCGAAGGCCGTCGTCGACGCCATCAGCGAGGTCCCGACCGCTGCCGGCGACCGTCCGGTGGAGCCCGTCGTGATCGAGTCGATCGACGTCGCCACGGTCTGACCGCAGCGCGTGACCACCGACGACCTCAGCCGCAACCGCGAGAACTTCTGCTACCGGCACCCCGATCGCCAGAGCTTCGTGCTCTGTCAGCGGTGCCTGCGCACGATCTGTCCGGAGTGCCAGACCACCGCCGCCGTCGGCGTGATCTGCCCGGAGTGCCTGCGCGACCAGCAGAAGGCGCAGTCCCCTGCGCAGCGCAAGGCCGAGCGTCGGTGGTCTCGCCCGCGGGCGCTGTCTGCGTCTGCCGGGCAGCCGGTCGTCACCTACACGATCATCGCGCTGACCGCGTTCGTCTTCCTGCTGTCGCTGATCCCCGGCGGCGTCGGCGACGCGGTGCAGGGCGCGCTCCTCTACTGGGCCCCCGCGCTCTACCCGCAGTTCAACGGTGAATTCCAGCCGTGGCGGCTCGTCACCGTCTCGCTCGTGCACTCCGGGTTCTGGCACGTCGGCCTCAACATGCTGGCGCTGTGGATGATCGGCCGCAGCCTCGAGCCCCTGCTCGGTCGCTGGCGCTTCCTCACCCTCTATGTCCTCAGCACGCTCGGCGGCTCCGTGGCGGTCACGCTGCTGTCGTTCACGACACCGGTGGTCGGGGCATCCGGAGCGATCTTCGGCCTGTTCGGCGCGCTGCTGGTGATCGGCCGCCACATCGGCGCGAACATCGCGGGGATCGCGATCGTGCTGGGCGTCAACCTGGTCATCGGGTTCATCCCCGGCTTCAACGTCTCGTGGCAGGCGCACATCGGCGGCCTTCTGGTGGGCCTGCTCGTGGCGTTCATCTTCACGCGCACGCGTGCGGTGCGTCAGCGCGGCCTGCAGATCGGCCTGCTCGTCGTCGTCGGCGCAGGGCTCGTCGCACTGCTGTTCGTGCCCGTCGTCTTCCCCTCGCTGATCCTCCTGTAGCCTGCACGGCCGGGCGGCCGGGTGGACTTATCCACAGGTTCATCCACAGGTGGGGAGAATCACACCTGTGTAATTCCACACCTGTTAACAGGGTTGTTAACAACCGTCGGATGCCACGGCGGACGGCATCCGCACACGGAAAAGCCCCGGTCGTCAGAGACCGGGGCTGCTGCTGGCTACGCGCTAGCGCCAGCGTGTCGTCATGAGGAAGCCGATGAAGGCGATGCCGAAGCCGATCACCAGGTTCCACGCACCGATGCCGGGAATGGGCCACGCCATTCCGCTCAGGTAGAACACGAGGATCCACACGAGACCGATGAGCATCAGTCCGATCATAATCGGCTTGAACCACACCGGGTTGGGTGCGGCTTCGCCTTCTGCGCGCTCGACGAGCGGGTCGTCGTCTTTGCCGGGTCGTGCCATGCAGAGAAGTCTAGCCTGGCCGTCGGTGTGAACCCGTGCGTGCGAGAATCCCCCTGTGGATGAAGCGGTGGCAGCCTCCGGCCGCGTCGCGGGGTCGAGTGCGCGCCCGGCGCGGCGCCCGTCTGTCGTGGGCGTCATCGGCGAGCTCCTCATCACCGCGGGCGTCATCGTGCTGCTCTACGTCGTGTGGCAGCTGTGGGTCGGCGACATGATCTACGGTGCCGAGCGCAACGCCACGGGCTCCTCGCTGTCGCAGGAGTGGGCGAAGGAGGGGGGCGTGCCCGCACCGCCGGCCCCCGCTGCGACCGATGAGACCGAGGAGCCCGCCTCCGAACCCGCCGTCCCCGTCACGGCCGCTCCCCCGGTCCTCGCCGAACCCGCCGACGCCGAGACCTTCGCGGTCATGCGCATTCCGCGGTTCGGTGACGACTATGCGGTGCCGGTGGCCGGCGGCGTGACGCGGGCGCGCACGCTGGACCCCATCGGGATCGGACACTACCCGGGCACGTCGATGCCCGGCCAGCCGGGGAACTTCGCCGTCGCCGCACACCGGACGACGTGGGGCAAGCCGTTCAACCGCATCGCCGAGCTCCGCCTGGGCGACGCCATCGTCGTCGAGACGCCCGAGGGGTGGTTCACCTACCGGTTCCGCACCCTCCAGTACGTGACGCCGAGCGAGGTGGAGGTGCTGCTGCCGGTGCCGCAGGCGGCGGACGTCCCCGCCGGTACTGCCTACATCACCCTCACCAGCTGCAGCCCCATGTTCGCGATGACCGAGCGCATCGTCGCGTACGGGGTGTTCGAATCGTTCACGCCGCGCACGGCCGGCGAGCCGGCGTCCCTGCAGGCGGTGGCGTGATGTACGCGGCGCTGTGGCATGTGCTTCCCGGCCCCTGGTGGGTGCGGGTGCTGATCCTCGTGGTGCTCGTCGCCGCGGCGCTGTACGGACTCCTCTTCCACGTCTTCCCGTGGGTGAGCCAGTTCGTCAACCCGCAGGAGGTCACCGTCGCCCTCGCCGGCGTCGCGGACGGGCGGAGGTCATGACCTCGGCGATGCCGGCGGCGCCGATCCTGGTCGTCGACAACCACGACAGCTTCGTCCACACCCTCATCGGGTACCTGCACGAGCTCGGTGCCGAGACCGACCTCGTCGAGGCGGACCGCATCGCCGACCCAGCGCGCGACATCGCCGGGCGTCCCGGGGTCCTGGTGTCGCCCGGCCCGGGGACCCCGGCCGACGCGGGGGCGTCGATCGACGTGGTCCGCGCCGCGGCGGAGGCCGGCATTCCTCTCCTCGGCGTGTGCCTGGGACACCAGGCCATCGGCGAGGCCTTCGGGGCGCGGGTCGATCACGCCCCCGAGCTCATGCACGGCATCACGTCGCAGGTCCATCACGACGGCTCCGCGCTCTACGCCGGACTCGCCGATCCCTTCACCGCGACCAGGTACCACTCCCTCGCCATCGTGCCCGAGACGGTCCCGGACGACCTCGTCGTGACCAGCCGCACCGACAGCGGCGTCATCATGGGGATCGCCCACCGGACCGCTCCCCTCCTCGGTGTGCAGTTCCACCCAGAGAGCGTGCTCACCGACGGCGGGTACCGGCTGCTGGGCAACTGGCTCGCCTCCGTCGGATACGCGGATGCCGCGACCCGCGGCGCGGCGCTGAGCCCGCGCAGGGGCGCGCGCGGCCAGGGCGCGTAGGCGCGCGTCCGGCGTCGGGTCTCCCGCTACGACCCCGAGCAGTACGTGAGGGTGATCTCGGATCGCACGGGCACGTCGCCCGGCGGGAGGGACTGGGACTGGACGGTCGCCGGATCGGCGCCCGGGCAGTTCGGGTCCTCCGCCGGGATGACCGTGAGTCCCGCCGATTCCAGCTCGCGCGTCGCCGCATCCAGCGTGTACCCGCGCACATCGTCGATCGCGACGCGTCCTGAGGCGACGACGAGGTTCACCGTGGTGCCCTGCGGAACGCTCGCCGCGTCCGCCGGATCGCTCGAGATGACGGTGCCGGCCGTGAGACCGGCGTCGTTCTGCGTCGTGATCGTGCCGAGCACCAGACCGGCGTCGGTGAGGGCCGCGATCGCGGCATCCTGCGCCAGCCCCGTCAGCGTGGGCACCGTCGCCATCTCCTGGCCGCTGGAGACGTACACCCGCACCTGCTGCTCGGGCTCGACCGACGTGCCGGCCTCGGGATCGGTGCGGATGACGTTGCCCTCGGGGACGGCCGTGTTCTCCTCGTCGACGCGGAACGCCAGCAGATCGCTCTCGGCGAGCTCCTCGTTGGCCCTCTCGTAGGTCATCCCCTCGACGTTCGGCACGACCCGCACGTTCGCGGGCATGTCGTCGCCCGGCTGGATCGAGAGCACCCAGAACAGCAGCGAGATGAGCAGCACCGCGAGCAGCCCGACGCCCGCCCAGATCCACGCGACCGGCGGGCCGGCCTGGGTGCGCTTCATCGTGGTGTCGGTGCTGAGCTGGCGCAGCGACCGGGCGGTCTCGGCCGCCTGACGCGGGTTGGGACCGTACAGCTCGCTGGTGAGCGCGCCGACCTGGCGCTTGGACGGCTCGCGGCCGTCGACCGTCGCGTCCAGCGCCTCCCGGAAGCGAGCGGCGTCCTGGTAGCGCTGGAACGGGTCCTTCGCGAGCGCCCGGAGCGCGACGGTGTCGAGGGCGCGCGGGACGGTCTCGTTGACCTCCGAGGGCGGCACCGGCGCCTCGCTGACGTGCTGATACGCCACGGCGACCGGCGACTCGCCGCGGAACGGCTGGCGGCCGGTGAGCAGCTCGTACAGCACCACGCCGGTGGAGTACACGTCGGCGCGTGCGTCGACGGGCTCCCCCTTGGCCTGTTCCGGCGAGAAGTAGGCGGCGGTCCCGAGGATCTGGGTGGTCTCGGCCACCGTGGACGAGCCGTCCGACACCGCGCGCGCGATGCCGAAGTCCATGACCTTCACCTGGCCGGCGTCGGTCACCATGACATTGCCCGGCTTGATGTCGCGGTGGATGACACCCGCGCGGTGCGAGTACTCGAGAGCCTCGAGGATGCCGTCGACGTAGCGGACGGCATCCGTCACCGGAACCGGGCCGGAGGAGATGATCTCTTTGAGCAGGCGGCCCTTGACGAGCTCCATCACGATGAACGGAACCGGGCGCAGCGTGCCGTCGGGCGTGGTGAGGGAGTCCTCGCCGGCGTCGTAGACGCGCACGATCGTCGGGTGGGCCATGCGGGAGGCCGCCTGCGCCTCGAGGCGGAACCGGGTGCGGAAGGCGTTGTCGTCGGCCAGCTCGCGATCCAGGACCTTGATCGCGACCTCGCGGCCCAGCGTCAGATCGTACCCACGGTAGACACTGGCCATTCCGCCGCGGCCGATGGGCTCGTCGATGCGATAGCGCCCCGAAAGCACACGCGGCTCAGCTGTCACGGTCACTCCCTGCCTGGAACACAAGCCAGACTATCCGAGCGAGAGCGGGTCACGCGGCCGACCGGACCCGCTCCCCGGACTCACTCAGGCTCAGCCGTCGCCCAGCACGTCCGTCGGCTCGGGTGTCGGAGTCGCGGCCTCGATGAGCACCGTCGCCTCGCCGGACTCGCCCGAGGTGCGGTTGCCCGCCGACCCGCCGCTGCACGTCACGTTGTAGGTGACGATGACCGTCTGCCCGGCGGCGTCGCCGGCGGTGACCGTCGCGTTGCGGGCGTTCTGCGGGAAGTTCGGGCCGTTCGCGATGGAGCCGTTCTGCACCGTGAAGGTGTACGCGCTCACCGATCCGGTGCCCGGCGGGCAGCTGTAGCCCTCCCACATGACCGTCAGGTCGCCCCCGGGCTCCACCGTCTGCGGCGAGCCCTGGAACGTGGGCGCGGTGGGCGTGGGCATCGGGGTCTGGCCGGCATACACCGTCAGCTCGACGACCGTGCCCAGCTGGACGTTGCCCGTCGGGCTGACGTCGTAGACCTTGCCCTCGCTCGGCTGATCGGGAGCGGCGTTCCCCTCGGCGCACGTCGCACCCAGGCCCAAGCCGTCCAGCGCGGCGGAGGCCGTGGCGCAGTCCGAGCCGATGTAGTCCGCCGCGACGACGTTCGCCGTGGTCGGCGTCGGGGTCGGCGTGTTCGTCGGGGTCGGGGTGGCCGACGGCGAGCTGCGCGTCGGTTCGGGGGTCGGCGTGTCCTGGTTGGCGATGACCGCCCAGATCGTGCCGGCCAGCACGAGCAGCAGCAGCGCGATGAGCGCGATCAGCGGCCACGTCCACGGGCTGCGCTTCTTCTTCTCGGCCGGCTCGTCGGTCACGACCTCTTCGACCGGGGTCGCCAGGATGCGCGTCGCCGCGCCGGCGTCGGCCCCGGCACCCAGGAGCTGCGTCGTCGCATCGGCCGCGACGGCTCCGCCTGCGATGGCGGGCACGGCCGCGGCCGCGGCGGCCACGTCTCCGCGCCGCAGCGCGGTCGCGGCGCGCGCCACGGCGGCGGCGGACGCGGGCCGGTCCTCCGGCTTCTTGGCGATCATCGCCATGACGAGGTTCTGCACGGGGGCGGCGACCGTGGCCGGAAGCGGCGGCGGCTGCTCGTTGATCTGCGCCATGGCGATCGCCACCTGGGACTCACCGGTGAAGGGACGCTTCCCGGCGAGGCTCTCGTACGCGACGATGCCCAGCGAGTAGATGTCGGTGGCCGGCGAGGCCGGGTGACCGGAGGCCTGCTCGGGCGACAGGTACTGGACGGTGCCCATCACCTGGCCCGTCGCGGTGAGCGGCACCTGGTCGGCGATGCGTGCGATGCCGAAGTCGGTGATCTTGACGCGCCCGTCCGGCGTGATGAGCAGGTTGCCGGGCTTGATGTCGCGGTGCACGAGCCCCGCGGCGTGCGCGGCCTGCAGGGCGGCGGAGGTCTGCGCGACGACATCGAGGGTCTTGTCGGTCGAGAGCGACACGTCGCGCTCGAGGATCGTCGACAGCGCCTCGCCGGGAACGAGCTCCATGACCAGGAACGCGCTGCCGTTCTCCTCGCCGTAGTCGAACACGCTCGCGATGCCCTCGTGGTTGACCAGCGCGGCATGCCGGGCCTCGGCGCGGAAGCGCTCCAGGAACCCGGGATCGCCCATGTACTCGTCTTTGAGGATCTTGATGGCGACCGTGCGTCCGATGACGTGGTCTGTCGCCTCCCAGACCTCGCCCATGCCGCCGATCGCTATGCGCGAGTCGAGTTCGTAGCGGCCGCCGAAGGTCACGCCCTGCGTCGGTCTCATCGTCCCAGCACCGCCTCCATGACCTTCTTCGCGATAGGAGCGGCGATGGTGTTGCCGCTGCCCGATTGCCCTTGCCCGCCGCCGTCTTCCACGACGACCGCGACGGCGACTTCCGGGCTCTGCGCGGGTGCGAACCCGGTGAACCACAGCGTGTATGGTTCGCCGGTTCCGTTCTCCGCGGTACCGGTCTTACCGGCCACGTCGACTCCGTCTATTCTTGCACCCGACGCAGCGCCGTCACTGACATTGGCGACCATCATGGCGACCAGCTCCTCTGCGAGATCGGCGTCGAGAGCCCGCCCGAATTCGGTGTCTTCGAATGTCTGCTGGACCGAGAGATCCGGTCCGATCACGCGGTCGACCATGCGGGGGTTCATGACGATCCCGCCGTTGGCGATGCCCGCCGACACCATCGCGATCTGCAGCGGAGTCGCGGTCACCTGGCCCTGACCGAAGCCGCTCAGCGCCGTCTGGGCGTCGTCCTGGATCGTGCGCGGGTAGCCCGACGGCGTCGAGACGAGCGGGATCTCCACCGGGACGTTGAAGCCGTACTTCTCCGCCTCCTCGCGGATCGCGGTGTCGCCGAGCTCGACGGCGAGCTCCGCGAACGGGATGTTGCAGCTGAGCCGGAGGGCGTCCGCGAGCGACACCGTCTCACCGGGACCGCACGTCCCGCCGCTGGCGTTGTGCACCACGCTGCTGGACTGCGGCAGCTGGTACGTCGCCGGGTTCGGCAGCTGCGAGTCCGGCGTGTACTCGCCGGAGGCCAGCGCGGCCGACGCCGTCACCAGCTTGAAGGTCGAGCCCGGCGGGTTCAGGTCGCCCGCGATGGCGCGATTGGACAGGGGCATGCCGGGGTCGGCGACGAGCTCGTCGTAGGTCGCGTTCACCTGTTCGGTGTCGTGCGAGGCCAGCACGTTGGTGTCGTAGCTCGGGCTCGTCACGAGTGCGAGCACGCGGCCGGTCGACGGCTCGATCGCGATCACGCCGCCCTGCAGGTCGCCGAGCGCCTCGAAGGCCGCGCGCTGCACGTCGGCATCCAGCGACAGCACGACGTTCGACCCGCGGGGCGGCTGTCCGGTGAAGATGCGCTCCAGGCGGGAGAGGAACTGCGAGCCCGCGGTGCCGCTGAGCTGCTGGTTCATCGCCTGCTCGATCCCGGTGGCCGAGTTGAGGGCCGGGTTGATGTAGCCGGTGACCGGCGCCCACATGGCGGCGTCGGTGTACACCCGCTGCCAGCTGTACAGGTCGTCGGAGGCCACGGACGAGGCGATCGCCGAGCCGCTCGCGATGATCGACCCGCGCTGCACCTCGTACGAGTCGTACAGCGCGCGGCGGTTCTCGGGGTTCGCGCCGAGCTCGTCGGACTGGATCACCTGGATCCAGCTCGTGGACGCGAAGAGGGCGAGGAACATGAGCAGCATCAGGATGCTGAGGCGACGGAGTTCTTTCGTCATGTCAGCCGATCACCACCCGCGGACGGCTGCGCACCGCGTCCGAGATGCGCAGCAGCAGCGCGACGATGATCCAGTTCGCCACGAGCGACGACCCGCCCGCCGCGAGGAACGGCGTGGTGAGGCCGGTGAGCGGGATGAGGCGCGTGACCCCGCCGACCATGATGAACACCTGCAGCGCGATGGTGAACGACAGACCGGTCGCCAGCAGCTTGCCGAAGTCGTCCTGGCCGGCCAGTCCGATGCGGATGCCGCGGCTGGTGAACACCATGTAGAGGCACAGGATCGCGAAGACGCCGATGAGGCCGAGCTCCTCGCCGAGCGCCGGGAGGATGTAGTCGCTCTCGGCGACGGGTGTCAGGTACGGCCTTCCCTGGCCGAGTCCCGTGCCGATGAGGCCGCCGTTGGCCATGCCGAACAGGCCGTTCACCAGCTGGTAGCTGGAGTTGTCCATCAGCTCGGGGTTGAACGCGTCCAGCCAGTTGCGGAAGCGCCCCTGCACGTACGGCAGCACCTGCGACGCCAGGGCCGCGCCGGCGGCGGCCAGCAGCACGCCGATGAGCACCCAGCTCGTCTTGCCCGTCGCGACGTAGAGCATCGCGACGAACATCCCGAAGATGAGCAGGCCCGTGCCGAGGTCGCGCTGCATGACGATGATGCCGAGCGAGACGAGCCAGATCACCAGCAGCGGTCCGAGCTCGCGCGCCCGCGGCCACGTGATGCCGAGGAAGCGGGTGCCCGTCGAGGTCAGGCTCTCCCTGGTGCGCACCAGGTATCCGGCGAAGAAGATGCCCAGCGCGATCTTGGCCAGCTCGCCCGGCTGGAACGAGAAGAACCCGAGCGAGACCCACACGTCGGCGTTGGCGTCCGTTCCGAGGCCCGGGATGATCGGCAGGATGAGCAGCAGGATGCCGACGAAGCCGAAGATGTAGGTGTACCGGAACAGCACCCGGTAGTTGCGCAGGAACATCACCACGAGGATCGCCGCCACCAGCGCGATCGCCGCCCACGCCAGCTGCCTCGTGGAGTACGCGTTCCAGCCGTGGCGGTCCCAGTGCAGGTCGAGTCGGTAGATCATCGCGAGTCCGAGACCCGTGAGGATGGTCGCGATCGGCACGACGAAGGGATCCGCGGCGCGGGCGCGCAGGCGCAGCAGGATGTGCAGCGCGATGACCAGCGCGGTCAGCCCGCCGCAGTAGACGAGGAAGGTCCAGTCGATCGCGCCGAGCGCACCGAGCTGGACGAGGGCCACCGCCGAGCCGTTGATGAGGAAGGCGAACACCAGCAGCGCCAGCTCGCGGTTGCGCTGCGTCTGCGGCACGCGAAGGCGGCGCAGCGCGCGGATCACCGCGGTGTCGGCCGCGACCGGATCCGCGGGCGTGCTCGTGGACGCGCTCATCCGGCTCCTCCCGCCAAGTCGCTGATGTCGGCGACGATACGGCGCGCATCTGAGAGGGAGCTCGCCGAGATCGTGCCCTCCACGGTCGCTCGCGCGAAGTCCGAGAGATCGTCCAGCGGGATGCCGGTGTCCTCATACGGCGTCGACAGCGAGACGGGTCCGATGTTCTGCTGAACGCCCTGATAGATGACCACGGTGTCCTCGTCGGCGCCGACGAAGTACCGGGTCTGCGTCCACTGGTAGCCGATCCACGCGGCCCCGGCGAGCAGGGCGAGCACGAGCGCGACGCCCGTGATCCAGCCGATACGGCGGCGGCGGGCACGGCGCCGGTCCTCCTCGATGAGCTCCTCGAGGAACTCGGCCGCCGGCTCGAAGTGCGTCGGCTCGTTGGCCGCCTGGCGGTTCGGGTGCAGCCAGCTCGACCGCCGCGGGGCGGCCGCGGGCACCTCGACGCCGACCGGGTTGGACGCGGAGCCGACGATCGTGGGGGTGCCGGAGAAGAGCGGATGCTGCCCGCCGACGTCGACGAGCACGATCGTGACGTTGTCGGGGGCGCCCCCGTCGAGGGCCTGCTTCAGCAGGGTGTCGGCCGTCCGGCCGGGGGCCAGGCCCAGGCTGAGGGCCTTGGCGGTGTGCGGGTCGTCGACGACGCCCGACAGCCCGTCGGAGCACAGCAGCCAGCGGTCGCCCGGCTGCGTCGGCATGATGAAGGTGTCGAGCTCCGGGTCGGCGTCCATGTCGCCCAGCACCCGCATCAGCACGGAGCGGCGCGGGTGGTAGCGGGCCTCTTCCGGCGTGATGCGTCCGGAATCGACGAGGCGCTGCACGAACGTGTGGTCGGTCGTGATCTGCGTCAGGGCGCCGTCGCGGTAGAGGTAGATGCGCGAGTCGCCGATGTGGGCGATCACGGCGTAGTCGTCCACCATGATGAGCGCGCTCACGGTCGTGCCCATGCCGGCGAGCTCGGGCCGGACGTTCACGGTGTCGATGAGGTCGACGGCGGCGTCGGCGATGGCGTCCCGCAGCGCCCGTTCGGCCTCGGCCGTCGAGTCGTACGGCCGGTCGAGGGCCTCGAGCCGCGCGATCGCGAGGCTGGAGGCGACATCGCCGCCCGCATGCCCGCCCATGCCGTCGGCGACCACGAACAGGTTGGAGCCGGCATAGCCGGAGTCCTGATTGTTGGAGCGCACCTTGCCGGTGTGCGAGATGGCGGCGCTCGAGCCCTGGAAGACCATGTGCGAGGAGTCCGCCCGCTACTTCCGCAGCTCGAACGTCGTCGCACCGACCTTGATCGGAGCGCCGAGGTTCACGGGGACCGGGGCGGTCACGCGCGCGCCGTCGTGCCAGGTGCCGTTCGTCGAGTCGAGGTCCTGGATCATCCACTGGTCGCCCCACAGCACCAGACGCGCGTGGTGGCTGGACGTGTAGTCGTCGCGCACGACGAGCCCCGACTCGCTCGACCGGCCGATCGTGAGCGGCTCGTTGCCCAGGGGCAGCTCGAGCCCCGTCTTCGGCCCGCTCGTGATCACGATGCGCGCCGCGGTCGAGGTGGTCGCCGGTCCGCGCGGCGTCGGCGGGAGCGGTGGGGCGGCCTGCCCGACGGCCGACGTCGCGGCCGAGGCCGGGGCGGCGGGCGCTGCGGCCAGCCCGGCTGCAGCGGCTGCGGCATCCGGCATCCGCCTGACCTTCACGCCGAACAGGTCGGCGCGCAGCGAGTAGACCACGCCGAAGACGAACGCCCACAGCAGGACCAGGAAGCCGATGCGCAGCAGGAGCAGGGTGAGCTCGCTCATGCCAGCGGCCCCCTCTCCCGCGCGTCGTACGGCGGCGCGTCGAAGACGCGGGTGGCGTCCTCGGCGGGCGCGGCGGGGCGTGGGGCGGCGGCCTGCGCGACCACGCGGAAGACGATGTCGGTGCGGCCGATGCGCACCGTCGAGTCCGGCGCGAGCGCGCCCTCGGTCACCTTGCGGCCATCGAGCATCGTGCCGTTGGTCGAGTTCAGGTCGCGGACCATCGCGCGCTCGCCGTCCCACAGGATCTCGACGTGCTTGCGGCTCGTGCCGGAGTCGGCGACGGTGATGTCGGCGTCGCTCCCGCGTCCGATCACCGTCCGCGACTTGGTCAGCGGGATGCGGCGGCCCTCGACGTCGAGCACGCCGCGCCATGCCACCCGTCCGCCCTGCGCGGCGGTCGACTCCACCCGCAGCGTGCCGGTGGCCAGCTGGTCGTCGCGCCGCAGCGAGATGGAGACGGGTCCGGCGAAGGAGTAGCCCTGCGCCTTGGCGTGCTTGTGCACGAGCGTGTCGAGCTCGTGCGTGAGCGCGTCGCCGAGGTTCGACATGCGGTCGTCGTCGGCCGGCGAGAGCAACACCGTGAAGGTGTTCGGCGCGAGGATGCGATCCCGGCTGACCACCGCGGCTTTCTTGTCGAGCTCGCTGCGCAGGGCCGATGCGATCTCGACGGGCTGGATGCCGCTGCGGAAGGTCTTGGCGAACGCGCTGTTCACGGCGCGTTCGAGACCTTTCTCGAAGCTGTCAAGTAGTCCCACGGAGCTCCTCTTGAGGGGGGTGCCGGTTGCTACATGCTAGTTGCACAGCCTGTACCCGTCGTGGATCGCCCACGCGACCAGGCGAGTTCGGACCCGGCGGCGACGCATGATATCCTCGGGAAGTTGAGTTTCGCGGGATCTGGATCCCGCGGCTCGCGCGAGTGGCGGAATAGGCAGACGCGCTGGCTTCAGGTGCCAGTGCCCGAAAGGGCGTGGGGGTTCAACTCCCCCCTCGCGCACAGCAGGCCCGTGAGGTCCCGGAAGGGGCCCCACGGGCCTTTGCGTTTCTCGGCCGCGCCGGGAGGGCCCGCCCGATCGCGGCTCGCCGCCCGCGTCGGTTAGGTTCGGAGGCAACCCACGTCAGCGCCAGACGAACCGCGGAGGACCGAGCCCATGCCCGATCGCCGCGCCGTCTCCTCCGTGCGGCTGCTCGCGGCCCGTGGTCGTGCGCGCGCCGGGCTGCTCGTGAGCGCCGCGGCTGCCGTCGCCGTCGCGGTCGCCACGGTGTGCCTGCTGCCGGCGACGCTCGCCCGCGCGGTCGCCGCGGCGGGAACGCCCGCGCCTCCCGGAGTCGAGCCCGAGGTCGTCGCCGCACAGGTCGCGGAGGGCGCCGCCGCCCTCGCCTCCGCCGTTCCCGCTCTGGTGATCCTGGTCGCGCTCCTCGCCGGCACCGCCGTCGCGCAGCTGGCCCGCCTCGTCGCCACGGCGCGGGAGCAGGAGACGGCGGCCATCCGTGCGCGTGGCCTCTCCGGCGCGCAGGGGTGGACCGCCGACGCTGCCGAGGGCGCGTCGATCGCCGTCGCGGGTGCGCTCATGGGCGTCGTCCTCGCCGCCGCGGCCGCCGCGGTCACCGGTTCCGGTCCGGCGGACGTCTTGCTGCAGTGGCCGTGGGCGACGGCTCTCGCCGTCGCGCTGGTGGCCGTGTTCACGGTCGCCCTGCGCCGAGGCGAGCGGCGCCGCACCACCGCTCGCGCCGCGGGTGCGACGACAGGCGCCTTCGTGGTCGTGGTGCTGCTGGCCGCGGCGCTGGTCGTGTGGCAGCTGCCGCAGGGCCGGGGCGCCGGGTTCGACCCGATCGTCGCCGTCGCTCCCGCTGTCCTGCTGCTGGCGGGAGCGATCCTGGCGCTGGCCGTCTTCGGCGCCGGTGCGGCCGCATGGACCGGAGCCGCCGCGGGGATCCCGTCGCTCGAGCCCGCATACCCGGCCCGGCAGGTCGCCCGCCGCCTTCCGGTGTACGCGGTGGCCGTGCTGCTGGTCGTGCTCGCGGTCTCGCTGACGGTGTTCGCCTCCGCCTACTCCGCGACCTGGCGCGCGATGACGTCGGACTCGTCGGCGCTGCGCGCCGGCGCCGACCTGCGCGTGGACACCTCCCCGCAGTCCGTGTCGCCCGGCGACGTCGCCGCCGCCGCCGAAGTGGAGGGGGTGGATGCCGCGGCCCCCGCGCTGACGGCCCTCCTCGAGGTCGGCGAGACCACCGCCCCGCTGGTGGCGGTGCCCCTTCCCGCGGTCGGACCCGTCGTCGCCGCGGCCGGCGGTCTGGTCGACAAGGCCGCCCTGGCCGCCGCGGCGACGGTGCCCGACGCCGTGGCCGCGCAGCCGCTGCCACTGGGCGAGGCCGCGCGCGGCATCCGGGTCCGCGCGCTGCTCTCGGGCCCCGCGTCCCTCCCCTCGGTCACGGTCTTCGCGGTCTTCATCGACGACACCGGAGCGCCGGCTGCGGTCGCCCTCGACGAGACCAGCCTGCAGCCGGCGACGGACGGCACGGTGGTGCTCACCGCCGAGGCGTCGCTGCCGCCCGGCACCGCGCCGTGGCGCCTGCTCGCACTGGCTGCCGGCACCGGCCCGACGTTCGCCGACCGCACGGTGACGGTCGAGCTCACGCAGGTCGAGGCGCTCGGGGGTTCGGCGCTGGACGCCGCGGGAGAGGTAACGCTCGGTGACGGTTCGCGGGACGCCGTCGTGTGGCTGGCCGACGGTGGCGTGCTGGCGAGCGGCGCCGATGCGCCGCCCCTCGCGGCCGTGGTCACGACGGCGTTCGCGGCCCGGCTCGGCCTGGCCGAGGGTGATGCGTTCGAGTTCCGCTACGACGGCACCGGTCGGCGCGGGGGCGCCGTGGTGTCCGCCATCGTGTCGGCGGTCCCCGGCGCGACGAGCCCGGTCGCCGTGTTCGCCCCGCTCGAGAACCTCCTGGTCTCGCAGCTGCAGCGCGGCACCTCCATCGTGCCGCCGAACTCGGTGTGGGCGTCGGGTGCGCCATCCGTCGACGAGTTCAGCGCCGTCCTGGGCGATCGGCCCGTCGCCACGGCCGCTCCCGGCACCGCCGCCGCCCTCGTGGGCGCGCTCATCCCCGCGTGGTGGATCGCCACGGCGGGGGCCGCAGTGCTCGCGCTGGTCGCGGCGTTCGCGATCGTCCAGACCCTCGCGCTCGCGCGCCGCCGCGAGCTGGGCGTGCTGCGCGCCCTCGGGGTGACGCCGCGACGCCAGGGCGCGATGCGCGGGGCCGAGCTGGGCGGCGTGCTGGGCGCGGCTCTCCTGCTGGGGGTCCCGGCCGGACTGCTCGCCTCGTGGCTGGTCGTTCCGGGGATCGTGCGCGCCGTGACGCCCGGCGTCCTGCCGCTGCCGACCGGCGTCACGCTGGCCTGGCCGCCGCTCCTGCTCGGGCTGGCCCTGCTTCTTCTGGGCCTTGCGGCGATCGTCGCGCTCGCCGCAGCCGGCGCGGTGCGGGATGCGCGCACGGCCACGGTCGGCGAGGAGGCGCGATGAGCCGCCGCGTCTCGACGCGCGCCCTGGTGGCGCACCACCTGCGTTCGCATGCGGGAGGCGGCGCGATCCTCGGCCTGCTCGTGCTGGTGCTGTCGCTGCTCGCGACGGCCGCGCCGCTCGCGCTCGCTCAGCTCGGCGACGCCACTGTGCGCGACCGGATCGACACGCTGTCGCCGACCGTGCGGGACGTCGTCTCCACCACGCCGGGGCTGCCGCAGATCGGCGGGGATGGACTGTCCCTCGAGACCGACGAGGTCTGGGCGCCCTTCCTCGGCGAGCTCGAGCGCGTGCGCTCCACCGCCGATCGGCCGCTGCCGGCCGTGCTCGGCGCTCCCGGCGCGATCGCGCGCACGGCCCCCGCGCCCCTCGCCGAGGATCCGAGGACGCGTCAGCTCTCCGTCGCCTACTCGCCGGGTTTCTCGGAGCGCGTGACCGTCGTGGAGGGTCGACTGCCGGAGCCCTCGGCGGGCGAGGGCGCGAGCGTCGAGATCGTGCTCTCCGTCGACACGGCCGCCGAGATGGAGTGGCCCGTCGGCGAGGCGCGCACGATCGGCGGGCCGGCGCAAGAGCCGATCCGTTTCCACCTGGTCGGAGCCTTCGAGCCGGTCGATGAGGGCGACGACTTCTGGCAGCACGCGACCTCGGTGCGCGAGCCGAACATCTTCGACGACGGCAATGCGCCGCGGGTGGTCACCGGCACCGGATTCGCACACCCGGCGGCGCTCGCCGACGCGTACCGCTTCTCGACGGCCCAGACGACGGACGCCTGGTTCCCGGCCGACGTCGCGGCCATCGCCGCCGACGACGCCGAGCAGGCCGCCGCCGCCCTCCGCAGGCTCACCTCCGTCTCGCAGGTGATCGGCACGACGGCCGGTGGCCCCGGCATCCTGGGGGTGCGTTTCGAAGCGGAGATGACGGCCGAGCTCGAGTCGGCGCTCGCGCAGCAGGACGCCACCGTGGGCGTCATCGCCATGCTGGTCGCGGGACCGGCGGGAGTGGCCGCGGCGGTGCTGGTGCTGGCATGCCGGCTCATCCTCGAGGGCCGGCGGTCCAGCATGCGGCTGCTGTCAGCGCGCGGCGCCTCCACCGCACAGCTGCGGCGCCTCGTGGGCACCGAGGCGGTGCTGTGGGGCACGATCCCAGCGCTGCTGGGCGCAGCGGCGGCGCTCCTCGTCGGCGTGCTGGTGGGCATCACTCCCACTCCGGCTGCGCTCGTGCCCGTCCTCCTCCTCGGCCTCGCGCCGATCGGGATCCTCGCCGTCCTGGCTCCGTCGGCCGCCGAACGACCCCTTCGCGCCGATCTCGGTCGCCGCGGCTCGCGATTGCGCGGCATCACCGAGGGCGCCGTCGTCGTCCTCGCTCTGCTCGCGCTCACCCTCCTGTTCGTGCGCGGCTACTCGGACGGCGTCGACGTGCTCCTCGCGGCGACCCCGCTCCTCCTCGCGCTGGTGGCGTGCCTGGTGACGCTCCGGCTCTACCCGATCCCCCTGCGGGCGGTGTTCCGCCGTGCGCGCGCCGGCGCGGAGCTCGACGGCTTCCTCGGGTCGGCCCGCGCGCTGCGCGAGCCTTCCATCGGGCTCACGCCGGTGCTCGCGCTCGTGGTCGGCGTCTCGGTCGCCGTCTCCAGCGGCATCCTGCTCTCGGCCCTCCAGACCGGCGTGGCCGACGCCTCGCGTGCGCGGATCGGCGCCGACATGCGCGTCGCGGGGTTCGTGTTCACGCAGGAGCAGCGCGAGCGCGTCTCCGGCGTCGACGGGGTCGCCGCCGCGGCGTGGCTCTCCGGCGGGGAGCCGGCGCGGCTCGACATCGACGGTGTGGACGAGAGCACCGTCGTCTTCGTCGCCGACACGGCGACGCTGCGCGAGGTGCAGGGCGACGGACCGGGGATGCTGCCGCCCGGCGTCACGCCGCGCCCCGGCGCGGAGCCCGTGCCGCTCGTCGCCTCGGCGGCGGCCGCGCAGGAGATCGGCAGCCCGGACGACCTGCTCCTGGACGGCGTGGCGGCCGAGGTCGTGGGTGTGACACGCGGGCCCGTCCCCATCGGCGCGCGTGAGGACTGGGTGCTGATCGACTCGACCGCCGCGGAGGCCGTGCTCGGCAGCGTCTCCAGTGCCCGCACCCTGCTCCTCACGCTCGATGCCGAGGCCGACGCCGATGCCGTCGCAGAGGGCGTGCGGACCGTACTGGGGCAGGGGGTCCGCATCGACACCGTCTCTCAGGTCGCCGGCGGCATCGAGTCGGGACCGGCGGTGCAGGGCGTGCGGGCGGCGCTGCTCATCGCGACCGGGACCGCGGCGCTGCTCAGCGCGCTGGCCATCGTCATGACGCTGGCGCTCGCCGCAGCGCCGCGGGCACGACTGCTCGCCCTGCTGCGCACCCTCGGCGCGCGGCCCCGCTCTGCGACATCGCTCGCGCTGTGGGAGATCGGTCCGCCGGCTGTCGCCGCGATCATCGCGGGAACCGTCTTCGGCGCGGTGGTGCCCGTCGTGGTCATGGCCGCCGTCGACCTGCGGCCGTTCACGGGGTCGTCCGTGGCGCCCGCGTATGCTCTGGACCCGGGCATCCTGGCGCTGACCCTCGGGGGCTTCGTCGTCGCCGCGGTTCTGCTCACCGCGCTGGCTCTCGTCGTGGCGCGGCGCGTCGGCGCAGCGGGCGCGCTGCGCACTGTGGAGGAAGGATAGGGCGATGGCGCTTCGAGGTGCAGATCGGCAGCAGCCGGACGGCGGATCCGCGTCGGCGGCGCGCGTCGCCGGTCGACCGGGGGGTGTCCCGGACGCCGACATCCTGTGCGCGGACCTCGTCCGCATCTTCAAGGTGGCGTCGGGCTCCGGGCCGGGTGTCGAGGTGCAGGCGCTGCAGGGACTGAATCTCCGCGTCGACCCGGGCGAGCTCGTCGCGGTGGTGGGCGCGTCGGGGTCGGGCAAGTCGACGCTCCTGGCCATCCTCTCGAGCCTCGATCAGCCGTCCGCGGGGGTCGCGTGGGTGGCCGGGCATGACCTGCTGACGATGAAGGAGAAGGAGCGGGTGGCCTTCCGCCGCCGCAGCGTCGGGTTCGTCTGGCAGCAGACCTCCCGCAACCTCCTGCCGTACCTGTCGGCGAGCGAGAACGTGGCGACGACGCTGGCGATCGCCGGCACCGAGTCGGCCCGCGGCCGGCGTGCGCGCGTCGCGGAACTGCTGGATCTGCTCGAGGTCTCGCACTGCGCCGAGCGTCGTCCCGCCGAGATGTCCGGCGGCGAGCAGCAGCGGGTCGCGATCGCGGTGGGCATCGCCAATCAGCCCCGCGTGCTCCTGGCGGACGAGCCGACGGGCGAGCTCGACGACGCCACGAGCGCCCACGTCCTGGAGGCCATGCGGTCGGTGAACCGCGAGCTCGGGGTGACGACGCTCATCGTCACGCACGACCCGGGCGTCTCGGAGCACGTCGCACGCACCGTTCAGATCCGCGACGGACGCACGTCGACCGAGGTGCTGCGCTCGACGCGGGTGGACGAGCACGGCGCCGAGGAGCACGTCGCGGAGGAGTACGCCGTGCTCGATCGCGTGGGTCGCCTGCAGCTGCCCGACGAGTTCGTCGCCGCCCTGGACCTCCGCGACCGCGTGCGGCTCGCGCTGGAGGCCGACCATGTGGGCGTCTGGCCCGGTCAGGGACGGCGGGACGAGGCATCCGTCGACGAGAGCGAGGATCGGACATGAGCGTGGCGCTGCGCGGAGAGAGGCTGAGCCGCACCTTCCGCTCGCCGGCGGGCGAGGTGCACGCGTGCGTGGATGTCGACATCGAGGTCGCCGAGGGCGAGCTGGTGGTGGTGCGCGGGGCCTCCGGAGCGGGCAAGACCACGCTGCTGAACCTGCTCGGCGGGCTCGACCGCCCGACGTCCGGGCGGGTGTGGATCGGGGATGCCGAGGCCACCGCCCTCGGCGAGGACGAGCTGGCCGCGCTCCGCCGGGAGCGCCTGGGATTCGTCTTCCAGTCCTTCGGTCTGGTGCCGATCCTCTCCGCCGCCGAGAACGTCGAGGTGCCCCTGCGCATCGCGAAGACGCCGCCCGCCGAGCGGGCCGCGCGGGTCGCCGAGGCGCTCGCGCTCGTGGGGCTGGCGGATCAGGCCGCGCAGCGCCCGAGCGAGCTATCGGGAGGGCAGCAGCAGCGCGTCGGCATCGCGCGGGCTATCGCGGTGAGGCCGAGCGTCCTGCTCGCGGACGAGCCGACCGGGCAGCTCGACTCCCGCACCGCCGCCACCGTCATGGACCTCATCGGCGAACTCGTGCACGCGCGGGGCCTGGCCGCCGTCGTCACGACGCACGATCCGCTGCTCGTCCAGCGCGCCGATCGGGTGATCGAGCTGCACGACGGCCGGGTGACGGACACGCGCGTCCCGCGCGCGGCTGAGGTGTGAGCATGCGCGCGATGATCGTGCTCGCGGGGCGGCTGATCGTCGCGCACTGGCCCGCGCTGGTCGCGTGGTATCTCGCGGGGACGCTGGGCCGGTACGCCGGCATCCAGCTCGCCGGGTTCGTCGGCGGCTACTCCGCGATCGGCGGCATCCTGCTGCTTCCTCTCGCCATCCTCGCGAAGCTGGTGAGCGTCGTCGCGATGCTCCTGGTGCTCCGCGACGCGATGCCGCGCCTCGGCGTGATCGCACCCGCCCCGGTGGATCGGCTGACGCGGCGCCGGTCGTTCCGCGACGCGCTGCTGTCGGCGACTCTCCCGTTCATCGCGGTGTACGCCCTGCTCGGCTTCCTGGTGGAGGATGTCGCGGCCTACCTCGACGCGGCGCTCATCGTGAAGACCGGTCGCGAGGCGATGGCGGTCGTGGCCGGGGTGGAGATCGACACGTCGGGCACGGTGGACCACCTGACGTTCGAGCCGTGGACCGTCGGGGTCGTCGTGCTCGCGTTCGCCGGTCGCTGGGCGTGGAAGCGGTGGCAGAAGGCGCTGCCGCGGTGGACGTCGATCGTCGCGACCTACCTGGAGGCGCTCTGGGTCTTCCTCGCGGCGTACTTCATCGGCGAGGCGATCGGGCAGCTCACGGGGTGGATCGAGGCGCGGCAGGCCATGGTGTGGCTCGCGGATGCCCGGGAATGGGTCGGCGGATGGTTCGCCCCGCTCGGCTGGGCGTGGGACGCCGTGGGATGGCTCATCGCACAGGCCGGCGTGGTGCTGATCGTGCCGCTGGCCTGGCTGACGATCGCCGGCGTCGTCTACGGCCAGGCCGTCTCGCCCCAGGGGCTCACCTGGGAGAGTCCGCTCGCGAAGCGCGCGCGGACCCGGTACGGCGCCATCCCGCAGCGGCTCCGCCGACGGATCGGCGACCTCGGCTCGGAGGTCGGGTCGCGATTCCGGCCGCTGTGGAAGGCGGTGGTGCTGATGTGGCGCGGCGGCCCGATCCTCATCGGCGGGTACGTGCTGCTGTACTCGCTCGTCCTGCTGAGCGAGCAGCTCCTGCGCATCGGCCTCACGCGCCTGGTCGGTCCTCAGGACTTCGAGACGTTCTGGCTGGTCGCGGGAACCCCGCTGCTGCTGCTGGTGCCGCTCGTGATCGAGCCCGTGCGCACGGCGGTCGTCGCCAGCGCGTACGACGCCACGGTCGGCGTCCTCATCGGCGAGCCGGTCGTCGCGTCAGGGGACGACGAGTCGGAGGAAGGCCGGCAGCTCGTCGACGACGGTGAGCTCCACGCCGAACGGGCCGGCGGCGTCGTCGGGGATGAGGAACGGCGCGGCGACGGTGTAGGGACCGTCGGCGTCTGAGACGCAGGCCGTCGGCCGGTCGTAGTCCCAGTCCACCGCCGACGCGGCATCGTCCCACTGCCGCTGTGCGCCGTCGAGCTCCCGGAGCACCGGCGTCGAGCACGCCACGGGGTGTCCGCCGGGATCGACGGGGACCTCGACGACGACCACCCTCGCGCCGGGCGGCAACCCCGCCTCCGCGTCGGACGGCAGCTCGCGGAGCGTCGCCGGTCCCCACTTCATCCCCGCCCAGTCGGCGCCGGTGCCCGCCGGCACCGTCGTCGGGACGACAGGGCGCGACTGGTTCACCAGCCACCACTCGCTGCCGCCGATGACCAGGGCCGTGACCGGCAGGAGGACGGCCACCGCTCCAAGCGCCACCGCGTTGCGCCGCCACCAACGTCGGCTCACCGCTGCACCCACCCCTCGGCCAGGAGCTCGACCTCGTCCGCGCGGTCGAGGGTTCCGAGGTCCACGGGCACCTCGACGAGCGAGTCGAGGCGGGTCTCGGCATCGACGGCCAGCTGCAGCGTGCCGGCGCGATCGGCGAGGTCGGCGGGCAATTCGAACGCGAGGCTCCCTTCGCGAGGGATGCCGACGGCCAGGGGCGAGCGGAACATCGACGCGGGCCGCTCGCTCGCCCGGTAGGTGACGCCGTCGATCACGAGCGCGGCATGCGCGAGAAGCGCCCCGCGCTCTTCCCGCAGCGCCTGCGCGCGGAGGTCGACCACGAGCCAGGTGCCGTCCGCGTACCAGCCGCCCGCGACGGCGCGATCGCCGAGCCGGAGGTCGGTGACCGTGACGGCGAGGGCGCGTCCTGTCGCCTCCTCGCCGATCGCCGCCGGCACGGCGAACGACGCCTCGGCGGCCTCGTCGCCGGGGGTGAGCTGCACGACACCCCAGGCCGCCGCGAGCAGCGCGACACCGATCACCCAGCTCAGCCAGAGCCTCATTCCCCGCCCTCCGCCTCGTCGGTCGCCGCATCCGCCTCCGCCGCGTCGGCACCGGCACCGACGTCGGTCAGCCCGAGGCTCATCCGGGCCGCCGTCACCGGCGTGTCCCACCACTGGCCCGACACCACCAGCGCGCCCGTGCGCAGCGAGAGGTCTCTGAGCTCGACGTCGACGTTCTCGGCGGTCTCGAAGCGCTCCGCGTCGACCGCCCAGGCGAGGACGAGCTGCGCCGGCACCCTCGGCTGCAGGTACGGCGAGACGGTGGTGTCGTCGAACCGGGCGACCGAGTCGGCGGGCACGTCGCCGAGCTCGGGGATGCGCACCGCCGCCGTGATCCCCCCGCTGCCGGCCGACGGCTGGGCGCGATCCCACGCGTTCTCCGCGGTGAGCACGAGGGCGAGCACCCGCTCGCCGGCCTCGACGGTCACGCCTGCTTCGGGGAGCTCGTCGATGAGCACGGCCCGTTCCACGGTCAGCGCGAACTGCTCGTTCTCGTGCGTCTCGCCGGCGCGCAGCTCCGGCACGGGCGGCACCGCCGCTTCGGCGAGACCCCCGAACGCGGCCGTCGCGGCGAGGAACGCCGCCGTCAGGATGCCGGCGAACCAGCCGGTCGGCACCCGGTCCCAGGCACGCGACACCCATCGCGCGCGCTCGGCCTCTTCGCCTCCCGGCGCGGAGGACGAAGGGGCGCCGGAGGTCACGCGCACATCCTATGGTGGCGAGAGCCCGAGGAGCCTCAGCCGCCGCCGAGGCCGTCGAGGGCGGGAACGAGGGTGAACACGATCTCCTCGATCTCGCGACCGACGCCCGGGGCGTAGTCGGTGTTGCGGGAGACCTCGGTGAAGCCCGCCTTCTCGAGCACCGCGATCGAGGCGGCGTTGTGGGCGGCGGCGCGGGCGAACAGCGGCCGGATCGGCTCATGGGAGACCAGCAGGCGCAGCGCCGCCGTCGCCACGCCCCGACCCCACGCGTGGCGGGCGATCCAGTAGGTGACCTCGCGGTCGCCGTCGACGGTGAAGGCGGCGATGGTGCCGGCGAAGCCGCCGTTCTCGGTGACGACGAAGGACAGCACGCTCTCATCGGCCCGCTGGCGCTCGATCCACGCGTCGAACGCGGCGCGGTCGTCCGGGTCCTCCGCGGTGAACGCGGCCATCGCGATCGCCTCCCGGTCCCGCATCATCTCGAAGACGGCGTCGAGGTCGTCATCGTCGAGGGCGCGCAGCTCGATGTGGTTCACGCGGACCACGCTATCGACGCGCGATCGCCGCGAGAAGGGCTCGGGCCGGGCTCGCGCTCACGCCAGCCCGTGGATGCGGCGCAGCTGCGCCTCGGCGCGATCCCCGTCACGCGCCGCCAGCGACGCGCGGAACTCCTCGTACGCCGCCTTGCGGCCCAGCGGGCACTCGATGAAGGGGCGCCATCCCCTGAGGTCGCGACGGATCGCGATCTCGTACTCGCGGATGAACTTCAGCAGCGGCAGGTTTCCGCTCGCGTGCGTGATGACGGCGAAGAACTCGTGGCTGGCGGCCGCGATGGCGGCGGCGTCATCGGAGCGCGAGGCCGCGATCACATCGTCCAGCCGCTCCAGCGCGACGGCGAGCGACTCGTCGTCGGCGCGGACGGCGGCCATACGCACCGCGAGCCCCATGTTGTACGCCACGAGCTCGACGGTGTCGCTCTCGTGATTCGGATACGACACCCGCGTGTACCGGTGCGGCGACACCTCGACGAGCCCGGTGCGCTCCAGCCGCTGCAGCGCCTCGCGCACCGGCGTGCGCGACACCCCGAGCCATTCCGCCAGCTCGTGGTCGCGCAGTCGCTCGCCCGGCGCGAGGCGGCCGTCGAGGATGGCTTCGCCCAGGAGCGCGTACACCTCGTCTCCGAGGACGGCGCCGCGCGGCTCGAGCGGAACGAAGGGGGCGGTCATGGCTGGCACCAGTGTACGCCGCAGGAATCCGCGGCAGAGACCCCGATGAGCGGCGGAATCGCGCGACGACCGGGTCTCGCGGCACGCGGCGGATCGTGGCATCCGACCCTCGCCCATCTGCTGATATATCGGTACGATGTCGATGTCCACGCTTCGGCGTGGCCTATCCGGGGGGATCCGTCGACGCCCGGGCTTCGAGCAAGGCTCAGCCCGGGCGTGCGATGGGCCGAGACTGCGTCGCCGTGGTCAGTGCAACATTTCTGTCACCATCCGAAGAGGGTCTCGCCGCGCGCGCGCGTCTTCACTACGTTGGAGGGACTCGCCGCAAAAGCGACGAGATCACAGAAGAACGGCAAGTAATGAGCACGCAGGGCACCGTGAAGTGGTTCAACTCGGAGAAGGGCTTCGGGTTCATCGCTCCCGACGAAGGCGGCGCAGACGTCTTCGCGCACTACAGCGCCATCCAGTCGGGTGGCTACCGCTCCCTCGAGGAGAACCAGCGCGTCGAGTTCGAGATCGCGCAAGGACCCAAGGGCCTCCAGGCCGAGAACATCCGCCCGCTCTGAGTCGAGCGGGCCGATCGCCTCGTGCGATCGGTGAGCCGCGGCGTCCGCGCTTGGCTGCGGATGCCGCGGCTCTCGGGTGCCGTCCGCGTGCTGTCAGCCAAGGTCGCCCCGGACGAGCTCCATCCCCGCGCCGGCGAACTGACGCAGCGTGGCGTCGGGAAGGAACGCACGGGTGAGCGCGCCGCCGATGCGGGTCAGGTCGCTCTCGTCCCGGTACAGCAGGTACATCGTCTCGTACCGCGGGTGGAACTTCTCCTTGAACCGGTGGAGCGACCGGAATCCGTAGACCGGCTCGAGAGCGTCGGCGAGCTTGTCGCTGAGCGCGGCGATCATGCCGGCGTCGGGGGGATAGTCGTGCGCGAGCGGCGCTCCCGACAGCGACATGATCTCGGCGCCCTCTTCCGAGAACAGCTTCGCCGACGACCCGATGAGGAACTCCATCACGGGCGCGAAGCCGCCGTCGCGCCGTCGCATGAGATCCAGCGTCCAGCCGCGCGCCGTGCCCTCGGACCCGTAGACGGGCAGCCACGACAGGAAGCCGTCGACGTCGCCGTTCGGCGCGATCGCGAGCGCGAGCCGCACCTCGGGGTCGTCCGCCTCGGCGAGCGTGCCCAAGGTGAAGCCCATCTCGGGAAGCCCCTTGTCGCCGACCCACATCTCGGAGATGGCCCGCAGCTGCTGCTGCACGCCCCAGGGCTCGTCCTCGAGGCGCGTCATCCGGAAGGTCATCTCCTCGCGGCCGGCGCGGTTGAGCGATGAGCGCACCGAGTTCCACCGCTTGCCGGTGAACTCCAGCCCCGGCAGGTCCACGATGGTGTCATCGGCGACGACGAGGCTGCGCCATGACGACGGCACGGCTGCGCGCGTGCGCTCGTCGGCGCTGAAGAAGCACGGCACCAGTCCCGCGACTTCGGCGGCGTGGATGAATTCGCGGACGGATGCCTCCCGCGAGGCGGCCGGCCCGAGCGGGTCGGCGAGGGCCAGGGCGACGCCGGCCCGGCGCTGGTACGCCACGATCCCGTCGGCGGCGCGGGCGTAGCTGTTGCCGTCCCACGTCGTCATCCACGACAGCGTGCCGCCGCCGCGCGCGTGCAGCATCCGTTTGACCTCGTCGATGTCCGGGGCAGGCTGCTGCCCGATGCTCGACGTCCGCCGTGCGCGGAACGCGCCGCGCACCCAGACCAGGTAGACGAGCATGAGCACCCACAGCAGGCCGCTCGCGAGCGCGAGCTCGGTCTCGCCGTCGATCGTGGCCTCGAGCCGGGCCTCGCTCGCGATGATGATCGCCGCGACCACCGCCAGCCCCGTCAGCACGTTGATGGCCGCCAGCACCACGGCCACGACCCAGGTCCACCGACGGCCGCGCCGCAGGCCGTTGGCGACGACGAGGATCACGACAGCGTCGATCGCGAAGTCGATCAGGCCCCCGGAGACGGGTTCGGTGGGGCCGAAGGGGCCGTCGGTCGGCACGACGATCGTGATGAGCTGGACCGCCCCGAGCACGAGCAGCGCCATGAACGCGATGAGCCGCTGCTCGCGGACGGTGGTGCGGCGGATGCGCAGGGACCGGTCGACGAAGAGGATGAGCAGCACGGCCAGCAGGTGCTCGAGATCGGCGAGGGCTCCCCAGAACAGCATCGCGACGAAGACGAACCCGAGCAGCAAGAGCCAGGCGCGCACCCGCCACGGGGCCCGCAGCAGTCCCGCCGCCGCGGCGAGGCACGCCATCGTCCCGCCCGACGCGCCGACGTCGAGCGCGGCGGCCTGCTGCTGCGCCCATTCCCACGGCAGGGCCGACAGCGTCCACAGCACGAGCGCGGCGGCGAAGATCGCGAAGAGCTGCCCCACCCCGTAGTACGCCAGCGCGACGCGTGATCCGCGATGCAGTTCGAGGTACGCCATGCCCGCGAAGGAGGCGATGGTGAACAGGTAGACCCAGGGCAGGTCGACGAAGAACGTGCCGGTGACGGGCGTCCACCACCGGCCGTCCTGCAGCGCCGGAAGGCCGTACGCGACGACGTCGAACAGGTCGGACTCCTCGAACGGTCGCCACAGCCCCTGCCACACGATGCCCGCGACGAGGACGAGCGCGATCATCGTGAGCGTCGCGGGGATCCTGGCTGCGCCCGCGAGGGCGCGGTTCGGTCGCTGGGGCGCCCCGTCGCTCATGGGTTCACGATAGCGGCGGAGACCGGCAGCCTCAGCGGCCTCAGCTGCGGCGCGACTCGCCGTGGTCGCCCGGCGCGACCGCGGTGCGTGCGAACTCGGCCAGCGATCTGGCGTCCTCGGCGTCGCGCATCGCCCGCCGGGCCGCATCCAGCGCCTCGACCGGGTCTTCGGCCTGACGCGCCTCGGCGAGTTCCCGCTGCGCCGAGATGAGGCGGGCCCGAGCGTCCGCTCCGGCATGGGCGTGGGAGACGGATGCCTCCGCCTGCGCGATCGCGCCGCGCGCGGCAGCGAGGGTGCCGGGCAGGGCGGTGCGCGCGCCCCGCAGGCGCTGCTGCGCGGTCCGGGCGTCGCCCAGCGCGATGTCGAGCCGGCTGCGCAGCCGCGCGATGGCGTGGACCGCACGGGTGGGGCACCGCGCGGCGTCGTCCTCGATGCGGTCCAGCTCGTCCGAGATGGCGTGCAGCTCGGCGCCGAGGCGCTCGGCGTCGGCGATCTCGAGGTGCTCGCGCGTCACGGATGCCTGGCGCAGCGCCGCACGCGCCGCCGACACCTCTTCGGGCACGGCCTGCGCCGCCTGCAGCACCAGCCGGTGGGTCTCCTCCAGGCTGCGGGAGTCGACCTCTGCCTGGCGCAGCGCCCGCTCCGCCGCGGCGAGGTCGGCGAGGGCGCTCAGAGACGGGTCTCCGGCCCGGGCGGCCGCGTCGTCGAGGTGGCGTCCCGCCGCCGCGGACCCTTCCAGCGCGGCACGCGCCGCGCGCGCGGCATCCCGCCACTCCTCCTCGGCGAAGCGCGACGACAGGTCGGCCACCAGGGCGGCCGGGTCTCCCATCGACGCGCGGAGCGCGGCGAGACGGCGACGGGCGGCCTCGACCTGGCCGGCGGCCGAGACGTTCGACCGGACCCACGCGGCGTGCTCGGCGCGCGCAGACGCGACCTTGGCCAGGGCCTCCTGGGCGTGCCGCTCGATCCGCGACGAGGCGCGGCGGATGTCAGCCGGCGTGAGGCCTTCGTCGCTGAGGTCGCGGTACTCCTCGAACGACGCGTCGCGGACGTGCTGCGCGGTCAGCCGCGCCCGCCGCAGCGACGGCGGCGCGTCGCCGCCGTACAGCGCGCCCGACAGCCCGACCTCGAGCTCGAGTTCGGACACCGCGTCGTCGAGGCGCACCAGCGCGGCGCCGGCGCGGCCGCGCTCCTTCTCGGCCGCCGCGCGCGCCCGCGGCGACCGGCGTGCGCGGCGCACCCCCCAGGCGATGGCGGCGATGGCGAGCGCCGTGACGCCGAACACGACCAGGGCGGGCACCACCCACCCCAGGATCGCGGCGACGATCTCAGCCATCGGCGCCCACGACGACGTCCTCGGCGGCCTCCGATGCCTGCTCGCCGACGAGCAGCAGTGTGCGGAGCTGGTCGACGTCGTCGACCACCGCCTGGGCGCCCTCCGACTCGTGCGGCCAGCTGAATCCCCAGCGGACGAAGATCACCGGCACACCCTGCTCGGCGCCCCCGTCCACGTCGTGGTGCCGGTCGCCGACGAGCACCGGGCGGCTGATGTCGGCGCCGGCCGCGGCGAGGCGGCGCAGCGCCTCGGCGACGATGTCGGACTTGGCGCTCAGGGTCCGTTCGTCGGGCGTCGCCCCCACGATCGCGGTGAGCGAGGGCGACAGATCGAAGTGGTCCATCAGCGCGTCCACCTGGACCTCGGGCTTGGAGCTGGCCGTGGCCTGCGGGATGCCGGCGGCTGCGACGTCGGTGATCAGCTCGGCGATGCCGGGGAACAGCTTCGCCCCCGTGGTGTAGCCGTCCTCCTTGCCGAGCCGGCGGTAGAACGCCACGGCCTCGGCGGACTGCTCCGGCGTCATGCCGACGTTGACCTGGAAGGACTCGTACATCGGCGGGCCGATCCAGTGCACGAGCTCGGCGCGGGTCGGCGGGCGCCTGCCGAAGTGCTCGAGGCAGATCGTGAGGCGCCGCAGGATGCCGTCGGACGCATCGACGATCGTCCCGTCCACGTCCCAGAGCACACAGGTCCACGGCGATCGACTCGGCATGAGTCCACCCTATGCGGACGCGCCGCGCCGCCCGCGGGCCAGCCGCGCCATCATCCGCCGCAGCTGGTCCACCTCGGCCGGTGACCAGTCCGCGAGCGCATCGCGCAGGTTCTGCTCGGCGGTCGCCATGATGCGCCCGCCGATGCGGCGGCCCTCGGCGGTGAGGGCCACCAGCACACCCCGGTCGTCATCGGGGGCGGCGACGCGAACGACGAGGCCGGCCTGCACGAGGCGGCCGACGATCTTGCTCATGTTGGTCGCCGTCATCCCCAGGGCCGCCGAGAGCTCGACGGGCCGCATGGCGCCGTTGTACGAGAGCTGGTTCACCACGAGGAACATGCCCATGTCGTCGGAGGGGAAGTCGACCCTCGCCATGACGTCCCTGCGGACGGCCGTGCTGTCGGCCCAGTGGATGACCGTCGCCAGCGACAGGCGGAGATCGAGCGGGTCCTCACCGACGACCGGGCGCAGGTCCGCGGACGCGTCGGTGTCGACGTCACCTCGTGCCATCGCCCCCGGCTCCCTCCCGCATCACCCTTCCCGCAGCAGTCGCACGGGACCCAGCAGTCCGTACTCCCGCACGACCGCGCGCTGGAACCCCTCCCGCCCGCTGTCCCGCGCGATGATGTCGGGGACGCGCTCATAGTAGCCGCGGGCGCGCAGCCTGTTGTTGAGCGAGCTGGCCACGCGCACGGTGATCGCGTTGTCGCCCGCGCGGATGTCGTCGGTGACGTCGACGACGGGGTGCGCGGTGTCGAAGCCGCGCGCGGGACCGTCACCGATGCGCACCGAACCGAGCCCGCCCGCCGTCGAGCCGAGATGGAGGACGTAGCGCGCGCCGGGGGCCGGATCCGGGGCGCGCAGCGTCGCGCGGTACTCGCCGACGCCCGACACCTCCGGCCCGATCGCGTCGAGCTCCGACCACGGGGCGAGCCGCACGCGACCGGCGTCCCGCGGTGTCACGGCGGTCGTCGGGCGCACCTCCGTCGAGACGTAGCCGAGCCCGCGGTCCTCCGTGAGCACTTCGGGCTCGCCGGCGTCCCAGCTCTCGACGACGAGCTCCCACTCGTCGGCGCGCGCGACCTCGGCGACGGGCGGGGCGGCCGAGTCGTCGGCATCCGTCGCCCTGTCCAGCACCACGACGGCGACCTCACCGGGAGCCAGCGTCAGCTCGACGACGGTGCCCTCGCCGTCGCGCCGCGCGCCGAGGTGCGGCCGCAGCCGGCCGCTCCACGCGTCGAGGCGGTGGACCGCGCCGGACCCCTGCAGCCGCACGCGGACCGTCGTCGACTCGGTCGTCTCGTAGAGGAAGTGATACGCGTAGAGCACGGTCAGGTCGCCGTCCTCGCGCAGGTGCGTGAGCACGTGCCGGTCGTCCTCGACGAAGCGCGCGCGGCCGCCGGCCCCGAGCTCGTCGAGAGCGGCCACGACGCCGGAGGGCGAGACCACCCGCACGCCCGGCAACCGTCGCAGCTCCGTCATGACCCCCGCCAGCTCGTCGTCCCGGCCGTCGAGACCGGGGGTGGCGGATGCCGCGCGCTCGTGCGTGCGGAAGCGCTGGTCGCGCAGCGACTCCAGCTCGCGCGCGCCGTCCACGATGACCAGGCGCAGGCCGCGCCGGGCCCACGTCAGCAGGTGCGCGGCCGTGTCGGGGTCGAGCGTGCTCTGGTAGACGATGAGGGCGCGGTAGCCGGGGCCGCCGGGCTGCACCTCGTCGCCGTCGAACGTCACGTCGTCCCGCAGCAGCAGCGATCCGTCGAAGAACTCGTAGGTGATGCCGGCGTCCTGCATCCCCAGGTCCTGCCACCAGTGGTTCTGCCGGTCGCGCATCCACATCGTGCCGTAGGCGACCTCGTCGGGGATCCGCTCGCCATCGACGTCCGCCAAGGCGACGCCGATGAGGTTGTCGGTGAAGTGGTCGGTGCGGAGGATGCCCACGTCGATGCGGGGCCGCCCACGGCGGAGGGCGTACTGGAGGCGGCCGATCGCCGCGGTCCACAGCGGATAGAACTCGCACCCCGGCTGGCGGGTGTCGAACCGCTCCGAGAACATCGGCCACATGCCCTCGTGGCCCGGCCACTCGGTCACGCCCTCGGCGCCGGCGGGGCTGGCCCAGCCGTGCAGGACCGTCTTGGTGATCCCCGCCGCCAGCTGGGTGGCGATGATCTGGTCGTAGAAGCGGTGGTCGAGCATGTGGTTGCGCGTCGTGGCGCCCGTCTCGGACGAGTACTGCTTGCCGAACAGGTGCGCGGGGCCGGCCATGAGCCGATACGCGTCGATCTGGGCGCCGAACTCGAGGGACTCCGTCTCGATGCCGTCGACCTCCGGACCCGGCCGGGTGAGCTCGAACGGCAGGCCGTAGCTGATCTCGGCCCGCAGCGTCATGCCCACGCCGTGCAGGAACTCGGCGAACGGACGGAGCATGTTCTCGATGTACAGGTCGGTGAGCGTGCGCGCGTAGTCGAACCGGACCTTGTCGACCGTCGTGCGGTCGGCGTCGTCGGCGGGCTGGTGGTGGTAGACGGTCGAGACCGCCATGAACGGCACGTCGCGCGTGAGGAAGGGAAGCCACGGCGTGATGTCGTAGCCGCGCCGCGCGCGGAACTCCTCGGCGACGGTGAACCCCCAGAACAGCCCGCCCGCGCCGTAGGTGGACAGCTCCAGCGAGTCCATGTACATCTGCGCGCGCGGGTTGCGGCTCAGCTCGGCGCGCAGCTCGGGCGTCAGCACGACGTCGTCCCAGTACGCGATGACGGCGTCCACCCCGTCGCGGTCGAGGTAGTTCACGGTGTGGTTCACGCCCGCCGACGGCGAGGCGGTCTGACCTGTGCCGTGCATCCAGTACGCGAAGAGGCGCCACCGGCCGTCGGCCGGCGCGGTCCAGTCGAGCTGCTCGCCGTCGACCAGGGCGGTCAGATCCACGACCGAGGCGACGTCGAGGACGCCCTCGCCCGCGAGGCGTGCCGCGACGACCGCCACGAGGTGCTGCCGCGTCACCGTGCCGCGATGGCCGGGGAGGGTCGTCTCGGCGATCGGCGCGTCGAGGTCGATGCGCGGCAGCGCTCCGCTGCGGGACTCGCCGCCGGCGAGCGTCTCGTGGACGACATCGAGCTCCTGCGCGGCGGCGGGCTGGTCGGGGTCGATCGTCGGGAGGTTGGCGTTGGACCAGTTCGTGCCCGAGGTGAAGCTCACCGACATGCCGCGACGGGTCGTCTCCTCGACGACCACCTGCGAGTCGTGCACCCACTCCTCCGACCCCCAGCCGTACCGGGCATGGTCGATCGCACCCTCGTCCATCGCGAGGAACTCCATGCCGCCGAAGCCGAGCCGGTGGGCGTCGTCGATCTCGCGCCGGAGTGTGGCGTCGGTGTGCAGGCCCTCCGCGAGCCACCAGCGCAGCTCGGGGCGGAATTCGATGGCGGGGTCGGCGATCTCACGCCGGAAGTCGTCGAGCGTCATTGCACGGCATCCGTTCTCGGTACTGTCCTCGCGACAGTATGTACCGTCGCACCGACAACACACAAGCCCCCGGCCGGGCGGGCCCGCCTCAGAACAGCCGGGGAGCGCCGGACTCGATGCCCTTCATGCCCTCGTAGTCGAGGGTGACGCAGCGGATGCCGCGATCCGCGGCCAGCACCTTCGCCTGGGGCTTGATCTCCTGGGCCGCGAAGACCCCGGTCACCGGCGCGAGGTGCGGGTCGCGTCCCAGCAGCTCGAGGTAGCGGGTCAGCTGCTCGACACCGTCGATGTCGCCGCGTCGCTTGACCTCGACCGCGATCGTCCCGCCCTCCGGGTCGCGCAGCAGGAGGTCGACGGGACCGATCGCCGTGGGGTACTCGCGGCGCACGAGGGTGAGCCCGTCGCCGATCACGTCCACCTGCTCGGCGAGGAGGCGCTGCAGGTCGGCCTCGACACCGTCCTTCTGCAGGCCGGGGTCGAGGCCCAGCTCGTGCGAGGTGTCGTGCAGCACCTCGTAGATGCGCACGAGCAGCGCGTCGCCGGTCTTGGCGTGTGTGACCCGCCAGTGCTCGAGGACGCCCGCGGCGGCGGATTCGGCATCCGGGATCTCGACGTCCAGGCGGCAGGGCGGGCTCATCCAGTTCAGCGGCTTGTACGAGCCGCCGTCGGAGTGCACGAGCAGGCTGCCGTCGCCCTTGTGCACCAGCAGGCGCGTCGCGAGCGGGAGGTGGGCGTTGAGCCGACCGGTGTAGTCGACCGAGCAGCGGGCGATGACGAGACGCACCCGAAGAGCCTAGTCCGCGCTCGCCGAGGCGGCGTGAGCGGCGAGCGTCGACTACCGTGAACATGCACGCCGAACGCGCGCCCACGCGCGTGCTCGCGCTCCGACGGCCCTCGCCGGCCTCCGCGCCCACCGCCTGCCCCCACCGATCGGCGGCCGCCCCACCGTGCCGCCGGCGCCTGATTCCGCCCTCCCGGAGGAGAACCGATGACTTCGCGTCACCCCGATGCGACCGTGCACATCCTTTCCAGCACCGTCGCCGAACTGCACGTCGGCACCGAGGTCGAAGAGGTCGTCGCCCCCGACCCCCGCGCCCTGCGCGACCGGATCGTCGAGGAGATGCGCCAGCTCGCCGCCTCGTCGGGCGAGCCGGCACAGGCCACGCTCGTCGAGGGCGCGTCCCGCTGGCCGCTCGTGGTGCACCCCGACGGCACCTACGCGGAGTCCCTCGACCCCGCCACGCCCGAGACCGGGCGCATCGCCGTCGGCGACCTCCCCGACTCCGAGGACGCGGCGGAGCCGACGCCCCGCGCGTCGACCGCCCCCCTCCCGGTGTCCGCCGTGCCGGCCCCCGCCACGCCGATCTCGGCCGTGCCTGCCCCCGTCGTGCCGGCCCCCGCGGTGCCGGCGACGTCCGCCGTGCCGGCGACGTCCGCCGTGCCGGCGACCCCCGCAGTGCCGGCGACCCCCGCTGTGCCGGCGACCCCCGCTGTGCCGGCGACCCCCGCCGACTCCCCGGTGCGCGCGGGGAGTGACAGCCGCGGCCCCGCGCGGCCCACCGTCCAGGACCTGCTCGAGTCGCGCGGCGGCAGCAGCACCCGCCCGCGCGCGACCGAGGGATGGCAGGGCGTCATCCGCCGCGCCACCGGCGGCCTGGTCTCGCCGGCGCCGGGCCGCGCCGAGCAGGAGCGGCTCGACCGCGTGAAGCGGGTGCAGCGACGCCTCGACGCCCCGCGCACGATCGTCGTGCTCAACCCGAAGGGCGGGGCCCACAAGACCACGAGCACCCTGCTGCTCGCGGCGACGTTCGGCACGCTCCGCGGCGGCGCGACCCTGGCTTGGGACAACAACGAGACCCGCGGCACGCTGGGCTGGCGCGCGCAGAACGCGCCCCATCACCGGACCGCCGTGGACCTGCTCGCCGATCTCGACGAGTTCTGGAATCCGCAGGGCTCGAGCCTCGCGGCGCTCGACACGTACGTGCGCACGCAGGTCGACGCGCGCTTCGACGTCCTGGCGTCCGACGAGGACGCGGCGGCATCCTCGACGATCGACTCGGCGGCATTCGACCGGCTGCACGCCCTGCTCCGCAGGTACTACCGCCTCATGATCGTCGACACCGGCAACAACATGCGCGCCTCCAACTGGGTGGCCGCCGTCGCCGCGGCCGACCAGCTGGTGATCGTCTCGACGGTGCGCGAGGACACCGCCGCCAGTGCCGCCTGGCTGCTGGACGGGCTGCGCGAGAAGGGGTTCGGCGACAAGATCGACGACGCCGTGACCGTGCTCACCGCGCCGTCCTCACGCCCGGACCGCCGCCTCGAGACGCGCCTCTCGCGTCACTTCGAGCAGGTCACGTCGGCGGTCGTCAGCGCGCCGTTCGACCCGTCCCTGGTGGACGGCGGGCCGATCGACTTCGACGCCCTCGCCCCCGAGACGCGGGATGCGTGGCTGACGGTCGCGGCGACGGTCGCCGACCGCCTCTAGAGACGCCGGGCGACCGCCCGGCCCTGCACCATCACCGGTGCGCGTGGCCGGCGCCGACGTGCGATCCGGCGATCGGCTTCGCCGCGCCCGAGGCGAGTCCCGACATCACGATGAGACCCACGATGATCCAGAGGGTCGGCAGGATGCCGATCTCGTGGCTGATCCAGCCGAGGATCGGCGGCCCGCACAGGAACGCCAGGTAGCCGATCGTGGCGGCGGCCGAGACGGATGCCGCGGCCTTGGCGGGATCGTCTGCCGCCGCGGACATGCCGAGGGGGAAGCCGAGGGAGGCGCCGGCGCCCCACAGCGCCACGCCGATGAACGCGATGGGCAGCGAGGGCGCCAGGATGAACATCACCAGGCCCACGGCCGCGGCGACCGCCAGGATCCGCAGCGTCCACACGCGCCCGATGCGATCGACGAGCGGGCCGCCGAGGATGCGGAAGACCGTCATCGCCACCGAGAAGACGGTGAGGGCGACCGCGCCGACGGCCTCGGTCTGATCGTGGCCGTCGACCATCGCGATCGTGAGCCAGTCGTTGGCGCTGCCCTCTGCGAACGCCATGCCGAGCATGATCGCGCCGATGGCGTACGTGCGCGGATCGCGCCACACGGAGAGCGCTTCGGCGATCCGCTCGCGCCGGGTCGCCTTCGTCGCGGGATCGTCGTGGACGATCTCCCGCGAGGGGACCGCGCGCAGCGAGAACAGCCCAGCGGCGAGGACCAGCACGCCGATCGCCCACAGGTGCCAGCCGACGCCGACCTGCCATGCCGCCATGGCCACCCCGATCCCTGCGCCCACGACCGTGCCGATGCTGAAGAAGGCGTGGAAGAGGGGCATGAGGGTGCGCTCGAAGGCCTGCTCGACCGCCGCGGCCTCGACGTTCATCATCACGTCTGTCGCGCTCATGCCGATGCCCATGAGCCCGAGTCCGACGGCGGTGATCGCGTACGACTCCATCGTCTGCACGCCCACGCCGACGACCGCGACGCCGAGCGAGAAGGTGATGATGGTGGCGATCATCCCGCGGCGGGCTCCCCAGCGCACGACGATGACGTTGGCGAGGGAGAGGCCGACGATGGACGCGGCGCCCGCGACGAAGAGCAGGATGCCGACCTGCAGGTCATTGATGCCGAGATCGTTCTTGACCGCCGGCAGACGCGATGCCCACGAGGCGAAGCCGAGGCCGGTGACGAAGAAGATCGTGAAGATCGCGGTGCGCCAGGCGACGAGCTGCGTCCGGGTGAGCAGGGAGTCCATCAGCACAGGGTACCGAGTCCCTCCGGCATTCCTCGAATCGATTCGACCGCCCGAGCGGCACGGGCTACGATCGTCACGACATGACCCGACACGACTCCGGCACGCGCCGTGCCACCATCTCGGACGTCGCCCGCGAGGCCGGCGTCTCGCCGTCGACGGCGTCGGTGGTCTTCAGCGGCAAGACGCCGGTGTCGGATGCCACGCGCCGGCGCGTGCTCGACGCCGCGGCATCCCTCGGCTACACCGGTCCTGATCCCCGGGCGGCGTCGCTGCGGCGCGGCCGCTCCGGGATCGTCGGCGTCGTCTTCGAGGAGCACCTCGGCACGGCGTTCCAGGACCCGGTCAAGACGCTCATGATGGACGGCCTGGCCGATGCGGTCACGCCGCTCGGAGCAGGGCTCCTGCTGCTGCGCGACCACGAGCCGACGGGCGGCGGGCCGTCCCTGACGACGGCGCCGCTGGACGCCGCCGTGCTCATCGGCTGCAGCGGACTGCTGCGGGAGTCGCTCGAGACCGTCAAGGCGCGCCGCATCCCCGTCGTCGTCATCGAGGGGGATGCCGGAGACGACGTCCCCCGCATCGGCCTGGACAACCGCGAGGCGCAGCGCCAGGCCGCCAGCCACCTGCGCGCGCTCGGCCACCGCAGGGCCGTCGTGGTCGCCCTGCCCGCGCGGGCGGGCTGGCAGCGCGGCTGGCTGCACGACGACACCGGGATCACGGTCGACGTGACCCGCGAGCGGCTCGCCGGGGCGCTGGACGTGTTCCCGGATGCCGCCGCCTACGCCGCCGCCGGCAGCTTCATCGACGAGGGGCTGGCCGCCGGCCGGGAGATCTTCGCCGATCCCGACCGCCGTCCGACCGCCGTCATCGCGCAGAGCGACCTGCTCGCGGCCGGGGTGATCAGGGCCGCCGAGGAGGCGGGGCTCCGCGTGCCGGAGGACGTCAGCGTGACCGGGTTCGACGGCATCGTCGTCGACGGACTGGCTCCCTACGACCTCACGACCCTCGTGCAGCCCGCGAGCGACAAGGGCCGGGCCGCGGGCGCGGCGGTCGCCGCCATGCTGGAGGGCGCGCCCGCGGCGTCGATCCGCTTCACGTGCACGTTCCGCGAGGGGAACACCACGGGGCCGGCACCCACGGAGTAGTGCGCTCGCCGGGCTCCCGGGAGGTCATTCCTCGCACGGCATCCGCCCGGGCGGGCAAGCCGGGCCGGTAGGATGGTCCACGACACCCCGATCGCCTTGACTCGCGCCGTCCCCTGACGTCCAGCGCGGCCGACGACCAGAGGAGGCTTGAATGCTCCTCGTTCTCGGCGCGTTCGCGGTCCTCCCGATCCTGCTGCCATGGCTGGTGGCACGCCTCGGCGCCTCGGCCTTCTACCTCGCCGCGATCCTTCCGATCGCCGGATTCGCGCACGCGGCGGCGATGTCGCCGGCCGTCCTGGCCGGTGACATTCCGTTCGAGTCATACGCCTGGATCCCGCCGCTCGGCATCGACATGTCGCTGCGCATGGACACGCTGTCCTGGCTCATGACCCTCGTGGTCACCGGCGTCGGCGCGCTCGTGATGATCTACTGCCGCTGGTACTTCCGCGACAAGAAGGAGAACCTCGGGCAGTTCGCGGCCGTCCTGCTGGCCTTCGCCGGCGCGATGTACGGCCTGGTGCTCACCAACGACCTCGTCGTGCTCGTGATGTTCTGGGAGGTCACGAGCGTGCTGTCGTACCTGCTCATCGGGTACTACAACCGCCGGGCGGCGAGCCGCCGTGCCGCACTGCAGGCGCTGCTGGTCACGACCCTCGGCGGTCTGGTGATGCTGATCGGCGTCGTCCTGCTCGTCGTCGACGCCAACACCTCGAGCATCTCGGCCATCCTCTCGCAGGCGCCGACGGGGCCCATCGTGGACGCGGCCCTCGTGCTGATCCTGGTCGGCGCGCTGAGCAAGTCCGCGATCTTCCCCTTCCACTTCTGGCTTCCCGGCGCCATGGCGGCGCCCACCCCGGTCAGCGCCTACCTGCATGCGGCGGCCATGGTGAAGGCCGGTGTCTACCTCATCGCCCGGCTCGCGCCGGTGTTCGCGATCGCGCCCACGTGGCGACCGATCGTCATCGCCCTCGGGGTCTTCACGATGCTCCTCGGCGGGTTCCAGGCGCTCCGCGAGACCGACCTCAAGCGCGTGCTCGCCTTCGGCACCGTGAGCCAGCTCGGCATGCTCGCCGTCGTGCTCGGCTACGGGACGCGGGATGCCGCCCTCGCGGGCCTCGCGCTCCTGCTGAGTCACGCGCTGTTCAAGTCGGCACTGTTCCTCGTCGTCGGTGTCCTCGACCGTCAGCTCTCCACCCGCGACCTCACCGAGCTCTCCGGCGTCGGGCGGCAGGCACCCGTGATGGCGACGTTCTCGATCATCGCCGTGGCCTCGATGGTGGGGCTCCCGCCCACCATCGGATTCGTCGCGAAGGAGGGCGTGCTCACGGCGCTGCTGTTCGAGGCGCAGGGCGGCGCCGTCTGGGGCGTCGTCGCGCTGGCGGGTATCGCCCTCGGGTCCGTGCTGACCGCGGCCTACGGCATCCGCTTCCTCTGGGGCGCGTTCTGGACGAAGCGCGAGCCGGGCGGCGACCGTCTGCCCGAGACGGAGTGGCCCGACCCGCCGATCGGCTTCCTGGTGGCGCCGATCCTGCTCGCCGCGCTCACCGTCGTCGCCGGACTCGCCACGCCGTGGCTGGATGAGGCGTTCGCGCCGTACGCGGATCAGGCTCCGCCCGCGACGCCCGGTGTGGCCGCTCCCGAGCACCCTGCCCACCTCGCGCTGTGGCACGGTCTCGAGCCCGCGCTGGGGATCTCGCTGGCCACGATCGTCGTCGGCGTGCTGGTTTTCGTGCTCACGCGCGGCTGGCGCCCGGCGAAGCGCCTGCTCCCCTTCACGGCCGCCGACGCCTACAACGCGACGTTGCGCGGCGTGGCGCGACTGTCGGTGGTGACGACGAGCATGACGCAGCGCGGCTCGCTGCCCGTCTACGTGGGCACGATCTTCGTGGTCTTCGTCGCGGCCGAGGCCACCGCGCTCATCGCGAGCGACGAGTGGCAGGCGCAGCTGGACGCGTACCACACCCCGACCCAGCTGTTCGTGGCGCCGCTCATGATCGCGGCCGGGCTCATCGCCGTCCGCGCGCGCAAGCGCTACACCGGCGTCGTCCTGGTGTCGGTCACGGGCCTGGGCATGGTGCTGCTGTTCGCGACGAGCGGCGCACCCGACCTCGCGCTCACCCAGATCCTCGTCGAGACGGTGACGCTCGTCGCCTTCGCGCTCGTGCTCCGCCGCATCCCGTCCCGCCTCGGCGAGCACAACGCCTCGGTCTGGCCGGTGGCCCGCGCCGTCCTGGGCGCCGCCGTCGGCGTCACGATGGCGCTCGTGGCGATCGTCGCCACCGGAGCCCGCGTCCAGGAGCCGATCTCCGGCGCCTTCCCGGACCTCGCGTACGAGATCGGCCACGGCAGGAACGTCGTGAACGTCGCGCTGGTCGACCTGCGCGGCTGGGACACGATGGGCGAGCTCTCGGTGCTGATCCTCGCGGCGACGGGCGTGGCATCCCTCGTCTTCGTGACCCACCGCGCCGACACGCTCTCGCGCTTCATCCAGCCGCTGCCGAGCGGGGCGACGCGCGCCCGCCGCCCGCTCGTCGAGACCTCCGACGGTCTCAAGCAGCGCGAGGACGCCCGCGGCAGCGGACGGATGGCCTGGCTCGTGGGCGGTCAGCGCGTGCGGCCCGAGAACCGCTCGATCATGCTGGAGGTGATCGTGCGGATCCTCTTCCACACGATCGTCATCGTGTCGCTGTACCTGCTCTTCGCCGGCCACAACCTCCCCGGCGGCGGATTCGCCGCCGGACTCGTCGCGGGCATGGCGCTCGTCATGCGCTACATCGCCGGCGGTCGCTACGAGCTCGGCGCCGCCGCGCCCACCGACGCCGGGCGCCTCCTGGGCGCCGGCATGACGATCGCCGTGGCGTGTGCGATCGTCCCGCTGTTCTTCGGCGAGGCCCCGCTCACCAGCCAGTTCTGGGAGGCCGAGCTCCCGGTGCTCGGGCACGTGGAGTTCGTCACGTCGACGATCTTCGACGTCGGGGTCTACCTCGTCGTCATCGGCCTCGTGCTCGACGTGCTGCGCAGCCTCGGCGCCGAGGTCGACCGCCAGGCGCTGGAGTCGCCCGCCGCGCAGGGGGTGAGCGTCTCGTGAACGTGTCGCTCGTGCTCATCATCGTGATGGCGGTGCTCTTCGCGTGCGGCGTCTACGCGATGCTCGAGCGCAGTCTCACGCGCGTGCTCATCGGGTTCCTGCTGCTGGGCAACGCCGCGAACCTCCTGCTGCTGATCGTCATGGGCGAGCCGGGAGTGGCGCCCTTCTTCGGCTCGGGGAGCGTCGACGAGATGTCGGACCCGCTGCCGCAGGCGCTCACGCTGACCGCCATCGTCATCACGTTCGCCGTCTCTGCCTTCCTGCTGGCCCTCATATACCGCTCGTGGCAGCTCGGCCAGGCCGACACCGTGACCGACGACGCCGCCGACATCGAGGTGCGCGAGCGTGCCGCCGAGACCGAAGACACGATGGACGAAGAGACCGAGATCGAAGACGCCGACGACGACGCCACCACGGACTTCGTGGGCACGGCCACCGCGCCGATCACGATCCTCGGGGCGCGCGACGTCGCCGGCGTCCGCGACGACGCGCCGGTCGACCGCCCGGCGGACCGAGGGCGCGGCGACAGGGGCGGTGACGCATGACCCAGTTCGCCCCGGCCCTGGTCCCGCTCCTGGTGACGCTGCCGCTCCTCGGCGCGGCCGTGGCGCTGATCGCGGGCCGCCACCGCAGGACCCAGGTCGCCGTGTCGGTGGTGACGCTCACCGCGGTGACCGTCGTCGCGGCCGTCCTGCTGTACGTCGTCGACGTCGGCGACCTGCCGATCGCCGTGTCGGTCGGCGGGTGGCCCATCCCGTTCGGGATCGTGCTGTACGTGGACCGGCTGGCGGCGCTGCTCGTGATGGTCTCGAGCGTCGTGCTCCTGGCGGTCCTGCTCTTCTCGGTCGGCCAGGGCGCCGCCGACGGCGACGACGAGACCCCGGTGTCGATCTTCCACCCGTCGTACCTCATCCTGGGCGCCGGCATCTTCAACGCGTTCATCGCCGGCGACCTGTTCAACCTCTACGTCGGTTTCGAGATCCTCCTCGTCGCCTCGTACGTGCTCATCACGCTCGGCTCGACCGAGTCCCGCATCCGCACCGGCGTGGTGTACATCGTCGTCTCGCTGGTCTCGTCCATCCTGTTCCTCGCCGCGATCGCCATGATCTACGGCGCCCTCGGCACGGTGAACATGGTGCAGATCTCCGAGCGCGTGCGCGAGCTGCCGCAGGAGACCCAGACGATCCTGCACCTCATGCTGCTGCTGGCGTTCAGCATCAAGGCCGCCGTCTTCCCGCTGTCGTTCTGGCTGCCGGACTCCTACCCGACGGCGCCGGCGCCGGTGACCGCGGTGTTCGCGGGCCTCCTGACCAAGGTCGGCGTCTACGCGATCATCCGCACCGAGACCGAGCTGTTCCTCGACAACGACGTGAACGATCTGCTGATGTGGGTGGCGCTGGCGACGATGATCGTCGGCGTGCTCGGCGCGGTCGCGCAGGCCGAGCTCAAACGAATCCTCTCGTTCACGCTCGTCAGCCACATCGGCTACATGATCTTCGGGCTCGCGATCGCGACACCGGCGGCGATCGGCGCGACCATCTACTACATGGTCCACCACATCGTGGTCCAGACCACCCTCTTCCTCGCGGTCGGTCTCGTCGAGCGCGATGCCGGCTCGACCTCGATCCTGCGCGTCAAGGGGCTCATGAAGGCGGCGCCGGTGATCGCGGTGCTGTACTTCATCCCGGCCGTCAACCTGGGCGGGCTGCCGCCCTTCTCCGGCTTCATCGGCAAGTTCGCCCTGTTCGACGCCGCCGCGCAGGTCGGCACGCCGATCATGATGGTGCTCATGGTGGGCGGCATCCTCACCAGCCTGCTCACCCTCTACGCCCTCATGCGGGCCTGGAACCTGTCGTTCTGGCGCGAGGACGACGACTCCGCCGAGACCGAGGCGCGCATCTCGTACCTGGGCGCCTCCCCGGCGGCGGGCGTCGAGACCGAGCGCCGGGTCATCCCGAAGATCATGACCGCGGCGACCACCGGCATGGTGGCGGTGACGGTCGCGCTCACGGTCTTCGCCGGCCCGCTGTACGACGTGTGCACACGCATCGGCGAGGCGCTGCTCGAGCCCGTCTCGCTCACGCAGCTGGAGGATGACGTGCAGGTGACGGAGGGGACGCCGTGACCGCCGACCGCACCCGCACCGCACCCCGCAGCGCCTTCCGCCGGAGCCTGGCCACGGCGTGGCGGCAGCTGCCGTTCTTCGCCTGGCTCATCGCGCTGTGGATGCTGCTGTGGGGCCAGTTCACGTGGCTGGCGTTCCTCACCGGACTGGTCGCGGCGCTCATCGTGGCGCGCGTCTTCCGGCTGCCGCCCGTCGAGCTGTCCGGCCGCCTCAACCTGTGGTGGGGGTTCGTGTTCATCCTGGAGTTCCTGCTGGCGGTGCTGCGGGGCTCGCTCACGGTGGCCTGGCAGGTGCTCGACGTCCGCCGGCAGCCCGGCGCCGCGATCATCGCCGTGCAGCTGCGCACCGACGACGACCTCATCATGACCCACACCGGCGTCACGGCATCGCTCATCCCCGGCTCGCTTATCGTCGACGCCGATCGCGACCGCCGCATCCTCTATCTGCACGTGATCGGGGTGCGCGACGCCGCCGCCGTGGAGCGGCAGCGCGAGAGCGTGCTGCGCTGGGAGGCCCGCATCGTGCGCGCGGCCGGGTCGCGCGCCCAGCTGCGGGCGGTGCGGAGGGCCGACGGTGTGCGCACGAAGGTGACCGCGACCGAGAAGCGCACCGAGGGAGGCGCCCGATGAACGTGCTGCTGATCGTCATCTACGTCGTCTTCGCCGCGGCGGCGCTGCTGACCCTGTGGCGCATCGTGATCGGGCCGTCGATCCTCGACCGGGCCGTGGCATCCGACGTCCTCCTCACGCTGGTGCTGTGCGTGCTCGGCGCCGAGATGGCGATCAACCAGCACACCCGCACGCTCCCGGTGCTGCTGATCATCGCGGCGGTCGGCGTGTTCGGCTCGGTGTCGATCGCCCGGTTCGTCGCGAGAAGGGACCCGGATCGCTGATGGAGACCGCGATGGAGCCCACCGTCGTCCTGGATTGGATCGCACTGATCCTGATCCTCGCCGGCGCGCTGCTGTGCCTGACCGCCGCGATCGGCCTGCTGCGGTTCCGCGACGTGCCGACGCGCTTGCACGCGGCCACCAAGCCGCAGGTGCTCGGCCTCATCCTCATCTGCCTGGCCATCGCGCTGTCACTGCGGTCGTGGCCGGTGGTGGCCTTCCTCGTGCCGGTCGTCCTCATCCAGCTGGCGACCGCGCCCCTGTCGGCGCACATGGTGGGCCGGCAGGCGTACCGCAACGGCACCTTCGACGAGGCAGGGCTCCTGGTCGACGAGCTCGCCGACTCCCAGCGCACCCCGCCCGCGGCCGGCGGCTGAGTCCGCAGCCGCGCCGGGGCGTCAGGGCTTCAGCACGAGCGTGTCGGTGGTCGCCGCATCGACCGCGTCCTCGGTGTAGGCCCACGGCGTCAGCTCCGCCTTCTGCCACGACTCCACCTGGTCGGTGTAGTTGGTGTGGAACGCGTGGCCGCTCTGACCGGTCAGCTGGTTCCACCGGGAGTCGTCGAAGTCGCCCAGATCGACGATCATGCGCATCGACGGAACGGTGACGGTCTCGAAGCCCCCGCCGAGGTCCCAGCCCGTGGCGTTGGACACCGACGAGCCGCCGCCCACCGGGAACGGACCGCGGTTGAAGAGCCACTCGATCGGCGCGATGCCCGACGAGCCGAAGGAGTCGCTCACGAGCGGGAGGGCGTGCAGCGCCCCCCAGTTCCAGCGCGTGGGGTTGTCGCCCTGCAGCTCGACCAGGTGCTCGTAGGCGTCGATCGCGGAGCGCTTGAGCATGTCGGTCATGCCGTCCACGCCCAGCTCCTCGTTCGTCCACCACGTCGACGTCTCGTCGTCGAGCATCGTGTCCATGACGAGGAACAGGCGCCCCTGACCGCTCAACGGCGCGGGGCTCTCGCGCCCGGTCACGAAGACGTTCTCGGCGAGCGTGTCCCACAGCACGTTGGCGTACGCGGCGGCCGCCGAGTCGGCGCTGTTCTGCGCGTCCCACTCCTGCAGCAGCGCCAGGGCGGCGTCGGTGTCGTCGTCTCCCGTGGCGACATCGGCGTACGCGGCGGTCAGGCGCATGCCGATGAAGGAGTAGTTGTCGGCCTGGATGTCGCGGAGGTCCGTCGCGGTGATCGGGCCTTGGGCGATCGCGCGCTGGATCAGCTCGTCGATGCGCGCGGCGCGCCACCCGTAGTCCCAGTCCGTCGTCAGCGGATAGGAGTAGTCGTCGGCCACGACGGCGTTGTTCGCCGTCACGATGTAGCCGTCGGTCGGGTTGTAGGACACCGGGAGGTCCTCGAACGGGATGAAGCCCTTCCAGGCGTAGGCCGGGTCCCAGCCGGGCTGGGGCATCGCACCGTCGCCCGCGCCGCGGATCGGGAGCTTTCCGGGCGTCTGGTACCCGATGTTGCCGTCGACGTCGGCGTAGATGAGGTTCTGCGCCGGCACGTCGAAGAGCGCCGCCGCGCCACGGAAGTCGTCGAAGTCCCGCGCCGCGTTGAGGGCGAAGATGGCGGATGCCGTGGTGCCCGGCTGCAGCGCCGTCCACCGCAGGCTCACCGCGTAGTCGCCCTCGGGCGCACCGGCCGGCGCCGTGACGGCGTCAGCGGTGCCGGTGTAGGGCGCGTCGGCGATCGCCGTGAAGTCCTCGGTGAGGCCCGAGACGATCGGTCCGTTGACGGTGGATCGCACCTCGACCTCGACGTCGTCGCCACCGGCCACCTGGAACGTCTCGGTGCGCGTCTCCAGCGGCACGAGCGCGCCGTCGTACCAGTACGAGTCCCCCTGCACCTTCTCGAGGTAGAGGTCGGTGACGTCGGTGGTGAGGTTGGTGAACCCCCATGCGATGCGGTCGTTGTGGCCGATGATCACGCCGGGCAGTCCCGAGAAGCTGAAGCCGGCGACGTCGAAGGGGCACTTGTCGCCGACCGTCTCGCAGCGCAGCTGGATCTGGTGCCACACGCTCGGCAGCGACGCGCCGAGGTGCGGGTCGTTCGCGAGCAGCGGCATCCCGGTGTCGGTGAGGCTTCCCGAGACGACCCACGAGTTCGAGCCGATGCCTTCGCCCGCATCGCCCACGAGTTCGCCCACGGCCTCGAGGACGCTGTCGACCTCGGTCCACTCGATCGCCGAGGTGTCGGCGTCCGCGTCGGCGTCGGCGGCATCCGTCTCACCCTCGGCGACGACGTCGGGCGCCGTCCCGACCTCCGGTACGGCGGAGATCTTCGGCACGATGACGGGATGCCGGTCGTACGGGTAGGCCGGATACAGCTCGTCGATCTGCGCCTCGGCGAGGTCGGGCGCGATCACGGCGCGCTCCGTCTCGCTCTCGATGTTGCTGCGGAGGTCCCAGGCCATCGCCTTCAGCCAGGCCACGGAGTCGGCGGGCGTCCACGGCTCGATCCGGTAGTCGGGGTTCTGCAGTCCCAGGATGGCGTACTCGAACGAGGCGTCGGCGCCGTCGTTCTCGGCGAGGTACGCGTTCACGCCCTCGGCGTAGGCCTCGTAGTACGCGCGCTCGGTGTCATCGAGCGCCTCCACCTCCTGCTCGGCGATCGCCCGCCAGCCGAGCGTGCGCAGGAAGGTGTCGGTGCCGAGCTGCGACTCGCCGAACAGCTCGGACAGTCGGCCGCTCGTCACGTGGCGGCGGAAGTCCATCTCCCAGAAGCGGTCCTGCGCGTGGACGTAGCCCTGGGCGAAGAAGAGGTCGTGCGACGACGACGCCGTGATGGTCGGGATGCCGAGCGCGTCGCGCTGCACCGTCACCTCGTCGTCCAGGCCCGACGCGGTCACCTCCCCGCTCAGTGTGGGGAAGGAGCGCTGCGCGGTGTAGACGACGAAGCCGACGGCGATCAGCGCGATCACCACGATGCCCGCGACGATGCCGTAGAGCGTGATGCCGATGGTCCGCCCGACCGACCGCCGGGGGACGGTGTCGTCGACGGCGTACGGAGAGGGTTCAGGCTTCGACATCGAAAGTCTTTCCGGGCGTTGGCTGCGGGTACGCGGTGTCGGGCATCGCGGAATCGGGTGCCGCACGCGTCGGGTCGCGTGCTCACCGATCGCATGCTAACCCCGAATCACGCCGGTGCCGAATCGCACCCGCCACCACCGGCGCACCGCGTCGCCGCCGCACCGCCGGGGGTGTGCGGGACCGGCCGCGGCCGCCGCGTCAGTCGGTGCCGGAGTCGAAGGCCGCGGCCTCGGACGCGGCATCCGTCGCCTCGGCCAGCTCCTCCTGCTCGGCGCTGTACTGCTCGGCACGCTCGGTGATCTCGCCCGCCTCGCCCTGCGTGAGGTGCCCGACGAGCTCGCCGGTCGCGCCGCCGATGAGGCCCTTCGACGCGTAGTACTCGAGGCGGACGCGCGAGTCGGCGATGTCGAGGTTGCGCATCGTCAGCTGCCCGATGCGGTCGGTCGGCCCGAACGCCGCGTCGCCGACGCGCTCCATCGAGAGCTTCTCGGGGTGGTACGACAGGCGCGGGCCGGTGGTGTCGAGGATCGTGTAGTCCTCGCCGCGGCGCAGCCGCAGCGTGACCGAGCCGGTGACGGTCGAGCCCACCCACTTCTGGATCGACTCGCGCAGCATGAGCGACTGCGGCTCGAGCCAGCGGCCCTCGTACATCAGGCGGCCGAGCCGGCGGCCCTGCTCGTGGTACGTCGCGAGGGTGTCCTCGTTGAGGATGCCGTTGACCAGGCGCTCGTAGGCCGTGAACAGCAGCGCCATGCCCGGGGCCTCGTAGATGCCGCGCGACTTCGCCTCGATGATGCGGTTCTCGATCTGGTCGCTCATGCCGAGGCCGTGGCGGCCGCCGATGCGGTTGGCCTCGAAGACGAGCTCGACGGGGTCGGCGAACTCCTTGCCGTTGAGCGCGACCGGGCGGCCCGCATCGAACGTGACGGTGACGTCCTCGGCCTCGATCTGGACGGCGGGATCCCAGAACCGCACGCCCATGATCGGCTCGACGGTCTCGAGCGAGACGTCCAGGTGCTCGAGCGTCTTCGCCTCGTGGGTGGCGCCCCAGATGTTGGCGTCGGTCGAGTACGCCTTCTCGGCGGCGTCGCGGTAGGGGAAGCCGTGCTCGACGAGCCACTCGCTCATCTCCTTGCGGCCGCCGAGCTCCGTGACGAAGTCGGCGTCGAGCCACGGCTTGTAGATGCGCAGCGCGGGGTTCGCGAGGAGCCCGTAGCGGTAGAACCGCTCGATGTCGTTGCCCTTGTAGGTGGAGCCGTCGCCCCAGATGTCGACGCCGTCCTCCTTCATGGCACGCACGAGCAGCGTTCCGGTGACGGCCCGGCCGATCGGGGTGGTGTTGAAGTAGGTGCGCCCGCCGGAGCGGATGTGGAACGCGCCGCACGCGAGCGCGCCGAAGCCCTCCTCGACGAGGGCCGGCTTGCAGTCCACGAGGCGTGAGATCTCGGCGCCGTACGTGAGGGCGCGGTCGGGGATCGAGCCGATGTCGTCCTCGTCGGGCTGACCGAGGTCGCCGGTGTAGGTGCACGGGATGGCGCCCTTGTCGCGCATCCACGCCACGGCCACGGAGGTGTCAAGTCCTCCCGAGAAGGCGATGCCGACGCGTTCGCCGACGGGCAGGGACTGGAGGACCTTCGACATGGATGACAAGTCTACTGAGCGGCATCCGGATGCCTCGCACGCATGTCCTCACACCACCAGCGGTCCGCGGGTGGCCGGCGCGCGGTGACGGGTGGCCCGTCGCTCCCGGTACCGGCCGATGAGGACGATCGCCGTGCCGATCGCGAGGAATCCCACCAGGATCGCCCCGATGTAGACGAACGCCGACGCGTACCCGCCCGCACCGTGCGGGTCGAGGAACGGATACGGGTACCACCACGGCGTGGTGCCGTCCGGGTTCCCGACGCGCTCGCCGCGGATCATCGTGTAGGTCGTCCACACGAGCGGGTAGCCGACCAGCACGCCCAGCGACCACCAGGGCAGCGCGCGGCGGCGCGGCGCGAGCAGCAGGTCCAGCAGGAAGTAGATCGGCAGCACCACGTGCAGCACCTCGACGGCGTACTTGTCGAGCATCGCGATGCCGACGGAGTCGCCGAGCGCGACGGCCGACGGCAGGCCCCGCAGGAGGATGTTGTAGACGAGGCCGAGCAGCAGGATCGGTCCTGTGACGGCGGCGACGGCGAGCGCGATGCCCAGCGGCTCGCGGCTCGAGCCCGGGTGCCGCATCGCCCATGATGCGGCCACGAGCAGTGCGACGACGCTGAGCGACGTCGACACGATCGTGAACAGGCTGAAGTAGTTCGCCAGCACGTCGCCGAGGCTCTGCCCCTGACGCGCTGCGCGATCCACGTTGACGATGAATCCGGCGACGACCCCGGAGAATCCGGTGATCGCCGCTGCGATTCGGAACCATGCCCAGTGCATTTCCCCAACCCCTTTCGACTCCACGCGGGTGCGTGTCGTCTCCCCGAGCACCGGTGTACTCGCGGTGGAGGCCCGAGGTGGCAAAGATTGGCCCGCGGACAGCGCGGAAAACGCTCATCCGTGTCGACGCTTTGTGTGAAGTCCACAACGCGTCCGCCGTTCGGGGGACAACTCCTACAAGCGCTTACATCCGGCGGTTCGGACCCGTCGAGGGCGGAGCTTCATCGCTCGCGGGCGAGCGCCGCATCGGCGACGGATGCCGCAGGCTGCGGCTCATCCACGGCGCCGGTAGCACAGCGGCCGCCGACATCACAGCCCCTGCCTCCTCTCGCGCGGGCCTGACACCCTGACCCCATGGCCCCTCCCGCGACACCACCGACCCCGCACGGCCGCCCGCACGGCGACGAGCGCGGCAGCGGCCCCCTCCTCGACGACGCGATCGGTCTGCTCACCCGCGGCTACGACCTCGGCGAGCACGTCTGGCAGCGGGTGCGCGAGGGCGCCCGGTCCGCGCCGATGCGGCTGCTCGGCCGTGACGCCCTGCTCGTCCGCGGCGCGGAGGGAGTCGCCCTCTTCTACGACGAGCGGCTCATCAGGCGGCACGGCGCGATGCCCGCCTTCGTGCAGGAGACCCTCTTCGGTCACGCGTCCGTCCACAGCCTCGACGGCGACGAGCATCGGCACCGCAAGGCGACGTTCGTCGCCGTGCTCTACGAGGACGCCGAGGTCCGGCGCATCCTCCCGCTCCTCGAGCGGGAGTGGCAGGCCGAGCTGGCCGCGTGGATCGGAGGCGAGCGCCGCAGCGCGTACGATGCGGCGGTCGGCGCGCTCGGCCGCGCGATCATGCGCTGGGCAGCTATTCCGGGCACCCCGGCCGCGCAGACCCGCTGGGCGCAGCGCCAGGCGCAGATCGTCGACGGCTTCGGCGCGCCGTACTCACCCGGCTACGTGATGGCGAGGATCAACCGGTGGTGGTCCGACCGGCACGCCGCGCAGCTCATCGAGGCGGTGCGGGCCGGTCGACTGGCGGCACCGGACGGCTCGGCCCTGCGCGCGTGGGCGGAGCACCGCGACCGCGACGGGGCGCTCCTGCCCGCGAAGCTCGCCGGCGTCGAGCTGCAGAACAGCTTCCGCCCGATGATCGCGGTGGCGCGCTTCGTCGCGTTCGCCGCGAAGGAGCTGCACGACCGGCCGGAGTGGCGCTCCCGCATCGCGGCGGAGACCGAGGAGCGCGGCACGCTCGTCGGGGGCACGCTGGCGACGGCCTTCGCGCAGGAGATCCGCCGCACGGCCCCGTTCGTGCCGTTCCTGCCGGGCTGGGCGCTGACCGACGTCGAGCTGGACGGTCACCGGGTCGAGGCGGGCGGTCGCGTCCTGCTCGACATCCTGGGCACCGACCTCGACGCGCACTCGTGGGAGCACGCCGGCAGCTTCGACCCCGAGCGCTTCGTGGGGGTCGACGACTACGAGGCCATCGCCGCCTTCGTCCCCCACGGCGGAGCCGCCGTCGCCACCGGCCACCGCTGCCCGGGTGAGAAGCTCGCGATCGCCGGGCTGGCCGCCGCCGTCGCGACGCTCTCCGATCCGCGCGTCACGATCCTCGGCGACGGCCTCGGCGTCGACCGGCGTCGACTGCCGACCAAGCCCGCGTCGGGCGGACGCGTGCGGGCGACGGATGCCACGCCCCGCTGCCCCTTCCACTGACCCCGGCCCGCGGCATCCGGCCCTCCCGGCCCGCGGCATCCGGCCCTCCCGGCCCGCCCCGATAGGATGGGGTGTAACCGTCCGCTAGCGGGGGAGTAGCCCATGCCAGGCATCGTGATCGTCGGAGTCCAGTGGGGAGACGAGGGCAAGGGCAAGGCCACCGACCTCCTCGGTGAGCGCACCGACTGGGTGGTCAAGTTCAACGGCGGCAACAACGCCGGCCACACGGTCGTGATCGGCGACGAGAAGTACGCGCTGCACCTGCTGCCCTCCGGCATCCTCTCGCCCGGCGTGAACGCCGTGATCGGCAACGGCGTCGTGATCGACCTCGAAGTGCTCTTCGCCGAGCTCGAGGCGCTGCACGCGCGCGGGCTCGACACCTCGCGCCTGCGCGTGAGCGCGAACGCGCACATCATCACGCAGTACCACCGCACGCTCGACAAGGTCACCGAGCGGTTCCTCGGCAAGCGCCAGATCGGCACGACCGGTCGCGGGATCGGGCCGGCGTACGCCGACAAGATCAACCGCGTCGGCATCCGCGTGCAGGACCTCTTCGACGAGAACATCCTGCGCCAGAAGGTCGAGGGCGCGCTCGACCAGAAGAACCACCTGCTGGTCAAGGTCTTCAACCGTCGCGCCATCACGTGCGACGAGATCGTCGACGATCTGCTGGGGTACGCCGAGCGGCTGCGGCCGATGGTCGCCGACACCGGCCTCCTGCTGAACGAGGCGCTGGACGAGGGCGACGTCGTCGTGTTCGAGGGCGGTCAGGCCACGATGCTCGACGTCGACCACGGCACCTACCCGTTCGTGACGTCGTCGTCGGCGACGGCGGGCGGCGCCGCGACCGGCTCGGGCGTGGGCCCGAACCGCCTGGACCGCATCGTCGGCATCGTCAAGGCGTACACGACGCGGGTGGGCTCGGGTCCGTTCCCGACCGAGCTGTTCGACGAGAACGGCGACTTCCTGCGCTCGCGCGGCTTCGAGTTCGGCACCACGACCGGCCGCCCGCGCCGCGTCGGCTGGTACGACGCGCCCATCACCCGCTACGCCACCCGCATCAACGGCATCACCGACCTCGTGCTCACCAAGCTCGACATCCTCACCGGCCTCGACCGGATCCCGGTCTGCGTCGCCTACGACGTCGACGGGCAGCGCTTCGACGAGGTGCCGGTCAACCAGTCCGACTTCCACCACGCCAAGCCGATCCTCGAGTACTTCCCGGGTTGGAAGCAGGACATCTCGGGCGCCCGCACCTTCGACGAGCTTCCGATCCAGGCGCAGGAGTACGTGCTCGCCCTCGAGGCGATGAGCGGCACGCGCATCTCGGTCATCGGCGTCGGCGCGGCGCGCGACGCGGTGATCGTCCGTCACGACCTCATCGACTGAGCAGCCGGTGAGGTTCCTGCTGGGCGGGTACACCGCCGACATGGACGGCAGCGCCTCCGGGATCGGGGTGCTGCTCGCCGGTGCGGCCGACGAGGCGTCGGCCGGCGGCGCACCGGCCTTCGCGGGGGAGGCCGCGGCCGTCGACTCGCCGTCGTGGCTCGCGCTGCATCCGGGCTCCGGCAGCATCGAGCGCGGCGACGTGGTGTACGCGGCGCTGGAAGCCCGCGGCGAGGTGCAGGCGTTCCGGCGCACCGGCGAGGCGACGCTGATGCCGCTGGGCGCCCCGGTGCCCGCCGGTGAGGCGGTCTGCCATGTCGCGGTCGCACCCGACGCACGCTTCCTCGTCGCCGCCTGCTGGGGCGACGGACGCGTCGTGCGGATGGAGCTGGATGCCGCCGGCCGGCCCGGGTCGCCGACCCTCGCGGCCGCCGCGGCCGACCCGTACGGCCCGGGCGAATCGTCGGAACCCGCGGCGGGCGACATCGACCTGGCCGCGGCCGCCCGCGCCCTCCGCGCGGCGGCCGGGACGGAGTTCGCCCACCTCGTGCCCGACCACGACGTCGCGGACGACCGGGAGGCGGCAGACGACCGGGAGGCGGCGGACGACGCGGGGGATGAGGCATCCGCTCGCCCGTCCCGAGCCCACCAGACCGTCTTCCTGCCGGACGGACTGATCGCCACGACCGACCTGGGCCTGGATCTGGTGCGGTTCTGGCGCACCGGAGGCGAGGGGCTCCGGCCCCTCCAGCAGGTGGCGCTGCCGAAGGGCAGCGGGCCGCGGCACATGGTGTGGCACCCGAGCGGGCATCTCTACGTCGTCACGGAGCTGTCGTGCGAGCTCTTCGTGCTCGCGCCGTTCCCGCCGGCGACGGGCTCGGGCCCCGCGACGTGGCGCGTCGTGGCCGGCACGCCGCTCGGCGCCGGGATGCTGCCGGGCGACAGCGCGGCCGAGCTCGCACTGTCGCACGACCGGGAGTTCCTCTACGCCGGCGTGCGCGGCAGCAACACCCTCGCGGCGCTGCGGGTCCGCGGCGCGGGCGAGTCCGTCCTGCCGGTCGCGCTCGTCGACGCCGGCGTGGACTGGCCGCGACACCATCTGGTGGTGCGCGACACCCTCCTCGTCGCCGGACAGCGCTCCGACGAGATCGCCTCGCTGAGCCTCGACATCCGCACCGGCGTCCCCGGACGCGTGCGCCACCGGGCGGCGGCGCCCTCGCCGACCTGCATCGTCGCGATCCGCTGACGCGGCGGCGGCGCGGCCGTCGTCAGAGCTTGGCGTCCTGCCGGGGGATGAACACCTGCTTGATGATGAGCAGGATCGACGCGGTCACCGGGATCGCCACGAGCGCGCCCAGCAGTCCCAGCAGGGTGCCGCCGACCATGGCGCCGATCACCACGAGCGCTCCCGGCACCGAGATGGTCCTGTTCATCACGCGCGGCGTGAGCACATACGCCTCGAGCTGCATGTAGACGAGATAGATGACGGCGAAGATGAGCGCCGGCACCCAGCCGGTGAACAGCGCGATCACCGTCGCCGTGATCCAGTACAGCACGGAGCCGATGAGCGGGATGAGCGTGATGCAGAAGGCCAGCACGGCCATCAACGCCGGGAAGGGCAGACCCAGGAACGCGTGCAGGAGGAACGCCACGACCGAGTTGCAGAAGGCGAGGATCACCATCCCCATCAGGTAGCCGCCGATGGAGTCGGTGATCTGCTCGGTGAGGACGCCGGCCTTCGCCCGGTTGCGGGCGGGCGCGAACCGGATGAACGCCACCTTCATGGCCGGGAGCCCGGCGAGGAAGTAGAGGCTGAGTACCAGCACGATGATGAGGCCCGAGATCGTCGTCCCGACGTTGACCGCGAAGTTCAGCACGCCGCCGCCGATCGCGGCGATGTTCGCCGGATTGGTGAGGAACTGCTCGACCTGGTCGGTGATCGCGCCGACCTGCGCGCCGAACGTCGTGGCGAGCCACGCGTAGAAGTCGGACTGCTGGAAGTCGTCGACGGTCGTCGGGAGGTCCTGGAAGAACGCGGTGAGCTGCCCGACGAGCGCCGGGACCACCAGCAGCAGGACCGCCGCGAGCACCAGCGCGAACGCGGTGTAGACGATCACGATCGCCCACGGCCGCGACACCTTGTGCCGGCCGAACCAGCGCACGACCGGGTCGAGGCCCAGGGCGGCGAACAGGGCGAAGACGATGTAGATGATGATCGTCGACAGGTTCCAGAAGGCCAGGCCCAGCGCGAGCGCGGCGAGGCCGCCGAGGGTGATGAGCAGGCCGAGGGTGAACGGGCTGTTGAGATTCGCCCAGAACGTCTTCCCGGCGGGGGCCTCGCCGGTGAACACGGGCTGCTGGTCCTCGGCGGACACGGGGGTGACGGGCCGCCGGGTCGCGTGGCCGTCCGTCTGCGCCGCGGCGGGCGCAGGGGAGGCAGCCGGGGCGTCTGTGGCGCCGAGAGAGGGCGAGGACTCGGTCATGGTCACACTCTAGGCCCGCGCCGACGGCGGGAACGAGCGATCGACGGTGACTTCACGCCGATCGCGTGACGTCATCGGCGGCGGGCGCGCCGGGTGCCCTCGGGTATCGTCGAGGGGCGAGGAGGACCCCTGATGACCGAAGATCCCGCGGCGACGCTGGCCCGGCTGCGCAGCAGCATCGACAACATCGACGCCGCCCTGATGTACATGCTCGCGGAGCGCTTCAAGGCGACGAAGCAGGTCGGTCACCTCAAGGCCGACCACGGCATGCCGGCATCCGACCCCGCGCGCGAGGAGCAGCAGGTGGCGCGCCTGCGCAGCCTCGCCGAACAGGCCGACCTCGACCCCGCCTTCGCCGAGAAGTGGTTCAACTTCGTGGTGGCCGAGGTGATCCGCCACCACACCGAGGTCGCCGACAGCCGCTGACCGCATCGCCGCGAACGACGGACGCCGCCACCCGGCGCGACCACGCCGGGTGGCGGCATCCGCTCTCCCTCCTGCTACGGGACGGTGCGACGCAGAGTGAGGTACGACAGCCCGCCCAGCACGACGGTGAGCAGGAGCCCCCACGCCGCCAGTCCCGTGGCACCGAGCTGCACGAGCGTCGAGACGACGTCTCCCCAGACCTCGAAGCGGGTGATCGCCCACACGGCGAGCAGCAGCACGAGGCCGACGCCGACCCAGATGACCGTCAGGATCAGCGGACCGAACCGCTTGTACACGGTCGCCGACCAGAAGCCCAGCATGAAGATGAGCATCGCCATCACGAAGTAGAAGAACGCCGCGCCCAGCGGGCCGTCCTCGACCACCCAGTCCAGGGCGAAGAAGTACCCGTTCAGGCCCCAGCCGTTCGTCGCCTCCTCGATCATGCCGCCCACGGCGAACACCGAGCCCAGCAGCGCGGCGCAGATCGCCGCGGCCAGCATCGTGCCGAGGAAGAACTCCCTCCTGGTGACGCTCATCGCCTGCGAGAAGGGGAACGTCAGCGTCAGCGACGCGATCCCCACGAACAGCAGCACCCACAGCGGAGCCTGCGAGCCGCCGCCGTAGAACGGGCCCGGAAGGCCCGAGGAGCTGAGGATCGCGTAGATCGCGATCGACATCGCGAACGCCGCGCCGAGCACGATCAACGGGACCCAGACGAAGGTCTGCTTGTTGATCAGCTGCATGCGCACGACATTGACGGTGCGGTTCATCGCAGTGCTCCTTCCTCGGACGCCGCGGCGCCGGACGTCGCGTGCTGTGTGGTGCGGACGATCAGCTGCTGCAGCGACACCGGAGCCACGTCCAGACCCGTCGCGGCGAGCCGCTCGCGGTCGGCGAGCGTGAGTGCGCCGAGGACGGTGACGGATGCCACATTCCCGAGGCTCTCGCGGTGGATCACCTGGCGCCCGGCGACGAACGCGTCGACAGCGCTCGCGTCGCCCACGATGTTCGCGGCGCGGTTGCGGACGGCATCCGTCTCCTCGTCCATCACGATCCGGCCGCGGTCGATCACCAGCACGCGCTCGATGAGGTTCGACACCTCGTCGATCAGGTGGCTCGAGAGGATCACCGTGCGCGGGTGCTCGGTGTAGTCCTCGAGGAGGCGGTCGTAGAAGATCTGGCGGGCGACGGCGTCCAGGCCCAGGTACGGCTCGTCGAAGAACGTGATCTCGGCCCGCGAGGCGAGGCCGATGATCACCCCGACCGCCGAGAGCTGACCGCGCGAGAGCTTCTTGATCCGCGTCTTCACCGGCAGCTGGAAGTCGTCCACCAGCTGTTCCGCCAGCTCCTGGTCCCAGTTCGGGAAGAAGAGGCGTGCGGTCTCGAAGGCGTGCCGCGGCAGCGCGTCGTCGGGATACTTCTGGCTCTCGCGCACGAAGCACATGCGCGAGAGCACCTTGGCGTTCTCGTACGGCTGCATGCCGAACACGCGCACGTCGCCGGACGTCGCGAAGTTCTGCGCCGTGAGGATCGACATGACCGTCGTCTTGCCCGCGCCGTTGCGCCCGAGCAGGCCGTAGATGGTGTCCTTCTCGATCGTGAAGCTCACGTCGTCCACCGCGACGACGTCGCGATAGCGCTTGGTGAGATTCTTCACCTCGATGACGTGCGTCCCGGTCGTCATCGTGCTGTCCCTTCCGTGATGGTGGCGAGCTGCGCGGCGGCGCGCTCGCGGATCAGTCCTGCGAGGTCGTCCGGGCCGAGCCCGAGCCTGCCGGCCTCGGCCAGCAGCGGGTCGACGAACCGGTCGGCGAACGCCGCGCGGCGCTCCCGCAGGAGGAGCTCCCGCGCGCCCGGTGCCACGAACATGCCGATGCCGCGCCGTTTGTAGAGCACTCCCTTGTCGGCGAGCATCGCGATCCCCTTCGCTGCGGTGGCGGGGTTGATGCGGTAGAACGTGGCGAGCCCGTTCGTCGAGGGAGCCTGCGCCTCTTCGGCCAGGCTGCCGTCGATGATCGAGTCCTCCACGCTCTCGGCGATCTGGAGGAAGATCGCCCGTCCGTCTTCAATCACGCCTGCCTCGACTTCATTGGTTACTTACTTGACTAAGTAACCAGCATACAGCGCGGGATGTCAAAACCCGGATGCCGGTGCCCGTGGCGGTGATATCACGCGCGCGCGGCTAGCGAGCACCCGGCGACGATGTCCAATTTGAAGCGACCGGTGAGCCGTGAAACGGTGGATGAGGCCCTTCGCGGGCCGCTACCCGACCAGTCCGCGGTCTCCGGTGATGCCCCAGTGCGCGTCAGACCGGAGGGCGTACGGTCGGCGGCCGTGGGGCGGATCCGACATCCGCCCGCCCGAGCGGCCGCCACCCGGGCGCGACCGATGCAGCTTCCTGCACCGGAGCTGCCGAGGTGCACAGTGACACTTCCGCCTGCCATCGAGGCGAAGAACCTCTACAAGGTCTTCGGACGCAACCCCCGTGACGCGATGCGGAGGCTGCGCGCCGGGGCCACCCGCGCCGATGTGGCCGATGCCGGCTCCGCCGCGGTCATCGACGCGAGCTTCACCGTCCAGCCGGGCGAGATCTTCGTGATCATGGGCCTGTCCGGCTCGGGCAAGTCCACCATCATCCGCATGCTCAACGGCCTGCTCCCGCCCACCGCCGGCGACGTGCTGGTGCAGGGCCAGAGCGTCACGAAGGCCTCTGCGAAGTCGCTGCGCTCCATCCGACAGCGGTCGGTGTCGATGGTGTTCCAGCACTTCGCGCTGCTGCCGCACCTCTCCGTGCTCGACAACGCCGCGTATGCCCTCGAGATCCAGGGCGTCCCCCGCGACGAGCGCCGTGCACGGGCGCGCGAGATCCTCGAGAAGGTCGGGCTCCAGGATCGGGCCGAGGCGATGCCGGACGAGCTGTCGGGCGGCATGCGCCAGCGCGTCGGCCTCGCCCGCGCGCTCACCTCGGGCACCGACATCCTGCTGATGGACGAGGCGTTCTCTGCGCTGGACCCGCTCATCCGCCGCGAGATGCAGGAGCAGCTCGTCGAGCTGCAGCGCGAGCTGGGACGCACCATCGTCTTCATCACCCACGACCTCAACGAGGCCATGTTCCTCGGCGACCGCATCGCCGTCATGAGGGATGGCCGCATCGTCCAGAACGGCACGCCCGAGGAGATCCTCACCGATCCGGCCAACGACTACGTCGCGCAGTTCGTGCAGGACGTCGATCGCGCCCGCGTGCTGACGGCAGGCTCCGTCATGGCGCCGCCGGCCGCCACGATCCCCGTCACCGCCGGCGTCCGCGGCGCGCTGCGCGTCATGCGCGACCTGCAGGTGGGCGCCGTCGCGGTCGTCGAGAACCGGCGCTTCCTCGGCACCGTCACCGACCGCGCGGTCATCCGCGCGGTGAAGGACGGCCGCACCGATCTGCGCGCGCTGGCGACGCGCACGCACCCCGTGGTGCACGTCGACGATGCGCTGACCGGCGTCGTCGAGCGTTCCGTCGAGAGCCCGGTCCCGGTGGCCGTCGTCGACGACGGCGGCCGGCTCGTCGGCACCATCCCGCGCGTGACGCTGCTGGCGGCGCTCGGCAACGTCCCCGCCGTCACGCGCGAGAACCCCGTGATCGAGGCCCCCGCCACCGTGCCGGTGGCCGAGATCACCCACACCCTCGAGGTCATCGACGCGGCATCCGGTGCGGGCGTCGCCGTCCCCGAGGCGATCACGACGGAGGGAGCCCGCTGATGCAGACTCTGCGACTGCCCCTCGGGGCCTGGATCGAGGCCTTCGTGGACTTCCTCGGCGACACGTTCGGCTGGTTCTTCGACGCCGTCGCGGTCGCTCTCGGCACCGTGTACGACGGCTTGGCGTGGCTTCTCGTCACGCCTCCGTTCTGGGTGATCATCGCGGTGTTCGCCGCGCTGGCGTTCTGGGTCAAGGGCGCGAAGCTCGCGATCGGCACCGCGCTGGGACTCCTCCTCATCGTGCTGGTGGATCAGTGGGACAACGCCATGGACACCCTCGCGCTCGTGCTCGTGGCATCCGCCATCGCGACCGCGATCAGCGTGCCGGTGGGCATCTGGGCCGCCGGAAACGAGCACGTCTCGCGCGCGGTGCGGCCGGTCCTGGACTTCCTCCAGACGATGCCGGCCTTCGTCTACCTCATCCCCGCCATCATCTTCTTCGGCGTCGGAGCGGTGCCGGGCATGATCGCGACGATCCTGTTCGCCCTGGCTCCCGGCGTCCGCCTGACGGAGCTGGGGATCCGCGGCGTCGACCAGGAGGTCGTCGAAGCCGGCCACGCCTTCGGCGCAAGCCCCGCGCGCATCCTGCGTCAGATCCAGCTCCCGCTCGCGCGCCCCAGCATCATGGCCGGCGTCAACCAGATCATCATGCTCAGCCTGTCGATGGTCGTCATCGCGGGCATCGTCGGAGCCGGCGGGCTGGGCGGCGAGATCACCCGGGCCATCGGCCGCATCAACGTCGGGCTGGGGTTCGAGGCGGGCATCTCGATCGTGATCATCGCGATGATCCTCGATCGGCTGACCTCCGCCTTCGCCACGCCGACCGGGCCCCGGACGCGCCGCCGTGGTGTCGCCGCGGCATCGCAGGACGGCGCCGGGTCGGACGACGGCGCGACGCGGAGCGCGACGGCGCCGGAGCCCGGCGTCCCCGTCGGCACCGCCTGACCCACCCGGACGGACGTCGTCCGTCCGCCCATCGACCGGGCGGGACCATCAGCCCGCCGGAGGCGCGCGAGATTCGCGCGCCAGACCAAGACCGACTCGTGACACAGCAACCACGAGTGGAGAGGAAGTCGACATGATGATGACGAAGAAGCACCTCGCTGCCGGAGCAGCGCTTCTCGGCGCGAGCACGCTCGTGCTGGCCGGCTGCGCCGGAGACAGCGGAGCCGACGCCGCGGACGGGGGCGGCTCGGGTGAGGCCGCCGACCGCGCGATCGAGCTCGCCGTCTTCAACGGCTGGGACGAGGGCATCGCCGCGTCCTACCTGTGGGAGGCCATCCTCACCGAGAAGGGGTATGACGTCGAGGTCACCTACGCCGACGTCGCGCCGGTCTACGCCGGCCTGGCGCAGGGCGATTTCGACCTCGTGCTCGACACCTGGCTGCCCACCACCCACGCGGACTACATGGAGCAGTACGGCGACGACCTCGTCGACCTCGGCGTCTGGAACGACGAGGCCTCGCTCACCATCGCCGTGAACGAGGACGCGCCCATCGACTCGCTCGAGGAGCTCGCCGCGAACGCCGAGGAGTTCGGCAACGAGATCGTCGGCATCGAGCCGGGTTCCGGCCTCATGCGCATCACCGGCGACGAGGTCGTGCCGGGCTACGGCCTGGAGGACATGACGCTCATCGAGTCGTCGACGCCCGCGATGCTCGCGGAGCTCCAGTCGGCCACCGATGCCGGCGAGAACATCGTCGTGACGCTGTGGCGCCCGCACTGGGCGTACAGCGCGTTCCCCATCAAGGACCTCGAGGACCCGCAGGGCCTTCTCGGCGAGGCCGAGGGCATCCACTCGGTCTCCTCGACCGCCTTCGGCGAGGACTTCCCCGAGGTGAGCGAATGGATCTCGGACTTCGAGATGCCCAGCGACCTGCTGTACTCGCTCGAGGACGCGATGTTCAACGAGTACGACGGCGACGACTACGGTCCCATTGTCGAGCAGTGGATCGCCGACAACCAGGAGTGGGTCGACGGCCTGACCTCCTGACCGGCTGACGCCCGGATTGACCTCCTGACCGGCTGACGCCCGGAGGGCGAACGCCACCGCGCCCCGCACTAGGGTGTGGGCATGACGGTGGCGTTCGTCCTGGGCGGCGGCGGGGTCCGGGGTGCCGTGCAGATCGGCATGCTGCGTGCCCTGCTGGAGTCCGGCATCCGTCCCGACCTCATCGTCGGCACCTCCATCGGCGCGATCAACGGCGCGCTCGTGGCCAGTGACCCGCGGCCCGCCGTGATCGAGCGCCTGCTCGACGCGTGGACGTCGCCCGAGGCGAGCGCCGTGTACGGGGACTCGCTGTTCGCCCAGTTCACGCGCCTCGTGAGGACGAGGACGCATCTGAACTCGCCGACGCCGCTGCGGCGGCTGCTCGAGCGGGCGCTCGGGGCGGACACGAGGTTCGAGGACCTGCCGGTGCGCCTGCGCGTCGTCGCCGCGAGCATCGAGCGCGCCGCCGAGCACGTGTTCGACTCCGGGCCGCTCATCGACGCCGTGCTGGCCTCGGCATCCGTGCCCGGCCTGCTTCCGCCCACCCGCATCGGCGAGGAGCACTTCATCGACGGCGGCATCGTCAACTCCATCCCGATCTCCCACGCCGTGGAAGTGGGCGCCCGCACCGTCTTCGTGCTGCAGGTGGGCCGCGTCGAGGCGCCGCTCGAGGCGCCCCAGTCCGCCGTCGACACGGCCCGGGTGGCCTTCGAGGTCGCGCGCCGGCACCGGTATGCGCGCGACATGGCCACCATCCCCGAGGGCGTCACCCTCCACGTGCTGCCCAGCGGCGGGACGGACGGCGACGACACGCTCCTGTCGTACCGGCGCATGGACACCGTGCGGGGGCGGATCGACCGCGCCTACGAGGCGAGCCGCGAGTTCCTCCGCGTGGGCGGGCTCATCCCCGGCGGTGCGTGATGCGGCTCCCGCCGACGTGGCTGCGACGCATCCTTCTCGCACCGCTGGTGATCGTGGCGGCGGTTCTCATGCTGGCGCTCACCCCGCTGTGGCTGCTCGTGGGGCTGGCGCTGACCTCGCTGGTGCCCGGCCGGTTCCGGCTGCCCCGCATGCTGTGGCTGATCACGGTGTACCTGCTGTGGGACGCCGTGATGGTCGTGGCGCTGTTCGGCTTATGGGTCGGGTCGGGCTTCGGCTATGCGCTGCGACGGCCGGGGTTCGTGACCGCGCACTATCGCCTCGGCGCGTGGGGGCTGCGCGTCCTCTTCCGCATCTTCGGGAGCGTCCTGCGCCTGACCATCTCGACCACCGGCTCCGACGACGCGCTGCCGGATGCCGCCACCGGCGACCCGGCCGCGGGCCCCATCCCCGGGGCGGCCGCCGGTCCCGACGCCTTCGACGCCCTGTTCGCGCCGGGCACGCCGCTCGTCGTCGCGAGCCGGCACGGGGGACCGGGCGACTCCTTCATCCTGATCCACACCCTGTTGAACGAGGCCGGCCGGCGCCCCCGGATCGTCCTGAAGTACACGCTGCAGTGGGATCCCGCGATCGACATCCTGCTGCACCGCGTGCCGTCGCGGTTCATCGTGCCCACCGGCTTCGACCGCGCGCCCCGCGGCGGCGGGATGGAGGTGGAGCGGGCGCTCGCCCAGCTGGCCGAGGATCTCGGGCCGGACGACTCCTTCGTCATCTTCCCCGAGGGCGGCAACGTGACCCCGGGTCGCCGGCTGGCGCGCATCAAGCGGCTGCGCGATGCCGGGCGCGAGAGTCTGGCCGTGCGCGCCGAGGCGCTCCTCCACGTGATGGCGCCGCAGCCGGGCGGCATCCACGCGGCGCTGGACGCGGCGCCGACCGCGGACGTCGTCTTCATCGCCCACACCGGCCTCGACCGCCTGGCGACGCTCCGCGACATCTGGCGGGAGCTGCCGATGGACAAGGGCGTCACGATGTGCGCCTGGCGCGTCCCCCGCGCGGACGTGCCGGAGGGCATCGACGCGCGCGCCGTCTGGCTGTTCGACTGGTTCGCGCGGATCGACGCATGGATCGACGCGCACCCCGAGCTCGGCCGCTGAGCCTCAGCGGTGCGGCTTCGGGTGCACCACGCGTCCGGGGGCGTCGCCGTGGCCGCGCGAGGGCACCGGCCACGTGGCCGGCGGCGTGGTGCTGGGGCGCTGCGGGGTGGGCGCGGGAAGCGGCTCGGCGACCGGCGAGGCCGGGGCGGCCGGTGACGCCGCTGGCGACGCCGTCGGTGTCGTCGTCGGCGGCGAGGCCGGGGCATCGGATGCGGGAGCGGAGGTCGCGGGCGCAGGCGCCGCGGTCGTCGGGCCGAGCTCGAGCATGACCTTGTTCTCGAGCACCTCGATCGCCTCATCCGAGAGCGAGATGAGCCCGTCGAGCTCTTCACGCACACGGCGGTACGCCAGCTGGCGCTCCGCGGGAGTGGCGGCCTCGTCGATCGCCACGGTCAGCAGCTTCTTCGCCGTGTCGAGCCGCTTGCGCTCCATCTCGGTGAAGCTCGAGTCGCGCAGGCGCCGCGCGTCGCGTTCGGCGACGTCGAAGGCGACCTCGAAGTCGGCCACGGCGTTGCGGTACTCGGCGAGCTGGTCTCTCGTCAGCCGCGCCTTCGACGACGCGGGGCGCAGCCCGTCGGCGATGCGCTTGGCGCGCAGGAACGCGGCCGTCAGCGGTTGACGGCCGTCGCTCATCGCCGGGAAGGCGATGATCTTCGCGACGTCGAGCTCGTACTCCAGCCATCGCGAGGTGACCGAGTCGTGGGTCGCGAAGAGCCGCTCGAGCTGGGTTGCCTGGGTCTCGCGGCCGGCCGGGCCCGCTTCGGCGACGGCGGTGGGACCGGTGACGGAGGGGAGGGATGCCGCCGGCACCGCCTTGCCGCGGGCCGCCGCCTGTGCCGCCTTGAGCTCGGCCTTGGCGTGCATCATCTCGAGCCGCCGCTTATGCCGGCGTCTCGCGCTCTGCTCCCACGCGTTTCCGACGGCGGCAAGAAGGCCGAACGCTGGGAAGGCCAGCCACCAGAAGTCGCGCAGGAACTCGAAGAACGGCTCCACCCTGTCATGCTAACGGCCGCCGTCGACCGCCGCTCTCTCCTCAGGGCACCCTGCCAGCGGGCGGCTCGCCCTGCCGGGGCTGCGGGAGCTTCGCCAGCAGCGACGGCAGCCGGTCGGCCAGCTCGGCGATGGCGGTGGCCGCCGCGCTGATGCTCGCGGCCGTGGCCGCGGCGGGCGACGTCGCGCGCGCCGCGCCGGGCACGCCGGCCTGGCGCTCGGCCTCGTCGAACGCGGCCTCCAGGTCGCGCACCGCGACGCGGTACTCGGCGAACTGCTGCGGCGTCACGCGGTCGCGCAGCATCGGCCGCTTCGAGAGCGCCTCGCGCTGTGCGAGGAGGAAGGCGACGGTGGCCGGATGCCGCGTATCGGTCATCTGCGGATGAGCCAGCGCCTTGTCGACGTCGGTCTCGTACGCGAGCCAGCGCGCGTTGACCGCGTCGTGCACGGCGCACAGCCGCTCGATCGGCAGCGGGTCGTGCGCGGCGGCGGCCCGATACTGCGAGTAGCCCGCCTTCACGCGGGACCGGCTCGCCCGCAGCTCGAGCGACGCGTTTCTCTCCGCCTGCTTCGCGGCCTGCAGCGCGCGCCGGGCGTCGTACGCGCGCACCGGGCCGGCGGACTTCGTCGTGAGCGCCTCGGCCTGAGCGGTCCGCACGCGCGCCTTCGCCGCGACGAGCGCCCGGTAGGCCTGCGACTCCTCGTGCCGCGCGGCGTCGAGTTCGAGACGACGCGCGCGACGGGTGCGCGTCGTCAACCCGGCGTATGTCGCCGCTCCGGCGCCTGCGGCTGCCGGGGCGACCCACCACCAGGACGACATGACGAGGAGGATCGTCTCCACGGTGCCATGCTAGTCGCGATATAGCGCGGTCGTCGCCGGGAGTCTGCTGTGCGCGGTCGGGCGCTCCGTCAGCCGAAGAGCAGGGCGAAGACGGTGGCGCCGCCGCCGACGAGGATGAGGGCGACGATCGTCACCCACGCGATGATCTTGACGCGACGCTGCCGCGTGTCGTTGAAACCGCTGTACTCGTCGTCGTCCGCCGCCATGCGACTCATCCTACTTGTGGGTTCAGGGTGAGACGCGTCGCGTTCGGGGCGCATCCCGTCCGTTCGGGGCGCGTCCGGCGCGCCCCGAACGCACGCGGTGCGCCCCAAACCGGGGAGTTGGGGTGGAGTTCAGCCCGGTCAGGCCGTGCGCTCGGTGACGATCGGGCCGAAGGCGTCGGGGAGGGTCGAGGTCGACAGGCCCCGCAGCTCGGCCAGAGGCACCGTGAACAGGCCCTGCACCTCGAGCGCCGGCTCGTCGCCGTCGGCCGCGGAGTCGGTCACGCCGATGCGCAGCACCGGGTAGCCGCGGCCCTCGCAGAGCCCGCGGAACTTCACGTCGTCCTCGCGCGGCACGCTCACGATGACGCGGCCGGTCGACTCCGAGAAGAGCGCGGTCGCGGCATCCACCCCGTCGCGCTCCTGGATCTCGTTCAGCCACACGCGCGCGCCGACGCCGAAGCGCATGACGGCCTCGGCGAGGGCCTGCGCGAGGCCGCCCGACGACAGGTCGTGCGCCGACGAGACGAGCGACTGCTGCCCGGCCGCGTGGAGCAGGTCGGCGAGCTTCTTCTCCTGCGCGAGGTCGACGGCCGGCGGGCGACCGCCGAGGTGGCCGTGGATGGTCCCGGCCCACTGCGAGCCCGAGAGCTCGGTGGCGGTGACGCCGAGCAGGTAGATGTTCTCGCCGGCGTCCTGCCACCCCGACGGGATGCGGCGCGCGACGTCGTCGATGATCCCGAGCACGCCCACGACGGGGGTCGGGAAGATCGGCTGGTCGCCGGTCTGGTTGTAGAACGAGACGTTGCCGCCCGTGACGGGGACGCCGAGTTCGAGGCATCCGTCGGACAAGCCCTCGACCGACTGCGAGAACTGCCACATGACCTCGGGGTTCTCGGGGCTTCCGAAGTTGAGGCAGTCGGTCACCGCGGTGGGCTGCGCGCCCGTGACGGCGACGTTGCGGTACGCCTCGGCGAGGGCGAGCTTCGCGCCCTGGTACGGGTCGAGCTGGCAGTAGCGCCCGTTGCAGTCGGTCGCGATCGCGAAGCCGAGGCCGGAGTGCTCGTCGACGCGGATCATCCCCGCGTCGTCGGGGAACGACAGCGCCGTGTTGCCCATGACGTAGTAGTCGTACTGGTTGGTCACCCACGACGTGTCGGCGAGGTTGGGGCTCGCGACGAGGGTCGTGAACTGCTCGCGCAGCGTGTCGGCGTCGCTCGAGCGCGGCAGCGCGGAGGCGGAGTCGTCGCGGAGCGCATCGATCCAGGTCGGATAGGCCACGGGACGCTCGTACACCGGGCCGTCCACCGCGACGGTCGACGGGTCGACGTCGACGATCTGCTCGCCGTGCCAGAAGATCTGCAGGCGTCCGTCGCCGGTCACCTCGCCGAGCACCGACGTCTCGACGTCCCACTTGGCCGTGACGGCGAGGAACGCGTCGAGCTTCTCCGGCGAGACGATCGCCATCATGCGCTCCTGGCTCTCGCTCATGAGGATCTCCTCGGGCGTGAGCGTGGGGTCGCGCAGCAGCACCTTCTCGAGGTCGACGCGCATGCCCGAGCCGCCGTTGGCGGCGAGCTCCGACGTCGCGCACGAGATGCCGGCGGCGCCGAGGTCCTGGATGGCCTCGACGAGCTCGCCCTGGTACAGCTCGAGGCAGCACTCGATGAGCACCTTCTCGGCGAACGGGTCGCCGACCTGCACCGCGGGGCGCTTGGTGGGACCGCCGTCGGCGAAGGTGTCGGAGGCGAGGATGGATGCCCCGCCGATGCCGTCGCCGCCGGTGCGGGCGCCGAAGAGCACGACCTTGTTGCCGGCGCCGGACGCGTTGGCGAGCTTGAGGTCCTCGTGGCGGAGCACACCCACCGCGAGGGCGTTGACGAGCGGGTTGCCCTGGTAGACCGCGTCGAACACGGTCTCGCCGCCGATGTTGGGCAGACCGAGGCAGTTGCCGTAGAACGAGATGCCGGAGACGACGCCGTGCACCACGCGCGCGGTGTCGGGGTTGTCGATGGCGCCGAAGCGCAGCTGGTCCATCACGGCGACCGGGCGCGCGCCCATCGAGATGATGTCGCGCACGATGCCGCCGACGCCGGTCGCGGCGCCCTGGAAGGGCTCGATGTAGCTCGGGTGGTTGTGCGATTCGACCTTGAAGGTGACCGCCCAGCCCTCGCCGATGTCGACGACGCCGGCGTTCTGGCCCATGCCGACCATGAGCCGTTCCTTCATCTCGTCCGAGACCTTCTGGCCGAACTGGCGCAGGTAGATCTTCGAGGACTTGTAGGAGCAGTGCTCCGACCACATCACGGAGTACATCGCCAGCTCGCCCGACGTGGGGCGGCGGCCGAGGATCTCGCGGATCTGCGCGTACTCGTCGTCCTTGAGGCCGAGCGCCGCGTACGGCTGCTCCTTCTCCGGAGTGGTGGCGGCGTTCTCGACGGTGTCGGCGACAGCGGCCTGGGAGGGGGTGGTCACGCGGCTCAACTCCAGGATTCGGGGGATGCCGGACCGGTCCAGTCTAGTTCGGCGCAACACGGGGTGACGGATGCCGGTCGATCGCGGGGGTCGCGTTCGAGAAAGGGGTTGACGGATGCCGCGCCCCACCGTAACCTACAACCAAATGGTTGTAGGAATTGAGCTCAGCGATGACGAGATCGACCGCGTGTTCCACGCGCTGGCCGCGGCCACGAGGCGCGACATCCTGCGTCGCACGATCGACGGCGAGCACTCCGTCTCGGCGCTGGCACGCGAGTACGACATGTCCTTCGCGGCCGTGCAGAAGCACGTCGGCGTGCTCGAGGCCGCGGGGCTCATCGTCAAGCGGGCCGAGGGGCGCGAGCGCCTCGTCCGGGCGGATCCCACGATGATCGCCCGCGCCCGCGCACTGCTGGCCCGCTACGAGGACCTGTGGCGCGCTCGCATCGACCGGCTCGACGCCCTGCTGGCAGAACCTGCCGGCCCTGTCGGCCCCGCCGGCGCCCCGCGCACCACCGAAGAACGCACGAAGAAGAACGACCCCAGCAACGAAGGAGAATGACGATGCCCGTCACCGATGTCACCACCGACGCCGAAGCGCTCACCATGACGCTGACGGCCGACTTCGCGGCTCCCGTCGACCGGCTGTGGAGCGCCTTCACCGATCCGCGCCAGCTCGAGCGGTTCTGGGGCCCGCCCGGGTACCCCGCCACCTTCACCGAGTTCGACCTCACCGCCGGGGGCCGGGCCCGGTACCACATGACCAGCCCCAAGGGCGAGCAGTTCCACGGGGTGTGGGAGTTCCTCGAGATCGACGGGCCCCGCACGTTCTCGGCGCTCGACTCGTTCGCCGATGAGCAGGGCGAGGTGCTGGCCGAGATGCCGACCTCCCGCATGGTGTTCACGTTCGAGCAGACGCCCACCGGCTCCCGGCTGGTGAACACCACCCACTTCGACTCGGCGCAGGCGCTGGAGCAGGTGGTCGCGATGGGCGCGGTCGAGGGCTCGACGATGGCGATCAACCAGCTCGACAAGGTGCTCGCGGGCCTGCGCGAGTACGCGGCCGGCAAGGGCACGCAGACCGAGATCCTCGACGACACCCACGTGCGCATCACGCGTCTCATCGAGGGCCCGATCGACCTGGTGTGGCGCGCGCACCAGGAGCCCGAGCTGCTCCAGAAGTGGATGCTCGGCCCCGACGGGTGGCGCATGTCGGTGTGCGAGGTCGACCCGTCGGTCGGCGGACGCTACCGCTACGAGTGGGAGCCCGTCGAGGGCGCTCCGGGCGAGCGCTTCGGGTTCGACGGCGAGACCCTCCTGTCGGAGCCGCCGCGCCGCGCGGTCACGACCGAGCACATGACGGGGACGGACTACCCGTCGACGCTCAACGACCTGACCCTCGAGGAGGAGGACGGCGTGACCCTCATCACGGTCCTCATCGAGTATCCGGACTCGCAGACCCGCGACATGGTGCTCGCCACCGGCATGACCGACGGCATGGAGGCCAGCTACGCCCGTCTCGAGGGCGTGCTCGCCGGGGTCTGACCCACCCGCGGACGGGCGGGACGGATGCCGCGGCATCCGTCCCGCTCCGTCGTCCGGCCGAGTTCGGCCGGGATGTCGGTCACCGCCGCCTACGATCGTGACGTGGACTTCTCCTTCGCATTCACGCCCGATCTCATCGCCGTGTTCATCACGCTGTTCGTGCTCGAGATCGTCCTCGGCGTCGACAACGTCATCTTCATCTCGATCCTCGCGTCCAAGCTGCCCAAGGAGCAGCAGGCGAAGGCGCGCAACCTCGGCCTGACCCTGGCGATGGTGATGCGCGTGATCCTGGTGCTGTTCGCCGGGTGGATCATCACGCTGAAGAACGACGTGTTCTTCGTCGGCGAGATGGGCTTCTCGTGGAAGGACCTCATCCTCATCGCCGGTGGCCTCTTCCTCGTCTACAAGGCGGTCACCGAGATCCACCACAAGCTGGAGGGCGCCGAGGAGGAGCACGGCGGCGTCGGACGCAAGACGATCACGTTCGGGTCGGTGCTGCTGCAGATCCTGCTGCTCGACCTCGTCTTCTCGCTGGACTCCGTGATCACCGCGGTCGGCATGACCGAGAACCTCGTCGTGATCATCACCGTCGTCGTGCTGTCGTTCGGCATCATGCTGTTCGCCTCGCGCTTCATCTTCGCGTTCGTCAACAAGCACCCCACGGTGAAGATGCTCGCGCTGTCGTTCCTGCTGCTCATCGGCGTCTTCCTCGTGGCGGAGGGCTTCGAGATCAAGATCGACAAGGCCTTCATCTACGGCCCGATGGCCTTCGCGATCTTCGTCGAGGCCCTCAACCTCGCCTACTCCGCACGCAAGGCCAAGCGCGACAAGCGGGAGCCGCACGCGGTGCAGCTGCGTCCGCAGTACCCCGACGTCGACGAGTCGGTCGCGGTCTCGGCCGCCCTTTCGGGTGGGGCGTCGGGAGGCTCCGTCGGCCTCTCGTCGAAGCCGGTGTCGGGGGATGCCGCGCCCGATGCCCGCGCCGAGCGCCAGGGCCTCGGCTGACCAGGCGCCCCGCCGCTTGACGCGAAGTCTCCGGGGTTTGGGGCGCCGCGCGACCGTTCGGGGCGCGCGCGGCACGCCCCGACCGTCCGCGGTGCGCCCCAAACCCGAATAAGCCGTCGGTCGTCGACGCGAGGGCTCAGGCCGGGTCGGCGAGCAGCCGGTAGCCCATGCCCGACTCGGTGAGCAGGTGCGCGGGGTGGCCGGGGTCGGCCTCGAGCTTCTTGCGCAGCTGCGACATGTACAGGCGCAGATAGCCGGTGTCGGCGACCTGCTCGGTGCCCCAGATGTCCTTGAGGAGCGTCTGCCGCGTCACGAGCGACCCGGGGTTGCGCACGAGGAACTCGAGGATCCGCCACTCCGTGGGGGTGAGGTGCACACGCTCGCCGGAGCGGGTCACCGACTTGGTGGAGAGGTCGACCACGACGTCCCCGAACGTGACGACGGGGGCACCGGATGCCGCGCCCGCGCGTCGCGAGAGCGCCCGCAGTCGCGCCAGCAGCTCGTCGACCTGGAACGGCTTGGTGACGTAGTCGTCGGCTCCGGCATCGAGTGCGTCGACCTTGTCGCCGGAGCCGGTCCGGCCGGACACCACGATGATCGGGGCCGCAGTCCAGCCCCGCAGCGCCTGGATCACCTGCACGCCGTCGAGGCGCGGCATCCCGAGGTCCACCATCACGATGTCGGGATGCTCCTTCGCAGCCAGCGCGATCGCGGCAGCGCCGTCGGGCGCGGCGATGACCTCGTAGCCGTGCGCGGCGAGGGTGATCCGCAGCGCCCTCACCAGCTGGGGGTCGTCGTCGGCGATGAGGACCTTCACGCAGCGGCTCCTTCCGGGACGTGATCGTCGGCCACGGGGAGCGAGATGACCATCGTGAGGCCGCCCCCGGGGGTGTCCTCCGGCGCGAGCGTACCGCCCATGCCCTCCGCGAATCCCTTCGACAGCGCCAGTCCGAGGCCGAGGCCGGCGGTGTTGTCGGTGTCGCCGAGGCGCTGGAACGGCGTGAACATGTCGTCGCGGCGCTCCGGAGGGATGCCGGCGCCGTGGTCGAGGACGCGGATCTCGGCGGTCCGGCCGAAGCGTCGCGACGACACGCGCACGAGCGAGCCGGCGGGCGCATGGCGGGCGGCGTTGGCGAGCACGTTCACCAGCACCCGCTGCAGCAGCACGGGATCAGCCCTCAGGGGCGGCAGGTCCGGGTCCAGGGCGAGGTCGAACCGCTCGGGCCCCCCGTTCAGCTCGTCGAGGGCGGCGAGCACGATCTCGGCGCTGTCCACCTGCTGCAGCGACACGGCGAGCACCCCCGCCTGCACCCGGCTCACGTCGAGGAGGTCGGTGACCAGGGCCGACAGCGTCGCGAGGGATTCGTCGGCCGTCGCGATCAGCTCGTCGCGGTCATCGGCCGACAGGTTCGCCCCCGCCGCGCGGAGTCCGCCGACGGCGGCGACCGCGGCGGAGAGGGGACGCCGCAGGTCGTGGCTCACGGCCGAGAGCAGCGCGCTGCGCACCTGGTCGGTCTCGGCCAGCGCATCGGCCTCCCGCGCCGTGCGGGTGAGGTCGGTGTGCTCGAGGGCGGCCGAGAGCTGCGCCCTGACCGCGTCGATGAGGCGTCGCTCCGAGGCGTCGAGGACGTGGCCGTGCAGCTCGAGCATCGCGGGCGGCCCGCCGTTGCGCCGGCCGACCGTGACCGCGTCGAAGCGGCCGTCGCGCACCGGCTCGCCGTCGGTGGCGAGCACGGTGCCGTCGGCGTCGACGAGGCGCACGCCGGCGAGGCCGAGGGACTCCCGGGTGCGGCTGATGAGCGCGAGCACCCCGGAGTCGCCGCGCAGCACGCTGCCGGCGACGGTCGCGAGCAGCTCCGCCTCCGCTTCCGCGCGGTGCGCCGCCCGCGCCGCGCGAGCGGCCCGGTCGACGACGAAGCTCACGAGCACCGCGATCACGACGTACAGCACGAGCGCCCAGACGTTCCGGGGGTCGGCGATCGAGGCGGTGTAGTACGGCTCGACGAAGAAGTAGTTGAGGGTCAGCGCCGACATCACGGCCGCGAACACCGCCGGCCAGATCCCGCCGACGAGCGAGACCAGCACGACCAGCAGCTGGTATGCCAGCACGTCGCTGGTGATGGTCTCGTCGCTGCGGATGCCCACCAGGAACCACGTCAGCAGCGGCCCGCCCACGAGCGCCAGGCCGAAGCCGAGCAGCCGGCGCCGCCGGCCCAGGACCCCGCCGCTCACGCGGGGCAGCGTGAACCGGTCGCCGCGGGCGTGCGGCTCGCCGACGTCAGGCTCCTCTCGGGACTGCACCCCGTCGCCGCCGCGCTCCATGCCGCCACCCTACGACCCGGCAGCCGTGCCACGACCGGTGTCCTCACGGAATCCGAACGCCACCGCGGGGACCGCGATGCCGCGGGGGTCGCAGGTCCCCAGGTCGCGGCGCGTGGGGCGGTGGCATCCGCCCCACGCCATCGGCCGCCCGGGAGCTACCCCAGCTGGCCGCGGACGGCGCCGGCGGGGAAGCTGGGCAGGCTGTGGACGTTGACGTAGTAGTTGTCGGGATCGCGCATGATGGCGAGGATCAGCTCGCGGTCGGCGGCCACGCAGCCGCTGACGCTGTCGGTGCCGGTGAACGCGCCGGAGAACAGCGAGACGACCACGGGTCCTGCCGCATCCGCCGTGCCCACGTGGATGTGCCCGGCGAAGACGGTGCCGTCGACGTCGGCCCAGTCGATGTCGAGGCAGACCTCTCCCTGCCCCGGGTTGAGCCGCAGCGACGCCGTTCCGCTCGCATCGGGATCACCCGGCCCCGGCACCTCGGCAGCACCCGACAGCGGAACCGTGAACGGCCTCCCGCCGTCCTCCGCCTGCGCGGCGCCCGCGAACACCAGCGTCGCGGCCAGACCCGTCACCAGTCCGATGAAAAGTGGCTTGCGCATGGACTTCCTCCCTCGTCCCGTCCCGCGCCCACCCCTCCGCAGACGCGGCTGTGCGAAGTCTTGCACCACGCGCGCGGCGCCACCAGGGGTCAGGCGCGCGAGACGGCGTCCTCGAACGCGACCCACGCGAGCATCGCGCACTTGACGCGCGCCGTGAACTTCGAGACGCCCGACAGGGCGGCGGCGTCGCCGAAGACCTCCTCGTCGAGCGCGATCTCGCCGCGGGAGCGCAGCGCCTCGCGGAAGCCGTCGATGAGAGCGGATGCCTCGGCCCGCGGCATCCGTCCCTCCTCCTCGACCAGCGCGGCGAGCATCGACGCCGACGCCTGTGAGATGGAGCAGCCGGCGCCGTCCCACGTCACCTCGTCGACCGTGGTGCCGTCGTCGGACAGGCGGACCCGCAGCGTGATCTCATCGCCGCAGATGGGGTTGCGCTGGTACGACGAGGCGACCCGCCCGGTCTCGTCGCCCAGGCCCTTGCCGTGCGGTCGCTTGGAGTGGTCGAGGATCAGCTCCTGGTACAGCGACTCGAGCCCGCTCATGAGCCGGCTCCGAAGAACGAGCGCACGCCCGACAGCGCGTCGAGGAACACGTCGACGTCGTCGGCGGTGTTGTACACGGCGGTGGAGGCGCGCACCGAGGCGGTGAGGCCGAAGCGGCGGTGCAGCGGCTGCGCGCAGTGGTGGCCGACCCGCACGGCGACGCCGCGCGCGTCGAGGAACTGGCCCACGTCGTGCGCGTGCACGCCGTCGACGTCGAACGACCACAGTCCGACCCGCTCCGCGTCCGGTGCGTCGCCGAGGAGCCGCACGCCCGGGATCGAGCGGAGTCCCTCGGCCATGCGGGCCTCGAGGGCCTTCTCGTGCGCGTGGGCGGCGTCCATGCCGATGGCCTGCAGGTAGCGGACGGCGGCGGCGAGGCCGATCGCCTGCGACACCGGCTGCGTGCCGGCCTCGAACCGCTGCGGGGGCGGCAGGTAGTCCGCCTCGTCGAGGGTGACGGTGGTGATCATCGACCCGCCGGTGAGGAAGGGCGGCAGCGCCCCGAGCACCTCGGAGCGCCCGTACAGCCCGCCGACGCCGTAGGGTCCGAGCATCTTGTGGCCCGAGAAGACCGCGAGGTCGACGCCGCGCGCGACCAGGTCCAGCGGCAGGTGGGGTGCGGACTGGCATGCGTCGAGGACGGTGAGCGCGCCGGCCTCCCGCGCGAGGGCGACGAGCTCGTCGACGGGGTTGACGATGCCGAGCACGTTGGAGACGTGCGTGAAGGCGACGACTCGCGTCCGCCCGCCGATGACGGCGGCCGCGGCATCCGTGTCGAGCGTCCCGTCGTCGCGCACGGAGATGTGGCGGAGCACAGCGCCGGTGCGCGCGGCGAGCTCCTGCCACGGGATCAGGTTGGCGTGGTGCTCGGCCTCGGTCACGACGATCTCATCGCCGGGGCGCAACGCGAAGCGGGCGCTCTCGGGCGCCCCGCGGCCGAGCGAGGCGTTGCCGATGGCGTAGGCGGCGAAGTTGAGGCCGGCGGTGGCGCCGCTCGTCCAGACGAGCTGCTCCGGCCGCGCGCCGACGAAGCCGGCGACGGTGGCGCGGGCGTCCTCGAAGAGCTCGGTCGCCTCGGCGGCGAGGGTGTGGGCGCCGCGGTGCACGGCCGAGTTGGACCGCGTGAGGAAGCCGACCTCCGCATCGATGACCGCCTGCGGCTTCTGGCTCGTCGCACCCGAGTCGAGATACACCAGGCGCTGGCCGTTGACGCGCTCGCCGAGGATGGGGAAGTCCGCGCGGACGGCTTCGGCATCCAGGAGCGCAGCCGGCGAGGGTGCAGATGCGGGGATGGTCACCCTTCAAGGCTACGCGCTGCCCCGGCCCGCGCGGTCGTCGCCGGGAAGCGCGCGGGAGCGCCGGCCGTAGATCAGCTCGGACGAGTCCAGCAGCCACGGCACGAGCGTGATCGAGACGCCGTGGACCAGCATGAGCTGCTGGGCGATGCGACGGGCGCGGCGGTTGTGCAACAGCGTCTCCCACCAGTGCCCGACGATGTACTGCGGCAGGTAGACGGTGACCACGGACGACCCGTGCTGCTCGCGGTACTTCTTGACGAACTCGGCGATCGGGCTCGCGTAGGTGCGGTACGGCGACTCGATGATCTTCAGCGGGATCGGCATCCGATGCTCCCGCCACTCCTGCTCGAGTGCCGCCGCGTCCTCCTTCGTCACAGAGACGTGCACCGCGAAGGTCTTGTCGTGCTTGGCGGCCAGCGCGTAGTCGACGGCCTTCACGACCGGCTTCTGCAGCTTGTTGACGAGGATGAGCGCGACGTCGCCCGACGAGCCGAAGTGGATCCGGTCGTCCATGGCGATCTCGTGGTCGACATCGCGGTAGTAGCGGTGCACGCCGATCATGAGGAACGACAGCACGGGGATCGCGAGGAAGACCAGCCACGCCCCGTGGGTGAACTTCGTGATCGTCACGATGATGAGCACGGATGCCGTCATCACGGCGCCCGCCGAGTTGATGACGAGCCCCTTGCGATAGCTGAAGAGGTCGTCGCGGACCGTCCTGTCGTCGCGTCGCTCCGGCGGCAGCGCCCGGATCTCGCGCAGTCCCCGGCGCCAGTGCCGGATCATGCCGATCTGGCCGAGGGTGAACGAGGTGAAGACGCCGATGATGTACAGCTGGATCAGGTTCGTGAGGTTCGCCTGGTAGACGATCAGCACGCCGATCGCGATGAGCCCCAGGACGATCATGCCGTTGGAGTAGACCAGGCGGTCGCCGCGCGTGTTGAGGGCCTTGGGCGCGTAGCCGTCGCGCGCGAGCACCGAGCCCAGCAGCGGGAACCCGTTGAAGGCGGTGTTGGCGGCGAGCAGCAGGACGAGCGCGGTCGCCGCCTGGATGACGAAGAACGGGATCGAGTTCATTCCGAACACGGCCGACGACACCTGGGCCATGACGCTCGGCTGCGGGCCCGCCGTGCAGTCGAAGCCGATGAGGTCGCAGGGGTCCTCGGCGTAGTGGACGCCCGACACCAGGGCCAGGGCGGTGAGTCCCGAGAACAGCAGGATCGCGATCCCGCCCATCAGCGCGAGCGTCGTCTGGGCGTTGCGCACCTTCGGCTTGCGGAACGCCTGCACGCCGTTGGAGACGGCCTCCACGCCGGTCAGCGCCGAGCAGCCGCTCGAGAACGCCCGCAGCACGAGGAGGATGACCGCCGCCTGGGTGACGCTCTGCGTCTCGACGGCGTACTGCGCGCTGGCCGCCAGCGGCGCGTCGCCGGTCAGGGTCCGGAAGAGGCCGACGACGACCATGACGCCCACCGAGGCGATGAACACGTACGTCGGGATGGCGAACGCCGTGGAGGCCTCGCGGACGCCCCGGAGGTTCACGACGACGATGAGGATGACGAAGCCGACCGCCAGCTCCACGCGGAACGGGTCGAGCCCCGGCAGCGCCGAGATGATGTTGTCGACGCCCGACGCGACCGAGACGGACACGGTGAGGACGTAGTCGACCAGGAGCGCCGCGGCCACGACGACACCCGGCACCTCGCCCAGGTTCTTCCGCGCGACCTCGTAGTCGCCGCCGCCGGAGGGGTACGCCTTGATGAGCTGCCGGTAGCTGACGACGACGACGATCAGCAGCAGCACGACCGCGGCGGCGAGCCAGGGGGCGAACGCGAGGAAGGCGAGGCCGCCGGTGAGGAGGATGAGCAGCAGCTCCTGCGGCGCGTACGCCACCGATGACAGCGCGTCGGAGGCGAAGATCGGCAGCGCCCGCTTCTTGGGGAGCAGGTGCTCCTCGGAGTCGCTGGAGGCCAGGGGACCGCCCAGGATGAGGCGCTTCGCCATCGGCGGCTCGTCGACCGCCGGGTCCCTGAGTTCGTTCGTCACAGCGGGAGAAGCTACTCGCGCGGGTGGGGCGGGCCGCCGATCCTCACGGAATCCATACGCCTGCCCGCGAGGCATCCGACGCGCTCTGCGACACTCGATGCGTGGACGAGCAGATCCGCCTCGGCGTGCTCGCGATCACGCTCGGTGTGGTCGTCGGCGTGCTGCTGTTCGTCCCGTTCGTGGCGCTGAGCTACCGGCGGCGCGGCGGGTTCGGCGTCGGCAGGTTCCTGCTGTGGGCGGCCGCACTCGTCTACGTCATGGCGATCTGGACGTACACGCTGCTGCCGCTGCCCGACCCCGACGCGATCCGCTGCGGCGGCGTCAACCTCGACCCCACGACGCTCGCCGGCGAACTGCGCGACGCGATCGCCCGGCGGGGCGGCGGCGCGGCCGCCGACCCGGCCGTGCGGCAGCTGCTGCTCAACGTCGTGCTCTTCGTGCCCCTCGGCGTCATCCTCCGGGTGTTCGGCGGGCGCGGAGTGGGCGCTGCCCTGGTCGCCGGCTTCGCGCTGTCGGCGTTCGTCGAGTTCACGCAGCTCACCGGTGTCTGGGGTCTGTACCCGTGCGCCTACCGCGTGTTCGACGTCGACGACCTGCTGATGAACACGCTCGGCGCAGTGATCGGCTCGCTGCTGGCCCTCGCCGTGCCCCGTCGGTGGCGCGGATCCGCGCGGCTCCCGGACGCCGACGCGCCCCAGCCGGTGACCCGGGGCCGGCGGCTCCTGGGCATGGTCTGCGACGCGGTCGCCGCCTGGGTGCTGAACCTCTCGACGGTGGTCGCCGTGCAGCTGGCGCTCGCGCTCCTCGGCGCGCAGTCGGCCGTGCGCGACGGCGCCGCCGCCGCCGTGGGCAACGCGGCGACGATCGCGGTGTGGCTGGTGGTGACCCTCGCCACCGGCCGCACCGTCGGCGATCACGCCGTGCAGCTGCGCTTCACGGGCGGTGAGCTGCCGGTGGGGCTCGCCCGCTTCCTGCGGTTCCTCGGCGGCATCGGCGGCTACCTCGTGCTCGCGGCGCTCCCGGGGGCGTGGGGGCTCGTCGAAGTGGTGTTCGTCATCGCGTCGGTGCTGCTCGTGTTCACCCGGCTCGGGCCGCGCGGGCTGCCGGGCGTCGTCTCGGGCCAGCGGCTGGTCGATGCCCGCGAGCTGCCGGGGTCTCTGGCCGCCGAGTGACCGCGTCCTCGCCGAGTGACCACGCTGTCGGCGCCGAGGACGTGGTCACTCGACGAGATCGCGGTTACTCGATCAGCGGGCGGGCGACTCCAGGAACTCGCGGGCGGCGACGACGAGCGCCTCCACGCCGCGGCTCAGCGTCGGCTGCAGCACGGGGGCGAAGAACGGCGAGTGGTTCGTCGGGATGTCGCGCTCGATCGTGCCGGCGGCCTGCGCCGCGGCGAACGCGGCCGGGTCGACGCCGCCCCAGAACCAGAACACCAGCGGCACGCCCGCCTCGCGCGCGAACCACGAGACGTCCTCGCTGCCGGTGAACATGCCCGGGTCGATGACCGTGCCCTCGCCGAACGCGGCGTCGAAGGCCAGCACGAGGCGGGCCGTGGCGTGCACGTCGTTGATCGTGGGGGGCAGCGAGTGGTCGACGACGATCGTGGGCGGCTGCTCCGCACCGGATGCCTGCGCCTCGGCGCGCACGACGCGCTCCACCTTCTCGAGCACGCGGGCGCGAGCCTCGTCGTCGGGGTAGCGCAGACTCAGCTCGAGCTTCGCCTCGGCGGGGATGATGTTGTTCTTCAGGCCCGCGTGGATGGATCCCACCGTCACCACCGCGACGTCGCGGGGGTCGACCTCGCGCGACACGATCGTCTGCAGGCGCATCACCGTGGCCGCCGCCATGACGACGGGGTCGATCGTCGAGTGCGGTCGCGATCCGTGCCCGCCGCGCCCGAGGAGCGTCACGGTGAGCCCGTCGGATGCCGCCATCTGGGTGCCGCTGCGCACGCCGATCGTGCCCGCCGGGAGCGGGGTGACGTGCTGGCCGAGCACGATGTCGGGCTTCGGGAATCGGTCGAGTACGCCGTCGGCGATCATGGCCTGTGAGCCGGCGCCGTACTCCTCGGCCGGCTGGAAGACGGCGACGATCGTCCCCGACCACTCGTCCTTCGTGGCGACCAGGCGCTCCAGGGCGCCGAGGAGCGCGGTGACGTGCATGTCGTGGCCGCATGCGTGCATGACGGGAACGTCGTTGCCGGCGGGGTCGGTTCCGCGCGCGGTGCTGGCGTACTCGAGGCCGGTCTGCTCGGGGACGGGGAGGGCGTCCATGTCGGCGCGCAGCCACACGACGGGTCCGTCGCCGTTGACGATCGACGCGACCACGCCGGTCTTGCCGATCCCCTCTTCGAACTCGATGCCGAGGTCCGCGAGGTGCTGGGTGACGACACCGGCCGTCCGCGTCTCCTGGAACGACAGTTCCGGATGCCGGTGCAGGTCGATGTAGAGGGCCTCGAGGTCGATGGTCATGGCGTCGAGCCTATCCGCGCCGCCCCGGGACCGTCGCCCGCGTCAGCCGGCCAAGCGCGCGGTCGAGCCGCGGACGATGAGCTCGTACGGCAGCTCGCCGGGCCGGTGGGCCGGGGTCCCGGTCTCGGTCCGCTCCAGCGCGGCGAGGATCGCGTCGGCGGCGCGCTCACCCTGGCCGAGGGGGAACTGATCGACCGTGGTGAGGCGGAAGAACTCGCCGAGCTCGTGGCCGTCGATGCCGATGACCGACAGGTCCTCGGGCACGCGGTAGCCGAGGTCGCGCGCGGCCAGCAGCGCCCCGATGGCCATCTCGTCGGATGCCGCGAAGATCGCCGTCGGTCGCCCGCCGGGCTTGCCCAGCAGCTGCTTGGCGGCGCGGAAGCCGCCTTCGATCGTGAAGTCCGCGGGCTCGTACAGGGACGGCTTCACCGGGATGCCGGCATCTGCCAGCGCCTGCTCGAAGCCCTGCCGCCGCTGCGTCGGGATGTGGAAGTCGACGTCGAACTCGGGGCTGGCGCCGATGTGCGCGATCTCGCGGTGCCCGAGCGCCAGCAGGTGCTCGGTCGCCAGGCGCGCGACCGCGACGTCGTCGACGGTGAGCGTGGTCAGGAGCGGGTTCGGTCCGCCGATCGCGATGACCGGCAGGTCGAGCTCGACGAGGCGCTCGGTCTCCTCCTTGCCGAGCTCCAGTGAGATCGCGATGACGCCGTCGACGCGCTGGCGGCGCAGGAAGGTCTCGAAGATGTCGTGCCGCTCGTCGCGGTCCGCCGTGAGGCTGTACAGCGTGATGTCGTAGCCGCGTCGCATGAGGGCCGAGGCGATGCCGCTCAGCACCGTGGAGAAGAACCAGCGGTCCAGGAACGGCACCAGGACGCCGATGTTGCGCGTGCGGCCCGAGGCGAGGCTGGACGCCGACGCCGAGACGACGTAGCCGAGACTCTTCGCGGCCGCCTCGACCTTGGCCTTCGCGCCCGCCGAGACGTGGCCGCGCCCGCTGAGGGCGCGCGAGACCGTCGCCGTCGAGACGCCCGCCGCGCGGGCGACCTCGTCGATGCTGACCACGTCGTCCTCCTTGCTGCCGGTCGCCGGGCTCGTGCCGCGCCGGCTTCCGCTCCGCCCGGGCCGTCAGGCGGGGGCTGACCCCGCCCGACGCCCGGGTGCGCGGATCTCAGTCGCCTGTCACCCAGACGGCGGTGTCGGCGGGGATCCGGTCTCCCACGACGGGGCCGCTCGACGCGATCACGATACCCGGCGGCATCGCGATCGGCGTGGAGCCGGTGTTCGCGACGACGGTGACCCCGCCGTTGCGGAACGCCAGCACGTCGTCGCCGTAGCCGTCGATCCACTCGAGCGAGCCGGCGCCGAGCGAGCGCGCGCGGCGCTCGGCGAGGAGCGTCCGGTAGAGCTCGAGGGTCGAGCCCTCGACGCCGGACTGCCGGTCGCGGGCGAGATGTGCCCACTCGGCGGGCTGGGGCAGCCACGACGCGCCCGTGGCGTTGAAACCGTAGGCCGGGGCATCCGCGGTCCACGGGATCGGAACGCGACAGCCGTCACGGCCGTACCGCTCGCCGTTCGTGCGGAACCACGTCGGGTCCTGGCGCGCGTGCCCGGGGATGTCGATGACCTCGGGGAGGCCGAGCTCCTCGCCCTGGTACAGGTAGGCCGAGCCGGGCAGCGCGAGCATGAGCGTCGTCGCGGCGCGGGCGCGGGCGAGGCCGACCTCGGGGATCGGCTGGCCGGGGGACTCGGGGCCGATGCCGTGACCCTGCGGGTTCTCGGCGGTCAGCGCGAGGCGCGACGCGTGGCGCACGACGTCGTGGTTCGACAGCACCCACGTGCTCGGAGCGCCGACGCCCGGGAAGGCCCGCAGCGAGACGTCGATGACCTTGCGCAGGTCCGCGGCGTTCCACTCGGTCGAGAGGTAGGGGAAGTTGAAGGCCTGGTGCATCTCGTCGGGGCGCACCCACTGCGCGGTGCGCTCGGCGGTCGGCAGCCACGCCTCGGCGGCGAGGGCCCGGTCGCCCTGGTACTCCTCGAGGATCTTGCGCCAGTCGCGGTAGACCTCGTGCACGGCGTCCTGGCCCCAGTAGGGCACGTTCTCCTCTTCGCCGCCCATCGAGCCGGCCTCGGGGTCGGGGATGTAGTCCGGGAGACCCTCGGCCTTGACGAGTCCGTGGGCGACGTCCACACGGAAGCCGTCGACGCCCCGGTCGAGCCAGAAGCGCAGGATGCGGCGGAACTCCTCGCGCACCTCCTCGTTCGACCAGTCGAAGTCGGGCTGCGACGAGTCGAAGAGGTGGAGGTACCACTGGCCCGGCTTGCCGTCGGCCTCGATGACGCGCGTCCAGGCGGGGCCGCCGAAGACCGACTCCCAGTTGTTCGGCGGGAGCTCGCCGTTCTCGCCCTGGCCGTCGCGGAACATGTAGCGCGCGCGCTCGGCGCTGTGCGGCGCCGCGTGGAGCGCCTGCTGGAACCATTCGTGCTGGTCGGAGGAGTGATTGGGGACCAGATCGACGATGACACGGATGCCGCGGGCGTGCGCGCCGGCGAGCATGGCGTCGAAGTCCGCCAGCGTGCCGAACAGGGGGTCGACGTCGCAGTAGTCGCTGACGTCGTAGCCGGCGTCCTTCTGCGGAGAGCGCTGGAACGGGCTCAGCCAGATGGCGTCGACGCCGAGGTCCTGCAGATCGTCGAGGTGCGACGTGACACCCGGGAGGTCGCCGATGCCGTCGCCGGACGCGTCGGCGAAGGAGCGGGGGTAGATCTGGTAGATGACGGCGGTGCGCCACCACTCGCCGCCCACGGCGGCGAGGAACGCATCCGTTCGCTCTTCGGTATCTGCGGAAGTCATCGGGCCAGTGTACTGCAAGCGCTTACACAGCCGCCTCCCTCGGCACCCGGGCACGCGGCGTAGGGTGAACGGGTGCCGTCTGAAGCCCTCGTCCGCGCCGAGTCCCTGATCCGGAGCGTCCCCGACTACCCCGAGCCGGGGGTGCTGTTCCGCGACATCACGCCGCTGCTGGCGGATGCCTCGGCCCTGCGCACCGTCATCCACGCGATGATCGCGCCCTTCGAGGGGTCGTTCGACGTGGTCGCGGGCGTCGAGGCGCGAGGGTTCCTGCTGGCGGGTGCCGTCGCGATGGAGGCCGGCGTTGGTCTGGTGCCGATCCGCAAAGCGGGCAAGCTGCCGCTGCCGGCGGCATCCGTCTCCTATGACCTCGAGTACGGCAGCGCCACGATCGAGGCGCACGGCGACATCGCCGACCGTGCGCGCGTCCTGCTGGTGGACGACGTGCTGGCCACCGGAGGGACGCTGGTCGCCGCGCACGAACTCGTGGCCTCGCTCGGCGGCGTCGTCGTCGGCACCGCGGTGCTGATGGAGCTCACCGCGCTCGGCGGACGCGCCGTGGTCGGCGACGTCCACACGGTGTTCACCGCCTGACCTTCGGACGGGTCTTCGCCCGCGCGGTCAGCGGTCCTGGCCCGCGTCGGGGGCGGGCGGGCCGTGGTCGCCCCCCGGGCGCGGCCCGAAGTGCGGGATCGGCTCGGGCCGGTCGCCCCGCACCGATCGCTGGGCATCGGCAGCGGCCGGGAGGGAGGGGTCGCCCTCGAAGGCCAGCAGCCGTCCGCTGCGACCCGCGTGCACGGGGAAGCGCCGACCCGTCACGGCGTTCGCGGTGACCTTGACGACGAAGAACTTGGCGGTCGGGCTCCACGACACGAGCGTGCGCACCCCGCTGTCGCGGATCTGGTCGTCGCGGGTCACCCGCTCCGCGCGCCCCCGGATGACGACGCTCCAGTAGTGCTCGTCGGCCTCGCCGTCGACCTCGAAGGCGACGAGCGGGTGATGGGCGATGTGCAGCAGCTTGGAGTCCCGCGCCGTGCGGAAGTAGATCGCCCCCTCGTGGGCCAGATGGTTCACGGGGAAGATGTCCGGCGAGCCGTCGGCGTTCACGACGGCGAGCCGGCCGAGCTTGGCCCCCTGCACGTACGCCCAGCAGGTGGCGGCGTCCAGACGCTCCACCTTGGCCGCGTGCTTCGATCCCGAGTCGTTCTTCATCCGCCATCACCGTCCCTTCCCTCGGTCATACCCCAATGCCCCGACCGAGAGAAGGGACGTTCGACCCTCGCGTGGGTGGAGACTGCGGGGACCGGCCCTCGCGGCCCGGCCCCCGCGGGGCGACGGTCCGTCAGCGACGGTCGCGGCGACGTGCGCGCGACTGCGCGCCGCCTGCCAGCAGCACGATCCCGAGCGTCGAGACGAAGAGGCCGGCCGGAACGCCACCGCCGGTCTGCGAGAAGAACAGCAGCAGCACCTGCACCAGGGGCAGCGGCAGCACGAGCCACAGGCTCATCTGCCGAGCGCGCACGAGCGAGACGGTGAGGCCGATGACGCCCACGAGCCAGAGGGCGTTGGCCGCCATGGCGACGAGGGGGAACCACTCGAAGTCGATGCCGTTGGCGGCGCTCGTCGCCGTGCCGAGGGTCAGAAGGACGGTGCCGGTGGCGGCGACGAACGCTCCCCAGCTCGACCGGGCGTAGCGGGCCAGCCCCAGGAACAGGACGGCGAGCGCCCACAGGCTCACCGTGAACATGACGAGGATGATTCGCGTGCGCGGGTCGATCGCGGGGTCCTCGTCCTGCGGGAACAGGAACTGCAGCACGCCGATCACGATCGACAGGATGCCGGCGGCCAGCGCGGCGGCGCCGGCCAGGCGGGCGCCGATCCGGCCGATCAGCCGCCCGTCGCGCGGATACGGGTGAGCGGCGGTCGCGGAGGTCGCGGGGGAAGGAAGGGTGACGGATGCCATGACGGCCTTTCTGACGGGTCCAGGTCGCGAGCGGGGATCCGGTGCGACGAGACGAAGCTACGGAGGAGCGACCGGCGGCGACATCGTGCGGAGGTCGAGGACTCGCCTCCCGCACGTTGCTGTTCCGACGCGGCCTCCGGCGGTTCCGCGTGCGACGCGGGTCGACGGAGGAGTCGACTTTCGTCGCTACGGGCGCGCCCGGATCGCCCTCTAGCATCGGACCGTGACCCTGAACGCCGCCCCCGCGCCGGCGCGCACGTCCGGTCGCGGCCGGTCCGGCTGGCGGCAGTGGACGTCGCCGCTCGACCTCGCGATCGCGGGCGGGATCGGGGCGTGGGCGGTGCTCGAGGCGCTCCTGGTCCCCTCGGCTCATCCCCTCGCGCAGCTCGGCTTCGCCCTGGCCATCTCGCTTCCGCTGGCCGTGCGGCGTCGCTTCCCCGCGGCGGTGCTGCTCGTGGTGGCGGCGGCGCTGGTGCTCCACGCCGCGGTCGCCGGCCCGGACGCGACGTTCAACCCGTTCCCGAGCCTCCTCGTGGCCACCTTCACGGTCGCCGAGCGCATCGGCCCGTGGCCCCTCGCGGTCCTGCTCGGTCTCGTGCCCGTCGCGGCGATGCTCGGGGCGCACGCGCTCGGGTACTTCGGTGCGACCGGCATCGAGGCCGCGGGCGCAGTGTTCCTGGTGTTCTTCGTCGGCTCGACGTGGGCGGCGGGCCGCATCGTGCGTCACCGCGCGCTGTCCCTGCAGCACACGCGCGCGAGCTCCGAGCAGCGCGCCGCCGAGGCCGCGGCAGCGGAGCGCCGCCGCATCGCCCGGGAGCTGCACGACATCGTCGCCCACTCGCTGTCGATCGTCGCCCTTCAAGCCGCCGCCGCAGAGCAGTTCGTGGAACGCGATCCTGCCCGGGCGCGCACGCACCTGCAGCTCACCCGTCGGACGGCGCAGGGCGCGCTCGACGAGATGCGCCACCTGCTCGAGGTGCTCCGCGAAGACGAGGCGTCCTACGTGCCGCAGCCCGGGCTGTCGGCCCTTCCCGACCTCATCGCCGAGACGCAGGCGGCCGGACACCGCTGCACCCTGACGACGGATGCCTCAGCCGACGGCATCCCGGACGGCGTGGCGCTGACGGTGTACCGCATCGTGCAGGAGTCGCTGACCAACGTGCGCAAGCACGCCGCGGGCGCCGACATCGCCGTGACGGTGCGCGCGACCGACGGCGAGCTGGAGGTGGCGGTGGAGAACGGTCCTGCCCCCGGCTCCGGGGCGTCGGTCGCCGTCCCCGGCGCCGGCCGGGGACTCCCCGGGATGCAGGAGCGCGTCCGCCTGTACGGCGGCCGCGTCCAGTCCCGCCGCACCCCGGACGGCGGCTGGCTCGTGCAGGCGGCGATCCCCGTGGCGGCCCGGGCATGACGGGGGACGGATCCGTCTTCGGCGATGGCTCGGGCGGCGCCGACCGGGGCGCAGCGCCCCCGCCGATCCGGGTCCTCATCGCGGACGACCACGCCCTCGTGCGCTCCGGGATCAGGGGCCTGCTCGAGGCCGCGGACCTCGCGGTCGTCGGCGAGGCGGCTGACGGCCGTGAGGCGGTGACCGCCGCTCGCGTGCTGGCGCCCGACGTGGTGCTCATGGACATCCGCATGCCCGGGATGGACGGCATCGAGGCCACCGGCCTCATCTCCGCCGAGGCCCGGGCGCCACGGGTGCTCGTGCTCACCACGTTCGATCTGGACGAGTACGTGTACCGGGCGCTGGCGGCCGGGGCATCCGGATTCCTCCTCAAGGACGCCCCGCCGGATCGCCTCGTGGATGCCGTCCGCACCGTCGCCGGCGGAGAGGCGCTGCTCGCGCCCGAAGTCACCCGCCGGCTGATCGAGCGCTACCTGGGCGCGCCGCCGCCCGACGCGCGTCCCCCGGCAGACCTGACGCCGAGGGAGGAGGAGATCTGGCTGCTCATCGCGCGCGGCCGGTCCAACCTCGAGATCGGCCGCGAGCTCCACCTCAGCGAGGCGACCGTCAAGGCCCACGTCACGCGGCTCCTGGCCAAGCTCGGGGTGCGCGACCGCGTCCAGGCCGTCGTCGCCGCCTACGAGACGGGTTTGGTGCGCCCGGGCGCGTGAACGAAGTCAGGCCGTCAGTCCCCCAGTACGACGTTGAGCGGGGGCTCGCCGGCGACGAGGCGCTCGATCTGCGTGCGCACCAGCTTCGCGACGCGGGGGCGCATGGCGCTGGATGCCCCGCCCACGTGGGGGCTGATGAGCACCCCGGGAAGGCCCCACAGCGGGTGATCCGCGGGGAGCGGCTCGGGATCGGTGACGTCCAGCGCGGCGCGGATCCTGCCGCGGCGCACGTGGTCGACGAGGGCGTCGGTGTCGACGAGCGTGCCCCGGCCGACGTTGACGATGAGCGCGCCGTCGGGCAGCGCCGACAGGAACGCGTCGTCCACGAGGCCCTGCGTCGCCTCGCCGCCGGGCAGCGTCAGGACCACGATCTCGGCGCGGGGGAGCAGCGTCGGCAGCTCGTCGATGCCGTGCACCGCGACGCCGTCCTCGTCTCGCGCCCGTGACGCGACGGGGGTCAGCTCGACCTCGAACGGCTCGAGACGTGCCGCGACGGCCTTGCCGACGCCGCCGTAGCCGAGCAGCAGCACGCGGCGGTCGGCGAGACTGTCGGCGAACACCGGCTGCCAGCGCCCGGCGGCCGTGTCGACGGCGAACGCGTCGATGTGCCGCTGGGCGGCGAGGGCGAGGCCGACCGCCAGCTCCGCTGTCGAGGTCTCGTGCACCGAGGCGGCGTTGGCGAACGGCAGCCCGTCCGGAAGGATGTCCGCCACGCCGTCGTAGCCGATCGACTGGCCCTGCACCAGCCCGACGTCGACGCCCTCCAGCCGCTCCAGCACCCGCGCCATCGACATGTACGGGGGGACGACGATGTCGAAGCGGTCTCGCGGGGCGGCGGCGTCCATCGGCCACACGACCAGCTCGACCCCCTCGGGTAGGTCGCCGAGGTCTGCGGCGAGCTGCTCGGTGGGGACGCTGACTATGAGGTTCCGGATGCCACTGGTCACCCTGTCCACGCTACCGGCGAGGTGCGCGCCCGGCGCGGCACGCCGGCGATACGCTCGCGTCGAACAGGCGGAGGAGGCCGACATGGTTCCCGAGATCAACTACTGGGCGGTGCTGATCGCGACGGCGTCGAGCATGGTCGTCGGAACGATCTGGTACACGCCGAAGGTGTTCGGCACACGGTGGTCGAAGCTCGCAGACGTCGACATGGACCGGCCGGGCGCCAGCGCGGTGGTGCCGATCGTCGTGACGGTGATCGTGAGCTTCGTGACCGCGTGGGTGCTGGCGGGCGCGTCGTCGATCGCCTGGCACTTCTACGGCGGCAGCTATCTGTGGGCGGCGCTGGCGACGGGGGTGATCCTGTGGGCGGGATTCACCGCCGCCCGCTTCATCACGCACGACGCCTTCGAGGGGCGGCCGACCAGTCTCACGGTGCTGAACATCGCGCACGAGCTCGTGACGATCGTCGTCATGGCGCTCATCATCGGCGTCTGGCCGCCGGCCGGAACAGTCTGAGAACGGATGCCGCCGCTCAGGCGGCGGCGCCCACCACCGCGGCGATCGCCGAGGTGAAGAACGCCAGGCCGTCCACGCCGGAGCGCATGGCCGCCGAGGTGTCGGGGCCGAACCCCGGCTCGACGGCGTGCTCGGGGTGGGGCATGAGCCCCACGACGTTGCCGTGCTCGTTGGTGAGCCCGGCGATGTCGCGCAGCGACCCGTTCGGGTTCACGCCGAGGTAGCGGAACGCCACCAGGCCCTCGCCCTCGAGGCGGTCGAGCTCGGAGTCGGACGCGATGTAGCCGCCGTCGGCGTTCTTCAGCGGGATGACGATCTCCTGGCCGGTCGCGAAGTCGCTCGTCCAGGCGGTGTCGTTGTTCTCGACACGCAGGCGCTGGTCCCGGCGGATGAACTGCTGGTGCGCGTTGCGGATCAGGCCGCCCGGCAGCAGGTGCGCCTCGACGAGCATCTGGAAGCCGTTGCAGATGCCGAGGATGGGCATTCCCTTGGCCGCGGCATCCTTCACCTCCGACATGATCGGGGCGAGGGCCGCGATGGCCCCGGCGCGCAGGTAGTCGCCGTAGCTGAAGCCGCCGGGGAGCACGAGCGCGTCGACGCCGTCGAGGTCGTGCGAGCCGTGCCACAGCGCGACCGGCTCGGCGCCGGCGACGCGGATGGCGCGCTGCGCGTCGCGGTCGTCGAGCGAGCCGGGGAAGGTGATGACCCCGACGCGGGCGGTCATTCGACCACCTCGACGCCGACGACGTCCTCGATCACCGAGTTCGAGAGGATCTCGTCCGCGACCCGCTTCGCCTCGGCGAGCACCTCGTCGGTGACCTCGCCGTCGACCGTGAGCTCGAAGCGCTTGCCGATGCGCACGGCGCTGAAATCGCTGATCCCGAGTCGCGAGAAGGCGCCCGAGACGGCCTTGCCCTGCGGGTCCAGCAGTTCGGCCTTGGGCATGACGTCGACGACGATCGTGGGCATCGGGATCCTCCTGGCGGCCGGGGGCCGCAGCTATCGGTCGTGGGCGACGAGCGCAGCGAGGAGTCGGAACGCCGGATGTCGCGGGCAGGGGTCGCCTCCAGTCTACGGGCCGCCGCATCGCTCATTTCCCTGCATCTGGAATCCGCCGTGACCGAACCGTGATCCGTCCGTGGGAGCGCTCCCTTGACTTCGTGAGAGCGATCCCATAGCGTTTCCTCTCGATCGGTGGGAACGCTCCCATGACATCACCTCGGCCACGGGACCCGCCCTGGCCGGTCCTGCAACACACCACCTGACAACACAAAGGAGTGACAGTGAACGCACGCGCCTTCCGCAGAAGCGCTGTGGCAATCGCCGCATTCTCGGCCTCGGCCATCGTCCTCGCCGGCTGCGCCGGCGGCAGCAACGACGAGGCCGGCGGCGAGGACGGCGAGGTCACGCTGACCGTGGCCACCTTCAACGACTTCGGCTACACCGATGAACTCCTCCAGGAGTACATGGACGAGAACCCGAACGTGAAGATCGTCCACAACCGCGCCGCCGAGTCCGGCGACGCCCGCGCGAACTACTTCGCCAAGCTCGGCAAGGGCGGCCTGGCCGACATCGAGGCGGTCGAGATCGACTGGTTCGCCGAGGCGATGCAGTACTCCGACCTTCTCGCGGAGGCCCCCGACAGCGTCAAGGGTCGCTGGCTCGACTGGAAGGAGGCCGCCGCTACCGACGCCGACGGCCGTCTGGTCGGCTTCGGCACCGACATCGGCCCGCAGGGCATCTGCTACCGCTCCGACCTGTTCGCCGCGGCGGGACTCCCCAGCGACCGCGAGGGCGTGGCCGGTCTCTTCGACGGCGACTGGGAGCACTTCCTCGACGTCGCCGACCAGTACAAGGCGGCCACCGGCAAGCCGATGATCGACTCGGCCAACTCGGTGCTCCAGGGCATCGTGAACCAGATCGAGTACACCTACACCGAAGAGGACGGCACGGTCATCGCGACCGAGAACCCCGAGGTGCAGGACGCGTACAACCTCGTCGTCGAGCGCGCCGTTCCCAACTCCGCGTACTCGGGCCAGTGGTCCGACGACTGGTTCGCCTCGATGGCCAACGGCGAGTTCGCCGCCATGCTGTGCCCGGGCTGGATGCTCGGCGTGATCGAGGGCAACGCGCCCGACGTCACCGGCTGGGACATCGCGGACGTCTTCCCCAACGGCGGCGGCAACTGGGGCGGGTCGTACCTGACCGTCCCCGCCGACGGCGAGAACGTCGAGGCGGCGCTCGCGCTGGCCGACTGGCTCACCGCTCCCGAGCAGCAGATGAAGGCATTCGCCAACGCGGGCACCTTCCCGAGCCAGCTCGACGCGCTCGAGAGCTCCGAGCTCGCCGACGCCACGAACGCCTTCTTCAACGAGGCGCCCACCGGCGAGATCCTCTCGGCCCGTGCCGAGGCGGTCACGGTCGCCCCGTTCAAGGACGCGGATTACTTCAAGTACCACGACGCGCTCCAGAACGCGGTCAACCGCGTCTTCGACGGCCTCGAGGACCAGGAGACCTCCTGGAACACGTGGGTCGCTGAGGTCGAGGCCTTCTGAGAAGGCCGGTGCGTGCGGGCGTCCCCCCGGGCCCGCACGCACCGACCTCGCCCCCACACCGTCCGCAGAGCCCTGGAGCAACCCGTGACTGCAACCGACACGCGCCCGCACGCGCCGGAGGCGACGCCCCCGCAGCCTCCGAAGGAGAAGCGCGTGCGCCGGCTGACCTTCGGCCAGCGGCTGAGCCGCTGGGACCTGAAGGTCTCGCCCTACCTGTACATCTCGCCGTTCTTCATCCTGTTCGCGATCGTCGGCGCCTTCCCGATCGTCTACACCGCGGTCATCTCGTTCCAGGAGTGGGACCTCGTCCGCAACTCCGGTGAGTTCGTCGGATTCGACCAGTACGTCTGGATCCTCTCCAACCCGCAGTTCTGGACCGCGCTGCGCAACACGTTCAGCATCTTCCTGCTGTCCACGATCCCGCAGCTCGTCCTCGCGGTCTTCATCGCGGCGATGCTCGACCGCAACATCCGCGCCAAGACGTTCTGGCGCATGAGCGTGCTGCTGCCCTACGTCATGGCCCCCGTCGCCGTCGCGCTCATCTTCAGCAACATGTTCGGCGACAACCACGGCCTGGTGAACAACATCCTCACCGACCTCGGCCTCCAGCCGATCATGTGGCACAAGGACCCGTTCTGGAGCCACGTCGCCATCGCGACGATGGTGAACTTCCGTTGGACCGGCTACAACGCGCTGATCCTCCTCGCAGCGATGCAGGCGATCCCGCGCGACTACTACGAGGCCGCCACCGTCGACGGCGCCGGCGCGTTCCGCCAGTTCTGGAGCATCACCGTCCCGTCGCTGCGGGCGACCCTCATCTTCGTGATCATCACCTCGACGATCGGCGGCCTGCAGATCTTCGACGAGCCGCGCATGTACGACAACACCGGCGAGGGCGGCCCGGCGCAGCAGTGGCTGACGATCACGCTGTTCCTCTACAACATCGGCTGGCGCGAGTGGAACTTCGGCCGCGCCGCGGCCCTGGCGTGGATCCTGTTCCTCATCATCCTCGTCATCGGCCTCATCAACCTCCTGGTCACCCGTCGGCTGGTGGCCGACGAGGGCGGCCGCGGGGTCACGCGCAAGAACAAGAAGGGACTGGGCCGGTGAGCACCACTCCTCCCATCGCGCTGGCTGAGCAGCGCATCGCGAGCCCCGACGAGCCCCGCGGCGGCCGCCGCCAGCGCACCACGAAGATCCGCGGCTACCGGCCGGGCTTCTGGGTCTACGCCGGACTGGGCGTCGTCGTGCTCGCCGCCGTGTTCCCCTACTACTGGTCGTTCCTCATCGGATCGGGCGACGCCTCCACCATCAACGACCCGAACATGTCGTGGATCCCCGGCGGCAACTTCCTGGCCAACGCGGCATCCGTCGTCGGCGACCCGGCGGTGAACTTCTGGCCCGCGCTGTGGAACTCGATCTACAGCTCGACGCTGATCGCGGCATCCGTCGTCCTCACCTCGACGCTGGCGGGCTGGGCGTTCGCGAAGCTCCGCTTCCCCGGGAGCAAGGGCCTGCTCATCTTCGTGGTCGCGACGATGGCGGTGCCGATGCAGCTCGGCGTCGTGCCCCTGTACATCCTGTTCGCAGACCTCGGATGGACCGGCCAGATCGGCGCGATCATCATCCCCGCGGTCACGAGCGCCTTCGGCGTCTTCTGGATGACGCAGTACCTGCAGCAGGCGGTCCCCGACGAGCTCATCGAGGCGGCGCGCGTGGACGGCGCGTCGATGATCCGCACGTTCTGGACCGTCGGCGTCACCGCGGCGCGGCCGGCGGCGGCGATGCTGTTCCTGTTCACCTTCGTCGGCGCCTGGAACAACTTCTTCTGGCCGTTCATCGTGCTCGACCGGCAGAACCCCACCCTTCCGGTCGCCCTCTCGCTCCTGCAGTCGAACTACTTCGTCGACTACTCCATCGTGCTCGCCGGTGTGCTGCTGTCGACCATCCCGCTCCTGCTGCTGTTCGCCGTCGCCGGCAAGCAGCTGGTCAGCGGCATCATGGCCGGCGCCGTCAAGGGCTAGGGTTTCCGCCCGCCCACCCGCCCCGACATCCTGTTATCAACGCCCCCAGAGAGGACCTTCCCCTCATGACGACCCCGACCCCGCGCGCCTTCCCCCAGAACTTCCTGTTCGGCGCCGCGACCGCAGCCTTCCAGATCGAGGGCGCCGCCCACGAGGACGGCCGCCGCGACTCGATCTGGGACGCGTTCTGCCGGGTGCCGGGCGCGGTCATCAACGCCGACAACGGCGACGTGGCGTGCGACCACTATCACCGGTACCCCGATGACGTCGCACTGATGAAGCACCTCGGCCTGCAGACGTACCGCTTCTCGACGTCGTGGTCGCGCGTGCGGCCGGACGGCGGCGCGGTCAACGAGAAGGGCGTCGACTTCTACAAGCGCCTGGTGGACGAGCTGCTCGGGGCGGACATCCTCCCGTGGCTGACGCTGTACCACTGGGACCTGCCGCAGGCTCTGCAGGAGAAGGGCGGCTGGGCGAACCGCGACACCGCGGACCGGTTCACCGAGTACGCGCTGGACATGCACGACGCGCTCGGTGACCGGGTCGACGTGTGGACGACGCTCAACGAGCCGTGGTGCTCGTCGTTCCTCAGCTACACGGCGGGCCTGCACGCGCCCGGCCACTACAGCGTCGAGGAGGGTGTGCTCGCCGCGCACCACCTGCTGCTCGGCCACGGACAGGCCGTGCGCGAGCTCCGTGCGCGCGACGAGTCGCTGCAGCTCGGCATCACGCTGAACCTCACGGTGGCAGACCCCGTGGACGCCGGCGACCCCGCCGACCTCGACGCCGCGCGCCGCATCGACGGCCAGTTCAACCGCTGGTTCCTCGACCCGATCTTCCGGGCCCAGTACCCGGCCGACATCGTCGAGGACATCCGGACGGTGGATGCCGCGGCCGTCGCCGCCTGGGAGGCCGCCGTGCGTCCGGGAGACTTGGAGGCGATCGCGACGCCCCTCGACACGCTCGGCGTCAACTACTACCACGGCGAGTACGTGGGAGGTCGCGCGCCCGTGGACCCGCCGATCGGCGGAGACGCGCCGACCGACCGTCCCGGTCGCTCGCCGTTCCCGTCGCACGAGGGCATCTTCTGGCACGAGCGCGGGCTTCCTCGCACGCCGATGCAGTGGGAGGTCCAGCCCGACGGCCTGACCACCCTGCTTCGCCGCGTGTGGGACGAGTACGCCGAGCCGGCCGGCACGGTGCTCTACGTCACCGAGAACGGTGCGGCCTACGACGACGAGCTCGTCGTCGAGGACGGCGAGAAGCGCGTCCACGACGCCGACCGGGTGGAGTTCCTCCGCGCGCACCTGGGTGCGACCCTCGATGCGGCCGAGGCCGGCGTCGATGTGCGGGGATACTTCTACTGGTCGCTCCTGGACAACTTCGAGTGGGCGTGGGGGTACGAGAAGCGCTTCGGCATCGTGCGCGTGGACTACGACACGCAGGAGCGCACGCCGAAGGACAGCGCGCGGGAGTACCGCCGCATCATCGCCGCCCGCGCGCTCGCGCCGGAGTACGCCGAGGCCGCGTCCGTCGCGTCGTAACACTCGGGGGCGCGCGACGTCGCCGCGTCGCCGATGTCCACAGCGTGCCGTAGCATCCGGGAGGAGGGACACGATGGGTACCGAGACCATGCGATCGGCGGTCACGATCGAGGAGGTCGCCGCTGCGGCGGGGGTGTCGCGTTCGACCGTGTCGCGCGTCGTCAACGGCTCGACCGCCGTCAGCCCCGAGGCGCTGGAGTCCGTCCAGCGGGCTATCGCCGAGCTCAACTACGTCCCCAACCGCGCGGCACGCTCCCTCGCCAGCCAGAAGACGCACGCCGTCGCGCTCATCGTCCCCGAAGACACGACCCGCTTCTTCGGCGACCCGTTCTTCGCTGCCATCGTGTCGGGCATCAACTCGCGCCTGAGCCGCTCGGACTACGTGCTCAACCTCTTCATCGCGAGCGACGACCCCGGCGACAAGACGACGAGCTACGTGCGCAGCGGGGCGGTGGACGGCGCCATCGTGGTCTCGCACCACACCAGCGACACCTTCATCGACCGCATCGCCAGCGTCGTCCCGGTCGTCTACGGCGGCCGGCCCGTGCGCGAGCGGGAGCGCGACTACTACGTCGACGTCGACAACGTGCGCGGCGCCTACGACGCGACCGTCTACCTGATCGAGAGCGGGCGCCGTCGGATCGCGACGATCACCGGTCCCCGCGACATGCCGGCCGGCGTCGACCGGCTGCAGGGGTACCGCGAGGCGCTGGCGGCATGGAGTCTCGACGAGGTCGCGGTGGAGGACGGCAACTTCACGGCCGACGGCGGCGCCGATGCGATGCGACGCATCCTCGCCTCGGGCGCCCAGCCCGACGCCGTGTTCGTCGCGAGCGATCTCATGGCCCGAGGCGTCCTCACCGTCCTCGCGCAGGCGGGCATCCGGGTGCCCCAGGACATCGCGATCATGGGCTTCGACGACTCCCCGGTCGCGACATCGGTGAATCCGCAGCTGACCACGGTGCGCCAGCCGTCGTTCCAGCAGGGGGAGCGCATGGCCTCGGTGCTCATCGACCTCCTCGCGGGGAGGCATCCGCGTCACGTCACGATCCTCGAGACGGAGCTCGTCGTCCGGGAGTCCGTGTAGCGGCTCCGCGGTCCGCGGCGTCGCGGGCCGGCGTCGGCGGCGTCAGCCTCGGCCGGGCACCGTCGCGTGGAGCAGGTTGCGCCACGGGTCGTCGAACGACACGGTGCGTCCGTCGTCGCGCACGTCGAGGCCGTGATGCCGCAGGCGCTCGCCGAGCGCGCCGAGGGCGTCGGCGTCGGGCAGAGTCAGGTCCACGCGGCCGAGGCCGAGGGCCGGCATCCGCGGTCCGGCGCCGCGCGAGTTCCACACGTTCATCGCCATGTGATGGTGGTAGCCGCCCGCGCTGACGAACAGCGCCTGGTCGCCCAGACCCGCCGTCTCGTCGAAGCCGAGCGCGTCGACGTAGAACGCCCGGGCGGTCGCGACGTCGCCCACCGAGAGGTGCACATGACCGACGGATGCCGCCTCCTGTGCCGTCGCGCCGCTCGCAGCACGCTCGGTGAGGTGCTCCTGGAGGAACGCGTTCGGGTCGAGGTACAGGGTCGCCATCTCGATCTGACCGTGGGTCCATGACCACTCGGTGCGGGCCCGGTCCCAGTACAGCTCGATTCCGTTGCCCTCCGGGTCGGTGAGATAGAACGCCTGGCTGACGAGGTGATCGGCCGAGCCGGTGAAGGTGCGCGGTGCGTGGCGGGCGACGCTGTAGAGCGCGGCGGCGAGGGCCTCCTGCGTCTCGAAGAGGATCGCGGTGTGGAACAGGCCCGCCGAGCCCGGGGTCGCATGACGGAGGGCCGGCTCGTGCTTCAGCACCACCACCGCCCGGCCCGCGCGTCCGAGCACGACCTCGTCGCCGTCCGCGGCGAGCACCTGCAGGGTGATGACGTCGCGGTAGAACGCGGTCATGCCGTCGAGGTCGCCGACGAGCAGCGTGACGGCCCCCATGGCGGTATCGGCGGCGAGACGTTCGGCCTGTGTATTCACACGAATGAGAACCCCCGGCATCCGGCGTTCATTCCCAGACGTCTCCACGGTTTGGGGCGTCGCGCGACCGTTCGGGGCGTGCGCGACACGCCCCAACCGTCCGCGGTGCGCCCCAAACCGGGACATGGACGACGGATGCCGCCACCCTGCGCCTTCCCGGCTCCGGGGTGGCGGCAGGCAGCGTCAGGCTACTGGGGGTCGCCGCCGAGCTGGCCGACCGCGGGGATCGGGCCGCCGTCGTCGGCACCGGTCTTGCGCCAGCGGGCGATCGCGTTGCCCACGTGGTAGATCAGCAGCGCTGCCGCCGCGCCGATGACGATGGCGCCGAGCTGGAACTCGCCCCACTGCATGGTGAAGCCGGCGATCGCGATCACGAGGGCCACGGCGCCGGTGTACTGGTTCACCGGGCGCGAGAAGTCCACGCGGTTGTCGACCCAGATCTTGATGCCGATGATGCCGATGAGACCGTAGAGCGCGGTCGTGACGCCGCCGAGCACACCCGCCGGGATCGAGTTGAACACCGCTCCGACGACGGGCGAGAGGGACAGCAGGACGGCGAAGATGCCGGCCACCCAGTACGCGGCCGTCGAGTACACGCGCGTCGCGGCCATGACTCCGATGTTCTCGCCGTAGGTCGTGGTGCCAGAGCCGCCGAAGGTGCCCGCGAGCACGGTGGCCGCGCCGTCGGCGATGAGCGCCCGGCCGGTGTACCGGTTGACGGAGGCGTCGGTCATCGTCGCGACGCCGCGCACGTGACCGACGTTCTCGGCGATGAGCACGAGGACGACCGGCAGGAACATCGCGATGACGCTCCAGGTGCCCGGCGAGCCGAACGTGGGGAAGTGGAAGACCGGGAGACCGACCCACTGTCCCTCGGCGACGAGGTCGTTCACGGCCGTGAAGTCGACCTCGCCGCGCACGAGCGCGACGAGATAGCCGACGATCACGCCGAGGAAGATCGAGATGCGACCGAGGAAGCCGCGGAACAGCACGCTGAACAGGATGACGGCGACGAGCGTGATGGTCGCCGTGACGGGGGCCTGCTGGTAGCTGTCCCACGCGACCGGCGCGAGGTTGAAGCCGATGAGGGCGACGATGGCACCGGCGACGACCGGCGGCATGAGCCTCTCGATCCATCGCAGACCCGCGAACTGCACGACGAAGCCGACGGCGGCGAGCAGGACGCCGACCGCGACGATGCCGGCGAGGGCCGATCCCATGCCCTGCGACGCGGTCGCGGCGGTCACCGGCGCGATGAACGCGAACGATGACCCGAGGTAGCTGGGGAGCCGGTTCTTCGTGACGAGGAGGAACAGCAGCGTGCCGAGGCCCGAGAAGAGCAGCGTCGTCGAGACGGGGAAGCCCGTCAGCACCGGCACCAGGAACGTGGCGCCGAACATCGCGATGACGTGCTGCGCGCCGATCGCGACGGTGGCGGGCCAGTTCAGCCTCTCGTCGGGCTTCACGACCGTGCCGGGTTCGACGGTACGGCCGTTGCCGTGCAGGGTCCACAAAGGCATGCGCGCTCCTTGCGCTCGGGGGATGGTGCGAGGATCACGATAGCGGCGGGGATGACCCGCCTCGCGCACGAGCGGCCCGGCGCCGCGAGTTGCCCGGGGGCGCGGCATCCGAGAGGCTGGATCCTGCCCGGCGCGCACCGGGGCCCGCCCTGCCGAACGACGGAGACACGTGAGCGATCCCGCGAATCCCCCCGCGCCCGCCGGCCCGCCCGCCGACACCTCCGCACGCGCGTCCGAGACCCCCGCGGCCGACCGCGTCTCCACCCCGGGTGAGGACACCGCGGCCCTCGAGCTCGTCGGGCTCCACAAGCGCTTCGGGCAGAAGGTCGCGGTCGCCGACCTGAGCCTGCGAGTGCCGACGGGGTCGTTCTACGGGCTGGTCGGGCCCAACGGCGCGGGCAAGACGACGACCCTCTCGATGGCGACCGGCCTCCTCGCGCCCGACGCCGGCCGGGCGATCGTGCACGGCGTGGACGTGTGGCAGCAGCCGGTCGCGGCCAAGCGCATGCTCGGCAACCTCGCCGACGGCGTGAAGCTCTTCGACCGCCTGACCGGCGAGCAGCTCGTCACTTACAACGGGCTCCTGTTCGGCCTGCCGCACGACGAGATCGCGCAGCGCACCGCCGATCTGCTGGCGCTGATGGACATGACGGATGCCGCGGGCACGATGGTCGTCGACTACTCGGCGGGAATGACCAAGAAGATCGCGCTCGCCTGTGCCCTCGTCCACGCTCCGCGCCTCCTGGTGCTGGACGAGCCGTTCGAGTCCGTCGATCCCGTCTCGGCGGCCAACATCCAGGACATCCTCACCGGGTACGTCGCCGGTGGCGGAACGGTCATCATCTCGAGCCACTCCATGGACCTCGTGCAGCGCATGTGCGACCACGTGGCGATCGTCGCCGCCGGCCGCCTCCTCGTGGCCGGAAGCGTCGAGGACGTGCGGGCGGGGCAGTCGCTCCAGGACCGCTTCGTCGAGCTCGTCGGCGGGCGGCGCCACACGGAAGGGCCGGAATGGTTGCGACGCTCCTGAGGCTGCGCTTCCGCGTGCTGGGCAACCAGCTCGCGCGCAGCCCCTGGCAGCTCGTCGGCTTCGTCTTCGGCGCGCTGTACGGACTCGGACTGCTGGTGGCCATCGTCGTCGGACTGGTGCTGCTCGGGTTCGCGGGTCTCGCGCCGGCCTCCGCCGTCATCGTGGGCGCCGGATCGCTCGTGACCCTCGGGTGGGCGCTGATCCCCCTCCTCGCCTTCGGCGTCGACACGACGCTCGACCCCGACCGCCTGGTGGTGTTCCCCATGTCGCTGTCGCGCATGATGGTCGCGCTGGCGGTGGCGGCGGTCACCGGCATCCCGGGCATCATCACCTCGGTGGCAGCGGTTGCGACGGTCGCGACCTGGGCGCACTGGCCGGCGGCCGTCGCCGCGTGGATCGTGAGCACGCCGGTCGCGGTCCTCACGGCCGTCGTCGCGTCGCGCGCGGTCGCGACCCTCGCGGCCGGGCTCGGGAGCGGGCGCCGGTTCCGGGAGGTGTCGGGCACCGTCATCCTCATCCCGCTGATCCTCGCGGGACCCATCATCGCCGGTGTGGCGACCGGGTTCGCGGTGAACGCCGACACGCTCGCCGAGCTGGTGCCGATCCTCGGCTGGACGCCCCTCGGCGCGGCATGGGCCGTGCCGGCCGCCGCCGCGGCGGGCGACCCCGCCGGCGCGGGCGCCCGGCTGCTGATCGCCCTCGCGACGCTCGGCCTGCTGTGGCTGCTGTGGCGCGCAGCTCTCGGACGCTCGCTGGTCCGCCCGCGGCACACGTCGGCCGCCGCGGTGCGCGCGGGGTCGATCGGATGGTTCGGCCGCGTGCCGACCGGCGCCGCGGGTGCCGTCTTCGCGCGGGCGCTGACGTACTGGACGCGCGACCCCCGCTACCTCCGCCAGCTGGTCGGGGCGCCCCTGGTGCCGGTGCTGCTGTGGTTCTACGCCCGTGACGGCGAGCCGCTCGTGGCGCTGTCGTTCTCGGGCCCGATCATCGCGATCGTGATCGGCATCGTCGTGTACGCCGACATCTCGTACGACGGCACCGCGTTCGGGACCGAGCTCGCCACCGGCGCGCCGGGCCGGGCGGACCGGCTGGGGCGCAGCCTCGCCGCTGCGGCGGTCGCCCTGCCGCTCGTGCTGCTCGCCGCGATCATCCCCTTCGTCTTCTCGGGCGAGTGGAGCCGGTTCCCCGGCATCCTGGGCATGTCGGTCGGCATCCTCTTCACCTGCTACGGCGTCTGCGCGCTCACGTCGGCGCAGCTCGTCGTGCCGGTCGCGGCATCCGGCGACAACCCGTTCAAGCGGGTGCCCGGCACCACGTTCCTGCAGGGCATGGCGTTCTTCGGCATCTGGCTGATCGCCGTCGCGCTGTCGGCGCCCGCCGGCATCCTCGGGATCATCGGGTTCTTCACCGACGACGCGGCGCTCAGCTGGATCGCATGCGCGGTCGGCCTCGTGCTGGGGACCGCGGTCCTGATCGGCGGCATCCTCGTCGGCGGATCGATGCTCGATCGGTCCGGTCCGACGCTGCTGGCGCGGCTGAAGGCGATGAAGAACGCGTGACGGGCGGATGCCGCGCCGGCCGTCAGGCCGCGGTGAGGCGCTCGAGAAGCTCGCGGTAGCGGTCGGCGGTGCGCTCGACGATGTCGGCGGGCAGAGCCGGCGGCTCACCGTCGCGCGGCGGCGCCCAGTTCGCGGCGAGCCAGTCGCGCACGATCTGCTTGTCGAAGCTCGCCATGCGCTCCGCGGGGGTGGTGCCCGACGCCCAGGCCTCGGCATCCCAGTACCGCGACGAGTCGCTCGTGAGCACCTCGTCGGCGAGGGTGAGCACGCCGTTCTCGTCGAGGCCGAACTCGAACTTCGTGTCGGCGAGGATCACGCCGTGGGCCTCGGCGGTCGCGGCGGCGCGCGCGTAGATCTCGAGTGACAGGTCGCGCAGCTCGCTCGCGCGCTCGGCGCCGACGAGCTCGACGGTGCGCTCGAACGAGATGTTCTCGTCGTGCTCGCCCAGGGGCGCCTTGTAGGCGGGGGTGTAGATCGGCTCCGGCAGCCGGTCCCCATTGGACAGCCCGTCCGAGAGCGCGATGCCGCACACCGTGCCGCTCTCGCGGTACTCGGCCCAGCCCGACCCGGTGAGGTAGCCCCGCACCACGCACTCGATGGGCAGCATGTCGAGGCTCTTCACGACCATGGCACGGCCGATGACGGCATCCGGGATGAGGTTCTGCAGGTCGTCGCGCGTGTTCGCCTCGCCGTCGCCGCCGAGCGTGAGCGTGTGCGAGGCCGCGAGATGGTTCGGGATGCCGCGCCCGCCGTCCGCTCCCGCGAGGCGGTCGAACCACCACAGGCTGAGCGTGGTCAGCAGCGTCCCCTTGCCGGGGATGCCGGGCGAGAGCACATGGTCGAAGGCGCTGACGCGGTCGCTGGCGACGACGAGCATGCGCCCGGCGGGCGCGCCCTCGGCCGCGTCGTCGGGGACGTACAGGTCCCGCACCTTGCCCGAGTAGACGTGGCGCCAGCCGGGGAGTTCGAGCGGGGTGGGGTTCGTGTCCGTCACCCGCCCATTATCGCGGAGCCCGACCCGGGCTAAACCCGCGAGGGCACGGTTGTCAAGAGGTTGGCCGACGGGCGGCGGCCGCGGAGGATGGCTTGCATGACCGGACTCGCAGTGACCCTGCTCATCGTCGGAATCGTCCTGCTGCTGCTCGGCGTGCTCGTCGAAGCGGTCCAGTTCCTGCTGTGGATCGGCCTCGTCATCATCGTCATCGCGGTGATCGCCTGGCTGATGCGCTTCATACGTCGTCAGACCTGAGTCCCCCAGCTCGGGTTTTCCGGACGCTCGGGCCGAATCCAAACAGAGCCCAGCGTCATCCGGACGCCGGCGTCGCTCGTCTCCCCAGCCAGCGACGCCGGCGTCCGTCCTTTCGTCCGCCGGTGTGCTCGGCATCGTGCCTGTGAAGTGCCCGCAAGCGGCCCCCGCGGGGGGCGCAATGGGCGTAGCCTGTGGCCAGGACGTCCTGGACCCCGACGTCTCCGCCGCATCGGTGCGGCTCGAGGATCGGGGTCGATGACATGACCGGACAACCCACCACCGGCATCCGGACGACTGCTGCCCGGACCGACCGGCCGCCCAACGATTTCACCGGGCTGGCGAAGATCGTGGCCGCGAGCGGGCTGATGCACCGCCGCTACGGCTACTACTGGACGAAGCTCATCGGCGCCGTGGTGGTGCTGGCGGCGGCGGTCGCCGCCTTCGTCCTCATCGGCGACACCTGGTGGCAGCTGTTCACCGCCGCGGCGCTCGCGATCCTGTTCACGCAGATCGCGATGCTCGGCCACGACGCGGCGCACCGGCAGATCTTCGTCTCGGGCCGCTGGAACGACTGGACGTCGCTCATCCTCGGCAACCTCCTCGTCGGGATGAGCTACGGGTGGTGGCAGCACAAGCACACGCGCCACCACGCCAACCCCAACAAGATCGGCTCCGATCCCGACATCGAGCTGCCGGTCGTGTCGGTCACCCCCGACCAGGTCGACCGCCGCGCTCGCCGGTACGGCCCGGTGCTCGGCTGGGTGATGGCGCACCAGGGCGTCTTCTTCTACCCGATCCTCCTGCTCGAAGGGCTGTCGCTGCACGCGTCGAGCGTGCGGCGGGTGCTCTCGCGCGAGCCGTTGCGCCACCGGGCGGTGGAGGGCTCTTTCCTGGCGCTGCGGATCGGGGGATACCTCGCCCTCGTCTTCATCGTGCTCTCGCCGGGGATCGCCGCGGTGTTCCTCGCCGTCCAGCTGGGGATCTTCGGCGTCTACATGGGGCTGTCGTTCGCGCCGAACCACAAGGGCATGCCGTTGGTGCCGGCATCCGTCAAGCTCGACTTCCTGCGCCGGCAGGTGCTGATGAGCCGCAACATCCGCGGGAACCGCCTGCTCGACGTCGCCATGGGCGGGCTCAACTACCAGATCGAGCACCACCTCTTCCCCTCGATGCCCCGGCCGCACCTGCGGAGGGCGTCGGGCACGATCAAGGACTACTGCCAGGCCCACGGCGTGCACTACACCGAGACCGGCCTGCTCGAGTCGTACCGCATCGTCACGCGGTACATCAACCGTGTCGGACTGGGGGAGCGCGATCCCTTCGAGTGCCCGCTGCTGCAGCAGCGGGCGGCGGTGTGATCAGCGGGCGCGGCGGCGCGGCCGGCGCGGGACTGACGCTGGGGCTCAGTCGCGCGACCGGCCGCGTTCGTGCGCCCAGATCGCGAGCTCGACGCGGTTGCGCGCGCCCAGCTTGGCCATGATGCTTCCCAGGTGGGTCTTCACGGTGCTGAGGGAGACGTGCAGCTCGTCGCCGATCTCGCTGTTGCCGAGCCCGCGGGCGACACCGGCGAGCACCGCCTCCTCGCGGTCGGTGAGGGGGCTGGACGGCGGAGGCGGAGGCGTCGGCGCCGCGCCGGCGAACGTCTCGATGAGGCGGACGGTGACGTTCGGATCGATGAGCGCGTCGCCGCGCGCGGCCGCGCGCACGGCCTCGGCGAGCAGGACCGGACCGGCGTCCTTCAGCAGGAAGCCGCGGGCGCCCGCGCGGAGGGCGGCGTAGACGTACTCGTCGAGGTCGAAGGTCGTGATCACGACGACGGGCGTCGGGTCGGCGACGTCCGGACCCGCCACCGTGCGCGTCGCCTCCAGGCCGTCCATCACCGGCATGCGGATGTCGAACAGGCACACGTCGGGGCGCAGGCTCCGCGTGAGCGCGACGGCCTCGCGGCCGTCGGCGGCCTCGCCCACCACCTCGATGCCGGGCTGCACGTCGAGGATCATGCGCAGTCCGGTGCGCACGAGGTCCTGATCGTCGGCGACGAGCACGCGCACGGTCATGATCCCCACCCCCTGCGCGGGAGCGTCGCCGTGACGGCCCACCCGCCGCCCGGCGCCGGGCCGGCCTCGCACGTGCCGCCGAGGAGCGCTGCCCGCTCGCGCATGCCCGTGATCCCGAATCCGGGAGTCGCGGATGCCGCGCTCCCGCCGTCGTCACGGACCGACAGCCGCACCCCCGCCGCGTCGACGTCGACGCCGACCTCGACGCGGGTCGCGTCGCGGGCGTGTCGCCGCGCGTTCGTCACCGCTTCCTGGGCCAGGCGGAACACCGCGGCGCCCACCGCCGGGGGCACCGTGTCGAGGTCGCCGTCGAGGTGCACGGCGACGGCCGGGCCGGCGGCATCCGTCTGCGCCAGGTCCGCGATCCGGGCGAGGCCGGGTGCGGGCGCCACCGGCGCGTCCGCGCGGAGCACACCCACCATGGCGCGCATCTCGCGCAGCGTCTGCGATGCCTCGGCCTCGATCGCCTGGAGCACCTGCGCGGTCGCGCCCGGATCGGTCGCGGCCACGGCGGTGCCGGCCTGCGCCTGGATCGCGATCGCCGAGACATGGTGCGCGACGGTGTCGTGCAGATCGCGCGCGAGCAGCTCGCGCTCGAGCAGCCGCACCTGTTCGAGCTCGCGGCTGCGTGCCCGCCGACGCCAGCGCATCGCGAGTCCGAGCGTCGCCGTGGTGACCGCGACGGCGGCGCCGCCCACCGCGTCGGGCGGCGATGGGGCCGACCCGGCGGCGGTGAGCGCCATGCCGGCGGCCACGAGCGCACCGCCCGCGAGCATCGCCCGCCCGGAGCCCCAGCGGAACACCGCGTACAGCAGGATCAGGAAGTAGGCGGTCGTGTACAGCTGCGGATCGCCGCCGACGATGAAGCCGACCGCGGTGCCGACGGCGAAGGCGATCGCGAGCATCATGAAGGGGCGCGTGCGCCGCCACAGCAGCGTGGGCGCGAGGGCGGCGAGCACGACGGCCCACACCCAGCGCGACGGCACGTCGGGGCGCACGGATGCCTCCAACACGGCGAGCACGGGGATCACCGCGACGAGCACCCCGTCGCGCCACACGCGCCGGGGCGCTTCCGGAGTCGCCGCGGGCGCGTCCCAGAGCGCGCGGACCGGGCTCGTCATGCCCTCATGATAGGCGGGCGGCGGTCGGCGCCGACGTGGACCGAGGCCCCGTCCGCCGCGCGCCGGTGCGGGCCCGCCGGCGGATGACGATCTCGGCGACCACGAGGTTGATCACCCACCCCGCGGTCATGAGAAGCGTGTAGCCGACAGGCGTGGGCGCCCCGATCAGCAGCGTGAACGGGAGGAACACGACGACCTGCGTGCCGGCGCCGAGGCCGATCGCGTACGCGCGCGTCATCCACGCGCTGTGCGTGCCGACGTCGCCGCGGCGGATCGCGACGAAGGCGGCCACGATCGCCGCCGCCATCGTGACGCCGAGCACCATGCGCACGGCGGCGAGCCCCGGACCCGTCACCGCGGCCGGCATCTGGTACGACACCGTCATCCACAGCGCCGACAGCGCCGACACCAGCCCGGCCGGCGCGACGATGCGTCCGGCCACGCGGTGCCAGCGCCGGCGCCGCAGCGACGGCGCGAACTGCAGCGCGCCCAGCACCAGGAACACGGTCGAGCCGACGATGTGCGCGACGATCGGCACCGGCGCGTCGAAGAACCGGACGTTGTCGGCGGTCACGCCGGCGGAGGTCGCGAGCTGCGTGAGGCGCGCCGAGCCGGCCGCGACCGGCACGAGGCTCAGGGCGATGAGGCCTGCGGGCACGAGCCACTCGGGCGCGCGCCGCCGGGTGCGTGGGAGGGAGCTGGAGGTCGTCATGCCGCCATGGTGGCGGTGACGGATGCCACGGCACATCGGCCGTCGGGACCGACCGGCCTCGTCCTTTCGGCCGATGCGGGGCCGCGGGCGGGTCAGAGCCCTTCGGCGACCCGGGCGGCGATGTCGGTGCGGTGCTGCCCGCCCTCGAGCTCGATCTGGCCGAGCGCACGGTAGACGCGCTCGCGCGCCTCCATGAACGTCGTCCCGATCCCCACCACGTTGAGCACGCGGCCGCCGGTGGCCACGAGCCCGCCGTCGGTCTCGGCCGTCGCGGCGTGTGCGAGGTGGACGCCCGGCACCGCCGACGCCTCGCGCAGCCCCGTGAGCTCGCGCCCGGTCACCGGCGCGGCGGGATAGCCCTCGCTGGCCACCACCACGGTGACGGCCACGTCGGTGGCGAACGCCGGACGGGGGGAGTCCTCGAGGGTGCCGGATGCCGCAGCCAGCAGCAGCTCCGACAGCGGGTCGACGAGCCGGGGGAGCACCACCTGCGACTCGGGGTCGCCGAAGCGGGCGTTGAACTCGATGACCTTCACGCCGCCGTCGGTGAGGATGAGGCCGGCGTAGAGCAGCCCGATGAACGGCGTGCCCTCGGCATCCAGCTGGCGGATGACCGGTTCGGCGACGTCGCGCGTCACGAGGTCGACGAACTCCCGCTCGCTGCCGAACCTGCCGTCGAGCCACGGCAGCGGCGAGTACGCGCCCATGCCGCCGGTGTTCGGTCCCTCGTCGCCGTCGAGCAGGCGCTTGTAATCCTGCGCGGGGCTCAGCGGCAGCACGTGGTCGCCGTCGCTGAGGAAGAAGAGCGACACCTCGGGACCGTCCAGGTACTCCTCGACGAGCACCGGGCCCGAGGGGAGGTACTGGTCGGCGTGGGCGAGCGCCTCATCGCGGTCGGACGTGACGATGACCCCCTTGCCGGCGGCCAGTCCGTCCGCCTTGACCACGTGCGGAGCGCCGAGCTCGTCCAACGCGGCCTCGACCTCGGCGCGCGAGTACGCCCGCACCGCGCGGCCGGTCGGCACGCCCGCCGCCTCCATGATGCGCTTGGCGAAGGCCTTCGAGCCCTCCAGCTGCGCGGCCGCCTTGCCGGGCCCGAACGTCGGGATGCCGCGTTCGCGCACCGCATCGGCCACCCCGGCGACCAGCGGAGCCTCCGGGCCGATCACGACGAGCGCGATGTCGTTCTCGATCGCGAAGTCGGTGACGGCGACCGGGTCGTTCGCGTCGAGCGATACGAGCTGGGCGTCCTGCGCGATGCCGGCGTTGCCGGGGGCGGCGAAGATCTCGTGCTCGGCCTCCTCGGACCGCAGCGCGAGGATGATGGCGTGCTCCCGCGCGCCCGAGCCGAGAACCAGGATCTTCACGCCGTCCAGCCTACCGAGGGCGCTCCGCCGCGTTTCGGGTCGTCGAGGATTCCGCCGGCACGCGACACGCGTAGCGTGGGGTCGTGGCCCGCAAGATCTCCACCGACGACGGCCGCGCGGCCCTGCAGGCTGTCGCGGCGGCGGGCGCGGCATCCGTCCCCGCCTCCCGCACCGACCGCGCCACGGCCGTGCGCTACCTGCTGCAGCTGCTCGCCGAGAAGGCGCCGGGCAACTCGGTCGAGGTGCGCGTGCCTCCGTTCGGCGCGGTGCAGGTGGTCGAGGGGCCACGGCACACCCGCGGAACCCCACCGAACGTCGTCGAGACCGATCCCGCGACCTGGATCGCAGTGGCGACGGGGGCGGAGCACTGGGCGGATGCCTCCTCCGCCGGCCGCATCGTCGCCTCGGGCACCCGCGCCGACATCTCGCACCTGCTGCCGCTGCGCCCCTGACCCCGAGACGCGCCCGTCCCGCGGTGGGACAATGGCACCATGACCCGCGCGCGCACCGGCGCAGCCGGCGACGACGACCCCGACGAGCACGTCATCCACGAGGAGTGGGAGTCCGTCGGGGTCCGTCGCGCCCCGCGCATCGGGCGGATCATGATCTCGGGTATCGTCCTCGGCCTGGTGACGGCGGGCGTCCTCACCGCGGCGGCCGCCGTGTCCGAGGAGCCGGGCGGCCCGCTCTCCACGGGCGCCTCGGGGTACCTGCGCGTGTTCGGCGTCTTCGCCGTCATCTGCGTCGGGTTCGGGCTCCTCGTCGCGGGCCTCGTCGTCATCGTGCTCGACCGCGTGGTGGGCAGCCGCGGCCGCTCGGTCATCGCGGAGCACGCCACGAGCCTCAGCGACGACCTCGTCTCTCCGGTCACCGACGACGTGCCGCAGTGGGTGCGGGACGCCGAGGACATCGAGACCGACCGGCCCGACGGCCCGAGCGGCCGCCGGCCGAAGGGATAATGGAGACATGCCCGAGCACAGCCAGGACCGCGTCGAGACGCTGCGCGTGCGGCGGGCCCCGAAGATCTCGGTCTTCCTCATCGCCGGCGCCGCGCTGGGCCTGCTGGTCGCGATGATCCTCACCTTCGCCTTCGACGGCACGTCGCAGGTGAGCCCGAACACCGGCGTGGAGTACTCGCAGACCCAGGTGTTCGGCTTCCTGGCGCTCATCTGCGCGCCCGTCGGCATCGTGCTCGGCGCCCTGGTCGCGCTGCTCTTCGACCGTCGATCGCGCCGCCACACGCACGAGGTCTCGGTCGACCACGCGTCGGTGCAGGTCGACCCGCAGTCCGGCGCAGACGAGGATCGCCGCTGAGCTCGGGCTCTTCAGGCCAGCTCGGCGATGATCGGGTGGATCGCCGCGTCGAAGGCGGCGACGTCGCCGCGCAGGCCGTCGGTGACGGCGATCGTGAGGGAGCCGATCCACCACACGCCCCGCTGATTCAGCGGCAGCACCTGGACGTTGAGCTCGAACGAGTGCGCCCGGCGGCCCACCTGCCGCTCGTGCTCGGCGATGGCGCCCGCATAGGCCCGGTAGGCGGTGCCGGTGCTGTGCGACGCCTCTTTGCGGTAGCGCTCGTGGGCGGCCTTCGCGAAGGCCATCGCGTCGGCGGCATGCGGCGTGAACGCGTGCCGCAGGTCGTCGCAGCCCTCGACCGGCAGGGCGAGCGTCATGTCGAACCCGTCGACGAGCGCGAGCGGAACGGGCGACGGGTGCGCCTGCGGTTCGACGGTCATCGCCCAGAACTCCCGCCACTGGCGTTCGAGCGTCGCCTGCGCCTCGTCGGAGCGGTCGTTGGCGCGCAGGGGGATGCCGCGCAGATGGGGCAGCTCCTCAGGAGAGCGGATGCCGAGCACCTGGCGCAGATAGAGGGCGAGGAGAACCGGCTGACCTGCGTCCTCGCGGATCAGCCACTCCGGTGCACCGGTGCCGCCCATGCGGACATCATAGATCCGCCCCGCGACGTCCGGACCGGGGCGCGGGCAACGATCAGGGTGCCGATCGGCGCCGGGGGAGCGGCCCGTAACCCCGGCATCCGCTCCGTCACGCCGCCGGTAGGCTGGTAGCCGTGGCCTCCTCCGAACGCGACGCCCCTTCACGCCCCGAACAGCCGGTGAACCCGTACGTCGCTGCGGGCGTCGACACCGCTGCCGGCGACCTCGCCGTGGAGCTGATGAAGTCGGCCGTCCGCCGCACGCACGGACCCGAGGTGCTCGGAGGGGTCGGCGGCTTCGCCGGGCTCTTCGACGCCAGCGCGTTCAAGGCGTACGACAAGCCGCTGCTGGCCACCAGCACCGACGGCGTCGGCACCAAGGTCGCCATCGCGCAGGCGATCGACAAGCACGACACGATCGGCCAGGACCTCGTCGGCATGGTCGTCGACGACATCGTCGTCGTCGGGGCCAAGCCGCTGTTCATGACCGACTACATCGCCTGCGGCAAGGTGTTCCCCGAGCGCATCGCCGACATCGTCCGCGGCATCGCCGCCGGCTGCGCCGAGACGGGCACCGCCCTGGTCGGCGGCGAGACGGCGGAGCACCCCGGGCTGCTCGGCGTCAACGACTACGACGTCGCGGGCGCCGCGACCGGTGTTGTCGAGGCCGACCGCGTGCTCGGCGCCGAGCGGGTGCGCGAAGGCGACGTGGTGCTGGCGCTCGCGAGCTCGGGCCTGCACTCCAACGGCTACTCGCTGGTGCGCCACATCGTCACCGGCGCCGGCGTGCAGTACGGCGACAACGCCGCCGACTTCGGCGCGACGTGGGGCGAGGCCCTCCTCGAGCCGACGCGCCTGTACACCAAGCCGCTCCTGCGGCTCATCGCCGATCACGGCGACCGCGTGCACGCGCTCAGCCATGTCACCGGCGGCGGCATCGCGGCGAACCTCGCCCGCGTGCTGCCGCAGGGCACGTGGGTCGAGGTCGACCGCTCGACGTGGTCGCCCTCCCCTGTCTTCCGCGTCCTCGCCGACCTGGGCGACCTCGACCTCGAGTCGACCGAGGGCACCTGGAACCTCGGCATCGGCTTCCTCGCCGTCGTGGCGGCCGACAAGGCCGAGGCGGCGGCATCCGCTCTCTCCCTCGGCGGCATCGCGACCTGGCAGGTCGGCGTCGTCCGCGGCGGCGCCCGGCCGGACGGCGAGTGGGAGCAGGGCGCAAAGGGAGTCGACGGCGGCGCGGTGCGTCTCGTCGGCGCCTATTCAGACCACCAGGCGCACGCGAGCCACACGGCCCGCTGAGTCGCACGACCTTACGGAGCAGGCAACACCCATGTGCGGAATCGTCGGGATGGTGGGCCGCGGGTCCGTCAATCAGGAGATCTACGACTCCCTCCTCCTCCTGCAGCACCGCGGTCAGGACTCCACCGGCATCGCCACGGCCGAGCGTCATGGGGTCGTGCACATGCACAAGACGCGGGGCCAGGTGCGCGAGTCGTTCCGCACCCGCGACATGCGCGCGCTCCTCGGTGAGATCGGCCTCGGCCATGTGCGCTACGCGACCAAGGGCACCGCGTCGAATGAGGAGGAGGCGCAGCCCTTCTACGTCAACGCGCCGTATGGCATCGTCATGGTGCACAACGGCAACCTCACCAACACGCGCGAGCTGACCGAGGAGCTGTTCCACAAGGACCGCCGCCACCTCAACACCAGCTCCGACACCGAGCTGCTGGTGAACGTGCTGGCCAACGAGCTGCAGTCCTCGATCTCGGGACTCGAGCTCGACCCCGAACAGGTGTTCCAGGCGGTCACGCGCGTGCACGAGCGCGTCGAGGGATCGTACGCGGCGATCGCGCTGATCGCGGGGTACGGTCTGCTGGCGTTCCGCGATCCGTTCGGCATCCGTCCCCTCATCCTCGGCACGCGCAAGAACGCGGACGGCCACTACGAGTGGGTCGTCACGAGCGAGTCGCTCGTGCTGGAGAACGGCGAGTTCGAGGTCGTGCGCGACGTCGACCCGGGCGAAGCGGTCTTCATCGACCTCGAAGGCAACCTTCACACCCGCCAGTGCGCGAGCGACCCGCAGCTGGTGCCGTGCTCGTTCGAGTACGTGTACCTCGCGCGTCCGGACTCGGTCATGAACGGCATCTCGGTGTACGAGGCGCGCCTGCGCATGGGAGACCGCCTCGCCGACACCATCGCGAAGTACACGCCGCGCGAGGCGATCGACGTGGTCATGCCCATTCCCGACTCCTCGCGGCCGGCGGCGATGCAGGTCGCGCGCAAGCTGGGCGTGGAGTACCGCGAGGGCTTCTACAAGAACCGGTACATCGGGCGGACGTTCATCATGCCGGGGCAGGCGGTGCGCAAGAAGAGCGTGCGGCAGAAGCTCAACGCCATGTCGACCGAGTTCAAGGGCAAGAACGTGCTCCTCATCGACGACTCCATCGTGCGCGGCACGACGTCGAAGGAGATCATCCAGATGGCGCGGGATGCCGGTGCCAAGAGCGTCACGTTCGCCTCGGCGGCGCCGCCGGTGCGCTACCCGCACGTCTACGGCATCAACATGCCCTCGCGGCACGAGCTGGTCGCGCACGGCCGGACGATCCCCGAGATCGCGCAGGAGCTGGGCGCGGACTTCGTGGTCTACCAGGAGGTCGACGACCTGAAGGCCGCGATCCTCGAGGGGTCCGACGTCGAGGATCTCGACATGAGCTGCTTCGATGGCCGGTACATCACCGGCACCGTCACCGACGAGTATCTCGCGTGGGTGGAGGGCTCCCAGGAGAGCTGAGCCCGTCGGCCGGCGCGCCGAGGGCATCGGCGCCGGCTCTAGGGTTGTACGAGTGACATCGTCCCCTGCCCGCCCGCTCTGGCAGGGGCGAACCCTCGCCCTCGTCGGCATCGTGCTGTTCGCGTTCTCGCTGCGGTCGGCCGTGGCCTCGCTGTCGCCGCTCTTCGACCACATCTCGGCGGACTTCGCGCTGCCGGCCGCGGTGATCGGCCTGATCGGCACCGCCCCGCCGGTGTGCTTCGCCGTGTTCGGCCTGCTCACCCCGGCGCTCGAGCGCCGGTTCGGGCTCGAGCGGCTCGCCGTGGTGGCGATGGCGGTCGTGGCGGTCGGCCTCGTCGCCCGCAGCCTCGCGCCCAGCTCGGGGCTGCTGCTGGCCGGCACGGCGTTCGTCTTCGCGGCCGTCGGGACGGGCAACATCCTGCTGCCGCCGCTCGTGAAGCGCTACTTCCCCGACCGCATCGGGCTCATGACGACGGTGTTCTCCACGACGATGGCGGTGTCGACGTTCCTGCCCGCCCTCGTCGCGGTGCCGGTGGCGGATGCCACGGACTGGCACGTCTCGCTGGGACTGTGGGCGGTCTTCGCCCTCATCGCGACGATCCCGTGGATCACGCTGGCGCTGCGCCGCCATGCCGACGGAGCCGACGATGACATCGAGCAGGCGAGTCCTCGCGTGTTCGGGCGGATGTGGCGCATTCCGCTGGCGTGGGCGCTGCTGGTCGCGTTCGCCGTCTCGAGCACGATCGCCTACACCTCGTTCGCGTGGATGCCGAAGATGCTCGTCGAGATCGCGGGCGTCACCCCGGCCACGGCGGGCGCGCTGCTCTCGCTCTTCGGGTTCATGGGGCTGCCGGCATCCCTCGTGGTGCCGCTGCTGGTGACACGTCTGAACGCGACCCGCGCGCTCTTCGGCGTCGCCGTCGTCACCGGCTTCGCCGGCATCGCGGGCCTGCTGTTCGCGCCCGCAGCGGCGCCGTGGCTGTGGGTCGTGCTGATCGGGCTCGCGCCGCTCCTGTTCCCGGTGGTCCTCGTGCTCGTGGGGCTGCGCACGCGCACGCACGAGGGCGCGGTCGCTCTCAGCGGGTTCGTGCAGAGCGGCGGCTACGCGATCGCCGCGCTGTTCCCGGTGGGCATCGGCCTGCTGCACGACGCGACCGGTTCGTGGACCGGCCCCCTCATCGTGCTCGCGTGCGTCGTCGCCGCCGCCATCCCGGCGGGCGCGGTGGCGGCGCGGCGGCACACCGTCGAAGACGACTGGTCCCGGCGCCACGGCGCGTGGTGACCGCGCCCGGATCGTCCCCGAGCACGACGAACCCCGCGCACCGCAGCGCGCGGGGTCGTCTCAGAGCGCGGTGAGGCGTGACCGCCTCGCACGAGCGCTCAGGCTTGCGACGACGAGACGGGCGAGGTCTCGTCCTCGTCCTCGTCGTTGTACTGGTCCGCCCACTTGTCGACGTACTCGTCTTCGCTGTGGTGACCGAGCTCGCGCTCGAGCGCCGAGTAGTTCACGCTGTACGTGTCGTACTTCAGCTCTCGGGCGATCTTGGTGTGCTTCGCCTTCTGACGGCCACGCCCCATGCGAGACCCCCTCATTTAGAGTCGCGGGCTTTTCTGCGGGCTTTCCGCCGCGCAACCCGGGCATTCACGAATCCGGCTTCGAGCCGGTAAGAGTAGCATTCAGGATAACACGGAGCCCCCGCACCCCGGCGGTTCCGGCCCCAGTGGTGCGGGAGGAGCACGGACGTATGACCGACGAGGCATCCGAGCCCGAAGTCGACGGCAGGAGCAACGAGAGCCTGCACGGGGCGGTGATCGCGGGAGTGATCCCCGACCAGTCGCCGCGGGTCCTCAAAGAGGCCGCGCGGTACGCCAAGCTCCTCCGGGCGCCGCTGGCGGTCGTCCACGTCGACGTCACCCGCTTCGTCACGTACGAGGACCCCGACGGCTACGTCCACTCGGCCCCCATCGACATGAACATCACCGGTGGCGAGGGCGACCTGACGAACGTCCAGGATGCCGCGGCAGCCGTCCTCGCCGACTCCGGCGTGGACTGGACCGTGCGCCAGCTCGTCGGCGACCCGGCGATGGCGCTCAAGCACCTGGCGGACGAGATCGACGCCCGGCTGCTCGTGGTCGGCACCCGCAAGCGCGGGTTCGGTGAGTCGGTCCGCGAGTTCTTCACCGGCTCGGTCGGCGCCCGCCTCGCGCATCGGCAGCACCGCCCGATCCTGGTGGTGCCGCTGGGCGAACCGGTGCCCGACGACGAGGAGATCTGGCCCGCCTGACGCCCGTCGGTCCAGCGCCGGGCCATCCTCGAAAGAGCGGATGTTTAGGCCGCGCTGTTGACTCGCTTTCCCGATATGTCCAAGATTGAGGACGATACATCGGATGAAAGTCGAGGATGCCGTGACCGATGAGAGCTGGGACGATCTGTCGCGCCCGCTGCCCGAATGGTTCGCGAAGGCGAAGTTCGGAGTCTTCATCCACTGGGGTGCGTACTCCGTGCCCGCGTGGGCCGAGCCGATCGGCGCGCTCGGCGAGGTGCCGGACGACCAGTGGTTCGCCCACAACCCGTACGCGGAGTGGTACTTCAACACCATCCGGATCGACGGCAGCCCGGCACAGGAGCATCACCGCACCGTCCACGGAGATGCACCGTACGACGACTTCCTCGACCAGTGGAAGGCCGAGCGCTTCGATCCGGGGGCGTGGGCGGAGCTGTTCGCCCACGCGGGGGCGGAGTACGTCGTACCGACCACGAAGCACCATGACGGCATCGCGTTGTGGGACGCCCCCGGGACGGCTTCGCGCAACACCGTCCGGCGCGGCCCGCAGCGCGACCTGATCGGCGCGATCGCGGACGCGGTCCGCGCGAAGGGGATGCGGTTCGGCGTCTACTACTCGGGCGGGCTCGATTGGTCGGTGAGCGATCTGCCGCCTCACCGGTCGGGCCCGGAGGTGCACTCGATTCGTCCCAACGACGCCGCGTACAACTACTACGCGCTCGCCCACGTACGCGATCTCATCGACCGCTATCGCCCCGACGTGCTGTGGAACGACATCGACTGGCCCGACGCCGGCAAGCATTTCGGCAAGGACGGGCTGTACGAGCTGTTCGCGCAGTACTACGAGGCGAATCCCGAGGGCGTCGTCAACGACCGGTGGGGCGATACGCATTCCGACTTCGCGACCACGGAGTACTCGGCCGGACGCGAGAACGAGGCCAAGGAGGTCTGGGAGAACAACCGCGGCCTGGGGTGGTCGTTCGGATACAACCAGCTCGAGTCGCCCAAGGAGATCCTGGACTCGACCAGTCTGGCCAAGCACTGGATCGACGTCGTGGCCAAGGGCGGCCGGCTGCTGCTGAACGTGGGGCCCACCGCGGAGGGGATCATCCCGGAACTGCAGCAGGAGTCGCTGCGCGGGTTCGGCGACTGGAAGCGGGCGGTGGCCGAGGCGTCCGAGACCACGATCCGCCGCGAGAGCCCGCAGTCGTCCGATGGGCGCTGGATGCGGGAGTGGTGGACGCCGTCGGAGCGCATCGTCTTCCTCGACGGGACCGGCGACCACCGGCTCGGCCGTGACAGCGTGGACTTCGACCGCTCCCGCGTGCTGTCGGGCGACCTGGTGGTCGAGCGCGACGGCGACGACGCGATCCTGCGCGTCGGCGGCGTCGACGGCGGCCCGGCGGCGGTGGCGTTCGCGCGGCGCTGATCGGGGCGCACGCACGACGAGAGGGTGGGCTCCCGGGACGGGGCCCACCCTCTCGCATTCAGCGGATGCCGCGGCTCAGCCTCGCAGCGCGCGTGTCACGTCGCGCGCGATGCGGTCGAGCTCGCCGGCGACCTGGTCCACCACCGTGGAGGCGAGCTCGCCGCCACGGGCGACATGGACGCGGACGTCACCGCGCAGGTTCGCGCGGAACTCGTTCACGAGCGCGTCGAGCCGCTGCACCTGCTCACGGCTGCGGACGCGCGGGTCGTCCTCGCGCGGACGCTGCGGTGTGGTCTCGCGCTCCTCGCGGGAAGCGGCGGCGAGATCCGCCCGCAGGCTCTTCATGGCCTCGCGGACGCTGCCGCGCACCTCGTCGGCGATGAGCCGCACCGAGTCGGCGAGACCCGCCTCGATGCCCTCGAGCTCGCCGGCGCGGGCCTGCACCTCGGCGTGGCCTGCCTCGGTGATCGAGTAGACGGTCTTGCGGCCGTCGACGGACTTCGTCACGAGGCCCTCCTCTTCGAGCTTCGCCAGTCGCGGATAGATCGTGCCGGCGCTCGGGGTGTAGGTGCCTCCGGTGCGGTCCGACAGGGCCTGCATGATGTCGTAGCCGTGGCGGGGCCCTTCATCGAGCAGGTTCAGCAGGTACAGGCGCAGGTCGCCGTGGGAGAAGACCGGGGCCATCACAGCTCCTCCCGGTCGGCGCCGGCCTCGGCCTGCCGGTCGGTTCCGAACGGGGTGTCCGCGGTGCTGTCGCCGCCGTACGCCTCGGCCGGAGCCTCGGATCCCGCGACGGGAGCCTGAGCGGCCGGCGTCGTGCCGACGGAGGCCGCGGCCGGGGCATCCGTCATCTGGGCGGCCGCGCGGCGGAGCACGGTGATGTCGCCCGAGACGCTGTGGGCCCGCACGTCGGCGAAGTTGCCGCTCAGCTCGCCCACCGAACCGGCGTAGTTGGTCGTCGGGCCGGTGCCCTGGCCGGAGCGCACGACGCCGTCGATCTGCACGCGGCCGCTGACGCTGCGGATGACGTAGTTGGCCGGGTAGCCCTCGTCCAGCCGCACGGTGGAGCTGCCGCTGACGGTGTTGAGACCGACGGAGTGGATCTCGCCGGTGGAGTCGACCAGCACGGAGCCCGACACGGTGTCGACGGTGGCCTTGCGCAGCGAGCCGGTCGCCGCGACGTCGCCCGAGACGCTGTTGGCGTTGAGGCCGCCGACAAGCCCGCGCACCTGGACGTCGCCCGAGACGGCGTTGACCGAGAGGTCGCCGGTGAGGCCGTCGACCAGGATGTCGCCGGAGACGGTGTTCAGTGCGGCGCCGGCCTGGAGGCCGGTGACGAGGGCGCTCGCGCTGACCACGCCCAGGGTGAGCGCGACGTCGCGGGGCACGGCGACGCTGATCTCGGCCTTGGGACCGCCGGCGCCGAAGTTGCGGAACACCTCGAGGAAGTTGTCCCAGCGCAGCTGCGGGTGGTCGATCTCGACCTGGTCCTCGGTGACCTCGATGCGGAGGTCCTTGACGGTGACGTCGTGCACCTCGATCCGGATGCCCGGCTCGTCGTGGGCGACGACGTCGACCTGTCCGCCGACGAGGCCGATCTTGAGCGAACGAACGGCTTCGATGTCGATGACGCGCGTCTCGCCCGGGTGGATGATCCACTTCTCCAGGGTCATGGCTGCTTCTCCTGCCTGTCTGGGGTATTCGCGATATATCGCGTGTCTGAAGAGTAACACGATATATCGCGACCATGTCAAGAAAGTACAGCGATCATTCGGCTTGACCTTGACGCAGCGTCAACCTTTACCGTGATCAGGGACGGCACGAGAGAGGGGAAGACGTCATGACGGATCACGAGTGGTCGATCCAGCAGATCGCCAAGCTCGCCGGAACGACCAGCAGAACGCTGCGTCACTACGACGACATCGGGCTGCTCGCGCCGTCGAGCGTGGGCCACAACGGCTACCGCCACTACGACCAGGCCGCGCTCGTGCGCCTGCAGCGCATCCTGCTGCTGCGCCAGCTCGGACTGGGGCTGCCGCAGATCGGAGAGGTGCTCGATCGCGAGGCGTCCGAAGCGCACGCGCTGGAGACTCACCTCGCGTGGCTGCGGCAGGAGCAGGACCGGCTGACGCGGCAGATCGCGTCGGTCGAGAGCACGATCAGCGCATTGAGAGGAGGTGAACGACTGATGGCAGAGAACATGTTCGACGGCTTCGACCACACGCAGTACAAGGACGAGGTCGTAGAGCGCTGGGGCACGCAGGCCTACGCCGACAGCGACCGGTGGTGGCGCTCGATGAGCGCGCAGGAGAAGGCCGCGTGGCAGCAGCGCGTCTCCGACCTCGGCCGCGACTGGATCGCCGCGGCGGAGTCCGGCGTCGCGCCCGACAGTGACGAGGCGCAGGCGCTCGCGAAGCGCCACGTCCAGTGGCTGACGGGCGTGCCCGGCACGCCCGCGGCGACGCCCGGTGGCGACGTGAGGGGCTACGTCCTGGGGCTCGGGGAGATGTACGTCGCCGACCCGCGCTTCGGCGCGAACTACGCGACGAGCTCGGGCGGCACACACGGTGCGGAGTTCGTCCGCGACGCGCTCCGCGTGTACGCGGAGGCGAACCTGTAGTCCCGCGCGGACCCCGTAGACAGGCGGATGCCGCGGCCAGCTCTGGCCGCGGCATCCGCCGTCTACAGCTCAGTGGGTCGGGTCAGGCCCTGCGGTTCCCGCTGATCACTCGGAACAACCACACGATCAGCGCGATGACACCGACGATGATGGCCACCCACAGCAGCCAGTTCAGCGCGGAGTTCAGACCGCCCACGATCGCAAGGATGATCGCGACGACGATGATGATGATCAAGGCGAGGTTCATGAGATCTTCTCCTTCTGCGTGTCCGGTGCAAGGGGATGCAACGGATGCCTTGTGGGCACGGTCTCACAGTGGCACTGGTGACCGCTCCTTCGCAGGGGGTTGACGGCGTGTCGGCGCCGGTGATAGTCGCAGGGCCTCGTGTTAAGGCCGTCCGCCGGGGAAGTCAACCCCCGTGAACGCGCGCACGCGCGGCCCTAGCGTGCGGGTATGAGTTCATCGGCGCCGCAGGACCCCACGACCGCGCACCACGACGAAGGCTTCCCGGCTCAGCAGCAGGACCAGCCGGGGCTCACCGGCAAGACGCGTCCCGAACCCGATCACGGCGAGGATTCGTATCGGGGCGCTCAGCGCCTGACCGACCGCCGCACGCTGATCACCGGGGGCGACTCGGGCATCGGCCGCGCGGTCGCCGTCGCCTTCGCCCGCGAGGGCGCCGATGTGGCGCTGGTCTACATGCCCGAGGAGGAAGAGGACGCGCAGGACACCGCGCGCGTCGTCGCCGACGCCGGCCGGCGGGCGCTGACCCTTCCCGGCGACCTTCGCGAGGAGCAGTTCTGCGCCGACATCGTCGAGCGCACCGTCCAAGAGCTCGGGGGACTCGACGTCCTCGTCCTCAACGCGGCGTACCAGAAGGACCGCGACGGCATCGAGACGCTCGAGACCGCGGAGATGGAGCGGGTGTTCCGGACCAACCTCTTCGCGCAGATCTTCACACTCCGTGCCGCCGTGCCGCACCTGAAGCCGGGCGCCTCGATCATCCTCACCACGTCGGTGCAGGCGTTCAACCCCTCGCCGGGCCTCGTCGACTACGCGATGACCAAGGCCGCTCAGGTCGCGCTCGTGAAGGCGCTGGCCGAGGAGCTGGGGCCCAAGGGCATCCGCATCAACGGCGTGGCGCCCGGTCCGATCTGGACGCCGCTCATCCCCGCCACCGGCTGGGACGAGGAGCGCCTCGCGTCGTTCGGGCAGGACACGCCGCTGGGCCGCGCCGGTCAGCCCGCGGAGCTCGCCGGCGCGTACGTGTATCTCGCCTCGGACGTGTCGTCGTACACCTCCGGCGCCATTGTCCCGGTCACCGGGGGAAAGCCGCTCTGAGCGGGCGGCCAGCACGTCCGCATCCGAGCGATGCGGCGAGGGAAGGAGGAAGCGATGCCTCGAGGACGCGGATCCAACCTCAAGGATCCCGAGCTGTACGAGGAGCTCCGCAAGGACGGAGCGTCCAAGGAGAAGGCGGCGCGCATCTCGAACGCGGCGGCCAACCAGGGCCGCAAGACGGTCGGACGCCGCGGCGCCCAGGCGACGAACTACGACGACCGGACCGTGCCCGAGCTGCGCAGGCGCGCGAAGGAGCTCGGCCTCTCGGGCTACTCGGGCAAGAAGAAGTCCGAGCTCGTCGAGATGATCCGGAACCACTGACGATGTGGCCGCCGGGCCGACCGGGCAATGCGCCGGCCGGCCCGGCGGTCGGGGGAGACTGAGCACATGCCGAAGCTCACGCGTGTGCGCCCCTTCCACGACCCCGGCTTCCGGCGTCTGCGAGCCGGGTCCGGCTTCCGGTATCTCGACGCGAAGGGCCGCACGCCCGGGCAGCGGCACCTGGAGCGGATCCGGGCGCTGGTCATCCCGCCGGCCTGGCAGGACGTCTGGATCAGCGTCCGCGACGACGGCCACATCCAGGCGGTGGGGACCGACGACGCCGGGCGCCGGCAGTACATCTATCACCCCGCCTGGACGGCCGGCCGCGACCGGGGCAAGTTCGCCCGCGCCCTCGCGCTCGCCGAGGCGCTGCCCCGCGCCCGCGCACGCGTCACCACCTCGATCCGCCGGGACGACCTCGATCGCGAGCGGGTGCTCGCCGTCGCCTTCCGGCTGCTCGACAACGCCGCACCCCGCATCGGATCCGAGCGCTACCTCGCGCAGAACGGCAGCCGGGGGCTCACGACCCTCCATCGACGGGATGCCTCCGTCGAGGGCACCGTCGTCACCCTCACGTTCCCGGGCAAGAGCGGCAAGCTGCAGTACCTCGAGATCGACGACGCCGACCTGGCGGCGGCGATCGAGCTGCTCGTGCCCGGGCGCCCGCGCTCACCGCTGCTGGCGTTCAACCGCGCCGGGCGCCGCGTGCCGCTCACCCCCGCCGAGGTCAACGCCTACGTGCGGTCGCTCACCGGCGGCAAGTTCACCGCCAAGGACTTCCGCACGCTCCGCGGCACGATCCTCGCCGCCGAAGCGCTCGCGCACATCGGCACCGTCGACACCAAGACCGACCTCAAGCGCGCCGAGGTGCTCGCGGTGCGCGCCACCGCGGAGGCCCTCGGCAACACCCCGGCGGTCGCCCGCGGGTCGTACATCGATCCCCGCGTCTTCGTCCGCTACCGCGAGGGCAACATCCTGGACCTGTCCAGGACGCCCGAGTCGGCGATCCGGTCGCTGCTGCGCCCGGTCCGCAGCGATACCGAGCCGGAGGACGTCGCTGAAGTAGCGTGAGTGGATGCCCCAGCCCGTCGATGTCCGCGTGCTCGCGGTCACCGTGGCGGGCGGGGCGGTCGGCGTGCTGGCCCGGACCGCGATCGTCCTGCCGGTCAGCGACCCCGCCGCCGTGCCGTGGGTGACGCTCGGCATCAACGCGGCCGGCTCGCTGCTCCTGGGCATCGTCGTCGGATGGCTCGACGGGCGGCGTCCTCTGCTCCGCGGGTTCCTCGGCACGGGCGTGCTCGGCGGGTTCACGACCTACAGCGCATTCGCGGTGGCGACGGCCGCGTGGGCGGCGACGCCGTGGCTCGCTTCGGCGCTGGCCGCTGCATCCGTCACCGCCGGCGTCGTGGCAGCCCTCGTCGGCCTGTTCCTCGGACGCCGGATCGCCGACGCCCCCGGCCGCATCGAGGCACCCGAGGACGCCGAATGAGTCCCCTGCTGCTGGTGGTCGCCGCGGCCGGGGGCGTCGGGGCGGGCCTTCGCTACCTCGTCGACCGCCTCGTCACGCCCGCCGCGGGGGCGCGGTTCCCGGTCGGCATCCTGATCGTCAACGTCTCGGGGTCATTCGCGCTCGGCGTACTCACCGGGCTCGGCGCGGCGGTGGCGCCCGGGCTGTCCCTCGCCCTCGGTGCGGGGCTGCTGGGCGGGTACACCACCTTCAGCACGGTGTCGGTCGAGACGGTGCTGCTCGCCGAGCGGCGGCGGTGGCGGGATGCCGCGCTCAACCTCTTCGGCACGCTCGCGCTCACCGCGGTCGCCGCCGGGCTCGGGCTGCTGCTCGGCTCCGCGGCGGCGTGACCCGTCGACCGGCACTCAGGGCGCTCACATGAGAGCTGCATGAAATACTGACACCCGATACATCTTCGTATCGTGCCGGCTCCTGCCGCCGGATCGAGTGCGGTTCCGCGCGAAACGGGGACCGTATCGAGATCATCCGTCGCACCACTTCACCCAGCGAAGGCACCTGTGTCCAACCTCGCCGTCCTGAGCCTCAAGAACCGCGCGCTCATCGCGCTGATCACGATCGTCGCCGCCATCTTCGGCGGCCTGGCGCTGACGAATCTCAAGCAGGAGCTCATCCCCTCGATCGAGTTCCCCGCCCTCATCGTGGTGTCGACCTACCCGGGCGCGTCGCCCGAGGTCGTGAGCAACGACGTCTCAGTGCCGATCGAGAACGCCATCCAGGGCGTGCCGGGGCTCGAGACCTCGACGGCGACCAGCACCACCAACGCCTCGATCGTGCAGGCGTCCTTCACCTACGGCACGGATCTCGCCACCGCCGAGCAGAAGATGACGCAGGCGATCAACCGCATCAAGAGCCAGCTTCCCGAGAGCGTCGAGCCGAACGTCATCTCGGCGAGCATCGACGACTTCCCCGTCATCCAGCTGGCCGTGACCGGCTACGACGACGAGGAGGCGATCCAGTCGCAGCTGGAGGCATCCGTCATCCCCGACCTCGAGGACGTGGCGGGCGTGAACGCGGCGCAGATCGTCGGCGGCGTCGGGCAGCGGATCACCATCACGCCCGACCAGGCGGCGCTCGCGGCCGCCGGGTTCACGCAGCAGGCGATCAGCGACGCGCTCGAGCAGAACGGCGTGCTGTTCCCCGGCGGCGAGATCACCGAGGGCGACGAGACGCTCACCGTGCAGACGGGCGCCAAGATCACGACGGTCGACGAGATCGCGGCGCTGCCGCTGGTGCCGTCGACGCCGGAACAGGCGCTGGCGGGGGCGACGACGATCGCAGACGTCGCGACGGTCGCCGAGGAGGCCGACCCGGTCACGACGGTCTCGCGCGTGAACGGCGAGCCCGCGGTCACGATCGCCGTCACCAAGCTCCCGGCGGCCAACACCGTCGACGTCTCGCGGGGGGTGCTGGCGATCCTGCCCGACCTCGAGGAGTCGCTGGGCGGTGCGCAGTTCACCGTCGTCTTCGACCAGGCGCCGTACATCCAGGAGTCGATCGACACGCTGGCGAAGGAGGGCCTGCTCGGCCTCGTCTTCGCGGTGCTCGTGATCTTCGTCTTCCTGCTGTCGGTGCGCTCGACGCTCGTCGCCGCGATCTCCATCCCCACCAGCGTGCTCATCACGTTCGTGGGCATCCAGGCATTCGGGTACTCGCTGAACATCCTCACGCTCGGCGCGCTCACGATCGCCATCGGACGCGTCGTGGACGACTCGATCGTCGTCATCGAGAACATCAAGCGCCACTACGTCGGCGACGCCGACAAGCGCAGGGCGATCCTCCGCGGCGTGCGCGAGGTCGCCTCGGCCATCACGGCGTCGACGATCACGACCGTCGCGGTGTTCCTGCCCATCGCCTTCGTCGGCGACGTCACCGGCGAGCTCTTCCGCCCCTTCGCGCTGACCGTCACCATCGCAATGACCGCGTCGCTGTTCGTCGCGCTCACGATCGTGCCGGTGCTGGCGTACTGGTTCCTCAAGCCCGGCAAACCGATCCTCGACGAGCGTGGCGTCGCGATCGACCCGGAGGACCCTGCGGCGCCGCCCAGCCGCCTGCAGAAGTCGTACCTGCCGATCCTGCGCTGGACGCTGAAGCACTCGTGGGTGACGCTGGGACTCGCGCTGCTCGTGCTCGCCGCGACGATCGCCGCGGCGCCCTTCATGAAGACGAACTTCCTGGGCGACTCCGGCCAGAACACGTTCACCATGACGCAGGAGATCGGCCCGGCGCCCTCGCTCGAGGCCGAGAGCGCGGCCGCCGAGGAGGTCGAGGAGGTGCTCCTCGGCGTCGAGGGCGTCGAGACCGTCCAGGTGTCGATCGGCTCCAGCGGCTCGGCTCTGCGCGACGCCTTCTCGGGCGGCGGCAGCGGCATCACCTACTCGATCACCACAGACCCCGGTGTCGACCAGGTCGCCCTGCGCGAAGAGGTGCAGGCGGCGGTCGCCGATCTCGAAGACGCCGGCGAGATCACCGTCTCGACGGCGGGCGGCGGGTTCGGATCGAGCGACATCGAGATCGATGTGACGGCGCCCGACGCCGACACGCTGCAGACGGCGACGGATGCCGTCGTCGAGGCCGTCGACGCAGCCGAAGGCGTCGGCCAGGTCTCGAGCAACCTCTCGGCGTCGCTGCCGTACATCGCCGTGACGGTGGACCGCGAGCGGGCCGCCGAGCTGGGCCTCTCGGAGGTCGCCGTCGGCGCGCTGGTGTCGAACACGATGCAGCCGCAGTCGATCGGCTCGGTCGAGATCGACGGCACGTCGCTGACCGTGTACCTCGCGGCGTCCGAGACGCCCGCGTCGCTGGACGAGCTGCGTCAGCTCCAGGTGCCGAGCGCCACCGGACCCATCCCCCTCGAGGAGGTGGCGACCGTCGAAGAGAGCGAAGGCCCGACCTCCATCACGACCGAAGGCGGCCGGCGCACCTCGACGGTGACGGTGACGCCGTCGACCGACGACCTCGCCAGCGCCTCGGCCGCGGTCACGACCGCGCTGGAAGACGCCGACCTGCCGGCATCCGCAGACGCATCCCTCGGCGGCGTGGTGACGCAGCAGCAGGACGCCTTCACGCAGCTCGGCCTGGCGCTTCTGGCCGCGATCCTCATCGTCTACATCGTGATGGTCGCGACGTTCAAGTCGCTGCGCCAGCCGCTGCTGCTGCTGATCTCGGTGCCGTTCGCGGCGACCGGCGCCATCCTGCTGCAGATCATCACGGGTGTGCCGCTCGGGGTCGCATCGCTCATCGGCGTGCTGATGCTCATCGGCATCGTCGTCACGAACGCGATCGTGCTCGTCGATCTCGTCAACCAGTACCGCGAGAAGGGGCTGTCGGCCCACGACGCCACGATCGCCGGCGGCTCGCGCCGTCTGCGCCCGATCCTCATGACCGCGCTTGCGACGATCTTCGCCCTCACTCCGATGGCCCTCGGCATCACCGGCCAGGGCGGTTTCATCTCGCAGCCGCTCGCGATCGTCGTGATCGGCGGCCTGGTGTCGTCGACGGTGCTGACGCTCCTCGTGCTGCCGACGCTCTACAACCTCGTCGAGGGCGCGAAGGAACGGCGGGCCGAGCGCCGCCGCGGACGTGACGGCGGTCCCGGGCCGGACGGCGAGGGTCCCGCCGGCGGGACGGATGCCGCGGCCGTGCCGGCGCTCGTCGGCGCGGGCGCTCCGGCGGGCGAGGCCGATGGCAGCGGCGAGATGGCCGCGGGCGGAAGCGCTGCCGGAGCCGGTGCCGCTGCCGCCGCCGCGGCGGCGTTCGAGACGCGACGCCAGCGCCGTCTGCGCGAGTCCGCGGGCGCGGTGTCGACCGATACCTCGGAGATCGCGGTGCCCGTCATCGAGGAAGGGCCCGACATCGAGGTGTCGGATGCCACGCCGGCGCCCGCCGGCGCGGCACACGACATGGAGCCCGCGCAGGCGAACGTCGAGCCGGTGGACGTGGAGCCGGTGGACGTGGAGCCTGCGGATGCCGCTGAGCCGGCGAATGCCGGTGAGCCCGGGGATGCCGGGGCCGACGGCGAGGGCGAGGTGCCGGTGATCGAGCAGGGTCCCGACATCGAGGTGTCGGAGTCGGCTGCTGCGCCGGCGGAGGCGACGCCGAGTTCGGACGAGACCGGCGAGGCCGAGGCATCCGACGATGTCCCCGCGGAGCCTGCCGCGGCGCCGGACGAGGAGGCGGACACCGCGACTGCGGAGACCTCAGCGCCGCTCGAGCGCGAGAACGAGACCGGGGACGCGCATGATCCGGACCGGCGCGAAGACGACGGGGATCGCACCCACGGCGACGGCTGAGTCGCGGGTCCGCCCGGGCGACCGCCCCGGTTGAAGAGCCGGCGGGAGCAGCGGCTACGATTCGGGGATGACCAACCCGGCTCGCATCGACGACGTCTCGATCGGCGGGGAGGCGATCCGTCTCGGGCAGTTCCTGAAGTTCGCCGGGCTCCTCGACTCCGGAGGAGAGGTGAAGGAGGCGATCATCGACGGCGCCGTGACGGTGAACGGCGAGGTCGACCGACGCAGGGGGCGCCAGCTCCGCCTCGGTGACGTCGTCGGCTTCGAGGGCCGCCGGGTTCGCCTCTGCGCGTGAAGTCCGATCCGCCTGCTGTGCGAAGCCGGTGACCCGTGAGGGCGAGAATGCGGTTCTCGCCCTCACGGGCCGTCGTGTCACCCGATTGCGCCCGAGGCGTCAGCCCTGGAACAGGCGCGGCAGCAGGTCGATCAATGACTTCTGCCACACGTCCCAGCTGTGCGGGCCGGGGATGATCGGTGCGAACTCATGCTCGACACCGCGGTTGGTCATGCTGCTGATCAGGCTCAGCGTCGCTCCGTAGGTGAAGTCCTGGACGTCACCGGAGTAGATGCGCAGCAGCTTGGTGCCTTCGTTGATCGCTGCGACGTCGGCGCCGGCGGGAACGCTGCCGAACGCCGACATCCCGCTGATGTACGCGAACTCACCCGGGTGCGCCCACAGCGTGGTGAGAGTCGCACCGGAGCCCATCGACAGTCCCGCGAGGGCCCGGTCTTCACCCTCGCTGCTGACGTTGTACTGGGCCTCGGCTGCCACGGTGATGCGCTGCGTGATCTCGTTGGGGAAGTTCACGCCGTTGCCGTTGGCCATGACGACCACCATCGGCACGATGTTGCCCTTGGCGTAGTGGTTGTCCAGGATCTGGGCGGCGAAGCCGACCTCGATCCAGTCCGTCCACGTCTGTCCGCCGCCGTGCTGGAGGTAGAACACCGGGTAGGGCTCTTCACGCTCGGCGTCGTAGCCCGGGGGCGTCCACACGTACGCGGAGCGCTCGGGGTTGCCGTTCGCCGTGCTCGTGTAGTTCATGACCTCGACGCTGCCGCGCAGCTCGGGCGCGACCGGGGTCGTGTACTCGCCGCGCAGCGTCTCGTCACCGGGCACCTGGAACGTGCTCCAGTTGGGCTCGGAGAACACCGTCGTCGGGTTCGTCTCGTCCTTGTGGTCGACACCTTCGACCACGAACTTGTAGTAGTACGAGCCCGCCTCGACCGGCATCGTCAGGCGCCAGCGGCCGTCGTCCTGCTTGGTCATGGGCGTGCGCGGCCAGCTGCCGGCAGGGCCGAAGTTGCCCCACACCGTCACGTTGTTCGCGTCGGCGAACTCCGTCCCGGTCTCGAAGGTCACGACGCCGTTCTCGTCGATCCACGGCGTCGGAGTGGTGCCCGGGGCCGGGAGCGAGTGCGGCTCGAGCGGGAGGTGGCCTTCACTCGGACCGGTGTCGCCTGGGGCCTGGAACACCCGCTGCGCGAAGTCGTGCAGGTTCTTCTGCCAGGTGTCCCAGGTGCCGCCGGTCTCGGGGTCGGAGCCGTCCGACTGGAACTTGACGCCCGCGGCACCGAGCTTGTCGGCGAGGGCCACCGTCGGGTTGTAGTTCGGGTCGGTGACGTTCCCGACGTACAGGCGGATGAGGTCGGTCGCGTCGTTGATCTGCCGCGCCTTGCCCTTGCCCACGTTCTGCTCGAGGTCACCCGAGAAGGAGCCCACGTTCGAGAACTCGCCCGTGGCGCTGACCAGGAGGCTGAGAGCCTGCTCGGCGCCACGCCCGATACCGGCGATCGCGCGGTCATCGGCGTCGCCCGAGATGTTGAACGCCCCCTCCGCAGCCGGGAGCAGGTTCTTGACCACCTCACCGCGGATCTCATCCGTCTCGCCGTCGCCCATCACGACGACCATCGGCTCGGCGTCCCCGTCGACCGTCAGATTGTCGAGGATCTGCTTCAGCCGCCCGAGCTCGACCCATTCGCGATAGCTCTGACCCTCGTCCTGGAGGAGGTAGAGCACCGGGTACGGCTCCGCGCGGTTCTCGTCGTAACCCGGGGGCGTCCACACGAGGGCCGACCGCTCGGCGCCCGCGACGGAGCTGTCGTAGCTGAGCTCCTCGAGACTCCCGCCCGCGGGTTCGTCCGCGAGCCACTCGGCGCCCGGGCCGTCGACGAACAGCGTGTTCCACGTCGGCTTCGACGTCACCTCCTGAGCGCTGGCGGGGTTGCGGAACGCAATGGCGTCCTCACCCCACGACGGTCGTGCCGAGTACTGGTAGTAGTACAGACCCGGCTCGAGCGGGCCGATGGTCGAGGTCCAGTTGCCTCCGCCGGACCCCATGTTCAGGGTCGTCCAGGTCTTGCCCGGCGCGAAGTTGCCTTCGACCGCCACCACCGAGCCCGCGATGCCGGTCGCCGGCTGAATCGCCGAGTTGGGAACCGTGAACCGGTAGACGTCTGGGACGACGTTGTCGATCTCGGCGACCCACGGGTCTTCGGCGGCGGCGGCCGGCTGCGCCGTGAGGAGGGTAGACACTCCCAACGCGGCCGCAGTGGCCATCGCCACCAACACACGACGGGAGCGCTTCTCAGTGCCCCGCCCTTGATCTGTCCACATCACCTTTGATTTCCTCTCGTGTGACCTCCCGCATGGCGTCATGCGGGAGCCTTGCCCGCCGGGAGGGATGAACCGCCGGCGGAGCGGCGACGAAGCTCCGCGTGTGCGGTTTACAACGTCGTAAATTCCCTACCCGCCCATCGTGATGTCCCGGGCGAGTGAAGGTCAAGAGAAATTTGCAACGTTGTACAGAACCCGCATCAGGACGAGGCGCGAATCTCGGGTGGTGGAACGCGTGCGCCTATCCCGCCGCCGGCGAGCTGGCGCCGCTCGGTGAGCGAGAGGACGTGAACCTCGTCACACGGCGCCGCAACCGCGACGCCCGCATCGTCGCCAGCGACGAAGCGGAGGTCATCACGTCCGGCCGCCTGAGCGGCCGGACCCCCGGCCGATATGCCGGGTACCTGCGACAGCACGCGACCGGCCTCGCACGCGACGCCCCGGAACTGCGATCCGGTCGCGCGGCGGCATCCGGCTCGTCACGGCTTTTTGCCCGTCCCTCCCTTGACGACGATCGACGCAGAGTTTGCGTTGTTGCTCGAGTCGGGATCGGCGGTCGAGCTGGTGACGGACGCCGAGTTCAGGATCGTGCCGACACTGCCGCTCGCCTGCGCCTCGATGACGAACTGCACTGTGGCACCCGCGGGCAGCGGGTCGGCCGTGCAGGTCACGCGGTGCGTGGTCTTCGAGTAGGTGCACTGCGGAGACACGTACTGGACGACCAGCTTCTTGGCCGTCAGCGGCAGGACGTCGACCACGACGATGTCCTGGGCGTCCGAGGGCCCGCCCGTGCCGCAGTTCGGCGTGGGCGTCGACTGCGCGTCGGACTCGCACCCCGTGTCGTTGTGCACGGTGAGGGTGTAGACGATCACCGGCGCCGGATTCCCGGAGCGCTGCTCGGCCGTCTTGTCGATCCACACATCCGCAGCCGTGTTCACGTCGGTGGACGCGTTCGCGGTGTTGTCGGCCGGATCGGGATCCGGCGTCGCCGACGACACTGTTGCGGTGTTCTGCAGCACGGCGGTCGGCGGCAGCGAAGGATCGACCGTGACCGTGAGATAGATCGTCACGCTCGCGCCGGGCTGCATCGTGCCGATGTCGCAGACGACGGTGCCGGGCTGCACGAGTGCGCAGATCGTGGCGCCGTTGCCGTCGACGCCCTCGACGAACGACGTGCCGTCGGGGAGGTCATCGGTGACCTTGACCTCTGTGGCCGTCGACGGTCCCCCGTTCGCAACGGTGATCGTGTAGGTGAGGTCGTTGCCCGCGAGGACGGGGTCGGGGGTGTCGGTCTTGGTGATCGACAGATCAGCCGAAGCCGCGACGTCCGTCACGACCGTATCCAGGTTGTCGGACAGGTCGTTGTCGAAGACATCGGACGATACCCGGGCGTCGTTGTGCAGCGCACCGGTGAAGCCAGGCAGGATGTGCGCCTGGATCGTCATCGTCCTCGTCGCGCCGGAGCCGAGGTTTCCGAACGAGCAGACCGTCGGCAGCGCGGCATCGCCGGGTACGCCGGCGTTGCACGACGCACCGTTCGACCCGCTGACCGACAGGATCGTGACGCCGGCCGACAGCACATCGCGGATGACGACGCCCGTGGCCGTCGACGGTCCGTCGTTCCTGATCGACAGCGTGTAGGAGATATCGGTTCCCGCGGTCGCGGTTGCCGGGCCGGTCTTGTCGACCGACAGGTCCGACACGGCCCTCACGCTGATCGACTCCTGCGCCTTGTTGTTGGCTGCCACCGGATCGGGTGTCGGCGAGGTCACTGTAACGACGTCGTTGATGTCGACGGCCTCGTTGGCGGACACCTCGATCGTGACCGAGGCGCGGCCGATGGACGACGCGGACGCCGCGTCCAGGTCGCCGAGCTGGCACGTGATGACACCGTTCACCGGCGCCGTGCAGCTCCCCTGGCTCGGCGTCACGCTTCCGATGGTGAAGGCGCCGTCGCTCAGGTTGGCGTCGGTGAGCACGATGTCGCGCGCCGACGACGGTCCGAGGTTGTCGACGAAGACCGTGCAGATGCCGGTCTGTCCCGCCGGCAGCTGACCGTCCGGCTTGCACACCTTGGTGACGCTGAGATCTGCGCGCTCCTGGACGAAGGTCCGTTGCGTGTACGAGTTGTTCGAGAGATCGTCGTCGACGCTCGCACCCGAGACGGAGACGACGTTCTCGATCAGCATCGTGCCGTCGTCCTCCGCGACGACGGTGTCGGCGTGTACGCGGGTCTTGATCACGAACGAGCTGCTCTCGCCCGCCGGGATGTCGCCGACGGCGCACGTCAGGCGATGTTCGACGGCGGCATAGCTGCAGCCTCCGTCGTCCGACAGGTACGCCACCTGGTCGGGCAGATCATCGACGACGACGACGCCGGCGGAGGCATCCGGACCGTCGTTGCTGACGGTGACCGTGTAGAACAGCTCCTCGCCGGCGATGACCGGGTCGGGGGAGTCCGTCTTGGCGACACTCACGTCGGCGACGGGGATCGCGTCCTCGATTTCCTCGACGAGCCAGCTGCCGCGACCCATCGTGCCGACGAGCAGCACGTCATCCGTCTCGTCGACGTGCAGGTCGAACGCGATCGTGTTCGGCAGGTTGCTGCCCAGCTCGGCCCAGACGCCGAGGTTCTGCGTCTGCGAGACGAAGACGCCGGTGTCGGTCCCCGCGAGCAGGGCGAGCGTATCGATCCCCGGGACGGGCAGGACCTCGAGTGAGCGGACATTCGCACCAGGCGCGACTGAGGCGAGGTTGCCGGTGATGTCGGTGAACGTGCCCCCGGCGTCGACGGTGCGGAAGACCTGGGCGCCGGCCGCGACGAACGCGTCGGCCCAGTTCTCGGGGTTCAGCACGATGTCGCTGGTGTTGCCGCCCGTCCAGCCGGGCAGCTGGGCCGGGGCACCCGCGCCGGCGCTGCGCAGGAAGAGCTGACCGGAGTTGTCGCCGAACCAGAGCACACCGGCGTTGTCCGACCCGCCCGCGCGACCACCGTAGGCGATCGCCCGGGTCGTGCCGGTGAGGCCGGTGGCGATGATGTTCAGGTTGTCCAGCGAGTCGGTCGACTCGTACACGCGCGTCGACGACGACACGATGAATCGGGTCTGGTCGAGCGTGTTCATGGCGAGGGGGGTGTACAGCGGCATTGTCGAGTTGCCCGCACCATCCACCTCGAATGCCTGGATGGTCTGACCCTGTCCGACCACGTTGAATCCTGGCGCGCCGTTCACACAGACGTTGGCGGCGGTGCACGTACGGCGCAGGAACGACCCTGCCCCGAAGCTGTTGGAACTGCTGAACCGCACCGACGCAGCACCCGAGTCGTTCGCGGCCACGAAGCCGCCGTCGCCCTGGCTGAGCTGAACCCAGCTGGGGTTTCCGGCAGCCGACTGCTCAGTCGCTCCGGTGTCCTGGTCGCCGCAGAGGATCAGGTCGCCCACGCTGTCGTAGTCGCAGGAGTGGTGTTCCGCGATCTGGAGGTTCCCGTTGATCGACTGCCAGCGGCCGTTGGTCGTCGACGGGTCGGTCTGGCGGGTGACGCCGCCGTCATCCGTTTCGAGGATGTCGCCGTTGACGTCGAACACCATCTCGCGCGAATCCGCGTGAGGGGCGCTGTTGTTGGCGGTGCCGTTGTGCGTCAGCGGTGTGCACTGGCTGTTCGCGGCAAGCGACGCGTCGCAGCGGAAGAGGCGTCCGCTGAAGGTGTTGGCGCCGATCGAGTTCGGGAAGGTTCCGGTGTTCGGGCCGCCGTTGAGCGGCTGCCGGTCGCCTCCGACGTAGACGAGGTTCGCGTTCGCCGGATCGGCGACGATCGAGAAGTGCACGCCCCCCTGGCCGCCCGGCTTCTCGCGCGGCTGCAGGCCGACGACCACGCCGCCCTCGTTGGTGACGGGGGTGTCGAGCTGGGTCCAGTTCGCGCCCTGGTTCGCCGACCGCCACAGCCCATTCAGCTGGCCGTTGTTGACCACGCCCGCGTACACGACGTTGTTGCCCGCGGTGTTGTGGACGGCGAGCTCGAGGTTGTTCGTGCCTGCGTTGTTGATGCCGGTGACCTGATTGGTCACGTTCGTCCAGTTCGCGCCGGTGTCGACGCTGCGGAAGATTCCCTGCTGGGTGCCCGCGTAGAGCACCGCGTTGTTGGACCGGTCGCCGACGAGGTCGAACACACCGACGTTCGGGAGGCCGCTCGTGCCATTGCCGGACAGGCGGACGAAGGTCGTGCCGCCGTTCGTGCTGCGGAAGATGCCGCCCTGACCCGCGCCGATGGCATTGGTGTTGGAGTTCGAGGCGACCACGATGGTGTTGCCGCGAGGCGCGACTCCCGAGATGCTCTCGCCGGTGAGCGCGGCGGCCCCGAGCGGGGTCCAGGTCGTGCCCCCGTCGGCTGTGCGGAGCAGTCCGGTCTGCGGTCCCGAGATCCGGCCGAACGAGCTGACACGCCCGATGCCGGCCAGCAGGACGGTGTTGGTCGCCACGGTCGGGTCGAGCTCCAGCGCGCCGATCGAGAGGCTCGCCTGCTGATCGGTCAGCGGAGTCCAGGTGGGCGAGGCCGCCGTTGCATTGCCTGTTCGCCAGACGCCGCCGTTGACCGTCCCGATCCACGCGATGTCAGCGTCGGCGGGATGAGCGACGATCGTGTGCACTGCACCGGAGACCTCGTTGTTGGGCGTGACGTTCTCGACCTGACCGCCCGTGATCGGGGCAGGGCCTTGGGCCTCGTAGTCCGCGTCGATCGTCGCCGCCATGGCGGGCGAGGCGATCAGGCCACCGGCCACCAACGCCAACGCCGCGACCACTGACGCGAATCTTCTGACTCGAATCCGGCTTGTTCCGATCGACTTCCGAATCGCAGGCGCGACAAAGTGCTCGGTCATGTCAGTCCCCTAATAGCGCTCGCGGGAGCATTGGAATCGGCCTGTGACGAGCGCCTGACAGGGCACACCATAGACCTGGCTGTTCGCGCTGTCTACGGGAAGTGTTGTGAGTTTCGCGCGGGCTCGCCTACCACGGCTGGGGTTCGCTCTTTTCGGTCACGTCGAACTGGAACAGGTCGGTTTCGCGGCCACCGAGCACCTGCCGAACGAGGACTCCCTCGAGCGTGTAGGTGGCATCAGCGGTCCAGCCCGCGCACGCCGGGCGGGCGTCACCGCTCTCGTCACAGGCGACGCGGACGCCGTTCTCCATCAGGGGCAGCGCCCTCGAGGTGTCGGCGGCGATGAACGTCCGCTGCTCAGGACCGACCAGGTATCCGAGGAGAGTGCACTTGGCGGTGGACGACCCCGGCGGAGGGCACTCGGGGAAGAAGAACACGTTGCCCCCGACTCGGATGCGCGCATCGAGGTGTGCCTGCGGGTCAGCCATCAGGTCTGCGTAGACGACTTCCGATGCCGCTTCGGCGCTCTCGCTGTCAGACAGGCCTGAGCTGTCGGGATCATTCATGACATCCTCACCGCCCTTAGAAGAGGTCGCAGACGGGGTCGGTCCTGCGGCGCCGCTCTCCGGCGAGCACGCGACGAGCAGGCAGGCGATCACGATCCCCGTCGCCGATGCGGCGGCGATCAGGCCGCGATGACGTCGGCTCGCTCCGAGAGGGGGACTCGATGCCCCCTTGCCGGCGCGTACTGCACACCATCGCCGCGCTGCGGCATCCATGAGCCCATCGTGCGCTCGATCCCTTCAGCGATCAACCGTGGAGCCGCCGCGTCACATGTCGCGCGACCGTCAGAGGGATTCGGAGGTGGGACCCGAGCGGGGACCCTTGTGCGCCGGGGTACGCGCTAGTTCTCGTCGGGGAACCTGCCCCGGACGGTTCCGTCCATGGCGTCGGCGAGGGCGTAGATCACCGGCCAGGCGCCCTCCGAGCTGTTGCCCAGCACCGTCACCGTCGTGCGGGTCTCCGGGATGTGGGTGGACCGGAACGACGCGCCCGCGTCGTAGCCTTCGAGGATCAGCGACGAGTTGCGGCGGCCCAGCCACAGCCCCATCCCGTATCGCTTGTGCTCCGATGGCACATCGAGGCGAGGACGGGTCATCTCGGCGAGCGTGTCTGGCGCCACGATCCTGCCGTCCAGGAGTGCGTTCCAGAATCGGTGCAGGTCATCGGCGGTGAAGTACATGCCGCCGTCGCCGTTGCCGCGTACCGGGAGGTGCAGCACGTTGGTGCGGTCGCCCTCCCCCTCCAGGTAGCCGAGCGCGGCATCGCCCGGGAGGTCGTCGGAGCGGAGGAAGGCGGACCCGGTGAGACCCGCCCGGTCGCAGATTTCCGTGTGGACCAGGTCGTGGAAGCCGCGGCCGCTGACGCGCTCGGCGAGAAGCGCGAGCACCACGTAGCCGCCGTTGCAGTAGGAGAAGCGCTCGCCGGGCGGGAACTTCTGCGGGAAGCCGTCGAGGGCGGGGAGGAACCCCTCCGTCTCGGCGAGCAGATGCAGCGGCAGGGAGAAGATGTAGTCGTCGATCTCTCCGTCGCCCTCCTCGTCGAGGTAGTCGCCGATACCGGACGTGTGCGTGAGGAGGTGCTCGACGGTGACCCTGTCGTCGATCAGCGGCAGGTCGTCACCGAGCAGGGGACGTACGGGATCCGCGAGGCCGAGCATGCCGTCCTCGACGAGTCGCATGATCACGAGCGCGGTGAAGCCCTTGCTTCCGCTCGCGGCCGAGATGCGGGTGCTCGGCGTGTTGCGCACCCCGAGCGCGCGGTGCGCGAATCCCTCGCAGCGCTCAAGCGTGCGGGTGTCTCCCTCATCGATCGTGAGCACACCGGTGAACGACTCCGCTGCGATGGCGGCGTCAAGCGCCTCGGCGGTCAGGGGAACGCTCATGGTCGGGCCTCCGAAGCCTTGGGGGACGACTGTGCCCAACGTAGCCCCCGCCGCGTCGTCGTGTCAGCGAGGTGCGTCAGCCCAGGCGGCGATGTCCACGCCGTGGTTGTCGGGCGAGGCGAGCGACCACCACGCCGGAGCGTGGGTGTCGTCGGCCAGTCTCCCGCCGGCGGCGAGGGCGGCGTCCACTCGCGCCTGCGCCTGGTCGGCGGGCACATAGACGTCGAAGTGCGTGCGGCCTCGCGCCGCGACGTCGCCGGCGATCGGGTTGAAGGCGAGCTGGGGTCCGCGGCGCAGCGGGTCGACGGCATCCGTGTCGCCCCACGCGGAGTAGCCCAGCGCGGCCAGGAAGAACGGACGGACGTCGGCCCGTGAGTTCTGGGCGACGTAAACGCCGATGGATTGCACGCGCGAGGGTTCGGCGGCCAGCCGGAGCTCCGCGGCCGCCTCGGATACCTCCGCCGCGAACGCGATCGCCGCCGCGGGGATGCCGTCGTCGTCTGCCGGGATGCGCACGACGACCCCTTCCGGGCGCAGGTCGACGTCCGGGTGGACCCCGTACCGTTCGGCGGCGGCGACGATCGGCGCGATGAGCTCCGCTGCCTGTGAGAACGACGCGGCGGTGAAGACGGCCTCGGGACCGAAAGGCGTGACCGGCCAATCCGCCGTCTTCTTCGCCCGGCGGAAGTCGGTGGTGGAGATCCGTTCCGATGGGCCTGTCGGCGATTCGTCCATGACAGCTCCTTCACTGTTGTTCCGGTTCCGGTCGACGCGACCGTCTATTCCGAGGCGTCGCGTGCGAGATCTGTCGCCTGCTGGCGCAGGTACCCGGCATACCCACCGGGCGTCCGGCCGGTCAGGCGGCCGGACGTGATGACCTCGGCCTCGTCGCTGGCGACGATACGCGCGCCGCGGTTGCGGCACCGCGTGACGAGGTCCACGTCCTCGTGCTCACCGAGCGGCGCGAACCCGCCGGCGTCGAGATAGGTGCGCGCGCTCAGCCCGAGGTTCGCGCCGTGGACGTGCCCGTTGGGTCGGCCACGCGTGTGGGTGCGCAGCCAGAGGGCGCGCTGCGCGACCGACAGGTCATCGAAGTCGGGCCGTACGGTGCCGACGCACAGGTCCGCGATCCGCGAGATCTCGCGGAAGTGCGTGAGCCACCCTGCGGGCACCCGCGAATCGGCGTCGGTGCTGGCGATCCACACCCGCTCGAGCGGGACGCCCGCGAGCGCGTTCAACGCGTGGGCGATGCCGGCGGCGCGGGCGGCGCCCACCCGGCCGGCGGTCGAGACGAGCGTGGGGAACGCGAACTGCGCGGCGACGTCGGCGGAGGCATCCGTGCACCGATCCAGCACGATGCGCACCTCGGTCCTGATGCCGGCCGCCGACCCGCGGTCGACGGCGACGGCGAGGGCCGACAGGGATGCCTCGAGCAGCAGCTCTTCGTCGCGGACCGGGACGGCCACGACCATGACGTCGGCCTGCCGGCGGCTCATACGAGTCCCTCGGCCTCGGCCACCGAGCGCGCGGGACGCCGGGCGAAGACCTCCAGCACGAAGTCGCGCTCCTCGTGGCGGACGATCGCGTCCCACGCCGCGACGCGATGGAGCGCCTCGTGCACGTCGTCGCCCGCCTGCGGATACGCGGCGACCGGGTGACGCCAGTGACAGGCGACCAGCCGGCCGTCGTCGGCGAGCGACCCCTCGATCAGCGCGATCGTGCGCTGCAGGTCCGACGGAGAGAGGTAGTAGCCGACCTCTGACAGGACGATCGTGTCGAAACGGCCCTCCGGCCAGTCCGCCGGGACGCTACCGCGGCGGAGCGACACCCGCGCACCGTCGCCGAGGCGGGCGCGGGCCGTCTGGAGGGCGGCGGCCGCGGCATCCATCGCGATCACGTGTCTCGCGCGGTCGGCGAGCTCGCGGGTGAGCATTCCGGTGGAGCAGCCGATCTCGAAGACGTCGCCCAGCTCGGCGGTCGGCAGCGTCGCCATCAGCACCGCCCGCTTGCGCCGCTCGTACCACCGCGACTCGAATCCCCACGGGTCGTCGCCGTTGCGCCGGTAGAAGTCGTCGAACCAGCGGGCGTCGAGACTCTCCTGGGAATGCTCGAGGGCGCCCGGTTCGACCACGAAGAGCTCGACGTCGCGGTCGAAGTGCTCCAGCATGCCGGCGTGCAGGAGCGCCTCGTCGCCGGGCAGATCGGACAGCGGCGCCGTCTGGGTGGTGTGCGACGCCAGTGCCTGCCGCTTCGCGCGGCGCTCGCCGTCGTCGAGGGCGAGTGCGACCAGCCGTTCCCAGGGCAGGTCCGCCGGCGTGCCCCAGTGCCACGCCCACACCGGATACCCGAGCAGCGTGAATCCGCGACGGGCGGCGATCGCCGCGGTGACCTCGGCGGCGATCCGGTGGTCGCGGTGGCGGTCCTTCGCCCACGGAGCGGCGACGACCACCCGATGCGGGTCCACGGCCGGCACCTCGTCGAGGACGGCGCCGAGGCGCTCGCCGAGTTCGCCCTCGACCCGGTCGAGGCCGCCGTCCGGCAGGCCGAGGAAGGTGACCTCGGCGTCGGGCGCCAGCAGCCCGACGGCCCGGCCCACCTCCTCGCGGCGTAAGCGCGCGAGCGTCGCCTGGTCGTGCGTGGGGGATTCCGGGTGGGATGCCTCGCCGTCGGTCGCGATCACCACGACGATCCGCGCTCCCCGCCGGGCGGCGCGGGCGAGGAGCCCACCCGCGCCGAGGGTCTCGTCGTCGGGATGCGCGGCGACCACGACGAGCTGCTCGAACGAATCGTCGAGTCGACGGAACGTGCGGCGCGCCAGCTCGTCGCGCCAGACCGACTCGGCGGTGCCGTCGTCGAGGTGGCTGAACGGCGCCATCAGTCGCGCTCGCCCTCGATCGCGAGGCGTCCCAGCCGTGCGGCATCCCGCAGCCCGTGGTGCTGCCGGAGGTACAGGTGGAGGTCGGCCACCCTGCGTGCGTATGCGGCATCCGACACCAGCGGGCCCGGGCCGAGGGCCGAATCCGCCTCGGCGAGAACGGTGGTCGCGGCGCCGACGACGGTCGTGCGGACGCGCTCGGCCAGCAGCCGGGGGTCCGGGACGGACCCGCCGTCGATCAGGGCGGCTGCCTCCCGCAGCGCGGCGCGGGCGCCCCAGAGCGCGGCATCCGCTCGCCCGAGGTGGACGAGGGCGATCTGGTCGGCGCGCTCCGACGACGCCGCCGCGCGAACGGCGTCGGCGATCCCGCGCGCACCGCCCCACCAGCAGGCGGCGACCGACATCCCGCCCCACGCGAAACCCGGGCGCGAGAGGTACCAGCCGGCGGCGCCGACCGGGACCGCGCGGGCCCCGTCGAAGTCGACGGGCGCGCTGACGATGTCGGGCAGGCCGCGCGCCACCCAAGGCCCTTCGTGCGGGTGCACCTCCGGCTCGCGCAGCGCGACCGCGAACAGACGGCGCTCCTCGCCGACGAAGGCCGTCACCAGGGCGTGGGACAGGTGCGCCGCGAGGGAGCACCACGGCTTGGTGCCGGTGAGCCGCCACCCCGAGGACGTCTCGCCCGCGTCCACGCGCATCCCCGGCCCTTCCGCCGCGAAGACGCCCCACGACGAGGACTCATCCACCCCGATATCCCGGACCCGCCACGGATCGGCGCCGGAGGCGAGATCGGTGCCGGCCTGCCGAAGGATGCTCAGCGCATCGAGGTGGGGTTCCAGGACGCGGGCCGCTGCGACATCGCGTGCCGCGGTCGCCGCGAGGAGGTCCCACAGCTCCGTCGTGCGTCCGTCGCCCGCGGCGGGGGCCTCACGTCCGACCCGCACGCACCAGTCGATGGTGGCCGGGATGTCGCGCCCGAGGTCCGGGATGCTCACCGCCTCGGCGAGGGCCTCTGCGCACCACCGGTCGCGGGGGAGGCCTGGCGCGATGAGTGACCGACGGTCACGTTCGTCGCCGGCCGTCAGCGTCTGCTCATCCGGCGAGGGGTCGCGGAGGACCGGATCAGTCGTTCGTCCCACGATCGTGCGAACCTCCCAGGTGCGGCGGGGCCTCCTCGGAGCGTACGACGCGACGCCCGGCGCACGGTGGTCTTGACAACCGTCGCCCTATGTCGCCGTGCGGTCGGCCCTCAGTCGCCGTCAGCGTCCGCGTCGCCCGCCTCCGCGGCGGACACCTCGCGGTCCTCGAGGATGTAGGCCGTCGACGTGCTCGTCGCATCGCCGGCACGAAGGTTCACTTCCTCGAGCGCGCGCTCGATCGCGAGGTCGACTTCGCCTCCGGGCTCGAGATCCCGATCGGTGTTCGCCATGACTCCTCCTCGTGCCGTTGGGCCCAACTGTAACGCCGCTCGGGGAACCGCCGCCGGACCCGGCGCCCTGCCCGTTGCACCGCGCCGCCGCCTGCGGGAGACTCCCACCACGGCAGGCGAGCCGGCCGCCGGGGGGAGGCGCGGGTGCCATGGTCACGCAGCTTGTCGAGTTCGCGCTGGGCGACGGCGGCTCCATCGTCGTCGCCTCGAACGCTCCCGAGACGGATGCCTCGCCCGGCCCCGTCTTCCGTGGCGGCGCTCGCACCGAGGCCGTCGTCACCCGGGCGAGCGAGTCGTTCGAGAGCGTGGTGCAGCGGGCACGGCCGGCCGCCGCCGCCGTCCTCGACGCCGTGCGGTCCGGCCCGAATCCGCCGACCGAGGTGAGGGTCGAGTTCGGGCTGCAGCTGTCGGCCGACCTCGGCGCCGTCATCGCGTCGACCGCGGTGCAGGCGAACTTCACCGTCACCCTCACGTGGCGTCGCGACGCGGACTGACGCCCGGGGGATGGCCGCGGCGTCCGGTCCGTCCTATTGGTTGAGCGTGACGAACGCGGCGAACTCGCCGCTGTTGTCGGCCAGGTCGGTGTCGTTGATCCCGAGCATGAGGTCGCCCTGCGTCGGGCACTCGTAGGTGGTGCCCGCGCCGACGGCGAAGACCTCGGGCGTGGTGCTGAGCGTGCCGATGACGGCGCCGGTGCCCGCCTCGGCGAGGACGCGCGTGCCGGTGGATGCGTCGTCGACGACGCCCTCCGGCCCGATCTGCGACTCGGCCGTCTCGTCGAGCCAGCCGCGCCCGGTCACCTCGATGACGAACTCGTCGCCGAGGAGGCAGTACAGGCCCGTGTCGACCCACTCGATGTCGAGCGGGACGGCGAGGCGGGCGGTGCTGGCGGAGCCGCCGGATCCGCCCTCGTCGGTGCCGGCGGTGCCACCGCCGCCCTGGGCCACCGTCATTGCGGCGTAGATCGCCGCGCCCGCGGCGATCGCGAGGGCGGCGGCGGCACCGCCGATCGCCCATCGTCGCCAGGCGGACGCCCCGCGGGCGGATTCGGCGTCGGGCACGGCATCCCGCTGCGTGTCCGTTCCCGAGCCGGCCGTCGGGGAGGCGTCGTCGTCAGGCGGGGTGGGCGAGCGCTGCTCCGGCGGCGGGCCGGCCGCCGGGCCGACGAGATCGAACAGGTGGCCGTCGCCTCGCAGGTACAGCACCGGTGTGACCCACTCGAGCGTCCCGCGTCCGCCGCCGAGGATGCCGATCCGGCCGCTGCGGACGGCCTCGTCGACGCCGCGGTCATGGGCCAGGGCCGTGTAGAACCCGCGCGCGAACGCGAGCGCCGCGGGATCGCTGATCGGGAACTGCATCGCGGCGACCGCACGGATGCCGCTGCGCGCGAGAGCGGCCGCGGTGCCCGAGAACAGGTCGGTGGGTCCGCTGGCACCGGACTGACACGAGTTGAGCACCACCAGCGGTGGTGTCGGCTCGGCCTCGTCGAGCAGATCGGCGAGGGCGGAGGCTGTGACGTAGTCCGGCCGCCCGTCGCGTCCCACGAACGCCAGCACCCCCTCATCGGTCGCGCTGTCGTACGTCCCATGGCCGATGAAGTGGAGGACGTGCCAGGCGGATTCGAGCAGCTTCGCGTGCAGCGCGTCCCACGTGACCTCGTCGAGCCAGTGCAGCTCGACGCGGCCGTCCTCGAGGTGCGCGCGCAGCGCCTCCTCGAGCCGTGAGCGCTCGAGGTCCACATCCAGGGCGACGAGACCCCGCGGCGACGAGATCATGCCGAGCACCCGGAGCGGCCGCGTCACCTGCAGGGCGGGGACGTGCGGCGAGGGAACGTTGCGCACCAGCGGATCCTTGCGGCACAGATAGCGCTCGGTGACGGGGTCGTACAGCGTCTCCCACGGCAGCGCGGCCAGTCCCGGAGCGGTCAGCCGCAGCGAGACCTGCACGCTGAGACCGCGTTCCGAGGCGACCGCCATGCTGGTGCGGTACGCGGTGGCGACGTCACCGGTGAACGCCGCGTCGAAGAGGCGGCGGCCGACGTCCTGGACGATCGCCTCGCTGTCCGCCATCACCCGGCGGGCCGGCACCGCCGACGCCAGGACGCTCGCCTCCAGCAGCGGCCGGCGGTCGAGGAGCTCGTCCACGTCGAGCCGGAAGCTCGCGGTCGGCTCACCCCCGCCGACGGAGTGGAGCACACGGGTGACGTACGAGCCCGGCTCCGAACCGGGCCCGATCTCCAGTTCCATGACGGACGCGTCCATTGCGGACATTGTCCCGCCGCGCAGCGCCCGGCGACAGGGCGTCAGTCCTGCCGACCGGCGACGCCGAGGAAGCGGATGAAGACGGCGATCCAGCCGAAGACCAGCGCGAAGACGATGATCTCGAAGGCGGTGAGTGAGAAGAACCCGATGGCCGGGATGAAGAGGATCACCGATGCCGCCATCGCGGCCAGGAACGCCCATGAGGCCACGAAGTAGGTGCGCGGCATCCCTCGGAAGAATCTGGGGCCCCCGATCAGCAGCACGAGGAACATCGCCGCCATGCCCGAGGCCGAGATGTTGTGCAGCGCGAGATTCACGTCGACGGGAAACACGCCGACGCACGCGAGCATGATGCCCATGATCACGAAGAGCACCGGCACGGTCCGCGGCGCGCGGGGGTTCTCGAGGACCCCCGCCGCCGCGAGTGCGCGCATGTCGTTGGCGATGTAGACCGCGAACGTCGTCACGAGCAGGCCCGCCGCGATCAGGGTGCCGTTGAAGACCCAGCTCGACAGGTCGTCCTCGAAGGTGCCGAGGTGGCTGAAGTGGATCGTCCACCAGCGCGGATCGGGGGTCGTCACCATCGCGGTGAGCGTGCCGATCGCGATGAACGCCAACAGCAGCGTCGACATGCGCTGGGTGGTCATCGCCGACACCGACAGGAAGACGACCCAGGTCGTGAGGCCGAGGGTCACGGACATCAGCACCACGGCCCAGAAGGTGACGATCGGCAGCCCGATGAAGCCCATCGCGAGCACGCGGTACAGCGCGTACACGGCGACGAACGCGAGGGCCGCATGCACGATCACGACCGAGACCGTGTTCACGATGAACTTCCACGACGGCAGGGACTGCCGCCACTCCTGTCCGGGCCGGTGGCGCGCACGCCAGTACTCGGCCGTCGATGCGACGGCGGCGACGACTGTCGCGCCGGCCGCCGCCCAGACGGCGAACGAGTCCGCCTGCCCGGCCAGCTGAAGATCGGGAGCGAACATGCCGACCAAGAAGCCGTAGACGGCGCCGACCACTCCCGCGCCGAGGGCGGCGTAGACGGCCTCGGATTCCGCCCGGCGACCGGGCGTGGGTGCTGCGGCATCACGCGGCGAGGTGTTCACGGTGCTCACGAGGTCAGGGTACGACCGGCACGGGTCGCGTGGGTCGCCCGGCGCGTCAAGATTCGGTGACGGTTCTCCCTGCCCGCGCGCAGCGGTGGGAGGATGACAGGATCGCAAGGGCGCGGGGGAAGGGGTGATCCCGTTGTCGCGTTGGGGGGCTTCGAAGCGGCGGACAGTCGCGCGTCACGCACCGCTGACCTCGCCGACCCCCCTGGGCCAGGCGCTGACCATCGCGGGCGTCACGGCGACGGCGCTCCTCGTCGCCGGCGGAGCCGTCGTCGCATACTTCCTCTACGACCTCAGCGCGAGCTTCGCCGAGGACGCCGTGGTCCTGCAGGACCAGACGCCGCTGCCGCCGCCCGAGATGGGCCCCATCGAGGGGCCGTTCGACCTGCTCGTCGTCGGCACGGACGAATGCGAGCCCGAGCTCGTCGCCGCGATCGGGCCGCGGTGCACCGGGCCGGACTCGATGAACGAGCTCAACGACGTGAACGTGCTCGTCCACGTCTCGGACGACCCGCGACGGGTGACGGTGGTGTCGTTCCCGCGCGATCTCATGACGCCCGTCCCGTCGTGCACACAAGCGGACGGCTCGACGACCGACGAGATCCCCAAGCTGCAGATCAACACGGTGTACCGCCTGGGCGGGCTCGCGTGCGTGACGAAGACCGTGTCGAACCTGACGCAGCAGAACATCCAGTTCGCCGCGAAGGTCAGCTTCGGCGGCGTCGTGGCGATCACCTCCGCCATCGGCGGGGTCGAGGTCTGCATCGGCAACGACGGGATGCGCGACCCGTTCACCGGGATCGACTGGCCGCCGGGGCCGCGGACCATCGCGGGCTTCGAGGCGCTGCAGTTCCTGCGCACGCGGCACGGCGTGGGCGATCAGAGCGACCTGGCGCGCATCGGCAACCAGCAGCAGTACATGTCGCGCCTGGTGCGGAAGCTGACGAGCGAGGAGGTCCTCGCGAACCCGGCCACGCTGTTCCGGCTCGCCGCCACCGCCGCCGACAACATCACGCCGACCGAGTCGCTCGCGGACCCGTTGCGCATCGTGCAACTCGCGCTCGCGGGCAAGGACGTGCCCCTGGATCAGGTCGTGTTCGTGCAGTACCCGGTGCTGGAGGACCCCTACGATCGCAACCGGGTCGTCCCCGACCACGCTGCGGCGCAGGGACTGTGGGACGCCCTGGCGGCCAACCGGCCCCTCCAGGTGTCAGGCGACGCCGGGTCGAACGGCGGCGTGATCGAGGTCGCCCCGCCCGAGACGACCGACCCGTCGCCGAGCCCCAGCACCGGCGTCACGAGCGCGCCCGACCCGGTCGAGGAGCCCGTCGTCCTCTCCGAGAACATCACCGGGTCGACGGCCGAGCAGGCGACCTGCTCGGCGGGCAATCGCTGAGCCGGGGGGCCTCAGGCGCCCCGCTGCAGCCAGGGGCGCAGCATCCGTGTCACCCACGGGAGCACCGCGTACGTCATCACCGGCGTCAGCAGCAGCGTCGCCAGCAGCACGCGCAGGATCAGCGGCCACTCCGTGAAGCCCGGAACGAAGCCGAGGAGCCACGACGCGAGGAGGTTCGTGGGGAAGAAGCCGAGCCAGATCGTGACCGCCTGCTTCCAGCGCGGAGGAGCGGCCGGGATGGGCTGCTGCACCGGACCGGTGGCCGGTGACGAGGGACGATCCGGATGCCGGGGCTCGACGTGCGTGGCGAACGGAGCGTCGAACCACCCCTCGATGCCGGTGCGGCGCTCGACCCTGACCTCGCTCGCGAAGGCACGGCCGGAGTCGAGCCACCATGAGCGCTGCGGGGAGTCCTCCCACCCCTCGAGGGTCGGGATGTCGCGGAACCGGTACAGCATGTACCAGAGGTCGCTGGCCTCGCCGGCGCGGACCCAGCCCGACCCGAGGAAGCCAGGGAAGCCCGCGGCGAGATCGGTGCCGGCCTGCATCCAGCTCGTGGCCTCGACGGTGCGGGAAGGGTCGATGCGTCGTTCGATCGCGACGGTGATGGGGTGGGCCACGGGTTCTGCCATGGCATCCATTCTCGGGGCGCTCCGGCCGGAGGCCTCACCGGCTCGGCCGCCGGCGCGGGCGTCACCCGGTGGGCCAGGGCGCGCGGCAGCGAGAGGAGCCAGACGCCCATCGAGACGAAGGCGACGAACTCGAAGAGCGCGAGCGTGATGAAGCCCGCGGCGAGCGCGACCATGCCGGTCGCGAGCAGGCCCACGCAGAACACGGTGGCCCGGCGGAATCGCCGGCTGCGTCCGGGGATCGCCAGGCCCGTGGCCACCGTCGCAAGGAACGACAGGCCGAGCCCGCTCGCGATGACGTCGTGCACCACGGCGCTCACCGGGATCGGCACGAGGCCGACGGCGGTGAGGTGGAGCCCCGCCGAGACCACCGAGCCGCGGAACGCGCGCGCTGCGCGGCGGCCGATGCCGGCCGGCAGGGCGAGGGACAGGAACACGCCGTAGGCGGCGAGGAAGAACCCCGAGAAGATCACGATCGAGTTGAACGTGCGTCCCGACAGGTCGGAATGGGTGCCGAGCTGCGAGAAGTGGAGGTGCCACCACGTCGCGTCGCTGGTCGTCAGAACGGACACCAGCACGCCGACGGGGAGCGACAGCACGGCCAGCTTGCCGACGCGGTGCGCGATGAGCGCGGTCTCTGCGGCCGGGCGCGCGCTCCGCAGCGCGGCCGGCGCGGTCGTCGAGACGATCGACGGCGTGGCGCTCGTCCGGCGGGTCGTCGTGCTGACGGCGGGCACGACGATGTCACGCCGCGTCGCCTGCACCGGCGCCGTGTCCGCCGCGACATGTGAGAGAGTGGCGGTGGCCGCCGACATCACGGCGCCGTCCTGGACCGGTGGGGCGCTTGGTGCATCGCAAAGGGTCGTGGGAGACATTCGAGACTCACGATCGGTTCGGTGCGTGAGCCCGGTGCCGGTCGTCCCCCCATAGAATCCCCGGTCCGGGGCCCATCGGTATACGACGACTAACCCCAGGAACAGCCCTCCCAGGCTGTTGAGCGGCAAGCCGCCTGTGGTAACACTAACCTGCCGAGCCCGGCAAGCGCTGACCAGAACTTGCGCCGATCCCCCGGAAGGCGGTATCGGAGGGGTCGCCGGACGGCCGCGAGTACGCTGGGCGCACCCCGCCCACGCCGCGCCGACGGCGCTGCCGATGCCCGCCGAAACCGCACAGTGAGGAACCGGATGCCCAAGAACAAGAAGCCCGGCGGGGGGCGTGCGGCCAAGAACTTCGACCCGCGCTACAGCCCGAAGTACCGCGCCGGCGGATCGCGTGACGGCGACGACGCGAAGCGGCGTCCCGGTGAATCGTCGACGGGGAAGCCCGGCAGCCGCAGCCCGGGGCACCGCGGCCACCGCGACGACGCCGGGCCGGCGCCCGCGAAGCGTCGCTGGACGGAGCAGGAGCGGGCGGGGCGCGATGAGGCGCGCTCCATCCGGAGCCACTCCCGCGATGAGCGAGCGCGCCCCGCAGAGCCGCGACGGGATGCCGCAGCCGGCCGCGACCCGCGCCCCGGCCGCGACCCGCGCGCCGGCCGCGATTCGCGCCCCGGCCGCGATGCCGCGCCGCGCCGGGACGCCGGTCGCGCCGATCGGACGACCCGCCAGGACGTGGTGCACGAGCGGCTCGACGCCGCGGCGGTCTCGCCCACCGAGGTCGAAGGCGCCACGTTCGCCGACCTCGGCCTGGGGCAGAACATCGTCAAGGCCATCGGCGAGCTCGGGGCGCGGCATCCGTTCCCCATCCAGGCCGCGACGATCCCCGCGATCCTGGACGGCCGGGACGTGCTCGCGCGCGGGCGCACCGGCTCGGGCAAGACCATCGCCTTCGGTGCGCCGCTCGTCGAGAGCGTGCTGCGCTCGCAGGCCGGGCAGAAGCGCGACTTCGGCCGGCCGCCGCGCGCGCTGGTCCTCGCGCCGACGAGGGAGCTGGCGCTGCAGATCGACGCCACGATCCAGCCGATCGCGCGCAGCGTCGGCCTCTTCACGACGCAGATCTACGGCGGCGTGCCCAAGGCGCGGCAGCTCGGCGCGCTCAAGAAGGGCATCGACATCGTCATCGGCACGCCCGGCCGCATCGAGGACCTCGTCGAATCCCGCGCCCTCGACCTGTCGCAGGTGCGCGTCGCCGTGCTCGACGAAGCCGATCACATGTGCGAACTGGGCTTCCTCGAGCCGGTGCAGCGCCTGATGCGCCGCACGCCGCGGGAGGCGCAGCGGCTGCTGTTCTCGGCGACGCTGGACGGACAGGTGCAGACGCTCGTGCGCGAGTTCCTCGCCGAGGCCGCCGTGTTCGAGGTGGCGGGCGAGACGCAGCGCTCCGGCACCATCGACCATCGCGTGCTCGTGATCGACCACCGCGACAAGCCCGAGGTCCTGCGGGCGCTCGTCGGCGCGGCCGGGAAGGCGCTCGTGTTCACGCGCACGCGCGCGTACGCCGAGATGGTCGCGGCGCAGCTCGATGAGGCCGGCATCCGGGCCCTCGCGCTGCACGGCGATCTCGATCAGGCTCGGCGCACCCGCAACCTCGAGAAGCTCACGTCGGGGCGCATCGACGTGCTGGTGGCGACGGATGTCGCGGCCCGCGGCATCCACGTCGACGACATCGACCTCGTGGTGCAGGCCGATCCGCCGGACGAGTACAAGACGTACCTGCACCGCGCCGGCCGCACCGGCCGCGCCGGGCGCAGCGGCCTGGTGGTCACCCTCGTGACCCGCTCCCGTCGCGCACGGCTCGCCGAGCTGCTCGAGCGCGCCGACATCGACGCGCCGTTCGACGAGGCGCGGCCGGGCGATCCCCTCTTCGACAGCGGGCGCCGCTGACGGCGAGGGGCGCGCCGGCCGCAGGGGCGGTCAGCCGCGCAGCGTGAAGGCCTCGAGCAGCCGAGCGGCTCCGGCGGCTCCGCCGAGCGACCGCAGCTGTGCGCCCACGCGGCTTGCGGAATCCCTCACCGCGGGGTCGGTCGTGACGCGCTCGTAGGCACGCGCGATCTGCCCGACGGTCGGCGTGCCGGTGCGCAGATCGACGCCTGCTCCCGTCCATGCGACGCGGGCGGCAACCTCCGGCTTGTCGAGATCGCCGCCCGCGACCACGAGCGGGATGCCGTGGCTGAGCGCGGTCAGGGTGCCGCCCCATCCGCCGTTCGTGATCACGACGTCGGTGCGCGGGAGCAGCCGGTCGTAGGGGAGGAATCCCGCGACCCGGGCGTTCCCCGGCACCGGGAACGGCAGCCTGTCGCGTCCGCGCACCCCGGTCGACACCACGATGAGCAGGTTGCGGTGCGCGAGCGCCTCCAGCGCCGGCCGGATGAGGTCGGCCGGATCGATGTTCTGCGTCCCCTGTGTCACGTGCACCACCGTGCGACCGTCGAGGTCGCCCCACCAGCCCGGCAGCGGGCCGGGATCGGATGCCGGCGCCGCGAGCAGTCCCACGAAGTCCAGGTGGTCGGGCCGCGCGCGGGCGAAGTCGAGCAGTGGCGCGCCGCTGGCGAGGATGCGCTCGGGCGAGTACGCCGCTGCCGCGAACGGCGTCGCGTCCGCCGGCAGGCCTACGGCGTCGCGCGCGCGGGCGAGCGGTGCTGCGAGGGGACGCATCAGCAGCGGGGCGACTGCGCGGAGGGCGGCATCCCTCGCGCGCGTGAGGGGATTGCGCCCCGGCGCGATGCCCAGGCCGCTGGGGGCGCCCTGCCGGCTCGGCAGGCTCAGCGGCAGCACGGCGACCGTGGCCCAGGGGCATCCGATCCGCTCCGCGAAGAGCGCGACGCCGACCGAGGTCTCGTCGGCGACGACGGCATCCCACGGCTCCCGGTCCCACTCCGCCTGCAGATCCTCCACCTGCGCGGGGGCCGTGCCGATCATGACGTCCTCGAGGTTCACGAAGACCTGCCTGATGCCCTTCCTGCCCTCCAGTCGCGGGAACGACGCGCGCAGATCGTTCTCGTCGAAGTCCGGGGCGCTGCGCCATGGCACGAGGACCGCGCCGGATGCCGCCACCGCGGCCCGGAAGGCCGAGCCGGTGTAGAACCGCACGTCGTGCCCGCGCCCCACGAGCGCGTGCGCGATCGCCCGCAGCGGGGTCACGTGCCCGGTGAACGGCATCGCCGACAGCAGGAAGCGCGCCATCCCGACATCGTCCTCCGCGCATCCGGTCCGCGCCAGGGGCGCGCGGCGCGGATGCGGCTCAGGGCGTGGAGGCTGCGCCGATCGCGTCGACCAGCGCGGGGTCACCGCCGAGCGCCGTCAGCCGGGCGCGGACGGCGACCTCGGCGCGGCGGTACGGCTCATCGCTCGCGTGCAGCAGGGAGCGGGTGTTGGCGGCCTCGAGGAACGACACCAGCTCGAACGTCAGCTGGCGCGCATCGTCGAGCAGAGGCAGCTCGCCGGCGGCCATCGCGTGCTCGATGCTCGCGGTGAGGTAGTCCTCCCACTGGCCCGAGGCGGCGATGACGGCGTCCCGCACGACACCCGGCTTGGCATCGAACTCGACGGACGTCGCCGCGAAGAAGCACCCGCCGCTGAACACGCGGTCGCGCGAGTAGGAGACCCAGTCGGTGAGGAGCGCGCAGACGCGGACGAGCCCGCGCGGTGTCCTGGCACGGGCGGGCGCCACCACGCGGTCGATGAAGACCTCTCGCGCCGCCGCGACGACGGCCAGCTGCAGCTGCTCCTTCGACCCGAAGAGCGTGGCGATGCCGCTCTTGCTGTGCCCCGAGGCATCCGCCAGCCGGCCGATCGTGAGGCCGTCGAGGCCCTCGACCGTCGCCGTGTCGACCGCGTGCGACAACACGGCACGCCGCGACTCGTCGCCGCGCAGGCGGCGGCGGTCGACGGGGGGTTGTGCCATGCCTCGAGGTTACCGTACGATCGTTCGTATTCATAAGTACGACCGTTCGTATTCTTCGGATCGGAGCATCATGGATGTCGCAGCCGCCGTCGCCGGCACGTCCGTCCGCGCCGCAGGCGCCCTCTCGCCCCGGTGGGGCGCCGCCGTCGCGATGCCGCTCTTCGGCCGCGTCGCCAGTCCGCGGCCCGTTCACCCCGACCACGAGCCGACGATGTCCCGCGCCCGACGCGGTCGCGTCACGGTCGCGGGCGTAGATCGGCGCGGTGCCGAGGTCGAGACGTACGAGTGGGGCGGCGGAAACCGGGTCGTGCTGCTCGCGCACGGCTGGGATGCGCGCGCCAGTCAGTTCGCGCCGCTCATCCGCGAGCTCGTCGCCGAGGACTACCGTGTCGTCGCGTTCGACGCGCCGGCCCACGGGAACTCGGCCGGGCGGCGCACGTACCTCGTGGACTGGCTCCACGTCTTCGCGACACTCCAGGAGCGCCACGGCGGGTTCGAGGCCATGATCGGGCACTCGTTCGGCGGGCTCGCCACGCTGATCGGCGCCGCGGGAGGCATCCGGGCATCGCGGGTGGTCACCATCGCCGCGCCGGCGGACGCCGCTGCGCTGCTCACGCAGTTCCAGGCGGGCCTCGGCTACTCCGATGCCGTGTCGCTCCGGATGAAGGAGCTGTTCGCGAGCCGGTACTTCCCGGGTGAGCCCGACCCGTTCGCGTGGCTGTCGAGCGTGCAGCGGCCCGTGCCGGCCACGGTGCCGCTGCTGATCGCCCACGACCGTGAAGACCGCCTCGTGCCCTTCGCGGAGGCGCAGCGCATCGCGGCGGCGCATCCCGGTGCCCGTCTTCTGGAGACGCGCGGACTCGGGCACAACCGGCTGCTCGCGGCAGACGTCGTGCTCGACGCGGTGCTGGCGCACCTCGCCGCACCGGAGGTCGTCGCGGCGCCATCGGCCCCGCCGATCGCCCAGGGACGACCTGAGCCGGCACCGCTCCCCGCCGGCGCGGCACGCTCCGTGCCGGTGGGAGTCTGAGCCCCGTCGCAGCGGGGCCCTTCCGCCCCGATGGCCGCTGTGGTATTGCTGTGACCATCGACGAAGGCGTCGAGTCGACTGGGGGGTCGAGAGCACTGGGGGTATTCCGATGGACGTCTCGATCACACGCGTGCGGACGCACGAGGATTCGCGGCGCCGGCTGCGCGCCGTCATTGCGGTGGTCGCCGCGCTGGCGGTGGCATGCCTGCTCGCCGTCGCGGCCCCCGCTGAGGCGGGCTGGGCCGCGCCGGTCGCGGCCGCGAAGCCCGACAAGCCCGGCGGCGGCAACGGCGGAGGCGGCGGGGGCGGCGGAGGCGGCGGGGGCACCGTCGAGCCCGCGTACGCGGCGGTGGGCGACTCGTTCGCCGCCGGCGTGGGCGCCGACAGCTATCTCGACAGCTCCTGCTACCGCAGCTCAAAGAGCTACCCGAAGCTGCTCGACGCCGATCCCGACAAGCGGCTCGTCGCCTTCCTCGCCTGCTCGGGCGCCAACACGTCCGCGGTGCTGACGCAGGTCGCCGGCATCCCCGCCGACGCGAGCATCGTCACGGTGACCGTCGGCGGCAACGACGTCGGGTTCGCCGACGTCATGCAGAACTGCTTCGTCCTGGTCACCTCGACCTGCTCCTCGAAGATCGCCGCGGGGTCCGCGATCGCGACCTCGGACGCCTTCAAGGCCAGCATCGCGAACGTGATCGGGGCGATCCGCACCAAGGCCGCGACTGCGCGCATCGTGGTGACCGGGTACCCGCTGCTGTTCTGGGAGAACTCCTCGGGCGTCAACCCCAAGTACACGTGGGCGGACGAGGTGAACGACCAGACCGTCGTCCTGAACGACGTCATCGAGCAGGTGACCGTCGCCAACGGCGCCCGCTTCGTCGACGTCGAGGACGACTTCGCCGGACACGGCATCGGCAGCACCGCCCCGTGGATCAACGACTTCCGGTGGCTCAGCAGCAGGAACGCCTTCCACCCCAACAGCGCGGGGTACGTCGCGTACGCCGCGGCCGTGCGCGTGACGCTGGCCGGCTGAGGGCGGGCTCGCCGTCAGAAGAGCCGGCCGGATGCCTCGGCGCCGAGCGTCGCGATCCTCGCCGTCGCGCTCCTCGCCGTCGTGTTCCTCGCGCTCGCGGGGGCGGCACGCCCGCGTGAGGTCGTGACGATCGGAGCGGCGCGTGCGTCGGCGCGGTCGGCGAGTCCTGCCACCGGCGCCCCGCGCCCGTGCTCCTCCTCGGCGCGCCCGTCGAGCCGGTGCGCGCGCAGGAGCGGCCGCACGCGCTGCGCCAGCCATGCACGGTACGCCTTCGGCGCATTCGCGGTCACGCCGGGGTACATCCCTCGATACGACGGCACGAGTTCCGGATGCCGCTGCTCGAGCCACTGCATGAACCACTGCTTCGCGCCCGGCCGGAGGTGCAGCGCGCCGTAGACCACCCGGATCGCGCCGGCCTCTTTGATGCGGGACAGCGCGTGGTCGATCGCTGCTGTCGAGTCGGTCAGGTGCGGGATGATCGGCATCAGGAACACCGTGACGCGGAAGCCCGCGTCGGCGGCCGCGCGGACCGTCTGCAGCCGGGCGGAGGCGCTCGGCGTGCCCGGCTCGATCAGGTGCTGCAGCTCGTCGTCGAACACCGCGATCGACATGGCCAGCGTGACGGGCACGTGGGCCGCGGCATCCGTCAGCATCGGCAGATCGCGCCGCAGCAGCGTGCCCTTCGTGAGGATCGAGAACGGCGTGCCCGACTCGGCGAGCGCCGACACGATGCCCGGCATGAGCTGGTAGCGGCCCTCGGCGCGCTGGTAGGGGTCGGTGTTGGTGCCGAGCATCACCGGCTGGCGCTGCCAGCTGCCCCGCCGCAGTTCCTTCTCGAGCACGTCGGCGACGTTGATCTTCACGACGACCTGCGTGTCGAAGTCCCGCCCGGCGTCGAGGTCGAGGTACTCGTGCGTGCCCCGGGCGAAGCAGTTGTGGCTGATCACCCCGTTCGCGATGAAGTCACCCGTCGATGTCGTGATGTCGACCATGTCGATCGTCTCGCCGAGGTCTTCGATGGAGACCACCCGCAGTGGTGCGGCGGACGTGACGGCGTCGCCGATGAGGGACAGTTTGCGGGTGATCGCGGGCTGGGTGAGCTCGAAGAACCGGCGCCGGGCGGGGAGCCCGCCGAGCAGCCGCACGGCGCTCACGCCATTCGCGCGGGGCGGCTCCTGCACATGGGGGAAGCCGTGCGCGTCGAGGGCGCCGCAGATCGCAGACAGGATCCGGGGGTCGCGATTGATGATCCGCAGCACTCCCCGGCTGCAGCTCCCCTCGGCGTCGAAGACGCCGGCAAGGAACCCCCGAGACCACTCTGGCGACGGGTCAAGCGGCCATCCGATCAGTTCTGTGATCGCGTCGTCATCCGACCCGCGTGAAGTGAAGATGGCGTTCATCTCGCGGCGTTCTGCCGTCGCGGCCGAGAATCTGCGGAGGGTCGTCCGCACGCCTGCCGCCTCGAGGTAGCCGCGGGAGCGGTCCAGCGCCTCAGAATCCGCCAGAGCGAGCCGGAATCCATGTGCCACATAGGTCCCTCGCCCGTTGCTTCGCGGGTACGACCGTCTGAGCATCATCGCGTCACCGCGGATCAGGCCGCAGAGATAGCCCGACTGGTACGCGTCCGTCGGAAGCGCGGGGGACGAGGTGCCGCCGAGGCCGAAGCCCAGGAGCTTGTTGTTCGTCGTGAGGTGCGGTCGCTGCGGCGCCCCCTTCGGTGCGGGCTGCACGTGCTTCCAGCCGCGTTCGGTGAGGAAGCGGTGGTCACCGCTCGCCACGAGCAGGGTGCCGTCGGCGAGCGTCACACGATACGCGCGCTTGCGCGTCTCCCACTGTGCGGAGACTGTCGCGCGGACATATCTGCGGTAGGCGCCCTCCCGACGGGTGCCGACGACCTCGTCACCCGCGCGAACGTCACCGATGCGCTTGCTGCGTCCGTCGGCCATCAGAACCTGCGTGTCGGGATGCAGGCAGTACACGCACGAGTGACTGCATCCGCGGTACGGGTTCACGGTCCAGTCGAACGGCATCGCGGACGCCATCGGCACATGGTTGAGCGCCGACTTGCAGAGCACCTCGTGGAAGGTCACGCCGGCGAACTCGGGCGTGGTGACCGAGCGCACGAGGCCGTTGAGCTGCTCGAGGCCGGGCAGGGCCGCGGCATCCGCCACACCCAGCTCCTGACCCTGCCAACGCATTCACCCATGAGAACAAAAATTCGAAAGCGCGTCAAGACACCGGGGCGGTGTGTCGAACATCGCGGGAAAGCGTGCGCCGATGCTCCGTCCAGGTCAGAATGGCAGGCGTGACGGAGCCTGGCCGGCTCGCCACCCCCCGAGCCGTTCCCGAGACTCGTCGCGCTGCCCGAGCGATGCGCGATGAGGCGGCGCGGCGCGCCCGGGAGGAGTCCGCCGCGGTCGCACCGGACGCCGCGTCCGCCGCACCTGCACCCGCTGCCGCGGCCTGCACGGCCTCCCCCGCGTCCGCGCCTCACACCGCATCCCCCGCGTCCGCGCCTCGCACCACCTCCCCTGCGGCGGCCGCGCCCGACACGGCAGCGACGCATCCGGTTCCCTCGCTGCGAGCGCGACCGGGCGGGCGCGTCGCGCGCCATAGCCGCCCGGTGACGAGTGAGCGGCGGGCCGCCCGCGGCGCCGAGGTCCTCGCCGTCGGCGAGGACGCGCAGCCGGTCCGGCACGCGCGTCCCCGGCGGCTCACGGGCCGCGTCGCCGCGGTGGCGGGCCTCGCCGCAGGTGCGGCACTGCTGCTCGGCTCGGCGGCGATGACGGCCGCGATGCTGCCGCCCGCCCCGCCGGCAGAGGTCGAGGCTGCGCTCACCACCACGCTGGAGGCGCGTGAGATCGAGCAGCTCCCCGTGCCCGCCGTGGAGCAGTCGCCGCTGGCCGCAGACCTCTGCGCTCTGCCCGAGTTCCTCACCGCGCTCCGCTCGGGCGCCGACGAGCAGGCGATCGTCGCCGCGGGCGGCGGCGAGGCGTTCCGCTCGGCAGTGGTCGACGGCCGTGCGCCGTGCGTGGACCTCGGCGACTCGTCGCGCATCTGGGCCGTCGTCGACAAGCTGCGCCCCGCGTCTCCGATCGACTATCGCCCCGGCGGCCTGGTGCTGCCCGACGGCGTGCGCAACATCGAGGGAGGCGCCCTGCGCACGGAGGCGGCATCCGCTCTCACCTCGCTCGTCAATGCGGCGCGCACGGCTGGCGTCGGCGAGATCGCCCTGGAGAGCGGGTTCCGCTCGTACCAGACGCAGCAGCAGACCTACGGGCGGCATTTCGCAGAGCGTGGCGACCGTGCCGATCAGGTCAGTGCGCGGCCCGGGTACAGCGAGCACCAGCTGGGCCTCGGGGCCGACGTCGTCGCGTGCGCCGGCGCCTGCGGCACACTCGACGACCTCGCCGCGACGCCGCAGGGGCAGTGGGTCGCTGCGCACGCGTGGGAGCACGGGTGGATCGTGCGCTACGTCGAGGGCGCGACCGAGGTGACCGGGTACCTGCCGGAGCCCTGGCACCTGCGCTACATCGGGCCCGAACTCGCCAAGGCGTACCACGACGGCGGGTGGACGTCGCTGGAGGCCTTCTTCGCCCTCGCCCCCGCGCCGGACTACGCGCAGTGAGCGGGCGCGGCATCCGTGATGAAGGAACTCGATTCCACATCAGGTGAGACTGGATGTCGCGGGCGCGGCGTAGGATCGGGGTACCGGGGCCGCGACGGGACGCCGGCTCGACGAAGAGAGAGGTTCGCCTGCCATGGAGCGGGATATCTACGACGAGGACCACGACGCCTTCCGCGACGTCGTCAAGGAGTTCATCAAGCGCTACGCCTCGGACGAGAAGCGCCGGCAGTGGGACCGCGACGGCGAGATCGACCGCGCCACCATGCTGGCGGCGGGCGAGGCCGGGATCATCGGCCTGTCGGTGCCCGAGGAGTTCGGTGGCGCCGGCATGCTGCAGGACTACCGCTTCCGCTCGATCGTGCTCGAAGAGACGATCGGCGCGGGCCTCGGCTCGCTGGCCGGCGCCCTCGGCATCCAGGACGACCTGGCCGTGCCCTACATCGTGCACATGGGCACGCAGGAGCAGAAGGAGAAGTGGCTGCCGGGCATGGCGACCGGCGAGATCCTCGGCGCCCTCGCGATGACCGAGCCCGGCGCCGGCTCGGACCTCCGCGGCATCAAGACCACCGCCAAGCGCGTCGAGGGCGGCTACATCGTCAACGGTGCGAAGACCTTCATCTCGTCGGGCAAGACCGCCGACATGGTGGTCACCTTCGTCAAGACGGGTGAGGGCAACCGGCCGGATGCCTTCAGCCTGCTGATCCTCGAGGACGGCATGACGGGCTTCGACCACGGCAAGAAGCTCGAGAAGATGGGCTTCCACGGCTGGGACACCGCCGAGCTGTCGTTCACCGACGTCTTCGTTCCCGAAGAGAACCTCATCGGCGGCAAGGAGGGCCTCGGCTTCATCCAGCTCATGATGAACCTGCCGCTCGAGCGCCTGTCGATCGGCGTCGCGGCGGCGGCAGCGGGCGAGGCCGCGTTCGTGTGGACCCGCGACTACGTGCTCAGCCGTGAGGCGTTCGGCGAGCGCATCGCCGACTTCCAGAACACCCGCTTCAAGCTCGCCGACATGGCCACCACCGTCGACGTCATGTGGGCCTACGTCGACCGCGCGATGATGCTCTACCGGGATGAGAAGCTCACCGCCGAGGAGGCCGCGAAGGTCAAGTTCTGGACGACCGACCGCGAGGCCGAGCTCCTCGATGTCGGCGTGCAGCTGCACGGCGGCTACGGCTACATCACCGAGTACCCGATCGCCCGCGCCTATCTCGATGCCCGCGTGCACCGCATCTACGGCGGCACGAACGAGATCATGCGCGACATCGTCTCGCGCCAGATCGTCGGCAAGCGCTGACGGATGCCACGACCCGGCCCTCTGCGGAGGCGCCGGGTCTCCGGCATCCGTCGCTCCCGGGCGGAGGCCCGCTCGAGGTCAGGCCAGACCCCACGGGAAGGTGGCGGCGAGCAGAGCCGCGGAGACCGCCCAGAAGGCCAGCGTGAAGACGGTGTCGCGCGCCCGCCACGGCACGGTGTACCGCTCGGTGCGGTCGGGGTGCGCCCCGAAGGCGCGGGCATCCATCGCGAGCGCGACCCTCTCGGCGTGGCGGATCGCTCCGGCCAGAAGCGGCACGATGTAGCCGAACCACCGCGCGACCGCGACGAACGGCCCCCGTCCGCCGTGCGCACCGCGCACGCGATGCGCCTGGCGGATCACGTCGAGCTCGTACCCGAAACGGGGCAGGAACCGGAACGCCGCGAGCGCGGTGTAGCCGATCCGGTACGGCACCCGCAGCTGCTGCACCGTGGCGCGCACGAGGTCGGGACCCGTCGTCGACAGGCCGGTGATCAGGGTGAGCGCGAGGATGGCCGACAGCCGGAGCCCGGTGGCGAAGCCGACGGCGAGGGCTCCGCCGTACATCGTCCAGCCGCCCACCTGCCACACCACCCAGGACTGGTCGACGCGCGACGCGTCCGTCCACAGCGCGAATCCGAAACCGATGATCAGGGCACCGAGCGGCAGCGCGAGGAACAGGATCGCCGCCAGGCGCCGCGTGAACGAGACGCCCACCAGCAGCACGGCGTACGCGAGCGCGAGGAAGGCCGCAGGGGTCGCGGCATCCCGCACGAAGACCAGCAGCGCGGCGGCGGGCAGTGGTGCAGCGAGCTTGGCGAGCGGGTTGAGGCCGTACAGGAAGCGGACGGCGGATGCCTCGACCCGCCGCGCGTACGGATCGACCGCGCTGCGCGACGCCGTCGCCACGGTCAGGGGCCCGGTGTCGGTCACAGCGCACCTCCCGCGGCGTGCGGGGCGGGTGCCGCGTGCGGGCCGAGCTCGTGATCATTCGCGGCGGAGTGGTCGGGATCGGCGACCTTGCGCGACCTCGACGCGTCGTTCGGAAGCTCGGCCGACGCGGCGCCGTTCGGGAGCTGGGCGGGCGCCCCGTCGGGCTCGGAGCGCGGGAGGGCCGCCCGGCCGCCGGGGAGATCGGCCAGACGCGCGATGCGGGCGAGCTCGGGGTGGCGCACGAGGTTCCGCAGCGCACGCCGCAGCGGCGGCGGGCGCAGGCCTGCGCCGGTGATGAAGGCGTCGTCGGCGAACACCTCGGCGGTCGGGCCCTCGGCGAGCACGCGGCCGCCGGTCATCACGACGGTGCGGTCGGCGTAGTCGGTGACCAGCTGCATGTCGTGGGTCACCACCAGGATCGTGGTGCCCTCGGCGTTCAACTCCGACAGCAGCGACAGCAGCTCCTCCGCCCGTGCACGGTCCTGGCCGAAGGTGGGCTCGTCGAGCACGAGCACGGGGGCCCCGGCGACGAGCGCCGTGCCGACCGAGAGCCGCCGCTTCTGGCCGCCCGACAGCAGGAACGGGTGGCTCGCCGCCTTCGAGGCGAGCCCGAATCGATCCAGGAGAGCCGTCGTGCGCGTCCGCACCTCCTCCTCGGGCAGGCGCTGCAGCCGCAGGCCGTGCGCGATCTCGTCGAAGACCGTGTGCGCGATGAACTGGTGCTCGGGGTTCTGGAACACGAAGCCGATGCGCCGGCTCAGGGTGCGGGCGTCAGCGCGACCGACGTCGACCCCGTCGACGTGCACGGTGCCCTTCGGCGGCGCGACGACGCCCGCCATCGCCTGGATGAGGCTGGTCTTGCCGGCGCCATTCGCCCCGACGACCGCGACGAACGCGCCGCGCGGAACATCGAGGTCGATGTCGTGGAGCACCTCGGTGCGGCCGCGGCGCAGCGTCAGGCCGCGCACGCGGATGAGCGGGCCGGGTGGCTTGCCTGCGGCCGGTCCGGAAACCGGAGATTCAGCGGTTTTCCGGACTGCGGCGGGCGTGGCATCCGGAATCTGCGCGATTGTCCGAATCCCGGATGCCGCGGGGGCCGGTGCGGGGGGAGACCCGGACGCCGCGGGGGCCGGTGCGGGGGGAGACGCGGATGCTGCGGGGACGGGCGCGGGCTCGGCGTCGAGGGCGGCGCGCAGCTCGTCAGGGGTGAGGGGAAGGGGCTCGAGCGCGAAGCCGGCGCGGCGGAGACGCAGCGCGGCGATCGTGGACACGGGCAGCCAGACACCCATCCGCTGCAGCTCCTCGGCGCGGCCGCGGAGGACCTCGTCGACGGTGCCGTCGGCGAAGAGCCGCCCGTCGTGATCGAGCACGACCACCCGGTCGACGAATCCGACCGCGGCATCGAGGTTGTGCTCGACGAGCAGGATGGCCCGATCCCCGGCGGCCACGAGCTCGGCCAGGGCGGCGTAGACCTCTTCGATCCCGGCGGGGTCGAGGTTCGCGGTCGGCTCGTCCAGCACGAGCAGCGGCGAGCCCATCGCGAGGGCGCAGGCGATCGCCAGCCGCTGACGTCCGCCGCCCGACAGCCGGTCGGGGTTCTCGGAGCGGCGCTCCCACAGCCCCACGCGGCGCAGGGCGGCCTCGGTGCGGGCGAGGACGTCGGGCACCGGCATCCGCAGGTTCTCCGGACCGAACGCGACCTCGTCGAGAACCGTTCCGGTGACCAGCTGCGCGTCCGGATCCTGGAAGACCATGCCGACGCGGGTGCTGAGCTCGGCGACCGCGGTGTGCCGGGTGTCGAGGCCGCCGACCTCGACGGATCCCGTGACGTCGGCGGGCACGGTGTGGGGGATGAGCCCGTTCAGCGCGAGCGTGAGCGTCGACTTGCCCGAGCCGCTGGGTCCGAGGAGCAGCACGACCTCACCCGGTGAGACGTCGAACGACACGGATGCCGGCGCCGGGGCGGTCTCGCCGTCGTGGGTGACGCCGAGCTCGCGCACCCGCAGCAGCGGCGCGGCAGTGGACACGGGCATCCGATCGTGGTGGAAACTTAGCCTTCCCTAACCTACCCGCGTCCTGGGTGGCGGCGAAACGAGCTCGCGCGCGGACGACGTCAGGCGCGGCTTCGGCGCGCCACGCCGGCGCGGCGCAGCGCCGCGCCGATCCCGAGCCCCACGGCGGTCCATGCCACCGGACCGACGATGAAGAGCGCGACGTAGACGATCTGACCCCAGACCGGGAACCGCGACACGTCCGCGGCGAACCAGATCGCCACAGCGATCACGGCGCCCACGATCACCGCCGAGAGGAAGAACCGCCAGGGCTCCCAGCGCTTGTAGCGCGACGTGGCGGCGACCAGCTCCTGCAGCGCGCCGACGAGCAGGGCGGTGCCGATGTACCGGCCGATCCACAGCGGAACGACGGCGCTGGCGACGAGCGCCGCGATGAGGTGCGTGATCAGCGCGACCCACGGACGCCGGAGCAGCTCCTGGGCCACCACACCCGGAAGGACGTGCACCCCGAGCACGAGTCCGTACAGGATCGGCGCGCCCGCCGAGACGAACCCGCTGATGGCCCCGGCGCCGGCCTGCAGAACACCCGTCGCAACACCGATGGCCGCGCACGTGAGCAGAACGCTCGTCGAAAGTCGAATCGGCTCAGCCACCTGCCCAGCCTATCGGCGGGAGGCCTCTCGATTCTCACAGAGCTCTCATTAACCGAGAATCAACCGAGAGTTAGGTTTGAGGTCGCTGCGCCCCGACGAAGTGGCGCAGCGACTCCCCACGAAAACCAATATGGAGGCCACGATGGGTCGATCCTCCGTCAGAGCAGCCGCGGTCGTCACACTCGCCGCACTGTTCACGGGCACTGCCACAGCCAGCTTCGGCGCGGCGCCGGAGGAGGTGAGAACCCCCGTTCCGATCGATGCGCCCTCCGGCCGCTACATCGTCATGCTGAAGGACGCACCGCTGGCGACGTACGACGGCGGCCAGGCCGGCATCCAGCGCACGAAGCCCGAGACCGGGAGGCAGCTGGACGCGCACTCCGCGAACTCGCAGAAGTACATCGCGCACCTCAAGAAGGAGCAGCAGGAGGTCGCCGCCGAGGCGGGCGTCACGCCCGCCACGACGTACCAGGTGACCCTGAACGGGTTCACCGCCGACCTCGACGGCGCTCAGGTCGCGAAGCTGCAGAGCGACAAGAACGTGCTCGGGGTGTACCCCGACGAGATCCGCCACCCCGACGCCGTCCCGTCCACCGAGTTCCTCGGACTCGGCTCGGGTGACGCCGGCACCGGCGGAGTGTGGGATGCCGTCGGCGGCGTCGCCGAGGCCGGCAAGGGCGTCGTCGTCGGCGTGGTCGACACCGGCATCGCCCCGGAGAACCCGTCGTTCGCCGGCGACAAGCTCATCGGCAAGCCCGGAACGGGCAAGCCGTACATCAACGGCGACAACGTCGTCTTCAAGAAGTCCGACGGCAACGAGTACCGCGCCCGGCGCGTGGACGCGTCCGACCAGGGCTGGACGAAGGACCTCTACAGCACCAAGCTCATCGGCGCGCAGTTCTTCGCCGACGGCGCCGCGGCGACGGGCTTCGACTTCAGCTACGACTACCTGTCGCCGCGCGACGGTGACGGCCACGGCTCGCACACCGCGAGCACGGCGGCCGGCAACTTCGGTGTCGAGGCGTCGGTCGAGGGCGTCGGCTTCGGCGACGTCTCGGGTGTCGCCCCGGCCGCGAAGGTCGCGTCGTACAAGGCCTGCTACGTGGGTCCGGACGACCTCGTCACCAGCGACGACATCTGCGCGCTGAGCGACCTGCTCGCCGCGATCGACACGGCAGTCGCCGACGGCGTGGACGTGATCAACTACTCGATCGGCGGCGGCTCGGCCACCACCGTGCTCCAGCCGGAGGACATCTCGTTCTTCAACGCGGCGGCCGCCGGCGTGTTCGTCGCGGTGAGCGCGGGCAACAGCGGCCCCGGTGCCGCCACGGCCGACCACGCGTCGCCGTGGTACACCACGGTCGCGGCATCCACCATCCCGACGTACGAGGGCACCGTCACGCTGCCGAACGGCTTCCAGGCCGCCGGCGCCTCGGTGACCGTGCCGTTCGGCGAGAGCCTGACCGGTCCGGTCGTGTACTCGGGCGACGTCGCCAAGGCGGGCGCCGCTCCGAACGAGGCGGCCCTGTGCTTCCTCGGCACGCTCGACCCGGCCAAGGTCGCCGGCAAGATCGTGGTCTGCGACCGCGGCACGAACGCTCGCGTCGAGAAGTCGCAGGAGGTCGCCGCTGCCGGCGGCACGGGCATGATCCTCGTGAACGTGACCCCGGGCTCGCTCGACAACGACTTCCACTCGGTCCCCACCGTGCACATCGACGCGCAGCACCGCACGGCGCTGCTGGACTACGTGCGCGGCACCGCGGACGCCACGGCGACCCTCGTGGGTGACAACATCACCGGCAAGGAGACCCCGACCCCGCAGGTCGCGGGCTTCTCGAGCCGCGGTCCGATGCTCGCCGACGGCGCCGACGTCATCAAGCCCGACGTCTCGGCTCCGGGTGTCGCGATCGTCGCCGCCACCCACAACGGTCCGACCGAGGCGCCGACGTTCGGCTTCAAGTCGGGCACGTCGATGTCGTCGCCGCACGTCGCCGGCCTCGGCGCGCTGTACCTCGGTGAGCGCCCGACGGCCACGCCGGCCGAGATCAAGTCCGCGCTCATGACGACCGCGTACAACACGGTCAAGGCCGACGGCACCGACAGCACCGACCCGTTCGCGCAGGGTGCCGGCCACGTCGACCCGACGAAGTACTTCGAGCCCGGGCTGCTGTACCTCAACGGTCCCGCGGACTGGGCGGGGTACCTCGAGGGCGCGCTCGGCGAGGACCTCTTCGGCGAGATCGAGCCCACCGATCCCAGCGACCTGAACCTCGCGTCGTTCGGCATCGGCACCCTCCCCGGCCCGCAGACGGTGACCCGCACGGTCACCGCGACGCAGGCCGGCACGTTCACCGCCGAGGCATCCGTCCCCGGCATGAACGTGACCGTCGAGCCGAGCACGCTGACCTTCGGCGCGGCGGGCGAGACGCAGTCGTTCACGGTCTCCTTCGCGAAGGGCGACGCCCCGGTCGAGCAGTGGGCCACCGGCTTCCTCACCTGGACGTCGGGCGAGACCGAGGTGCGCTCGCCGATCGCGGTGTTCCCGGTGACGGCCGCCGCTCCCGCGCAGGTCGAGGGCGAGGGTGCCGACGGCAGCGTCGACATCGAGATCACGCCGGGCATCACGGGCGACCTCCCGCTGAACCTGGCCGGCCTCGCTCGCGAGGACGTGCTGATCGACGGCACCGAGGCCACCGGTGCCGAGGATGACGGGTACACCTACGAGCTGGTCCAGGTGGCCGCCGGGACCGAGCTGGCGCGCTTCGCGCTCGACTCGTCCGACGACACCGGGTCCGATCTCGACCTCACGGTCTACCGTGTGGTGGGCCCCACCGATCTGCGCTACTACGAGAACTGGCAGTCCGCGTCGGCTTCGGCCGACGAGGCCGTCCAGATCGTGGCGCCGACCGCGGGCTACTACCTCATCGAGGCGCACGTGTACTCGTACACGGACCCCTTCACCTGGCAGGCCACCTCGGCTCTCGTCACGCCGGACGGACTCGGATCGCTCACCGCGACCCCGAACCCGCTGCCGGTGACCGAGGCCACGCCGACGGAGTTCCAGCTGTCATGGTCGGGACTCGAGAGCGGAAGCTACCTGGGTGTCGTGCGCTACGGCGACTCGCAGGTGCGCACGGTCGTCTCGGTCGACGTGCCGTAACCGTTCCACACCGAAGAGGCGTCCGGGCTGCGGCCCGGGCGCCTCTTCGCGTGCCGGGGCGGGGTCGCCACGACGCGTGCACAGAATCGGAGGCTTCGGGCGGCGCGCCGGGCGACGGATGCCTCGCCCCGACGTGTCGGCGAAAACCTCCGACGCTGTGCACGGCAGGCGATGCCGAGGCCGAAGGGGCTAGAGCCGTCGCCGACGCCGCGTGAGCCTCACGGCGGGCAGCGGCGGGGCGGGGATGCGCTCGTCGCCATGATCGACGACCCGGCCGAACCGCTCCGAGCCGGCCTCCCACGCCTCGCGCGCCTCGACGATCTCCTCGTGGGAGCGGCCGACGAAGTTCCACCACATCACGACGTCGTCCTCGAACGGCTCGCCGCCGAGCAGGAAGAGCGTCGCGCCGGCCGCGCTCGACAGCACGACGTCGTCGCGCTGGGTTCCGAGGTACAGCAGGTGCTCGGTGTCCAGGACGACGACGGTGCCGGTCCCGTCGCCGACGGCGGACGCCACCTCGGCCTCGCCCGCCACGGCGATGAGCGCGTGCTCCCACGCCGCCTGCAGGGGAACGCGGACCGTCGCGCCGGGCGGGATGCGCAGCTCCGCCCCGACGATCGGCGTGTACACGGTGGCCGGCGACGCGACCCCGGCGAGCTCGCCGAGCACGACGGTCGCCGCGCCCGGGGAGCCGAGGAGCGCCGGAAGCTCGACGTCGGGCAGCACGTCGTGCTGCTCGAACGCCGGCGCGCCGTGGCGGCGGGACTCCGGCAGTGCGATCCACAGCTGCAGCGCGTCGAGCGGGGTGGGGCCGTCGCCGACGGAGTACTCGGAGTGGGAGATGCCCGCGCCGCTGGTCATGAGGTTGAGCGCCCCGCGGCGGACGACGACGTCGCTGCCCACCGAGTCGCGGTGGCGCACATCGCCGAGGTACGGCCACGTCACCGTCTGCAGCCCGATGTGCGGATGCGGCTCCACCCGCATGCGGGCGTCCTGCGGACCGAACCGGTCGAGGAAGCACCAGGCGCCGACCAGCGGCAGGTCGCGCTGCGGCAGCGAGCGATGCACCGACATGGCGCGGACGCCCCCGAGCGGGACCTCCCTCGATTCGAGGAGCAGCGTGCGCGGGCCGGAGCATTCGACGGCGGATGCCACCTCCATCGCGTCCGGACGGAGGCCGCCGGCGGTCGACGAGGCGTCGAGGCGGGTCATCGCCCTGGTCCGCTCACTCGGGGTGCGGCTGGCCGGGCCACTCGATCGTGAGCCCGGGGACCTCGTTCTCGCGCAGGTACTTGGCCACGACAGGGCAGTGCGGCACGACGGTCTCGCCGCGGCGCGCGGCATCCGTCATCGCCTCCGACACGACCGCCTGCGCGAGTCCGCGTCCGCGGAACGCCGGGTCGACCTCGGTGTGCGGGAAGAGCAGGTGCCCGCGGGAGTCGATGCGGAACGTCGTGAAGCCGGCGAGGACGTCTCCGACGTGCACCTCGTAGCGATGCTCCTCGTCGTTGCGGGTCACGGTGATCTGTTCGGTGTCGGTCACTCGGATTCCTTCCGTCGTTCCCTTCAACGTACGTGTCGTGCGCGTGATTCCGCCAGCGCGCGCGGGGGCCTCTGGCGGGACGGATGCCGCGGGTCTATCGTCGGCATCAACTGCGGCGTCCCTCGGGCGAGAAGACGGCGACGAGGCAGCAGCCGATTCACGGGGGAATCGATCGGAACGCTGGGGATTCGAAGGGGAATCATGAAACGACGCATTCTCGCCGCGGTCGCGGCGATGGCACTCGGAATCGGCCTGATCGGAGCGGGAGCGGCAAGCGCGACGGCCGCGCCGCCGCAGCCGGTGGCGAAGTACGTGGCTCTCGGCGACTCAATCGCGGCGGGCCAGGGCGGAGGAGTCCCCCTGGACTCGTGCGTTCGCACCGACGGGGGCTACGCCGCCCAGCTCGACGATGTGCCCAGGATCAATCTGCTCCGCAACCCGGGCTGCTCCGGCGCCACGATCGAAGAGACCTGGGCCCAGCTGTCGCAGGTGAACCGCGGCACCACCCTCGTCACGCTCACCGTGGGCGCGAACGATCTCGGTCTCGATGCGGTGTACGCGCAGTGTGCGGCGGTTCCCGCCGGCGGCGACCTCAATGCGTGCCTGATGGCGGTTCAGACCGTCATCGACGACGCGCCCGGCCTCGTTCAACCGCTCGCGATGCTGATCGGCGAGATCGCGCAGCGCGCGCCCAACGCCACCATCGTCGTCACCGGTTACCCGCACCTGCTCGAGCCGGTCGATGTGCAGGCGTGCGCGCTGGTCGCACCGGTCGAGCAGTGCTTGGCGCTGGCCGCCCTCGCCCAGGCCGTCAACACAGCCACGGACGCCCTCAACGCCGTGATCCAGGCAGCGGTGGCGCTGGCCGCCGCGAACGGTGCGAACGTGGTCTACGCCGATGTCGTCGAGGCGTTCCTCGGGCACGGCGTGCAGCTGGTGCCCGGCGCGCCGAGCGATCCCTGGTTCGGACTGGACCCGGTGAACGATCCGGCCGGCTTCCTCCACCCGACCTACGCGGGGTACACCGCGTACACCCAGGTGATCCAGGCCGTGCTCGCGGGCTGATGACGGTGACGGATGCCGCGGCCCGCGGCATCCGTCCCGCCCCTGCCGTCGGGACGGGAGCGGCCCGCGCCGGCGGCAACGTCGGGCAGACTCGATCGGGTGACGCTACTCGAGACGATCGCGGCCGCGGCCGAGGCATCCGGATCCCCCGACGGCCCGGACGCCGACGCCCTGTACGACGCGTTCGTGGAGTGGGCGGGCGATCGGGGCTTCGCGCTGTACCCCGCGCAGGACGAGGCCGTCATCGAGATCGTGTCGGGCTCGCACGTGATCCTGTCGACGCCGACCGGGACCGGCAAGTCGCTGGTCGCCGTCGCCGCGCACGCCGCGTGCGTCGCCCGCGGCGGTCGCACCTACTACACCGCCCCGATCAAGGCGCTGGTGAGCGAGAAGTTCTTCGCGCTCGTCGACATCTTCGGCGCGGCGAACGTCGGCATGGTCACCGGCGACTCGTCGGTGAATCCCGACGCTCCCATCGTGTGCTGCACCGCGGAGATCCTCGCGAACCTCGCGCTGCGGCAGGGTGCCGACGCCGCCGTCGACCAGGTCGTGATGGACGAGTTCCACTACTACGGCGACCCCGAGCGCGGCTGGGCATGGCAGGTGCCCCTGCTCCTGCTGCCGAGGGCGCAGTTCGTGCTCATGTCGGCCACGCTCGGCGACGTCACGGCGATCGCCGAGGACCTCGAGCGCCGCACCGGCCGCACGGTGTCGCGCATCACCGGCGTGGAGCGCCCCGTGCCGCTGCACTTCTCGTATGCCCGCACGCCCATCCACGAGACCGTCGAGGAGCTGCTGCAGACCGGCGAGTCCCCGGTGTACGTCGTGCACTTCTCGCAGGCCGCCGCGATGGAGCGCGCGCAGGCGCTGTCGTCCATCAAGATCGTGAGCCGCGAGCAGCGCGACGCCATCGCCGAGGCCATCGGCGGCTTCCGGTTCACGACGGCCTTCGGGCGCACCCTCTCGCGCTACGTCCGCGCGGGCATCGGCGTGCACCACGCCGGCATGCTGCCGCGCTACCGCCGCCTCGTCGAGACCCTCGCGCAGCGCGGCCTCCTCCGGGTCATCTGCGGCACCGACACCCTGGGCGTCGGGATCAACGTGCCGATCCGCACCGTGCTCATCACGGCGCTGTCGAAGTTCGACGGCACCCGCATGCGGCAGCTGTCGGCACGCGAGTTCCACCAGGTCGCCGGTCGCGCCGGCCGCGCCGGGTTCGACACATCCGGAACCGTCGTCGTGATGGCGCCGGAGTGGGAGATCGAGAACGAGGCTGCGCTGCGCAAGGCGGGCGACGACCCCGCGAAGCGCAAGAAGATCGTGCGGAAGAAGGCGCCGACCGGCGTCGTGAACTGGGGCATCGGCTCGTTCGAGCGGCTCGTCGACGCCGAACCCGAACCCCTCGTGCCGCACCTCCAGCTCACCGCGGCGATGCTCATCAACGTGATCGCGCGCGGCGGCGACGTGTTCGAGCACGTCCGCTCGCTCGTGTTCGACAACCACGAGCCCCGCGCCCGGCGCTACGAGCTCGCCCGGCGGGCGATCGCGATCTTCCGCACGCTCGTCACCGCCGGCGTCGTCCAGGTCGACCGCAGCGGAGCGGATGCCGCGGCGCCCGGCATCCGTCTCACCGTCGATCTGCAGCCGAACTTCGCACTCAACCAGCCGCTGTCGCCGTTCGCGCTCGCTGCGATCGAGCTCCTCGACCCGGAGGACACCGCCGGTGCCGCCGGGACGGGGCACTACGCGCTGGACGTGGTCAGCGTCATCGAGGCGACGCTCGACGACCCGAGGCCGATCCTCGCGCAGCAGGAGTTCAAGGCGCGCGGCGAGGCGGTGGCCGCGATGAAGCAGGACGGGATCGAGTACGACGAGCGCATGGCGCTGCTCGAGGAGGTCACGTACCCCAAGCCGCTCGAGGAGCTGCTGACCCAGGCGTACGAGGTGTTCGCGGCGAGCCAGCCGTGGGTGCGCGACTTCGCGCTGTCGCCGAAGTCCGTCGTGCGCGACATGTTCGAGCGCGCGCTGTCGTTCTCGGAGCTCATCTCGCAGTACCAGCTGGCCCGCAGCGAGGGCCTCGTCCTGCGCTACCTCTCGGACGCCTATCGCGCCATCCGGCAGACGGTGCCCGCCGAGGCGCAGACCGAGGATCTGCACGACCTCGTCGCGTGGCTCGGCGAGGTGGTGCGGCAGGTCGACTCCAGCCTCGTGGACGAGTGGGAGGCGCTGGTCAATCCCGTCGACGACCCCGCCGCGCCGGTCGTCCCGCCCGCGCCGCCGTCGGTGCTCACCAACCGCCGCGCCTTCCTCGTGCTGGTGCGCAACGAGCTGTTCCGGCGCGTGCAGCTGGCCGCGCTGCAGCGCGACGACGAGCTCGTCGAGCTCGATCCCGACGTCGACTGGCCGGCCGCGCTCGACGCGTACTTCGACGAGCACGACGAGATCCTGACGGGCGGCGCCGCGCGGTCGCCGCGCCTGGTGACGGTGGATGAGACGGATGCCGCGGCATCCGGTCTCTGGCGCGTCGAGCAGACCGTCGACGACCCGGCCGGCGACCACGACTGGCGCATCCGCGGTGTGGTGGACCTGCCCGCCTCGGAGGAGGCGGGGACGGCCGTCGTACGCATCACCGAGGTCGTGCGGCTGTAGCCGACGCGCCGAGGCGTCGTCGACGAGCCCGTCGTCAGCCGAGCCCGAGCCCGCCGTCCGTGGAGAGCACCTGCCCCACGACCCACGCGCCGTCGGGGCTCGCGAGCCAGCCGATCAGGCGCGCCGGGTCGGCCGGCTCGCCGTAGCGGCCGAAGGGCGTCGAGCGCATCCAGGCCTCGATCTCGTCGAGCGGCCGGTCGGTCGTCTCCGGGTCGAGGTAGCCGGTGTTGACGGGGCCGGGGTCGATCGTGTTGAGGATGATGCCGAGCTCGAGCAGCTCCGCCGCCACCGTCTTGGTGATGCCCGCCAGCACCGCCTTGCTCGCGGCGTAGGCGACCTCGCCGCGCATCGGGCCGTGGATCTGGCCGGAGGTCATCCAGAACACCCGGCCGGTGGGCTCGGCGAACGGTCCGCGCCGCTCGATGCGCTCGCCGGGTCGCGCACCCGGTCCGTCGCCGGCGTGGAGGGCGGCGAACTCGCGGGTCAGCAGGATCGTCGAGCGCGCGTTGGCCTGCCAGAACCCGTCGAGCCGGTCCGCGGTCATGTCGAGGATCGACCCGTCGTCGCCGGACTGCGCGTGGTTGCACACGAGGATGTCGAGCCGGCCGGTCAGTGCGCGGGCCGCCTCGATGACACGGGGAACGGATGCCGCGTCCCGCAGGTCCGCGCCGAGGTCGCCGAGCAGGGCGCCGGGGGTGAGCTCGGCACGCAGCGCGTCGCGCACCGCGTCCAGGTCGTCGCCGCCCCACGGCAGGACGGTGTCGTGCGGGCGGAAGTGGTGGATGAAGACGTCGGCGCCGAGGCGCGCGAGCTGCGACGCGACGGCGAACCCGATGCCGCGCCGGCGTGAGACGCCGGTGACGAGGGCGGTCCTGCCGCGCAGCGGCAGGGAGGAGGAGGGGAACATGCGATGCCTTTCGTGGACGCCGTGTCGCGGCATCCGGATCATGCGCCCGCGCGGATCGCAGCGGGCGGCAGGGTGACGGAAGCGGCTCACCGGCATTGCATGACGACGACGATAACGGATGCCGGGTGTCGCCGGCATCCGGAATGATGACGTCATGCCCACCTACGTGGCCTTCCTGCGGGCGATCAACCTCGGCGCGAACCGGAAGTTCCCGAAGGACGACATCCGCCGCGTCGTCGAGGGCGTCGGATTCACCGATGTCGAGACCCACATCAACACCGGCAACGTGCGCTTCACGACGCCGATGCGCTCGCGCGCGAAGATCGAGGCGGTCCTCGAGCGGGCGTTCGCGGCCGACCGCGGCTTCGAGGTCCCCGCGATCGTGTTCACGACGGCGGAGCTCGCCGAGATCGCCCGGGGCGCCACGGCGCTGAGCGCCGAGCGTCCCGGGCTGGAGCGGCACTACGTGTACCTGTTGAAGGACGAGCCGCCGGCGGACGCGGTGGCGCGGATCGAGGCGCTCGCGTCGGCCGAGGGCGAGATGGTCGTGCGCGGGCGGGCCGCGCACGCCCTCCTGGGTCCGGGATACCAGGCGGGGTCCGTCGACCCGCTGAACGCGGCGAAGCTGCTGGGGGTCGCGACCAACCGCAACCTCACGGTGGTCACGGCCCTCGCCGCGAAGTGGTGCTGACGCGGCTTCCTCCACAGGTCACGCCGGGTGCGACGGCCGGCACCGGTTCCCGCCGCATCCGCGGGCGGGCGGTCCCGCGTCGGGGGCCGCGGTTACCCTGGAAGCGATGACGATCCCGCAGGGCGACCCGTACGCCGATCTCGCGTGGGAGGCCGACGAGGTCGCGCCTCCGCCGGACGACTCCTGGGCGCCCCCGGAGGACGGGTGGATGCCTCCGTCCGACCCCCTCGCGGCCGGGTCGGCGCCGATCGATCCCTTCGCCGACGCGGGGCCCCGCCGGGACTTCACCGGCACCGACGCGCGCGCCGTGCTGCGCGAGGTGTACGGCTACGACGCCTTCCGCGGCGAGCAGGACGCCATCGTCGACCACGTGATCGCCGGCGGGGACGCCGTCGTGCTGATGCCCACGGGCGGCGGCAAGAGCGTCTGCTACCAGGTGCCCGCGCTCGTGCGCCCCGGCACCGGCCTCGTCGTCAGCCCGCTCATCGCGCTCATGCACGACCAGGTCGACGCCCTCGTCGCCAACGGCGTCCGGGCGGCCTACCTCAACTCGACCCAGGCGCCCGCGGAGCGGGCGGCGGTCGAACGCGCCTTCCTCGCGGGCGAGCTCGACCTGCTGTACGTCGCCCCGGAGCGGCTCAACACCGAGACGACGCTGCGCTTCCTCGCCCGGGGCCGGCTGAGCGTGATCGCGATCGACGAGGCCCACTGCGTGTCGCAGTGGGGCCACGACTTCCGGCCCGACTACCTCGCGCTGGGCGCGCTCGCCGAGCGGTTCCCCGGCGTCCCGCGTCTCGCGCTGACCGCGACGGCGACCCCTGCCACGCATCGCGAGATGACCGAGCGGCTGCAGCTGCCCCGCGCGCGCCACTTCGTGGCGAGCTTCGACCGCCCGAACATCCAGTACCGCATCGAGGCGAAGTCCGACCCGCGCCGTCAGCTCGTCGCCTTCATCCGCTCCCAGGGCGCCGGTGCCGCCGGCATCGTCTACGCGCTCAGCCGCAAGTCGGTGGAGCAGACGGCCGAGTTCCTCTCCGCGCAGGGCGTCGACGCGCTGCCGTACCACGCGGGCCTGCCGGCCGAGACGCGCAGCGCGAACCAGTCGCGGTTCCTGCGCGAGGACGGCGTGGTCATGGTCGCCACCATCGCGTTCGGCATGGGCATCGACAAGCCCGACGTCCGCTTCGTCGCCCACATCGACCTGCCGAAGTCGGTCGAGGGCTACTACCAGGAGACGGGTCGGGCCGGCCGTGACGGCGAGGCATCCGTCGCCTGGATGGCCTACGGGCTCGGCGACGTCGTGCAGCAGCGCCGCATGATCGACCAGTCGCCCGGCGATCGGGCGTTCAAGACCCGGCTGGGCCAGCACCTCGACGCGATGCTCGGCCTGTGCGAGACGGTCGGATGCCGCCGCCAGAACCTGCTCGCGTACTTCGGCGAGCCCTCCCAGCCGTGCGGCAACTGCGACACCTGCCTCGAGGCTCCCGAGACGTGGGACGGTCTCGTCCCCGCGCAGAAGCTGCTCTCGACGATCGTGCGCCTGCAGCGCGAGCGCGGTCAGGCCTTCGGCGCGGGACATCTCATCGACATCCTTCGCGGCGCCCAGAACGACCGCATCCGCCAGCAGGGGCACGACGCCCTGTCGACCTATGGGCTGGGCGCCGACCTCAGCGAGCAGGACTGGCGCAGCGTGGTCCGTCAGCTGCTGGCGCGCGGCATCCTGGTCGCCCGCGGCGAATACGGCACCCTCGCCCTCGGTGAGCCTGCCGCCGGCGTCCTGCGCGGCGAGACCCCGGTGCCGCTGCGTCGCGACGTGATGGGACGCTCCGGCGGCGTCGCCCGGGTGCGCAAGACCAACGCGCCCGACAGCCTCAACCCGGCCGATGTCGGCGTGTTCGAGGCGCTGCGCGCCTGGCGGGCCGGCGTCGCGAAGGACCTCGGCGTGCCGGCGTACATCGTGTTCGGCGATGCGACGCTGCGAGCTCTCGCCGAGCGGCGGCCCGGATCGCTCGCCGACCTCGATGGGGTCGCGGGCATCGGCGCGAAGAAGCGCGAGGCGTACGGCGAGGCCGTGCTCGGCGTCATCCGCGAGGCCGCGTAGGGCGGCGGCGGACGCTCGTCCCAGCGCTTCGGGTGGCGGCATCCGTCCCCTCCGCCGACCGCATTCCGATGAGGTGCTGGTCGTCGTCGGACCCAACCGCCTCCTGGCGACCGGTGACGACGCCGAGGCGGTCGCGGCCGCGGCGCTGGAGCTCCTGGCGGGCTAGGCCGGTGCGATCGCGGCGTCGGCGGGCGGCATCCGTCAACGTCGCCGAGGTCCGCGCGGCGCGGCTCGCACCGGGCGCTGCGGCGGGCCGTGCGGGTCACAGCTCCTGCGAGAAGTAGAAGGCCCGTTCACCGGTGCCGGGGTCCGCCCCGAGGAATCCATGGCGCTCGTAGAAGCGCTGCGCGTCGACGTCGCCCTCGTCGACGTTGATCTCGATCGCCGACACCCCGCCCCGGCGGCACTCCGCCACGAGACGGTCGACGATCGCGCCGCCGATCCCCGCGCCGCGTGCATGCGGCGCGACGTACATCTCGTCGAGCAGCGCGACCGGTCCGGGGTACCAGACGTTGGAACGCAGCGTCACGAGCGCGACGCCGACCGCGGGGTTGCCGCCGAGCAGCGCGAACGTGTGCGGCTCGGCCAGCAGCTCACGCAGCCGCTCGGCCAGCGCGGGCGCGCCCGGGGACGGCGTGTCGAACTCGGTGTTGAAGGCGTGGAGCAGCTCGGCGACGAGATCGGCGTCGTCGACGGCGGCCCTGCGCACGACTCGATCGGGCATGCCCCCACCGTAGGCCTCGTCCCCCGCCGGCCCCACCCCCTCAGCCCCGTATCCCTCCTGCCCCTCCTGCCCCCTCCTGCCCCCTCCTGCCCCCCGTTTCCGCCGACGAACCGCGATCTCGTCGAACAGCCACGTTGTCGGCGCCGACAGCGGGGCTACTCGCCGACATCGCGGTATCTCGGCGAGGGGGTGGGGGCCCGCGGCAGCCCGGGGTTTCTCGCCGACATCGCGGTTTCTCGTCGAAGAACCACGTCCTCGGCGCCGACAGCGGGGTTACTCGGCGACATCGCGGTTTCTCGGCGCGGGGGTGGGGGCCGCGGCAGCCCGGGCGGGGGGTCGGCGAGACCGCGGTTTCTCGGCGCGGGGGGCGCCCCGCGGTAGCCTGACGCGCAGGAGCGGGCGACGGCGCCCGCCGACGGGGAGCGACGTGGCCACGAGCAACATCGAGATCGCACAGCAGGCCGACCTCTGGCCGATCGCCCGGATCGCCGAGGGCCTCGGCATCCCCGACGACGAGCTCGAGCCGTACGGCCGGTACAAGGCCAAGGTGTCGCTGCGGCACCTGCGCACGCTGCGCGACAAGCCCCGCGGCCGCCTCGTGCTCATGACCGCCGTGTCGCCGACGCCGGCCGGCGAGGGCAAGACGACCACGACGGTGGGCCTGGGCGACGCGCTCACCCGGATCGGCGAGCGCGCCATGATCTGCCTGCGCGAGCCTGCCCTCGGTCCGGTGTTCGGCATGAAGGGCGGCGCCGCCGGCGGCGGATACGCCCAGGTCGTGCCGATGGAAGACATCAACCTCCACTTCACGGGCGACTTCTCGGCCATCGCCATCGCCACGAATCTGCTCGCCGCGCTCATCGACAACCACGTGCACCACGGCAACGAGCTCGGCATCGACGTGCGCCGCGTGACCTGGCGCCGCGTGCTCGACGTGAACGACCGCGCCCTGCGCGACACCGTCGTGGGGCTCGGCGGACCCTCCAACGGCTACCCGCGCGAGGCGGGGTTCGACATCGTCGTGGCCAGCGAGGTGATGGCGATCTTCTGCCTGGCCACCGACCTCGCCGACCTCAAGGAACGGCTCGGTGAGATCGTCGTCGCCTACACGCGCGACCGCCGTGCGATCCGCGCGCGCGACCTGCAAGCGCACGGCGCCATGGCCGCGGTGCTGCGCGACGCGCTCGCGCCCAACCTGGTGCAGACGCTCGAGCACACGCCCGCCTTCGTGCACGGCGGACCGTTCGCCAACATCGCGCACGGCTGCAACTCGTACCTCGCGACGGATTCGGCGCTGCGACTGGCGGACTACGTCGTCACCGAGGCCGGCTTCGGCGCGGATCTCGGCGCCGAGAAGTTCGTCGACATCCTCTGCCGCACCACGGGCCTCCGGCCGGACGTCGCCGTCATCGTCGCGACGGTGCGCGCGATGAAGTACCACGGCGGCGTCGAGGTCGCCGACCTGCCGCACGAGAACGTGGCGGCGCTCCGGCGCGGCACGGCCAACCTCGTCCGGCACCTCGAGACGGTGCGCGACACGTGGGGCATCCCCGCGGTCGTCGCGATCAACCATCGCGCGGAGGACACGGATGCCGAGATCGCGGCGCTCATCGCCGCCGCCGAGGCGGTCGGGGCGAAGGCGGTCGTCGCGAGGCACTTCGCCGAGGGCGGCGCCGGGGCCGAGGACCTCGCCCGCGAGGTCGTGCGGATCTGCGAGGAGCCGCGCGCCGAGGCATCCGCTCTGCACTTCACGTATCCCGACGACGCGACGCTGTGGCAGAAGATGACGGCGATCGCGACGCGGATCTACGGGGCGTCCGAGGTCACCGCATCGACGGCGGTGCGCGCCCAGATCAAGCGCCTGCAGGACGAGGGGTACGGGGGCTACCCGGTGTGCGTCGCCAAGACGCAGTACTCCTTCTCGACCGACCCGAAGCTGCGCGGGGCCCCGACCGGCCACGCCGTCGACATCCGCGAGGTGCGCCTCGCGGCCGGCGCCCGGTTCGTCGTCATGGTGTGCGGCGACATCATGACCATGCCCGGCCTGCCCGCCGTGCCGGCGGCGAACAGCATCGACGTCGACGACGACGGCCGGATCGTCGGGCTCTTCTGACGCGAGTCACGCGCTTCGGTCGTGTCAGGCCCGCGGATGCACGCGGCGCGAGCCGGTTTCAGGCCGGCGGGAAGGACCGCACCCGCTGCACGCGCAGCGCGTGGGGGAGCGCCGCGGCGTCGCGCGTGCCGTCGGCCCGCGGGAACTCGTAGACGTCGAGCATGAGCTGCACCGGGTAGTCGATGGACTGCGCCGCCGTCTTGACCCAGCGCCCATCGACGAAGAAGCGCAGCCGGTCACCCGTCCACTCCACCGCGTAGTCGTGGAACTCGGTGAGGTCGGCGTCGACGCGGATCTTCTCGAAGTCCTCGCGAAGCCGGGGGTCGTTCTGGGGCTTGACGCCGACGCCGACCCAGCCTCCACCTTCGTCGATCTCGCTGCCGAAGATCTCGGCGATGCAGATCTCGCCGCAGTCGTCGGGGCGCTCCTCGAAGCCGATCGGCCAGAACGCCACCATCGCGTCCGGATGCCGGATCGCGGCGAGCCGCACCTCGATGACGCCGTGGTGCACGAGCCACAGCCGGTGCTGCGGCTGCTCCTGGCGCACCCTGAGTCCCGGGCGGAAGCGATGCTGCCCGATCCCGGTGCCGAGGGGGCCCGAGAACTGCCCGGTCTGCAGATGCGAGACGCGCAGGTCGCCGTCGAGGTCGGGCGCCCAGGGTGCGGTGTCGGCGTCGATCCTCAGCTCGAGTCCGCCGGTGTCGACGCGCCACCGCGCGGCCGCCGCATCCCGCGACGACCAGTGCGGTGTGTAGAACGGCCACCAGCGCTCCGCGTCCAGAGCGGGCGACGCGAACGTCTCGTCGACGTCGGGCACACGGCCGGCGAGGTCGAGGGGAGACATGTCGAGCACCCAGACGTTGAAGGCCAGCTCGCCGCCGCGCCAGGGCCCGGTGCCGGTGCCGCGATGCTCGAATCCGGCAGAGCGGCACAGCGCATTCGAGGCGGGATTGTCGACGCCCGGGTATGCCACGAGCAGTTCGCGGTCATCGCGCCGTGCGACCTCGCGGACGACGAGCCGCAGCGCCGCCCGCGCGAGGCCCTGTCCCTGCCATTCGGGGAACACGTTCCATCCGGTCTCCCACGCCGGCGCGCCGTCGTGCTCGACCGGCCAGTACCCGATGCCGCCGACAGCCACCCCGTCGGCCTCGATGCGGTACATCGCCGCGGTGCCCTCGGCGGTCAGGCGCAGATACCGTGCGTGGCGCTCCTCGAGCTCGGCCGGCGTCTCGGGGCCGCCGAGGTACGCGGTCATCTCCGGCGTGTTGGCGCGCTCGAGCAGGGGCAGGTCGTCGGGTCCCCACGGCTCCAGCGTCACGATGCGGTCGGCCATCCGGTCCATTGTCGCCGCCGCTCCCGACACTCCGGGCTCCCACCAGGCCCGGCTGCCTCAGCGGTCGGTGACGAGGAGGGTGTTGCCGTCGGGGTCGGTCGCCGTGAAGAACAGGCACCGCGCCGGATCCCCGAGCACGTCGCCCGGGTGCGCGCCGAGTCGGGCGAGGCGCTCGCGGGCCACGGCGAGGTCGTCGACGCGGAAGTTGCAGGTCGCCCAGCGGAGGCCGGGCGCGGTGTGGATGCCGCTCGCCGGCCCCATCAGGGTCACCTGGCCATGCGAGCCGGCCACGACGCTCGACGCGTCCGACGACTCGACGACGTCGAGCTCGAACGCGTCGGCGTACCAGAGCGCCCCGGCGCGAGGGTCGTGCACCGGGATGAAGGCCGTCGTGATGGCGGTCGGCGGAGGCGTCATGCCGACGAGCCTAGGACTCCCCGGCCCGAGGGGGGAGGCCTGCGACCGGCACGCACCTGTGCGTCTCGCACAACCCGGGCGCGCGACGCCTGGCCCTCGGATTGTAGATATCCACCAGCGGCTTTGATGACCGCTTGTGGGAGTCCTACGGTCGGAGAGAACTTGCTCCTGTCCATTGCACCGAGAGGTGATGCACATGGCCGACGCCGCCGTCCGCACCAAGAAGCCCGCCACCAGCAAGCGCACGCCCGCCGGCGGCGCCCCCACCGCGCCGCACACAGCGGCTGAGGCATCCGAGCCCCGCATCGACGTCGCCGCCGTCACCGATCTGCTGCTGGGCACATGGGGCGAGACCCGCCGCGAGGCCCGCGAGATGATCAAGGACCCGGCGTTCTGGCGCATCGACGGCCTGCCGATGGCCGAGCACCGCGAGCGCGTCCTGACGCAGCTGCACCTGCTCGTCGAGCACGGCGGCTCGCGCCGCGCGATGCCCGAGAAGTTCGGCGGCCTGAACGACAACGGCGCTAACATCGCCGGCTTCCAGGAGCTCGTGCTCGCCGACCCGAGCCTTCAGATCAAGTCGGGCGTGCAGTGGGGCCTCTTCGGGTCCGCGATCTTCCAGCTGGGCACCGAGAAGCACCACGAGGAGTGGCTGCCCGGCGTCATCGACATGTCGCTGCCGGGCGCGTTCGCGATGACCGAGACCGGCCACGGCTCGGACGTCGCCGCCATCGGCACGACGGCCACCTACGACCCCGCCGCCGAGGAGTTCGTGATCCACACGCCGTTCCGCGGCGCGTACAAGGACTACCTCGGCAACGCCGCGCTGCACGGCAGAGCCGCGACGGTTTTCGCGCAGCTCATCACGGGCGGCGTCAACTACGGCGTGCACTGCTTCTTCGTGCCGATCCGCGACGACGAGGGCAACATGCTCCCCGGCATCGTCAGCGAGGACGACGGCGTCAAGGGCGGCCTGAACGGCATCGACAACGGCCGGCTCGCGTTCGACCACGTCCGGGTGCCGCGCTTCAACCTGCTCGACCGCTACGGGCAGGTCGCGGCCGACGGCTCGTACACGTCCGAGATCCCGAGCCCCGGCCGCCGCTTCTTCACCATGCTCGGCGCGCTCGTGCAGGGCCGCGTGTCGCTGGACGGCGCCGCGACGACCGGCACCGCGCTCGCCCTGTACATCGCCCTGACGTACGCGAACCAGCGCCGGCAGTTCGACTCGGGCACCGGCACCGAAGAGGTCGTGCTGCTGGACTACGGCAAGCACCAGCGGCGCCTGCTGCCCCTGCTCGCCCAGAACTACGCGCAGTTCTTCAGCCACGACGAGCTGCTGAAGAAGTTCGACGGCGTCTTCTCGGGCCGCCACGACACCCCCGAGGAGCGCGAGGACCTCGAGACGCTGGCCGCGGCGCTCAAGCCCCTGTCGACGTGGAACGCGCTGGACACCATCCAGGAGGCCCGCGAGGCCTGCGGCGGCTCGGGCTTCCTCGCCGAGAACCGCATGGTGGGGCTGCACCAGGACCTCGACGTCTACGTGACGTTCGAGGGCGACAACAACGTCCTGCTCCAGCTGGTCGGCAAGCGGCTGCTGGCCGACTACGCCAAGCAGTTCAAGGGAGCGGATGCCGCGACCCTCGCCCGCTTCGCCGTCGGGCAGACCGCGGGCAAGCTTTTCCACGGCGCGGGCCTGCGGCAGCTGGGTCAGGCGGTGGCCGACTTCGGCTCCACCGCACGCTCGGTGGAGCTGGGCCTGCGGGCCGACCAGCAGCACGAGCTGCTCGCCGGGCGCGTGCAGCAGATGGTGGCCGACGTGGCCGCGGCCCTGCGCCCCGCGTCCAAGCTGCCGCAGTCCGAGGCCGCGGCCCTGTTCAACAGTCACCAGGCCGAGCTCATCGAGGCTGCTCGGGCGCACGCCGAGCTGCTGCAGTGGGAGGCGTTCACAGACGGCGTGAACCGCGTCTCCGACGAGGGCACGAAGCACGTCCTGCGGTGGCTGCGCGATCTCTTCGGCCTGCACCTGATCGAGAAGCACCTCGCGTGGTACCTCATCAACGGGAGGCTGTCGACGCAGCGTGCGGCATCCGTCTCGCGCTACATCGACCGGCTCGCCGCGCGGCTGCGTCCGCACGCTCAGGATCTCGTGGACGCCTTCGGCTTCGCCCCCGAGCATGTGCGCGCGCCGATCGCGTCGGGGGCCGAGCGCAAGCGCCAGGACGAGGCGCGGGAGTACTACCGCGCGCTCGCGGCGTCCGGCGAGGCGCCGGTGCCGGAGAAGTCCCTCAAGAAGAAGTAGCCCCGGGCCTCAGTCGGCCGACCAGCCGCAGATGCCGCACTCGCCCGTCGCCGACACCTCGACGAAGCAGTTCGGGCACATCGCCCGCTGCCGTTCGGGGATGACGGGCTTGGCGGGGCGCCGCTCGGCTGCGGGGCGCGACGCCCGTGCGCGGGTCGCCGGCGTCGTGGCCGGCTCCGGCCGGCGCTGCGCCTGCGGGACGTGTGCGGCGCAGTAGAACCGCACGTAGCCGTCGTGGTTCTTGGGGTGGCGGTGCTTGAAGGCCCACAGCTCGGTGCGCGCAAGCGGCGCGGAATCCGCCCCGCACGTGAAGCACCGCGTCGGCTCGCCAGGAACGACGTCTGCGACGAGGACCGGGGTCTCGAAGGGGACGGCGTCCCGCCAATCCGATGACGCGACGATCCTCATGCTGTTCCCTCCCGCCGGGGCGAGCGGTGGCCGCCCGACATTCCACCGTAAGCGACGTGCGGCCCGCTCGGGCAATCGCGGGATGACGACCGGGTGGCGAACGGATGCCGCGACCCCGCGATCCCCTCCGGGGTACGCCATCGCGCGGCGGGCGAGCGCCGCCGCACGACTGCCCGTGCAGCGGCGGCCCGTGCCGGGGGTCAGACGGTCTGGCCCGAGTGCGTGCCTTCAGCGATCTCTTCGACGACCTTGGCGTTGAAGGCCGGCAGGTCGTCGGGCGTCCGGCTCGACACGAGTCCCTGGTCGACCACGACCTCCTCGTCCACCCACGTCGCACCCGCGTTGCGCAGGTCGGTCTTGAGGCTCGGATAGCTCGTCAGCGTTCGACCGCCGACGACGTCGGCCTCGACGAGCAGCCAGCCGCCATGGCAGATCACGCCGACAGGCTTGTGCTGCTCGAAGAACGCCCGGCCGAACGCGACGGCGTCCACGTCCATCCGCAGGTGGTCGGCGTTCACGACGCCGCCGGGAAGCACGAGCGCGTCGTACTCGGCGGCGTCCGCCTGCGACGCCGAGAGGTCCACCGACTGCCGGTGTCCGTTCTTGCCCTCGATCTCGCCGCCCTCCGGTGCCACCATCACGGCGGTAGCGCCGGCAGAGGTGACGGCCTCCCAGGGGGAGGTGAGCTCACTGTCTTCGTATCCGTTCGTCGCGAGGAACGCGACCTTCTTTCCGGTGAGATCAGTCATGGCCGCCACGTTACGTGCGGCACCGTTCTCCCCAGAGGGGCTTGACAGTCCAGGCCGGCCCTAGGCTGGCGCGGTGAGCACCGACGTCCGCCTCGGCGCCGACGGCCGCGCGCGCTGCGCGTGGGTCGGCGACGACCTCGAGTACGCCCGCTACCACGACGAGGAGTGGGGCGTCGCGCTCCACGGCGACCGCGCGCTGTTCGAGAAGATGAGCCTCGAGGGGTTCCAGGCCGGCCTGTCGTGGATCACGATCCTGCGCAAGCGACCGCGATTCCGCGAGGTGTTCGCCGGCTTCGAGCCCGAGGTCGTGGCCGCATTCGGCGAGGGTGACGTCGCGCGGTTGATGACGGATGCCGGCATCATCCGCAACCGCGCCAAGATCGAGGCCACGATCTCCAACGCCCGCCTGGTCGCCGACCTCGCGCCGGGGGAGCTCGACGAGTTCATGTGGTCGTTCGCACCGGCATCCCACCGCCGTCCCGTCACCTTCGCGGACGTGCCCGCCACGACCGCCGCGTCCGACGCGCTCAGCAAGGCGCTGCGCAAGCGCGGGTTCCGGTTCGTGGGGCCGACCACGATGTACGCGCTCATGCAATCGGCCGGCATGGTCGACGACCACGTCGGGGGGTGCTGGCGGGCCGCCCGTTGACGCATGATGCGTGATGCATGATGATCGATGCATGCGCACCACTCTCACGATCGACGACGACGTGCTCGCCGCGGCGAAGCAATTCGCGGACGCGCGGGGCATCACGCTCGGCGAGGCCGTGTCGCAGCTGGCCCGGGCGACGCTGACCGAGCGGCAGCGCCACGGCGGCACCCGCAACGGCATCGTGCTGCTGCCCACGCCGCCCGGGGCGGGACGCGCCACCCTGGACGACGTCAACGAGCTGCGGGACGACTCCGCGTGACCCGCCACCTGCTCGACGTGAACGCGGTGATCGCGCTCATCGACCCCCTGCACGTGCACCACGAGCGCGCGCACCGCTGGTTCGCGTCGCGCGGCGGCGCGCCGTGGCACACCTGCCCGCTGGTGCAGAACGGCGTCGTCCGGGTCGTGAGCCACCCGAAGTACTCCAACAGCCAGCCGGCGCCGGTCGTGCTGGCCAGCCTCGCGAGCCTCGCCGCGCGAGAGGACCATGCGTTCCTCCCCGACACCGTCAGCCTGCTCGACAGCTCCGTCCACACCGAGCGGCTGCTGGCCAGCTCGCAGGTGACCGACACCTACCTGCTGCACCTCGCGGCCTCGAACGACGCGCTGCTGGCCACCTTCGACACCCGCATCGTCACGTCGGCGGTCCCGTCAGGGGCGACGGTGCTCTTCCCGATCCCGTAGCCGACCGGGCGTCCGGGCGCCCGTTCTCCCGGGTTTGGGGCGCACCCCGGACGTTCGGGCGCACGCAGCGCGCCCCGAACGGTCGCGACGCGCCCCAAACCCGGAAGAGGGGCCAGGGCGCGGCCACCTGAGCCGCGGCATCCGTCTCCCGTCCTTTCCGGGTTCGGGGCGCATGCCGCGCATTCGGGGCGCACGCCGCGCGCCCCGAACGGTCGCGACGCGCCCCGAACCCGGTGGCGACCCGGGACCGAGCAGGATCGAGGAAGCGGGGTGTCCGGGTCGCCCGGCATACTCGTGCGCATGGCATCCCATATCGCTGACTCGCATGAGGTCATCCGGGTGGTCGGCGCGCGAGAGAACAACCTCAAGAACGTGTCGGTCGAGATCCCCAAGCGGCGGCTCACCGTCTTCACCGGCGTCAGCGGCTCGGGCAAGTCCTCGCTCGTCTTCGGCACCATCGCGAGCGAGTCGCAGCGCCTCATCAACGAGACGTATCCGACCTTCGTGCAGCAGTTCATGGGACAGCTGAGCCGACCCGAGGTCGACGCGCTCGAGAACGTCAGCCCGGCGATCATCGTCGACCAGGAGCGCATGGGCTCCAACGCCCGCTCGACGGTGGGCACCGCGACGGACGCGCACGCGATGCTGCGCCTGCTGTTCAGCCGCATCGGCGTGCCGCACGTCGGCTCGCCGCAGGCCTTCTCGTTCAACATCCCGTCCGTGTCGGGCGCCGGTGCCATCACCCTCGAGAAGGGCGGCAAGAAGGTCAAGGAGCGCCGGTCATTCGAGATCACGGGCGGCATGTGCCCGCGCTGCGAGGGCCTGGGCGAGGTCAGCGACGTCGACCTGGACGAGCTCTACGACAAGACGAAGTCGCTCGCCGACGGGGCCCTGAAGATCCCGGGCTACAGCGTCGACGGGTGGATGGTGAAGGGGTTCACCGAGTCCGGGTTCGTCGACCCCGCCAAGCCGATCCAGGACTACACCGAGCAGGAGCTCGCCGACTTCCTCCACAAGGAGCCGACGAAGGTCAAGATCGCCGGCATCAACATGACCTACGAGGGCCTGGTGCCCAAGATCACCAAGTCGATGCTGCAGAAGGACCGCGACTCGCTGCAGCCGCACATCCGCGCGTTCGTGGATCGCGCCGTGAAGTTCATGCCGTGCCCCGGCTGCGGAGGCACCCGGCTCAACGAGGGCGCCCGCTCGTCGAAGATCGACGGGACCAGCATCGCGGATGCCGCGGCCATGCAGATCACCGATCTGGCGACGTGGCTCGACACGGTCGACGATCCGTCGGTCGCCCCGCTCATGGCGGGACTGCGCCAGACCATCGCCTCGTTCATCGACATCGGCCTCGGCTATCTCTCGCTGGACCGCGCGTCGGGCACGCTGTCGGGCGGCGAGGCACAGCGCACCAAGATGATCCGGCACCTGGGCTCGCCTCTCACCGACATCAGCTACGTCTTCGACGAGCCCACCGCGGGACTGCACCCCCACGACATCGCCCGGATGAACCGTCTGCTGCAGCAGCTGCGCGACAAGGGGAACACCGTCCTGGTCGTGGAGCACAAGCCCGAGGTCATCGAGATCGCCGACCACGTCGTCGACCTCGGCCCCGGAGCCGGCCGCGCGGGCGGCGAGGTGCAGTACGAGGGCGACGTCGCCGGTCTGCGCGCCTCGGGCACCATCACCGGGCGCCACCTCGACGACCGCGCGCGCCTGAAGGCGACGACCCGGCCGGCGAAGGGCGCGCTCGAGATCCGGGGGGCGACCCAGCACAACCTGAAGGACGTCGACGTCGACATCCCGCTCGGCATCCTGACGGTCGTCACGGGGGTCGCCGGGTCGGGCAAGTCGTCGCTCATCCACGGCAACGTCCCGGCGTTCGACGACGTCGTGGTCGTCGACCAGTCGCCCATCAAGGGCAACCGACGGTCGAGTCCGGCGACCTACACCGGCATCCTCGACACGATCCGCTCGGCCTTCGCCAAGGCCAACGGCGTCAAGCCCGCCCTGTTCAGCGCGAACTCCGAAGGCGCCTGCCCGGCGTGCCGGGGTCTCGGCGTCATCATCACCAACCTCGGGTTCACCCAGACGGTCGAGACGCTGTGCGAGCTGTGCGACGGCACCGGCTTCAGCGACGAGGTGCTGGAGTTCACCCTCGACGGGAAGAACATCGCCGAGGTGCTGGCGATGTCGGCGGCGGAGGCATCCGTCTTCTTCTCCAAGGGTCCCGCCCACACCACCCTGACCCGCATGATCGACGTGGGGCTCGGCTACCTCACCCTCGGGCAGGCGCTCAACACGCTGTCGGGCGGCGAGCGGCAGCGGCTCAAGCTCGCCATCTCGATGGCGAAGAAGGGCGCGATCTACGTGCTCGACGAGCCGACGACGGGCCTGCACCTGGCCGACGTCGAGAACATGCTCGGGATGCTCGACCGCCTCGTCGAGGCCGGCAACAGCGTCATCGTCATCGAGCACCACCAGGCGGTGATGGCCCACGCGGACTGGATCATCGATCTCGGCCCTGGTGCCGGGCACGACGGCGGCGCGATCGTGTTCGAAGGGACGCCCGCCGACCTCGTCGCGTCCGCGGACACCCTCACCGCCCACCATCTGCGCGAGTACGTCGCCGCCGTACGCTGAGTCCGCCGGAGGGTGGGTGATTGTCCCCATCGTTAGCCTCTGACCTGGGCGATTAGCATCGACACGATGGCACTGCCCGTCCCATCCCCGTGGTGGCCCGGGTTAGGCTGAATCGTCCCCAGGTCTTCTGTGTGAGCGCCCGATGCCCCACGTCGGGTCCCGACGCCACGTAAAGACGCACGACACCCCGGAGGAGGCCGAGGTTCGATGAGGTCTTTCGCATGGCTTCGTGCGCGCCCGCGCGCATTCGCGTCCGCAGGCGCCGTCACGGCCGCCGCGGTCACGCTGACCACCCTCGCCTTCGTCTACCAGGGCGTTCCCACCACCGAGGTCGACCTCCACGACGGCGGTGTCTGGGTCACGAAGCAGTCGAGCCTCATGGTCGGCCACTTCAACCACGAGTCGCAGGTGCTGGACGGCGGGCTGCGCACCACGAGCGACGACTACGACATCCTGCAGTCCGGCTCGGACGTGCTCCTCGTCGACAGGGCGAACTCCGCCGTCAGCGTGATCGACCCCGGCATGGTCGCCCTCGCGGGGGCCGCAAGCCTGCCGGGCGACGCCGAGGTCGCCCTGGGCGGGTCTACCGTCGCCATCCTCGACCGCGCGTCAGGAGACATCTGGGCGCTCCCCGTGGAGGGCGCGGGCACCTTCCAGATCGAGGGCTCCGACCCCGTCGCCAATGCCGGCAAGGGAGCGGACGTCGCGGTCGGCGTGGACGGCGTCGTCTACGCGGCATCCTCCGAGACCGCCGAGCTCATCACCATCCGCCTGGGGACCGACGACACCCCGGAGGAGCCGGTGCGGACCGGCCTTCCCGGCATCGACGAGAAGGCGGAGCTGACGGTCACGGCCGTCGCCGACAAGCCCGTGGTGCTCGACGCGGCGACCGGCACGGTCATCGTGGACGGTCGCGAGACCCTCGTCGAGGGCGGTCGCAGCGCCGTGCTGCAGCAGCCGTCCGCCGCGGCGGACGCCGTCTCGCTGTCGACCGAGTCCGCGTTCCTTCGCGTGCCCCTCGACGGCTCGGAGCCGACCGCGATCCCCGCGGGCGGCGAGGGCGCGCCCGCGGAGCCGGTGTGGCTCGAGGGCTGCGGCTACGCGGCATGGACGGGTTCCGGCCGCTTCGTGCGCGACTGCGCGGGTGAGGCGGACGACCTCGCCGTCGACATCGAGGGCGTCGAGCCGACGTCCCTGCTGAAGTTCCGCGTCAACCGCGACGTCGTGGTGCTCAACGACATCATCGGCGGCGCCACCTGGATGGCCGCGGAAGACATGCAGCGCGTCGACAACTGGGACGAGATCACCCCGCCCGAGGGCGAGACCGAAGACACCGAGCAGACGACCGAGGAGACCACCGAGACGGTCCTGCCGGAGCGGTCCGAGGTCAACACCCCGCCCGACGCGAACGACGACGACCTCGGCGTGCGACCCGGGCGCACCACGATCCTGCCCATCATGGACAACGACAGCGACCCCGACGGCGACGTGCTTACCGCGCGGGTGCTGGAGGGCGGTCCCTCGGTCGGTGAGGTGCAGTCGATCGACAACGGCCGTTCGCTGCAGATCGCCGTACCCGAGGACGCCTCCGGGTCGGCATCCTTCACCTACGAGGTCTCGGACGGCCGCGGCGGCACCGACACCGCGCGGGTCTCCCTCGCGGTGCGCGGCTGGGACGTCAACGCGGCTCCCGAGCAGAAGCGGGTCACGACGGTGGCCGTCGAGGCCGGCGGCACGATCACCTACAACGTGCTGCCCGACTGGATCGACCCCGACGGCGACGACATCTTCCTCGGCTCGGTCACCCCCGCCGAAGGGGACGAGGCCGACTACACGTCCGACGGCCGCATCACCTATCGTGCGGTCGGCGGCACGCAGGGTCGCAAGGACGTCGAGATCACGGTGTCCGACGGCTCCGACGTCGCCGTGGGCATCATCCGCTTCGACGTGCGACCGGTCGGGTCGATCGACCCGGTCACCAACGCCGACTACATCGCCGTGCGCGCGGGGCAGACCGCGACCGTCGCGCCGCTGGCCAACGACGTCGGCGCCGGCCGCGAGCCGCTGCGCCTCGCCCGGGTCGATCCGGTGTCGGGCGCCGACATCGTTCCGGACTACGCCAACAAGACCTTCACCTTCCGCTCCTCGGCTCCGGGCACCTACTACGTGCAGTACATGGTCGCGGCGGGCGCCGCGGGCGTGCCGGGCATCGTGCGCGTCGACGTGCTTGCCGAGGGCGAGACCGACCTCCCGCCCGTCGCGGTGCGCGACGTCGCCCTTCTGCCGAGCGGCGGGGAGGTGCTCGTGAACGTGCTCACGAACGACTCCGACCCCTCCGGCGGCATCCTCGTCGTGCAGTCCGTGACGGTCGAGCCGAACTCAGGCATCGCGGTGGCTGTGCTCAATCACGAGACGCTCCGCATCAGCGACCAGGCTGCGCTCTCGGAGCAGGTGCGGATCTCGTACCGCATCTCCAACGGATCCAAGTCCGCCGAGGGCGACGTCATCGTCATCCCGATCCCGGCGCCGTCGCAGCTGCGACCGCCCGTGGCCAACGACGACCAGGTCGTGGTGCGCGCCGGCGACGTCGTGACGATCCCCGTGCTCGACAACGACTACCACCCCAACGGCGACACCATCCATGTCGCGCCCGACCTCGTCCCGCCCCTGGTCGAGCCCGAGGACGGCGAGATCTTCGTCTCGCAGGACACCGTCCGCTTCCGCGCCTCGGACGAGCCGGGCACGGTGTACGCCACGTACGAGGCGGTGGACAGCACGGGTCAGAAGGACGCCGGCTACATCACCATCCAGGTGCTGCCGGTGGACGCCGACACCAACGCCGCCCCGCGCCCGCGCGACCTGACGGCCCGCGTGCTCGGCGGCAGCCGCGTCCGTATCGCCGTGCCGCTGGACGGCATCGACTCCGACGGCGACTCCGTCGAGCTCATGGGCCTGGCGTCGTCGCCCGGCAAGGGCCGCGTCGTCGAGACCGGCTCGGACTACCTCATCTACGAGGCGTTCGACGAGACCGCGGGGGTCGACACCTTCACCTACCGCGTGCGCGACCGCCTCGGCGCCGAGGCCACAGCGTCCATCCGCGTCGGCATCGCCCCGCCAGAGGGCGTCAACCAGGCGCCGTACGCCGTCAAGGACGCCGTCGTGATGCGTCCGGGGCGCGCCGTCGCCGTGCCCGTGCTCGCGAACGACTCCGACCCGGACGGCGATGAGTTCGGCCTCGTCCGCGACGGCCTGATCCTCCCCGACGTCTCGGGTCTCAAGGCGAAGGTGGACGGCAACCGGGTGGTCGTCACATCGCCCTCCGAACCGGTGGAGACGTCGCTCCAGTACACGATCCGCGACGCGCGCGGCGCCGAGTCGAAGGCGGTGCTGCAGATCACCGTCGCCGAGGACGTCCCGCTGCAGCGGCCGATCGCGCGGGACGACTACGTCCGCGCCGCCGACGTCGAGGACGGCGTCGTCGACCTCGAAGTGCTCGCGAACGACGAGGATCCGGACGGCACGGTGGACGACCTCGAGCTCACCGTCGACGACGCTGACTCGCGCGTCCTCTCGGACGGCACCGTGCGCATCACGCTCGGCGACCGCGGTCGCCTCGCCGGCTACACCATCACCGACCGCGACGGGAACGAGGCATCCGCCTTCATCCACATCCCCGCGCTGTCGTCGCTGCCGCCCACGCTCGTGAGCGTGAAGCCGGTCGAGGTCAAGAGCGGCGAGACGGTCGAGCTCTCGCTGGACGAGCACGTGCGCGCCGCAGGCGGGGGCCCCGTCATCATCACCGAGGCGGCGAAGGTCACCGCGGCCCACAGCGACGGCTCGTCTCTGGTGAAGGACCAGACGACGCTCGTCTACACCTCCTCCGCGGGCTACTTCGGCCCCGACGCGATCACCTTCGAGGTGACCGACGGATCGGGTCCCGACGACCCCGAGGGCCGCAAGGCGACGCTGACGCTGCCGATCACGGTGCTGCCGCCCGAGAACCAGCAGCCGACGTTCGTCAACGGGCAGATGGACGTCGCGCCCGGCGAGGACGCGGCGGTGCTCGACCTCGCGGGCCTCACGACCGACCCCGACCCCGAGGACGCCGACAAGCTGCGGTTCGAGATCGTCGGCGGGTCGCCGAGCGGCATGTCGGCGCAGATCGAACGGGGCGAGCTGCGCGTGAGCGCGGCGGCCGACACCAAGAAGGGAACCGCCGCGACGATCGAGCTGCGCATCACCGACGGCACGACCGATCCCATCGAGGGCTCCGTCAGCGTGCGTGTCATCGCATCGACGCGCGAGCTGCCGACCGCGAACGACGACATCGTCGACGAGGCGCACCAGGGCAAGACCGTCTCGGTGCCCGTGCTCGGCAACGACGTCAACCCATTCCCCGAGACGCCCCTGAAGATCACCACGGCGGTCATGGAGACCGGCCAGGGCGACGCGGAGGTGTCGGGCAGTGAGGTCCGGGTCACTCCCGACGCCGAGTTCTTCGGCACGATGGTCGTCCGCTACCGCGTGCAGGATGCGACCGGCGACCCCGACCGCGAGGTCGAGGGGCGCATCCGCCTGACGGTGCAGGGCAAGCCCGACGCACCGGGGACCCCGGTCGTCTCGAGCGTGCAGGATCGCACCGTCGTGCTGTCGTGGACGCCGCCGGCGAACAACGGCGCCGAGATCGAGCGCTACCTCGTGAGCTCCACCGCAGGAAACTACGAGAAGGAGTGCCTCGCGACGACGTGCACGCTCGACGGCCTGACCAACAACGTCGAGTACAACTTCGTCGTCGTCGCCGAGAACCGCGTCGGCCCGTCCGACCTGTCGGCACCGTCCGAGACCGCGCGTCCCGACGCACGGCCCGACACCCCGGCGGCCCCCGCGCTGCAGTTCGGCGACCAGAGCCTCACTGTCTCGTGGGTCACCCCCACCACGCCCGGTTCGCCGGTCGAGAAGTACTCGCTCGAGATCTCGCCGGCTCCGCCGTCGGGGATCAGCCAGAAGACCGACGTCGTCGGCAACTCGCTGGTGTGGGACGGACTGCAGAACGGCGTCGCGTACCAGGTGCGCGTGCAGGCGCACAACCGCGCGCCCGAGCCGTCGAGCTGGAGCCCGTGGTCGGTGAGCGAGATCCCGGCCCGCGCGCCCGACGCGCCCGGTGCGCCCTCGGTCAACCGCCTCGACCCGGTCGGCGACCAGGCGCAGCTCGAGGTCGTGTGGAACCCGCCCGCCGACAACGGCGATGCCATCTCGGGCTACGAGCTGCAGGTGATGCAGGGCTCGTCCGTCGTGCGGACGATCACCGGCATCCCCGGTTCGCAGACCCGCCAGGCCGTCAACGTCACCACCTCGACGACGGACTACACGTTCCGCGTCCGCGCCTCGAACAAGGCCGGCTGGGGCGAGTGGGGCGCGTCCTCCGCTCCGCGCCGCGCCTTCGGCGTGCCGGGCGCCCCGACGAACGTGCAGGCGACGACCCCGCGCGGCGACAGCACCATCGACGTGACGTTCACGCCCGCTCCCGGAAACGGCGCGAACGCCGGTGAACTGCAGTACGAGTACTCGCTCAACGGCGGTGGATGGCAGGCGTTCAGCGGCCGCACGATCGGCGGCGTCAGCAACGGCACGACGTACACCGTGCGTCTGCGGGCGTACACCGCGATGGACGGCGTGCGCTACAACGGCGACCCCTCGGCGCAGTCGAACGGAGCGGTCCCGTACGGACCGGTGCGCAACCCCGGTGTCTCGGCGACGCGCGACGGCACGAGCATCACGTTCCAATGGAGCGCACCCGCCGAGAACGGTCGCAAGATCACGCAGATGCAGATCCGCATCGACGGCGGCGGCTGGCAGAACGTGGCGAACAACGGCTCGCGCACGAACAATTACGGCTACAGCGAGCGCCACACGATCGACGCCCGCGCGCAGGACGCCGAAGGCCAGTGGAGCAACGTCGTCTCGGATGCCGCCACCACCGTCGATCGTCCGCGGCCGACCGCGCAGACGGTCAAGGGCGCGTCGGGGAGCTGGAGCGACTGCGGGTCGGCATCGTGCGCCTATATGGCTGTCGACGTGACGAACTTCCCGGCCGGCAACTACGCGCTGCGCTGCAACGACGGCAACAGCTCGTGGGGTGGCGGCAGCACGACGTGGGTGCCGGAGAACGGCCGGGCCCGCGCGAACTGCTACCACGGCTACCCCGGCGCCCGCGTCTGGGTGACCATCGTGGGCTGGGGCGACGCCGCGCCGATGAACTGGTACTAGCCGCGGCATCCGCCATCACCACTTCACGCAACGAGAGAACGAGACGAACATGACGATGACCCCCGAACAGGCGGCCTGGTTCCAGGGCACCTTCTCACGCCTGGTCGACAACGTCGACCAGGCCCTGATGGGCAAGCGCGAGGTCGTGGGACTGGTGCTCTCGGCGATGCTCGCCGAGGGCCACGTGCTGCTCGAGGATGCCCCGGGCACCGGCAAGACGAGCCTTGCGAAGGCGCTGGCCGCCACCGTGCAGGGCACGAGCAGCCGCATCCAGTTCACGCCCGACCTGCTCCCCTCGGACGTGACGGGCGTCACGATCTACGACCAGGCCTCGCACCGCTTCGAGTTCCACCGTGGTCCGGTCTTCGCGTCGATCGTCCTCGCGGACGAGATCAACCGCGCGTCGCCGAAGACCCAGTCGGCGCTGCTGGAGGTCATGGAGGAGTCGCGGGTCACGGTCGACGGCGTCGCGCACGATGTGGGCCGCCCCTTCCTGGTCATCGCGACGCAGAACCCCATCGAGCAGGCGGGCACCTACAAGCTCCCCGAGGCGCAGCTCGACCGCTTCCTCGTGAAGACCTCGATCGGGTACCCCGACCTCGCGGTGGCCGAGCGCATCCTCGCCGGTGCGGCCGACCGCAACCCGTCGGCGCACCTGCCGGCGATCATCACCACGGGCGCCGTCGCCGACATGGCCGACCTCGCCGGCACGGTGCACGTCGACCCCGCCGTGCTCCGGTACACCGCGCAGCTCGCCGAGGCCACCCGCAACGACCCGGCCACGCGCCTGGGCGTCTCGGTGCGCGGCTCGCTGGCGATGATCCGCGTCGCCAAGGTGTACGCCGCGGCGCAGGGCCGCCACTTCGTGCTGCCCGATGACATCAAGGCGCTCGTGGCTCCGGTGTGGACCCACCGCATCGTGCTCGACCCCGAGGCCGAGTTCGCCGGCACGACGGCCGAGGCGGTCGTCGCGCGCGTGCTCGACGCCGTCGCCGCGCCGCAGGCGAGGTCCGCGGCCTGATGGCGACGGAGGCACTCGGGCAGGCGACGGCCGCGGAGGATCGGCGGGCGCAGTACGGCGAGCTGGCGCTCGCGGTGCTGCGGCCCGCCGGTGCGGCGCTCGGCCGCGTCTTCGGGGTCGTGCGCCCCGCCGCCTGGGTGCTGATCGCCGGCGCCGTCGCACTGTGGATCGCGGGGCAGGCGCTCGGATGGTGGGAGCTGACCGTGGCGGCCGTCGTGGTCGCCGCCGTGCTCGTGCTGTGCCTGCTGTTCCTCATCGGTCGCACCGCGTACGACGTGTCGCTCGACCTCAACCGCACGCGGGTCGTCGTCGGGGAGCGCGCTGTGGGGGCGCTGACGCTCGCCAACACGGGGTCCCGCGCGATCCTGCCGTCGCGCGTGCTGCTGCCCGTGGGCAACGGCCGTGGCGTGTTCGACGTCGACCGGCTCGCAGCCGGCCAGTCCGCCGAGGAGCTCTTCGCCATCCCCACCTCCCGCCGGGCGGTGGTGAAGGTCGGTCCGGTCAGCGTCGTGCGCGGCGATCCGCTCGGGCTGTTCGAGCGCGTGCACCGCCGCGACGAGCCCGTCGACCTCTTCGTCCATCCGCGGACCGTGCTCTTCGACGGCCAGTCGCTGGGTTTCCTCCGCGACCTCGAGGGGCTTCCCGCCACCGATCTCTCGCCCGACGACGTCTCGTTCCACGCCCTGCGCGAGTACCAGCCCGGCGACGATCTGCGCCACGTGCACTGGAAGTCGACGGCGCGCACCGGCCGCATGATGGTCCGCCAGTACGAGGAGACCCGTCGCTCGCACTTCGTCATCGGCCTGTCCACGAGCCCCGCCGACTACCGCGACGACGAGGAGTTCGAGCTCGCGATCTCGGCAGCCGGGTCGCTGGGCCTGCGTGCCCTCCGCGACTCCCACCGCGTCGAGGTGCGGGTGCAGGAGCGCGCGCTGCCGTCCGGAACGGGCAAGCAGTTCCTCGACTCGCTCTCGGCGCTGGAGAAGTCCAAGCCCCGGGCCGGCGGCATCGTCGAGCTCGCCGGGTCGGTCGCCGCGACGCTGCCGCTGGCGAGCGTCGTCGTGCTGGTATGCGGCAGCCGGGTCGACACCGGCGACCTGCGCACCGCGTGCAGTCGCCTGCCGTTCGGTGCGCGTGCGCTCGCCGTCGTGGCGGCCTCCGCCGCGGCATCGCCGACACTGCGCCGCATCGGCGATGCGGACGTCGTGACGCTCGGAGCGCTCGAGCAGCTGCCGAACGCGCTGCGGAAGGTGCTCGCATGACCGCCCCCGCGCCCCTGCGCCCCCGCCGCTCCCGCGCGGAGCGCCCGGAGCCGGTCGCCGCACCGGTCGCCGCGCCGGCGTCGCGAACCGCGCGGCCGGAGGCCGAGGCGCTCCCGGTGCGCCGCTGGGTGCTCGACCTCGGGGCGGTGCTCGCCCTCCTGCTGGTGCCGATCATCGGGTTCCAGCCGACCTTCGACAGTCCGCTGTACCTTGTGGCGGCGCTGGGCGGACTCGTCCTCGGCATGTCGCTGGCGGTGCTGGGCCGCGCCTTGCGGTGGGGCATCCTGCTCATCGCGGCCGCGACCGTCGTGGTGTACTTCCTGTTCGGCGGCGCCCTCGCCCTGCCGCACACCACCGTCGCCGGCGTCATCCCCACCCTGGAGACGATCCGCCTCCTCGGGCTCGGCACGTTCATGTCGTGGAAGCAGCTGCTGACCACGGTCGCACCCGTGGCGACCGACGGCGGACACCTCATCGTGCCGTTCCTCCTGGCGCTCGTCGCCGCAGTCCTGACGGCATCGCTGGCGCTGCGCCTGCGCAGCGCCGCGTGGGCGCTCATCCCGGCCGCCGCCTTCCTCGCGATCGAGATCGCGCTGGGCACCTCCGAGCCCATCGTGCCGGTCGTACAGGGCATCGTCTTCGGCCTGGTGGCCGTGGCGTGGCTCGCCGTGCGTCAGGCGTGGCAGCCCCAGACGGCGGCGATCTCGGTGGGCGAGGGCTCGGCAGCGCGCGGCGCCGGCGTCCGCCGGCTGCTGATGGGAGCGGCGGTGATCGCGATCGCCGCGCTCGTCGGCGTGGCCACCAGCGCTTTCGCCGCACCCTCCTCCCCCCGGTACGTGCTGCGCGACGTCGTGATCCCGCCGTTCGACATCCGCGAGTTCCCGAGTCCCCTGCAGTCGTTCCGCGCGTACGTGCGCGACCACCCCGACGAGGCGCTCTTCACCGCGCGCGGTCTGCCGGAAGGTGCGCGCGTGCGCCTGGCGACCATGGACGCCTACAACGGCACCGTCTACAACGTGTCCGACTCGGGCACCGGCACCTCCAGCGCGTTCACGCCTGCTCGCACGAACATGTCCGCCGACGCCGAGGGCACGCCGGCGACGGTCCACGTCGAGATCGGCGCGCTGGAGGGGGTGTGGATGCCGGAGGCCGGCGCCGTCCGCAGCGTCACGTTCGACGGCGACCGTGCCGACGACCTCCGCCGCACCGCGCACTACAACGAGTCGACCACGACCGGTGTGGTGACCGCCGGTCTGCAAGAGGGCGACGAGTACACCCTCCAGGCCGTCATTCCCGAGGTCCCGAGCGACGAGCAGCTGGGCGACCAGTCCTTCGCGCCGCTGAAGATGCCCAAGCAGGAGGGCGTGCCCGAGTCCCTCGCCGAGATCGCGGCGGAGGCCGTCGCAGAGGCCGAGACGCCCGTCGAGCAGGCCCGCGCACTTCAGCAGATGCTCTCGGAGGGCGGCTACTTCAGCCACGGCCTCGCGGGCCAGCCTCTCTCGCGGGCGGGCCACGGCGCCGAGCGCATCCAGACGCTCCTGGGATCGCAGCAGATGGTCGGCGACGATGAGCAGTATGCGACGGCGATGGCGCTGCTGGCCGGTCAGCTCGGCATCCCCGCGCGGGTCGTCATGGGCTTCTACCCCGCGGAGGACGAGGCGGCGGAGAGCTCCTTCACGGCCACCGGCGACACCCTGCACGCCTGGGTCGAGGTCGCGTTCGAGGACGCCGGCTGGGTGCCGTTCGATCCGACCCCGCCCGAGGATCAGGTCCCGAGCGATCAGACGACCAAGCCCAAGGCCGACCCCAAGCCGCAGGTGCTGCAGCCGCCGCCTCCGCCGCAGGAGCAGGTGGACCTGCCGCCCACCGTCGCCGACGACCGCGGGTCCGAGGACGAGAACGGGTTCGATGCGGCGCTGCTGTGGACCATCGTCACCATCGGCGTCGGCGTGCTCGGCATCCTCGCCGTGCTGCTCGCCCCGTTCATCGTCATCGGTGCGCTGAAGGCTGCCCGCCGCCGTCAGCGCCGCGAGGCCGCTCGCGCCGCGGACCGCATCTCGGGCGGCTGGGACGAGCTCGTCGACAGGGCGTCCGACTACGGCGCTCCGGTGCGCGCCGGATCGACCCGTCAAGAGGACGCGGGCGTGCTCACGGCGGCGCTGGCGGAGCCGCGCGTGGCGACGCTCGCCACGCGGGCCGATGCCCAGGTGTTCGGCCCGGTCGAGCCGACGCCCGATGACATCGAGGCGTTCTGGACGCAGGTCGACGAGATCGTCGGCGGCATGGGCAGCGGAAGATCGCTGTGGCAGCGCCTGCGGGCGCGGCTCAGCGTCCGCTCGCTCCTGGAGGGCACGCGGTTCGAGCTGCCTGCGCGGGTGCCGCGCACCGCGTCGCGTCCGCCGGAGGCGGCGGCATCCTCCGGGCCGGCGGCCGCGACGGCGGACGACCCGACGGCGACCGCCGCCGACAGGCCGTCGACGCGCGCATCCCGCCGCCGTGCCGACAAGTCGCGGGGTGCATCGGAGCACTCCGCCCGCCCCGCACAGGAGTCCGAATGACCGTGAGTCCGCCCGGCGACGCCCCCTCGGGCACCATCGGACGCCGCGTCGGGGCGTTCGCGATCGACATCGCCCTCGCGTATCTCGTCGCCGGCGTGATCGTCGGCATCGTGGCCGGTGTCACGGTCGCCCTCGCACGCGCCCTGCAGCCCGACGAGCTCGCGGCGGTCATGCTGTTCGCCTGGTCGGGCCTGGTTCTGCTGCTCCTCGGGTGGTGGCTGGTCTACTCCGGGATGCAGGGCGGGCACGGCTCCATCGGACAGCGTCTGCTCGGCCTGCGGCTGGCGGACGCGGGGTCGGGGGAGCCGATCGGCTTCTGGCGCGCCGTGTGGCGCAACATCGTCTTCGGGCTGGCCGCATCGATCGTCGTCGGCTACTTCACTCCGCTGTTCGACGCGTCTGCGCGCCGGCAGGGTTGGCACGACATGGCCTCCGGCGCGGTCGTCGTCGACGTGCGCGCAGCCCGCGCCGTCGGCTCGGCCGCCTCCCGCCGGCCGACCGGAGCGCCGGCGGCCGCCGGCATCCCGAGCCCCGTCCCGCCGGCACCCGCGCTGCCGATACCGGCGCCGGCGAGCCCACTGCTCGCGGACTGCACCGCGACGGCCTCGCCCGCCTGGCCGCCGGCGACCGCGTCCGCCACGCCGGGATGGCCGTCCGCGTCCGCCGTGCCGGGATGGCCGCCCGCCACCGCGTCCGCTGCGCCGGCGTGGCCGTCGGCGACCGCCGACCGCCCCGCGGCGCCCCCGCTGTCCACCGCCCATCAGCCGACCGGGCCGGTCGCCGATCTGTCGTGGCTGTTTCGCGGCGACGAGGCGGCGCCCGCGGAGCCGGCCACGCGTGCGGAGCCCGTCGACGCGTTCCCGAGCGTCACGACGCCGTTCCCCGCCGCGACGACCACAGAGCCGTTCGGCGCGGCCGTCCCACGCCGGCTCTCACCGGCGGTGACGACCGACGCGCGCCCCGCGCCGCAGCCGGCCATGGCGGCCGCGGGTACGACCATGCTGGCGTGGGCACCCGCCGACGACGTGGACGCCACCCGCGCGGCCGTGCCGCCGCCCGCGCAGCGCGCCGCCCTGTACGCCGATGCCCCCGTGATCGCGGTCCTCACGTGGGACGACGGCACGCGGATGGCCGTCTACGGCCGGACGCTGTACGGCCGCAACCCCGCGTCCGAGCAGGGCGCCGTCGCGATCGCGGTGCGCGACGAGACGCTGTCCCTGTCGAAGACGCATTTCGAGATCGGCGGCGACGTCGCAGGCGCGTGGATCGCCGACCGTCATTCGACGAACGGCACCACGCTCGTGCGCGACGGCAGCCGCATCCCGCTCGTGCCGGGCCTGCCCACGTCCCTCCGTGCGGGTGACAGCCTCGAGCTCGGCGATCGCCGCGTCACGGTGGGAGCAGGCCGATGACCGCCGCGGCGACCCCGATCACGCTGGCCTTCGGGGCGGCGACCGATCCCGGGCTGCGACGGCGGATCAACGAGGACTCGTACCTCGCCGCCGCCCCGCTGTTCCTCGTCGCCGACGGCATGGGCGGACACAACGCGGGCGAGATCGCCAGCGCGACGGTGATCCACGAGTTCGCCGCGCTCGTGGGCCGCGAGAGCCTCGCCATCGACGACGTCCACACCGCCGTGGCGACCGCTCGCCGCCGCGTCGCCGCGCTTCCGGCGGGCGGGGGCGCGGGCGCCGGCACCACGCTGGCCGGCGTGGTCGTCGCCGACGTCGACGGCGAGGGGTACTGGCTGGCGGTCAACCTGGGCGACTCGCGCACCTACCGCCTCAGCGACGGCCGGCTCGAGCAGGTGAGCGTGGACCACTCGGTCGTGCAGGAGCTCGTGGACAGCGGCGAGCTCGCCGCCGACGCCGCGCAGCGCGATGCGCGTCGCAACGTCATCACGCGCGCGATCGGCGCCGGCAGCGACGCCGATCCGGACTACTGGCTGATCCCCGCCGAAGACGGCGACCGTATCCTGGTCTGCTCCGACGGGCTCTCGGGCGAGCTCGAGAAGGACGCGATCCACGGCATCCTCCTCGCCGAGCCCGATCCGCAGGCGGCGGCCACGCGGCTCGTGCACGAGGCCATGGTGCGCGGCGGGCGCGACAACATCACGGCCATCGTCGTCGATGCGCTCTCGGTGCGCAGCCGCGCGAACCGGTCGGTCGAACACGATACGGTGCCGGTGAGCGCCCCCACCGCTCCCGTCGTCGACATCGACGGAGACACGCTGCCGCGCGCAGCGGTCACAGGAGGTCTCTGATGCCGACGCTGTACGCACCCGGCGCCACGCCGGTCGCCGTCACGACGCGCGGGTTCGCCGCGCTCGAAGCGGGCGCCTCGGCGGCGCTGCTCGGGCGGATCCGGTCGCTCCTCGCCGACGGGCGCGGCCTCGGCGGCGTCATCGAGGCGCTCACGGGCGCGTACGGCGCCTCGCTCACCGCCATCCCCGGCTTCGCCGTCGCGCTCGTGGAGGGCGAGAGCGTCCGCGTCGCCGTGCGCGGCGACTTCGCGTTCGAGGTGGCCGCGGGAGCGGCCGAGCGCGTGTCGGGCGCCGGTGTCACGACGTGGACCGAGCGCGTGATCCCCGCGGTCCAGCGCGTCACGCTCACCTCGTCCGAGCCGGATGCCGCGCCCGCCGAGTTCGAGATCGCCGACGGCATCGTTCTCGCCGGAACCATCGTCTGGGATGCCGCGCCCGTGCGCTCCGTCGCGGCCGCGGCCGCCGACGCGCCGGCCCCCGCCGACGCGCCGGCCCCCGCCGACGCGCCGGCCCCCACCGAGGCGCCGGCTCCCACCGCCGCGCCCGCTCCCGCCGACGAGCCTCGGCTTGCCGCCGACGTGCCCGCTCCCGCCCGCCCTGGCGAGCCCGAGGGCCAGGACGATCCGGCCGAGCCGAGCCCCGACGGCGAGGAGGAGCCCGCCGCGCCGGCTCCGGGCCCGCGGCGCGCCGCGCCCCCCGCTGTCGCGGCAGCGTCGGGCATGCTGATCGACTCGAGCTCCGTGCCGTCGGTGGCGGACGCCGAGACGCTGCTGCCCTTCGACTCCGCGCTGCACCCCGTCGCGGTGCCCCCCGGTGCACCGGACACCGCCGGCGCCCAGCCTGATGACTCGGACGACGCCGCGGGCTTCGACGCCGAGGTCGGCGCCACCGTGCTGCGACCCCTCGACGAGCAGGGTTCGCCCCGCGACGCCACCGCGGGCATACCCGGCGTCCCCGCGCCCGTGCCGGGCATCCCGGCCCCCGTCCCGGGCGTCCCTGCGACCGTGATCGGCGACCACGACGGCGCCACCATCTCCCTCGCCCAGGCGCGGGCGCTGCGCGCCGGTGCGTCCGAGGACGCGGCGGGCGCGGCATCCGCTCTCCCGGCCGATTCGGCCCCGGCGCCGCTGGCCCCGCCCCGTCCGCCCGCGCCCGGCCGCGTGCGGCTCTCGACCGGCCAGGTCGTCGCGCTCGACCGCACCGTCGTCATCGGCCGCCGTCCGCGCTCGACTCGCGTCAGCGGCACCGACCTGCCGCACCTCGTCGCCGTCGACAGCCCGCAGCAGGACATCTCCCGCAGCCACGTCGAGCTGCGGGTCGAGGGCGAGAGCATCGTCGCGACCGACCTGCGCACGACCAACGGCACGACGCTGCTGCGGTCCGGCGCCGATCCGGTGCGGCTGCACCCGGGCGAGGGGACCGTCGTCGTCCCGGGCGACGTGCTCGACCTCGGCGACGGCGTGACGGTCCACATCGAGGCGCCGTCGTGAGCGCCAAGCGCGCGCCCATGGCGCCGCCGGACCTCCCCGGCTTCACGTACGTCGACCTGCTCGGCTCCGGCGGCTTCGCCGACGTGTACCTGTACGAGCAGCAGCTGCCGAAGCGGCGCGTCGCGGTCAAGGTGCTGCTCACCGAGCGCATGTCCAGCGGGTCGGTCGAGGAGTTCACCGCCGAGGCAAACGTCATGGCGATGCTCTCGACCCACCCGGCGATCGTCACGATCTACCAGGCGGGCGTGGCCGGCGACGGCCGGCCGTACCTCGTCATGGAGTACTGCCCGCGGCCCAACCTCCAGGTGCGGTACCGGCGGGAGGCGTTCTCGATCGCGGAGTCGCTGCGGGTCGGGGTGCAGGTCGCGGCGGCGGTCGAGACCGCACACCGCGCGGGGGTGCTCCACCGCGACATCAAGCCGGCCAACATCCTGGTGACGGAGTACAACCGGCCGGCGCTGACCGACTTCGGCATCGCCTCGACGACGAGCGCCGCCGCCGAATCGGCGGGACTGTCCATCCCGTGGTCGCCGCCGGAGTCGTTCGCGGACGTACCCCGCAGCGATCCGCGTTCGGACGTCTGGGCGCTCGGGGCCACCGTGTACACCCTGCTCGCCGGCCGCTCGCCGTTCGAGCTGCCCGGTCAGCGCAACGGCGCCGCCGAGCTCATCCATCGCATCGAGTCCCAGCCGCTGCCCGCCCTCGGCCGCGCTGATGTACCGGCGTCGCTGCAGCGCGCGCTCGAGCGGGCGATGGCCAAGAACCCGGCCGATCGGCACGAGAGCGCGCTCGCCTTCGCCCGCGCTCTGCAGACCGTCCAGATCGAGCTGTCGCACTCGGTGACGCCGATCGACATACTCGACGACCAGCTTCCCGAAGACATCGAGGCCGACGAGGACGACGGACTGACGCGGGTGCGCGGCGTCGTCAGCATCAGCCCCGAGACCGCGCCCGCCGCGGGGGCGACCCGCCCCTCGGCGAAGACGGCGCCGAGCGCCGGATACGCCCCGGTGTTCGAACCGGCTGCGATCGACACCGAGACGGTGCTGCGCGCGACGCCCGCGGCGGCCATCGAGCAGACCGTCCGCCGCCGGAGCCCGGGGGAGGCGCTTCCCGACGAGACGATCCTGCGGGCACCGGCGGCACCGCCCGCGGCATCCGTCCCCGTGCCGGCGCCGACCGCGTTCGAGACCGTCGCCGCGCCGGAGGAGGTGACGGGCACGGATGCCGCGCCCCGGCGTCCGCGCACCGGGCTGTGGATCGGGCTCGGCGCCGTCGCCCTCGTCATCGTCGCGGTGATCGTGGCGGTCTCGCTTCCCGGCATGCTCTCCGGGACGGGCCCGTCCACGAGCGAGCCGACGGCCTCGTCGCGCCCGCAGGACCCGATCGCGGCGATCGTCCCGCCGGTCGAGCAGGTCACGGGCACGCCGGTCGAGGGCGGCGTGAGATTCACGTGGACCAACGCCGATCCGCAGGACGGCGACTTCTACATCGTCGAGATCGTCGACCTCGCCGACAGCACGCCCGTCGTCGAGACGGTCGAGACCGCTGAGATCACCGTGCCCGCCGCCGCATCGGCTCAGACCTGCGTCGACGTCACGCTCGTCCGCGCCAACGGCACGCAGCAGCAGGATCCCGAGAAGACCAGGGGGTGCACGCCATGACCGTCGCGGAAGCCGACGCGCTCACCGTCGAGTTCGCCGGCGAGGAGTTCTCGGTCGAGCCCGACACGGTGTTCACGGTGGGCCGCGAGGGCGACCTCGCCATCGACGACAACCTCTTCCTGCATCGCAACTTCCTCACGATCCAGAACGTCGACGGCCTGTGGCTGCTGTCGAACGTCGGATCGCGGCTGTCGGCCACCGTCACCGACTCCGGTGGGCGGGTGCAGGCCTGGCTCGCACCCGGTGCGCGCCTCCCGCTCGTCTTCGCCGCGACATCCGTCATCTTCAGCGCCGGTCCGACGACGTACGAGCTCACGATCCACGCGTCGGAGCCGACGTTCCGCGAGTCGCAGCCCCCGGCCGACGACGAGGGCCTCAGCACCATCGGCGAGGTGCCGCTCACCCACAGTCAGCGCGTCATGATCCTGGCTCTCGCCGAGCCGGTGCTGCGACGCGACGGGACGGGCATGAGCGAGCTGCCCACCTCGGCGCAGGCAGCCGAGCGCCTGGGCTGGACGCTGACCCGCTTCAACCGCAAGCTCGACAACGTGTGCGACAAGCTCGACAAGATCGGCGTGCCCGGCATGCGCGGCGGGGTGCGCTCCTACGCCACCAACCGCCGGGTGCGCCTCGTCGAGCACGCGATCGCCGCGCGCCTCGTCACCCGCGACGACCTCCCGCTGCTCGACATCGAGCGCGAGGACTCGCGCAACGGCGTGAGCGGGAACGCGGACGACGACGCCTGATCCGCCCGCCCGGCGATCCCGCAAGCGGCGCGCCGCAGCGTCGGCTCAGCGCCCCGCGTCGTAGAGGTGGCGTCCGCCATGGCTGACGACCTTGACCACCACGCCGCGGCGGTGGAGCTCGGCGACCGTGCGGGTCTCCTCGTCGATGTCGCGGCCGAGCGCGTGCACGTTGGCGACGACGAGCACGTCGCCCCGCACGAGCGTGCCGAAGAGGCGCACCAGCCGCTCCTCCCACGACTCGAGGGTCTCGGGGGCCGGGTGGCGGAAGCCCTCGATCGGCACACCGAAACGCGTGAGATCGTTGCGCTGCTCGACGACGGAGGGCATGTCGTCGCGGGAGATCACCAGGCCCACCAGGCGCGAGCCGGCGGGCTGGGCCAGCCACCAGTTGCGGTCCTGCTGCAGCTCGGTGAAGCACTTCGGGCACTCGGCGGCGGGGTGGGGGAGGTGCAGCGGCGCGGTGTCGGCGCCGACGGACTGCGCGGTCGCGGCGGCGTGCGTGCGCGCGGCATCCGGCGTCTTCGTCGTGTCGGTCATGGGGGCCCCTTCGCTCGCCCCATTGTCTCACCCGGCGGCGTCAGTCCTGGTCCCCGAGCCGCAGCTCGAAGCTGAGCCGATCCGCGTCGAGCTCGGCCAGCGCGTGCCGCAGCGACTGCCGCCGGGCGTCAGAGTGCGCCGAGCTCCCGCACCGCGTCGCGCTCGGCGACCAGTTCGTCGACGGATGCCGCGAGCCGGCCCCGTGCGCGCTCGTCGAGGTCGAGCCCCTCCACCACCTCGTAGCCGTCCCCCCGCGAGGTCACCGGGAACGAGCACACGATCCCCTCCGGCACGCCGTACTCGCCGCGGGAGACCACGGCCGCCGACGTCCAGCCCCCGCGCGTCCCCTGCTGCTCATCGCGCACGTGGTCGATCGCGGCGTTGGCGGCGGACGCGACCGACGACGAGCCGCGGACCTCGATGATCTCCGCGCCGCGCTTGGCGACGCGCGGGATGAAGACCTCGTCGAGCCACGACGTCGCCGCGTCGCGGCCGCCGAGGCGCTCGGCGAGCACCTCGAGGAGCGGCGTCCGTCCTCCCGATCCCTCCGCCGGCGGCACGGTCGCGTGCGAGACGTCGGGGAACTGCGTCGCCGAGTGGTTGCCCCAGATGGCGACGTCCTCGATCTCGCCGGCCCCGATCCGGAGCGTCTCGGCGAGCTGACCCACGGCCCGGTTGTGGTCGAGGCGGGTGAGCGCGCTGAAGCGCTCCACGGGCACGTCCGGGCCGGCGGATGCCGCCGCGATGAGCGCGTTGGTGTTCGCGGGGTTGCCCACCACGACGACCCGGACGTCGTCGTCGGCGACCGCGCCGATCGCCGCCCCCTGGGGGCCGAAGATGCCGGCGTTCGCCGCGAGGAGGTCCCCGCGCTCCATGCCGGCCGAACGGGGCCGGGCGCCCACGAGCATCGCGATGTGCGTGCCGTCGAACGCGGTGAGGGGATCGTCGGCGATGTCGACCTCGCGCAGCAGCGGGAACGCGCAGTCCTGCAGTTCGAGCGCCGCACCCTCGGCCGAGCGCATCCCCTGCGGGATCTCGAGCAGGCGCAGGCGGATCGGCACGTCGGGGCCGAGCATGTCGCCCGCGGCGATGCGGAACATGAGGGCGTAGCCGATCTGTCCGCCGCCGCCGGTGATGGTCACGGTCCTGGGCGTGTTCGTCATGGCTCGAGCCTATGCCCGCGGCATTTTACCCTTTCGCGGGGATACGGGGAGGCTCCTCGGCGGGAGGCGTGCATCGGGGTACCGTGACTGCCATGACGTTCAATGAGAACGCCAACGTCGGGGGGAACCGGGCGAGGCGTCGGGGAGCCGGGGCGGCGGTCGCCGGCGGCGGCATCGCGGGTATCGGCGCGATCGCGGTGCTGCTGTTCCAGCTGTTCACCGGGCAGGACCTGTCGGGCCTCGTGCCCGCACCGCAGACGGGGTCGGGCACCGAGTCCGAGATCCAGCAGTGCGAGACCGGGGCCGACGCCAACCGCGACGACGCCTGCCGTCTCGCAGCGGGCAGCGTCGTGCTCGACGAGTACTGGGAGACGCAGGTGCAGGGCTATCGGGCGCCCCAGCTCGTCATCGTCGACGGGCAGACCGGCACGCAGTGCGGCACGGCCTCCAACCAGACCGGACCGTTCTACTGCCCGCCCGAGGAGACCGTCTACATCGACCCGACCTTCTTCGGCCTGCTGCGCCAGCAGTTCGACGCCTCCGCGGGCGACCTCGCCCAGCTGTACGTGCTCGCGCACGAGTACGGGCATCACGTCCAGTACATCACCGGCGTCATGGAGCAGCACCCGAACAACGGCACGGGCCCCGACAGCAACGGCGTGCGCACCGAGCTGCAGGCCGACTGCTTCGCCGGGGCCTGGGTCGGCGACATGACCGAGCTGGAGGACGACAACGGGGTGCCGTATCTGAAGGCGCCGACGCAGCAGCAGATCGCCGACGCGATCAACGCCGCGGGGACGGTGGGCGACGACCACATCCAGCAGGAAACCGGCGGCACGGTGAACCCCGAGAGCTGGACCCACGGGTCCAGCGAGCAGCGGCAGCGGTGGTTCGAGACGGGCTACCAGAGCGGTCCGTCCGCCTGCGACACCTTCGGCGTCGCCGGGGGAAGTCTGTGAACGAGCACCTCGACGAGATCCTCTACCCCGCCATCGAGCCCTACGACACCGGCACCCTGATCGCCGGCGAGGGGAACCGCATCTACTACGAGCAGTGCGGCAACCCCGACGGCAAGCCCGTGGTGTTCCTGCACGGCGGCCCGGGGGCCGGGGCATCCGCGTGGCACCGTCGCTTCTTCGACCCGGAGCGCTACCGCATCATCCTCATCGACCAGCGCGGCTGCGGCCGGTCGACTCCGCATGCGAGCGACCCGCACGCCGACCTGCGGCACAACACGACGTGGCACCTCGTGGCCGACATCGAGCTGCTGCGCCGCAACCTCGGCATCGCCAAGTGGCAGGTCTTCGGCGGCTCGTGGGGCAGCGCGCTGGCTCTCGCCTACACCCAGGCGCACCCGCGCGCGGTCAGCGAGATCGTGCTGCGCGGCATCTTCACGCTGCGCCGCCACGAGCTGGAGTGGTTCTACGAGGGTGGCGCCGCGTCGATCGTCCCGGATCTGTGGGAGGACTTCGTCGCCCCCATCCCGATCCTCGAGCGGTCGCAGATGATGCAGGCTTATCACCGCCGCCTCACCGACCCGGACCCCGAGGTGCACGTGCCCGCCGCGATCGCCTGGTCGCGCTGGGAGGCCGCGAACCTCACCCTTCTTCCCGATCCCGCACTGATCGAGTCGATGACCGAGCCTCGCGCGGCCGTCGCGTTCGCACGCATCGAGAACCACTACTTCCTCCACGGCGGCTGGTTCGACGAGGGCCAGCTCATCGCCGGCGTCGAGCGCATCCGGCACATCCCCGCCGTGATCGTGCAGGGCCGGTACGACCTGTGCACGCCCGCGATGACGGCGTGGGACCTTCACCGCGCGTGGCCCGAGGCCGAGTTCACGATGGTTCCGGATGCCGCGCACGCGGCGTCCGAGCCCGGCATCGCCGCCGCCCTGCGCGCCGCCACCGACCGGTTCGCCGCGGACGCGCACGACGCGCACGGCGCCGTCGAGGGCGATGATCCGCGCGACGAGCATGACGACGCCGCGGTCGAGGACGAGGTCGCGGGCGAGGCATCCGTCGCCCCCGGCATCGACACGACGGAACCCGCGCGCGAGTCCGGCGCCGCATAGCCCTGCCTCCGGGCGGCGGGCAACGCTCAGGTGCGCACTGGTAGGGTGGGTAGCCTTGCAGCGCTCCGATGCGCTTCTCGCGTCGTAGAACGCTTCCTTTCCGCCGCCGCGCCCCGCGCGATGCCGGTGATGACATTCGTACGGCGACCCGTGGGCGAGATCCGCCCCCGGCCACCGACAGGGCACCACTGTGCCCGGAGATGTAACCATCCATGACTGAAACCTCCTTCGGCGCGCTCGGCGTGCCGCAGCCCCTCGTCGACGCGCTGGCCGCCGACGGCAAGACCACCGCGTTCCCGATCCAGGTCGACACGCTCCCCGACACCCTCTCCGGCCGCGACGTGCTCGGCCGCGGCAAGACCGGCTCGGGCAAGACCCTGGCCTTCTCGATCCCCATGGCCGCGCGCCTGGGCGGCAAGCTCGCCGGCGGCAACCGCCGCAAGGGCCGCCCGCTCGGCCTCGTGCTCGCGCCGACGCGCGAGCTCGCGACCCAGATCGACGCGGTCCTCGCCCCGCTCGCCAAGGCGTACGGCCTCACGACCACCACGATCTTCGGCGGCGTGAACCAGAACCGCCAGGTGAACGCCCTCAACGCCGGCGTCGACATCGTCGTGGCGTGCCCTGGTCGCCTCGAGGACCTCATGAAGCAGGGCTTCGTGCGCCTCGACGCGGTCGAGATGACCGTCATCGACGAGGCGGACCACATGGCCGACCTCGGCTTCCTGCCGGGCGTCACGCGCATCCTGAACGCCACGCCGGCCGGCGGCCAGCGGCTGCTGTTCAGCGCGACCCTCGACAACGGGGTCGACAAGCTCGTGAACCGCTTCCTGCAGAACGAGGTGCTGCACTCCGTCGACGAGGCGCACTCGCCCGTCGCCGCGATGACGCACCACGTCTTCACGCTGGCCGACGCCGACGCCAAGAAGGACGTCGTCAAGGCGCTCGCCTCCGGCACCGGCCGGCGCATCCTGTTCATGCGCACCAAGCACCAGGCCAAGAAGCTCGCGAAGCAGCTGACCGGCGAGGGCATCCCCGCCGTCGACCTGCACGGCAACCTGTCGCAGGCCGCCCGCGACCGCAACCTCGCGGCGTTCTCGGCGGGCAGCGTCAAGGTGCTCGTCGCGACGGACGTCGCCGCCCGCGGCGTGCACGTCGACGACGTCGAGCTCGTCATCCACGTCGACCCCCCGACCGAGCACAAGGCGTACCTGCACCGCTCCGGCCGCACCGCCCGCGCCGGTGCCGAGGGCGCCGTCGTCACCCTCGTGCTCCCCGAGCAGCGGCGCGACGTGTCGCAGCTGCTGCGCAAGGCCGCGATCTCGGTCGAGCCCGTCGCCGTGACGGCCTCCTCGCCCGAGGTCGTCGAGCTCGTCGGCCAGGTCGCACCGTACGTCAAGCCCGTTCCGGTCGCCGAGACCCCGCGCGGCACCAGCCAGGGTGCGAACGCGCAGCGCAAGCGCGCGGCTCGTGACGCACGCGACACGGATGCCGGCACCCGCTCGGGCGGCTCGGGTTCGGGTGGCTCGGGTTCGGGCGGCGGTCGTCGTCGCCGCGGCTCCGGCCAGGGCGCTCCCGCCGCCGCGGGTCAGCGCACCGGCGCGCCGCGCCGCGATGCCGCCACGGCACGCGACAAGGCCGCGCACCAGCGCCACGACCAGAGCGCCGGTCACACCCGGTCGGCTCAGCCCGCCGGCAACCCGCGCACGCCCGGCCGCCGCGCCTCCTCGGCCGGCACCGGCAAGCTCATGGTCGGCTCGGTCGTCCGCCCCAACGGCACCAACCGCCGCGGCGGCCGCTGACCCGCAGCCAGAACCCCTCGCCCCTGATGGGGCGGGGGGTTCTGTCGTCCCCCGCGCTTCCCCGCGCTTCCGTCGGCGGGGTCGTCGCGCCCTCGGCATCCCAGGGTGAACACCACATCCGCGACGAGACACCGCGATGCAGCGTGGTGTCTCGCCGCGGATGCGGTGTTTCGGGTAAAACGAACGGGCGCGGGGGCCGCAGGGTGGCGGGGCCGCGGCGCGGGTCGCAGGGCGGGGGACGGGTCAGCGGCGGCCGCGCAGCAGGTCGGCGGCGACCTCGCCGATGACGATCGCGGGGGCGTTGGTGTGGCCGCGGATGACGGTGGGCATGACGGATGCGTCGGCCACACGCAGGCCCGTGACCCCGCGGACGCGGAGCTCGGGGTCGACGACGGAGGCGGCATCCGTCCCCATCCGCGCCGTCCCGACCGGGTGGTAGAGCGTATGGGAGTAGCGGCGGAGCGACAGCTCGGCGCGCTCGGCGGCGGTCATGCGCTCGCCTCCCTCGGGCTGCACCCAGCCGCCCGTCGTGACGGCGCGCAGCGCGTCGGTGTCGAGGAGCCGCTCGCACTCCGCCAGGCCCGCGAGCATCGTGGCCTCGTCGAGGCCGTCCGGATCCGACAGGTACGCGGGGTCGATGAGCGGCTTGTCGGCGGGATCGCCCGACGCGAGGCGGATCGTCCCGCGGCTGCGCGGACGCAGCAGGATCGCGCCGACGGTGATGCCGTGGCCGGGTGAGGGCACGAGCCCCTCGCCGATGTAGGGGACCGCCGCGAAGATGAGCTCGATGTCGGGCAGCCCCTCGGGAGTGCCGGACCGCTCGGCGACCTCCGTCCGCACGAACCCGTACGCTTCGGCGACGTTGGAGGTCAGCATCCCTCGCCGCCGCGTGACGTACTTCACCAGCTCGGCGACGCGATCGGCGTCGTGCAGCGTGCCGGCGTCGACGGCGGGGGCGAGGCCGGCCACGAGGTGGTCCTGCAGATTCGCGCCGACGCCCGGCGCGTCGACGACGACGCCGATCCCGTGCTCGGCGAGGTGATCGGCCGGCCCGATCCCGCTCAGCATCAGCAGCTGCGGCGTGTTGATCGCGCCGGCGCACAGCACGACCTCGCGCCGCGCCCGCACGTGACGCGTCACGCCGCCGATGTCGAGGTACACGCCGCTCGCGCGCCGCTCGTCGCCGGCACCACGGGTGCCGAACGTGACGCGGCGCACCAGCGCACCGGTCAGCACCCGCAGGTTGCGGCGCGCGGCGGCCGGCCGCAGGTACGCGTCGGCGGTCGACGCGCGTGCACCGCGGCGCTGGGTCACCATCGTCTGCGAGAAGCCCTGACCGGCGGGCAGGTTGGGAGGAGTGAGCGGATGCCCCGCCTCCGCGGCCGCCGCCAGGAACGCCGCCGTGTGGGGTCGCGGGTCGCGCTGGGGCTCGACGGGCTGTGCGCCGTCGGTGCCCTGCGACGGATCGGCCGGGTCGGTCGTGCGCTCGACGCGCCGGAAGTAGGGGACCAGCGCGTCCCACGACCAGGCTGGGCCGGCGGCATCCGCCCATTCGTCGTAGTCCGCCGCGAACCCGCGGATCCACATGAGCGCGTTGAGCGACGACGAGCCGCCGAGCGTCTTGCCGCGCGGCCAGTAGACGGTGCGGCCGTCGAGCCCGGGCTGCGGCACGGTGTCGTAGCTCCAGTCGTACGGGCCGCGGAACAGTCGCGAGAACGCCGCCGGCACGTGCAGCTCGATCGCCCTGTCGGGCCCACCGGCCTCGAGCAGCAGCACCGAGACCGACGGATCCTCGCTCAGCCGTGCGGCCAGGGCGGCACCGGCGGAACCGGCACCGACGACGACGTAGTCCGCTTCCAGCCCGTCGCGGCCGAAGGCGCCGACGTCCCACCGCCGGGCTGCCCGCCGGCGCGGGGTGGCCACCGCCCCGGTCACGCCCGCATGGCCTTCGCGAGCGTCCTCACGAGCCCGCGGACCCGGCCGTCGATCAGGTAGCGCGTGAGGCCGGCGCTGACCTCGGCGCCGGTGCGCGAGCTCACGAACCACGGCGGCGTGGGCAGCACCGTGCGCCGGGCCAGGCGCACCCGCCGCAGGGTGTCGCCCATCGATCGGGGGAAGGGACGGAACGGACCGCGGCCGATCGAGCGCTCCACCCGGTCCAGCAGCAGCGCGTTGTGCACGATCCCGATTCCGCTCGAGACGTCGGCGAGCGTGGCGCCCGGGAACCCGCCCCACGTGAGACGCGCGGTGAGGAAGTTGAACGCCGTCCACGTGTTGATCGCGATGTCGCCGTAGCGGAGGTCGGCGATGGCGCGCTCGAAACCGTCCCCGAGGGCCTCCTCGGTCGCGGGGTCAATGAGCACGTTGGCGCCGAGGGTCCCGGTCAGCTTCTCGTTGGCGTGGGCGACCGCGGCGTCGAGGAACTCCTGCCCGGTTCCTCTCACCTCCACGACCCCGAGGATGGGCGCGAAGTACTCGACGGTCTCGATCGCGGTGGCATCGGCGTGCGGCCCGACCTCGACGAGGGCGCGGGTGCCGTCCGCGCTCCACACCGCGTCGGGATAGTCGGATGCCGCGGCCGCGAGCCGCTCGTCGCTGCGGGGATACCACACCGGGCGCACGGGGGCGGCGGTGTAGGCGGCGTGGAGCTCGCGCAGGAACTCCTCTCGCTGGGGCCAGTCCGCGCTCAGGATCACCACCTGCCCGGCGATGCAGTTGTGGCCGGCGTTGACCAGGCGCATCGTCGCGACGTGCTGGGCCTGGTATCTCAGGTCGGCGGCCGACCAGCGTCCGGGCACCACGATGATGGGCGACACCCCGCCGAGCTCCGCCGTGATCGGCACGGTGAGCGACGGTTCGCCCTTCTGCGCCGCCGCCGTCGTCCCGGCACCGGCGTCCGAGTCGCTCGCCGGGCGTGCCGGATCGCCCCACACGATCGCGTCGAACGTGCCGGCGGATCCGGTGATGTGCACGTGCGCGATGCCCGGGTGCGACGTCAGGTAGGCGCCGGTCGCGGCGCCGCCGCGCACGATGCGCAGGAAGCCGGGCTCGATGAGCGGCGCGAGGGCCTGCTCGAAGACCGGCAGGAGGGTGTCCTGGGTGGGATTGAGCTTCAGCAGCGCGACGCGGTTGGCGGCGACGAGCTCGTACAGCACGTCGGCGGCCGGGATCGAGGCCACATTCCCGGCGCCGAGGACGAGCCCGACGCCCGCAGGCTCGGTGGGCGTCAGCTGGGCGAGTCCCGCCTCGCGCCGGGCGTCGGCGGCCGTCACCCCCGGTTGGAACCACACCTCGCCGGTGAAGCCGGACAGGAGGAGACGCTCGGTGCCGTTGAGCGGGAAGGTGTGCGCGCGGAGGCGCCCTCCCGGAGCCGTGTCGAGCCTCACGCCGTCGAGCGGGTTCCCGCCCTTCGACAGTGTCTGCAGCGTCTCGCGCAGGGCGTCGAGGAGGCTGATGATCGCGTACGGCCCGCCGAGCCATTCCTCCGCGGACAGCGGATGCCCCGGCTCCAGGCCCTTCGAGGTCGTGGCGATGTCGGCCCAGTCCTCGGCGGCCGCTCCGACGGCGTCGCGCACGCGGCCGAGCAGTCGTGCCCGCTGGTCGAGGGTGAGCGCGGCCCACACGCGCGAGCCGTCCTCCAGACGGGCGATCGCCTCGTCGAGGGCGGCGCGCTCGGCGGCGGGGAGCGCCGCCGGCGTCGCACCCGGGGCGTCACCCGTCGTCTCCGCCTCGGCGGGGGCGCTGCCGGCCATGTGCTCTCCTTCGACGCAGAGGGTGACGGCGCGCGGGGGCGTCCGTCTCGGGCATCCTACGTCACGTCGACCCAGCGACAGGACGCAGTCTCACCCTGCCTGGCACGCGGTCTCGCCGCTGCCTCCGCGTGCCGGGAGACGGCGGCGGGCCCCGCGCGCCGGGTCAGGCCTCGGCCCGGACGGCGGCCTCGACGGCTCGCAGACCCGCGAGCGTCTCGGCGAACGAGGTCGACAGCGGCGACAGGCCGACGCGCAGGCCGCCGGGGTCGCGGTAGTCGGGGATGACGTCCTCGGTCCACAGCCGGGCGGTCACCGCGCGCATCCGCGGGTGCGACAGCGTCACGTGCCCGCCGCGGAGGTTCGGGTCGCGAGGAGACGCGATCTGGACGCCGAGCGGAGAGAGCAGCTCGTCGGCGGCGCGCACGGCGAACTCGGTCAGCGCGACCGACTTCGACCGGACAGCCTCGATCCCCACCTCCTCGATGAGGGCCAGGGTGTCCTGCATCGCCAGCATGCCGACGATCGGCGGCGTGCCCGACAGGAATCGCCGCATGCCCGCGGCCGGCCGGTACTGCGGTCCCATGGCGAACACGTCGGCGGTGCCCATCCAGCCGTGGATCGGCTGGGCGAGGCGATCCTGCAGCCGCGTCGCCACGTAGGCGAACGCCGGCGAGCCGGGACCGCCGTTGAGGTACTTGTACGTGCAGCCGACCGCGACGTCGAATCCCCAGGCGTCCGCCTCGACGGGGACGGAGCCGGCCGAGTGGCACAGGTCCCACACGATGAGCGCGCCGGCGTCATGGGCGATGCGGGTGAGAGCCGGGGCATCCGCCAGATGTCCCGAGCGGTACGCGACGTGCGAGAGAAGCACGACCGCCGTCTCGGGCCCGACCGCCGCCCGCAGGGCCTCGGCCGTCACGCCCGACGCGAGGTCGACCTCGATCCAGCGCACCCGGCCGCCGCGCTCGGCGGCGATGCCCTCGACGAGGTACCGGTCGGTGGGGAAGTTGTCGCGGTCGACGACGATCTCGACTCTGCCGGGGTCGGCCGCCACCGCGGCGTCGAACGCCGCGCGCAGGAGCTTGTACAGCATCACGGTGGTCGAGTCGCCGATGACGGTCTGCCCCGGGGCCGCGCCGATCGCGGCGCGCCCGACGGCGTCGCCGATCTCGAAGGGGAGGTGCATCCAGGACTCGTCCCACCCTCGGATGAGCCGGCCGCCCCATTCGTCGCGCGTGAACGCCGCGAGCCGGTCGACGGTCGCCCGCAGCGGCCGGCCGAGCGAATTGCCGTCGAAGTAGACCAGCGACGACTCGGCTCCGACGAACCCTTCGCGGTGCGTCCGCAGGGGATCGGCCGCGTCGAGGGCCGCGGCATCCGTTTCGAGGTCCGCCGCCGCGCCGGTCCCGGTCCGACCGGGGGTTCGGGGCGCGTCCCGCACGTTCGGGGCGTGCGGCACGCGCCCCGAACGTCCGTCGTGCGCCCCGAACCCGGAAGAGGCCGGGTCCGACGATGCGGCGGGATCAGTGGTCGTCATGGACGAGCTCCTCGGTGGGGACGACGGTCGCGCCGCGCAGCCACTCGGCGACCTCGTCGAGCTGGCCGGGCGGCGGACCCGGGACGAACGTGCGGACGCCCGACGGCGGCTCGGCGAACGGCCACGGGTCGGACATCGCGCGGATCAGCGCCGCTCCGCGCACACCGGCCCGGTCCAGCGCCGAGACCTCCTCGGCGTTCACCCCCAGCGGCTGCTCCCCGTTGCCGAGGTCCGTGCCATAGAGCACGCGTCCGCCGGCCGCGGCGAAGCCCGCCAGATTCACCCGCGCGAACTCCGCCGCCTCGGCGTCGTCCCGGTGGATCGCCAGCGTCGAGATCCACACGTGCCCGGCCGCGGCGGCGTGTGCGACGAAGGCGCGCCCGACGTACTCGCTGAACGGCGTGTGGGCGAAGCCGCTCACTCCGGCATCGAACGCGAGGCGCGGCATCCCCTCGCCCTCGGCGTGCGCGATCACGGGGAGCCCGCGCTCGCGGGCCACCTCGACGACGGCGGACAGCGTCGCCGGATCGAACACGGGCCCTGCAGCGCTGTTGAGCGACGCCTTGATGACGGATGCCCCGAACGAGGCCTGCTCGTCGACCGCGGTGGCGGCGCTCCCGGGAACGCCGGGGTGGGTGGAGGGATCGCTGACCTCGCGGGCGATCTCGGCCGGCGCCCAGGACCGGCCGACGGGGTAGCCGCCGGGGGCGGTCAGGAACGCGCCGGCGTATGCCACGCGGGGAATGCTGTGGTTCTCGCGGCGGGCGAGGGCCACCGGATCGCCGCCGAGGTCCACGACGCCCGCGATCCCGCCCGCCGCGAGGCGGGTCTCGTCGATGAGGTGCAGGTGCACGTGGTGATCGGTGAACGGGGGCAGCGAGACGCCGTGCTCTCCGGTGATCGCCCGGTGGCAGAGGCCTGCCTCGTCGCCGAGGAGGGCGCGGAGCGCATGAGGATCGTGGTTCATCACAGCTCCGTCCGCACCGCGTACAGCTCGGGGAAGAAGGTGAGGTCGAGCGCGCGCTGCAGGAACGGCACACCGCTGGAGCCGCCGGTCCCGGTCTTCAGGCCGATGATCCGCTCGACGGTCTTGAGGTGGCGGAACCGCCAGAGCTGGAAGTTGTCCTCGAGGTCGACCAGCTCCTCGCACGTCTCGTACGCCGCCCAGTGCGCGCCGGGGTCGCGGTAGATGTCCACGAAGACCGGCACGAGCTCGGGCGAGTAGGTCCAGGCGGTGGTCACGTCGCGGTCGAGGAGCGCGGCGGGGACGGGGTAGCCCGAGCGGGCCAGGAGCCGCAGGAACTCGTCGTAGAGGCTCGGCGCCTCCAGCGCCGCCTTCACGAGCGCGTGGGCGCCGGGGTCGGACTCGAAGACCCGCAGCATGCCGGCGTTCTTGTTGCCGAGCGTGAACTCCACCGCGCGGTACTGCGCCGACTGGAAGCCGCTCGCGTTGCCCAGCACGCCCCGGAACTGGCCGTACTCGGCGGGTGTGAGCGTCGCAAGCACCGACCACTGCTCGGTGAGGGTCTTCTGGATGTGCTTCACCCGGGCGATGCACTTGAGCGCGGGGGCGAGCTGATCCTCGCGCAGCAGCCGGCAGGCGGCGCCGAGCTCGTGCAGCACGAGCTTCAGCCACAGCTCGGTGGTCTGGTGCTGCACGATGAACAGCAGCTCATCGTGGTGCTCGGGGTCGCTGAGGGGACGTTGCGCCGACAGCAGCGTGGCGAGTTCGAGGTACCCGCCGTAGCTCATGCGGTCCTGGAAGTCGGTGACCACCGACCCCTCGATCGCCCGGGTGTTGCGTTCGACGCTCACGGCCTCAGCCTAATGAGGAGCGGCGTCGCGCCGTCAGGCCCGTGCGTCGATCCGTGTCAGATGAGGGACAGCTCGCGGAGCTTCGCCTCGACGTCGGAGTTGGACGGCTCGACGTGGTGCGAGGCGTCGGGGTAGACCACGACGGGGATGTTGGTGCGGCCGGAGATGTCACGCGCGACGTCGGCGGCGGACGGGTCGGCGACGAGGTCGACGTACGTGTACGAGACGCCCAGCTCGTCGAGCTGCTTCTTCGTGCGGACGCAGTCGCGGCACCAGTCCGCGCCGAACATGGTGATGGTCGTGGGGGAGGTCATCGTTCCATTCTCCCCCGGGAATCCTGGGTGGGCGCCGCATGCGGGGGCCGGCCCAGCCGCGGTTGCGGCATCCATCTCGCAGAACGTTCACGCCTGATTAGCGGCACGTGGGAGGATATGCGGCAATGCAGCTGTCGATCATCGTCCCGACGTACAACGAGGCTCCGAACGTCACGGAGCTCGTGCGTCGCATCGCGGCCGCGATCGGCGAGGTGCCCGGCGGCGTCGAAGCCGAGATCCTCTTCGTGGACGACAGCACGGATGCCACGCCCGACGTGATCCGCACGGTGGCGGCATCCGCTCCCGTGCCGGTCAGGCTCATCCATCGAGACAGGCCCACCGGCGGTCTCGGCGGTGCCGTGATCCAGGGGCTCGCCGAGGCGGCGGCCGACGCGTGCCTCGTCATAGACGGCGATCTGCAGCATCCGCCCGAGAAGATCCCCGAGATGTGGGAGCGCTTCTCGCACGGCGACGTCGACGTCGTCATCGCGTCGCGGTACGCAGGGGGCGGCACCGCCCACGGCCTCGCCGACCGCACGCGCGTACTGGTCTCCAAGGCCTCGACCGCCCTCACGCGCGCGATGTTCCCCGTCCGCCTGCGCGAGGTCAGCGATCCCATGACCGGCTTCTTCCTGATCGACCGGCGAAGCGTCGATCAGGCGCTGCTGCGACCGCGCGGCTTCAAGATCCTGCTCGAGATCCTCGCGCGGCGTCCGATGCGCATCGCGGAGGTGCCGTTCGACTTCGCCGACCGCCATGCCGGCGAGTCCAAGGCGTCCATCCGGCAGGGCGTGCACTTCCTCACCCAGCTCACCGCGCTGCGCTTCGGCAAGATGTCGCTCTTCGCCGTCATCGGCGGGCTGGGGGCTGTCGCCAACGTGGCGATCGTGTGGGCGCTCACCGGACTCGGGGTCGACTACATCATCGCGGCGATCGTCGCCGCCGAAGTGACGATCATCGGGAACTTCCTGCTGCTCGAGCGCTTCGTCTTCCATGACATGCGCGACCAGGCGTCGGGCGGCTGGGTGCGCTTCGCGAAGTCGTTCACCTTCAACAACGCCGAGGCGCTCATCCGCATCCCGATCATCGCGCTGATGGTCGAGTCGTGGCATTTCTCCGCCGTGGTGGCCACGGCCATCACGCTCGTGGTGGCGTTCTTCGTGCGGTTCGTGTTCCACTCGCTGGTCGTCTACGCGCCCCGCAGGCCCGGAGTCGCGCCCAGCCCTGCGCGGCGCTTCGTCGACGAGCTGGACGCGCAGGCCACGGCGCCCGGCGAGCTCTAGCAGCGGCCCGGCCGGAGGCGCCGGTCGCCCGCTACCCGATGAGGCCGACGAGGGCGTCCAGGCCCATGCCGTAGTTGATGCGCACCGTCGGAAGGGCGAGCTTGTCGGTGCCGATCGTGACGGAGCCCGGCTCGATGGTCCGCGCCATCTCGAAGCCGGCCTGGCGCAGCCCCTCTTTCGCGGTGTCGTCGTAGTGGCCGAACGGATAGGCCATCACCTGCTTGACGCCCAGCACCGCCGCCGAGGCCTCCATGTCGGCGACGATCTCCGGCACCGAGAGGTTCACGATGCGGCCGTCCCCGTCGTCGCCCGCGCGGTGCATGTCGTGCGTGTGCGATCGCTGCTGCACGTAGGGGGAGGGCGAGGGACCCGTCCCGTCGATGGTGATGCAGAAGGCGGTGGTCAGCACCTTCTTCTCGACCACGATCGGAACAGCCATCTGCAGCCACGTCATGTCGCAGTCGTCGTCGGTCACGATCACCGAGTGCGGCGGCAGGAACAGGCGCCCGTCGATGAACGCCGAGAGCTCGTCCCACGTCGGCAGGTAGAACCCGGTCGTCGCGATGTGGTTCATGTGGGCGTCGAAGTCGCCGATGTAGGCGTAGTTGCCGCGCAGCCACCCGCTCTCGCCCTCGGGCTTCGCGGTGAACTGGTGGTACATCAGGATCGGGATGCGGGAATCCGCTGCCGCGTTCTGCTCCGGGCTCATCCACGCGCCGTGCAGCGTCGCGCGCCGATCTGTGCACACCACGGTCTCCGAGCCGTTGATGCGGCCGGGCACGGCCAGCGCCGCCGCATCCTCGGGGTTCGCATACCACCCGGCGAAGACGAGGCCCTCGCGCGCGGGGATCGGCAGGTCGGCGTAGAGCGCCCCCTGCGTCTGCAGCATCGGGGCGTCGGCGACGCCCTCCCCTGTGAAGCTGACGACGCACGCCGCGGGGTCGGAGGTGGTGGCGAGCAGCTCGTGCTCGGGCGTCAGCGGGGTCGGCTCCGGCGTCGCCTCGGGGCTCGGCGCCGTCGGCGGTGCCGCTGCCTGGGTCGCGCGAGCCTCTGCGCCGGCGCGCGCGAAGCTCACGGCCGCGATCGTGCCGCCGACGGCGGCGAGCACGACGACGGCGCCGGCGACGCCTGCGAACAGGCGCCGACGACGAACCCGCGCCGACGGACGGGCGGGACCGGTACCGAATGTGGCCATGCGACTCCCCCAGGAGTCCGCGCCGCGCGTCCCCACGCACGACTCTCGACGCCGATCGTATCGGGATGCCGCGACCGCCGCCCGATGGAACCGCGGGTTGTGGGGAACCGGCGTGACGCCGGGCGGATGCGCTCGCTACGCTCGGATGTCGTGCTGCCTGCCGACTGGATCGAACATCGTCGCGCCGACGGCGAGCTGCTGGGATGGATGCTGCCGCACGGCGAGGGCTTCCGCGTCTTCGACCTGCTCGGGCGCGAGCGCACACCGGCGGGTGCCGAAGGGCCACTGGACTGGCTCGTTGCCGAGGAGCTCCTCGAGGAGCTCGGCATCGGCTACCTCGCGGACCGGTGGACGCTGCGCCTGCCCGACGGCACCGAGCGTCCGGTACGGATCGCCGAGGCGAGCTCCCGCGGCGTCACCGTGGTCGCCGACGAGTACGGGGCGGCGTCGGCTGTCGGCGCGGACCCGGAGCGCTTCCGCCTGCCGTTCCCCGTGACCGACGAGCTCCGCCCCGCCTGAGGCGCGGCGGTCCCGGAGTGCGCCCCGCAACTCCTCTGCACCCGGCGACCCCGGCTGGCTACAGTGAACGCATGACGACGCTCGTGCTCACCGTGGTCGGCGACGACCGCGTCGGACTCGTGGCCGCGGTCGCCGACGTCGTGGACGACCACGGCGGCAACTGGGAGAACAGCCAGCTCGCCGAGCTGGCGGGCGCATTCGCGGGCATCATCGAGGTCTCCGTCGCGCCCGAGCGCGCCACCGAGCTGCGCGAGGCGCTCGCCGTCCTCGACGGCCTGCTCGAGGTCACGGTGCACCCCGGATCGGCCGAGCCGCCGGCGGGGGCGGCGCGACTGCTGCACCTGAAGGTCATCGGCAACGACCATCCCGGGATCGTGCGCGACATCTCCGCGGTCCTTCACCGCCACGACGTCTCGATCGACCGTCTCACCACCACGACGACCGACGCGGCGATGTACGGCGGCCGGCTCTTCGAGGCGTCGGTCGTCGCCCGGGTTCCGGCATCCGTCGACCTGGACGCTCTGACGGCCGAGCTCGAGCGTCTCGCGGCCGAGATCCAGGTCGACGTCACGCTCGAGCCCTGATCCGGCGCCCGGTCGATACCTCCCCCACGCCGGCGGGCCGGCCGAACCGGAGCGGCCCCGCCTCCGGCGCGAACGGGGGCGGGGCCGGCTCCTGTGGGAGCTGCCGCGGTGAGGCGCGGCGCTACGCGATCAACCGCACGGCGCGCGGCAGACCGGGCTCACCGGCGGCTGCCGGCGCGGCGCCCGGAGTAGCGTCAGCCTGTCCGCGCGGTGCGACGGCCACCACGTACACCCCGTCCTTGCGGTAGTCCACGGTGTACTGGGTGCCCTCGGCGCCCCCGGTCACGGCCACCGACGCGAACCGTCCGTTGGACCGGTCGTGCTCGATGACGCGCACGCCGTCCGCCGACGCGCCGAGGCCCGCCACGTCGACCTCGAGCGTGCCCGCGTAGCGCGCCGTCCCCTCGACGGCGAGCGCCGGTGCGGACGCGGTCTCCTGGGTGAGCCGCAGGGTCGCGTCGCGTCCCTGGACGTACGCGTCCGCCACCTGGACCGTCTCTGCGGCGGTGTCGACCAGCGCGCCGGCGCGCACCTCGACCGCGCCCGCGCCGAGCGACTCGGCGAGCGTCGCGACCACGTCGCCGCCCGCCACGAGCACGCCGCCCGCGAACGAGTTCTCTCCGGCCAGGGTGAGGCTGCCGGTGCCGTGCTTAGTCAGCCCGCCCGCGCCGTCGATGTCGTTGAGCCACACATCGGCGGCGGCGGTGCCGCCGGCCGCGGCATCCATCGTCACGCTCACATCGCGGTCGAGCGTGCCGAAGCCGTGGACGGCCGAGTAGAGGTCGATGCGCCCCCATCCTTCGGCGTCGCCCACGAGCGGCAGCGACGAGTCGACGGCGGTCGAGTACAGCACCCAGCGCAGCTGATCGTCACTCAGATACGGGAACCGGGAGCGAAGCAGCGATTCCGCACCCGCCGGCACGTGCACGGGCTCGCCCGAGGCGCCGACCGGGGTGAGCCCGAAGGTCGTCAGGTCGTGATAGCGCGCGAGCTCCGCCTGGTACGCCTCGCGGTCGGCGTCGAGCTGCGGCGTCAGATCGAGCAGCTCGCGGGTGTCGGTCCGCGCCTGGGCGATGAGCGCGGAGTTCTCCGGGTCGGCCAGCGTCGCGCCGGCGAGGCCTGTCGCGAGGATGCGGCCGCCGATCACGTCCAGCGGCGAATGCATGCCCGAGACGACCCGCGTGCGTCCGAGGTCGGCAGCCGTCATGAGCAACTCGTCGTAGTGCTCCGGCGCCGAAGAGGCGAGCGCGAGGCCCGCGATGAAGGCGGCATTGGTGTGGCCGCTCGGGAACCCGCCGTCGGAGGCGGCGTCGGCCTCGGGCACGAGGCGCACGACGAGCTCGGGCACGACCTCCACGTCGGAGCTCCAGCGGAAGGGCCGCATGTACTGGTAGTGGAACTTCGCGTGGTTGCCCGACGCGTACGGGCCGCGCAGCGTGTTCACGAGGCGCACGGCGGAACCGAGGGGCGAGTCGGCGTCGGCCCAGACGCCGTTGGCGTTGCCCTCGTCGCTGTAGCGGACGGTGAGCGCATCGGCCGGCACCTCCGTGATCGTCGTGCCGGCGCCGGTCAGCGACGCGAACTCCTCAGCGTCCTCGCCGAGGCCCGCGATCAGCGAGTAGCTCTGGTGGCGGCGGTCATCGATCCACGCCTGGTCGGACTCGGCGTCGGTGCGGTTCCGGGTGATGTCCTCGACGATGCCGATGTTCTCGGCGTGGAGCTGCGCGTTCAGCACCGTCCCGTCGTTCCATGAGGAGCCCGGGGTGAAGTAGTCGAGCATGGGCGTCAACACCCCGATGGCGGGATTGGCCTGCGGGGTGTCGTTCGCGGAGACGTTCTGACGATAGTTGTCGGTGAACGTGCCGTAGACGCCTGGCCGCGGTTCGATCGCGGTCGCCGGGGTGAACGCGGCCGGGTCTCCGGAGCCGGCAGCCCGTGGCGCGCTGGAATGGGCGGGAGGAGCGGCAGCCCCGGCATGCGCGGCGGCGGGCGGCAGCACCAGCGACGTCAGCACGACGCACCCGACGGTGGTGGCGACGGCGCGTCGCGGGGATCGAGGCCGGTGGGGGGTGGTTCTCACCACGTCAACTCCTTCGTTCGACAGACTCCCGTGACGCGCCGTTGCACGCCGAAGAGGACCCCGGCGAGGTCGTCACGGGGAGGAGATGCGACCTCGTCGTCCTGTCTTCGGCAAGCGCCTTCCGACAACCTAGCCCGGCTTTGTGCGTATGTTCAATAGTCCTGACAAGACTGACTGCCTCTCCCCGGGTGGTGACGCCGCCGATCGGCGGCGAGTAGCGTGCCGACTCATGGGCTCGCTCGTGTATTTCAACTCCGCCTCGCTCGACGGCTACATCGCCGGTCCGGACGGCCGCTGGGACTGGGCCGTGCCCGATGAGGAAGTGCACTCGTTCGTCAACGACCTCGTCGCGCCCGCCCGCACGCACCTGTACGGCCGCAGGGTCTACGACGTGATGAAGGTGTGGGACGAGCTCGACCTCGACGAGCTGTCGCCGCCGGAGCGCGCGTTCGCGCTCGAGTGGCGCGGGAGCGACAAGATCGTGTACTCACGCACGCTCGACGCGGTCACGACGAGCCGCACCGCGCTGCGGCCGGACTTCGACGTGGCCGAGGTGCGACGGATGGCGGATGCCTCGCCCGCACCCGTCGCGATCGGCGGCGGGCGGCTCGGCTCGGCGGCCGCGCGCGCCGGCATCCTCGACGAGGTGCACGTCGTGGTGTCGCCGGCCGTGGTCGGCGGCGGCATCCGATTCCTCGACGAGGGGCTGCGACTCGACCTCGAGCTGATCGACGAGCGCCGCTTCGGCAACGGGGCTGTGTACCTCGGCTACCGCGTTCGGCGGTGACGCGAATCGACCTCGTCCCTCGGCCGCTCCCCGTCATCCCGCCCGCATCATCGATCCAGGCGCGAGAAGGGGGCTGGCGGAACGATCAATCGGGTGTCTCGCGACGGCCGAAGGCCCGCAGCTTGGCGAACATGTCCTCGATGAGCCAGCGGGTGTCGACGGCCTCGCACACGCGGATGCGACGTGAGGCGTCGATGGTGCCGATCACCTCGCCGTCGGCGCTGAACCGCGGCGGCGGGCGGAGGCTCCACCGAGCGCCGAGCGGATTGAGCAGCGCGCCGATGGCCGGGCTGTCGCCGAGCGAGCGGAAGTCCATGGGACCGTAGTCGACCTGCGCGTTGAAGGCGATGACACGCTCGACCAAGTAGTCCGCGAGCGCCCCCGTACCGCCGAGGCGTTCGACGAGCTCCGCGTGCCCGACCCCGATCATCGTGTAGACGGGCATCGGAACCTGCCATACCTCGACGCCGGAGGCCATCACCACGTTCGGCGCGGCGACGTCGTTCGACAGGTTGAACTCGGGTGAGTACCCGACGACGCCCTCGTACGGCGGGCCGCCGATCCACACGATCAGGGGGTCAGCGTCTACGAGTGCCGGGTCCTCGAGCAGCGCAGACGCGACATCGGTGAGCGGCCCCAGCACCGCGATGCGCAGGCGCCGGTCGTCGGATCGCGCCTCGTGCCGGATCAGGGCCGAGGCCGCCGACGGGCGCGGCGTCCGCTCATCCGGGAGCGCCGCGTCCGCGCCGTCGGCGACGACACGGTGCCCGGCGGCTCCGAGCAGCGAGTGCAGGAGGTCCACCTCGGCGCGGGACTCGGCGCAGCTGCCCTCTCGTCCGAAGTGAGCCGGCAGGATCCCCCGCACGTCGAGGACGGGCGAGAGCAGAGCATGCACGACGGCGAACTGGTCGTCGACCTCGTTCGCGGCATCCGTGCTGATGAGCACCTTGTGCGGCGGGACGGGCATCTCAGAGCGACTCGCGACGGACGAGCGACGTGGGCAGCAGCTGCTCCTTCTCGGCAGGCAGTCCCCGGATGGTGGCGAGGAGCGTGTCGGCCGCCGCGCGGCCCATCTCTTCCAAGGGCTGCCGGACCGTCGTGAGCGGGGGGTCGGACGTGCTCGCGATGAGCACGTCGTCGAAGCCGACGACCGACACGTCCGTCGGCACGCGACGACCCGCCGCCTGCAGGACGCGCATCGCACCGGCGGCCATCAGGTCGGACGACGCGAAGACCCCGTCGAGATCGGGGTCGCGCTGAAGCAGACGCGCCATCGCCGCGGTGCCGCTGTCGAGCGTGAAGTCGCCGTGGACGATCGGGCCGGGCTGGATGCCGTGACGGGCGAGTTCGTCCGTCCATCCGCGCGTCCGCTCGCGAGCCTGCTCGAGATCGAGCGGACCGGTGATGATGCCGATCGAACGCCGCCCGCGCTCGACGAGCGCACGCGCGGCGAGGACGCCGCCCCCGTAGTTGTCGGAGTCGATCACGATCGGGTCGGGGCCGATGTCGGCGTGCGGTCTGCCCACCCAGGCGACCGGGATCGGCGACTGGGCGAGGCTCTCGACGAGATGGGTGATCTCGTGCTGCAGGATGACGATCACGCCGTCGAGTGCTCCCGAGCGCAGGAACCGCGGGATCCGATCGAGGTCCTCATGATCGGCGGGAAGCAGAACCGGCTGCACCTCGCCGGCCGACAGGCCCTTCGCCGCCCCCTTGAGCACGGCCGTGAAGAACGTGCCACTGAGACTGCCGAGCTCGTCGAAGGCGATGACCAGGCCGATCGAGCCGGCCCTTCCGCCGCGCAGCACCCGTGCGGCGAAGTTGGTCTCGTAGCCCAGTCGCCGAGCCTCGCGCGCTACGGCCTCCGTCATCGCCGGGTCGACGTTCGTCGCCCCGGCGAGCACGCGAGCGGCGGTGGCGCGTGAGACGCCCGCCGCCTGGGCGACGTCGACGATGGTGGGTCGGGCCATGGCTTCCCCTCCGAAGAAATGCACATCCGCCGTAGATCGATCTCACGATCACGTCGATCATTGCACGTACGCGTGCTCGGGACGTGCTGCGTTCTGACAGCCGCGCCGTGGAAAGGCACCGAACGTCTCTGAGAAGCGCTTTCCGTGAGCAGGCTTGCGCTTTTCAACGTTGCATCGCTACTGTGGCTCGCGGACGAGAGAACGATCTCTCGCACGGTGAGATTCCGTCATCTCCCGCACTCACATGTCCCCCAAGGAAGAGGAGCAGTTGTGAATCGTCGCAAACTGGCCCTGCCCATCGCCGCCGTCGGCGCACTCGCGCTGCTGATCTCAGGATGCTCAGGAGGCTCCGGCTCCGGCTCCGAGGCCGGAGACCCGAACGCCGAGTTCGAGTTCTGGTCATTCACCGGAATCGGTCAGAAGGACTCGGTCGACCGGTACCTCGAGAAGAACCCCGACGCGAAGGTCAAGCTTTCGGAGGTCGGCAGTACCACCGAGACGGCGACCGCGCTGACGGCCGCCCTGGCAGGCGGTCGGGTGCCCGACCTGGTCATGATCCAGAACGACGACCTGCCGAAGTTCGTCGAGAACCCCGGCAACTTCGTCGACCTGCGCACGCTCGGCGGGGACGACATCGGCGACGGATACCTCGACTGGGCCATCGAGGGAGCCACCGCCGAGGACGGATCGATCATCGGCATCCCGACCGACGTCGGCGGCCTGGCCTTCGCCTACCGCGCGGACCTTTTCGAGCAGGCGGGCCTGCCCACCGACCCGGCGGAGGTGGCGGAGATGTGGTCGACGTGGGATGACTTCATCGCCATGGGCGAGCAGTACACCGAGGCCACCGGCGAGCCGTTCGTCGACAACGTCGAGACCTCGGTCTTCTTCTCCACGGTGAACCAGGTGAGCGAGAAGTACTACACGCCTGAAGGGGAGCTCGTCTACGACACCAACCCCGAGGTCGAGGAAGCCTTCGACGTCGCGGTGCGCGCCTACGAGGCCGGTATCAGCGCCGACATCCCGGCATGGTCCTCGGGCTGGGCGCCCGGCAAGGCCAACGGCGCGTTCGCCGTCACCACGGCGCCGTCCTGGATCCTCTCGGGCCTCAAGAACGACGCCCCCGACACCGAGGGCAAGTGGCGCATCGCCTCGATCCCCGGCGTCGGCGGCAACTGGGGCGGCAGCGTCATCGCCATCCCCGCCCGTGCTGAGAACAAAGAGGCGGCCTGGCAGTACATCGAGACGATGCTGTCGCCCGAGGGTCAGACCGAGCACTTCGCCGAGACGGGCACCTTCCCCGCGGCCGAGGCGGCGCTCGAGAGCGACGAGGTCAAGAGCTACACCGACCCGTTCTACGGCGACTCTCCGATCGGTCAGATCATGAGCGACTCGGTGATGAACTTCCAGTCGTTCTACAACGGTCCCGACACCAGTGCTATCGGCGGTGCGCTGCTGAACGCGCTCGTGGACATGCAGGCGGGCAACGTCGCGCCCGAGGATGCCTGGCAGACAGGCCTCGACAGCGCGAAAGCAGCCATCGGGGGCTGACCCCCTTCGACAGACGGTGGCCCGGCGCGCCCGGGCCACCGTCCCGACCGAGGCAGAGGAAGATGACCGTCACCGCTCCCGCGACCGAAACCGCCACCCTCATCTCCGTGCGCAAGACCCGCCGAGCTGACCGACCGCCGTCGCGCATCCGGCAGAGCTTCGGCGAGCGCATCGCGCCGTACGTCTATATCGCGCCGTTCTTCGTCATCTTCGCGATCTTCGGGCTGTTCCCGCTCGTCTTCACCTTCTACGTGGCGCTGTTCGACTGGAACCCCATCGGCGAGCAGACCTTCGTCGGACTCGCCAACTTCGAGCGGCTGTTCCAGGACCCCCGCTTCTGGAACGCGTTCGTGAACACGTTCGGCATCTTCCTCATCTCCACGATCCCGCAGCTCCTGCTGGCGCTCGGGCTCGCCCACCTGCTCAACCACGCCATGCTCAAGTGGGCGAACTTCTTCCGCATGGCCCTGCTGGTGCCCTACATCACCTCGGTGGCGGCCACCGCGCTCGTCTTCGCCCAGATCTTCGACCGCAACTTCGGCCTCATCAACTGGGTGCTCGGCATCTTCGGCATCCCCGCGGTCAATTTCCTGTCCTCGCAGGTCGGGTCGTGGATCGTCATCTCGTCGATGGTGATGTGGCGCTGGTTCGGCTACAACACGCTGCTCTACCTCGCGGGGCTCCAGGCGCTCCCGCGGGAGATGTACGAGGCGGCCTCGGTCGACGGGGCATCCGGGTGGCAGCAGTTCATCCACCTCACCATCCCGTCTCTGCGCCCGATCATCATCTTCACCGTCATCATGTCGACGATCGGCGGGCTGCAGATCTTCACCGAGCCGCTTCTCGTGGCACCCGAGTCCGGACTCACCTGCGGTGGCGGACGCCAGTGCCAGACCCTCGCGCTGTTCCTCTACGAGCAGGGCTTCGGGCAGTTCGAGTTCGGCTACGGCTCGGCGATCGGCGTCGCACTGTTCCTCATCGTCGTCGTCGTGTCGCTCATCAACTTCTACCTGACCACTCGCACCCGGAAGGCGCGCTGATGTCCGACGTCATCGATCAGGCGGTCCCGCAGGCGGGCCAGGAGGCGCTCACTCGTCCGCAGAAGCGTCGCCCCGGGCGCGGGGCCCGGGCAGGCCGCGTGTCGTGGCCCGTCTACCTGATGCTCATCATCGCGGTGCTCGTCAGCGTCTTCCCGCTGTACTACATGTTCGTCATCGCGTCGGTGGGGGCCTCGGCGGTCACCTCGATCCCCCCGCGCCTCTACCCCGGGTTCAACTTCTTCGAAATCGCCGGCAAGGTCTTCGACACCGTGCCGTTCTTCCAATCGCTGCTCAACAGCGTGATCGTGTCGCTGTCGATCGCGGTGATCGCCTCGCTGCTGTGCGCACTGGCCGGCTTCGCCTTCGCCAAACTGCAGTTCCCTGGCCGCAACGCACTGTTCCTGATCGTGCTGCTCACCATGACGGTGCCGGCGCAGCTCAGTGTGATCCCGCAGTACCTGATCATCTCGTGGCTCGACTGGGTCGACACGCTGCAGGCGATCATCGTTCCGGGGCTGGCGAGCGCCTTCGGCATCTTCTGGATGCGTCAGCACATGGCCACGACGCTGAACGACGAGCTCATGCAGGCCGCGCGCATCGACGGGGCCAACAGCTGGCAGATCTTCTGGCGCATCGGCTTCCCCGTCGTGCGTCCGGCGGCGTTCGTGCTCGGGCTCATCACCTTCACGGCGGTGTGGAACGACTTCATGTGGCCGTTCATCGTGCTGAAGTCGCCCGAGCTGTTCACGGTCCAGATCGTGCTGAAGCAGCTGCAGGCCAACCGTACGATCGACCTGGCGCTGACGATGGGCGGGTCGTTCATGGCCACCCTGCCGCTGCTGATCGTCTTCTTCTTCGTCGGCCGTCGCATGGTCGCCGGGATCATGGACGGAGCGTTCAAGGGCTGATGAGCGTGAACGCAGGCGTCGTCGACGAGGGTCGGTGGCGCGATACGACGCTGAGCGCGCGAGAGCGCGCCCAGGCACTCGTCGACGAACTGACTCTGGAAGAGAAGGTCGCGCAGCTGGGGTCGGTGTGGCTCACCGATTCCGCCGACGCCTTCGCCCCCAAGCTCGAGGGCGACGCCGACGCCTCCGACGCCGGTGACCCCTTCACCCACGGCCTGGGCCAGCTGACCCGCGTGTACGGCACGGCGCCGGTGACCGTGCCCGAGGGCGTGGCCCGGCTACGCGAGCTGCAGCGGAAGGTGATCGCGCAGCAGCGGCTCGGCATTCCGGCGCTGGTGCACGAGGAGTGCCTCACCGGTCTCGCCGCGCTCGGCGCCACCGCCTTCCCCACCCCGCTCGCGTGGGCCGCGAGCTTCGACGAAGATCTGGTGCGCGAGATGGCTCGCGCCATCGGCGAGGACATGCGTGCGATCGGCGTGCACCAGGGACTCGCCCCGGTCCTGGACGTCGTGCGCGACTACCGCTGGGGCCGCGTCGAGGAGACCCTCGGCGAGGACCCGTACGTCGTCGGTCAGATCGGTGCGGCCTACGTCGCGGGGCTCGAGAGCGCCGGCGTCATCGCCACACTCAAGCACTTCGCCGGGTACGCCGCCTCGCGCGGAGCCCGCAACCACGCTCCGGTCAGCATGGGCCCGCGCGAATTCGCCGACACGGTGCTGCCCCCGTTCGAAACGGCGCTCCGGCAGGGCGGGGCCCGCAGCGTCATGACCTCGTACACCGACGTCGACGGCATGCCGAGCACCGCCAACCGCGAGCTGCTGGACGGCGTGCTGCGCACCGAGTGGGGTTTCGACGGCACGGTGGTCGCCGACTACTGGGCCGTGCCGTTCCTGGTGTCGATGCACCGGGTGGCCGCCGACGCCGCGGCCGCCGGTGCGCTGGCCCTCCGGGCGGGCGTGGATGTCGAGCTGCCCTCGACGGTGGCATACGCCGCCCTGCCGCGTCTGGTGCGCGAGGGGCTGGTGGACGAGAGTGACATCGACCGTGCCGCCGTCCGGCACCTGCGCCACAAGATCGAGGCGGGACTCCTCGACGGCGGGGCGATCGTCCCGGACGGTGCGGAACAGGTATGCCTGGACGGCGACCGCAATCGCGCGCTGTCGTCGCGGCTGGCCGAGGAATCGATCGTCCTGCTCAAGGACGACGGCACGGTCCCGCTGCGACCGGGGGCGCAGATCGGCCTCATCGGCCCGGCCGCCGCTGAGTACCGCAGCCTGCTCGGCTGCTACGCCTTCCCCAACCACGTCCTCACCAAGTACCCCGGACACGACCCCGGCATCGCGATCCCCACGATCGACGAGGCGGTGCGCGCCGAGTTCGAGGCATCCGTCGTCGTCACCGAGCCCGGGTGCGCGATCGTGGGCGACGAGAACGCCCGGATCGCGCATGCCGTGGACCTGGCCCGCGACAGCGATGCGGTGATCCTCGTCGTCGGCGACGTGGCGGGGCTCTTCGGCGCCGGCACCTCTGGCGAGGGATGCGACGCCGACGATCTGCGACTGCCCGGCCGCCAAGACGAACTCGTGCGGGCGGTCCTCGCGACGGGCACACCGACCGCGCTCGTCGTCGTGTCGGGCCGGCCGTACGCCCTCGGTGACTACGGTGCGGCGGGCATGATCGTGCAGGCGTTCTTCCCCGGAGCCGAGGGGGCCGCCGCCGTCGCCGGGGTCCTCTCGGGGCGTGTGGCCCCGAGCGGAAGGCTGCCGGTGCAGATCCCGCGGTCGCCCGCCGCCGCCGGCACCTACCTGCAGCCGCCTCTGGGCCGGCACAATGCGGGCATCACGGTGGCCGACCCCACCCCGCTGTACCCGTTCGGCTTCGGCATCACTCCCGGTCGGATCGCCTATGAGGACCTCTCCACGCCGCTCATCGTCCCCACGACGGGAGCAGCCGAGGTGGCGGTGACCGTCGGCAACAGCGGCGAGGACTGCATCGAGGTCGTTCAGCTCTACGCATCCTTCCCGTCGTCGTCCGTGGTGCGCCCCGACGTGCAGCTGGTCGGGTTCGCCCGCATCCACGTGCCCGCCGGGCAGCGGCGCACCGTGCGCTTCACCCTCGAGGCGGCACGGCTGGCCGCCACCGGCGCCGATGGCCGCCTGGCCGTCGACCCCGGTGTCGTGGTGCTCTCGGCGGGGCCGTCGGCCGCCGATCGGCCCGTCGAGGCGCGGGTGCGTCTGTCCGGAGACCGGTGCATCCTCCTCGCCCGGGCGGGCCGGACCGCGTGGGCTGAGGACGGCAAGGAAGGAAGGTCAGCGCAGTGACATCAGGACGGACGACATCAGCACCGGACCCAGGGATCCGCGTGCTCGTGTGGGGCGAGAATCACCACGACAAGCACGACGAGACGACGCAGCGGCTGTACCCCGACACCATGCACGGCACGATCGCGGCGGGGCTCCGCCGGCTGCTGCCGGACGACGCGGTCGTCGAGACCGCCACGCTCGACGACCCCGAGCACGGCCTGACCGAGGAGCGACTCGCCGCGACCGACGTGCTGTTCTGGTGGGGTCATCTGCGCCACGACGCGGTCGACGACGTCGTGGTCGAGCGCGTCCAGCGTCACGTCCTCGCCGGGATGGGGCTCGTCGTGCTGCACTCGGGCCATTTCTCGAAGATCTTCATCCGCCTCATGGGCACGACGTGCTCGCTGCGCTGGCGGCAGGGGGACGACCGCGAGCTGGTGTGGACGGTCGCGCCGACGCATCCGATCGCCGTCGGCGTCCCGCATCCGATCGTGATCCCCTCGCAGGAGATGTACGGCGAGTTCTTCGACGTGCCCGTCCCCGACGAGCTGGTGTTCGTCTCCACGTTCACCGGCGGAGAGGTCTTCCGCTCGGGCATGACGTTCTCGCGCGGTCACGGGCGCATCTTCTACTTCTCGCCCGGCGACCAGGAGTACCCCGTCTACCACCAGCCAGAGATCCAGCGGGTGCTCGCCAACGCGGCGGCGTGGGCCAGGCAGGAGCGCCCCCGCGTCGTCCCGCGCCTCACGATGCACCGCGCCGGCGAGTTCGACACGCCCCGCGAGTGGGACGGCGAGGTGCTCGCATGAGGGACGTCGTCGTCGTCGGCGCCGGCGGGATGGGACGCGCGTGGCTCGACACCGTCGCCCGCCGCGACGACCTCCGCGTGAGCGCGATCGTGGACGTATCGGTAGAGACCGCACGTGCGGCCGCCGGCGAGCGCGGATGGGACATCCCGTGCGTCGCGTCGGTCGACGAGGCCTTCGCGGCGGCAGGACACCCGGGGATGCTGCTGAACGTCACCATCCCCGAGGCGCACCGCGCGGTCAGCGAAGCCGCCCTTCGGCAGGGCGTCCCGGTGCTCAGCGAGAAGCCCGTCACTCCGACGGTGTCGGACGCGCTCGCGCTCGCCGCGGTGAGCGAGCTCACCGGTGTGCTGCTCGCCACCAGCCAGTCCCGGCGGTACTCCGCCGGCATCCGCGCCTTCCGCGACGAGGTGGCCGCCGCCGGGGGCGCGGCGCAGCTGACAGCGCTGTTCTTCCAGAACCCGCGCTTCGGCGGATTCCGAGACGAGATGGAATCGCCCCTCCTCATCGACATGGCCATCCACACCTTCGATCAGGCGCGATACGTGCTCGGCGCCGACCCCGTCTCGGTGTACTGCGACGAGTTCTCGCCGCCGTGGAGCTGGTACCGCGGGGGCGCGGCGGCAGAAGCGGTGTTCCGCTTCGACGACGGCGCCCGCTTCTCCTACTCGGGCAGCTGGTGCGCCGACGGCCTGACGACCTCGTGGAACGGATCGTGGCGCGCGAGCGCCGCCGCCGGCTCGGTGACGTGGGACGGCGAAGCCGGGGTGAGCGCCCAGGGTCGCGACGGAGAGCCGCGGACGGTGCCGGTCGGGGACGGGGACGAAGGGCTCGATGCCGCGCTGGCCGAGTTCGTCGCCGCGCTGGACGGCGGCCCGGTCCCCTCCGGCGAAGTGCGGGCCAACATCTGGAGCCTCGCGATGGTCGAGGCCGCCCTCGCCTCGGCTCGGTCCGGTGAGTCGGTGCGCCTCGACGACGTCTTCGCCGCGGCATCCGCACACGCCGCCGAAGCGGCGCGGGGAGCGGGCGACCACGCCGTCGCCGAGGCGATCACGCGCTGGCGCGGGGCACCGCCGCGCTGACGCCCTTCAGTCGACCACCTCGACGTGCAGGACGGCCGCGCGCTCGGGGTGGAAGACGGGGAAGTCGAGCCCCACGATCCCGAGCGCGGCCCCGCTGAGCACGGGCGCCGCGGCGTCGTCGTCGCCGTCGAGCGTCGCCGCGTCGAGCCAGGCCGGCACCTGCCAGGGCGGACCCAGCGACTCGGGCGCGCTCGCCCTCAGCCGGTAGCGGCGGCTCGGGTCCAGCCCGGGAAGACGCAGGTGCGCCATCGCGTCGGCGCTGGTGGCCGGCGTGACGACGGTGTAGATCGCCTCGTCGCCGGTGGGCGACACGACGCCCCGCAGCGACGGGGCGGCGAGGTCGCTCGAGCCCGACACGGCTCGTCCGGTGGAGATGAGGTCGCGGTGACGACGCCAGCGCGCGATCCACATCGAGAGCACCTCCCGCTCGTCGTCGGTCAGCTCGCGGATGTCCCACTCGATGCCGAAGTGCCCGAGGAACGCCACGGCACAGCGATACGCGAGCGTGGAGGTGCGTCCGGTGGTGCTCGAGACCGCCGAGGCCACGTGCGATCCCATCATCTCCGGCGGCACGAGCAGGCCCGTCCAGCCGAGGATGTGGAAACGGTCGACGGGGTCGTGACTGTCGGAGGGATGGATGCGGTCGGTGCGCTCGAGGATGCCGAGGTCGACCCGCCCTCCGCCCGACGCGCAGCTCTCGATCTCGAGCTGTGGATGCCGGTGCCGCAGCTCGTCGAGGAGCCGGTACACCGCCAGAGTCTGCTCGTGGACCGCCGGGGCGCCGGTGGCCGGATGCCCGGCGTCGACGAGATCGCGGTTGTGGTCCCACTTCAGATAGCTCACGCCGATCTCGGTGACGAGGGCGTCCAGCCGGCCGAGGATGTGCGCGTACGCGTCGGGATTGGTGAGGTCCAGCACCTGCTGGAAGCGGTAGCGTGCGGGCAGGGTGTCGCGGGCGCGGAGGATCCAGTCGGGATGGGCGCGGGCGAGGTCGGAGTCCTCGTTGATCATCTCGGGCTCGACCCACAGCCCGAACTCCATCCCCAGCGAGCGCACCCGATCGGCGAGGGGCCGGAGCCCGTCCGGCCACGCGTGCGGATCCGGCTCCCAGTCGCCGAGGCCGGCGCGGTCGTCCCGTCGCCCGCGGAACCAGCCGTCGTCCAGCACGAACCGTTCGACGCCGAGGGCGGCGCCCTGTTCGGCCAGCTCGGTGATGGTTGCGGCATCCTGATCGAAGTACACCGCCTCCCACACGTTCAGGGTGACCGGTCGCGGACGCGTGCCGGCGCGATTGCGCTCCCGCAGGTAGGCGTGGAACCGAGCGGATGCCGCGTCCCACCCGTCGCCGTAGGCGCCGAAGATCCACGGGGACACGTACTGGTCACCGGCCTTCAGGCGCACCTCCCCGGGAAGGAGCAGTTCGCCGCCGCGGAACGCCAGGAAGCCGTCCGTGCGCTCCACGGCGTGCTCGTGGTCGCCGCTGAACCCCACGTGACAGAGCCATGTCTCACCGGTGTCGGCGGCGAATCCCGGCACGCCGAGGGCGAGGACGGTGGTGGCGTCCAGTCCCGTGCGGCCGCGGCGCGAGACCCGCGCATGGGTGCCGCGGACCACGGGGTGACGCTGCGGAATGCGCTCGTGAGCCCATCTGCCGCTGAAGTCGAGGATCTCGCTCGCACGCAGGGGCACCGGGAGTGCGAGCAGCGCTTCGACGACGTCCACCTCGCCCGCTCCGGTGCCGGTGTTGCGCACCCCTACACGTGTGCGCAGCAGGCCGCCAGCAGTGAGATCGATCTCCATGGTGACCGCGATGCCGGCCCACTCGTCGCTCGCCTCGACGGTGATGCCCGCCGCTCCGAGCGAGGTCGCGCCGACGGCGGCCGCGGTTCCCGCCACATGAATCGGCGCGGCGCGGAAGCGCGGAGACCATGCGCGACCCCCGCGGTGCACGCTCAGCCCGGGTCGTCCGAACCAGCCGCGCGAGTGCTCCGGGAGCACGCTGGGTCGGTACGGCACGTCGGAATCCGCCGACAATCCCGGCCGATCGTCGATGGTGGCGAGGGTGCGCAGGTCGTCGTCCGACACGTCCAGGCGTGCGCCCCAGTGCACGATCGCCGGCAGCTCGTCCTCGCGCTGGGCCACCACCAGTGACACGTCGGCGGATGACAGGTGGACCACGCGAAGTTCGCTCATACCGACCATTGTGGTGGTCGAGGTGCAGAGGAGTACAGTCAGAGATCGATCTCACCGAGGAGAAATCGTGACTGCGAACCCTGCCGCGCACCGCTCGGCCGCGCCCCGCCCTGCCGCCGACGCCCCTGGCTCGTCCGCTCCGTCCGCCACCGCCCTCGAGCCCGGCCGGATCCGGCTCACGTCCGGAACGTTCGAGAACCGCCGACGCCTCAACCGCGAGTACGTCGCGTCACTGACCGAGCGGAATCTGCTGCAGAATCACCTTCTCGAGGCCGGAGTCACCGATCAGGCGTGGCACCTGCATCCGTCGCGCGCCGACCTCGCCGACCGCGGCCTCGATCGCCACTGGGGCTGGGAGACCCCGGGGTCGCTCCTGCGCGGGCACTTCCTCGGGCACTGGATGTCGGCCGCGGCGCGCGAGGTCGCCACCACGGGCGACCCGCTGCTGCGCGGTCGCCTCGAGAACGTGGTGGCGGGGCTGGAGCGGTGCCAGGACGAGAACGGCGGCGAGTGGGTGTTCGCCACCCCCGAGTCGTTCCTGCGGCGACTGGGTGAGGGTCGCGAGACGTGGGCACCCCAGTACGCGATCCACAAGACGTTGATGGGACTGGTCGACGTGTGGCGCGATGTGGGTGATGAGCGCGCGCTGGGGATCGCGCACCGCGCGGCGGGGGCGATCGCACGGTGGGCGCGCGGGTTCGACCCCGGGAGATTCCAGCAGATCCTGGACGTCGAGACCGGCGGGATGCTGGAGGTCTGGGCCGATCTCCTCGAGGCCACCGGCGACGAGCGGTACCGGGACCTGCTCGACCGCTACTGGCACGGCACCCTCTTCGACCCGCTTCGGGCCGGAGAGGACGTGCTCACCAACATGCACGCCAACACCACGATTCCCGAGGTGCTCGGAGCCGCTCGCGCGTACGAGGTCACCGGCGACGAGCGGTGGCGCGAGGTCGTTACCGCCTACTGGCGGTCGGCGGTCGTCGAGCGCGGCACCTTCTGCACCGGCGGCCAGACCTCGGGTGAGATCTGGACGCCGCCCTTCGCTTTCGCCGCCCGTCGGGGGCCGAAGACCCAGGAGCACTGCTCGGTGTACAACATGATCCGGCTGGCGGACGTGATCTTCCGCTGGACCGGAGACGTCGAGGCGCTGGACTACATCGAGACCAACCTGCACAACGGCCTGCTCGCCCAGCAGAACCCGCGCACCGGCATGGTGGCGTACTTCCTCCCGTTCGAAGGCGGCGCGCGCAAGGAGTGGGGCAGCCCCACCGAGGACTTCTGGTGCTGCCACGGCACGCTCGTCCAGGCGCACACCCGTCATGCACAGTCAGCGGTGTACGCCGGACCGGGCGCCGCCGTGACGGTGGCGCAGTACGTGCCTGTCCGAGCCGAAATCCCCGAGCGCGACGCGCGCATCGACATCGTCCTCCTCGACGACGCGCGGTACGTCGGCCCCGACGCCAATGCCGGACCCGGCGGCGACCGCCATCGTCCGCGCGCGCTGCGCGTGCGCGTCACCGTCACGGGACGCGCGAACCGGGTGCGTCTGCGCGTGCCGGCGTGGATTTCGGCCGCGCCCCGCGTGCACACCGAGGCGTCTTGGCACCATGCCGACCGGTGGCTCGAGATCGATCATCCCGGGGGCGAGACCGAGATCGCCGTGGAGTTCCCCTTCGCCGTGCGGACGGTGCCGATTCCCGACGAGCCGTCGACGGTCGCCTTCGTCGAGGGCCCGACCGTCCTGGCGGGCCTGGTCGATCGCGAGGTGTCGCTCATCGGGGATTCCGAGGATGCGGCCACGATGCTCGCGCCCGACGACGAGCGGCAGTGGACCCAGTGGCTCGTGCGCTATCGCAGTGTGGGGCAGCCGCAGGCGATCCGGTTCGTGCCGCTGCACGAGGTGGTCGACGAGCGCTACTCGGTGTACTTCCCGGTGCGCCCGGCGTAACCACGGCGATCTAGGTCGCGGCGCGGGTGGAGCCCCGCTCGACGAGCTCGGTCGGCATGACGATCGCGTCGGGTGCCACCTCTTCGCCGGCGGCGGCGCGCGCGAGGAGCCGCACCGCGGTCGCGGCCATCTCGCGGATCGGCTGGCGGATCGTCGTGAGAGACGGATGCAGCCACCGTGCGCCTCGAACATCGTCGAAGCCGACCACGAGCACGTCGCGGGGGATGGTGAGCCTGCTGTCGGCGACGGCCCGATAGGCGCCGGCCGCCATCTCGTCCGAGCAGGCGAAGATCCCCACCGGCCCCTCGCCGCCGAGCTCCGACAGCGCCCGTGCACACGCGCGGCGAGCGTCCCACGCGCTCCAGTCCGCGCTCGTCCGCACGCACGGCGCCTGGGGCGCGAGCTCGCCCAGGGTGGCGGTGAACCCCTCGACGCGCGCTCGGCCGTAGCGGTAGGAGGGGGCGCCGCCGATGACGACGAAGCGACGGGCTCCCCGCGAGATGAGGTGCTCGGCGGCCGCCGAGCCTCCTGCCCGGTCGGTCGTGCGGACGCTCGGCAGGGGCCTCGACGCCTCGGACGGCGGCTCCATCAGCACCAGGGGGATGCCGGCGCGCTGCATCGCGACGATCTGCGCGCTCGTGGGGGTGATGAGACCGGTGACGACGCCGGCGGAGCCGCGGGAGCGGATGCGTTCGGGCCAGTCGTCGGCCGGGTCGTCCCGCTCAGCTGTCAGGACGAGGTCGTAGCCGAGCGACGAGGCGGTGGTGCGGGCGCCGGCGGTGATCTCCTCGGTGTACGGGTCGTGGAAGTGCCCGAGCACGAGGTCGAACATCAACGCGGTGCCGCGGCGCGGTCGGCCCCTCCCTCCGCCGGTGCCGGGATAGCCGAGCTCGGCGGCCGCGCGGAAGACCCTCGCTCGCGTGTCGGCGGACATCTCGCCGCGCGCGCGCAGCGCCCGCGAGGCCGTGGCGATGCTCACCCCCGCGCGCTGGGCCACCGCGCTGAGGGTCACTCGTGCGCCATCGGTCATGCAACCATTTTGCGCAAACTTCATCCGTTTCGTTTTCGTCGGCTGGCATTGTGACGGCGTAGCACCCGTCGATGCGGAGGGATGATGTCGATGACGACGACTCACGAGGGACGCCGCGCCTTGATCGTGCGCGGGGGATGGGAGGGTCACCGACCCGTCGAGGCGACCGAGGTGTTTCTTCCGTTCCTCGAGCAGCGGGGCTTCGACGTGCGCATAGAGGAGTCGAACGAGGTCTACGCCGACCGCGACGAGATGGACCGCACCGACCTGATCGTGCAGTGCGTGACGATGTCCGAGATCTCGGCCGATGCGCTCAAGGGCCTGCGCGGCGCCGTCGAGCGGGGCACGGGACTGGCCGGGTGGCACGGCGGCATCGCCGACTCGTATCGCGACAGCTCCGACTACCTGCAGCTGATCGGCGGTCAGTTCGCCACCCATCCGTCCAAGCACCCCGATGCGCGTGAGGGTGACGAGCGCGACAACTTCCTCTGCTACACCGTGGATCTCACCGAGCTCGGGCGCTCGCACGAGATCATGGCCGGCGTGGAGGACTTCACCCTTCGCACCGAGCAGTACTGGGTGCTGAGCGACGACCTCAACGACGTGCTGGCCACGACCACGCACCCCGTCCAGCCGTATCACCCCTGGCAGCGCCCCATCACCTCGCCGGCCGTGTGGACGCGCGAGTGGGGGCAGGGCCGCGTCTTCGTCGCGACTCCCGGCCACAGCCTGTCGGTCCTCCGCGACGTCAGCGTTCGCACGATCATCGAAAGAGGGATGCTGTGGGCGACTCGCAGCTCCTGACGTCGGCCCGGCTGCGGGAAAAGCGAAACCCCCGCGATGTAGAAGCTACGCGAGGGTTCCTGGGGTGACTGTAACGATCACCCTTGTGGCTCCGACCGGCATCGATCCGGTGACCTTTCGATTTTCAGTCGAACGCTCTACCAACTGAGCTACAGAGCCGCACGGTGGTTTCTCTTGCAAGACCTGCCGCGTCCTAGACGAAAGGCCCTCTTCGAGAAAAGGGCCCGTCGCTCGGAGCGACCCTGACGGGACTTGAACCCGCGACCTCCGCCGTGACAGGGCGGCACGCTAACCAACTGCGCTACAGGGCCATGCTTATTGATTTGTGTGGAGTGACCCCAACGGGATTCGAACCCGTGCTACCGCCGTGAAAGGGCGGCGTCCTAGGCCGCTAAACGATGGGGCCGGGTGAACCTTGGGGGCTCACTGCCGAGGACCAAGCATACGTAATCGCCGGGCAAAACGCGAATCGAGGGCGCGCCGCTCTTGTGGAACGTGCGGCGGAGGCGGAGACTTGCGCAGTGACCGCTGCCCGAAGCGGCGGCGGACGTGCGCAGGTGGGGGTTTGCGCATGTTACCGATGTTGCTAGTGTGAAAAGAGTGACGCCGCGAGGGGAGGGTCCGGTGCAGCTCGACGAAGTCACCGCGAAAGCCTCATCCGACGATGCCGTCGACGACTGCGGCTGCGCTCCCACTCCGCTCGAGCAGCGTCGGCTGTGGCCCTCGATGAACCGCCGCACCGCGCTCGGACTCGGCATCCTCGGCGTCGCCGCGCTCAGCGCAGGCGGCGCAGTGCTCGGGCCGCTCGTGAGCCCCGCGTTCGCCGCGGACTACCCTTCGTGGGACGACGTGGCCGCGGCCAGGGCGAACGAGGCCGCGAAGGCCGCCGAGATCGTCAACATCCAGAACCTGATCGCCGGGCTCGAGGCCGATGTCGCCTCGAAGCGGCAGATCGCGCAGCAGCTGGCCGACGAGTTCTACGTGGCGCAGCAGGAGTACTTCGATGCGGCCCTCCGCGCCGACCAGCTCCAGCAGCAGGCCGACGAGCAGGCGGCGGCTGCGCTGGACGCCACCAACAAGGCCGGACGCGTCGCCGCGCAGCTGTACCGCAACGGCGGCGACGACACGTCGCTCGAGCTCTTCTTCGCCGGGTCGGCCTCCTCGGCCGACGATCTGCTCGCGCGCCTGGGCACGATGGACAAGCTCGTCCAGCGCAACCAGGCGGTGTACGCCCAGGCCGTCACGGCACGGGATTCGGCACAGAGCCTCAGTGACCAGGCCGCCGTGCAGCGCACAGAGCGCGACCGCCTGCAGAAGATCGCCGAAGAGAAGATGGCGGCAGCCCAGAAGGCCGCCGACGAGGCGCAGGCCGCCCTCGACGCACAGAACGCCAAGCGCGGCGAGCTCGAGGCGCAGCTGGCCGCCCTCCAGGACACCACCGCCAAGACGGTCGCCCAGTACGAAGAGGGCGAGCGCGTGCGCAAGGCGGCGGAGGAAGCAGCCCGCGCCGCCGCGGCCGCAGCCGCGCGCGCCGAGGCCGAGCGCATCGCGCGCGAGCAGGCGGCCGCCGGAGGCGGGGGCGGTGGAGGCGGCGGAGGCGGCGGCGGCGGCGGCGGCGCGGTCATCGGGACCGGATGGGCTCGCCCGTCCTCCGGATGGCGCAGCTCCGGATACGGCCCGCGCACCGTGCAGTGCGGCAACAGCTACTGCTCGAGCGGATTCCACTACGGCGTCGACCTCGCCGCCGGGTGCGGGGCCGGCATCTACGCGGCATCAGCAGGACGCGTCGTCTACGCGGGCTGGAACGGCGGCTACGGCAACTACATCAAGATCGACCACGGCGGCGGCATCGGCACCGGCTATGCCCACATCCGCTCGGGCGGCATCTTCGTCGGCGTCGGCCAGTGGGTCGGCGCGGGGCAGCTCATCGCGAGCGAGGGCAACACCGGCAACTCGTTCGGCTGCCACCTCCACTTCGAGACGTACTGGAACGGCTACCCCGTCAACCCGATCTACTTCATGGCCGACCGCGGCATCTCGGTCTGAACCGCAGACCCCCCAGAACGACGAAGAGCGGATGCCTCGGCATCCGCTCTCCGCATGTGCACAGGTCAGAGCGTGTTCGGCGCGACGCCCTCACCCTGGGTCTTGGTCTGGCCTTCGTGCTCGGCGAACCGTGCGAAGGCCTCGTCGACGAGCCGCTCGGCCTCGGCCGCGTCCGCCCACTCGTCGACCTTGACCCACTTGCCGGGCTCGAGATCCTTGTAGTGCTCGAAGAAGTGCGTGATCTCTTTCTGGGTGTACTCCGGGATGTCGGCGACGTCCTGGATGTGCGCCCAGCGCGGGTCCTTGGCGAGCACGGCCACGACCTTGTCGTCACCGCCGGCCTCGTCGCTCATCTTCAGCACGCCGACGGGGCGAACCTGCGCGAGGATGCCGGGGGCCAGGTCGTGGTCGAGCAGCACGAGCACGTCGAGCGGGTCGCCGTCCTCGCCGAGGGTGTTCTCGAAGAAGCCGTAGTTGGTCGGGTAGCCCATCGGCGTGTACAGGATGCGGTCGAGGAACACCCGGCCCGTGCCGTGGTCGACCTCGTACTTGATCTTGCTGTTGCGCGGGATCTCGATGACGGCGTCGTACGCGCCCATAGCGGTGCTCCTTCGAAGACTGTGGATTGCCGCGACAAGCCTAGTTCCGGTGCTCGGCCGGTCCCTAACTGCTCAACGTCGTCGCGAATCCGGGCGACACGCCGGTGCGCACCCCCGCGACGCACGGATCCTCGCGAGCGCGCGCGGCCTCGGCCGGTACCGTGGGTCGCGTGACCGACCGCCGACCCGGACTCGACCCCGCCGTCGCCGAGGTGCGACTGGCGGTCCGCCGCGCCCTCACCGGCCTCGCGCAGGGCTCGACGGTGATCGTGGCGCTGTCCGGCGGGGCCGACTCGCTCGCGCTGGCCGCCGCGACGGCGTTCGAGGCGCCGAAGCTCGGGCTGCGGGTGGCCGCGGTGATCGTGGACCACAGGCTTCAGGACGGATCGGCGGATGCCGCGGCCGCCGCGGCCCGGCAGGCCGAGGCGCTCGGGCTCGGGGCGCACGTCACCCGGGTCGAGGTCGGAGACGCGGGCGGGCCGGAGGCGGCTGCCCGCGACGCGCGCTACGGCGCGCTGCGCGCCCACGCCCGCGCGGCGGGGGCCACGGCCATCCTCACCGGTCACACGCTCGACGACCAGGCCGAGACGGTGCTGCTGGGCCTCGCGCGGGGTGCCGGGGCCACGAGTCTGCAGGGGATGGCGGATGCCGCGGATCTCGACGGCGTCGCGCTCCTGCGCCCGCTGCTGGGCGTGCGGCGGGCCACCACGCACGCGGCCTGCGCGGCCGCGGGGCTGACGCCCTGGCACGACCCGCACAATGCCGACGCCCGCTACGCGCGGGTGCGCGTGCGCCAGACGGTGCTGCCGGTGCTGGAGGCCGAGCTCGGGCCGGGCATCGCCGAGGCGCTCGCGCGCACCGCGGCCCAGCTGCGCGAGGACGCGGAGGCCTTCGACGAGATGATCGACGAGACCATCGAAGACCTCGTCGAGCATGCGGAGGCCGGCATCTCGGTCTCGGCCGCGGCCCTCGCCGCGAATCCCGCCGCTCTCCGCCACCGCATCATCCGTCATGTCGTGTCCAGCGAGTTCCACGAGAGCCTGACGCGCACCCAGACCCTCGAGGTCGCACGGCTCGTGACCGACTGGACGGGTCAGGGCCCGATCGATCTGCCCGGATGCCGCGCCCGCCGCGTGGGCGGCCGGATAGAGTTCACCGCCCGCTGACGCCGCGATCGCGGGGCCGGCGCTACGCCTGCGGACATGGGGAAATGTACCCCTCGGCCGCTGGATCCGACCCCGCTAGCGTGTGTCGAGACATGGCCGACGTCGCATTCGAAGACTCCGACTTCGCCGCGGCGACCTCGCACCTCACGCGGGCGGGAGTCGCCCCGGTCGACCCGTTCTGCCCGTCGCTCGCCGCCGTCGGCTCCGACGTCGTGGCGTCCGCGGTCGGCGACGTCGACGCACTGATCCGCCAGGCCATGAGCGCGCTGGCCGGGGTCGCGGCGGAGCTGTCGGCGGACGTCGACACCGTGCACACCGAGCTGCGCGCCCTGGATGCCCGGATGGCGGGGGCCGGCGCATGAGCCTCCCGGGCCTCGCCGCCGATCCCGGCGAAGGAAGCGTCGACGCCATCCGCGACCTCGCGGGGCTCTTCCGGGGCCGCGCGGCCGTCGAACGGGACCAGAGCGCATCCGCCCGCGCGGCGCTCGCGGCGCTCGCCGCCGTGACGGCTCGGAGCGTCGACGCGCTGCGGCCGCGCGTCACGGTCGCCCAGGGGCGGTTCACGGCCGTCGCCGACGCGGCCGACGAGGCGGCGGGGGTGCTCGACGGCTACGCCGACGCCGTCGCCGACCTCCAGCGCCGCGCGGAAGCCGCGCTCCAGCGGGCCGCGGCCGACCACGCGGCGATCGGCTCGCGGCGGGAGGCGGCTCTCGATGCGGCGTCGGAGTTCGTGGTCGGGTGGGCACTGGACTGGGACGACGTGCTGCCGTCGTGGCTGTACATCGACGACCCGTCGCTGCTCCACAGCTGGCAGGCCGCGATCGACGACTACCGGTCGTCGCGCGCCGCGTACAACGCTCTGCGCGAGGAGCGGGACCGGCTCGACGACGACACGGCCGCCCGGCTCGCGGCGATCCCGCTCATCACCGAGCTCACGCACGACGGCGCGGTGGGCAGGGGCGGGTTCGTGGCGGCGACCGCGCTGTGGGCGGGTGACACCGACGCCGTGACGGCGGAGCAGATCGCCGCGCTCGCCGATCCGGGTCTCGTGCGGCAGGTGTGGGACAGCCTCAGTCACGCCGAGCGGGAAGCGCTGATCGCCGGCGCCCCGCACGTCATCGGCAACCTCGACGGGGTCCCCATCGGCGACCGCGTCGCCGCGAACCGCCTGAACATCGAGGACGAGATCGCCGCCCGGCGCGCCGAGATCGAACGGCTGCAAGCCGCCCGCGACGCGGCGCTCGGCCGCGCGTATCACAGCCGCGACGCCGTCGAGCAGGCGTACGGGGCGCTCATCGCCGAGCAGCAGCGCCTCATCGACGCGTACGAGGGCCTCCTCACGCAGGAGATCCAGGTCATCGACGCGTCCGGTGCGAGCCGCACCGAGATCGGCGCCCGCGTCGTGGTCTTCGACCCGGCGCGTCAGGCGATCGCCACGTATCACGGCCCGCTCGACCCGGTCACCGGTGACATCCCGGCGTGGGTCACGTCCGTCGCCGTCTCGGTTCCCGGCACCGGCTCGGACATGACCGCGTTCGGAGACGCCCGCGCGGCCGACCTGCAGGCGGCGGCCGGTCGCACGTCGGCGGTGTTCCAGTGGGCCGGTGGCGCGTTCCCGCAGTCCATCCCCGAGGCCATGAGCACGTCGTACTCGCACGCCCTCGCTCCGCGCCTGCGGGACTTCACAGCGGGGATCGTGGTCCCGGCGGGCGCGACCACGACGGTGCTCGGGCACAGCTACGGCGGGGCGACGGTCGGCCTCGCCGAAGCCGCCGGCCTCCGCGCCGACCGCGTGCTGTACGTCGCCGCTGCGGGCATGGGCGACGGCGTCTCGGGCGTCGCCGATTTCCCGCATACTTCAGACGTGCCCCACTACGCGATGATGAGCCGCAACGACATGGTCGTGGGGCTCATCCAGGGTCGCGAGGGCGATCTCCACGCGCTGCACGGGCAGTCCACCCTGACCGCCGACGGCGTGATCCGGCTGGAGACGGGCGTGATCGACGCCGCTCGCGCCGACAGCGACGACATCGAGGACTACAACGTCCCGGGCAACGGCACGCCGAGCGCCATCGACAGCCACAGCTCGCTCTACACGCCCGGGTCGACGGCGTTCGAGAACATCGTGGCGGTCATCACCGGCGGCGATGCCGAGGTGTTCGCCGACGACGAGATCGTCGTCGCCGGTGGCCGCCCCATCGTGATCGACGGCATCGACCGCGACGACTACGAGCCGGTCTACACGGAGGTCGACTGAGGCATGCGCCGACTCCTCGCCGCCGCCGCCGCGGTCTTCTTCGCACTCGCCCTCGGAGGATGCAGCATGACGCCAGAAAGCCGGCTCGACGAGTACCACGCTGAGGCCGATCGGCTTCTCGAGGACACCGTCGCGCTGATCCCCGACGACCTCGCTCCCGCCTCGGGCTTCAGCGAGTCCGAGCCGCGCTTCGGCCCGAGCGAGGGATCAGCTGCGGCATCCGATCCCGCCTGGTGGCAGGCGCGCGAGAGCGTCAACCTGGCTCCGCAGACGGATGCCTCCGCCGACGCCGCCGCGGCGATCGCGGCGTCACTGGAGTCCGACGGGTGGCGCCAGGCCCGCGTGCGCGAGACCGAGGGCGGGGACCGCATCGCCGACGGCTTCCGGCGCGAGGTGGACGGCGACCAGTGGTACATCGAGGTCACCTGGGTCAGGACGAGACCCGAGATGGCGGAGGTCGTCGAGGTCCTCGTCGTAAGCCCTCAGACCGTTCGCGGCTCGGCCGCCACCGCCCCGTAGACTCGTCGCATGCGTGCGGCAGACGTCTCCAGCCAGATCACGGAAGTCCTCGTCACCGAGGAGGAGATCCAGGCCAAGCTCGAGGAGGTCGCCGCCCGGGTCGCCGAGGACTACGAGGGCAAGGACCTCCTGCTGGTGGGCGTCCTCAAGGGCGCCGTCATGGTCATGGCCGACTTCTCGCGGGCACTGAAGATGCTCGCGCCGATGGACTGGATGGCCGTGTCGTCCTACGGTGCCGGCACGAAGTCCAGCGGCGTCGTGCAGATCCGCAAGGACCTCGACACCGACATCCTCGGCAAGCACGTGCTCATCGTCGAGGACATCATCGACTCCGGTCTGACCCTCAGCTGGCTGCTGGAGAACTTCGCGGCCCGCGGCGCGGCATCCGTCGAGGTCTTCGCCCTGCTGCGCAAGCCCGAGGCGGCCAAGGTCGAGGTGCGCTGCAAGTACGTCGGCTTCGACATCCCGACCGAGTTCGTCGTCGGCTACGGCCTCGACTACGCCGAGCGGTACCGCAACCTCCGCGACGTCGCCGTGCTGGCCCCGCACGTCTATTCCTGAAGCCCCCGCCGATTACGCCCGGGGCGAATGCACAGTCAGCGCCTAGGAAGCCCGCGATACCCTGATTCAACCGTCGACGGGCCCTTTCCGTCTGCGGCGGAACGTCGACGAAAGGGGTCGGGCTCTCGCCCGCACCATGGACTTCAAGAAGATCACACGCAATCCGCTCTTCTACGTCCTGCTGATCGGGGTCTTCCTCATCGTGGGTTTCTCGCTCATCTCGAGCCTGAACGGCGCGAAGCAGATCTCCACGCAGGAGGGGCTCGAGCTCCTCGCCGGTGACACCGTCGCCGAGGTCGTCAACACCGACGGCGATCAGCGCGTCGACATGACGCTGTCGAAGGAGTACGACGGCGCGAGCGACGTGCAGTTCTACTACGTCTCCGCGCGCGCCGACGAGGTCGTCGAGGCGATCAACGCGGCCGAGCCCGAGGACGGCTTCAACGACGCCGTCCCGCGCGCGACCTGGTTCGACGGCTTCATCTCGCTGCTCCTGCCGATCCTCCTTCTGGGCCTGCTCTTCTGGTTCCTGCTCTCCAGCGCTCAGGGCGGCGGCAGCAAGGTCATGCAGTTCGGCAAGTCGCGCGCCAAGCTCGTGACCAAGGAGATGCCGCAGGTCACCTTCCAGGACGTCGCCGGCTCCGACGAGGCCATCGAGGAGCTCGAGGAGATCAAGGACTTCCTGAAGGACCCGTCGAAGTTCCAGGCCGTCGGCGCCCGCATCCCGAAGGGCGTGCTGCTGTACGGCCCTCCCGGAACCGGCAAGACGCTCCTCGCCCGCGCCGTCGCGGGTGAGGCGGGGGTGCCGTTCTACTCGATCTCGGGTTCGGACTTCGTCGAGATGTTCGTCGGCGTCGGCGCCAGCCGCGTGCGCGACCTGTTCAACACCGCCAAGGACAACTCCCCGGCCATCATCTTCATCGACGAGATCGACGCGGTCGGCCGCCACCGCGGCGCCGGCATGGGCGGCGGTCACGACGAGCGCGAGCAGACGCTCAACCAGATGCTCGTCGAGATGGACGGCTTCGACCCCAAGGTCAACGTCATCGTGATCGCGGCCACCAACCGCCCCGACATCCTCGACCCGGCCCTTCTGCGCCCCGGCCGCTTCGACCGTCAGATCGGCGTCGACGCGCCCGACTTCAAGGGTCGCGCCAAGATCCTCGAGGTGCACGGCCGCGGCAAGCCCCTCGCCGACGGCGTCGACCTCGAGGTCGTCGCCCGCAAGACGCCCGGTTTCACCGGCGCCGACCTCGCCAACGTCCTCAACGAGGCCGCCCTCCTCACCGCCCGCTCGAACGCGCAGCTCATCGACAACCGCGCGCTCGACGAGGCGATCGACCGCGTGCTGGCCGGCCCTCAGCGCCGCACGCGCGTCATGAAGGACAAGGAGAAGCTCATCACGGCCTACCACGAGGGCGGCCACGCCCTCGCGGCGGCGGCGATGAACCACACCGACCCGGTGACGAAGGTCACGATCCTGCCCCGCGGGAAGGCACTCGGCTACACGATGGTGCTGCCGCTGGACGACAAGTACTCCGTCACGCGCAACGAGCTGCAGGACCAGCTCGCGTACGCGATGGGCGGCCGCGTCGCCGAGGAGATCGTCTTCCACGACCCGACCACCGGCGCATCGAACGACATCGAGAAGGCGACCAGCATCGCCCGCAAGATGGTCACCGAGTACGGCATGACCGGCGACATCGGACCGGTCAAGCTGGGTCAGTCCTCGGGCGAGGTCTTCATGGGCCGCGACATGGGTCACGGGCGCGACTTCTCGGAGCGCATCGCCGAGCGGGTGGACGCGCAGGTGCGCGACCTCATCGAGCAGGCCCACAACGAGGCCTACCAGGTGATCAACGACAACCGCGACGTGCTCGACACGCTGGCGCTGGCGCTCCTCGAGAAGGAGACGCTGGACCACATCGAGCTCGCCGAGATCTTCAAGGACGTCAAGCGCCTCCCTCCGCGCCCGCAGTGGCTCTCCAGCGAGCAGCGGCCGCCGTCGTCGCTGCCGCCGGTGGACGTGCCGCACCGCCGCGACGAGGCCGGCCTCGCCGCGAGCGTCGAGGCCGAGCAGCCGGCGGCCGAGAAGGCGCCCAAGCGTCGCCCCAGCGGGCAGGCGCGGCCCGCGACCGCGTAGGCTCGGCCCGTGGCCGTCGATCGTGAGCGCGTCGCCGCGCTCGTGCGTGAGCTGCTCGAGGCGATCGGTGAGGACCCCGAGCGCCCCGGGCTGAAGCTGACCCCGACGCGCGTCTCCGACGCCTACGCGGAGTTCTTCTCGGGCGTCGGAGAGGATGCCTCCGCCCCGCTCGCGCACACCATCTCGGTGACCCGCGGACCGGCACCCGACACGCTCCCGTCCGGCGCCGTCATGCTCCGCGACATCCTGTTCCGATCAGTCTGCGAGCATCACCTGCTGCCCTTCCGCGGCCACGCACACCTGGCGTACCTCCCCGGCGAGCAGGTGGTCGGGCTGGGTGCGCTGCCGAAGGTCGTCGACATCCTGTCGTCTCGGCCGCAGGTGCAGGAGCGCCTCGGCGAGCAGATCGCCGACGTGATCGCCGCGTCCCTCGATGCGCGCGGGGTGCTGGTCGTGCTCGAGGCGACCCACGAATGCGTGACGATGCGCGGTGGACGACAGCCGGATGCCTCGACCGTCACGATCGCCGCGCGCGGCGAGCTCGCCGAGCCTGCCGCCCGCGCCGAGCTGGTCGCGCTGATGGGCGCGGCCAGATCAGGGGCGCGCGGATGACGACGCTCATCATGGGCATCGTGAACGTCACGCCCGACTCGTTCAGCGACGGCGGACGCTATGCGGATGCCGAGGCCGCCGTCGCCCACGGACTGCTGCTGCGCGCACAGGGCGCCGACATCCTCGACGTCGGCGGTGAGTCCACCCGTCCCGGTGCCGAGCGCGTCGACCCGCGGGTGGAGCAGGACCGCGTCCTCCCGGTCGTGCGCGCGCTCGCCGAGGCGGGTGCCGTGGTGAGCATCGACACCATGAACGCGTCGACGGCCGTGGCCGCCGTCGAGGCCGGCGCCCGCATCGTCAACGACGTCTCCGGTGGCCTCGCCGACCCCGACCTCCTCGCCGCGGTCGCGCCGACGGATGCCGACGTCGCGCTCGGCCACTGGCGCGGCCACTCGGCCGACATGTACGCGCGCGCGCAGTACGAGAACGTCGTCGACGAGGTCGTGCGCGAGCTCCGGGGGCGGGTCGAGGCCGCGGCATCCGCCGGCATCGCCCCGTCGCGCGTGATCCTCGATCCCGGAGTCGGGTTCGGCAAGAAGGGCGCGCAGAACTGGGCCGTGCTGCACGACCTCGACCGGCTCGTCGGTCTCGGACCCCGGCTGCTGGTGGGGACGAGCCGCAAGCGGTTCCTCGCGGAGGCGCTCGAGGTCGACCCCGCCGACGTCGACGAGGCCCGCCGCGACCTCGCCACCGCGGTCACCAGCGCCCTGGCCGCCGAGGCGGGGGTGTGGGCCGTGCGCGTGCACGATGTCGCCGCGACCCGCGATGCTCTCATCGTGGCGCGCGGCTGGCGGGAAGGGATCCGATGGACTTCGTCGACGAGATCACCCTGACAGGCGTCCGCGCCTTCGGGTACCACGGGGTGCTCCCCGAGGAGCGGCGTCAGGGCCAGGAGTTCGTGGTCGACGCCACGCTGTACCTGAGCACGGCGGCGGCTGCGGCATCCGATGACGTCACCGACACGGTGCACTACGGCGACGCCGCCGAGCGCATCGCCGCGATCGTGGCGGGCGAGCCCCTCAACCTCCTCGAGAGCGTCGCCGCGCGGATCGCCGACGACCTGCTCGCCTACGACCTCGTGAAGATGGTGTCCGTGACGATCCACAAGCCTCAGGCGCCGATCCCGGTGCCGTTCTCAGACGTATCGGTGACGATCCGCCGCGCGCGACCGGACGATGCCCCTCGGGCGGTGGCACCGTGAGCCGCCGCCTCGCGCAGGGCTTCGAGGGCGACACCGCGCGCCGCCGCCGCGATGCCGTCGAGGCCGTCGTCGCTCTCGGCGCCAACCTCGGCGATCGCGCAGAGACGATGTCCACGGCGATCAAGGAGCTCGCGCGCGTGCCGCTCGTCGGCGCCGTGCGGGTGTCCGAACCCATCGAGACGGTCGCGGTGAAGCAGGACGGGCCGGATGCCGCGGCCCCGGCGTACCTGAACGCGGTGGCGATCCTCACCACGCGCCTGGCGCCCTCGGTGCTGCTGGGCTACCTCCACGCCATCGAGGAGCGGCACGGCCGCACGCGATCCGGGCGGCGATCCGCGAACGAGCCCGGGTGGGAGGACCGCACGCTCGACCTCGACCTGATCGCCTACGGCGACCTGGTCAGCGACGACCCGCGGCTCCTGCTCCCCCACCCCCGGGCGGCCGAGCGCGAGTTCGTGCTCGGGCCGTGGCTCGCCGTGGACCCCGACGCGATACTGCCGGGCACCGGTCGCGTGGACGAGGCTCTCGGTCGGCTGCGGGGGGCGAACCGGCGATCGACCGACGAGGCGGCGCGATGAGGCGCACGAGCGCGGGCGTCCTGCTCCTCGCCGCCGCCCTCGGCGTGGCGGCCGGCTTCCTCCTGGACCAGCTGCTGACGTCGGCGGGCCGCCCGACGTTCACCCCCGCCGTCACCCTGCCGATCCTGCTCCTGCTGCTCGGCGCGGTGGTCGTGGCGCTGGCGGTGCCGATCCGCCGGGCGACGCACGGCGGATCGACGACCGCGGTGAATCCGTTCCGCGCGGTGCGCATCGCGATGCTCGCCAAGTCGTCCAGCATCGTCGGCGCCGTCATCGGCGGGCTCGGCGCGGGCCTGTGGATCTTCCTCGCGACCCGGCCCGTCCCGCCGTCGCTAGGCTCGTTGGGAACGGTCATCGCGACGACCGTGTGCGGCGCCCTGCTGGTCGTCGCCGGTCTGGTCGCGGAGCACCTGTGCACGATCCGGAAGGACGACGATGACGAACAGCCCGGAGGCGACGACCCCGGACTCGAGCCCCGCATCCACGGCCACTGAGGCGGGGACCTACGACCGGATCGTCGAGCCGCGCTCGGAGAACCGCCTCGTCCTCGCGGAGGGCGTCTGGCACCAGATCTCGCCGAAGTACGTCAAGGTGCAGTACATCTCGTCGGGCTCGTTCCTCCTGATCGTGATCGCCGCCACCCTGGTCCTGACGCTGCTCATGCACCAGCTCTGGGCGTGGATCCCCGGGGCGATCATGACGGTGATCCTCGGGTGGACGCTCGCGATCCTGCCGCGGCAGGCCCGCTCGATCGGGTACCAGCTGCGCGAGGACGACCTGGTCTTCCGCCGCGGCATCCTTTGGCAGCGCTTCGTGGCCGTGCCGTACGGCCGCATGCAGCTCATCGACATCACCCACGGTCCGCTCGACCGGGGCTTCGGCATCGCGCAGCTGAAGTTCGTCACCGCGGCCGCGGCCACCGGCGTGACGATCCCCGGTCTGGAGCAGTCGACCGCCGAGACGCTCCGCGACCACCTGGTGCAGGTCGCCGAGAGCCGGCGCACGGGCCTATGACCTCCGTCGGGCCCAGTGCGCCGCCGCCGCAGCTGGTCCGCTCGCCCCTGAGCGACGGCGAATGGCACCGGCTGCATCCGCTCACGCCGCTCCTGCGGGGCGGGCTGTTCCTCATCGTCGTCATCGGCATCGTGCTGGCGAACCTGCGCGACCGGCTCGTCTTCGTCTTCCTGCCCTGGCTCGCCCCCGACATCGAGTCCGAGGTGGGGGAGTGGGAGGGCGCCGGCGGCGACCCGATCGACTTCATCATCGCGAACAACCTCTACGTGATGGCCGGCCTCGCGGTGCTCGCCGTTCTCATCGTCGTCGTGGCGGTGTTCTACACGTCGTGGCGGTTCCACACCTTCCGGATCACCGAGGACGACGTCGAGGTGCGCAGCGGCATCCTGTTCCGCACGCAGCGGCGCGCGCCGCTGGATCGCGTGCAGGGCGTCAACCTGACGCGCCCGATGATCGCCCGTCTCCTGGGCATGGCGAAGCTGGAGGTGGTCGGGGCGGGGACGGATGCCAACGTCAAGCTCGAGTACCTGTCGACCGCGAACGCCGAGGCCGTCCGCGCCGACATCCTCCGCCTGGCCTCGGGGCGCCGGCTCGCCGCGGCGAGCCCGCCGGCGGATCCCCGCCACGAGGGCAGGGCGGCATCCCTCGGGCAGCGGGTCGGACGCGAGCTGACGGGCATGATCGAGGGGCCGGAGGCCCCGGTGGCCGAGGTCGAGTCGGTCGTGAACATCCCGCTCGGCCGGCTCGTGGCATCCCACGTCGTCAGCATGTCCACGCTCGTGCTGGTGCTCGCGGTCATCGCGGTCATGGTCGGCGTCAGCCAGGGCGTGACGTGGCTGCTCTTCGCCTTCGTGCCGGCGATCATCGGCATCGGCGCCTACTGGGTGCGCTCCATTGTCCGCTCCCTGCGGTACTCGATCGCACCCACCCCCGACGGGGTGCGGATCACCTTCGGACTCTTCACCACCATCACCGAGATCGTCCCGCCTGGACGCGTGCACGCCGTGGAGGTGACGCAGCCGATCCTCTGGCGCCCCGCCGGCTGGTGGACCGTCCGCATCAACCGCCTGACCGGCCGCAGCGTCACGGAGTCGTCGACGGACCAGTTCACCACGGTGCTACCGGTCGGCACGGCGGCGGACGTCGAGCGCGTGCTGCGGCTGCTGCAGCCGTCGCTCCCCGACGACGAGAGGGCGCTCGTCGTGCAGGAGGGCATGTTCGGGCCCGGCGAGGACGACACCTTCACGAACACCCCCCGGCGCGCCTGGTGGATCAGGCCGCTGTCGTATCGCCGGAACGGCTTCCGCCTCACCGGCGACGTGCTGCTGATGCGGCGGGGCGTCGTGTGGCGCCGGCTCGTCATCCTGCCGCTGGCACGGCTGCAGAGCTTCGGGCTGTACCAGGGGCCGCTCGACCGCGCCACGCGCGTGACCAACGTGCGGGCGCATGTCGTCGCCGGTCCGGTGTCGCCCTTCCTCGCCGCCGTCGACCGCGACAGCGCGCTGACGCTCTTCGACGACGTCGCACGCGGCTCGGTGCGCGCGGCCCTCGCCGATCGCACGCACCGCTGGGCCCAGGACGAGGCGGACGCGCCGCCCACGCCGGCGATGACGCCCCACGCCGGAGAGGGGGACGCGTGAGGTCGAGAGACGGAAGGCTCGGCGTCGGGATCATCGGCGCCGGGCGGGTCGGGCCGGTGGTGGGCGCCGCCCTGGGCGGCGTCGGGCATGCGGTCGTCGGGATCACCGCGGGCTCCGATCCGGAGCGGGTCGAGGCGGTCCTCCCGGGCGTGCCCGTCCTGGATGCGACGGAGGTCGTCCGCCGCAGCGAGCTCGTCATCATCGCGGTGCCCCACGACCAGCTCGAGGGGCTCGTCGCCGGTCTCGCCGAGATCGGCGCGTGGCAGCCGGGGCAGCTGGTGCTGCACACCGACCCGAGCTGGGGCACGGCCGTCCTCACTCCCGCCGTCGCGCGGGGCGCGATCCCGCTCGCGGTGCACCCCGCGATCGAGTTCACCGGGACGACCATGGACCTCCGTGCGCTGTCGAGCTCGTACGCCGCGGTGACGGCGCCCGGGCCCGTGCTGCCCATCGCGCAGGCGCTGGCGGTCGAACTCGGCTGCGAGCCGGTGGTGGTCGAGGAACAGGCGCGGCCGGCGTACGGGGAGGCGATCGCGACCGCCCGGGACTTCTCCCGGTCCATCGTCCGCCAGGCGGCGGCGCTCCTCGCCCAGGCGGGGATCCCGCAGCCGGGGTCCTACCTGTACTCGCTCGCGCACACGACGATCGACCACGCCCTCGCGGAGGCCGGGTCCGGTCCCGTGGACGAGCCCCCCGCTACGATCCAAGGATGATCAGCACCGTCGACGGGCTGCGCGCCCGGATGGCCGAGGTCCGCGCCGCCAGACCGGAAGCGCGCGTCGCGCTCATCTCCACCATCGGCTCCCTCCACGACGGGCACATCGATCTCGTCCACCGTGCGCGCGAGGTCGCCGACGTCGTCGTGGTCTCGGTGTTCGTCAATCCGCTGCGCTTCGCCACTCCGGCCGAGTATGCCGCCTACCCCCGCACGCCCGACGAGGACGGCGAGCTGCTGCGCTCGCTCGGCGTCGAGATCGTGTTCGCCCCGGACGCGTCCGAGCTGCTGCCGAACGGGTCCGCCACGACGAAGGTCAGCGCCGGCGACCTGGGCCTGCGCTACGAAGGGCGTGCGCGCCCCTTCTACTTCGACGGGCTCCTCACCGTCGAGGCGAAGCTCTTCCACCTCGTGCAGCCGGACGTCGCCGTCTACGGCGAGCGCGACCGGCAGCGGGTGTTCCTGGTGCGCCGCATGATCCGCGACCTCTGCTTCGACGTCGACGTCGCGACCGTCGAGACGGTGCGAGGCGACGACGGGCTGCCGGTGTCCACGCGCATGGGCATGCTCGAGCCGCGCGACCTCGCCGCGGCGGCCCTGCTCCCCGCCGCCCTCGACGCCGCCGCCGCGAACGCCGACCGGGGCGTGGACGCCTGCATCGCGGCCGCGCAGTCGGCGCTCATGGGGGAGCAGCGCATCCGCCTCGAGTACCTCAGCGTGGTCGACCCGTCGACCTTCCTCCCCGTCGACGAAGGCAGCAGCGGGCCGGCGGTCGCGCTCATCGCCGCGACGGTGGCCGGTCACCGCTTCATCGACAACGCGGACATCTATCTGGGCTGAGACGGGGGCGGCCTCACCGATAAAGTCGGTGCTCGTGACGCATGTTCACTTCTGGACTCTCGACCCCGACGCCCCACGACCCTGGGCGCCGGAAGAGGAGCCGCATCGGAATCTTAGCTCTGCCGGGCATGCCCTCGTGGAACTGCACTGGCGAATGCGTGCACTCGGCTATCCCGTTTCCATCGGACCGGTCGTGCCGCGCGGCGCCGATGCTGTGATCGTGCTGCTTCATGACCTCACGGATTGGCACCACGGCACAGTGACGCGAACAACGTGCGGGCTCGCATTGCAGGCTCTGCTCCGCAGACGTCCACCCAGAATCGTCGTGATCCGTGTCGACATGCCGATGAGCGTTCAGCCGCCGCCCTTTGCGAGTCTCACCATCATGCCTACGCGAGCGTGTATCGATCGTGAGGACCAGAAGTGGATTCCGATGCTACCGAACCGAGGGCTGATTCCTCGGGCGGCGGAGCGGGCCGACACTCTCGCCCTCGTCGCATTGAAGGCGTACTCGTACAACATCCCCCCATGGGTTGACGACGACTTCCGCCGAGAACTGGAGAAGCTCGGATATGAGCTCCGTCTGGACACGGAGATGGAGGGTCGCTGGCCTGACTTCCGCGGCGTCGACGTCGTCTTGTGCAGTCATGACGACCGTACGCTCGAGGACGAGCGCCGCAAGCCTGCGACTAAGCTCATCAACGCCTGGAGAGCAGGCGCAATCCCGATCTGCGGACCGTACAGCGCTTACGAGGAGATCGGCCGGGACGGGGAGACGATGCTCGTCAGTGACGGAACGGCCACAGGCTATATTGACCGGCTCCGCCACCTCAGGGAGCACGAGCTCGTCGCACGGCGCCTGCGTTCGAGTATCGCCGTGAAGGCACGCCAGTATGATCCCGAGCGGATCCTCGTCCAGTGGTGGGAGGCGATCCAGTCGGCCGCGTTCACGACGCGGCGTCAACTCGCCCGAACCCTGATCATCACGCTCGCCGGATTGGCGACGCGGAAGTTGCGACGCGGTCGTGTCTGAGCTCTACGAACCGCGAGGCGGCCGTCGATAGACTTGGGGGTCCGCGTTCTGCGGAGAACACCCCCACCGAGGAGCCTATCCGTGACCGACACGACCTCGCCCGTCGAGCCGACCGAAGCCGAAGTCTTCGAGCAGAAGGCCGTGCGGCTGGCCAAGCGCGAGCGACTGATCGCCGAGCGGACGGATGCCTCGGGCGGCGCGTACCCGGTGAGCCTTCCGATCACCGACACCATCCCCGCGCTCCGCGAGCGCTTCGGCGACCTCGAGGCGGGTGCCGAGACCGGCGTCACGGCAGCCGTTGCGGGTCGTATCGTCTTCAGCCGCAACACCGGCAAGCTGTGCTTCGCGTCGCTCCAGTCCGGGGACGGCAGCCGCATCCAGGCGATGGTCTCGCTCGCCGCCGTCGGTGACGAGTCCCTGCAGGCGTGGAAGGAGCTCGTCGACCTCGGGGACCACGTCTTCGTGTCGGGCGAGGTCATCTCGAGCCGGCGGGGTGAGCTGTCGATCATGGTGTCGGAGTGGCGCGTGGCGTCCAAGGCCGTGCTGCCGCTTCCGAACCTGCACTCCGAGCTCAGCGAGGAGACGCGCGTGCGCAGCCGCTTCCTCGATCTCATCGTGCGCGACCGTGCGCGCGACACCGTGGTGGCGCGCGCGAAGGTGAACGCCAGCCTGCGGGAGACGTTCGGGTCGCACGGCTTCCTCGAGGTCGAGACGCCGATGCTGCAGGTGCAGCACGGCGGGGCATCCGCTCGCCCGTTCATCACCCACTCCAACGCGTTCGACACCGACCTGTACCTGCGCATCGCGCCGGAGCTGTTCCTCAAGCGCGCCGTCGTCGGCGGCATCGACCGCGTGTACGAGATCAACCGCAACTTCCGCAACGAGGGCGCGGACTCCACGCACAGCCCCGAGTTCGCGATGCTCGAGGCCTACCTGGCGTACAGCGACTACAACGGGATCGCCGACCTGACGCAGGAGCTCATCCAGAACGCCGCGGTGGCGGTGGCCGGCTCGACGACCGTGACCTGGGCGGACGGGACCGAGTACGACCTGGGCGGCCAGTGGGACCGCCTGTCGATGTACGACTCGCTGTCGGAGGCGGTGGGGCGCAGCATCACCCCCGAGACGTCGTTCGCTGAGCTCGTCGCGCTCGCCGAGGCGGAGGGCGTCGACCTTCCGCCGCACGCCATCCACGGCAAGCTCGTCGAGGAGCTGTGGGAGCACTTCGTCAAGCCGGGCCTGGACCGCCCCACGTTCGTCATGGACTTCCCGCTCGACACCAGCCCCCTCGTGCGCGAGCACCGCTCGATCCCCGGCGTGGTCGAGAAGTGGGACCTCTACACGCGCGGCTTCGAGCTGGCCACCGGGTACTCCGAACTCGTCGACCCGGTCATCCAGCGCGAGCGGTTCGTGGAGCAGGCCAAGCTCGCGGCGCGCGGCGACCTCGAGGCGATGCGCATCGACGAGGAGTTCCTGCGCGCGCTCGAGCACGGTATGCCGCCCACCGGTGGCATGGGCATGGGCATCGACCGCCTGCTGATGGCGATCACGGGGCTCGGCATCCGCGAGACGATCCTCTTCCCGCTGGTCAAGTAGATCCGTCGGGTCTCGGCGCGTCGCGTCGCCGTCGTCATCGGGGTGCGCCACGGCGGAACGCCCAGTCGGGCAGATGCCCGGCCTGCACGAACGACAGCACGATCTGCGACAGGCCGTGCTCCGGCTCGATCTCGCACGCCATCCCCGCGTACGCCGCGGCGTGCGTAGACCGGCCGAGCGCCCACGACAGCCACGCGCACATGGCGAGCGCACCGGGTCGCGCCTCGCGCGGGGCCACGGCGGCGGCGTGACGGCACACCTCCAGCGCCACCTCCAGGCGGGCGACGTCGGGAGTGTCGCCCTCCCCCCACATCCGCATCGCGAGGTGCGCCGGGTACTCCTCGCCGGACTCCCACCGCAGCTGGGCGTCCAGCGCCTCATCCCCGTCGGCGAGGTTCCCGCTCCACTGCACGAGCGCGACATCCCGCAGCGACGGCCGTGCGAGGCACCACACCAGGGCCGCGGAGTCGTAGGCGTCGCGCCCTGCGGGCCGCTGTTCGAGCGCGTCCTCGAAGAGGCCCGGGAGGTCGTCGAGCCGACATGCGGTGCCGAGGGCGCGCGGGTCGATCCGGGTGTTCGAATCCGGTGCCGGGTCGCCCTCGTCGGCGTCGCCGAAGATCGGGCCGGGCACCGGCCCGAGGTCGCACGCGTGCCCGGCCGCCGGAGCGCGATCGTCGGGTGCGGGCGCCGCCTCGGGTGCGTGCGCCGCCTCCGGGAGGGGTGCCGTCGACACCCCGGGCGCTCCGCGGAGGCGACCGCCGGCGACGGCATCCGGCCCGCACAGCACCTCGACCGCGTCGTCGAGCGCCGTCAGCGCGCGCGCCACCCGCTCCTGCTCGCCCGGTGGACACTCAGGCAGCTCGGCGCCGCTCGCCTGATCGCCGTCCGCCGCACGCATCCCCTGCAGCTGCGTGCCGGCGCCCTCGAGATCCGACAGCGGCCGTCCGGACGCAGGGAGGTGGGAGTCGAGCGCCGAGCCCCAGCCGTCGGCGGCCACGCACAGCAGGTCGGTGACGCGCAGCCCGCAGGCATGCGCGCGGCGGTCGAGGGCGTCCAAGAGCTCGCGGTGCGGCATCCTGTCGCGGTCTTCGAACCGTGCGCCGGTGTACGCGATCGCGGCGACGGCGTCGGCCTCGGGCAGGCGGCATGCCAGGCCGATGACGGTGGCGGCGACGCCGTCGGTCTCGCCCCCGGCAGGCAGATCGAATCGCATGGCGCCCAGGCTGCGGGCGCCCTGGAACGGGATCACGACGAGGCTCTCGGAAGGGTGGTAGCCCAGCATGAGGGGGACGAACGACAGGAACTGCGCCGCGTCGGCGGCCTTGACGACTGTTGCGGGGGTCATGCGGACGACTCTCGCGGGACGCGCAGAGGGGCAGGAGCCGGATCCGCCGCTCGGGGAAACTCCGCGCCGGTGCCGCCTGCGCACAGGCCTGGGGAGGAGCCCCGGTCGGCCGGCGGCAGGAGGCCGCGGGGGACGGCGTATCCTGGATGGCATGGATTACTGGGTCGCGGTGCTGTGGACGCTCCTGCCGACCGTCGTCGTCTCGCTGATCTTCTTCTACGTCATGCGCAGCGCGATGCGCGCGGACCGCAACGAGCGGCGTCTGTACGCCAAGGTGGAGGCGCAGGAGCGCGCCAAGCGCGGACTGCCGCCGGCGTCGACCGGCGCCGCCTCCGCGGACCACTGACCCTCCGGGCCCCTTTCGGCCGGCTGCCGCCGCGGACGTGCCGGCAACGGGTGCCCTGGTGGGATCCACCACCCTAAGCGCGAGGCGACGGGCAGGGCTTCGATCCCATGCCGGTTGCTGTATGCCGGGGATGTCGTCCGGCCCCCGATACGCTGGCCTCACCCGTCCCGACCGCGATGCGAGAGGCCTCCGCCGATGATCACCATCACGTTCGATGCGACGTGGTGGGCGGTGCTCGTCCTCCTGCTCGATCTGACGATCCGCATCGCGGCGATCATCATCGTGCCGCGCAACCGGCGTCCGACCGCGGCGATGGCATGGCTCCTCGCGATCTACTTCATTCCGATCATCGGTGTGTTCCTGTTCCTGCTGATCGGCAACCCCCGGCTGCCGCGCAAACGCCGGCGCAAGCAGGAGCGCATCAACGAGTACATCCACGACACCAGCGCCTCGCTGGACTTCGGCACGCTGCGCCCGCACGCCCCGTCGTGGTTCACGTCGCTGGTCACGCTCAACCGCAACCTCGGCGCGATGCCGCTCGCGGGCGACAACTCCGCGCAGATCATCTCCGACTACCAGGAGAGCCTGGATGCCATGGCCGACGCGATCCGCGCGGCCGAGAGGTACGTGCACGTCGAGTTCTACATCCTCCAGGCGGACGAGTCGACCGACAACTTCTTCCGCGCGCTCGAGGAGGTCGCGGCGCGCGGCGTGCCGGTGCGGGTGCTGCTGGACCACTGGGCCAACCGCGGCAAGCCGAAGTACCGGCAGACGATCAAGCGCCTGGACGCGATGGGGGCGCACTGGCGCCTCATGCTCCCGGTCCAGCCGCTGAAGGGCAAGTATCAGCGACCCGACCTGCGCAACCACCGCAAGCTCGTCGTCGTCGACGGACGGGTCGCGTTCACCGGCTCGCAGAACGTGACCGACTCGACCTACAACCTGCGCAAGAACATCCGGCGCGGCCTTCACTGGGTCGACCTGATGGCGCGCATCGAGGGCCCGGTCGTGGCATCCGTCAACGCCGTCTTCCTGAGCGACTGGTACAGCGAGACCGACGAGGTGCTCACCGACGACGTCGACCTCTTCGACGTCAGGAGCGGTCCGGGGGACCTCGACTGCCAGATCGTGCCGTCGGGCCCCGGGTTCGAGTTCCAGAACAACCTCAAGCTGTTCGCGGGTCTGCTCTACGCGGCGCAGCGCAAGATCATCGTGGTCAGCCCGTACTTCGTGCCCGACGAGGCGCTGCTGCTGGCGATCACGACGGCGTGCCAGCGCGGCATCCACGTCGAGCTGTTCGTGTCGGAGGAGGGCGACCAGGCGATCGTCTATCACGCGCAGCGCAGCTACTACGAGGCGCTGCTGCGTGCCGGCGTGAAGATCTGGATGTACAAGAGGCCGTACATCCTGCACACCAAGAGCCTCACCATCGACGACGAGGTCGCCATCATCGGCTCGAGCAACATGGACATGCGCTCGTTCGGTCTCAACATGGAGATCTCGATGCTGGTGCGCGGCGAGGAGTTCGTGCGTCAGATGCGCGGCGTCGAGGACATGTACCGGTCGCAGTCGCGTGAGCTCACGCTGGAGGAGTGGGAGAAGCAGCCGCTGCGCTCCACCATCCTCGACAACCTCGCGCGCCTCACGTCCGCGCTGCAGTAGAGACCTTCAGCAGCCCCTCGACCACGAGCCGGTCCACCGCCGCCCGCACGAGTGCGCTGGCATCGGCGCCGTCGGGGGCGCCGTGCGCCGCGGTGGCGGCCGCGACGAGCGCATCGAGGGGGACGCCGGATGCCGCGGCCCACAGTGTCGGCGCGATCCCGTCCAGGACGCGCACGGTGCCGCGGCCGACCGCGTCACTCGTCAGCACGGCGATGCGGTCGGCGCCCGCGAGCTCGAGCTCGTCGACGCACGCCGCACGCGAGAAGAGGACCTCGCCGGGGGAGCCGCCCGGGATGGACGGGGGACCCGCCGGCTCCCGCACTATGGCCGGGGCGACCACCGGTGCGGCCGCTGCGCCGGCGAAGAGACCGGGCACGATCTCGGACAGGTCGCCGGCCTCGCGGTAGCGCACGGCGCGGATGCCGCCGGTCGCCTCCGCGACCGCGGCGATGAACCGCAGCGAGTCGGGGCGCTCGGCGAGGTGGCTGGACTGGGTCACGAGGTCGTCGAGCGCATCCGCCAGCTCGACCCGGCGGACAGCGGGGGCGCCGTCGTGGGCGGCGTCCCGGTGGAGCAGGACGATGGCGCGCACGCGCAGCTCGCCGGGGATCGGACCGAGTCCGACCGACGACGCGGAGCGCTCCACCTTGGGGGCGAACGGCTCCTCGATGATCGACAGCGGCTTGCGGTAGGCGACCACCCCGCCGTCGCGTGCGATGCCGATCGTCTCATCGGAGACGTAGCCGTAGTGCTGCCCCAGCCGACGCGATGCGGTCGTCTTCCCGCGCCCGGACGGCCCGACCAAGGCGACGACGTCTCCCTCTGGTGACGCGATCCCCGCCGCGTGCAGCATCCACAGATCCCTCCGCCGGGCGTCGATCGCGGCGCGCGTGACCTGCTGCGACAGCGCCTGCAGCATGCGGGTGCGGATCCCCGCGCGGGGGACCACGATCGCCGCGGGCTCGTCGGCGGGGTCGGTGGCGGCATCCGCCCACGCCGCCCGCACCGCGTCGGCGTCGCCGGCGTCGAGCCTCGACAGGTCGATGGCGACCGTCGTGCCGATGGCGCTGACGTGAAGCATCGCGGTCATCCTCGCAGTGTAGGCGAGGGCGGACCCGTGCCGATCCCGCCCTTCCCGGACGGAAACAGGCGCGAAAAACCGGTGCTCTACGCTGGTGCGGTGACATCCGCACCTGCTGGGGAGCGAACGGAGCGCATCGCGGCCATCGACGGCCTGCGCGCGTTGGCGTTCCTGCTGGTGTTCGCGTTCCACTCGTGGCAGTTCGCGGGGGCGCCGGACATCCCGGTGATCTCCACCGTGGTGGCCCAGAACATCCGTCCGGACTTCTTCGTGGTCCTGACGGGCTTCGTGCTGTTCCTGCCGTTCGCCCGTGATCCGTCGCGCCTCGGGCGATTCCGGACGCGGCCGTACCTGAATCGGCGCCTGCGCCGGATCGTGCTGCCCTACTACGCCGCTCTCGCGTACGCGATCCTGCTGCCGCAGGCGCTGGTCGTGATGATGAAGGCGCTCGGTCGCGAGGCCTCGTGGCAGCCGTGGCCGAGCATCGGTGACGTGCTGAGCCACGTCACCTTCACGCACATGTTCTTCCCTCAGTACTGGTCGACGATCAACGGCAGCCTGTGGACGATGGCCCTCGAGATGCAGCTGTACCTGCTCTTCCCGCTGGTGATGCTCGCCGCCGCCCGGTGGGGGCTGCGCGCGATCGTGGGCGCCATCGTCGTGTCGGTGCTCTTCCGCATCGGCGTCGACCTCTACCTGGGGGATGCCGGTTTCTCCGTCGTGTTCCTCTGGGCCGCCTCGGGGCTGGGCCGGCTGACCGAGTTCGCCTTCGGCATGCTCGCCGCGGTGGTGGGCTTCCGCGTCGCCGGCCGCGTGCGACCGCCGCACGCCGTCGCGGTGCTCGCCGTCATGGTCGCGGCCTACTTCGTCGCCACCGAGCCCTTCTTCCGCGGGACGGTGCTGCCCATCCGCGACTTCGGGCTGTCGGTGCTGTTCGGCGGACTCATCGTCCTCGTGCTCACAGTGCGCTCGTTCGGGGCGGCTTTCGCATGGCGGCCGGTGTCCTGGCTCGGCTACCGGTCGTACAGCCTCTTCCTCATCCACCAGCCGACCCTCTGGTACGCCTCGGAGTTCCTGCAGAAGTTCCTCCGCGTGCCCGAAGGCGTGCTGCTGCTTATCCTGCTGTGGACCGTCGGCTTCGCCGCGGTGCTCGGGGTCGGTCTGCTGCTCTTCGTCACCGTGGAGCGTCCGTGCATCACGTGGGCGAAGCGGGTGCCCTCCAGTCGGGCACCCGTCCCGGCCCCGGTGGTCGAGGCGCCCGGCGCGGCGGATGCCTCTGCGACCGACATCGCTGCAGACGGCGACGCGGGCGATGCTCCGCGTCCCCCCGGGGGAGATCGGCCGCCGAGTGCCTGAACTGTCGGTACTCATGCCGGTACGCAACGGCCAGGCCACGGTGAGCCATGCGGTGGCCTCGACCCTGCGGGCCCTGCCGCGCGACGCGGAGCTCGTGGTCTGGGACGACGCGTCCACCGACGCGACGGTGAGCGTGATCGAGCGGATCCGGGACCGGCGCGTCCGGCTGATCCGCAGCGATCGCCCGCTCGGGGTCGGCGCGGCGCTGCGCGAGCTGTCCGATCGCACCGACAGCCGGCTCGTGGCACGCATGGATGCCGATGACATCTGCCTGCCGTGGCGGTTCGCCGTGCAGTCGGCGGCGCTCCGAGAAGGGCGCAGCGGCATCCTGTTCTCGTCCGTCGTGCGGTTCCGCACGTCGCCGCTGCGGGTGTCGCCGTCGGCGCCCGTCGGGATCGCCACCGCGGCGCTCCCCCTGCACCTGGCCGTCATGTGCGTGGTGATGCATCCGACGATGCTCGCCACGCGGCGAGCGGTCGAGCGGGCCGGCGGCTACCGCGACGTCCTCGCCGAGGACTACGACCTCTGGCTGCGCGCGGCGACCGCCGGCGTGCCGATGCGGCGGATGGCCCTGCCCGCCCTCGCCTACCGGCGCCACGCCGGTCAGGTGTCGGTGTCGGGCGAGTACACGCGACAGGTCAGTGCCGATGCGAGACTCGCACAGTCCTACCGCGAGTTCGTGCGGACGACGCTCGATCTCGACACGACCTGGCTTCCGGCCCTCGGCGCGGACTCGCCCGAGAGCGAGGCCGCGGGCCGGGAGCTCCGCGAACGCCTCACGGCTCGATCGGCGGGCCTGTCCGCGTGGCAGCGGACACTGCTCGAGCGCACGATGCGGCGTCTCCCGACGTAGCCGGCATCCGGCGGATCACCCGGCGCGGCGCAGCAGTTCGTCCACGGCGGCGGCGGCGTCGGCGGCGCTGCGGGCGAACCGGACCGTCGGGAACCGCGCCAGGTAGTCGCCGAAGGCGGCCGCCAGCTTGCCGTTGGCATTGTCTCTGGCCACGACCGGCCTTCCGAGGATGGTGGCGAGCACTGCCGCGTGAAGCCGGTCGGTGACGACCACCCGGCCCTGCAGCAGGGTGCGCTCGGCGGCGCGCACAAGCGTTCGGGCGGCCAGCGCGTACCCGGGGTCGACCAGCGCGCGGTAGAACCGGGGCATCGTCGCGGGAACGCGTTTGGCCACCGACCCGGGTGCCTTGGCGAGGCTCCATGTCGCCCTCTCGAGCGGCGAGTAGTTCCAGTCGACGGTGCGCCGCGACCACGACCCGACGGAGTCGACGAGCGTCTCACCCGTCGATTCGCCGTCGCGGCGGCGCAGCTCCAGGACGTCGACGCGCGGGCGCTGCGCCCTGCTCGTCTCGTATCCGAACGCGAGGTCGGGGCAGTACACCGCGTTCACACCGGGGAGCAGCTCCGCGGCGCGTGTCATGCTGCGCGTGTCCCGAAGGAGCACCGTGAGGTCCGGATGTGCGAGGTAGGCGGCGCGCACGCGCTCCGCGGTGCCGGGGGTCATCTCGATGCTCTGCGGAAGCTGGACGATGCGACGGCCGGGGAAGTCGGCGATCACCCGCTCGCGGAAGTGCTGGAACAGCGCCCACCGGTCGCCGAAGTTCCCGCCGCCGTGGAGGAGGATCGGCCCGTCGGGGTGCAGCGCCGAGAGATCGGCCGGCCGGTATCTCCCGGCCGTCGTCTGGTAGCGCAACGGCAGACCGAGCCGTCGCAGGTAGGCGCGCTCACCCAGGTAGATGAGTGAGTCGCCGGCGTTGTCGTGCAGCGGGAAGTCGACCAGCGCCACGGGACGCCCCGCTTCGAGCAGGCCGCCGAGTGCGCTCAGCGAATCCCGCTGGAGATCTTCCTGGACCTGACGGCCGCTCACGCGGACGCCTTGCGGCCGCGCACCCGGAGCACGACCGCCTCGGCCGACTCGAGCGGCGCGCTCCCGACCGCCCACCAGGACAGCGCGGCGACATAGCGCCCGCGTCCTGCCCGCGCGGCCGCGGCGAGCTCGCCGAGGTTCTCCGCCGCGGCATGACGCCGATAGCGCCGGAGGTTCTGCCTGAGCAGGGTCGCCAGCTCGCGGTCACCGCGCCGCGCGGCGCGAAGCTGCCCGCGCAGGCCGCGCACGGCGGCCTTCCTCCCCGGCAGCCCGCGGTTGGTGACGTTGGCGCTGTGCCGTCGGTAGCCGACGAGCTGCCGGTCGACGGCGGCGAACTCCCCGCGCTGCAGCAGCCGCAGGATGAGCTCGTTGTCTTCGGCGGGCTCCATCTCGGAGCGGCATCCGCCGACGCCCGTGTACGCGCTGCGGCTGATCAGCAGGGTCGTGATGCGGGGGAAGGTCACCGCGCCCGAGAGCATGTCACGAGCGGATGCCGCGGGCGCGGGCCACCCCGCGCCGAACGGCCGCCCTTCGGCGTCCATGTACCACCCGCCGGTGTATGCGGCGATGGCCTCCGGAGCCGCGGCGAGCGCATCGAGCTGGCTCCGGATGCGCTCGGGATGCCACACGTCGTCGTCGTCGAGGAACGCGATCCAGTCGCCGTGCGCGGCCGCGACGCCGGTATTGCGGGCGACGGACAGGCCCGAGGCACCCTGTCGCACGTACGTCACGCCCAGTTCCGCCGCGATGGTGGCCAGGCCCGGAGCAGGAGCGCCGTCGTCGACGAGCACGATCTCACCCACCGGCGCGGTCTGCGCGCGCACGGAGGCCACCGTCTCGCGCAGGTACCGGCCGTCGCGGTTCGTCGGGATGATGACGCTGACCGACCGCGAGTCCACGCGTCCTCCCCGGTTGCTCCCGCCTCGCGCGACTCCCGCGGCGAGTCCTGCATAGTGTAGACGGGAGGACGAACCGGATGGGTGCAGTCAAGCAGTCGGTGTGGCGGGCGTCCCGGCCGCTGCGGAGGGCCATCGCCCATGTCCGCTGGCGTGCGCGGCGGACGACGGCGGACGTCGTGGACCGGTTCCGCCGGGGCGACCGCACCGTGATCGCCACCCCGGGCGGCATGCGCTTCGGCAACTGGCTGTACCTCTGGCTCGCCGCCCATCAGCGCACCGCCGAGGGCCGCCCGACGCTCGTGCTCGAGGTTCCGGGCATGACTCCCTGGCTGGAGCGGTTCCCCGCGCTGTCCGCACTCACCATCCGCACGCAGGATCTCCGCTTCCACGATCGACGCGAATGGAAGGGCGGCGCCGCGCTTCAGCGCTTCGGCACCGACTTCACGCGCGAGGCGCTGCAGCGGTTCGTCCGCGAGGTGCTGGCCCCCGGCATCCCGACGACACCCCCGGCGCCCGTCGCCGTCAACGTCCGGCGGGGCGACTATTACGCCTACGACGGCTTCCGGGCGATGTACGGCATGGACATCGAGGGCTTCGTCCGCGAGGCGCTCGCCGAGATCGGGCCGGCTTCCGCCATCCTCGTGGTCTCGGACGATCCGCAGTGGTGCCGGGAGCATCTGGGTGGGATGCTGTGCGCCGCGGCGCAGGAGGTCTCGTACGCCGAGCGCGACCCGGTCGGGAACTTCCTGGCGATCGCCTCCGCCCCCACGCTGATCGGGACCAACTCGACGTTCTCGTACTGGGGCGGCTACGTCACCGACGCGATCCACGATGATGCGCACGTGGTCATGCCGAGGTTCCACGCGCGGATGGACGACGGGTGGGACGCATACCAGCTCGACCCGGCATGGACGGCGCTCGAGGGCTTCGACGGGCGTGAGGATCCCGCCGCCGGATCGCCCTCCGGCGGCGCGCGAGGCGCTGGATAGAGTGTGACGGTGAAGCAGTCCGAGGCGGCCGAGATTTCGGTGCCGCTCGCGGTGCGGCTGCTGCTCGGACGCGCGGCCGTGCAGGTGATCGCATCGGATGCCGGGGCCGACCTGCTCCACATCAAGGGGAACGCCGTCGACACGTCGCTGCGGGTGCGAGAGGCGCCGGGGACCGACATCGACGTCATGGCGCGACCCACCCACGTGCCCCGGTTGCACGACGAGCTCGTGCGGCACGGCTGGGTGGTGTACAGCTCGTTCCGCTACGGGTCCCCGTTCGGCCACGCGCAGACCTATCGCCATCCCGACTGGGGGTACCTCGACCTTCATCGCATGTTCCCCGGCATCCGGCTCGACCCCGAGGCGGCGTTCGACGAGCTCTGGCGCGACCACGGCACACGCGATTTCGCGGGGACCGACGGCGCCGTCCCCTCCCTGACCGGCCAGGCGGTGCTCCTGGTGCTCAACGACGTGCGCTCCCGCAGGGCGGCCCGGGCGATCGCCACCTGGGTCGACCGGCCGGGGCTGGATCGCTCGGAGGTGTCGGCGCTGGTGGAGCGACTCGACGCGCGCGTGGCCTTCGCCGCGGCGACCGGCGATCTCGAGCGGTATCGCGGCGAGCGCGACTACCGCCTGTGGAAGGGCATCACCCAGGGCAGCACGCGCACGGGGGAATGGTGGGCGCGCGTGCGGGCGGCCCGCACGCTGCCGGAGGCGCTCGGCATCGTGGTGCGCGCACCGCTGGCCAACGTCGAGCGACTCACGCATCAGCTCGGACGCAGCCCCACGCGTGCCGAGGTGCTGCGCGCGACGGCGATGCGCCCCGTGCGCGCGGTGCGCGAGCTCGTGGCAGGCGTGCGACGGCGGGTCCGGCCGTGATGCGCGTCGGCCCTCGCGTGGCGGCCACCGCGTACGAAGGCAAGCTGTTCATCGCGCAGCTGCCGGACGGCCCGATCCGGGTACTCGAGGGCACGGCCGCGCTGATCTGGACGCATGCCCTCGCCGTGCCGCGCTCCGGCCTGGTGGCGGCGCTGGCGGAAGAGGTCGTCGGAGACCCCGCGACGGTCGAGGCCGAGGTGTCGGCGTTCGTCGACGCGCTGCTGCAGCAGCGGCTGCTGGTCGAGGACGGGGAGGCATGATGCCCGCGCGCGTCACCGCGATCGCGATCGGCGTCCTCGCGGTCGTGGCCGGCCTCCTCGCGATGACGGCGGCCCTCGTGGTGCCGGCGGGGCTGCCCTACGACGAGCCGGCGCACTGGTCGAACGTCCTCTTCTACGCCGAGCACCTCGGACCTCCGGTGCTCGGAGACCCCGGGGTGTCGTACCAGGGCCAGCAGACGCCGCTCTACTACGCGCTCGCCGCGGTCCTCGTGCGCGTGGTCGGCGATGCGGATGCCGCATTCCTCGCGGTCCGGCTGCTCGGGGTCGCGGGTGCCGTCGCGCTGACCCTGCTGACGGCGGGGATCCTGGCGCGCAGCATCCCGGGCCGTCCCGTGGTGATACTGACCGGCACCGCCTTCATCGCGCTGAATCCGATGTTCGCCGTCATTGCGGGTTCGGTGCAGAACGACACGTGGACCCTGGTGTGGGCGTTCGTGCTGCTGTGGGCGGCGCTGCCCTTCGTCGATCCGTCGCACCCCGCTCCCCGTCCATGGGCGTGGGGACTGCTGCTGGGCGCCCTCGGCTCGGCGGCGATCCTCACGAAGCTGAGCATCGCGCCGCTGGTCGCGATCGTGCTCGTCCTGCTGCTGGTGCGGCGCCGGATCGTCATGGCGCTCACCGCGGGCGCGGTCGTGCTCGCCGCGTGCGGCTGGTGGATCGTGCGAAACCTCCTGCTCTACGGCGATCTGACCGGCCAGGCCGGCGTCGAGCAGGCCGGGTACGAGTTCGGACAGGGTGCCCTCGGCCCGCTGCACCTGGCGCGGTCGGCGCTGACCTACCTCTTCCTCCCGACGGAGTACCTGCGCAACTCGATCTCGGCGCCCTGGTGGATCGACGCCGTCGTGGTCGTGCTCGGACTGGCAATCGCAGCCGGCGGCGTCTTGCTCGCCGTGCGCGCGCGGCGCGACTGCGCTCCCGGTGCCGTGCTGCTCTTGGTCGTAGTCGGGGCGGTCTCGGTCGCGGCCTGGCTCGTGCAGGTGACGTTCGGCTGGCACGTCGCCTTCCGCACGGCGTACGGCGTGCTGCCGCTGGTGGCCCTGGCGTTCGGGTGCGCCACGCAGGCGATCCCCTCCCGCCGCGGCGGCATCGCCATCGGCGTGATGCTCGGGATGCTGCTGCTCGTCGTCGCCGGATGGGTGGCGGTCGCGGCATCCGCTGAACCCGCCCAGCTGGTCCCCTGATCGAGTGCGATACTGAATCGACGATCGGGAGGACCGTGGTCCAGGTTTCGGAGCGCACGCAACGAATCCGCGACATGCTCGGCCGCTGGTGGCCGGCGGCGTGGCGGTTCGTCCTGCTCGCCTTCGGAGCGGCGCTCAGCAGCTACCTGGTGCTCGATCGAGGCCTGCGCGACGGCGTGATCTCGGCCGTGATCATCGGTCTCCTGGTGATCGGCGTCTCGCTCATGCCCCGGCTCCCGCTCGCGATCGCGCTGCTGGCCACGCCGGGCCTCATCGTCGTGCAGCGCGTCGGACTCGGCGGGACCGATCTGACGGTGTCCGACGTGGCGCTGGCAGCGGCGTTCGGCTCGGCGGTGCTGTTCGGGACCTATCCGCTGAGCCGGCCCATGAAGCAGCTCCTCGCGCTGAACCTCGTCTACCAGTTCGCGACGCTGCTGACGGTGATCGTCAACCCGTTCCCGCAGAACACGGTGGAGTGGTTCCACGCGTGGCTGCTCATCTCGGGCGCACTGCTCGTGGGATGGGCGCTGGGCAGAGCCGGGCTCGCACACGCCGCCTTCGGGCTGCTGATCGGCGCGATGCTCGTGGTGGCCGTCGGCGTGCTCGTCACGGCCGTCCTCACATTCGCGCAGGGACAGTTCGTGGGAATCGCGCCCAAGTGGCCGCTGCCGATGCACAAGAACGCCGCGGGTGACCTCCTGGCGATCGGCGCGGTGGTGGCGCTGGTGAACCCGCGCTGGGCGGGCTGGTCCGACGGCGCGGCGCGGCTGGCGTTCTGGACGCTCACGACCGCGGTCGTGCTCACCCAGTCCCGGCAGGCGATCATCGGGCTGGTCGTCGCCGTCCTCGTCGTGACGCTGCGGCGTGGCGCCTCGCGGCGCTCGCGGCTGATCCTGCTGCTCGTGCTGCCGGCCGTGTGGTTCGTGGTCTCGATGGTCATCGACCAGATCGAGACGGGGAACCGGTTCAACTCGTTCTACGTGCGGATCGAGTGGATGCAGCAGGTCTACGCGCTGTGGAAGCACTCGCCGATCTTCGGACACGGCCTTCGCTACTGGTACGTCCATGAGTGGGCGCTCTTCCAGCCGCCGCAGGCCGAGCTGGAGGTGGTCGCCTCCGCGGGCGTGGTCGGGCTCCTGGCGTTCCTGGTGATGTGGGCGGGGTTCATCGTCGTGCTCTGGCGGGTGGATCCCGTCTTCGGCACGCTCGCGGTCGCCGCGGTGCTCAGTCGTATCGTGCAGGCGCAGTTCGACCTCTTCTGGGTGGCGGCTCAGGTGTCGGTGCCCTTCGTGGTCGCCGGGATCTGTCTCGGGGCGCAGGCGCTGCTCGCCTCAGAAGGGTCGGACGCCAGACGGGCGGATGACTTAGCATGGAGCATCCGTCCGAGCGGCCGGCAGGCGGTGCCCGCTCGGACCGGGAAGACGTGGGGGGAAGGCGCCGATGGAACTGCGTGACTACATGCGCGGATTGCGGCGCCATTGGCTCGCGATCGTGCTCATCACCCTGATCGGTCTCGGCACGGGGTACGCCTGGACGCTCATCCAGACTCCCGTCTACGAGGGGTCGGCGAGCGGCCTGCTGAAGACGACCGTGGCCATCGAGGGCGGATCGACCACGACCATCTCCGTCGCGGAGGACTCCGCGGCGCGCGCCAAGGTGCCGACGTTCCTGGACCTCGCGCAATCCGAGCGCGTGGCCCAGGGTGCGATCGACGAGCTGGGACTGAGCACCACTCCGGCCGCGGTGATCAACCGGATCACGGTGACCAACCCGACCAGCACCTCGATCCTCAAGGTGAACGCGCAGGCCGCCACCCCCGACGAGGCCAGCGAGCTGGCGTCCGCGTGGATCGGCTCCCTCGCCGTCGTCGCCGACGACGTGCTCGGCGACGGGTCGGACGGCTCCTCCGCCGTGACGGTGGTCGCCTACGAAGCAGCCGGCAAGCCGACGAGCCCGATCTTCCCCGACGTGAACACCGCGCTGGTCGTGGGCGGCGTGCTCGGCTTCGGGTTCGGCGTGGCGTTCGCGCTCGTGCGTACCGTGTCGGACCGCAGGATCCGCATCAACGACGACATCGAGGCGCGCGTGGGCGCGCCGGTGGTCGGCACGATCCCGATCGCCGACGGCCTCACCCGTGAGTCGCGCATCGTCGCGCGCGCCGAGCCGAACGCGAAGGGCAACCGGTTCGCGGTGTCGGAGGCGTTCCGGTCGCTGCGGACCAACCTGCAGTTCATGGACGTCGACGATCCGCCCCGCACGATCGTCGTGACCAGCCCGCTGCCGGGCGATGGCAAGTCGATGGTCGCGGCGAACATCGCGGTGGCGCTCGCCGAGAGCGGGCGGCCCGTCGTGCTCGTCGACGGCGACCTGCGGCGCTCGACCGTGGCGAAGACCTTCGGGCTGCCCGACGGCGCCGGGCTCACCGACGTGCTCGCCGGCCGCGCGGACCTCATCGACGTGATGCACCGCACGCCGGTCTCCGAGAACCTCGTCGTGCTCACCGCGGGCAGCGTTCCGCCGAACCCCAGCGAGGTGCTCGGCTCGGCGAAGATGCGCACGGTCCTGAACGACCTCGCCCAGCACGCCATGGTCATCGTCGACGCCCCGCCGCTGCTCCCCGTCACCGACAGCGCGGTGCTGGCTCATCAGGCCGACGGCGCGATCCTCGTCGTCGGGCTCGGGAAGACGACGTACGACCTCGTCACCAGGGCCGAGGACGCCCTCGCCAAGGCGTCCGGTCGACTGCTGGGCATCGTGCTCAACCGCGCGCCGCTCAAGGGCGCCGACGCGTCGCCGTACTACGACTACCGCAAGGGCTACGACGGCACCCGCTCGCGGGGCGGGACGGATGCCACATCGGCCGAGCCCGCTGCGACGGCTGCGCCCGCCGCCGAGACGCCGGCCGCCGAGGCCGGTCCGGCGCGCCCGGCGTCCAAGAAGCGGTCGGCAGCCGCCAAGTCCGCCGCACCGGCGGCGTCCGCGGGTGAGGGGGATGCCTCCTCCCCGGCCTCCGCCGACGCGGCGAACCAGGACTTCGAGTCGTTCATCGCCGGGATCGACGGGACCCCGCAGGGCGAGCCGCGCCGTCGCGCGGGGCGGAGCTGACCGGCTCGATGCCGCGAGCCGCCCGCCGAGTCGCGCTGATCTCGTCGTCGTTCGCGCCGTACGTCGGGGGTGTCGAGACGCACGTCGATCGCGTGGCGCGGGCGCTGCGCGACAGCGGGTGGACGGCGGAGGTCTGGACCGTGGATCGCGGTGAGGCTCTGGGCGTGGTCGACCGGGACGGCATCCGCATCCGCCACCTGCCGACGCCGCTGCCCGCGCGCTCCGTCGCCGCCATGGCGCGCTTCGCCCGCGAGGGCGGGGCCGCGCGCCGGGCGTGGGCCGGGGCGCACCGGGCCTTCCGCCCCGACCTCCTGAACATCCAGTGCTTCGGGCCGAACGGGCTGTACGGTGCCCGGCTGGCCCGCAGGACGGGGACCCCGCTGGTGGTGACCTCGCACGGCGAGACGCTCGCCGACGATCGCGGGGCGTTCCAGCGTTCCCACCAGCTGCGCGACGGACTGCGCCGGGCGATCGGGGAGGCGGCGTCGGTCACGGCGCCGTCGGACTACGTGCTCGACGATCTCCGGCGCCACTACGGACTGGGCCGGCTGGACGGCCGGATCGTGCGCAACGGCGTCGACCCGCTCCCGCCCGCGTCGGGACGGCAGCCGCTCAGCGGTGCGTACCTGCTCGGGGTCGGACGCCTGGGCCGGATGAAGGGCTTCGACCTGCTCATCGAGGCCTTCGCCGATGCCGGTCTGGACCCCGCCGTCCGGCTGATCATCGGCGGCGACGGGCCGGAGCGCGGTGACCTCGTCGCTCTTGCGGCGGCGCGCGGGGTCGCCGACCGGGTGACGCTGCTCGGAGCGCTCGACCCCGCGCTGGTGGCGCAGAGCATGGCCGGCGCGCTGGCGGTCGTGGTGCCGAGCCGCGCCGAGTCGTTCGGAATCGTGGCGCTGGAGGCCTGGCGTGCCGGCACCGCGCTGGTGATGACGAGTCGCGGCGGCGCCGTCGAGTTCGTCCACGACGAGCGGGATGCGCTGCTGGTCGATCCGCTGGACCGGGCCGAGCTTGCCGGCGCGCTGCGGCGCGTGGTCGCCGACGAGGCGCTGCGGACGCGTCTGGCGGCGGCGGGCCACGCGCGCGTGGGCGAGTTCGCGTGGCCGGCGGTGGCTCGCGCCTACGCCGCGCTGTTCGACGAGATCGTCGACGCGAAGACGGGAGCCCAGCGGTGAGCTATCACGATCCTTGGCCGCGGCGCCTGCGCGCGGCGCGGCGGCTGGCGCAGGCGGCCCTCGTCCCGGAGGTGTGGCGGCACGGCCGCGTCGTGCCGGCGTACTGGTGGGACGGCCACCCGAACTTCGGCGACGACCTCACGCCGTGGCTCCTTCCCGCCTACGGCGTGGTGCCCGTGCACCGGATGCCGCAGCACGCGCGTCTCGCCGGCGTCGGAAGCGTCCTGGAGTTCCTCCCGCCCGAGTTCGACGGCGTGGTGTGGGGGAGCGGGCTGATGAGCGACGCGCCGCATGCGCTGCCGCACGCGCGCGTGCTGGCGGTGCGCGGCGCGCTCACCCGCGACCTGATCGGCGCCACCGGCGAGACCGCTTTCGGCGACCCCGGGCTGCTGGTGTCGCGCCGGACACGGCGACCGGCGCCCCGATGGGACGTGGGCTTCGTGCCGCACGGCCATCATCGCTCCCACGCGGGGTTCGCCGCCGTGGCGGCCGCGACCCCCGGCTCGCGCGTCGTGAACGTGCATCAGAGCGCCCGCCGCACGGTGCGGGAGATCGCGGCGTGCCGGGTCGTCGTCACGACCTCGCTGCACGGCCTGGTGACCGCGGACGCCTTCGGCATCCCCGCGGTGTGGACGACCCTCGACCCGCCCCTCGGCGGCGGAGACTTCAAGTTCCGCGACTACGAGTCGGTGGTGACGCCCGGCCGCACGCGGCAGGTCGCCTGGGACGACGCCATGGCACCCGCCGAGCTGGCCGGAGTCGCATGGTCGGCCGATGCCGAGACGGTGACGCACCTCGCTGACGGCCTGGTGCGCGCGATCGGGCGGCTGGACGACGAGGTGCCGGGGCTGCGCCGCTTCCCGCTGGGTGCGCTGCTCTCCGGCTGACGCCGCTCAGCGTCGCCAGGGGAGACGCTCCACGACGGCGCGCCGGCTGGGCAGCACCGCACGAGCGACCGGACCGAGGCGGGGCGGGGTCGCCGCGATGCCGAACTCCGCCGCGAGTCGCTTCGAGACGGGGCGGCCGAGCCCGCCGAGCGAGACGCCGGAGTGGTTCTCGCCCGTGCCGACCCGGTACAGCGCGCCCGCGAACGGAACCGGCGCGAGCGGGTGACCCGCCGCGGCGAGGTCGTCGGCGACATGCAGGTGCGATCCGAACCACCGCTCGAGACGGTCGCCCAGCCGGTCCTCGAGCTGCGCCTGCGACGCCCCCGCGTCCAGGTCGCGCGGCAGATCGTACAGATCGGTGCTGACCACGCAGCCGCTGCCGCAGTGGCGGTGGAAGTCGGGCTGACGGCGGAGGGCCCCGCGGTCGGCGGCCCAGCGGTACCCGTGCTCGATCCGCCACCCGGGGGCATCCGGCTGCTCCGCCGAGAGCTGGGCGAGGCGTCGCGAGACGAGGTCGTCCGCATCGAGGAACATCACGTGATCGGGCGAGCTCTCGCGGGCGGCGAGCAGTCCGGCGGCGAGCTTGGAGCCCTTGTCGCGCAGCACCGCCGCGACTCCGGTGCGCGGCCCGCCGAGGGTGCTGGGGGCCTCGAAGTCGACCTGCACCCAGTGCACGTCCGGTGCCAGCCGCGTCGGCCGCCGGTTGCCGACCACCCAGACGCTGTACGGGGCGGTCTGGCGCGACACCGATGCGAGCGTCTCGGCGAGAAGCGCCTCCACGCGGGCGTAATCGGCGCTGTTGCGGGGGTGCCGCAGCGAGGTGATGAATGCGAGCATCGGATGCCTCAGCCCAGGCGGGCCCACACCCGGGCATGGGCGGCGACGCAGCGCTCCCACGTGAAGTCGGCGGCCCGGGCGCGTGCGACCTCGACCATGCGCTCGACGTCGGCGTCGCCCGAGGTCACTGCGAGGAGCCCGTCGGCGATGGCCGGCCCCTCCGGCGCCACCAGCAGACCGCCCTCGCCGACGACCTCGGGAAGCGAGCTGGTCGCCGCGGCCACCACCGGAACGCGGGCGGCCATCGCCTCGAGGGCGGGAAGTCCGAACCCCTCGTACGTGGACGGGACGACGACGGCCTGCGCGCTCGCCAGCACGCGGGGCATGACAGCGTCGGCCAGGCGCCCCGCCAGGACCGTGCCCTCGAGTCCCGCGAACAGGGCGCTGCGCCGCGGGTGCGGCGGCCCGCTGAGGACCAGGCTCAGTCCCGGCCGCTCCCGCCGCACGGCAGGCCACGCGGCCGCGAGGGCATCGAGGTTCTTGCGCTGCGCGGCGCCCCCGGCGTGGAGCACGAACCGTTCGGGCAGTCCCAGCGCGGTCAACTCGCCCGCCGACAACGGCACGGCGTCGAAGAAGCGCTCGTCGACCCCGTTCGGGATGACGTGGACGTCCGACAGGCCGAGCAGGTCGTGCGCCTCCTGCGCCGTGAACGCCGAGACGCAGATGACCGCGGCCGCGCGTCGCAGCTCCTCGGGAGCGGCCGGCACCGGGGCGGACTCGTCGGGGAACCGCCAGGCCACCACGTCGTGCAGCGTGACGACGTCGGCACCCGGCGCAGGCGGGAGCTCGAGGTTCATCCGGTGGGTGACGTCGTCCGCGCCGAAGAGCAAGCGGCCGATCGCGCGGCGCACGCGGGGGTCGGCGCGGGTCACCCGGGCGAGCGGGAGTCGGCGCGTCCCCGCGAGCGGTGACCGCAGGGATCGCACGATGACGCGCCGGACGGCCCAGGGCACGTCCGCGGTGGCATCCAACGCGGCCTGTGCGCGCCCGGCCACCTGCTCCTGGTACACCTGCGCGCCCATCGGCGCGTCGGTCGCGATGGTGGCGATGCTCAGGCGTCGATGCGATGCGATGCGGTGCCTCCGGAGGATCGGGGGACGCGGACGGTGCGCATCCGCCCACGAATCTAGTTGAATGGGTGCTCGGCGGCGATCAGGTCGCCTCGGACCGCGTTGGGAAGATCGCCGAATGACAGACCTGCGAGCGGTGGTCGTCGTCGCCACCTACCGGCGACCCGACCACGTGCGCACGTGCCTGGAGCATCTGGCCGCTCAGACCGTGAAGCCCGCGCGGACGATCGTCGTGGATGCCTCGCCCGACGAGCTCACGCGGACAGTGGTCGCCGACTTCGAGGGCGTCGAGTACCGCCGCAACGACCACGGCGCCGGCACGCTCGCGACGTCGCGCGCGATCGGCATCGACGGCGTGGATGCCGACGTCGTGGCCTTCATCGACGATGACGCGTACGCCTTCCCGGAGTGGCTCGAGGAGCTCCTGCGCCCCTACGACGACCTGACGGTCGGAGCGGTGGGCGGGCGTGCCCTCAACGGGCAGCCCGACGAGGCCGAGGAAGGCATCGGCCAGATCGGACTCCTGCTGCCCGACGGCCGGCTGACGGGCTTCTTCGCCGCGGATCCCGGCCGGGTCGTCGAGACGGATCACATGCTGGGCGCGAACATGTCCTACCGGCTGGATGCCGCACGCAAGGTCGGCGGTGTGCACGACTTCTATCCCGGCACCTGCCTGCGCGAGGACGCCGACATGCCGCTGCGGCTGGGGCGCGCCGGGTGGCGCGTCGTGTTCGCACCTCGCGCGGTCGTGCGGCACGTCGCCGGGCAGTACGCCAAGGGCGTGCGCTTCGACTCCCGCTACCGGTACTACGGCGCCCGCAACCACGTGGTGCTGCTGGCCACGACGCTCGGCTACCGCGCCCCCGTCTTCCGCCGCTACCTCGGCACCGCGCTCCGCGCCGCGGGTCGCGACCTGCGCAGCGCCGTGACCGCGCTGAAGCGGCCGGGCTGGCGCGCGAAGCTCAAGGGCGTCGCGGGAGGATGCCGCCGCGCCGCGATCGGGATCGGCGGCACCGTCGCCGGCCTCGTGGCGAGCGTGGGTGCCGTGCGCGCCCAGACGCGGGCATCGTGAAGATCCACGCGTACGTGCTCGCCGGCGATCCCGCGTGGATCGGCGAGAGCATCGGCTCGTTCTACGGGCTCGTCGACCGGATCGTCGTCTCGTACGACGCGGACGGCCTGTCGTGGTCGGGGCATCCGCTCTCCACCGCCGAGTCGCTGTCGCGCATCGCCGCCGCCGACCCGGACGGCAAAGTCGTCCTGCGCCCCGGCCGCTTCAGCAACCCCGAGCTCATGGCGATGTGGGCCGAGACCGCGCAGCGGCAGGATGCGCTGGATGCCGCGTCCGAGGGGGCCAACTGGGTACTGCAGCTCGACACCGACGAGGTCGTCGCCGACACGGGAGCGTTCCTCGCCGCGATCGAGACGGCCGACGGGCGCGCCGCGTCGGCCGTGGAGTATCCCGCGCGCGTGCTCTACGCCCGCGCCCGGTCGGGGCGCTTCCTGGAGACGTGCGGTCGATTCTGGTCCACGCAGTCGAGCTACCCCGGCCCCGTCGCGGTGCGGGCCGGAACCACGCTGAGCCATGCCCGCCAGGCGGCGGGGGTGCCGGTGTACCGCGTCGACGTGGCGCCGTGGAACACCGATCCCGCGCGCCCGGCGACGACGCCCGTCCACCGGGTGATCCGCCGGGATCAGGCGATCCTGCACTTGAGCTGGGTGCGCACCGAGGCCCAGATGGCAGAGAAGCGCACCGTCTCCGGTCATGCGCGCGACCGTGACTGGGACGGCGAGCTGGGTCGCTGGCGGCGGCGGATGCGGCATCCGTTCGTCACCGCCGCAACCGCGCCGCTCGCGCGCAAGCCGTTCGAGCGGTACCGGGTCGCCTCGCTGCCGGCGTTCGCGCGCCTCGACCCGTAGGCGTCAGTTCAGCTCGCCGAGCGCCACCAGCCGGGCGAACTCGGCGCTGGCGTCTCGCACCTCGGTGAAGGTGCCGGTCGCTTCGATGTGGCCGTCCTTGAGGAAGACGAGGGTGTCGGCGCCCCGGACGGTCGAGAGCCGGTGCGCGACGATGAGGATCGTCATGCTGCCCTGGAGGCCACGGAGGGTCTCGGCGATCTCGTACTCGGTGGCGTTGTCGAGCGCGGAGGTCGCCTCGTCGAGCACCAGCACCCGGGGGCGGCGGTAGAGCGCGCGCGCGAGTCCGAGGCGCTGGCGCTGGCCTCCGGACAGCCGCACGCCGCGCTCGCCCACGACCGTGTCGAGGCCGTCGGGCAGCATGTCGATGAGCTCGCCGAGCTGTGCCATCCGGATGACCTCGGCGATGCGCTCGTCGTCGATGCGATCGGCCGGGACGCCGAACGCGATGTTCGACCGCATCGTGTCGTTGACCAGGAAGACGTCCTGCGGCACGACGCCGAGACCGGCGTACCACGCGGCGCGGTCGGCGAAGATCGAGCGCCCGCCGCACTCGATGGTGCCCGACGTCGGGTCCTGCAGGGCGAGCACGAGGTCCAGCAGCGTGCTCTTGCCGGCGCCGCTGGAGCCGACGAAGGCGGTCGTCGCGTTCTCGCGGATCGTCAGCGACAGGTCGGTGAGCACGTCGGTGGCGGAATCCGCGTAACGGAAGGAGAGATTCCGCAGCTCGATGTCGCCGCGGTAGGGAGTGTCGTCGATCGGCGTCTCGACGTGGGCGCCGCGCTGGTCGAGCTCGGCCGTGGAGTTCAGGACGATATCGAGTCCCACGTGGCCGGTGCGGATCGTCGCCATGTTGGCGCTGACGCGGTTCAGGGTGGGCAGGGCACGGACTGCCGCGGCCGCGAAGACGCCGAGGACCGTCAGGGCATCGCCCGGCTCTCCCGTGGCGAAGAGCACGAGTGAGACGCCGCCGATCATCACCACGAAGCCGATCTCGAGCACGTAGCGGGGCGCTTCGCCGAGGATGCCCATCGTGCGACTGGCGTTCGCGCCTCGCAGGCGCGCCTGGTAGAAGCCGTCCACGAACCGCTCCGAGCTCGACGTGAGCCGCGCCTCGCGGAACCCGTCGAGTCCCGGCATCAGGTACTGCCACGCCTCGAGGGCCGCCTCGCTCGTGACTTCGCCGAGCTGCGATTGGCGCTTGCGGAAGATCCGCTGCAGTCCGACGACGAACCCCCCGAAGATCACGACGGTCACGATCGTCACGACCGGCGCGGTCCACGCCAGCACGGCGGTGATGGCGATGAGCATCATCAGATCCGTGCACATGCTGATGGTGGCCAGCAGCACGCCCGTGGCCTGTGCCGTGCTGGTGGAGATGTTGCGGTACACCTCACTGAGGCGCCGGGTGCGGTGGTCGGCGTACGGGGCGAGCACGTACCGCCGGAACATCCCGCGCGAGAGCGTCGCGGAGACGCGCGTCGTGCGCCCGAGCAGCCACCAGCGGAACAGGAGCGCCGCGACGCTCTTGCCGATGAAGAGGACGGCGACGGCGCCGGCGACGAGAGGGATGAGCTCCTGCGGCGTCGACATGCCCGTCACCCCCGAGATCCAGCCCAGTGCGCCGGTGTCGGTGTCGGCTCCGGCGATGAGCTGGGTGAGCGGGATCATCGCCGCGATCCCGAGGCTGTCGAGGACCGCGAGGACGAGGGATGCACCGACGGTGGATGCCGCCCAGCCGGCCGGACGCGCGTCGGCGAGCTCCAGCAGCGAGCGCAGCTGCGGCAGCAGCCGGGTGGGAGGCTCGGGGGCTGTCATGACGACCTTCCGCCTGCGCGCTCGGATCGCAGGCCTTCCGCATCCTATCCGGGCGCACCGGGCGCAGGCTCGGGCCGCCACGGCGTGGGGCAGGCGCAATTCGCGTCATGACCTGGTATGGGGTGTGCGCGGAACGGGATGATGCGATACGATCCCCCCATCGCCTTCCGCGAGGAGATGGGGTCTGTCCGTCGCCGGAAGGGATAAGCCTGGTGCTGGGGGGGCCCAGGGCCTCGCCATAAATAGGGGAATATCGACGTCGGAATCCGGCGGCACCAGCTCTGGGAGGGACTGGGGAACATGGACGAACTCGAACCGCAGAAGTCCGGCGTCAGCCGCCGGACCGTGACCAAGGCCATGGCGTGGGCGGTTCCCGCCATCGCCATCGCCGCACCGGCTCCGGCCTTCGCGATCTCGGGCTCGCCGCCCGACGTCGTGATCGGACAGGCGTGCAAGCTGCCCGGTGCCAGCAACCAGGGCTGTGCCGGCGTCTACGCCAACTGTCCCGGACTGGACACCGACAAGGCGTACGCCTTCCCGATCCAGATCACCAACACCGACGATCAGATCATCTACATCACCGATGTCGAGATCACGACCGTGGGCGACCTCGATTTCGACGTCCGCTGCATCTCGCCGGCGTACTGCTCGCCGATCGCGGGTGGCGCCACGGTGACGATCTTCGTGTACGCGAACTCGAACAACAGCGCGAACACCGAGGAAGACGTCACCCTGACGGTCACGTGGGGACACTCCGTCGACACGACGGGCGGCACCTGTACGCTCACCGACAACGACCACACTCCGGTCGTCGCCGGCCCCGTGCACATCGACGCGTTCCCGCCGTGCTCGTCGCGGATCCCGTTCCCGACCGGCGCGCCGACCTGCACGCCGCCGTTCTACGAGCCCGCGTAAGGCTCAGTCACGACAGCGCCTGAGGCGCCGGGACTCGTTCCCGGCGCCTCAGCCGTTTCCGCACGACAGCCCCGCACGGTCGCATCGGGCGGGCTGCCGGGAACGGCCCCGCTACGCTCGAGTCGTCGCTCTTCGACCGGCCCGGAGGATTGCAGTGGAACGCAGCCTGATCCACGCCATCACTCCCGGCGACCACTTCTCGCCGCTGACCGGGTCGGCCATTCCGACGGTGGTGCACGGGCTGGCCGGCGCGGCGCTGCGGGCCGGCGCGCCGCGACACCGGGTCGTCGTGGACCGCTCGACGTGGCATCCGCGCTACGACAGCGCGGATGTGATCGAGTACGACGGCGCACGCGGACCCGACCGGCGGGCGCGGTACGCGGATGCGCTGCGCGGACGCCTCGGGATGCCGCGCACCGCTGTCGCCGCGTACTACCGACCGATCGCCGACGCCGTGGGGGCGCAGCCGGCGTCGGTCGTCCTCGCGCACAACGCCCCCATCCTCGTGCGGCTGCTGCGCGACACGCCGCACCGGGTGGTGCTCTATGCGCACAACGACCTGCTGCGCACGTACTCGCGCCGTGAGGCGGGGCGGATGCTGGGCTCCGCCGCCGGGATCGTATGCGTGAGCGAGTCCCTCGCCGACCGTACCCGCGAGCGTCTGCCTCCCGCGCTGCACGGGCTCGTCCACGTCATCGGCAACGGCGTCGACACCGCGCAGTTCCAGCCCGACGGAGTCCGGCACGAGGGGGCTGTCCGCGTCATGTTCATGGGCCGCGTGATCCCCGACAAGGGCGCCGACGTCCTCCTGCAGGCGGTGCAGCGACTGGACGCCGCGGGCCTCGAGGTGGTGATCGTCGGACGACCCGGCTTCGCGGCGGATGCCCCGCTCAGCGACCACGAGCGGGAGCTCCGCCGGCTCGCCGAGGCGTCCGGCGCCGCGGTGCGCTTCCAGACCTTCGTGCCCCGCGCGGAGCTTCCTGCCCTGCTGCGCACTGCGGACGTCTTCGTCGTCCCGTCCCGTTGGCCCGAGCCCTGGGCGCTCACCGTCGGCGAGGCACTCGCGACGGGTCTGCCGGTCATCGCCAGCCGCATCGGCGGCATCCCCGAGGCGATGGGGAATGCCGGGATCCTCGTCCCGCCCGACGATCCGGCGGCGCTCGCCGACGCGCTGCGCGGGCTGATCGACGACACCTCGCGGCGGGCGGCGTTGGCCGAGGCGGCTCGCGCGCGCGCCGAGGAGCGCGACTGGTCGTGGTCGTGGCGGCAGCTGGAGACCGTGCTCGATCAGATCTGACGGCGTCGCAGCCGACCGGGCGTCAGCGCGGCGGCATCCGGTCGATCACGGCGCGCATGGCCGCAGCGCGGTCGTCCCAGTCCGGGGCATCCCCCTCCGCCCCGTCGGGGAACCGGCTCGTCGCGGGCATCAGCGACGCGACCGCGGACGGGAAGGCGGATGCCTCCGCCAGCCGCACCCGCGGATCGGCGGCATCCCGGAACCCGGCCACCGGCGTGGCGACGACCGGGCGGCCGACCGCCGCGTACTCGTACAGCTTGATGGGGTCGAGGCTGTCGGTGAACGGGCTGACGACGTGCGGCACCAGCAGCACGTCGGCGTGCTGCAGATAGGCGACGACGTCCTCGCGCCGGCGCTGGCCGAGGAGCAGCACACCGGCGGCGCGCAGCCGTGCGGCGTCGGAGGGATCCAGGGCGTCGGGGCCGACCAGCACGACGCTGCCGCGGCCGGCGACGAGTCGCGCGGTCGCCACGCACACGTCGAGGTCGAGCCGGTCGCGGTGGAGCGTGCCGACGTAGACCGCGGCGACGGCCGGGAGGTCGGTCGGTCGCGGCCGCGGCACGCGGTACGCGGCCACGTCGACGGCGTTCGGGATGAGGTCGATGCCGACCCGTGCCGATGCCTTGCGTCGCACCAGCTCCTCCGAGCACGCGACGACCGCCGCGGCGTTGCGCAGCAGCCACTCCTCGCCGCGGCGGATGCGGTCCAGCTCCGCCCCCGGCCGGTCGGCGGCCAGCCAGTCGTCGGTCAGGTCGTAGAGCGTCGGCCAGCCGGTCGCCCGGGCGAGGTCGGCGGCGCGCGGATCGTTGAGCCACAGCAGCGGGCGCCGCATCCCCGCTTTCCCGGCGGCCCGGTGCACGGTGCGCGCGAGGCGCTGATCGGCGCGCCGGTCCAGTCGCCGCGGCAGCGCCTTCAGAGGTCGCACGCGCAGCAGGCGCCCGTCGTAGCCGGCCGCGCGGGGGCCGAACGGGCGCGAGGGCCGGCGCCGCGACGCGAGGTCGTGGAGGGGATCCGCGGGCGGTTCGACGAACAGCACGCGCAGTGCGGGGTCACCGTCGAGCAGGCGCGAGACCAGGTGCTGGTTGCGGCGCCACACCTCGTCCCATGCTTCCAGCGACACCACCACGAGGTCGGTCATCGGCGCTGCCGCCGCTCCGCGTCGCCGCCCCGCCGCGCGGCGATCGCGCGACGGTACACGGCATCCGTGCCGGCGAGCTGCGCGGCGATCGAGAACTCGGCGCGCTGCCGCTCGCGTCCGGCGGCACCCAGGGCCGCCCGCGCGGCCTCGTCGTCGGCGAGGTCACGCAGCGACCGCGCCGCGGCGGCGACGTCGTCCGGCGGGAACAGCGCGCGCGGATCGAGACCTGCGAGGATCTCGGAATGCCCGCCCGCGTCCGCGGCCACCGCGGGAAGCCCCGTCGCCATCGCCTCCAGCAGTGACAGCCCGAGGCCTTCGACCGGACAGGGGGCCAGGAACAGCCCGGCCCCCCGATAGAGCTGTGCGACGTCGTCCCGGAATCCCAGGAGGTCGACCGCACCGTCCACGCCGAGCGACGCCGCATCCTCCTCGAGCAGCGCCAGCTCCGGTCCCGCGCCGGCGATCTGCAGGCGCCACCCGTCGTCCGCCAGGCCCGACGCGGCGAAGGCCGCGAGGCCGATCCGCGTGCGCTTCTCGGGCTGCAGCCGCTGCGCCATGAGGACCGTGCGAGATCGCGTGGCGTCAGCCGGCGCCGCGGCATCCGCGACACCCGAGTGCACCACGGTGCTCGGGATCCCGATCGAGCGCGCGACGGCCTCGCTGATCGCGATCTCGGCGTCGATGCGGCGTTCGATCGCCGGATACACCGGCCGGGGGGCGCGACTGCCGCGTCGCCGCGTGAAGTGGCGGGTCGCGACGAGGGCAGCATCCCGGCCGAGGAGGGCTGTCGCGGCGGCGGCATCCGCCGCGGTCATGTGCGTCGCGACGACATCGGCGCCCCGCGCGCTGCGGCGGATGAGGAGGATGTCGCGGATGCCGCTTCCCGACGCCGTGAAGCCGACGCCCGCGGCGTGCAGCTCGGTGGCCATCTGCGCGGGGTCGCCCCCGATCACCGCGACGCGATGCCCGGCGCCGGCCTGGGCGATCGCGAGGCGCCGCACGAACTGCTCCACGCCGGCGAAGCTGCGGGTGCGCACCACGTGGAGGATCTGCAGCGGGCGGTCGGTCATCGCGCCGCCTCGGCATCCCGCTCGGCGCGCACGTCCTCGAGCAGTGCGACGTACCGCTCCGCGATCGCGCGCCAGCCGAACGGCTCGGCACTGCGGCGGGCGGCCGCCGCGAAGCTCCCCGGCTCGGCGGCGGCCACCTGCTCCAGCCGCCGCGCGAGTTCGAGCGGATCCCGGTCGACGAGCCAGCCGTTTCGGCCGTCCTCGACGACTTCGGGCGCGATCCCCACGCGTGTCGCGACGACCGGCAGGCCACTGGCGAGTGCCTCGAGGAACACCAGGCCGCTCGACTCGTACGAGCTCGGGAGCACGAACAGATCCGCGACGGCGAGGTACGGCGCGAGGTTGGACTGCTGGCCGAGCAGCAGAACGCGGTCGGCCACCCCCAGCTCGTCCGCCTCGCGCTGGGCCCGCGCGACCATCGAGCGGGTGCCACCGACGACGAGCAGCAGCACGGTCGTGGCGTGCACGAGCGCCTCCATCGCCAGCCGCAGGCCCTTGCGCTCGAACTCGTGCCCGACGAACAGCGCCACACGGTGCTCGGCGTCCAGCCGGAGCCGCTCGCGGGCGGCCCGGCGCTCCTGCGGGGTCGGCGGACGGAACCGCTCCAGATCCACGCCGTTGGGGATCACGACGGTGCGGGGGCGCACCCGCCCGAACGTGCGGGTGAGGGTCGAGACCTCGTCCTCGGTCAGGCACACGACCACGCGATGGGTGTCCGAGCGCAGCCGCGCGCGGTCGCGGACGAAGCTGAACAGGTGGGTGGGGTCGCGCACGAAGCCGCCGATCCCCGATCCGTGGGCGTGCATGGCGGCGAGCAGGATGCCGTGGTTGACGTAGACGTCGCCCGCGACCACCTTGCTGTGGCAGAGCGAGACGGCGTCGGGGCGCGCGGCGAGGAACGCCCGCGCCCTGCGGGTGCCGACCGTGCTGAACCAGAGCGTGCGCCACGACTGCAGCGCCCGAGCGCTCCAGCGCCCCCGGGCGCGGAACGGATCCGGTCTGCCGCGGCGGGCGGTGGCGAACGTGAAGCTCTCGACCTGATGGCCGAGCGTCCGGAACTGGCGGTCGAGATTGTGAGCGACCCCCGGAACGCCCGCTCCCGGCCCGATGAAGGGCGCGAGCTGGACGATGTGGACCACGCTTCACTGTAGCGACGGCCCCCGCGCCGTGCGACGTCCCGGATGGGGCCGGTTGTAGTCTCAGGGCGGGGTTCGGTTCGAAGGGGAACGGCATGGCGGACGCGACCGTGCAGGGGAACATCATCCCGGATGAGAGTCAGGCGCTCACCGGGTTCCGCTCGGCGACCCTCGAGAGCGGCGGATCACCGTTCACGCTGTGGTTCCGCGAGCTCGACGGCCGGCCGCTCGACCCGCGGCTCGCCGACGTGTACGTGCTCGGATCCCTGCTGCACTGGATGGCGCGAGGCGGTGCGGTCCACGTGCACGGGGCGGTGAGCCGCACCCTGCTGAGCAACCTCGACGAGTGGCAGGCGGCGCTGCACTCCTGGCTGCCCGACGTGTACGACACGGTCACCTTCACGGTCGACGAGGTGGTGGACGCGGAGCCGGATCGCTCCGCCCGCGCCATCGCCGCCTACTCCGGCGGCCTAGACTCCGCGTTCACCGCGATCCGGCACACGCGCGGCCTGGCCGGGTGGCGCACCGAGCCGCTGGGTGCGCTGCTGCTCGTCCACGGGTTCGACGTCGCGCTGGACCGGGCCGCCGAGTTCGAGGGGGCGAGCGTTCGAGCCGGCCGGGCCGCGGAGGCGCTAGGCCTGGAGCTGCGCACCGTCTCGACGAATCTGCGCGACCTCGGCCAGGACTGGGAGATGGTGCACGGCCTGGCGGTCGCGGCCGCCCTGCAGCTCTTCGCCCCGGAGTTCGGCGTCGGGCTCATCGGCAGCAGCGCGCCGTACTTCCGCCTGGTGGTCCCGTGGGGGTCGAATCCGGTGACCGACCACTTCCTGTCGTCGGGCACGATGCGGATCTCTCACGACGGAGCGGCGCTGAGCCGCACCGCCAAGGCGAAGGTCGTCGCCACCGAGCCGGGCGTCCTGGCCCTGCTGCGGGTGTGCTGGCAGGGAGAGCGGCTGTCGCGCAACTGCGGACGCTGCGAGAAGTGCGTGCGGACGTACTGGGCCCTCCACATCGCCGGCGTCCGGCGGCCGGCCTGCTTCGACGAGCCCTTCTCGGTGCCGCCGACTCGGGTGCGGATGCCGTCGCACAACATGTCGTACTGGCGCGAGATGCTCCGGCTGGCCCGGCTCGAGGGTGACGACGAGGCGATCCGCTACATCCTCACGCTGCTGCGGTACCAGCGCGCGCGGCGCGCGCTGCGCAGCATCAGGCCGCTGCGGGCGGTCGCCGTGCGGGCCCGTCGGCGGCCGGGCCTGGCGAACCGGCTGTTCAGGTGACGGATGCCGCGCCGAGGCGGGCCTCGACGCGGACGGGGCCACGCCGGAAGGCCGCGGCCCGTCGCCGGGCGGCCGCACGGCGATCGCCGCGCAGCGCGACCGAGCGCGCCATTGCCCCGAGCCAGATCGCGGCCCTCGCCGCCTGCCAGCCGACCGGGCCGAAGTGCTTGCGGTAGAACCGTTCCTGCGAGGCGAAGAAGTGCGCCTCGCGACGCCGGGGGTCCGTGCTCGTCGCGGCGCCCGCATGCACCGCGCGCACCTCGTCGACGAGGGCGTGCCGCCAGCCGAGCAGGTGCGCGCGGTAGGCCCAGTCGGTCTCCTCCGCGTACAGGAAGAACCGCTCGTCGAAACCGCCGACCTGATCCAGCGCCTCCGCGCGCAGCAGCAGCACCGAGCCGATCACGTAGCGCGCCCCGCGCTGCCACCTTCCCAGCCCGGCCGCTTCCAGCCACGCGTTGAGCGGGGTGGGGAACGGCCACGCGACCCGGGCGGGGCGACCACGCTCATCCGTCTGCGCCGGCGCCACCGACGCGAGGCCGGGGTCGGCCGCCAGACCGGCGTGCAGCGCGGCGATCGCGTCCGCCGAGATGACGGCATCCGGATTCAGCAGCAGCATGTCCGCTCCCGCCACCATCCGGTCGCCGAGCGCGACGTTCACACCCGCCGCGAACCCTCCGTTGCGACCGGGATCGAGGTAGCGCACGCCGAGCTCGCCGCACAGCGCCGCGATCTCGGGCAGCGACGAGTTGTCGACCACGGTGACGGGAAGATCGCGCACCGGCTCCAGCGCCCTGCGGAGGAGGTCCGGGGCGCCATAGGCGACCACCGCGATCTCGAGCGCGCGCGGCGCACGAGCGCCGCCGCCGGGCGCTGGACGGGCGCCGCGGCGGGTGATGCTGTCGTAGAGGTCGGCGTAGGCGCCGGCCACGGCATCCCACGAGCACTCCGCAGCACGCGTCAGCCCGGCCGCCCGGAGCTCGGGCGCGCGTGCGGTCGCCGCCTCGACGAGGGCGCTCGCGAGAGCGGCCGCGTCGCCCGCGGGAACCACGAGCCCCGCCCCGCCGACGACCTCGGGGAGGGCGCCGGCGTCGCTCGAGACGACAGGGACTCCCGAGGCCATCGCCTCGACGGCGACGCGGCCGAACTGCTCGGTCCAGCCGGGACTCGGGAGGGACGGAACCGCCAGCACGTCCAGCCCGGTGTAGAAGTCCGGGACGGCCTCGGGGTCGAGCGGGCCGAGGAGTTCGACGCGCTCGCCGAGGCCGCGGGCGGCGGCGTCGGCGCCGAGCTGCTCCGCGAGCGGACCGGCACCGGCGATCCGCAGCCGCAGCCGGGGGTCGTGCGTCGCGGCGTCGAGCAGGACGTGCAGGCCCTTCTCGGGCACGAGACGACCGAGGAACCCGACCGTGACCGGCTCGTCCGTGGGCGGCGCCGACGGGCGCGGGGTATAGCGGTCGAGGTCGACGCCGAGCGGGATCACTCTGGCGCGGCCCGCGAATCCCTTGCCCTCCGCGATGCGTGCCGCCGCCGCGTTGCACGCCGAGATGCCGCTCGCATGCCGCAGCGCGTATCTCTCCAGCCAGCGGAACGGCGGCGGGTAGCGCTTCAGGATGTTCTGGGCGGTGTAGAGCACCACCGGTGCCTTGTTGCGCCGCAGCCACCGCAGCAGCAGCACCTCTGCCGTCGCGAGCGCGAAGGGCTCCTCGTGCACGTCGATGACGTCGTACTCCTCGGCCAGCGCCCGCCACAGCGGACGCGGGTCGTAGACGAAGAGCGCCGGATGCCGCCCCCAGGTGTCGACCGGGACCGCATGCTCGTCGGCTCCGGCGGTGAGCTGCGTCTCGGCGCCGCCGGCATGCCATCGCCGCGCGCTCAGCAGCATCACCGTCATGCCGAGGGCGCGCAGGCTGCGCTCCCGGCCGCGCCAGTCGGCGACGGCGGCGCTGTGCGAGATTCGCAGGACGCGCACGGAAGGCCTCCTAGTATGCTTGCCCAGGCAACCCTATGTCCGGATGCTTCTGGACCGGGATAGTGAGGTGCCCGATTGGCCGATGACTTCGTCGTACTGGCGGTCTGCGCAGGAAACCTCCATCGTTCGCCCCTCGCCGAGGCGCTCCTGCGGCGCTGGGCGACGTGGTACCTGCCGTCGCCGCTGGCGTCGCACGTGCGCGCCATGAGCGCGGGGGTCGTCGCCCCGGCCGGGGTTCCCATGGGCGAGCGGGCCCAGCGGATCGCCGCGGCGCTGGGCGCCGACGGCTCGAGCCACACCGCCCGGCGTCTCACGGACGCCGACCTCGGAGGCGCCGACCTGATCCTCACGGCGTCGCGGCGCCTGCGCGACACCGTCCTGCAGCGGGAGCCCTCGGCGGCGCGCCGCACGTTCACGATGCGCGAGGCGGGCCGGATCGCGGCATCCCTCGATCCGGCGTCCCCCTCCTCGGTGCAGGACCTGCGCGACGCGGTGGGGCGCCTCGCCGACCACCGCTCACCCGGCGACGACGACATCGTCGATCCCGAAGGCCGTGGCGACGAGGCGTACGCCGCGATGGTCGCGCAGGAGGTGCCCGCGCTGGCGCGGCTGGCGCACCTGCTCTACGGGATGCCGGCCGGCGACGTCGAGCGGTATGCCGCCGTCGCGACGACCGGCGAGGGGATGCCCTTCGCGCCGGCGCCTCCCGCGACGAGGGACCCCTCCGCCCCGTGACCGCTCTGCGCGTGCTGCACCTCGATCACACCGCGGCGGCGGGCGGCGCAGAGCTGGCGCTGGTGCGCATGCTGTCGGCCCGGCCGGGCTGGCGGCCGTTCGTGCTCACGCCGCCCACCGACGGCTCTGTCTTCGATCCGCTGGACGGGGTGGTCGCGCGTGGGACGAGCGGCATCCGGCAGCCGGCGGGCGTCTCCTCCGGACGGACGGGCGCGATCCTCGGTGCCGCCTGGCGCCTGATCGTCCAGGCCGCCGCGACCCGCACCCACCGCGCCTTCCGCGGCGCCGACCTGGTCGATGCCAACAGCGCCCGGGCTGCGGCGTACGGAGCGCTGGCGGTGCGGGGCTCGCGCACGCCCTTCGTCGTGCACCTGCGCGACACGGTCGATCCCACCGCGCTCGGCGGCGTCGGCTTCCGGCTGATGAGCCGCCTGGTGCTGCCGCGTGCCGACGGCGTGATCGCCAACTCGCGGCTGACGCTGCGGACGGCGTCGCCGTTCCTGCGCGAGGGCACCGGCACCGCCGTCATCCCGAGCGCCTCGGGGCTGCGCGCCGCGTCGGCGTCCGCGGACGGGCGCGAGCCCGGCCCGCTCCGCATCGGGATGCTGGCGCGCATCGACCCGTGGAAGGGGCAGGCGCTGCTGATCGAGGCGTTCGCCGCCGCCTTCCCCGACGACGCCGTCCTCGAGATCGCCGGCTCCGCACCGTTCGGGCACGAGCGGTACGCCGCGGAGCTTCGCGCACAGGCGGAGCGTCTCGGCGTCGACGATCGCGTCGAGCTGCTCGGCCACGTCGACGCGGTGGACGCCCTGCTCGCGCGCTGGGACATCGCGGTGCAGTACTCCACGCGCCCCGAGCCCCTCGGCCAGAACGTGCTGCAGTACCTGGCCGCCGGGAAGGCCGTGGTGGTGGCGGACGAGGGCGGACCCGTGGAGTGGGTCGACGACGGCGTCAACGGGCTGCGGGTGCGCCCTCGCGACCCTGCTGCGCTCGCGGCGGCGCTGCGCCGTCTCGCCGACGAGCCCGAGCTCCGCGACCGCCTGCGCGCCGCCGCCGGGGCGACCGCGGGCCTGCTGACCGACGCCGATGTCGCGGCCGCTCACGCGCGGTTCTACGCAGAGGTCGTACGCCGGCGCGAAGAGGGTGCGGGCCGTCGCCGCACCCGGTTGCCGCGCGAGTAGCATCAGCGTGTGATCGCTGCCCTCGCCGCCACCCTTCCTGTGATCCTCGCCGGCGTGCTCGTGGCCAGCGCCGTGGCGAAGCTGCGCGCGCCCGACGACCTGGTGGGCTGGGCCGAACTGGGCGTGCCGAAGGCGTTCCGCAGACAGTGGCTGCTCTCGTTCCATCCGTGGGGTGAGATCGCGCTCGGCGCCGCGCTCGCACTGCTCGGGGGGTGGCTGGGCCTCCTCGCCGCCATCGTGGCCGTCGTCCTGATGGCCGCCTATCTGTGGCTGGTGGTGCAGGCGAAGGGCCGTTCCGACGACGCGTCCTGCGCGTGCTTCGGCTCGCGACGCCGGATCACCCGGGTCACGATCATCCGCAACAGCTGGCTGCTGGCGCTCGCGCTCGCCACCGCCGCCGTCATCTGGACGGCACCTCTGCTGGGCGGGGCGCTCGCGCTCGCCGTCTCGGGCTGGTGGGGCACCCTGATCGCCGCGGCCGCGGCGGCGGTGACCGCCGCGCTCGTGCTCTGGCCCGACGCACCCCAGGCCGAGCCGGTCTCGCCCGCGGCAGAGCCGGCAGCCGCCGAACAGGTCGACGCCGGCGGCGAACTGGACTACATCCGCACCCGCACGCCCGCCGTACCCGTCTCGCTCGCCGACGGCACCCGCGTCAACCTCCGCGAGCTGACGCGCACGAAGCCCATGCTGATGCTGGCAGTCTCGTCCACGTGCGGCTCGTGCAGCGTCGTGATCGAGCAGGCGCCCGATTACCGCACGCTGCTGCCCGAGCTCGACGTCCGCCTCATGTTCACCCACCCGCACGACAGCGGACGCCTGAGCGAGCTCACCGAGCCGCAGTCTCTGCACGACCCCGAGCACTTCATCAGCGGCTCGATCGAGGACTGGAGAGTGCCCTCGGCGGTGCTGTTCGGAATCGACGGCCTGCTGGCGGGCGGTCCCGTCACCGGGGTGCGCGAGATCGAGGACTTCGTCGACGACGTGTACGAGAGCCTCCACGGCGTACGGCCGTCTCGATCCCACATCGCGTGAGCATCGCGCGGCGACGTCCCTCGTCCCGCGGGGACGTTCATGGCATCCTGGCGTGAGACGACCGGCCGGGTCGCGACACTGTCACCAGTGACGGGTGCTGCGGTCGCGGCATCCGTCCCGTCGAAAGGTGCGCCCATGATCCGCCGTCTTGCTTCCGTCGCAGGCATGACACTCCTCGCCGCGGGGCTCCTCGCCGGGTGCGCGAGCACCGCTGGCACCGAATCCCCCGAGCCGGACGAGACGGTGCCCGCCGACAGCGAGGAGATCGAGGTCGAGGCCGCCTGGCTGGACGGCGGCCGCATGATCGGCATCGTGACGGAGGGCTCCTCGACCTGTGTGCCCTCCGCCGGCGAGGTGAGCTACGACAACGGCGTCCTCCAGGTCGAGCTCGTCGAGGCTCCCGCCGACACCGCGTGCACGAGCGACCTCGTGGCGCGGGCGACCGTCGTGGGACTGCCCGAGGGCATCGACACCACGCGCGAGCTCGAGGTGTTCGTCACCGGCGACGGCTACCACGGCGAGGCCGAGCTCGACCCGGTCCCCGGCCTCGATCAGAGCGGCGAGACCGACTACCTCCCTTCGGCAGGATGGACCGACAAGGACGGGCAGTTCGTCATCCTCACGTGGGGGTCGTCGACCTGCGTGCCGGCGATCGAGAACGTCGAGGGCTCCGGTCAGGAGGTCACCGTCACGTTCATGACGCCGCCCGAGGACCAGGCGTGCACCATGGACATGGCCCCGCGCGCGGTGGTGGTGCAGGTCGAAGGGGTCGACGACGACGCCGAGGTCACCGCGATCCTCACCGGCGGCGAGTTCGACGACGTGCGCGTCCCGATCGTCGGCCACGACTGACAGTGCGCGATTGCGGATGCCGCGGCCCGCGGCATCCGCAATCCACTCAGTCCGTCCGCACCAGCAGCTCGCCGATCTCGCAGTCCAGCGCGCGGCAGATGGCCGACAGCGTCGAGTAGCGGATGGCGCGGGCGCGGTCGTTCTTGAGGACCGACAGGTTCACGACCGACACCCCGACGAGCTCCGAGAGCCGGGTGAGGGTCATGCCGCGCTCCTCGAGCAGCTCGTCGAGCCGGCAGTGGACCCCGGTGGGCCCGTCGTCTTCGGCCGGGCTCACACGAGGCCTTCGGTCTCGCGCTGCAGGCGCTCGCCGATCTGGAAGGCAGCGCCGATCGCCGCGAGCGCGAGCATGCCGAACAGCGGCGCGAAGTCGGTGGAGAAGGTCACGCCGTCGTACGTGTAGTCGCTCACGGCAGACAGCGCGCCGTTCACCGTCATCGTGGTGAGCATCGAGCCGACGAACCAGCCCACGGCGAGGATGCCGGTGCCCAGGAAGATGAGGCGCGCGGTGCCGCGCTCGAAGGCGCGGCCGCGCGCGAGGCGCAGGCAGAACAGCGCGCCGACCACGATGCCGGCGATGATGGCGAGCGCGATGACGATCGGCTCGGCCCACAGCGCGAAGAGGGTGGCCGCAGCCGGCTCCGCGACCGTGACGGTCGCCTGCTCGACGGCGACCTGCACCGGCGCTCCGTCGGGGCCGATGGGAAGGTCGGCGGTCTCGCCCAGGAACGGGACGAGCACGGGGATGTCGGTCCCGCGCGCCACCTCCGCCAGCCGGGCGATCGCGTTCCAGGCCGTGAAGCCGATCGCGACCGCCCCGATGGCGACGGAGAGGTAGATCCCGACGCGATCGCTCCTGGTGGGCATCCTGGTGTCCGTCATCTCGATCGTTCTCCCATGCTCATATCGATAAACGTTGTTATCGAAAAACGATACGGTATGTGCGCAGCTCGCCGCAACCGGCGAGCCGGCACGGGCGCCGGCGGGGCGTGCGCTATGCCCACGGCGAACACGGCCATCCCGTCCGGGCCCGCTGGCTACCCTCGATGTAAGGCGCAGTAGGTCACACCGACCCGAGGCGTCCCGGAGGAGTGAACGATGTTCGAGAGATTCACCGACCGTGCCCGTCGTGTGGTCGTCCTCGCCCAGGAAGAGGCGAAGATGCTGAACCACAACTACATCGGCACCGAGCACATCCTGCTCGGTCTCATCCACGAGGGCGAGGGCGTCGCCGCCAAGGCCCTCGAGAGCCTCGGCATCTCGCTCGACGCCGTCCGCGAGCAGGTCCAGGACATCATCGGCCAGGGACAGCAGCAGCCGACCGGTCACATCCCCTTCACTCCGCGCGCCAAGAAGGTGCTCGAGCTGTCGCTGCGCGAGGCGCTGCAGCTGGGCCACAACTACATCGGCACCGAGCACATCCTCCTGGGGCTCATCCGCGAGGGCGAGGGCGTCGCCGCCCAGGTGCTCGTCAAGCTCGGCGCAGACCTCAACAAGGTGCGCCAGCAGGTCATCCAGCTGCTCTCGGGCTACCAGGGCAAGGAGCCCGCCGGCGTCGCCTCCGGCGCGGGCGAGCAGACCCAGGGCACCACCCAGGGCGGCTCGCAGGTGCTCGACCAGTTCGGCCGCAACCTCACGCAGGCCGCGCGCGACAACAAGCTCGACCCGGTCATCGGGCGCGAGAAGGAGATCGAGCGCGTCATGCAGATCCTGTCGCGCCGCTCCAAGAACAACCCCGTCCTCATCGGCGAGCCCGGCGTCGGAAAGACGGCGGTCGTCGAGGGCCTCGCCCAGGCCATCGTCAAGGGCGACGTTCCCGAGACACTGAAGGACAAGCAGGTCTACTCGCTCGACCTCGGCTCGCTCATCGCCGGCTCGCGGTACCGCGGTGACTTCGAGGAGCGCCTCAAGAAGGTCACGAAAGAGATCCGCACCCGAGGCGACATCATCGTCTTCATCGACGAGATCCACACGCTCGTGGGTGCCGGTGCCGCCGAGGGCGCGATCGACGCCGCGTCGATCCTGAAGCCGCTCCTCGCGCGCGGCGAGCTGCAGACGATCGGCGCGACCACCCTCGACGAGTACCGCAAGCACTTCGAGAAGGATGCCGCGCTGGAGCGCCGCTTCCAGCCGATCCAGGTCGCCGAGCCGAGCCTGCCCCACGCGATCAACATCCTGAAGGGGCTGCGCGACCGCTACGAGGCGCACCACAAGGTGCAGATCACCGACGGCGCGATCGTCGCGGCGGCGAACCTCGCCGACCGCTACATCTCGGACCGCTTCCTGCCCGACAAGGCGATCGACCTGATCGACGAGGCCGGCGCCCGCCTGCGCCTGTCGATCCTGTCCAGCCCGCCCGAGCTGCGCGAGTTCGACGACAAGATCGCCAACGTGCGCCAGCAGAAGGAGCAGGCGTCCGAGGATCAGGACTTCGAGAAGGCCGCGTCGCTGCGCGACGAGGAGAAGTCGCTCCTCGCCGAGCGTCTGCGCCTCGAGAAGCAGTGGCGCTCGGGCGACGTCGCCTCGCACGCCGTCGTCGACGAGGGCCTGATCGCCGAGGTGCTCGCCCAGGCCACCGGCATCCCGGTCTTCAAGCTGACCGAGGAGGAGTCCAGCAGGCTCGTCTTCATGGAGAAGGCGCTGCACCAGCGCGTCATCGGCCAGGAGGAGGCGATCGCCGCCCTCTCGAAGACGATCCGCCGCCAGCGCGCGGGCCTCAAGGACCCCAAGCGTCCGTCGGGCTCGTTCATCTTCGCCGGCCCCACGGGCGTCGGGAAGACCGAGCTGGCCAAGGCGCTCGCCGAGTTCCTCTTCGACGACGAGCACGCGCTCATCTCGCTCGACATGTCGGAGTTCGGTGAGAAGCACACCGTCTCGCGCCTGTTCGGCGCCCCTCCCGGCTTCGTGGGGTTCGAGGAGGGCGGCCAGCTCACCGAGAAGGTGCGCCGCAAGCCGTTCTCGGTGGTGCTCTTCGACGAGATCGAGAAGGCCCACCCCGACATCTTCAACTCGCTGCTGCAGATCCTCGAGGAGGGTCGCTTGACCGACGGTCAGGGCCGCGTCATCGACTTCAAGAACACGGTGATCATCATGACGACGAACCTCGGTTCGTCGGCGATCGCCGGAGGCCCGGTGGGCTTCCAGGTCGAGGGCGACACGGGCACGACGTACGACCGGATGAAGGGCAAGGTCAACGAGGAGCTCAAGCGCAACTTCAAGCCCGAGTTCCTCAACCGCGTCGATGACATCATCGTCTTCCCGCAGCTGAACAAGGACGAGCTCCGCCAGATCGTGGGCCTGTTCACCAAGCGTCTCGGCGAGCGCCTGCTCGACCGCGACATGACGGTGGAGCTGACGGATGCCGCGAAGGACAAGCTGATCGACATCGGCTTCGACCCCGCGCTCGGCGCCCGGCCGCTGCGTCGCGCGATGCAGCGCGAGGTCGAGGACCGCCTGTCGGAGAAGATCCTGCACGGCGAGCTCAACCCCGGCGACCACGTGAAGGTCGACGCCGAGAACGGCGAGTTCGTCTTCGAGCACGGCCCCCGCGGCGAGAAGGTGGCGGTGGGCGTCGTGCACAACGGCGAGATCACCGCGACCCCCGATCTGGCCGCCAACGCCTAGGGCGGTCGCCGAGCCGCGACACGCAGTCGAAGAGCGGATGCCTCACTCCGAGGCATCCGCTCTTCGCATTCCCGGCCCGCCCCTCGCTCCACGCACCGGTCCCGGCCCTACGCTGGACGGATGAGCGAGTTCACGGTGCGGCCCGCGCGCACGCCGGACATCCGCCGCATCCAGGCGCTCCTCGAGCCGTTCGTGCAGCGGCGCATCCTGCTCGGCAAGGACCTCGTCGTGCTCTACGAGGCGACCCAGCAGTTCCTCGTCGCCGAGGATGCGCACGGCGAGCTGATCGGCTGCGGCGCCCTGCATGTGATGTGGGAGGACCTCGGCGAGGTGCGCACCCTGATCGTCGCCGACGGGTGGCTGCGGCACGGGGTGGGACGCGCGCTCGTGGAGGGCCTGGAGGAGAACGCGCGCGCGCTCGGGCTGTCGCGGCTGTTCTGCCTGACGTTCGAGGTGGACTTCTTCACACGGCGCGGCTTCGAGCCGATCGGCGAGCAGGTCGTCGACCCCGACGTGTACTCGCAGCTCATCCGCTCGCCCGACGAAGGCGTCGCGGAGTTCCTCGACCTCGCGCACGTCAAGCCGAACACCCTGGGCAACACGCGCATGATCAAGCGCCTCTGACCCGCGGGCGACGCGCGCGCCAGGCGGCTGCGCCCTGCCGGGTGGCGCGATCCGGGGCGCGCCGACCGGAGATGACGCCGCCCAGAGTTAGCCTGTCATCATGACCGGCACCACTCCGCGCCGCCGCCATTCCCCGGCGGTCTATCGTCGCCGGCGATTGGTGCTGCTCGTCGGGCTCCTCGTCGTCGTGGGCGTCGTGTGGCTGCTGATCGCCCAGCCCTGGCGCGGATCGGCCGAGGAGTCGGCCGCCGACGGGGATCGCGCGTCGTCGCAGAACTCGGCGGACTCGCTGCCGGTGCCGTCGCCGGGGGAGACCCCGGGCCCGTCCGAGACGGGCGCCGTCGAAGGTGCGGTCGTCGAGGGTGCGACGCCGGGCGCGACGCCTGCCGCGCAGCCCTGCGTCGCCGGCGAGATCACCGTGGAGCCGGTCACCTCCGCCGACGCGTTCACCGGCGACCAGAAGCCGCAGTTCTCCATCGAGCTCACCAACAACGGCCCCGACTGCACGCTCAACGTCGGCACCAGCGCGCAGTCCTTCACGGTCACCAGCGGCGACGACGTCTGGTGGCGCTCGACGGACTGCCAGAGCGAGCCCAGCGACATGATCGTGCTCGTCGCCGCGGGGCAGACGGTGTCCAGTGCGGCGCCGCTGGAGTGGGATCGCACCCGCTCCGCCGTGGGCACGTGCGGCGACACGACCCGGCCCGTCGCGCCGGGCGGCGGCGCGTCGTACCACCTGTCGGTCGAGATCGGCGGCGTCGCGTCGACGGAGCCGAAGCAGTTCCTGCTCTACTGAGCGCGTCCTGAGCTGCCGGGCGTGGGCGCGGGCGCGGCATCCGCTGTCCATCGCGGCCGCGGCATCCGCTGTCACCGGCCCGCCTCGGGCTCTTGGTCGCCGGCGCCGTCCACGGCGCTGGCCCAGACCCAGCAGCGGTATTCCTCGCCTGAGATCCGGAAGCGGATGGCGATCGCACGCGGCGTCCACATGCAGGCCTCCGCGTCGACCTGGATCGGCGTCCGGCCGAACCGCACCCACGCCTTGACGCGCTTGGGCTTCGGATCGGTGGTGCACGGCAGATCGTCCAGTTGCAGCTCGAGCCGCGAGAGCGTCTCGAGCGGGCCGCCGGCCGCGATGCGCTGCAGGATCCTCTCGTCCATCAGCCGGTCGTAGTGGTCGGCGTATCGCCTGTTCGTGCCCACCCGCCGGCTCCCTCCTCCGGCCTCCTTCCACTCTATCGAGAGTCGAAGATGTGTTCTATTCTCTTAACCCATGACGACCACGCGCATCGAACATGACGTAATTATATGGATGGCCGACGACATCCCCGCGCGCATGTTCTACGCGGGTCGCCGGTGGCGTGTGAGCGATGCGCCGACGCGGCTCCGCGAGTCGATCTGGGCCATGCCGCTGGAGCGCGGGCGCAGCATGTACGGCTGGCGGTTCCAGGCGACCAGCGACGACGGCGACGTGGTGGTGTTCGACGTCTATCGCGACGGCGAGGACTGGCACATCCACCACACGTACACGTGAGAAGGCGCAGACAGCGCGAAGCGGGGCTCCCCCAGGACGCCCCGCTCCGCTTCCCCACACCAGGGTGTCAGCCGAACACCTAGGGCTTGTCGCCGAACACCTCGGACTCCATGGCGTCGTACCCCTCCGCCTGGGGGTCCCAGTGCTTGCCACCGGAGAGGGCGTACTCCTCCTCCGGAGAGAGCACGAGACGGTGGCGGAAGTACAGGGCGAATCCGACGAGGATCACCACGTACACGATGGCGATCGCGACGATGGCGGGCCGGGCCGGCTCGTTGATGAAGAAGCCGAAGAAGATGAGCACCGACACGGCGCCGGCGATGACGGCGCCGGGGATGCCCCACGGACTGCGGTAGGGGCGGTGGGCGTCGGGGTACTTGCGGCGCAGGATCACGTACGACGCCATCTGCAGCGCGTAGGCGATGACCGCTCCCCAGATCGCGATGTTCAGCACGATCGCTCCTGCCACCCCGCCGGTGCCGCCGAGCGAGTCGACGAGCACGAGGGCGATGAAGCCGATCGCCGCACCGACCACCAGCGCGACCCACGGCGTCGCCCGCTTGCCGGTGAGCGACAGGAACTTCGGGTAGTAGCCCGCGCGCGACAGCGAGTACATGTTGCGGCCGTACGCGAACATGATCCCCTGCAGCGACGCGAGGAGCCCGATCAGGGCGAAGAGCGCCAGCACCGCGGCCAGCTCGTCGCCGACGATCGCGCGGAATCCGTCGAGCAGCGGCTCGCCGGCGCTGCCGGTCGCCTCCGCGCCCACGACACCGGTGTTCAGGAACAGCACGAGCAGGCCGGTGATGATCAGAGTCGTGCGGGCGATGAAGCCGGCACGGGGGATGTCGCGCTCCGGGTTGTGCGACTCCTCGGCCGCGAGCGGCAGCTCCTCGATGCCGAGGAAGAACCACATCGCGTACGGCAGAGCGAAGAGGATGGGGATCACGCCGTGCGGCAGGAAGGCGCTCTGTCCGGGATCGGGTGCGATGTCGAAGAGCTTGTCCCAGCTGAACTGGCCCGAGAAGAGCGCCATCGCCGAGAACACCAGGATGATGGCGATCGAGATGATGGACACGACGATCGCGAACTTGAACGAGATCGCCGCGCCGGCGGCGTTCAGCGCGATGAAGGCCGTGTAGAGGATGATCCACCACACCCACGTCGGCATCGAGAAGTTCAGCAGCTCGCTGGTGATGGCATCCGCGTAGGACGCCGAGAAGTACACGATGACCGCGGTCGTCGCGACGTACTCGATCGTCTCAGCCGCGCCGGTGACCAGGCCGCCCCACGGGCCCATCGCGGAGCGCGCGAACGAATACGCACCGCCGGTGTGCGGCATCGCGGCGGCCATCTCGCCGATCGAGAAGATCATGCCGTAGTACATGACGACGAGGATGGCGAAGGCGATGAGCATGCCGCCGAAGCCTGCGAAGCCGATGCCGAAGTTCCACCCCGAGAAGTCGCCCGAGATGACGGCGGCGACGGCGAGGCCCCACAGGCCCCAGACGCCGGCCGAGCGCTTCAGGGTCCGCTTCTGGAAATAGTCGTGACCTGCTCGCCTATAGGTCGCTCCTGCGACCTTCGACGAGCTTGCGGCGGCGGATGCCGGTGGCTTCGGGGTGGATGCACTGCTCGCTTGGGACATCGGTCCTCCAGTGATAGGCGAAGGGAGGCGCGCTCGGGTCGCGCGGCTTGCACTTGTCGCCGATTGTGGCGCTATTGGTGGGCTGTGTCTACCTTTGAATCCGATTTTCGTTAGAGTGAGCGCGTGCCCGCGGCCGGGCATGGTCGCGTGCGCGACTGGTCGCACGTCGGGACTTGAGGAGGACGGATGCCGGGCAACCTCACCGTCGAGCAGTTGAACGACCGGATCGCGAGCGGCGACATCGACACGGTGGTGGTCGCCTTCGGCGACGCGCAGGGGCGGCTGGTGGGCAAGCGCGTGTCGGCGCGGCTGTTCCAGGAGGAGGTGCTCCCCCACGGTGCGGAGGCCTGCAACTACCTGCTGTCCGTCGACGTCGACATGAACACCGTCGACGGCTACGCGATGTCGAGCTGGGAGACCGGCTACGGCGACATGATGCTGCGCCCCGACCCGTCGACGCTGCGCGTCATCCCGTGGCTGCCGGGCTCGGCGCTGGTGATGGCCGACCTCACCTGGGAGGGTGGCGACCCGGTCGTGCAGTCGCCGCGCGACATCCTCGACCGCCAGCGGCAGCGCCTCGCCGACCGCGGCCTCGTCGCCTACTCCGGCACCGAGCTGGAGTTCATCATCTTCGACGACACGTACCGCGATGCCTGGGCCAAGGGCTACCGCGGCCTCACGCCTGCGACCGACTACAACGTCGACTACGACCTGCTCGCCTCGGGCCGCCTGGAGCCGCTGCTGCGCGACATCCGCCTGTCGATGGACGGGGCCGGGCTCTACACCGAGGGCGTCAAGGGGGAGTGCAACCTCGGTCAGCAGGAGATCGCCTTCCGCTACGCCGAGGTGCTCGAGACCGCCGACCAGCACGCCATCTACAAGAACGGCGCCAAGGCCATCGCCGAGCACCACGGCAAGGCGCTGACGTTCATGGCCAAGTTCGACGAGCGCGAGGGCAACAGCTGCCACATCCACCTGTCGGTGCGCTCCGAGGCGGGCGAGCCCGTCATGGCCGGCGACGGGAGGCACGGCTTCAGTCCGCTGATGGAGCACTGGATCGCCGGCATCCTGGCCACCCTGCGCGAGTTCACGCTGCTGTACGCGCCCAACATCAACTCGTACAAGCGGTTCGCGAAGGGCTCGTTCGCCCCCACCGGGATCGCGTGGGGCCTCGACAACCGCACCTGCGCGCTGCGCGTGATCGGCCACGGCTCCTCGCTGCGGGTGGAGAACCGGGTCCCGGGCGGCGACGTGAACCCGTACCTCGGCATCGCGGCGATCATCGCGGGCGGCCTGCACGGCATCGAGCACGAGCTGCCGATGCCCGACGCGCTCACCGGCAACGCGTACACGTCCGGGGTCGACCACCTTCCGACGACGCTGCGCGAGGCCGCGCAGCTGTTCGACCAGTCGGCCATCGCGCGCGCCGCCTTCGGCGATGACATGGTCGAGCACTATCTGAACCAGGCGCGCATCGAGGTCGAGGCCTACGACGCCGCCGTGACCGACTGGGAGAGGGTGCGTGGCTTCGAACGCCTCTGAGAACCCCGTGATCGGCCTGACGACGTACCTCGAGCAGGCCACGCAGGGGGTGTGGGACGTGCGCGCGGCGTTCCTGCCGCAGGTGTACTTCGACTCGGTGACCGCCTCGGGCGGAATCGCGGTCCTGCTGCCGCCGCAGCACAGCAGCGCGACCGGCGTGCGTGTGGAAGACGCCGCCGAAGCCGTCCTGGACGGCCTCGACGGTCTCATCCTGACCGGCGGCCTCGACGTCCAGCCCGAGCTGTACGGCGCGGAGCGGCATCCGACCACCGACCCGGCGCGTCCGGATCGTGACGCGTGGGAGCTCGCGCTGTTCCGCGGGGCCGAAGCGCGACGGATGCCGGTGCTCGCGATCTGCCGCGGCCTCCAGCTGGTCAACGTCGCCCGCGGCGGGACGCTGCACCAGCACCTCCCGGAGGTGCTGGGCACCGAGCGGTACCGCGTCGGCGGCGGCGTCTTCGCCACCAACGAGGTGCACGTCGACGACGGCACGCGGCTCTCGGCGCTCGTCGGCGCGGGACCGATGGACGTCCACAGCTACCACCACCAGGGCATCGACCGGCTCGGCGACGGCCTCGTGGTCACCGCGCGCACCGACGACGGGCTGGTCCAGGCGTTCGAGTCGGACGGCGACGGCTACGTCCTGGGGGTGCAGTGGCATCCCGAGCAGAACCAGGAGGACCGCCGGCTGTTCGCGGGGCTCGTGGCCGAGGCATCCGTCTACGCGTCCCGGGAGGTCCACGCATGAGTGGGACGTTCACGCTCGTCAACCCCGCGACCGCGCAGCCGATCCGCGAGATCGCCCGTGCCGACGGGGCGCAGACGGATGCCGCGATCGCGCGTGCCGTCGCCGCCCAGCGTTCGTGGGCGTCGCTGCCGCCCGTGGCGCGGGCCGACGCGCTGCGTGCGTTCGCTCGCACGGTGGAGGCCCATGTCGAGGAGCTCGCGCAGCTCGAAGTGCTGAATTCGGGGCATCCGATCGGTTCGGCGCGGTGGGAGGCGTCGCACGTCGCGCAGGTGCTGAACTTCTACGCCGGCGCGCCCGAGCGGCTCTCGGGCCAGCAGATCCCGGTCGCCGGGGGACTCGACGTGACGTTCCACGAGCCGTACGGCGTCGTCGGCATCATCGTGCCCTGGAACTTCCCGATGACGATCGCGTCGTGGGGGTTCGCCCCCGCGCTCGCCGCCGGGAACGCCGTGGTGCTCAAGCCCGCCGAGCTCACCCCGCTGACCGCGATCCGCCTCGGCGAGCTCGCGCTCGAGGCGGGGCTTCCGGCGGGGCTGTTCGAGGTGGTCACCGGCTCGGGCTCCGTGGTCGGTCAGCGCTTCGTGTCGCACCCGGACGTGCGCAAGGTGGTCTTCACCGGGTCGACGTCCGTCGGCGTCGAGGTCGCGGCCGGCTGCGCGCGCGAGCTGAAGCCGGTCACCCTCGAGCTCGGCGGCAAGAGCGCCAACATCGTGTTCGCCGACGCCGACCTCGAGAAGGCGGCCGCCAGCGCGCCGGGCGCGGTGTTCGACAACGCCGGCCAGGACTGCTGCGCCCGCAGCCGCATCCTCGTCGAGCGCTCCGCCTACGACCGGTTCCTCGAGCTGCTCGAGCCCGCGGTGAAGGCGTGGCGCGTGGGCGACCCGGGCGACGAGCGCACCGACATGGGACCGCTGATCTCGGCATCCCACCGCTCCACCGTCGAAGGCTTCCTCGACGGTGCGGACCTCGCCTTCCGCGGGTCGGCGCCCGACGGCGACGGCTTCTGGTTCGCCCCGGCCGTCGTGCTCGCCGATCGCGGGGACCGCATCGCGCGCGAGGAGGTCTTCGGACCGGTGGTCGCGGTGCTGCCGTTCGACGACGAGGCCGACGCCGTGCGGCTCGCCAACGACACCATCTACGGGCTCGCCGGCTCGATCTGGACCGAGAACCTCGGCCGCGCCGTGCGCGTCTCGCGCGGGGTCAAGAGCGGCGTGCTGTCGGTCAACTCGCACTCCTCGGTGCGGTACTGGACGCCGTTCGGCGGCATGAAGGCGTCGGGCCTCGGCCGTGAACTCGGCCCCGACGCCGCCGAGCACTTCACCGAGACCAAGAACGTCTTCTTCGCGACGGACTGAGAGGGAACAGCATGGATCTGACGGCGAGGCTCAAGGACCGGGTCGCCATCATCACCGGCGGCGCGTCGGGCATCGGCCTGGCGACGGCGCGCCGGTTCGCGGCCGAGGGCGCGCGCATCGTGATCGCGGATCTCGATCCCGAGTCCGGCGAGGCCGCCGCCGCTGAGGTGGACGGCGTCTTCCGCGGGGTGAACGTCGCCGACGAGGCCCAGGTGAACGCCGTCTTCGACGGCGTGGCCGCGGAGTTCGGCGGCATCGACATCGCCTTCAACAACGCCGGCATCTCACCGGCCGACGACGACTCGATCGAGACGACCGAGCTGCCCGCGTGGGACCGCGTGCAGGACGTCAACCTCAAGAGCGTCTACCTGTGCTCGCGCGCGGCGCTGCGGCACATGGTGCCGGCGGGCAGGGGCTCGATCATCAACACCGCGTCGTTCGTTGCGCTGCTGGGGTCAGCCACGTCGCAGATCTCGTACACCGCCTCGAAGGGCGGCGTGCTGGCCCTGACCCGGGAGCTCGGCGTGCAGTTCGCGCGTCAGGGGATCCGCGTGAACGCGCTGTGCCCGGGACCGGTGAACACCCCGCTGCTGCAGGAGCTGTTCGCGAAGGACCCCGAGCGCGCGCAGCGCCGCCTCGTCCACGTGCCGATGGGCCGGTTCGCCGAGCCGGAGGAGCTCGCCGCCGCCGTCGCGTTCCTCGCCTCGGACGACGCCTCGTTCATCACAGCGACCGCGTTCGTCGTCGACGGCGGCATCACCAACGCCTACGTGACGCCGCTCTGAGGAGGCTTCCGATGCATCGCCCGTACCGTGTGCAGGACCGACCGGCCGAACCGAGGCGGAACTCGGCGTGTCGCGCGGGTTCGGCGGGATCCGTCCTGCGAACGGTACGGCGGAGAGGCGAGGGGCTGTGACCGACCCGCCGCTGCACGAGGTGCGCAAGGCCGTGTACCGGCCGGTGCGCGAGGGCAACGCCCTCGAGGACACGGTCGCGCGCATCGCGCAGACCATCCGGCTCGGCGTGGTGGCCCCGGGGGAGTCGCTGCCGTCGGAGCGTGAGCTCGCCGTTCTCTACGCCGTCAGCCGCGACACCGTCCGCGAGGCGATCCGCGAGCTCGCCGACACCGGCTATCTCGTGCGACGGCGCGGCCGCTACGGCGGCACGTTCGTCGCCGACCCCCTGCCGCAGCCTCCGCACCCGCGGGACGTGACCGCCGCCGAGTTCGAAGACGTCCTCGGGCTCCGGCGCGTGCTCGAGGCCGGTGCAGCCCGCGCCGCCGCCGGCCGGACGCTCGACGCGTCGGCGCGCGACGTGCTGTGGGCGAGGTACGAGGCCGTGGCCGAGGCATCCGCCACGGACTACCGCAGGCTCGACACGCTGCTGCACCTGACGATCGCCGAGCTCGCCGGCATTCCGTCGCTCGTCGCGCTCGCCGCCGAGAACCGCGCGAAGGTCAACGAGTGGCTCGACACCTTCCCGCTGCTGCCGCGCAACATCGAGCACTCCAACGCCCAGCATGAGCACATCGTGACCGCCATCCTCGCGGGGAGAGCGGATGCCGCGGAGGCGGCGATCCTCGAACACCTCGCCGGCTCGGAGGCCCTGCTGCGGGGCTTCCTCGCCTGAGGGTTCCTGCCCCGGTGGCCGCTGGGGCGGCGGAGCGGAAGGCCGTCCAGGCCGAAGCTACGCTGGAGGGGTGGCAGGCAAGAAGCGGGCGAAGAAGGCGAAGGAGCCGCTGGAGTTCCGCAACACCCAGCTGAGCGATGCGCTCCAGACGCAGGACATGGCGGCGGTCGCGTTCGCGCTGCGCCATGGTCCCACCGTCGTCCCGCTCATGCGTCCGGGGCAGCGCGACAACCCGCTCGACGTCGGCGAGGTGTGGACGTACCGCGACCCCGACACCGGCGACGTGGCCCTGCTGCTGTTCAGCGATGCCGCGCACAAGCCCGCGAGCCTGCCGCCCGGCGTCGCGCTGCAGTCGCCGGCATGGCTGCGCGCGTTCCTCGGCGCGCACGAGGCCGAGATCACCACGGTCTTCTTCGACATCGCCGGACCCCACCCGCTGCAGGCCTCACCCGCCGACCTCATCGCCGCGCTCGACGCCTGACGCGCCCAGCACCCAGCGTCCCCGGTTTGGGGCGCGTCGCGCCCGTCTGGGGCGTGCCCCGTGCGCCCCGAACGACAGCGGTGCGCCCCAAACCCCCGGTGATCCGCCGGGTGGGTGCCCGCGCGACAAGCGCCGAGCTTCCTCGGGTTTGGGGCGCGTCGCGCCCGTCTGGGGCGTGCCCCGTGCGCCCCGAACGACAGCGGTGCGCCCCAAACCCCCGGTGATCCGCCGGGGGACGCGCCCGCGCGACAGCAGACGGCAGCTCCGGGGGAGGGGTTTGCGTCGACGGGGATGAGCGGGCAGACTCGCCGGGTGGAATTCCTGCTCGTCGGAATCGTGTGCGCGGCCGGACTGGTGATCCCCATCGTGCTCGGGTACGCCGACCCTGGGCGTCGACGCCGGCCCGGGGGTCGCTGAGGGGACCGGCCGCACGCCGCGGGACCCAAGGACGTCTTCGCCCGGCAGGCTCCAGCGCTGAGGGGACCGGCCGAGCCTCAGAACTCGGGGACGTCTTCGCCCGGCCGGCCCTTCGACCGCGTCCGCACGTCGCTGACGGCGCCACCCAGCGAGCCCGAGCGGTGGTCGATCACGTCTCGGTACCCGAGACGCGCGCCTTCGCTGCGCCGTTGCGTCGCCTGGGTGACGGGCCGCACCTCGCCCGCCAGGCTCAGCTCGCCGACCACGGCGATATGGCGGGGAATCGTCCATCCTTCGACCGCGCTGGCCACGGCGAGCGCGATCGCGAGGTCGGCCGCCGGTTCGGCGAATCTCACTCCGCCGACCGTCGAGACGTACACGTCCTGATCCGAGGTCTTGATCTTCATCCGCTTCTCGAGCACCGCCAGCACGGTCGCCACGCGGGCGGCGTCGACCCCGTTCACGATGCGCCGCGGGTTGCCCGACTTGCTGTCGATCGTCAGCGCCTGCACCTCGACGGGCAGCGCGCGCCGGCCCTCCAAGGCGATCGAGACGCACGTGCCGGGCTCGGTGCTGCCGTGGCCGAGGAACAGGGCGCTGGGGTCGGGGACCTCGGCGATGCCCGCGCCGGTCATGTCGAAGCATCCGACCTCGTCCGTCGGACCGAAGCGGTTCTTGAGCGCGCGCACGAACCGCAGCGACGTCTGCCGGTCGCCCTCGAACTGGCACACGACGTCGACCAGGTGCTCCAGGATGCGGGGCCCCGCGATCGAGCCGTCCTTGGTGACGTGGCCCACGATGATCGTGGGGATCCCGCGCTCCTTCGCGACCCGGATGAGCGTCGCCGCCACCTCGCGCACCTGCGACGGATGCCCCGCCATGCCCTCGGACAGGGCCGACGACACCGTCTGCACGGAGTCGACGATCAGCAGGTCGGGGGAGACGTCGTCGACGTGGCCGAGGATGGTCGCCAGATCGGTCTCGCTCGCGAGGTACAGCTCGTCGTGGAGCGCGCCGGTGCGCTCGGCGCGCAGGCGCACCTGAGCCGTCGACTCCTCCGCGCTCGCGTAGAGCACGCGGCGCCCTTCGCGGGCGGACTGCGCCGCCACCTCGAGCAGCAGCGTCGACTTGCCGACGCCCGGCTCGCCGGAGAGCAGGATCGCCGCACCCGGAACGAGGCCGCCGCCGAGCACCCGGTCGAACTCGCCGACCCCGGTCGTGCGGCGCGGCGCGTCGGACGTGTCGATGCGGGTGATGGGCTGCGCCGCGCGCGCCGCGCCGGGCGAGACCGGCGTGATCGAGCGGAGGATGCCGGTCTGCTCGGCCGCCTCGACCACGGTGCCCCACTGCTGGCATTCGCCGCAGCGGCCCACCCACTTGATCGTCGTCCAGCCGCATTCGGTGCAGCGGTAGGGCGCGGTCTGCGTCGGGCGTCGGGCTGCGGGCATGGGCCCAGCGTAGGCGCCCGCGGGGACATCGCCGGCGCGCGTCGCCGGGGTTCGTCAGGCGCGCAGCGAGTCGGCCACCTTCTTGAGCGCATCGGCGGACGCGTGGAACAGCTCGAGCTCGCGGTCGTCGAACCTCGTCTCGCGGATCGGGACCGCGCCGGTCGCACTCACCACCGACGGCACCGACAGGGCCACCCCGTCGACGCCGTGGAACCGGCTGAGCACCGTCGACACGGGCATGACCGCGCGCTCGTCGTTGAGGATCGCCTCGATGATGCGGGCGCTGGACAGGCCGATGGCGTAGTTCGTCGCACCCTTGCCCTGGATGACCTTGTAGGCGGCGTCGCGGACGTCGACGGCGATGCGGTCGAGCTCTTCGACGGTCAGGCGGTCGCCGCGCGGTGTGACCCAGTCCAGGATCGGCACGGTGCCGATCGTCGCCTTGGACCACAGCGGGAACTCGGTGTCGCCGTGCTCGCCGACGATGTAGGCGTGCACGCTCGAGGTGGAGACGCCGGCGCGCTCGGCGAGCTTCCACCGCAGGCGCGAGGTGTCGAGCACCGTGCCGGAGGCGAAGATGCGCTCGGGCGGCAGGCCGGTGTCCTCCTGCGCGAGCACGGTGAGCACGTCGCACGGATTGGTGACGATGACATAGATCGCGTTCGGGGCCGCCTCGAGCAGCTGCGGCATCATCTTCTGCATGATCCCGGCGTTCACGCCGGCGAGTTCGATGCGAGTCTGCCCCGGGTGCTGCTTGGCGCCGGCCGTGATGACCACGACGTGCGAGCCCTCGACGACCGACAGGTCGCTGCCGCCGACGATGTCGCTCGAGCCGGTGAACTGCGTCCCGTGGGCGAGGTCGAGCACCTCGGCCTCGACCTTCTCGGTCGCGATGTCGTAGAGCGCGACGTGCCGCGCGGACCCCCGGATCAGCGCCGCGTAGGCCGCGCTGGACCCCACGCTGCCCGCTCCGACGATGGTGACTTTCGAGTTCTCGATCACGGCCATGCCGCCAGTCTGGCAGCGCGGGACGCGGTGCGGCCAGCGCCGGTGGCCGTGAGTATGGCGACGGCGAGCGGATGCCGCGCCCCGGCCGGGTCGCGGCATCCGTCGCCCGTCACGCGGGCGGTGTGTCGGCGGCGGTCTCGGGATTGCGGATGCCGAGGAACGAGGTGATCCCGCCCGCGATCATGAGAGCGGCCGTGACGATCGCCGCGCGGTGGAAGCCGTCGAGGTCGAGCGCGCCGCCGACGATCGTGGCGAGCAGGGCGATCGCGATGAGGCCTGCGACGCGGGCGACGGCGTTGTTGACCGCGGATGCGATGCCGGAGCGCTCCGGTCCGATCGAGCCCAGGATCGCCGACGTCAGCGGCGCCACCGTGAGCGCCAGTCCCGCGCCCAGGACGACCATGCTCGGAAGCACCTGCCACCAGTAGGAGAAGTCCGTGCTCACGGTGAGCAGGAGCAGGGCGCCGGCGCCCATAGTGATCGGGCCGACGGTCATGAACAAACGCGGACCCCACCGGCCGCTGAGCGTGCCCACGCGGGAGCTGAAGAGGATGAGGAGGATCGTCGTGGGCAGGCTCGCGAGCCCCGCGAGCGTGGCGGAGAGGCCGGCGCCCTCCTGCAGGTAGACCACCACGACCATGCCGTTGAGGGCGAGGGCGCCGTAGATGAACGTCGTCGCGATGTTGCCCGCCGAGAAGTTGCGGACCCGGAAGAGGTCCAGCGGCAGGATCGGGCTGCGCACCCGCCGCTGGCGCAGGATGAACAGCACGAACAGCACTGCGCCGAGCAGGAGCGGCACCCAGATCGCGGGAGAGGACCAGCCCAGGTGGGGCTGCTCGATGAGCGCGTAGACCATGCCGCCGAGGCCGAGGGTGCACAGGGCCGCGCCGAGCCAGTCGATCGAGGCATCCGGGTGCCGGGTGTCACGGAAGCCGCCCCGCGCGAGCAGCACCAGCGTCGCGCCGATCGGGAACACGTTGATGAGGAACGCCAGCCGCCACGACGCCAGGTCGACCAGGAGGCCTCCGATGAGGGGGCCGACGATCATCGCCGAGGTCGTCATCGCCGTCCAGACGCCGATGGCGCGGCCCTGCGCCCCGCCGGAGAAGTTCGACGTGATGAGCGCGAGTGAGCTCGGCACGAGGAACGCGCCCGCGGCACCCTGCACCGCTCGCGCGACGATCAGGAACTCGGCCGTCGGCGCGGCCGCGATCGCGAGGGATGCCACGCCGAAGCCGATGAGCCCGATGCGGAGCACCAGCACGCGACCGTAGGCGTCGCTCACGGATCCCGCGACCAGGATCAGCGCGCCGAGGGTGATGAGGTAGGCGTCGACGACCCACTGCTGCGTCCGGAGGCCGCCGCCGAGCTCGTCGCTGATGGCGGGGAGGGCGACGTTGACGATGGTGCCGTCGAGGAAGGCCACGAAGGATCCGAGGATCGCGATCCACAGCACGAACCGCTGCGTCGTCGACATCGGATCGGTGACGGTCTGCTCGGCCCCGGATTGCTCGTGCGTCACGACCCCCACGCTAGACCCGCCCGGCGACACGGCGGTCGGTCCGCGCGACCCCGTGTGCGCGGGGGCTCGGCGCCGTAAGATGACGACAGCCCCACCCTGTGCCGCTTCGAACCTCGCGCGGGAGCTGCGATGTGCCGATGGCTGGCCTACACGGGGGAGCCGCTGCGGCCGGCCGCCCTCGTCCTCGACGCGCAGCACTCGGTGGTGGCGATGTCGCAGAATTCGCCGCTCGGAGCCGAGACCGTCAACGGCGACGGCTTCGGCTTCGGCTGGTACCCGCAGGACACCGGAGGGACGGATGCCGCCAGCCCGAGGCATCCGTTCGTCTTCCGCAGCATCGAGCCGGCGTGGAACGATCAGAACCTCCGCGAGATCACCCGCGCCGTCCTCAGCCCGCTTTTCTTCGCGCATGTGCGCGCGGCCGCGGGACCGCCGATCCAGCAGACGAACTGCCACCCGTTCCGGCACGACGAGTGGCTCTTCATGCACAACGGCGCGATCTCGGGATTCGGCCTCATCAAGCGCGACCTCACGCTCGCCGTCGACCCCGCGCTGTACCCGCTCATGCAGGGGACGACGGACTCCGAGGTGTTGTTCCACCTCGCCCTGACGTACGGACTCGCCGACGACCCGATCACGGCCGTCGGTGCGGCCATCCGCCGCGTGGAGGAGCTCGGCCGTGCGGCCGGCGTGCCGTTCCCGATGCAGGGCACGCTCGCGGTCTCGGACGGGACGACGCTGTGGGCGTTCCGCTATTCGTCGCAGGGGCGCTCGCGGACGCTCTTCCACTCGGCGGACATCCCCACGCTGCGCGCGATGTACCCCGACGCCGAGCGCCTGTCGCTCTTCGGCGACCACGCGCAGGTCGTCGTGTCCGAACCGCTCAACGATGTGCCGGGCATCTTCCACGAGGTCGGCGAGTCCACCGTGGCGGTGCTCGACCCCGACGGGTACCACCACCGGTCGTTCCTCGACGCTGCCTGACGATGTGGCGGCGGCGGGCGGCGAGCGCGGCGGCCAGGACCGATTCGCGGCATCCGTCCGCGTGTCGTAAGCTTGTCGGCGGTGACGTGTCCGAGCGGCCGAAGGTGCAACTCTCGAAAAGTTGTGTAGGGTAACCCCCTACCGTGGGTTCAAATCCCACCGTCACCGCCAGTTTGGGCCAGATCGACGTCCTTCTCGGACGGTCTCGATCTGGCCCATTCCTCGTAGCGGGATGACACGAGCTGGAACCACCACGCCACAGGGCGTGAACAGTCGGACTCACTCGAAGCGTCACGCGTCAGAGTCCGCTTCCACGCGTCTCGTCGCCTGCGCTCTGGGACAGTTGCGCCCCGACGGCCCGATGGACGTTGCCGTGGACGTGGTCAGTGCCGATCCGATCGATGATGCCCTGGGCCTCGAGTACGTCGCGTACGCGGGGCTTGACTCGCGCCAGCCGCATCGTGACGCCCTCCGCTTCGGCCAGGTCGACGAGCTCGGTGAGTTTGGCTGCCCCCTGCGAATCCACGAAGGCGACGCCTTCCAGATCGATCACCAGCGCGGTGAGGAGCGGGTCCCCGGAGATGACCTTGCGGATGCGTTCATCGAACGCTTCGGCGGTTGCGAAGAACAGGCCGCCGTCCAGACGTATCACGGCGATACCGGCGATGGTCTCATCGGCGGGGTTGAGGTCGATGTCGCGGAAGACCTGGGTGCCGGGCTCACGGCCGAGCAGGGGCATGGCGGGCCGTGTCGACACGTAGATGAGCCACCCGAGCGACAGTGCGATCCCGATGACGATCCCGAAGAGCACGCCCGCGGACAGCACGCCCACGACGGCCGCCACCGCGATCCAGAAGTCGAATCTGGACACGCGCCGCAGCCGGGAGAACTCTTTGAGGTCGATCATCCCGAACACGACCGCGTCGATGATGATGGAGGCCAGCACGGCCTTCGGCAGCTCTGAGAAGACAGGTGCGAGGAAGAGCAGCGTCAGGATCACCAGCGTTCCGGTGGTGAGCGACGCCACGGGTGTGCGCGCACCTGCGGATTCGTTGAGCGAACTGGCCGACAGACTCGTCGAGACCGGCATCCCTTGGACGAGGCCGGCGCCGACGTTGGCCATACCCTGGGCCACCGCCTCCTGATTCACATCGATGCGGTAACGGTGCCGGGTCGCGAAGGATCTGGCGTCGCCTGCCGTCTGAGAGAACCCGATCAGCAGCAGCGCCAATGCCGCGATGATGATTTCCGGGACGTTCCCCAGGACGATGTCGAGGTCCGGCAATTGCGGGACGGGCAGCCCGCTCGGCACGTCGCCGACCAGCGTCACTCCTCGCTCGCCCAGGTTGAGCAGCGCGGATGCGAGGAGCCCGCCGACGACGAGCACCAGCGCGCCGGGGATCTTGGGCGCCCAGAAGCGCAGCGCGAGGATCACCGCGAGGGCTGCCGCGCCGACCACCAGTGTCGGGAGGTGGATGGCACCCAGCCCGACGATCCACGACGCGAACTCCCGCCACACGTTGTCGCCCTCTCCCGAGGTGCCGGTCAGCTTGGGCAGCTCTCCCACGACCACATCGATTGCGGCTCCCGCCAGGAACCCGGTGACGACGGCCTTCGAGAGGAACTGGGCGATCCATCCCATCCGGAAGAGCGCCAGGAGCAGCAACAGGATGCCGGTCACCAGCGTGATCGCCGCGACGAGCTGAGCTGCATCACCGCCAGTGACACCGGTCACGATCACCACACCCCCGGCGACCGTTGCCAACGCCGAGCTCGGACCGGTGGAGATCTGACGTGACGTGCAGAACAGCGCGTAGACGATCGCCCCGGCCGCCGCAGCGTACAGACCGTTCTGAACTGGGATCCCCGCGATCTCGGCATACCCGAGGTTCTTCGGCACGATCATCGCCACGACGGCCACTCCCGCGATGATGTCCGCGCGCAGCCATCGCCGTTCATAGCGAGGCAACCAGCGCAGGATCGGGAGAAAGCCTGCGGAGCCGCTCTTCGCGCTTGTCCGCACAGTTGCCTCCGACCATCGGCGCGTCGGGCCGGTCGCCGGCAGGGTACGAGAAGCGCCTCGCCGACACCGCCGATGTTCCCGATGCTTTCCTGACGGCATGCTACGTCCCGAGAGGACGCAGACGCACCTGTGCATGTCCCGGACCGGCGACCACGGGAGCCGAGACGGCGAGCGAGCTCTGACGGAACCCAGTTCGACGAACCGCTTTGCCATCGCTCGAAGGCACGCTAACGTTGAGAATTGTTGTTGCCTAGAACAAATCGCGAGCCAAGGATGCCTCATGACCGGCCTCACTGCGGAGAACTGGCCGATCGCGGCCGCCGCGCTTCCCTTCCCCGGCACCACCGCTGACGGACGCAGCGTCACCGACGCGGGCGCCGAGGAATGGGCGGTCACCCTGACCGAGATCGCCGATGCCGGGTTCGACCGTGTCGACATCACCGACTCGTGGCTGCGCGTCGGGGACCTGACCGCCGGCGGCCTGCGTGATCTGAAAGACGCGTCCGCGCGCGCGGGCGTCGTGCCGACGTCGATCTCGGCCATCCGGCGCAGCGTCATCGATCGCGCCGACGGCGACGCGAACCTCGCCTACAGCCATCGCACGCTCGACGCCGCCGCCGCGCTCGGAATCGAGACCGTGTCGTTCGGCCTGCACCAGGCGCTGACTCCGCAGCAGCAGGAGGAGCTCTGGTTCTGGACGGTGCAGGGCCACGTCGACGACCCCGCGGACTGGAATCTCGCGGTCAGCCGGCTGAGAGAGCTCGGCAGCCACGCCGCGGAGCTCGGCATCCTGGTCTCCCTCGAGATGTACGAGGACACCTTCCTCGGCACCGCCGACTCGGCGGTGCGCCTGGTAGAGGAGATCGGTCTCGACAATGTCGGCCTCAACCCCGACATCGGGAATCTGGTGCGACTGCATCGGCCCATCGAGTCGTGGTGGGAGCTCGTCGAGAAGACGCTGCCCTACGCCAACTTCTGGCACGTCAAGAACTACGCGCGCGACGAGGACACGGCACGCGGGACGTACTTCGCGGTGCCCGCGCCGATGCAGTACGGCCTCATCGACTACCGCCGCGCGTTCCGGTACGCGATCGCGCAGGGCTTCCAGGGCGTGATCTGCGTGGAGAACTACGGTGGCGACGGGCTGAGCGTGTGCGCCGACAACCGCGATTACCTGCGCCGGCACGTGCTCCCCAAGCGCGACGGCTACGTGCGGGGCGAGAGCAGGGTGCGCCAGCCCCGCCACGACGGAGGTGCCTCGTGACCCGCATCGCCAACGACCCGGCCGAGTTCGTTCCGCAGGCCCTCGCCGGTTTCGTCGCCGCGCACGGCGACCTGGTCCGCGCCGTCGACGGCGGCGTCGTCCGCGCCGCTCCTGCACCGCGCGGCTCGGTCGCGCTCGTCGTGGGCGGCGGGTCGGGGCACTACCCCGCCTTCGCCGGCGTCGTCGGAGCCGGGATGGCGGCGGGCGCGGTGTGCGGCAACATCTTCACCTCGCCCTCGGCGGGGCAGGCCTATCGCGTCGCGAAGGCGGCGCATCGCGGCGGCGGCGTGCTCTTCAGCTTCGGCAACTACGCCGGCGACGTGCTGCACTTCGGGGAGGCGCAGGAGCGCCTGCGCGAGCAGGGCATCGACGCGCGCACGGTGCTCTGCACCGACGACATCGCCAGCGCCCCGCAGGACGAGCTGCACAAGCGCCGCGGCATCGCGGGCGACTTCGTCGTGTTCAAGATCGCCGGCGCGGCCGCCGAGCGCGGCGACTCGATCGACGACGTCGAGCGCCTCGCCCGACACGCGAACCACCGCACCCGCACGCTCGGAGTCGCCTTCAGCGGCTGCACGTTCCCGGGCGCCGACGAGCCGCTCTTCACCGTCCCGGACGGCATGATGTCGATCGGTCTCGGCATCCACGGCGAGCCCGGCATCCGCGACGTGCCGCGCGCCACGTCGGAGGACCTCGCCCGCACGCTCGTCGACGCGCTCCTCGCGGACGTCCCCGAGGAGCGCGGCGATCGCGTGGCCGTGATCGTGAACGGCCTCGGCTCGGTGAAATACGAGGAGCTCTTCGTCCTGTACGGCGACGTCGCCGCCCGGCTCGACGCGGCGGGCATCACCGTGGTGCAGCCGGAGGTGGGCGAGCTCGTGACGAGCCTCGACATGGCCGGGGCATCCGTCACCCTCTTCTGGCTCGACGACGAGCTCGAGGCGCTGTGGGCCGCGCCCGCGTACACGCCGGCCTACCGCAAGGGCTCGGTCGTCATCGCCCCCGCTGCCGACGCCGAGGACGAGGACGAGGGCGCCGCGGCCGAGGCCGCGAGCAGCTCCGATGCCTCCGCGTGGTCGAAGTCCGCCGCCGCGGTCGCCCGGGCCTGCCTCGTGGCCGCGCGCGACACGATCCACGAGCACGAGGCCGAGCTCGGCCGCATCGACGCGATCGCCGGGGACGGCGACCACGGCGTCGGCATGCGCACCGGCGTCGACGCGGCATGTGAGGCGGCCGACCCCGACGCGGGCCTGGCGGCGATGCTGGATGCCGCCGGCGAGGCGTGGAGCGAGAAGGCCGGGGGCACCTCCGGCGCGCTGTGGGGCGCGATGCTGCGCGCGATCGGCTCCGCGCTGGACCGCGATGGCGCCGACCCGCGCACGTCCGCCGTCGGCGCAGCGCGAGCGGCGCTGGACGCGGTGACCGCGCGCGGCGGCGCGAGCGTGGGCGACAAGACGATGGTCGACGCGCTCGATCCGTTCGCGCGAGTGCTCGCCGAGCAGATCGACGCCGGCGAGAGCCTGCCCGTCGCGCTTCAGACCGCCGCCCGGGCCGCGACCGACGCCGCCGCGGCCACGTCGGCCCTTCGTCCCGCCCTCGGTCGCGCCCGCCCGCTCGCCGAGAAGAGCCTGGGGCATCCCGACGCCGGTGCGACGTCGCTCGCCCTCATCGCGACGGCGATCGCCGAGGCATCCGCACAAGAGAACCTTCGAGAGGAACAGCGATGAGCGACACCCTGCGCATCGTCGTCGGAAGCGACGATGCCGGTTACGAGTACAAGTCCGCCCTGAAGGCGCTGCTGGAGGCCGACCCCCGGGTCGCCTCGGTCGCCGACGTGGGCGTCGCGGGCGACGAGCACACCGACTACCCGCACGTCGCCGTCGAAGCCGCCCGTCGCGTGGCCGCCGGGGACGCCGACCGTGCCCTGCTCATCTGCGGCACCGGGCTCGGCGTGGCGATCTCGGCCAACAAGGTGCCGGGCATCCGCGCCGTCACCGCGCACGACAGCTACTCGGTGGAGCGCTCGGTGCTCAGCAACGACGCGCAGGTCCTGACGATGGGGCAGCGCGTCATCGGCCTCGAGCTCGCCAAGCGCCTCGTGACGGAGTGGCTCGGCTATCGGTTCGACCCGTCCTCGTCGTCGGCGGCGAAGGTCGCCGCCATCGACTCCTACGACCAGCCCGGCGTCGCCGGAGACACCACCCAGAACCCGCACACCGTGGAGGCCCGCTCATGACCCGTATCGCCGTCGTCGGCAGTGGCTACATGGGTGGCGGGATGGCGCAGGTCTTCGCGATGGCCGGCCACGACGTCGTGCTCTCGGACGTCACCGCCGAGATCGCGGCATCCAACCTCGATCGGGTCCGCACCGAGGCCGCGCAGTTCGAGCAGCAGGGTCTCTTCCCGGCAGGAGCCGCCGAGCTGGTCGCGCGCCACATCTCGGCCGCGCAGAGCATCGAGGAGGCCGTCGCCGACGCCGAGTTCATCGAGGAGGCGGTGCCCGAGCGGATCGAGGTCAAGCACGAGACGCTCCGGCGCATCTCGCAGGCCAACGCGCAGGCCGTCATCGGCAGCAACACCTCGACCATCTCGATCACGAAGCTCGCCGAGGCGGTGGCGAACCCGGAGCGGTTCCTCGGCGTGCACTTCTCCAACCCCGCGCCGTTCGTGCCGGGGGTCGAGCTCATCCCTCACCCGTCCACCGCCGAGAGCGCGATCGTCGTCGCCGAAGAGCTGCTGTCGCAGTGCGGCAAGGTCGGCGCGCGCGTCAAGGATGCGACCGGCTTCGTGCTGAACCGGCTGCAGTACGCCCTGTTCCACGAGGCGACGCAGCTCGTCGACGAGGGCATCGCGACGCCGGAGGACATCGATGCCATCGTCCGGTCGACCTTCGGGTTCCGGCTGCCTTTCTTCGGTCCGTTCGCCATCGCCGACATGGCGGGTCTGGACGTCTACGCGTTCTGCTACGCCTCGCTGCAGGGTGACTTCCCCGAGCGGTTCGCCACGCCCCCGATCCTCGCCGAGCGGATCGAGCGCGGCGAGCTGGGCACCAAGTCCGGTGCCGGGTTCCGCGAGATCGACCCCGCGCGCATCCCCGAGCTGGTGGCCTACCGCAACCGCGCCTACGCGAAGATGAAGGACCTCCTCGACGAGCTCGGGCCCTCGCCCTTCGAGGCGCCGGCCGATGGGGTGGCGCGATGACGACGGCTCGCCCGGACCTGACCCGCAACTGGGCATCGAACGTGGTCTACGGGCCGTCGCGGATCGTCGCACCGCGGTCCCTCGACGAGCTCGCCGAGGTGGTGCGCTCGGCCGACCGCGTGAAGGCCCTCGGCAGTCGCCACTGCTTCAACACGATCGCCGACACCGACGGTGTGCACGTCTTCCTCGGCGAGCTCCCCGCCGAGGTGAGCATCGACGCCGAGCGCGGTGTCGTGCGCGCCGCGGCCGGCCTGCGGTACGGCGACATCGCACCGGCGCTTCACCGCGAGGGATGGGCGCTGGCCAACCTCGCGTCCCTGCCGCACATCTCGCTCGCCGGAGCCGTCGCGACCGGAACGCACGGCTCGGGCGACGCCGTCGCCTCCCTTGCGGCGGCCGCCGCGGGCGTCGAGCTCATGACCGCCGACGGCGACCTGCGCACGTTCCGGCGGGGCGACGCCGACTTCGACGGCGTCGTCGTCTCACTGGGTGCGCTCGGCATCGTGACGGCGCTCGAGCTCGATCTGGTGCCGACGTTCGAGGTCGCGCAGACCGTCTACGAGCGCCTGCCGCTGGATGCCGTGCTCGAGGACCTGGACGCGATCACCGGCCTGGGCTACAGCGTGTCGATGTTCCACACGTGGCGCGATCCCGGCACCGTCGACCAGTTGTGGGTGAAGCGTCGGGCCGATCAGGCCGGCGCGCTCCCCGACGAGATCCTGGGCGCCCCGAAGGCGCCGGGCAAGCGGCATCCGCTCCCCGGCGTATCGGCCGAGAGCTGCACCGAGCAGCTCGGCGCCCCGGGGGAGTGGTACGCCCGGCTGCCGCACTTCAAGCTCGAGTTCACGCCGTCCAACGGCGAGGAGCTGCAGTCCGAGTTCCTCGTGCCCCGGCGCAACGCCGTCGCGGCCATCGCGGCGATGCGCGACCTCGCCGGCCAGGTCGCGCCGCTGCTGCAGGTGTGCGAGCTGCGCACCGTCGCGAGCGACGACCTGTGGCTGTCTCCCGCGTACGAGACCGACGTCCTCGGCATCCACTTCACCTGGCAGCCCGACCAGCCCGGCGTCGAGCGGCTGCTGCCCGTCATCGAGCGTGCCCTGGAGCCCCTGGATGCGCGCCCGCACTGGGGCAAGCTCTTCACGCTCGACGGGGCGGCCGAGCGGATGCCGCGCCTCTATCGCCGCTGGGACGACTTCGCGGCGCTGCGCCGCCGCCTCGACCCGCGAGGCGTGTTCGGCAACGACTTCCTCTCGCGGCTCGGTCTCTGAGGAGCGGGTCGGACGGGGAGGCGGCCGGCACCTTCAGCGCTGGTCGCTCGACTGGTCGTGGTGCAGGTGGTCGCGGTGCTTCTCGGCCTGCCGCGTCTTGGTGACGGTGTCGATCGGACCGGTGACGGTGAGCTCGTCCTCCCAGCACTCGATGCCGGTGACGCCGGGGAGCCTGTCGCGCGTGAAGACCGGGTCGCGGCCCGCGCGCCGCTGACCGGTGTAGTCCTTGAGCAGCTTGAACGCGAGCCCGGACAGCAGGCCGATGGCGATGAGGTTCGTCAGCGCCATGAGGCCCATCACGCCGTCGGCGAAGTTCCACACGAGGTCGGCCCCCACCACGGAACCTGCCAGCACGGCGGCCACCACGAGCACCCGGTAGACGGTGAGCAGGATCGGGTTGGTCGAGATGAACTCGATGTTGGACTCGCCGTAGTAGTAGTTGCCCAGGATCGACGAGAACGCCAGCAGGAAGATGATCACGGTCAGCGCGATGTTCGACCATTCGCCCAGCGTGCCGACGAGCGCCCCCTGCGTGAGCCCGATGCCCTTGGTGGCTCCGGCGAGATCCGGCACCGACACCAGGATGATGAAGGCGGTGATGGAGCACACCAGGAACGTGTCGAAGTAGACCCCGAGGGTCTGGACGAGCCCCTGCTTGACCGGGTGCGTCACCGCGGCGCTCGCGCCGGCGTTGGGGGCGGAGCCGAGCCCGGCCTCGTTGGAGAACATGCCGCGCTTGACGCCGGTGAGGACGATGTACCCGAACGCGGCGCCGACGACCTCGTTGAATCCCCAGGCCGAGGTGAAGATCTCGGCGAAGACCGGGCCGATCCGGTCGACGTGCAGCGCGACCACGACGATGCCCAGCAGCAGGTAGGCGATCGCCATGATGGGCACCAGGAACTGGGTGACCGAGGCGATCCGGCGGACGCCTCCGAACACGACCAGCCCGGTGAGCACCGCGATCCCGAGGCCCACGCCCCACGGCAGCCAGGGGTTGTCGCCCCCGATGCTCGACGTGACCGTCGCCGAGATCGTGTTGGCCTGCAGGGAGCTGAAGGCGAAAGGGAAGCAGACGATGAGGATGACCGCGAACCAGACGCCGAGCCAGCGCGCCTTCAGGCCGCGCTGCATGTAGTACGCCGGCCCGCCGCGGAAGCTGTCCTTGTCGCGCACCTTGAACAGCTGCGCGAGCGAGGACTCGATGAAGCTCGACGCCCCGCCGATGAACGCCATCACCCACATCCAGAACACGGCGCCGGGTCCACCGACGGCGATCGCGGTGCCGACCCCGGCGATGTTGCCGACGCCGACCCGTGATGCCGCCGAGATGGTGAAGGCCTGGAACGCCGAGACGGACTGCGGATCGCCGTCGGCGTTGCGGGGCGTCTTGTCGGTGAGGGTGCGGAACATCTCGGGGATGAGCCGGAACTGCACGACGCCGGAGCGGATCGTGAAGTAGAGACCCAGGAGAACGACGACCGGGAGGACGACCCAGGTCCAGAGGTTGTCACCCCATGTCAGCAACCACGCGTTGACGGCATCCATGCCCGTCAGTATGGCGAACTCCGCGCCTGCCGGGGGGAGGCGACGCGCCCGTGCCGCGACCCCGCCGCCATGGTTTCCGCGTCAGATGAGCTGAGCGAACGCCTCGGCGTCGCGCGTCTTGCCCACCACGAGGATGGTGTCGCCCGCGCGCAGGACGGTGCGGTTGTCGGCGTTGTCCCAGGGGCTGTCGCCGTGCTGGAACGCGGCGATCGTGACGCCGTGGCTGCGACGGAGCCCCGTCTCGCCGAGCGGGACACCCTGGACCGACGAGGGCGCGGGCGCCTTGACCATGGCGTATCCGGGAGCGATCTCGATGAAGTCCAGCGCAGCGCCGCGCACCAGGTGCGCCACGCGGCGGCCCATGTCCTTCTCCGGGTAGATCACCTTGCCCACGCCCAGCTGTTCGAGGATCAGCCCGTGCTGGTCGTCGACGGCCTTCGCCCAGACCGCCGGGATGTCCATGGTGAGCAGGATCGAGCACGTCAGGATCGACGCCGAGATGTCGCCGCCGATCGCGACGACCACGCGATCGAACTCGTCGACGGCCAGCTGCTCCAGCGCCTCGCGCTTGGTCGAGTCGGCGCGCACGACCTGGGTGAGCTGCCCGTTGAGCGACTGCACGAGATCCTCGGAGAGGTCGATGCCCAGGACGTCCGTCCCGCCGGCCATGAGCTCGAGGGCGAGCGCGCTGCCGAACCTCCCCAAGCCGATCACGGCGACGGAGTGGGCCTCGGCGGTCCGGCGCGAACGCGCGGATCCCGAGAACGCGGGGAATCTAGCCAATGGCGGGCCTCTCCTTCGGGTATTCGTACAGGACGCGCCGCTCGCGCAGCGCGATCGCCGACCCGAGCGTGAGGGGCCCCAGCCGGCCGAGGAACATCATCACGATCAGCACGACCTGGGCAGGTTCCGACAGGGTCGGCGTGATGCCCGTCGACAGGCCCACGGTGGCGAACGCGGAGACGGTCTCGAACAGCGCCCGATCGAGGTTCTCGCCCGTCAGCAGCATGAGCGATCCGGTGCCCGCGACGACCGCGGCCACCGCGATCAGGACGACCGTGATCGCCTGCCGGTGCACCGCCCGCGACAGCCGCTTGCCGAAGATGTTCACGGCTCCTTCGCCGCGCAGCTCGGTGAGCATGATGAAGAAGAGCACCGCGAACGTCGTCACCTTGATGCCGCCCGCGGTGCCTGCAGGCCCGCCGCCGATGAACATCAGGATGTCCATGCCGAGCCACGTCTCGTCATGCATTGCGGCGATGTCGACCGAGTTGAAGCCGGCCGTGCGCGTCTGGACCGACTGGAAGAAGCCGGCCAGCACCCGCGCCCACGGATCGAGGCCTCCGAGGGTGCCGGGGTTGTCCCACTCGATGACCGTGATGTACACGGACCCTGCGGCGAGCAGGACCACCGTCGCCGACAGCACGAGCTTGGTGTTCATGGCCCAGTGCAGCGGATGCCGGAACTCCTTGCGCAGCTGCATGATGACCGGGAAGCCGAGCCCGCCGAGGATGATCGCCGCCGCGATGGGGAGGCAGATGAACGGGTCGCCCACGAAGGCCATCAGGCTGTCGCTGTACAGGGCGAAGCCCGCGTTGTTGAACGACGAGACGGCGTGGAACACGCCGTGCCACGCGGCATCGCCGAGGGAGTAGCCGTAGCCCAGCAGGAACCGCAGGAACAGGACGACGAAGAGGGCGGCCTCGGTCGTCAGCGAGATGCCGACGATTCCCCGCACCACGCCGCGCACGTCGTCGAGACCGAGGACCTTCGCCTCGGCGGCCGCATACAGCCGCGATCGCACGGAGATGCGCCGGGCGAGGACGAGCCCGATCAGCGACGCGAAGATCATGATCCCGAGGCCGCCCAGCTGGATCAGCACCAGGATCACCGCCTGGCCGAACGGCGTCCAGAACGTCGGGGTGTCGACGACGACCAGGCCCGTCACGCACACCGCGCTCGTGGCGGTGAAGAGCGCCTCGACGGGGGTCGCCGCGCCGGGGCCGGCCTTGGCGACCGGTGTCAGCAGCAGCGCCGTTCCCGCGAGGATCGTCACGGCGAATCCGCTCGCCACGGCCTGCGCCGGGTGCAGGCGAAGCCGAGAGGCCAGCTCTCGATTGCGCACCCGGCCCGGCCGTCTCATCGCCACCCGCACACGGTACTCGCGCCGCGACCGCCCGCCTGGCCGCCCTCACGGAATCCTCACGACGGCATCGGGAACGCGTACGAACGCCGGGACGGATGCCGCGCGCGAACGTCTCGGCGTCCCCGCGGCGTCAGCCGACGATCGGCCGTTCGGTGGGGAAGGAGAAGAGCATCTTGCGCTGCCTGACGGCCAGCGCTGCGGCCAGGCCGATCGGCCCGATGCGGCCGGCGAGCATCAGGATGGAGAGCACGAGCTTCCCGAACGCGTCGAGCTCCGCTGAGAGCCCGACCGACAGCCCGCACGTGGCGAACCCGGAGATGACCTCGAACAGGATCCGATCCAGCGGCGCATCGTTCGTGAGCGTGATGAGGGCCGTCGCCCCGAGCACCAGCGTGGCGCCGAGGAAGGTCACGCTGATGGCGACTCGGAGCAGCCCGTTCGGGATGGTGCGGTCCGCGACGCTCAGATCCCGCGTTCCGCGGGCCTCGGCCGCGATGGCCAGGAACAGCACGGCGAGAGTCGTCACCTTGATGCCGCCGGCCGTGGATGCCGAACCGCCGCCGACGAACATCAGCGCGTCGCTGAGCAGCAGCGTGGTCGACGTGGACTGCGCCGTGTCGACGATCGCGAACCCGCCCGAGCGCATCATCGTCGAGGCGAACAGGCCGTTGAGCACCTTCTCGCCGACGGTGTAGTCGGCGATCGTCGCCGGGTTGCTCCATTCCGTCGCCGTCCAGGCGGCGGCGCCGACCAGCAGCAGCAGCGACGTGGTGACGAGGGTGAGCTTGGTGTGCAGGTTCCACCGCTTGCGGTTCCATCGCGTGTTGATGAGGTTGAGGAAGATCGGGAATCCGAAGCTGCCGACGAAGACGCCGATCGCGATCGGCGTCAGCACCCAGCCGTCGTCCCGGAACGGGATCAGACCGCCCTCGTGGACGGAGAAGCCGGCGTTGTTGAAGGCGGAGATCGAATAGAACAGGCCGTGCCACAGGCCCCTGCCCCAGCCCTCGGCGACGATGAAGGCGGGGGCGAGCGCGACGAAGAGGGTCCCTTCGATCGACAGGGTCGTCAGCACGACGATCTGCAGCAGGCGCCGCACCTCTCCGAGTTCGGGGGATCCGATGTTCTGCTGGGCGAACACTCTGCCGCCGAGCCCCAGCTGCCGGGTGACAGCGCGCGCCAGCAGGAGCGCGAGGGTCACGATCCCCAGGCCGCCGATCTGGATCGCGACGAGGATCACGATCCACCCGAAGGGCGACCAGTAGGTCGCGGTGTCGACCGTCGTCAGGCCGGTGACGGTGATCGCCGACGTCGCGGTGAAGATCGCGTCCTGCCAGGGTGCCGCCCTGCCGGTCGCCGTCGCGATGGGAAGCCGGAGCAGCAGCGAGAAGACCGCAGCCGCGCTGATGAACACGAGCACGGACGCGCGGGCGGGCGACCGCCTGATGAACCCGCTGAGGACCCGCTGGGCTCGCCGGAGGGGTCTCCGCTCGGAGGCTGTGGTTGAGGTCATCGAGGGTCTCTTCCAGGGACGGCGACGGACTGCCTCGCCGACCCGACTTCCCGGCACACCGGCCAGCACCATACCGCACCGGTCTTTCTGTCACGATAAGCACCGCGCAGGCGGGCGGCCTCACCTCACCGCCGGGGCGCCTCGCGCGCGGTGACGTGCGCGCCGGCTGAGCCGGCCGCGGGTCGCGATCTCGACGCCGGGTTTGACGGCGCGCGCGAGGCCGCATACGCTCTGAAGCACGTTAGTGAACGTTCACTGTATTGAGGGAGCAACGATGCCATCCGCCACCACGCCCGAGCGAGGCGCCGCCCCGCTGCGATCGGCCATCATCGGGACGGGCGGCATCGCGCACGCGCACGCCGGCGCCATCGCGGGTCTGGCCCCGCGCATCGAGGTCGTCGCGGTCGCGGACGTCGACCGCGACCGCGCCGAGGCCTTCGCGCTGCGGCACAGCCCGCAGGCCTCGGTGTACGCATCGGCCGACGAGCTGCTCGCCGCGGAGACGCTCGACCTGGTCCATGTGTGCACTCCGCCGCAGACGCACGTGCCGCTCGCCATCGCGGCGATGCGGGCCGGGGTCCCGGTGCTCGTCGAGAAGCCGACGGCGCTGAGCCTGGCCGAAGCCGATGAGCTGGCCGCGGTGTCCGCGGAGACGGGCGTGCCCGTTCTCACGGTGTACCAGCACCGCTTCGGCCCGGCGGCGCAGCGTCTGCTCCGTCTGTTCGCGGAGGGTGCGCTCGGTCGCGCGATGGTCGCGACCTGCGAGACGCAGTGGTACCGCGGCCCGGAGTACTTCGACCTGCCCTGGCGTGGGCGGTGGCACGTCGAGGGCGGCGGGCCCACCATGGGTCACGGCATCCACCAGTTCGATCTGCTGCTCGCGGTGCTGGGTCCCTGGTCCCGCGTGTCGGCGTTCGCCGCTCGGCAGAAGCTGCCGACCGACACGGAGGACGTCTCGGTCGCCGTCGCGGAGTTCGACAACGGCGCCCTCGCGACGATCGTCAACTCCATCGTCTCGCCGCGCGAGAGCTCGCGCCTGCGCTTCGACTTCGACTGCGCGACCGTCGAGGTCGAGCACCTCTACGGCTACGCCGACGGCGACTGGACCTTCACGCCGGCACGCGGACACGAAGAGCTCGCGTCGCTGTGGCACGCGTCGGACAGCCCGGAGACGACCAGCCATCGCAGCCAGATCGAGGCGATCGTGACGGCACTCGAAGAGGGGCGGGACCCGGGCGTGGGCATCGCCGACGCCCGGCGCACGCTCGAGTTCGCCGCCGCGACGTACGCGTCGGCGTTCCGCGGAGTTCCGATCCGTGCGGGCCAGATCACGCCGGACGACCCGTTCGCGACGGCGATGGACGGCGGCGCGGTGCCCTGGGCGCCCGTCAAGGAGCCGATCGGGGCGGGCGCGTGAGCATCCGCATCGACGATGACGGCGTCGGCGCGTTGAGCATCCGGGACGGTGATGTCGAGCTCGTCCGGTATACGTACGTCCCCGACACCGTCCAGTTCGAGTCGCCGAAGCCGTACCTTCACCCGATCCGCACGCGGGCCGGGAGACTGGTCAGCCTGTTCCGCCCCTGGGATCACGTCTGGCACAAGGGCATCGCATGGTCGCTGCCCGTCGTCGGCGACGAGAACTTCTGGGGCGGCGTCACGTACGTCAACGGCCAGGGGTACGTGCAGCTGCCCAACAACGGGGCGCAGGTGCACCAGGGCGGCGGAGCGTCGACGGACGGAACGAGTGCCTCGTACGCCCACGACCTGAAATGGATCGCCGAGGACGGCAGGCGGCTGTTCGCCGAGCAGCGGCAGCTCGGCGCCCATATCCTCGACGACACCGCCTGGGCGCTCACCTTCGACACCGCGCTGACGAACGTCTCGGACGAAAGCATCCCCATCGGGTCCCCGACCACGCGGGGCCGGGAGAACGCCGGATACGGCGGCCTGTTCTGGCGCGGCCCCCGCTCCTTCACCGACGGGCTGGTCGTCACCGAGGGCGCGCGCGGCACCGGAGACGACCTCCGCGGACAGCGTCACGCGTGGATGGGCTACGTCGGCCGCCACGACGACATCGACGAGCAGTCCCTCGTCGTCATGGTCGACGATGCCCGGAATCCGCAGCATCCGCCGCAGTGGTTCGTGCGATCCGAGCCGTTCGCGTGTCTGAACCCCGCACCGTTCTTCAGCGAGGAGCTGGTCGTGGCGCCGGGCGAGACCGTCCGGTTCCGCTACGCGGTGGCCATCGCGGATGCCGGAGCCGACGCCGCCCCGGCGCTCGCCGCAGCCGCGGGGACGGTGCTCTGATGGCAGGCTTCCCCGGCGGGGTCGCGCTCAGCGAGCTCGCCGTGTACGACTGGGAAGCGGCCGACGGGTGCGCGGGCGGGACCCCCCACCTGCACACGGCATCGAGCGAGGGCTACGTGGTCGTCGCGGGCGCAGGGGCGGTCCAGACGCTGTCGTCGGTGGGCCGCGAGGAGCACCCGCTCGCTCCCGGCGACATCGTCTCGTTCACCCCCGGCACCGTGCACCGGCTGATCAACGGCGGAGACCTGCGTCTGCTCGTCGTCATGTCGAACGCCGGACTCCCCGAGGCCGGCGACGCCGTCATGACGTTCCCCGACGACGTCCTCGCCGACCCCGAGGCGTACGCGCGCGCCGCCGCGCTCCCTGCGGGCGGCTCGGACGACGAACGGGCCGCAGCGGCCCGCTCGCGCCGGGATCTCGCGCTCGAGGGGTACGCGTCGCTCTGCGCCGCGATCGACGACGAGGGGCCATCGGCGCTCGAGCGCTTCCACCGCCGGGCTGCGGCGCTCGTGCAACCCCGCGTCGCGCGGTGGCGCACCATCTGGCAGCAGACCGTCGCGGCGGAGACGGATGCCACGCGCGCTCAGTTGGACGCACTCGAAGCGGGGCGGCGCGGAGCGCTCGGCGAGGCCGCGGTGACCAGGGCCACGCCACGCGACGCCCGCGGCTTCGGGATGTGCGGGCGCCTCACCACGTGGCAGTGGCCCACGCAGGCGATCGAGGACGGCGGGGTCGAGCGGCGAGCGTGATGCCGCCTGGCGGCCGCCGCCGGGCGTCGCTCAGTGCCGGCGGGTCACGAGGTCTCCCTCTCGCGGTCGGCAGCCATCTCGTCGTCCGCGGCCGGCGTGGTCAGAGGGCGTGCCGGCGCGTCGCGGTCGCCGCGGGTCTTGATGAGGCTCGCGGCCGTCGCCACCGCGATGGTGCCGGCGATGAACAGCAGCGAGAACCAGATGGGGATCTCGGGGGCCCACAGCATCGGCTCACCGCCGTTGATGAACGGGAGCTCGTTGACGTGCATCGCGTGCAGCACCAGCTTGACGCCGATGAAGGCGAGGATCACGGCGAGACCCTGCGCGAGGTAGACGAGGCGCTCCAGCAGGCCGCCGATCAGGAAGTAGAGCTGTCGGAGCCCCATCAGCGCGAACGCGTTCGCGGTGAAGACGATGTAGGCCTCCTCTGTCAGCCCGTAGATCGCGGGGATCGAGTCGACGGCGAAGACGAGGTCGACGAAGCCGATCGCGATGATCACGAGGAGCATCGGGGTGACGAAGCGCCGACCGTCCTTGACGACGGTGAGCCGATCCGCGTTGTACTCGTCGCTGACCGGCAGGTGGCGGCGCACGAACGACATGAAGCGGCCCTGCGAGGGGTCCGCCTCGCCGTGCGCGAAGGCCTGACGATACGCCAGGAACAGCAGCAGCGCGCCGAACAGGTAGAAGATCCACGAGAAGTTCTCGATGAGCGCGGCACCGACCGCGATGAACACGCCGCGCAGGACCAATGCGATGACGATCCCGATCATCAGCACCTTCTGCTGATAGATCTTCGGCACCGCGAAGCCCGTCATCACGATGAGGAAGACGAAGAGGTTGTCGACCGAGAGCGCCTTCTCAGTGAGGTAGCCGGCGAAGTACTCGCCGCCGTACGTCCAGCCCGACATGACGCCGATGCCGACGCCGAAGAGCAGCGCGAGTCCGATGTAGAACGCCGACCAGCGGGCCGACTCGCCGATCGACGGCTCGTGGGGTCTGCGGACGTGGGCGAAGAACTCGTAGACGAAGAACGCGATCGTGACCGCGATCGTGATGAACCAGACGAGCGGGGTGATGTTCACAGGGATCTCCAGACCTGGCGTGATGGATGACGCCAAGGTCTTCTCCATCCCCGTGATCGAGGACCGGTGACCCGGGATGCACCCTGCATCCGTAGTGACGAGTCGACCGCGCCGGAGTACTCCCCTTGCTGTCGGCAGATTACTGGGCTACGCCGATGTCTTCCTGAGAACCGGCCGAGAGGCGGCGCATCGTCGGCCGTGCGCGAGCGGCGCGCTCACGCACGGGCCGGCTCGACGTGGGAGCGGTAGACCTCGACGACCCGTGAGAGGTACGCCGTGATGATCGCCTGCTCCTGAGCGCTGAAGTCGTCGAGCACGGCGTCGACGTCGAGGATCATCGGCATGAGCACCGAAAGGGCGCTCTCGCGCGAGGTCTCCGTCGGCACGACCAGCACCCCGCGGCGATCGCTGGGATGGGGCTCGCGGGTGACGTGGCCGAGTCCTACGAGCCGGTCCACGAGTGCCGTCGTGGACGCCGTCGTGATGCCGAGCCGGCGCGCGAGTTCACTCGGCCCGAGCGGCCCCGAGGCGATCAGGTGCTCCATGGCCTCGAGGTCGGTGGGGTTCACCGTCAGGTGCGTCCGCAGCCGCCGCTCGAACAGGTCGCTCACGGTGATGAGGTCGCGCAGCAGGCCGGTCGCCGGGCGCACGGGCGGGCCGCCCGCGTCAGCCTCGCGAGGGCGGCGGGAAGCGTCCGTGTTGCCAGCGGCGACGGCATCCATGCGTCGATGATAACCCGAACTTGCGCAGTCTGACTTATATCTAGATAATCTAGACATTAGTTCTGCTAGGGAAAGGGCGGCCATGAACGGCTTCCTCCGTTTCGTCACCTCCGCGAAGACGTCGTGGATCGTGCTGGTGCTCGCCGGCCTCATCGCGGGCGGGTTCTTCGCCCTCGGCAGTGGGGCGGAATCGGAGACGGCGCCCACCGTGGGGCTGCCCGACTCGGCGGAGTCCGTGCAGGTGGACGAGCTGCTCGAGGAGTTCCCGAGTGCGGACACCACGTCGGCGCTGCTGGTGTTCGCCGCCGACGACGGAGAGCTGTCGTCCGACGACATCGCGCTGATCGGCGAGAAGGCGGCGGGCGAGCTCGCCGATTTCACGCCGGACGGCTTCGTCCCGCCCGCCCAGATCTCGGAAGACGGCACGGTCGCCCTTCTCGTCGTCCCGCTCGACCCCGAGTCCGACGTCGAGCGCCAGGCCGAGCGGGCCGCGGAGATCCGCGAAGCGGCCGCGGCCGATCTCGAGGACGTGCGTGTCTACCTGACCGGCCCCGAGGGCTTCGAGGTCGATGTGGCCGCAGTCTTCGCGGGAGCCGACTTCACCCTTCTCCTCACCACCGTCATCGTCGTCGCGGTGCTCCTCATCGTGACGTACCGGAGCCCCTGGCTCTGGATCGTGCCGCTCGTCGTCATCGGACTCGCTGACGCGGTGGCGGGAATCGTCGCCAACCGGGTGGCCGCCGCCGCCGGAATCGCGCTGGACGCGTCGATCACCGGCATCCTGTCGGTCCTCGTCTTCGGTGCGGGCACCAACTACGCGCTCCTCCTGATCGCCCGATACCGCGACGAGCTGCGGCTCAGCCCCGATCGCCGTGAGGCGATGCGCCGCGCCATGCGCGGCGCCGGCCCCGCGATCATCGCGAGCGGCTCGACCGTCGCCCTCGCGCTGGCGACACTGCTCCTGGCGGAGATCGCCGGCAACCGGGCGTTGGGGCTCGCCTGCGCGGTGGGCATCCTCGTGGCCATGGCCTTCGCGCTCATCGTGCTGCCGGCAGCCCTCGTGCTGTTCGGCCGCGGCCTGTTCTGGCCCTACGTCCCCCGGTTCGGCTCGCGCGACGCCATCGCCCGCAGCCCGTGGGGGAAGCTCGGCCGTGCGGTGTCGCGGCGCCCGGTCGTCGTCGCGATGTCCGGCTTCGGCGTGCTGGCAGCGCTCGCGAGCGGGCTCTTCTTCGTCGAAGTCGGCCTGTCGCAGAGCGACCGGTTCCTCCGCGAGCCGGAGGCCGTGCAGGGACAGGAGGTGCTCGCCGATGCGTTCTCGGCCGGCACGAGCTCGCCGGCGGTCGTCGTCCTTCCGAGCGAGGATGCCGAGCAGGCCGTGGCGACGCTGTCCGACCTCGACGGCGTCGACGGTGCGACGGTGACCGAGGAGAGCGGCGATCTCGCCCGGATCGATGTCGTGCTGTCGGATGCCGCCGAGACGCCGGAATCCTTCGCGACGATCGAACGGATGCGCACCGCACTCGCCGACGCCGGTTCGAGCGACGCGCTGGTCGGTGGCCTGGACGCGAGATCCCTCGATGTCGCGCAGGCGCAGGCGCGTGACCAGGCGCTGCTCATCCCGCTCATCCTCGTGGTCGTGCTCGTCGTGCTCATCATCCTGCTGCGTGCGCTCGTGGCCCCGATCCTGCTGCTGCTCGCGGTGGTGGCGAGCTACTTCTCCGCCGTGGGGGCCAGCTGGTGGCTCTTCCAATCGCCGCTCTTCGAGTTCCCGGCCATCGACACCAATGTGCTGCTGTTCAGCTTCCTGTTCCTCGTCGCGCTCGGCGTCGACTACAGCATCTTCCTGGTGACGCGTGCCCAGGAGGAGTCGCGCGTGCTGGGCACGACGCAGGGCATGATCCGGGCGCTCGCCGCCACCGGGGCCGTCATCACGAGCGCGGGCATCCTTCTCGCGGCGGTGTTCGCGGTCTTGGGCGTGCTGCCCCTGATCACCCTCACCCAGATCGGCGTCATCGTGTGCATCGGCGTCCTCATCGACACGCTGCTCGTGCGCACCGTGATCGTGCCGGCCATGGCGTTCATCACCCGCGATCGGTTCTGGTGGCCGCGGCGTCCGGTCGTGTCCGACGCGGACGCGCACGCGGCGGGCCTGGACGCTCTCGCAGGGCGTGCCGGCGAGCACGCCGGTGACGAGAGCATCGACGCCCCGGTGGCGGCTATGCACTGACTCCGCGGGCCGATCGGCCTCTCTCGGCCTACATGCAGTTACTGCGGTATAAAGTGCAGTCACTGTAAGTTTCTGAGAGAGGGACCATGATGACACCCCAAGCGGACGAAGGGCGAGCCGCAAGCGGCTCGCCCGTTCTGGAGGCACGCGCTGTGACGCGCACCTACGGACGCGGTGAGAGCGCGTTTCACGCGCTGCGCGGCGTCGACCTCGCCGTGAAACGCGGCGAATCGCTGGCGATCGTCGGCAAGTCCGGGTCGGGCAAGTCGACCCTGATGCACCTGCTCGCGCTCCTCGACAGGCCCACCTCCGGCCAGGTGATCGTCGAGGGGACGGATGCCGCCACCCTCCGCGCTCGCGACCTCAACGCCCTCCGCAACTCCACCTTCGGCTTCGTCTTCCAGCAGTTCTTCCTCGCCGCCGGGCAGTCGGTGTTCGAAAACGTCACCCTCCCCCTGGTGATCGCCGGAACTCCGGCCAAGGAGCGGCGGCGGCGGACCATGGCCGCGCTCGACGCTCTGGGGATCGCCGACAAGGCCGCCAACCGTGCGACGGATCTCTCCGGGGGGCAGAAGCAGCGCGTCGTGATCGCCCGCGCCCTCGTGGGCGAGCCGTCGGTGATCTTCGCCGATGAGCCGACCGGAAACCTCGACTCCGCAACGGGCGCACAGGTCGAGGAGATCCTCTTCGGGCTGCAGCGCGAACGCGGGATCACCCTCGTCGTCGTCACCCACGACCGCGAACTCGCCGATCGCTGCGGGAGGGCGGTCGCCATCGCCGACGGGCTGATCTCGACGGATGCCGCGACCGCGGCCGCAGCGCTGACGGAGGTGTCGCGATGAGGACGAGCGATCTGGTGCGCACGGCGGCCCGCAACGCTTTCCGCAGCCGGCTGCGCACCACCCTCACGGTGCTGAGCCTGTTCGTCGGCGCCTTCACGCTGACCCTCACGACCGCCCTCGGTGCGGGCGTCAACGACTACGTGGAGCGGCAGGTCTCGACCCTGAGCACGGGAGACGTCCTGCTCGTCAGTCCCGCCGCGACGACCGAGACCTCCGACGGCCCTGACGAGTTCGATCCGGACGGGCGTCAGCAGGCCGCCGCGGCCAATCCGCTGGCCGGCGGTACGCTGCTGAACGAGGACGATGTCCAAGCGATCGCCGGGATGGACGGCGTCCGCTCGGTCGAGGCCGTCAGCCAGGTCCAGATCGATTGGGTCCAGGCCGCCGCCGACGACGCGACCAGGTTCGAGATGGACATCAACCCGACGTCGTCGATCGGGCGGAGCGACCTCGTCGCCGGCGCCCAGCTCGACCAGGAATCGGCCGGGTACGAGCTGGTGATCCCCGAGGAGTACGTCGCCGCACTGGGATTCGCCGACGCCGACTCGGCCGTCGACGCGCGTGTGATGCTCGGCTTCAGCGACGCCGGACTGGCCGAGCGGCAGGTCGAGGCCTCGGTCGTGGGAGTGGCGCGGACGAGCCTGTTCGCGTCGGGCGCCGGCGCCAACGCCGCACTCGTGGAGGAGGTCGCCGCCGCTCAGGCGATACCCGGGCAGCCTCGCGCGTGGCCGCTCGCGGTCGCCTACCTCGAAGGCTCCGGCGACGACGGAGCGGTGACTGCCGATGACATCGGCGCGGTCAAGGCCGAACTGGCCGACGCGGATCTCGCAGGCCAGACCGTCGAGGACCAGCTCGGGGTCGTCCAGACCATCATCAACGGCATCATCGGCGTCCTCAGCGCGTTCGCCGTGGTCGCCCTCATCGCGGCGTCTTTCGGGATCGTGAACACGCTCCTGATGAGCGTGCAGGAGCGCACGCGCGAGATCGGACTCATGAAGGCGATGGGGATGTCGAACGGCCGCGTGTTCGGGCTGTTCAGTCTCGAAGCGGTGGTGATCGGGTTCCTGGGCTCGGCGCTGGGCGCGCTCGCCGCAGTCGCCGTCGGATCCGCGCTCGCCGGCTCCCTGTCGCAGACGGTCCTGGCCGACCTCCCGGGCCTGCGGATCCTCCTGTTCGAACCGGCGGGCGTCGCCGTGGTGATCGTCGTGATCATGGCGATCGCCTTCGTCTCCGGCGTGCTGCCGGCACGCCGCGCGGCCCGCCAGGACCCGATCGAGTCGCTACGGTACGAGTGAGCCGAGGAGCGCAGATCATGTCCACGTCACCGAGTCCACGTCGTCGCGACGCCGTTGCGAAGGCCGCGGCCATCGAAGCCGCGGCGGTCGACCTCGTGCTCGAGCACGGGTACGAGGCGGTGACGGTGGACATGATCTGCGCTCGCGCGGGTGTGAGCCAGCGCACGTTCTTCAACCACTTCAAGACGAAGGACATGGCTCTGATCGGCCCCGGTGCGCCGACCGTGGACGAGCGCGCTGCGCGCGCCTTCATCGTGTCGACCGGCCCGCTGCTGCGCGAGGCGACGCAGCTCATCCGGATCGATGCGGGTGCGATGGCGAGCGACCCAGGGCTCCTCGCCCGCCGGATCCGCGCGGTGGGTACCAACCCCATCCTGATGGCCCGTCAGATGGAGCGTCTCGCGTCGATCGAGCACGAGCTGCGCGAGATCATCCAGCTGCGACTGCAGACCCAGTACCCCGATGAGGCTCCCGCCGACTTGGCCGATCAGGCCGACATCATCACCCACCTCCTCGCCGGGGTCATGCGCTACATCGGCCAGTCGTGGGCGCGCGATGTGGAGCGCGGCGCGGCACCCGCGATCGACCCGACCGCCATCGGCGACGCGCTCGATCGCGCCGTGCGCAAGCTCGGCTGACCGACGCCTGGCCGCATCATGGCGTGACGGTCGTCCCAGTCGTTCTCCGCACCGACCGGGGCGTCCGCCCCCGGTAGGTTGGGACGGTGCGGGAACTGTCGTCGGCGGATTCGAGTTCGTGCGCGAGCGCCACCTGGCCACGCTGTCGACGATGGCGCCGTGGGGCGGCATCCATTCGGTCCCCGTCGGGTTCACACTCCACGACGGGATCCTCCGCGTCATCACGTCGCGCGACTCCCAGAAGGTGCGCAACGTGCTTCGCGACGGGACGGCGACCATCAGCCAGGTCGACGGGGCGCGGTGGCTCAGCTTCCCCGGCACCGCGACCGTCCACGACGATCCCGAGGAGGTCGCGCTCGCGGTCTCGCTCTACGCCGAGCGGTATCGGCAGCCGCGCGTCAACCCGAAGCGCGTGGCGATCCAGCTGCGGCCCACGCGGATCCTCGGCAGCAGCGGGCTGCGCCGGGACTAGGGCCGGGCGTCACTCCGGCCGCTTCTGCGGCAGGATCAGCGAGAAGCGCGTCGTGGGCGACGAATCCAGCAGCAGATGCCCGCCCAGGGCCTCTGCCAGTTCGGCCGACAGGGCCAGCCCGATCCCTTCGCCGCCTCCGGTGCTCTTGCCGGGGGTGCGCTGGAAGATGGCGTTGCCGGCGGGACGCGGCCCTTCGTCGCCGACGCTCACCGTCACGTAGCCGTTCGCGCGGGCCGCCGACACGCTGACCCTGCCCCGGCCGTGCTGCAGCGCGTTGTGCACGAGGACGTCGAGGATCTGCGCCGTGGGCGCCGGCGCGTCCACGGTGGTCACGTGCGTCGCGTCGACGCGGATCTGACGGCTCTTCGCCGCCGCCTGCGATCGCCACCGATCGCCCGCCTGCGTGAGCATCGGGGCCAGCGGCGTCCACGCGTCCGCACCCGGCGTGCCGCCTCGGGCCATCTCGAGCAGCTCGGCGATCGCCTCTGAGAGACGGTCGATCTCCCGCAGCGCGTGCTCTAGCTGCTCGCGCACCGGTGGCGGAGTCTCGGGCCACAGCGACAGGTCCTCCAGCTCGAGCCGCAGCGCCGTGATGGGGGTGCGGAGCTGGTGCGAGGCGTTCGCGGCGAACTCGTGCTCGCGCCGGATGCGCTGCTCGAGCGTGGACGCGCTGGTGCGCAGCGCCTGGTCGATCGCCCGGGCTTCGGGGATGCGCAGGTCCTCGTGCGCGCGCTCGAGCGTCCCCTCGCCGAGGTCGCGCGCGACGGCGGCCAGCCGGGTGAACGGCTGCGAGAGGCGACGCGCGAGCAGCACGGCCGCGACGGCCGAGACCGCCATGAGCGCCACGCCCAGGATCACCACGGGCATCACCGCTTCCTGCACCCGCCCCGAGATGACGTCGTCGGACCGGCCGAACTCCACCGTTCCGCCCCCCTCGACCTCGGCGGTCGAGACGATGTCGTCCGGTCGGGGGTTCACGCCCGCCTGCACGCGCTCGCCGTCTGCGTCGACATAGACGATGTGCTCGCCCTCGATGAGCAGGGGCTCGAGGAACTCCGCGGTCACCTCGGCCTCCGCCTCGCGCTCGGCCATCAGCACCGCGAGGAAATCGGCGAGACGCACGACCCGCCGCTCCTCGCTGGTCTGGATCAGGTCGGCGACGATGTACGCGCGCGGGATGCCGTACAGCGCGATGATCCCCACCGCGAGGGCCACGAAGGCGAAGACGAGGCGTTCACGCATCCGCCGCCCCGTCGTCGAGGCGGAATCCCACGCCCCGGATCGTGGTGACGCGCACATCCGCGCCGGACTCCTCCAGCTTCTGGCGGAGCCGGGCGATCGTCACATCGAGCGTCTTGGTGGAGCCGAACCAGTTCTCGTCCCACACCTCGTCCATGAGGCGTTCCCGCGTCACGACGGCGCCGCGGTTGCGGTCGAGCTGCTCGAGCAGATCGAACTCCTTGGTGCTCAGCGAGATCTCGCGATCACCGGCGAAGACCCGGCGCGCGTCGGCGTCGACGGTGAGTCCGGCCCCGGATGCCGCGACCGCGGTGGTCTCCGCCGTCCCGGCGGCCAGAAGCCCCGCGCTGCGTCGCAGCAGCGCCCGCAGCCGCGCGAGGAGCTCCGCGAGCGCGAACGGCTTGGCGATGTAGTCGTCGGCGCCGACGTCGAGACCGACCACCCGGTCGAGCTCCCCGTCGCGCGCGGTGAGGATGATGATGCCGCCGGCGAAGCCCTCCTCGCGCAGTCGGCGGCAGACGTCGAGGCCGTCCATGTCGGGGAGGCCGAGATCGAGCACCACCAGGGAGAAGCCGTCGCCGATGACCCGGCTGACCGCCGTGCCGCCCTCGGCCACCCGCTCGACCTCGTAGCCCTCTCGGGTCAGCGTGCGCACGAGCGGCACCGCGATGCCGTCGTCGTCCTCCACGACCAGGATGCGCTGCCCCACGACGTCGATGCTATCCAGGCTGTCGTCTCGGGCTGCGTCAGCCCCGCCTGGGGTGTCGCCCTGCTGTCGGCTCACTCAGAACTCCCGGTCCAGGTTGCCCGTCTCGGTGACGGGGGTGTTCGAAGAGGCGGTGCCGCCGAGGTCGGTCGCAGAGCCGGACGGCGTCCACACCATGGCGGCCGCCGATGTCGTCGGAGCGGTGCGCAGGGCGCCGCCGCCGAGGAGGGAGCCGAGGGTGACCTGCACGACGATCACGGGCAGGCCGTTCACGGTCGCGGTGGTCGCCGTCATCGTGGCGTTGAACGTCGACGTCTTGTTGCTCTTCACGTAGTCGCCCTTGAGGTTGACGGAGCCGAGGTTCACGAGCGTGCTCGTGCCGGGGACCAGCACGTCGACCGTGTCGCCGGCGTTGCCGAGCGAGAGCAGGTTGCCGTCGCGCAGGCGCAGCGTCACGGGCGCGCCGACGCCGTTCCAGCCGGCCATGATGCTCGCCGGGTTCATCTGCGTGCTGTACGTGAAGGTCATCGTGTCGCCGGCATCCAGTCGGCCCGGTGTCGTGCCGCCGCTCGCGGTCTGCACATCCGTGCCGCGCACGGCGCGGTTGTCGACGCGGCGCTGGGCGACCGTCGCGGACGTCGTCGTCTTGCCGGCGGAGTCCGTGAGCACGGCGCGGAAGTCGTAGAGACCGTCGGCGACCGATCGGGTGTTCCAGGCGCAGCTGTACGGGGCGGCCGTCGGAGCGCATACGGTGGTCCAGGCGGTCGTGCCGCTCAGAGTCATCTGGATGGCGACGTTCGCGACTCCGGCCGTCGAGTTGGCCGTCGCGGTGAGGCTCGCCGCTCCGCTGAGGAAGGCGCCCGGGTCCTCCATCGCCACCGATGCCACGGTGTTGTCGACGACGCGCTGTGCGATGACGGCGGAGGTCGTGATGTTCCCGGCCCCGTCGGTCGCGACGGCACGGAAGGAGTAGCTCCCGCCGGGCAGCGCGGTCGTGGCGTACCGGCACGAGTACGGCGGAGCGGTGACGGTGCACGCGTCCTGCCAGCTCGTGCCGTTGGCCGAGAGCTGGATCACGACGCGCGCGATGCCCGACGCGGCGTCGGAGGCGGTCGCGGCGAGCGTCACGGTGCCTCGCAGCGGCGACCCCGGGTCGGTCATCGCCACGGTGGGCGCCCCGTTGTCGACGAGGACGTCGGCGACGACGTTGGACGCGGTGGTCACGCCGTTGGCGGTGACGGTCGCCCGCAGGTCGTAGAAGTCGTCCTTGAGCGAGCCCGTGGCCCAGGCGCAGGTGTACGGCGACGTCGTCGTCGTGCAGACCGACTTCCAGATCCCCGTGCCCGCGACGGCGTACTCGAAGTTCACCGTGTAGGTGCCCGTGCCGGGGTTCTGCAGCGCGGCGGCGAGCGAGACGGATCCGCGCACGATCTCACCCGGGTCGGCGAGGACGATGCCGACGGCGTTGCCGACGGTGGCGCGCACGCTCGTCGAGGTGGTGACGTAGCCGGAGTTGTCGGTGGCGACGGCGCGCAGGTCGTAGGCGCCGTCGGCGGTGGTGCGGGTGTCCCACGCGCAGCTGTAGGGGCTCGTGGTGTCGGCGCAGAGCGTCGTCCACGTCGCCGCTCCGACGGCCTGGACCGAGATGACGACGCTGCGGATGCCGGTCTCGGCGTCCGCCGCGAGGGCGGTGATCGTCGCGGTGTCGCGGAGGGTGCCGGCGGGCTGCTGGACCGACACCGTCGGCGGCGTCCAGTCGACGGCGGCGCCGACGCGGTTCGCGCCGTTGGTGGTCTGGGCGGTGAAGGACGCCGACGAGAGGGCCGGTCCGAGCGGACCCCCGGCGACGAGCAGGACGGCCGCGAGCACCACGAGCACCGCGTTGCGGAGCGCGGTGCGGGTCATCGGGTTCTCCTCGTCGGACGGGGCGATTCCGACGCTACGCGCGGCCGGGTTACAGCCGTGCCACGGCAGCGCCTCACCCGCTCCACAATCAGCGTGGGCAGCCGTCGGCGACGCGGCGCGCGGTGGCCGGCCATGACGCGGTCAGGCAGGCGGCGAGGCCCGCGAGCAGGAGATCCCGTCCGTCCCACGGCGCGGCAGCTGCGCCGGGGATGCCTATGGTGTGGGTCAGGCAGACGCCGACCAGCGTCGCTGCGCCGATGAGGACCATGGCCAGCCGCGACTCGAAGCAGCGCGCGGTGACGAGGCGCAGGGCGGCGAGCACTCCCGCCGTGCCGAGGACGGCGGACACCAGCGCCGACGGGTCCCGGCGGGGGTCGCCTGCGGAGGCTGCCAGCAGGTGAAGTGCCGACAGGCCCACGAGGGCGGCCGTCGCACCCCCGCCGATCAGGCGGTGACGTGTGGAGGCGCGAAGGGGTGCCATGGGGAGCTCCGGGAAGGGCAGGTCGCCGGTGAGCGGGGACCGGCGGCGGTGGGGAAGGTCGTGGCCCGCGTTTCGGGTACGCGGGCCACGGGTCAGGAGGCGACGGGAGCCGGGGCGGCGCCGCGGCGCGGGCTGCCGGCGCGGATGAGGTCGCGGAGGAAGAGCAGGGCGATGAAGGCGGCGGGTACGCCGATCGCCAGCATCCGGATCATCGCATCGGACAGGGCGATGAAGATCCAGCCGACGAGGGGCACCCAGCCGACCACGCGGGGCTGGACGGCGTCGGCGAGGGTGAAGGTCCAGGGGTCGACGCCGGCGTTGGCGTCCCCCTGGGTGCGGAACACCCGCGACGGGCTGCCGTCGGGGTTCGGTTCGATCGAGACGATGCGGTGCGTGACGAGCTCGGTGATGCCCGAGTCGGCAGGGGGCAGGTACGTGATGACGTCGCCGGTCCGCAGCTCCGACACCGGCACCTGGCGCTCGAAGACGAGCGCACCTCGTTCGAAGGTGCCGGACATGGAGCCGCCGGTGATGACGTAGCGGTCCATCCCGAGGAGGCCGGGCACGAACATGAGCGCCGCGATGATGGTGGCGATGATCGCGGCGATGGTGATCGCGGCGCTGCCGACTCGCTGGAACGTCTTCGCGGCGCTCATGTCGTGTCCCCCCTACCCCCAAGTCGGATTACTGGTTGGTGACCGTCGCGGCGGTCTGCGTGGCATCCCACGTGTAGGTCGCAGTGGCGGTCTTGCCCTGCTCCTCGTTGCCCGCGGTCTGGGCGAGCGTCACGCTGAAGGTGTACTCGCGGGCCTCCCCGGCGGCGAACTGGCCGAGGGCGACGGGGCCGGCCGTGGTGAGGGCGCCGAAGGTGCCGCTCCAGACGGTGGTCGAGCCGTTGGTGATGGTGAGCTTGAGGTTGTCCTTGTTCGCGAAGCCGTTCGTTGCGCTCTCGGTCAGCTTGAGGACCGCGGCCAGCGAGCCGGAGTTCGTGATCGTGACCTTGCCGTTGACGGTGTCGCCAGGCTTGAGGTTGTCGAGGTTGAAGATCGCGCTGTTCGCCTTCGAGTTCTGCTGCGTCAGCGTGCCGGTGCTGTAGGCGTTGCCGGTGTTGACCGAGTTGGCGACGAAGTCGGCGCCCGAGCCCACGGTGATGGCGGCGGCGACCAGAAGGCCGGCGAGCGGAAGGAGGATGCGCTTGCGCGAACGAGCGGGCGCGGTGACCGGAGCGGCGGGGGTGGCGGTGATGTCCATCGTGGGCGGGTTCCTGTTCTGAGAAGGGGTTCTTCGTGCTGTGGAAGACGCTACGAAGGCGCGGGCAACAGAACCCCCACAGCCGGACTACGACAGCGCCAGGGCTCGGACACACGCGTCCGCGGATGGCAACGAGCGGGTGACGGATGCCGCGTCCCGGCCGCGCCGGATCGCGCGGAGCCCCCTCGCGGTCGGGCAGGATGGCAGGAGCGCCCGTACGAGCGGGCGGGATGTGGGTCACCGGTGACGCTTCGCAGTTCCCAGTGGTATGCGGGCGACGACCGCAACGCGTACATCCACCGTGCCTGGATGCGGCGCGGCGTGCCGGACTCCGCGTTCACCGGCCGCCCGCAGATCGCGATCGCCAACACCGCCTCCGACCTGACGCCGTGCAACGCGCACCTGACCGAGGTCGCGCAGTCCGTGACGAACGGCGTCTACGAGGCCGGCGGCATCCCGCTGGAGCTCCCGGTGATCTCGCTCGGCGAGACGAACGTGCGGCCGACCGCGATGCTGTGGCGCAACATGGCGGCCATGGCGACGGAGGAGATGCTGCGCGCCAACCCCATCGACGGCGTCGTGCTCCTCGGCGGATGCGACAAGACGATCCCGGCGCTGCTCATGGCCGCGGCATCCGTCGATCTGCCCGCCGTCGTCGTGCCCGGCGGGCCCATGCTGACCGGGCACTTCCGCGGCGAGGCGCTCGGCTGCGGCACCGACGTGTGGCGGCTCAGCGAGGAGGTGCGCGCGGGCACGCTCAGCGAGGCGATGTTCCTGAAGAGCGAGTCGTCGATGATCCGCTCCAAGGGGCACTGCAACACGATGGGCACGGCGTCGACCATGGCGCTGGTCGCAGAGGCGCTCGGGGTGGTCGTGCCCGGGGTGGCCGGAACCCCCGCGGCGGATGCGCGGCTGCTCGAGGCGGCGCACCTGACCGGCGCGCTGGCCGTGGGGCTCGTGGCGGAGGACCGCCGGCCGTCGACGTTCCTCACCGAGGGCAGCTTCCGCAACGCGATCGTCGCGCTGGCGGCGATCGGCGGATCCACCAACGCGGTGGTGCACCTGCTGGCGATCGCGGGGCGGCTGGGCATCGACCTCACGATCGACGACTTCGACCGCGTCGGGGCCGACGTGCCGCTGCTGGTGAACCTGCAGCCGGCCGGCCGGTACCTCATGGACGACCTGTTCCGCGCCGGCGGGTTCCTCGCGGTGATGCGCGAGGTGCGCGACCTGCTGGACCCGGAGGCCCTCACCATCACCGGGCGCCCGTTCGTCGAGTACGTCGACGACGCCCGCATCTGGGACCCCGACGTCATCGCCTCGCGGGACGCGCCGCTGCAGCCGCACGCGGGGATCTCGGTGCTGCGCGGGTCGCTCGCGCCGGGCGGCGCACTCATCAAGCCCGCCGCCGCCTCGCCGCACCTGCTGAAGCATCGCGGCCGGGCCGTCGTGTTCGACTCGATCGAGGACTTCCACCGACGCGTCGACGACCCGGAGCTCGACATCGACGAGGAGTCCGTGATGGTCCTGCGCGGCTGCGGCCCGAAGGGCTACCCCGGCATGCCGGAGGTGTCGAACATGCCGCTGCCGAAGAAGCTGCTCGAGCGGGGCGTCCGCGATGTCGTGCGCATCTGCGACGGCCGCATGTCGGGCACCGCCTACGGCACCGTCGTGCTGCACGTGACGCCTGAGGCCGCCGCCGGAGGCCCGCTCGCCCTCGTGCAGAGCGGCGACTGGATCAGCCTCGACGTGCGCGCCGGCCGACTCGACCTCGACGTCCCCGCGGAGGAGCTGGCCGAGCGGATGCCGAGCCAGGCCACCCTCGACGGCTACGCCCGGCCCCGGCGGGGGTGGGAGCGCCTCTACGTCGATCATGTCCTGCAGGCAGACAGGGGCGCCGACCTGGACTTCCTGGTCGGCGCATCCGGATCCGAGGTGTCGCGTGAGTCGCATTGATACCCAGACCGCGCCGAACCTGTGGGCGGGGCGATGAGGGCGCTCGTCGTCACCGGACCCGGCCACGCCGAGATCCAGGAGGTCGCGGAACCGGAAGCAGGCCCCGGCGAGGTCGTCGTCGATGTCCGGCGCGCGGGCATCTGCGGGACCGACATCGAGTTCTTCACGGGCGAGATGGCGTACTTCGGCACCGGTGACGCCGCGTATCCGATGCGCATCGGGCACGAGTGGATGGGCGTCGTCTCGGCCGTCGGCCCGGGGGTCGACCCGCTCTGGGTCGGTCGCCGCGTCACCGGCGACACCATGCTGGGGTGCGGGGCGTGCCGGCGCTGCGAGCATGGACGGCAGCACGTGTGCGCGCGCCGGCTCGAGCTCGGCATCCGCGGGGGCAAGGCGGGCGCGCTCGCCGAGAAGGTCGGGACGACCGTCTCGTCGCTGCACGGACTCCCCGAGCCGGTGGACGATGCGATGGGGGCGATGGTCGAACCGGGGGGCAACGCCTTCCGGGCCGTGCAGGGTGCGGCGCTGCAGCCCGGCGACCGCTGCCTCATCCTCGGCCCGGGCACGATCGGGCTCCTCTGCGCCATGTTCGCCCGCGCCGCCGGCGCCGAGGTGCACCTGCTCGCGCGCCACGAGGGGGCGAGGGCGTTCGCCCGATCGCTCGGCTTCGACCACGTCTGGACCCAGGAGCGGCTGCCGGAGCTGCCGTGGGACGCCGTGATCGAGGCATCCAACGCGTCCCAGCTCCCGGCGAAGGCGCTCGAGCTGGTCGAACCCGGCGGGCGGGTGGTCTACATCGGCCTCGCCGGAACCCCGAGTCTCATCGACACGCGCGACCTGGCGCTGAAGGACGTGACGGCGGTCGGCGTGCTGAGTGCCTCACCCGGGCTCGCCGGAACCATCGACGCCTTCGCGGCAGGGGTGGTCGACCCGCGCCCGCTCGTCGCCGCCACCGTGGCCCTCGAGGACCTGCCCGCGATCCTGGCGGGTGAGCGGCCGGAGGGTGCCGGATCCGGTCCGAAGTTCCACGTCGCGCTGTGAGCGGGCTCGGCGGGTCACCGCCGGGGCGCGACGCGGGGCGCGTCAGGCGCCTTCGGCCGCGTGCTCGTCCGCGGCGGGCTCCTCGGCGCGGTGCGTCGCCGCCCACGAGGCGAGGAGACGCAGTCGCTCCGCGGAGGGCGACCCCGGCTCGGCGGTGTAGATGAGCATGACATGCCCAGGCTCTGCGGTGATCGCGAGCTCCTCGTAGGCCAGGATCAGCTCGCCGACCACCGGATGGTGGAACCGCTTCGTGCCCGAGCCGTGCGTGCGCACGTCGTGGGCGGCCCACAGCCGCCGGAACGTCTCGCTGCGCGTGGACAGCTCGCCGACGAGCTCCTGCATCGCCGGGTCGTGCGGATCGCGGCCTGCCTCGGCGCGCATGACACCCACGCACATCTCGGCGAACCGGTCCCAGTCGGGGTAGAACTCACGGGCGGCCGGGTCGAGGAACTGGAAGCGGGCGAGGTTCGGCACACGTCCGCCGTCGCCGATGACGGGGGAGTAGAAGGCCCGGCCGAGCTCGTTGACCGCGAGCAGGTTCTGGCGCTGGTCGCGCACGAACGCGACGCCGTCGGTGATCGCCTCCATGGCCCACTGCAGGCTGGGGCGCGCCGCCGACGCGCGGGAGCTCCGGCGGCGCGGGCGGCCGCTCGTGGGGATGCCGTCCGCCGCGCGCGCGAGGTCGAACAGGTGCGCCCGCTCGGCGTCGTCGAGCTGCAGGGCCCGCGCGACGGCCTCGAGCACCGACGCCGATGCGCCGGCGATGCTTCCTCGCTCGAGCTTGGCGTAGTACTCGACGCTGACGCCCGCGAGGATCGCGACCTCGCCGCGGCGCAGCCCCGGGACGCGGCGGTTCGGCCCCGCCGCGATGCCGGCGGCATCGGGCGTCACCCGCGCCCGGCGCGCCATGAGGAACTCTCGCACCTCGGCTCGGTTGTCCATACGAGAAGGCTAGATCGGCTCGGCCGCGCGAAGGGTGCCCTGTCGGTACATGTCTCATCAGGAACTCCCCCGGCGAGCGGCGGCGCGCGACGCTCGATGCATGACCGACACCGCCGCTCCGCCGCGAAGCACACGCACCCGGCTGCTGCCGACGCTGCTGCTCCTGCTCACGGTCTTCGGGCCGATCTCCATGGACCTCTACCTTCCGGCGCTCCCCGCGCTCACGAGCGAGCTCGGCGCAGCGACCTCGGTCGCCCAGCTCACCGTGACCGCATGCCTCGTGGGCCTGGCCGTCGGGCAGCTGGTCGCGGGTCCGCTCTCCGACCGGTTCGGTCGGCGGGGGATCCTCCTCGTCGGCATCGCGGCGTACATCGCCACCTCGGCGCTGTGCGCCATGAGTCCCACGATCGAGCTGCTCATCGCCGCGCGCTTCGTGCAGGGCCTCGCGGGCGGCGTCGGCATCGTCATCGCGCAGGCCGCCGGTCGCGACGTGTACTCCGGCGGCGCGCTCATCCGCTTCTACGGCCGGCTGACGGTGGTGGGCGGACTCGCCGCCATCGTGGGCCCCCTTCTCGGCGGGGTGCTCATCGCCGTCACCTACTGGCGGGGACTGTTCGCCTTCCTCGCGCTGATCGGCGCGGGCATCCTCGTCATCACGCTGCAGACCTTCCCCGAGACACTGCCGGTCGCCCACCGCACGCAGGGCGGCTGGACCCGCACGATGCGCGACTACCGGACGCTGGTGACGGATGCCGCGTTCCTCGGCGCCGTCCTCAGCCAGGGCTTCCTCTACGCGGCGCTCTTCGCCTACCTGGCAGGGGCGACCTTCGTGCTGCAGGACATCTACGCACTGACACCCCTCGGCTACGCGCTCGCCTTCGGGCTGAACTCCGCCGGCTTCATGGTCTTCGGCTGGCTCGCCGGCCGCCTGGCCGAGCGCTGGAGCCTTCGCGGGACGCTCGCGGCGGGCATCGTGGTCGCGGGGCTGGGCGCCGCCGGGCTGCTCGCATCCGGCCTGGCGGCGATGCCGCTCTGGGTCGTGATCGTCTCGCTCTTCGCGCTCGCGGTCGGCGTCGCCATCACCTCGCCCCCCGCGACCACCCTGGCCCTGGCCGACCACCCCCGCATGGCCGGCACCGCATCGTCGCTGCTGGGCATGGTGCGCTTCGGCTTCGGCGGCATCGCCGCCCCGCTCGTGGGGGTCGCCGGTGCGACCAGCATCCTGCCTCTCGGCGTCGTCACCGTGACGGCCGTGGCGCTGGCGGCCGTCGCCTACGTCGTGCTGACCCGCCGGTCCGCTCCCGCGGCGACCGTGGAGCAGGCGGCGGTGGCGGCATCCGTCGGCTGACCTCCTCCGAACCCCGAGACCACCCCCATCCGAACCCCGACAACAAGGAGCACCTCATGCGCGCCGTCATCATGACCGCACCCCGCGACGTCCGCGTCGAAGACCGCGACGATCCTGTCATCTTGGAGCCCACCGACGCCGTCATCAAGCTCGCCGCGACCTGCATCTGCGGGTCGGACCTGTGGCCGTACCGCGGCGACGACGAGGCCGACCACCTGCCGATGGGACACGAGTACGTCGGCGTCGTCACCGAGATCGGCGAAGACGTGCGCACCCTGACGGTCGGCGACTTCGTCGTCGGCTCGTTCTTCGCCTCCGACAACACGTGCGAGATCTGCCAGGCCGGGTACCAGTCGCGGTGCATCCACGCGTACCCGGTGGGCGCCATCGGCACGCAGTCCGAGTACGCGCGCATCCCGATGGCCGACGGCACCCTCGTCGCCACTCCCGGTCAGCCCGACCCCGACCTGATCCCGTCGCTGCTGGCGGCCTCCGACGTGCTGGGCACCGGCTGGTTCGCCGCGGTCGCCGCCGAGGCCGGACCGGGCAAGACGGTCGCCGTCGTCGGCGACGGCGCCGTGGGCCTCCTCGGCATCCTCGCCGCCAAGCAGCTCGGCGCGGAGCGCATCATCGCGATGAGCCGGCACGCCGACCGGCAGGCCCTGGCCCGCGAGTTCGGCGCGACCGACATCGTCGAGGAGCGCGGCGACGAGGGCGTGGCGAAGATCAAGGAGCTCACCGGCGGCTACGGCGCGCACAGCGTCATCGAGGCGGTGGGCACGCAGGAGGCGATGATGCAGGCCATCCGCGCGACCCGCCCGGGCGGCCACGTCGGGTACGTCGGCGTCTCGCACGACGTCTCGCTCGACGGGCTCGAGCTGTTCTTCTCGGGGGTGCACCTCCACGGCGGACCGGCCCCCGTGCGCCGGTTCCTGCCCGAGCTGATCCAGCTGATCTGGGACCGCCGGATCGACCCGGGCAAGGTCTTCGATCTGACCCTGCCCCTCGAGGAGGCCGCCGAGGGCTACCGGGCGATGGACGAGCGTCGGGCCACCAAGGTGCTCCTCACCGTCTGATCTCGCGCGGACCGGAGGGGGCGCCGCCGGCGCCCCCTCCCCGGGGGGATGCACAGAAGCAGCGCTTCGCGCAACCCCATGGAGAGCGGCCGGGGGTGGTGCCTAACGTCGCGCCATGGCCGCACCATGCCCACTTCTCACCGCGCGACGCGAGGTCGGGCGTCGCGCACGCCCAGCGAGCGAGGCGCCGCGATGAGCGTGACGTCGCAGAACGACGCCGTCGTCGAGGCTCTCAAGGAGGCCACCGACTCGAGCGCGGACGGCGGACGGGGCCGCGCGCGGCGCAAGGAGCGCCCGCGCAAGGTCAAGGTCAAGCAGCACTACGACAAGCGAGAGGTGCTCGCCGGCTATCTCTTCATCTCGCCGTGGATCGTCGGGTTCCTGATCTTCACCGCCGGCGCGATGGTCTACAGCCTCTACATCTCGTTCAGCAACTACAACCTCGCCACCAACACGGCCCGCCCGGTCGGTGTCACCAACTACGCCGGCCTGTTCGAAGACCCGCGGGTGGGTGTCTCCCTGGCGAACACGCTGTTCTACGTGGTGCTCGCGGTTCCGCTCGAGATCGTCTTCGCCCTGATCCTCGCGATGCTGCTCAACCGTGTCGGCCGCGGCGCCGGCGCGTTCCGGACGCTGTACTACCTGCCCAAGATGACCCCGGCCGTCGCCACCGCGGCGGTGTTCTTCCTGCTGCTGAACGGCAACACCGGCGCGATCAACCAGGGTCTGCGCATCTTCGGCATCGAGGGTCCGCAGTGGCTCGTCGATCCCGCGTGGGTGAAACCGAGCATCGTGATCATGACGCTGTGGACGGTCGCCGGCACGATGGTGATCTTCCTCGCGGCGTTGAAGAACGTGCCGGTCGAGCTGTACGAGGTCGCCTCGCTCGACGGTGCCGGCCCCGTGCGCAAGTTCTTCTCCATCACGCTGCCGATGATCTCGGGCGCGATGTTCTTCAACATCATCGTGCTGTCGATCGCCGCCTTCCAGGTCTTCGACCAGGCGTACCTGCTGTTCTGGCGCGATCAGAGCAACGCCTCGCCCGAGGCATCCCTCTTCTACGCCATCTATCTCTTCCAGCAGGCGTTCCGGCAGTTCAACTTCGGGTTCGCCGCGGCGATGGCGTGGCTGCTCTTCGTCATCATCATGATCATCACGGTGATCCAGGTGAAGTTCGGCAACCGCTTCGTGTACTACGAGGGAGACCGCTGATGTCGGCGTCGCTGCAGACCCCCGGAGTGTCCCGGCCCACCCCCGAAGCCGCGGTGGCCGCCGCTCCGCCGCCCAGGCGCTCCCGCTGGCGCCGCGGGCTCTCGCAGCCCAAGACCCTCGCCGGGCGCGTGGTGCTGACGATCCTCCTCCTCGGGTTCGCGCTGCTGTTCCTCTACCCGTTCGCCTGGCTGCTCGCGGCGAGCTTCAAGCCGCGCGGCGAGGTCTTCGACAACTCGCTCATCCCGAAGACCTTCGTGCCCGAGAACTACGTCGAGGTGTGGAACCAGCTGCCGCTGCTGAGCTGGATGTTCAACAGCGTGGCGATCGCGCTCCTGGCCGCCGGAACGGTGGCGATCTCGAGCTCGATCGTCGCGTTCGGCTTCGCGTACTTCCGCTTCCCGCTGCGGGGGCTGCTTTTCGGCCTGGTGCTGGCGACCATGATGCTCCCGGGTGCGGTGACGATGATCCCGATCTACCTGATCTGGAAGGAGACCGGGTTCCTCGGCACGTGGGTTCCGCTGTGGGGCATGAACCTCTTCGGCTCGGCCTTCTACATCTTCCTGCAGCGGCAGTTCTTCCTGAGCCTGCCCAAGGAGCTGTTCGAAGCGGCGCGCCTGGACGGCGCGAGCTACTGGGGACTGTTCTGGCGCATCGCGATGCCGTTGTCGATCCCATCGTTCGTCATCGTGTTCCTGTTCGAGTTCCAAGCGAGCTGGAACAACCTCCAGGCCGCGCTGATCTACCTCAACGCCGGATCCGTCGACGAGTTCACCGCGCCCCTGGGCATCGCCTACGCGATGACGAAGTACAGCCCCACCGCCGGCGGCCAGGGCGACTACCAGTACGTGATGGTGGCGTCGCTGCTGGTCACGCTCCCCATGCTCATCCTGTTCGCCTTCGGCCAGCGGTACTTCATCGAGGGCGTGGCGACGCAGGGCAGGAAGGGATGACGGATGCCTCTCCGACGCTGAGCTCGATTCCACAACCACACATCACGAACGCGAAAGGGAAACAGATGCGCAAGCGCATGATCGGAATGGCCGCCATCGCGGCATCCGCTGTCCTCCTCGCCGGCTGCGGCGGCGGCGGCAACGGCGGCGGAGTCACCGACGGCGACGTCGACTTCGAGGCCGAGCCGACCGGCGCCCTCTCGGCGTGGGGCTTCGAGAACGCCGACGACGTCGGGCAGTCCCGGCTGGACTACGCGGAGGAGCAGCTCCCGGACGTCGAGGTCGACCTCGACGCCACAGCGTTCGACGCGCAGAAGTTCACCACGCGCATCGCGGGCGGCGACGTCCCCGACGTCGTGCAGATGGACCGGCGGTACGTCACCCAGTACGCCGCGCAGGGTCTCATCGTCCCGCTCGACGCGTGCTTCGAGGCGCAGGGGGTCACCCCCGACGACTACTGGTACCCCTTCGTGGTCGACGACGTCCGCTACGACGACGCGATCTGGGCCGTGCCGCAGTTCTACCAGCCGCCGGCGATCATCCTGAACAAGCGCGTGATGGACGAGGCCGGTGTCACCAGTGAGGACATCGACACGTCGAAACCCGACGCCCTCCTCGGCGCGATCGAGAAGATGTACCAGGAGTCCGGCGGAGTGCCGACGCGCCTGGGCTTCGACCCGGTCTCGACGGGCCAGGCGCCGCTGTGGATCCTCGGCATGGGCGGCCAGCTCACCGATGAGGATGGTGCGCCGACGCTCGACGACCCGAGCAACATCGCGGGCATCGACATGCTCAAGCAGATCAACGACGCGCAGGGCGGTTACGCATCGGTGAAGAGCTTCACCGACTCGTTCGACACGTTCGGAGACAACAACCAGTTCGTCGCCGACCAGGTCGGCGCGCAGGTGAACGCGCAGTGGTACCCGAACGTGCTGTCGCCGTACGTCGACGAGATCCAGATCGAGGCGGTGCCGTTCAAGAACAGCGACGGCGAGCCCTTCTCGGTCACAGGCGGCCAGGCCTTCGTCATCCCCGCCGGTGCGGAGAACGCCGCCGCGGCCTGCGCGTGGATGATCAGCCTCACCAGCGAGGACGCCTGGGCGGCCGCCGGCGAGGCGCGCGCCGCGACGCGCGAGGAGGACGGCGGCATCAACACCGGGCTGTTCACCGGCGCGCCGGGCCCCGACCAGGCGATCCGCGACGAGTACGTCGTCGAGACGGGCAACGCCGGCTTCGACCAGACCATCGCCACCTACTACGAGGTGCTCGACTACGGTCGGTCGTTCGGCTCCTCGCCCGCCGGGCAGGACATCCAGAACGAGCTGAACAACGCGGTCACCGCGGCGCTGCTCGGCGACAAGACGCCCGAAGAGGCGCTCGCCGACGCGCAGTCCGCCGCGATGCGGGCGTACGAGAACGCGACGGCCGGCGGCTGAGCCGCCGGCCGCCCCCACGCGCGGGGGACAGCGGGGCGGGTTCGACGTCAGGTCGGCCCGCCCCCGTTCGTTCGAGCGTCGTCGCTCGGGCTCAGAGCCAGTGCCGCCGGCGGAACACCCAGTACAGCGTGATGCTCGTCGCGGCCATCAGACCGAGGGCCATCGGGTAGCCGAGCGGCCACGCCAGCTCGGGCATGTACTCGAAGTTCATGCCGTAGATGGTCCCCACGAGCGTGGGGCCGAAGAGGATCGCCGCCCACCCGGAGATCTTCTTCACCTGCTCGTTCTGCATGAGTGCGGTGTCCGTCTGGCGCTGCGTGACGATCGTCGCGTTGACGGTGAGCGCGTTGTCGAGGATCGAGCGGAAGGCCACCGTCTTGTCGACGATCCGCAGCGCGTGGTCGTGGACGTCGCGGAGGGCCCGCTGCAGCTCCACGTCGACCTCGTACTTCGGGGCGCCGCGCTGGAGCGCCTCGAGCATGTCGGCGAGCGGCGCGACGGCCCGCTGCAGGAGGATCACCTCGCGCGAGAGGTCGTAGATGCGCTTGGAGAGCGTGACGCCGCCGTTCTCGAACAGCGCGTCCTCGATCTCGTCGATGTCGTTCTCGACGCCGTCGATGACGGGCGTGTACTCGTCGACGACCTCGTCGAGGATCGCGTACAGCACGGCCTCCGGCCCCCGGGCCAGAAGCTCGGGCTCGCCCTCCATGCGATGGCGGACGCGGGCCAGGTCGGGGGACTCGGCGTGGCGGATCGTCACGATGAAGTCGGGCCCGACGAAGACGTGCAGCTCGCCGAACTCCACGCTCTCGGTCTCGTCGACGTACCGGGCGGGCCGGAGGACGATGAACAGGATGTCGCCGTAGCGTTCGAGCTTGGAGCGCTGATGCCCGGTGAGCGCGTCCTCGACGGCGAGACGGTGCAGCCCGAACTCGTCGGCGACCTGCGCGATCTCTTCGGGAGACGGGCGGAACAGCCCGATCCACGCCATCCCGTGGTGTTCGCGCGTGTACTCGAAGGTCTCGCTGAGGCTCGACGGATTCCGGATCCGCTTCCCGGCGACGTACACGCCGTTGTCGACGATGGGCATCTGCCGATTCTTCTCGCCCCGCGACCGCGGGAGGTGCGACCCGCCGCGGCGGACGGATGCCGCAGCCCGGTGAACGTCGGACCGCGTGGGTACTCTGCCGTCATGACCACGGATCAGCGCGTGCTCGAGTGGCTCCTCGATTCCGACCCCGCCCTGCGCTGGCAGGTCGAGCGCGACCTCGCCGGCGCCCCGCCGGAGGTGTGGCAGGCGACGCGGTCGCGCGTGGCGACCGAGGGCTTCGGCGCGCGGCTGCTGGCGCTGCAGGGCGACGACGGCCAATGGGCGGGAGGGGCGTTCTTCCCGGCGGGCTTCTTCGGAAGCGCCGAGGCCGACGAGCCCGGCCAGCCCTGGACGGCCACCACGTGGGTGCTGAAGGACCTGCGCGAGTGGGGCCTGGACGCCCGGGCGCTCGCCGGAACCGCGGAGAAGCTGGCGGTCAACAGCCGCTGGGAGTACGAGGACCTGCCGTACTGGGGCGGCGAGGTCGACGTCTGCATCAACTCCTACACGCTGGCCGCCGGTGCGTGGCTCGGAGCGGACGTCTCCCGGCTCGTCGCCTGGTTCCCGGAGCACCGCCTGGCCGACGGCGGCTGGAACTGCGAGGCCGAAGAGGGCGACTCGGTGCGCTCCTCGTTCCACTCGACGCTGAACGCCGCCCGCGGCATCCTCGCCTACGAGCGGATCACCGGCGACGCCGGCATGCGCGACGCCCGCCACGGCGGCGAGGAGTACCTGCTGTCCCGGCGCCTCATGCTCCGTGCGTCGACCGGCGAGGTCGTCGGCGACTTCGTCAGCCGATTCGTGTACCCGAACCGCCACCGCTACAGCGCCCTGGCGGCGCTCGACCACTTCCGCGAGGTCGCGCTGCTCGAGGGCGGCCGGCCCGACCCGAGGCTGGCCGACGCGGTCGCCCTCGTGCGGGCGGCGCGTCAGCCCGATGGCACGTGGCTGCAGACGACACCGCTGCCCGGTCGCACCTGGTTCTCCGTCGACGTCGCCGAGGGCGAGCCGTCGCGCTGGCTCACCCTGATCGGCACCCGCGTGCTGCGGTGGTGGGACGAGGCGACCTGACGCTGCCCCGACGGCCGGCGCCCCGTCACTCCTCCAGCACCGCCAGGCGGCCGGTCGCGCGCGTCATGGCGACGTAGCGGTCGACGGCGCCCTCGACGCCGACCCCCCAGGTCGACGGCGCGACCATCACCACGAGGTCGAACTCGAGGCCCTTCGCCCCCTCGGCGGTGAGCGATCGCACGCGATCCTGCGGCGGGAATGCGGCGTCGCCGATCACCGCGGCCGTGCCGTCGGGGTGGGTGGCCAGCCACTCCCCGACGATCGCGTCGCGCCGCGACAGCGGCGCGCGCAACACCGGGATGCCGCTCGACCGGATCGACGTCGGCACGTTGGCGTCCGGGACGGCTGCGCGGATCACCGGCTCGGCCTCGGCCATCACCTCGCTCGGCGTGCGGTAGTTGATCGTGAGCGACGCGATCGACACCTCGGTCGGCCCGACGCGCCGCAGACGCTCCTGCCAGGACTCGTGGAAGCCGTGGCGTGCCTGCGCGCGGTCGCCGACGACGGTGAAGCTGCGCGACGGGCAGCGGGCCAGCAGCATCCGCCATTCCGCATCGGTGAGCTCCTGCGCTTCGTCGACGACGATGTGCGCGAACGGGCCTGCCAGCACGTCGGGATCGACCGCGTCGAGCACGGACTCGTCGACGAGGCTGTTGCGCAGGTCGTCTCCGTCCAGCCACTGCATCAGCTCGTCGCCGGCCTCCTTCAGCCGCTCGACGACCTGCGCCATGTACTCGCGCTCCTGCGCGAGCCTGGCCTCGCGCCGTCGCCGTCGGCGGGATGCGTCCGGGTCGCCGAGGCGCCGCCGCGCGGCATCCAGCAGCGGCAGGTCCGATGCCGTCCACGCGGCCGGCTCCGCGCGCTGCAGGAGGTGGACCTCCTCGGGGGTGAGCCACGGTGCGCACCGGCGCAGGTAGGCGGGCACCGTCCACAGGTCGGAGACGACGACGGATGCCTCCACGAGCGGCCACGCTCGCGCGAAGGCGCTGGTCAGGTCGTCGTGGCGTGCGAGAGCCCGTCGCAGCTGGTGCAGCGGCACCTCCTCGCCGTCGACCTGGTCGGTGAGGATGTCGAGCACCCTCTCCCAGACCTGGTCGCGCGCCTCGTTGTGCGGCACGCCGGGCTCGGCGGATGCGAACGCCTCCGCCCAGTCGTCGGGAGCGAGCCGCAGCTCCGCCCACGGCGTCTCGACGAGCAGGCCCTTGAGGGGCGGCTCCTCGTAGAGGCGCACGGCGGGCTCGATCGCGTCGATCATGCGCGCGTCGGCCTTCAGGCGGGCGACGCGCGGGTCGGCCTCGGGTGAGGCCGCTGCCCCCTCGGCCACGAGGTCGCGCACCGTGCAGGTTCGCACGCTCTCCTCGCCGAGACCGGGGAGGACGTCTTCGACATAGGAGAGGTACGCGGGGCTGGGGCCGACGAAGAGGACGCCGCCGCGTCCGCCGCCCAGGTGCGGGTCGGAGTACACGAGGTAGGCGGCCCGGTGCAGTGCGACGACGGTCTTGCCCGTACCGGGCCCGCCGTCGACGACGAGGCTGCCGCGCGAGCCGGCGCGGATGATCGCGTCCTGGTCGGCCTGGATCGTGCCGAGCACATCCCGCATGCGCGGCGAACGGCTCGCGCCCAGGCTGGCGATGAACGCCGACTGATCATCGAGGGCCGCGCTGTGCGCGAATCCCTCCGTGGTGAAGACCTCATCCCAGTAGTCGGTCACCCGGCGGCCCGTCCACCGGTACCGGCGGCGGCTCGCAAGGCCCATCGGCCGCGCATGGGTCGCGGCGAAGAACGGCTCGGCCGCCGGCGTCCGCCAGTCGACCAGGAGGCGCCGGCCCGCGGGATCGGTGAGCCCGAACCGCCCGATGTACGCCGGCTCCGGCCCGTCAGCGGGAACCATGCGCCCCAGGCACGCGTCGATCGTGAAACGGCGCAGCGTGCGCAGTCGTGCGGACAGGCGATGGATCTCGAGGTCGCGTTCGAGCGCCGCCTGCCCATGTCCGCCGGGCAGACGACGGAGCGCGTCCAGGCGCTCCTCGATGGCGGCGACGGACTGGGCGATGCTCTCGGCGATCGCGGCGAAGTGGCGTTCGTCGTCGCCGATGAGCACAGGGGCGGTCTTGGCGGCGAGACGTTCGGGAAGGAGGAAAGGGCTGGTCCGGGTGGTGTTCACGGCATCGACTCCTGGCTGCTGCGCGACGCTGAGGTGCGGAGGGGTGGCGGAGGCAGCGCGTCGCGACCGACAGTATGCGTCCCCGTGGGGGCCTTGCCGCAAGCCCCGCACCCGCCGATATCCTGGGAGGGGCGGGGACGCGAGGGCGGGGACGGGGAGGTCTTTCGCAATCGGTGCATTCGCTCGTGTGACCGGCGTGTTTGTGGCAGGGTTCGCGGGCCCGTAGGATCACCGACGTGACGGAGATTCTCCGTGAGTCCGGGCTGGGGGGCCCTGACCTGCAGGCTGTGCTTCTGCGCAGCAAGACCCAGCCGCCACCTGCTCGCCCGGGTGCGGTCAGCCGGCGCGGCCTGATCGAGCGTGCTCGCGCGAGCGGCGCCCGCGTCGTCTCGGTCACCGCCCCCGCCGGCTACGGCAAGTCCACGCTCCTGGCGGAGTGGGCGGCATCCGACGACCGCCGCGTGGCCTGGGTCTCGCTGGACCGCACCGATGTCGACCCGGCGTCACTGCTGTCGGTGATCGCGTCGGCATCGGCGTCGTTCTCACCGGGCGCGGCATCCGTCGTCTCCGAGATGCGCGGTGTCGGCACCGCGGCGCTGGGCCGCTCCGCACCGCTGCTGGCCGGCGCGCTCGCGGGCGCGCCGAGCGCCTTCGTCCTGTTCGTGGACGACCTGCACTGGGCGGACTCTCCCGACTGCCAGGATGCGATGGAGGTGCTCCTGGCGCGCGTGCCCGCGGGATCCCAGGTCGTGCTCGCCAGCAGGCGGGAGCCGTCGCTGATCGGACGCCTCCGCGCGGCCGGCGACGCCTGGGAGATCACCGCGGCGGACCTGTCGCTGGACCACGCCGCCGCGCGCGCCGTGTTCGAGCACGCCGGAGCGGCGGGCGTCGACGACGCCGACCTGCACACCATCGTCGAGCGCTGCGAGGGCTGGCCGACGGGCCTGTTCCTGTGCGCCCTGGTGGCGCGGTCGGGCGGCGACGCGGCATCCATCACCGGCGACGACCGCTTCGTCGCGGACTATCTCTATCGCGAGTGCGTCGCGCGCCTTCCCGAAGACACGCAGGTCTTCCTGCGCCGGGCTGCCGTGCTCGAACAGCTCTCGGCGGCCTCGTGCAACGCCGTGCTCGGCATCGAGGACGCACGTGCACGGCTGCGCGACCTCGAGGACGCCAACCTCTTCCTCGTCGGGATGGACCGGCACCGCGGGTGGTTCCGCTTCCACGCCCTGTTCCGCGAATTCCTCGAGACCGAGCTCGAGCGCGCCGAGGGCGCGGTGGCCGTCGCCGAGCTGCACCGCCGGGCCGCCGCCTGGCACGAGGAGCATCGCATGCCCGTCCAGGCCGTGGAGCACCTGCTGCTCGCCGGCGAGATCGAGAGCGCGGCCGGACGCATCGCCGAACTCGGCCTGCCGATGTACCAGATGGGGCAGGTCTCCACGGTCCGCCGGTGGCTGTCGGAGCTCGGCGACAGTCTGGTCCGCAGCTACCCGCCGCTGGTGGTGACGATGACGTGGACGGCGGTCCTCCTCGGCGAAGTGTCCGCCGGCGAACGCTGGGCGCGCATCCTCGACGCCTTCGATCTGGACTCCCTCCCCGAGGGCGACCGCGTGGCGTTCGAGTCCGCGCGTGCCATGGTGCGTGCCGCGATGTGCGAGCGCGGGCACGAGCGGGTCGTGGCGGATGCCGCCTACGCCGTGCAGCACGAGCCGACGACCAGTCCCTGGCGCGATCAGGCCCTTCACCTGTGGGGATCGGCCCGCTTGCTCGTCGGCGACCTCGCGGGGGCGGAGGACGCGTTCGACGAGGCCGTCGAGGTCGCCACGCTGGCCGGCAACCCCGACACCGTGATCCTCAGCGAGCCGGAGCTCGCACTGCTGGCGATCGACGCCGGGCGCTGGGGAGTCGCCCGGGATCACGCGCAACGCGGCGTCGGCGCCATCGACGCCAGTCACATGGACGGCTACCCGACCACAGCGCTGGCGCTGGCCGTCGCGGCCCGCGTGGCCATCCACGACGGCGACCGCGACGAGGGGGCGCGGCTGCTCTCCCGCGGCATGCGGGCGCGCATCGGGTGCACGTACCTGCTTCCGTACCTCTCGATCCGCGCACGCATCCAGCTCGCGAAAGCCCACGTCGCGATCGGGGACCGGTCAGCGGCGTGGCATCTCGTCAAGGAGATCGACGACCTGCTGCGCAGGCGACCGGACGTCGGCGTGGTCTCGGCGCAGGTGGCGGAGCTGCGCAGTGCGCTCGCGGCGGAGCCCGCCGCCGGCGGATCCGTTCCCCTGACGCCGGCCGAGCTGCGGCTCCTGCCGTATCTGCAGACGCACCTGACGATCGCCGAGATCGGGCAGCGCCTCTTCATCTCACGGAACACCGTCAGTTCGGAGGTCGGGTCGATCTATCGCAAGCTCGGGGTCACCACGCGCGGCGGCGCGGTCGACAGGGCGAGCGCGCTGGGACTCCTCGGCGGCTGACGCGCGCCGGACTCGGCAGGGTCAGAGCGCCGGCTCGGGCACGAGGTCGTCGCCGTAGCCGAGCGCCGCGGCGATCCGTGGTGCGGCGGCGACGACCCGGGGCAGGCCCACGACGCTCACCATCCCCTCGAGCACCGCCACGATCTCGTGCAGCGTGACCCCCGCCGCCACCGCGTCGTCGACCGCGGAGCGGATGGACGCGGCGGGTGCGTCGGTCGCGATGAGCGCCCCCATCCGCACGAGCGCCACGGTGCGGGTGTCGAGCGCTCCCGACCACCACGGAGCCCCGGATTCGCTCTCCAGCGCCGGGTCGTCGACGCAGAAGCGTCGCAGCCGTTCGACATCGTCCACCTGCCCGCCTCCGCTCCGAAACCCGGACAACTGGACCAAGTGCACAATGTGCGCCGATCGCGCGCACCATGCAGATCATGTGAACCAGGTGCCTGCGACCCTTTCGCCATCGGCTTCACGCGATCCGAGTGATGTGGGGCGGAATGCCGCTCGATACCGTGACGCGGGGGTCTCGGCCGGCTGCCCGTCAGCGCGCCGGTCGAGCGGGATGACTGCGCCGTGACAGGAGAAGACGATGACGCAAGAAAACCAGACGATCGTGGGCGCGCCCCTCCCGCCGGCCAGGACGCTGCCCTTCCCGCCCAAGACGTCGGGAAGCGTCGCGGGGCGCACGCTGGCGGAGTCCACGTACTCGCCACTGCCGCCCTCGCGTCATCTCGGCGAGGACGCACCGAGCATCCTGGTGATCCTCATCGACGACGCCGGACCTGCCCTGCCCGAGCCCCTCGGCGGGGCCGTGGCCACGCCGACCCTCGACCGGATCCGCCGCGAAGGGGTCGGCTTCAACAGGTTCCACACGACGGCGATGTGCTCGCCCACGCGCGCGTCGCTGCTCACGGGCCGCAACCACCACCGCGTGGGGTCGGGTCAGATCGCCGAGCTCGCGAACGACTGGGACGGCTACTCGGGGCACATCCCCAAGAGCAGCGCGACGATTGCCGAGGTGCTGCGCAACTACGGCTACTCGACGGGTGCGTGGGGCAAGTGGCACAACACCCCGGCCGAGGAGACCACCGTCGCCGGCCCGTACGACCGGTGGCCCACGGGATACGGCTTCGAGTACTTCTACGGCTTCCTCGCCGGAGAGGCCTCGCAGTACGAGCCCAACCTCGTGCGCAACACCACGTCGGTGCTGCCTCCCCGCACGCCGGAGGAGGGTTACCACCTCAGTGAGGACATCGCCGACGATGCGATCGGGTGGCTGCGCGACCACAAGGCGCTCACGCCCGACAAGCCGTTCTTCATGTATTGGGCGACGGGGGCGATCCACGGCCCGCACCACGTCATGAAGGAGTGGTCCGACAAGTACCGCGGCGCGTTCGACGACGGCTGGGACGTCTACCGCGAACGGGCGCTGGAGGGCGCGAAGGCGGCCGGCTGGGTGCCGGACGACGCGGTGCTCACCCCTCGTCCGGAGAGCCTGCAGAGCTGGGATGACATCCCCGATCATCAGAAGCCCTTCCAGGCGCGCCTGATGGAGGTGTGCGCCGGCTTCGGCGAGCACGCCGACGTTCAGGCGGGCCGCGTCATCGACGCGCTGGAGGACCTCGGCTACGGCGACAACACGCTCGTCGTCTACATCTGGGGAGACAACGGCTCATCCGGCGAGGGGCAGAACGGCACGATCAGCGAGCTTCTCGCGCAGAACATGATCCCCACGACGATCGAGCAGCACCTCGCCGCACTCGATGAGCTCGGCGGACTGGACGCCCTCGGCACGCCGGCGACCGACAACCAGTACCACGCCGCGTGGGCGTGGGCAGGCTCCAGTCCCTACCAGGGCATGAAGCTGCAGGCCTCGCACCTCGGCGGCACGCGCAACCCGATGTTCCTGAGGTGGCCCGGCCGTGTCGAGCACGACCCGGTGCCCCGCACGCAGTTCCACCACGTCATCGACCTGGCCCCGACCCTCTACGAGATCCTCGGCATCTCGCATCCCGAGTCGGTCAACGGCATCCACCAGGATCCGGTCGACGGGATCAGCTTCGCGTATGCCGTGGACGATGCGTCCGCCGAGGGCCGCCGCCGCACGCAGTATTTCGAGATCATGGGAAGCCGCTCGATCTACTCCGACGGATGGATCGCGTCGGCGACCGGCCCGCGGCTGCCGTGGGTGCCGGGCGTCCCTCCCGGTATCGCCGCCTGGACACCCGACCACGACGCGTGGGAGCTGTATCACCTCGACGAGGACTGGAGCCAGGCTCGCGACCTCGCGGCCGAGCATCCCGAGAAGCTCGCCGAGCTCAAGGAGCTCTTCGCCATGGAGGCGGCCAGGAACGAGGTCCTCCCGGTCGGTGCCGGGCTCTGGGTGCCGGTCTACCACCCGGAGTTCCGCATCACCGTGCCCTACACCTCGTGGGAGATGTCGGGTGACACCGTGCGCGTGCCCGAGTTCTGTGCGCCGGCGCTCGGCAACACACCCAACATCGTCACGATCAAGGCGTCGGTGCCCGATCGGGCGAACGGCGTGCTCTACAAGCTCGGCGGCGCGGGCGGCGGACTCACCTGCTTCTTCGCGGACGGCGTGCTGACGTTCGAGTACAACCTGTTCCTCGTGCAGCGCACCACCATCGCCACGTCGGCACCGGTATCGGCCGGCGACGTGACGATCGAGGTCGAGACGACGTACGTCGAGGCCAGGCCCGGAGGACCTCTCTCGGTGACGCTGCGCGTCGACGGCGAAGCGGTGGCCTCGGGCGTGGTCCCGATCAGTGCCCCACTGCTCTTCTCCGCGAACGACTGCCTCGACATCGGGCGCGCGTACGGCGGCGCCGTGTCGAGGGCGTACGCCGACCGGATGCCGTTCGCGTTCGACGGGGAGATCGGCAAGGTCCGCATCGCGTACCAGACGTCGCCGCAGACGTAGGGGTGCCGCTCGGCCGGGCGTGAGGGGTGTGCGCGCGGGGGTAGTTTGGAACGCGATCCAGACGCCGCACGACGGGAGACGACGACGATGCCCGACCTCGACCCCGATCGCGCGCGCCCCGGCGGCCTCGGCGCCGTCGCGGTCATCGGCGACGGACGCGTCGGCCGTGCGGTCGCGGCGGTGTTGCGCGGGGCGGACGTCGAGGTGACCGGCCCCCTCGGCCGTGGCGCGACGGCGGCGGAGGCCGACATCGTGCTCCTGGCGGTCCCGGACGCCGAGATCGCCGCCGCGGCCGCGCTGGTCGCACCCGGACGGCTCGTCGGGCACTTCTCCGGGGCCACGACCCTCGAGCCGCTGGCGCCGCACGAGGCTCTCGGCATCCACCCCCTCATGACCGTGGCGGGGGAGACCTCGTTCGCCGGCGTCCCCGCGGCGGTCGCAGGATCCACGCCCCATGCGCTCGAGCGGGCGCGGGCGATCGCCGAGGCGATCGGCATGACGGCGTTCGAGATCGCCGACGCCGACCGCGCCGCGTACCACGCGGCCGCCTCGATCGCGTCGAATTTCCTCGTCACCCTCGAGGTGTTCGCCGAGGAGCTGGCCGCGACAGCCGGCGTTCCGCGCGACGCCCTCGTGCCGCTGGCGCAGGCCGCGCTGGACAACTGGCGATCTCACGGCGCGGCCGCGCTCACCGGGCCCATCGCCCGCGGCGACGAGGGCACCGTGTCCCGCCAGCGGGAGGCCGTGCACGACAGGCTGCCCGCCGGCTCGGAGCTGTTCGATGCGCTCACCGCCGCGACGAGGGACCTTGCCGCGCGCGAGCTGCGAGGGGCGACGTCATGATCGTCGTGCGCACGGTGGCCGATCTCCGCGACGCGCTGCGCGGAAGGCGCGACGGGAGCATCGGGCTCGTCCCGACCATGGGAGCGCTGCACGAGGGCCACGCGACGCTGCTGCGCGCGGCGAGATCCGCCGATGACACCGTGGTGATGTCGATCTTCGTCAACCCGGCGCAGTTCGACGAGCAGACCGACCTGGCGGCTTACCCGCGCACCGAGGAGGCCGATCTCGCCCTCGCCGAAACCGAGGGTGTCGATGTGGTGTTCGCCCCCGACGCCGCGGAGGTGTATCCGCCCGGCTTCGCCACCACCGTCAGCGTCACCGGCCCGATCGCCGAGACGCTCGAAGGGGCGCAGCGCGGTCGCTCGCACTTCGACGGCGTCGCGACGGTCGTCACCAAGCTGCTGCTGGCAGCGCTGCCCGACCGCGCCTACTTCGGCGCGAAGGACGCCCAGCAGGTCGCCGTCATCCGCCGCCTCGTCGCCGACCTCGGCATCCCCGTGTCGCTGGTGGTGTGCCCGACGTCGCGCGATCACGACGGTCTTGCCCGATCGAGCCGCAACACCCGTCTCTCGCCCGAAGAGCGCGCGCGGGCGCTGGCGATCCCGCGCGCCCTGCAGGAGGTGACGGATGCCGCGGCCGCGGGCGTCACGGACGCCGAGGCTCTGCGGTCGCGGGCGCAGGCCGTGCTCGAGGCATCCGGAATCCGTCCCGACTACGTCGCGCTCGTCGACCCCGGCACCTTCGCGCCGATCGCGCACGTGGGCGGCCCCGTCCTCGTGGCCATCGCGGGCCGCGTGGGGGCCACGCGACTCATCGACAACACCGTCGTCGCTCCCCGCGGCGTCCCCGCTCCTGGAGGTTCATGATGCGCGCCCCGGTGACGCTGCAGCGGCTCAACGAGATGAAGGCACGCCGCGAGCCGATCGTCATGGTCACGGCCTACGACTTCCCGACCGCGCGGACCGCCGAGCAGGCCGAGGTCGACATGGTGCTGGTGGGCGACTCCGGGGCGCAGGTCGTGCTCGGCCACGACTCCACGGTGTCGGTGACCGTCGACGAGATGCTGGTGCTCGCGGGCGCGGTGCGTCGCGGCGTGCGCTCCGCGTTCGTCGTGTGCGATCTGCCCTTCGGCTCGACGGAGGTCTCCGACGAGCAGGCCGTGACCACGGCGGTGCGCTTCGTCAAGGAGGCCGGCGCCGACGCGGTCAAGCTCGAGGGCGGCGGCGAGGCGCGGCTGAGCCGCATCCGGGCGATCGCCGACGCGGGCATCCCCGTGGTCGCCCACGTCGGGCTCACCCCGCAGACGGCCGTCGCGCTCGGCGGCCTGCGCGCGCAGGGACGCACCGCGGAGTCGGCGGCGCGCATCGTACGGGAGGCACTGGACGTCCAGGAGGCCGGAGCCGCGGTGCTCGTCATCGAGGCGGTGCCGGCCGACGTCGCCGCCGTCGTGCTGCCGGCCCTGCGGATCCCGGTGATCGGGATCGGCGCCGGGCCGGCCGACGGCCAGGTGCTCGTCATCCACGATCTGCTCGGCATCACCGAGGGGAAGACGGCCGCCTTCGTCAAGCGCTACGGCGCCATCGGGCCCGACATGGTCGCCGGCGTGGCGGCGTACGCGCGGGAGGTGCGCGGCGGCGTGTTCCCCGGGCCTGAGCACGGCTACTCCGCGACCGATGCGGCGATCGCCGCGGCCCGCGAGGCGCTCGGCGCGGCGACGCGCGCGAGCGATCACTCCGAGACCTCCCTCTGAGCTCGCCGGCCGGGCGCCCCCGCTGCGCGCGGCACCGCTCTTCCCCCGGGGGTCGGCGGCGAGTAGGTTCCCGCTCAGGCGTCTCCCGACGTCGGAACATCACTCTCCCGAGACCCTAGGAGCAGCAGTGAATCATCGAACCAGGCGCGGCGCCACGATCGCCGTGTCCGCTCTCGTCGCCGGCGGCCTGACGGTCGCCGCGGTCGGCGCCCCCGCGACGGCGGCCCCCGTGATCGACACGACGGCCCTGACCGACGCCATCACCATCGACGGGCTGAAGTCCCACCTGGCGGCGCTGCAGAGCATCGCGGATGCCAATGGCGGCAACCGCGCAGCCGGCACCAGCGGGTACGACGCGTCGCTCGCGTACGTCAAGACGACCCTCGAGGCGGCCGGCTATCTCACGACGGTCCAGCCCTTCGAGTACACCGTGGTCGACTACGAGGGCTCGACGCTCACGCAGACCGCACCGGCGGACGTCTCATACGACTTCATCGATGAGTTCTACCCGTTCGAGTACTCGGGCGACGGCACGGTGGAAGCCGCCGTCCAGGCGGTCGACGTGAACCTCGGCGGCGACCGGGCGTCGACCAGCGGCTGCGAGAGCGCCGACTTCGCGAACTTCGTCGCGGGCTCGATCGCCCTCCTGCAGCGCGGCTCGTGCGACTTCAGTGTCAAGGCGGTCAACGCCGTGGCCGCCGGCGCCGTGGGCGTCATCATGTTCAACCAGGGCAACGAGAACCCCAACGACGACCGGTTCGGCGTCTTCGGCGGCACCCTCAGCACGGCGGACTGGACCGCCGATCCCGTGCCGGTCGTGAGCACCTCGTTCGACCTCGGGGCAGCGCTGGTCGCCACGAGCGGGCTGGTCATGGAGATCAACGTCGTGACCACCGAGACGACCATCCAGACGGAGAACCTGCTGGCCGACACTCCGACCGGGCGCACCGATCGCACGGTCATCGTGGGCGCGCACCTCGACTCCGTGCCCGAAGGGCCGGGCATCAACGACAACGGCTCGGGCATCGCGGCGCTGATGGAGACGGCCCTCCAGATCGATGCGCTCGGCATCGACACCGAGAACCGGATCCGCTTCGCGTTCTGGGGCGGCGAGGAGGACGGCCTCCAGGGCTCGAACCACTACGTGTCGCAGCTGAGCAAGGCCGAGATCAAGCAGCACGCCGTCAACCTGAATTTCGACATGCTCGGGTCGCCGAACGGCGGCCGGTTCATCTACGACGGCGACGGCGACGGGTTCGGCACGACAGGCCCCAACGGCTCCGACATCGTCGAGAGCGTGTTCGAGGACTGGTTCGACGCGCGTGATCTCGACACGGAGCCGACGGCGTTCGACGGGCGCAGCGACTACTTCGCCTTCATCGGCGCCGGGATCCCGGCCGGTGGCCTGTTCTCGGGCGCCGAGGACCTCAAGACGGCGGCGCAGGTGGAGTTGTACGGAGGCACCGCGGGGGTCGCGTTCGACCCGTGCTACCACCAGGCTTGCGACACCTACGCCAACATCAGCGACACGCTGCTCGAGCAGATGTCCGATGCCGCCGCCCACGCGACGCTCACGTTCGCCGAGACGCAGTCGGCGATCAACGGCACGGCCAAGGGCAAGGCGCTCGGCCAGTGGTCGCCCGAGTACAAGGGGCACCGCGCGCTGCGCTGAACGAGGTGACCGGACGGATGCCGCGGGCGCGGGCCTGCGGCATCCGTCCCGCTCGTCCTACCTGGCCACGAGCGTCGTCTGGAAGCTGTACATGTCGGGCCGGTAGCAGTGGTGGCCGAACTCCACCGCGCGACCAGAGGCGTCGAAGGCCACACGCTCCATCGTGAGCACCGGCCCGCCCTTGTCGATGTCGAGCAGTCCCGCCTCATCGCCGTGCGCCCGCCGGGCGCCGATCTTCTGGTTGGCCACGCGGATGGTCACGCCCCGCGCCCGCATGATCTCGTAGAGCCCCTTCTGCTGGAGCTGCTCGGTGGTGATGTCGGCGAAGTCCAGGGGCAGGTAGTTGGTGAGCACGGCGACGGGCACGCCGTCGGTGGAACGCTGCCGCCGGAGGTAGACGATGTCGGATCCGACCGGCACGCTCAGCGCGTCCGCCGTCGCGGGGTCGGCGGCGCGCGTGTCGTGTTCGAGCACCCGGGTGCCGGGCTCGTGCTGCGAGTTCTTGAGATCCTCGTACAGGCTCGTCAGCTCCACCTGCCGCGTGACCTGACCCTGCACCACCTGCGTGCCGATGCCGCGCCGGCGCACGAGGAGCCCCTTGTCGACCAGCTCCTCCATCGCGCGGCGGATCGTCGGGCGGGAGAGCCCGAGGCGCTGGCCGATCGCGATCTCGTTCTCGAGCCGCGCTCCCGGCGGGATCTCACCGGACCGGATCGCCTTCTCGATCGCGCTCGAGACCTGGAAGTACAGCGGCACGGGGCCGGTGCGGTCCATGCTCGAGAGGAAGTCGTCGAGCCTGACCACGTCGTCTGCCATCATCCACTCCAAGTCCCGACAGCATAATGTCCCGACAATGATACATCGCTACGCATTTGTCATACGCCCAGCGCGGGTGTGTCGCTTTCCGGAGGCGTTGTGCTATTGTCAGGACAAAGAGTCCGCCGAGGCGGCCCGAGGGCGCCGCAGAGAGTTGTACAGCGGGGTATGACCCAGAACACTCCTCCCTTCGACGTGCTGGCGTTCGGGCGCCTGGGCGTGGACATCTACCCCCTCCAGTCGGGCGTCGGGCTCGAAGAGGTCCAGACGTTCGGCAAGTTCCTCGGGGGCAGCGCCGCCAACGTGAGCGTCGCCGCGGCCCGCCACGGCCGGCACGTCGCGTTGATCTCGCGCGTCGGGGACGACCCGTTCGGACGCTATCTGCTCGCCGAGCTCGAGCGGCTGGGTGTCGACAACCGCTTCGTCGCGGTCGACGACACCCTCAAGACGCCGGTGACGTTCTGCGAGATCTTCCCGCCGGACGACTTCCCGCTGTACTTCTACCGCGAGCCGAAGGCGCCGGACCTCAACGTGCCGCCGGCGGACCTCGACCTCGACGCCGTCCGCGCCGCCCGCATCCTGTGGATCACCGCGACCGGGCTGAGCCAGGAGCCGAGTCGTGCCGCTCATCATGCCGCGCTGCAGGCGCGCACGGTCGGCCACACCGTCTTCGACCTGGACTACCGTCCGATGTTCTGGGCCGGCCCGGCCGACGCGCACGCTCAGATGACCCGTGCCCTGGAGCACGCCACCGTCGCCGTGGGCAACCGCGAGGAGTGCGAGGTCGCGGTCGGCGAGTCGGAGCCGGAGCGAGCTGCCGACGCCCTGCTCGAGCGCGGCGTCGAGCTCGCGATCGTCAAGCAGGGCCCGAAGGGGGTGCTGGCGAAGACCCGCGAGGAGTCCGTCGTGGTGCCCCCGCATCACGTGGACGTCGTCAACGGCCTCGGCGCGGGCGACGCTTTCGGCGGCGCCCTGTGCCACGGGCTGCTCGCGGGCTGGGACCTGGAGCGGCTCCTGAGGTTCGCGAACGTCGCCGGAGCCATCGTCGCCTCGCGCCTGGAATGCTCCACGGCGATGCCGACGGAGTCCGAGGTGGCCGCGATCGTCGGGGCGGGAGCATCCCGATGACCCGGTTCCTCACCGCGGACGACTTCGTCCGCCTGCGCGATCTGCGTGCCACGGCACCCGAGGTGATCCGCGCCTCCCTCACCGCCCGCCGCCGGCGCGACGTGCTGTCCGCCGACGGCCGCCTGTTCATCGTCGCGGCCGACCATCCCGCCCGCGGCGCGCTCGCGGTCGGCCCGAACCCCACCGCGATGGCCGACCGGTACGAGCTGCTCGACCGGCTCGCCATCGCGCTCAGCCGGCCCGGTGTGGACGGCGTGCTCGGCACGCCCGACATCATCGACGACCTCGCCGCGCTCGGGCTTCTGGACGACAAGATCATCGTCGGCTCCATGAACCGCGGTGGACTGCGCGGCGCGGCGTTCGAGCTGGACGACCGCATGACCGCGTACGACGTGCCGACGATGGTCGGCGCGGGCATCGACTTCGCCAAGACGCTGGTCCGCATCGACCTCGCCGATCCCGCAACGGTGTCCACGCTCACGGCGATGGCCGCCGCCGTCACGCAGGCCTCCGCCGCCGGGCTGCCGATCATGCTCGAGCCGTTCCTCAGCACGCGCGCGGACGGCCGCGTCGTCAACGACCTGTCGACGGATGCCGTCATCCTGTCGGTGGCGATCGCTTCGGGTCTGGGCGCATCCAGCTCGCACACGTGGATGAAGCTGCCCGTCGTGGACGACATGGAGCGCGTCATGGCGGCGACGACGATGCCGACGCTGCTGCTGGGCGGCGACTCCGGGGTCGATCCCGACGAGACCTTCGCCGCGTGGGAGGATGCCCTGTCGCTCCCCGGCGTGCGTGGGCTGACCGTCGGCCGCACGCTCCTGTATCCCCCCGACGACGACGTCGCCGCCGCCGTGGACATCGCGGCGGGGCTCGTCCACTCCGACCTCTCGACCCTCACGAAGGAACTCACATGACCGACACCCAGATCTCTCCCGCGACGTCCGACGTCGACTCGGACGTCCGCGTCATCTCGCACTGGATCGACGGCGCGGAGCGGCCGTCGGTCTCGGGGCGGACGGCGCCGGTGTTCAACCCGGCGACGGGTGCGGTGCAGGCTCAGGTGGCGCTGGCGGATGAGGCGGAGGTCGATGCGGCGATCGCATCGGCGCAGGCGGGGTTCCAGGTGTGGAGCGGGTTCTCGGTCGCGAAGCGGCAGACGGTGCTGTTCGCGTTCAGGGAGCTGCTGAACGCACGCAAGCAGGAGCTGGCCGAGATCATCACCGCCGAGCACGGCAAGGTCGTCTCGGACGCGATGGGGGAGATCCTGCGCGGCCAGGAGGTGGTGGAGCTGGCGTGCGGGTTCCCGCACCTGATCAAGGGCGCGTTCAGCGAGAACGCCTCGACCGGGATCGACGTGTACTCGCTCAAGCAGCCGCTCGGCGTGGTGGGGATCATCAGCCCGTTCAACTTCCCGGCGATGGTGCCGATGTGGTTCTTCCCGATCGCGATCGCCGCGGGCAACTCGGTGGTCCTCAAGCCCAGTGAGAAGGACCCGTCGGCGGCGCTGTGGCTGGCGCGACTGTGGCAGGAGGCGGGACTGCCGGACGGGGTGTTCACGGTGCTGCAGGGAGACAAGCTCGCCGTGGACGGCCTGCTCACCTCCCCGGACGTCGCCTCGATCAGCTTCGTGGGGTCGACCCCGATCGCGCAGTACATCTACGAGACGGCGTCACGGCACGGCAAGCGGGTGCAGGCGCTGGGCGGCGCGAAGAACCACATGCTGGTGCTGCCGGACGCCGACCTGGACCTCGTCGCCGACCAGGCCGTGAACGCCGGATACGGCGCCGCCGGGGAACGCTGCATGGCCATCAGCGTGGTTCTCGCGGTGGAGCCGGTCGCGGACGAACTGATCTCGAAGATCCAGGACCGCATCGGGCGGCTGCGGATCGGCAACGGCGCCGGCACCGACGGGGTGGAGCCGGACATGGGTCCGCTGATCACCGACGCGCACCGCGCCAAGGTCGCCGAGTACGTCGACATCGCCGAGGCCGACGGCGCGAGGATCGTGGTGGACGGCCGCGGCTGCACCGTCGACGGCCAAGAGGACGGGTTCTTCTTCGGCCCCACCCTGCTGGACAACGTCCCCACCACCTCCCGGGCCTACACCGAGGAGATCTTCGGACCGGTGCTGTCCGTGGTCCGGGTGCAGTCCTACGACGAGGGGCTGGAGCTGATCAACTCCGGCCGGTTCGGCAACGGCACCGCGATCTTCACCAACGACGGCGGAGCCGCCCGCCGGTTCCAGAACGAGGTGCAGGTCGGCATGATCGGCATCAACGTGCCCATCCCCGTCCCCGTCGCCTACCACTCGTTCGGCGGCTGGAAGCAGTCTCTCTTCGGTGACGCGAAAGCCTACGGCGTCCACGGCTTCGACTTCTTCACCCGCGAGAAGGCCATCACCTCCCGCTGGCTCGACCCCGCCAGCCACGGCGGCATCAACCTCGGCTTCCCCCAGAACCACTGATCACCCCGATTGGGAGACATGAGCACCACCGACCAGCGCTGGTTCCACCGCCGCGGCGAGCTCGCCCGTGACGGGTGGGAGAGCGTCGTCGACGAGACCACTCCCGGCTGGGCGCACACCGGCATCCGGGTGGCCGAACTGGCCGAGACCGACTCGCTCGCGCTCGCGCCGACGGGGGTGGAGCGCATCGTCGTGCCGCTGGCCGGATCGTTCACCGTCTCGTACTTCGAGGGCGCCGAGACCACCACGGCGCGTCTGAAGGGCCGGGCGACGGTGTTCGACGGGCCGACCGACGTGCTCTACCTCTCGTCCGCCGCGACCGCGGTGCTCACCGGCGCCGGCCGCGTCGCGATCGCGTCCTCGCCCACCCAGATCGTGAAGCCGAGCGTGCACGTCCCCGCCGCCGACACGCCCGTCGAGCTGCGCGGGGCGGGCCGCTCCAGCCGTCAGGTGCACAACTTCGGCACGCCGCAGGCCCTGGACGCCGCGCGGCTCATCGTGTGCGAGGTCATCACGCCCGCCGAGAACTGGTCGTCGTACCCGCCGCACAAGCACGACGAGCACGTCCCCGGCCACGAGTCGCGCCTCGAGGAGATCTACTACTTCGAGACCGCGCCGGTGGCCGGATCGGATGCTTCGCCCGAGGCATCCTTCGGCATGTTCAGCACCTACTCCTCACCCGCAGGCGAGATCGACATCAACGCGATGGTGCGCACCGGCGACATCGCGCTCGTGCCCTACGGCTACCACGGCCCGGCCGTGGCGGCGCCCGGGTACGACCTCTACTACCTCAACGTGATGGCCGGCCCCGACCCCGAGCGGGTGTGGCTGATCAGCGACGACCCCGCGCACGCGTGGGTGCGCGACACCTGGACCGGGCAGGACGTCGACGACCGACTGCCGTTCACCGCCGACGACGAGGAAGGCAGCAGCTGATGGGCGCGACGAGACGGATGACGGTGAGCCAGGCCCTCGTGGAGTTCCTCGCGCACCAGTGGACCGTGGACGGCGACATCCGCGAGCGCACCGTCCCGGGGGTGCTCGGCATCTTCGGGCACGGCAACGTGGCCGGCATCGGCCAGGCGCTGAAGCAGGTCAACGTCGAGCAGCCGGAGCTCATGCCGTACTACCAGGCCCGCAACGAGCAGGCCATGGTGCACGAGGCGGTGGGGTACGCGCGCATGCATCGCCGGCGCGGGACGTTCGCCGCGGCGGCCTCGGTCGGTCCGGGTGCCGCCAACATGCTCACCGGCGCGGCGCTCGCGACGACGAACCGCCTCCCCGCGCTGCTGCTGCCCAGCGACACCTTCGCCACGCGCGTCGCCGACCCGGTGCTGCAGCAGCTCGAGCAGCCGTGGGACACCGGGCTGCAGGTGACGGATGCCTTCCGCCCGCTGTCGCGCTTCTTCGATCGCGTGCAGCGCCCCGAGCAGCTGTACTCGATCGCCCTCGCCGCCATGCGGGTGCTGACCGATCCCGCCGAGACCGGCGCCGTCACCATCGCCCTGCCCGAGGACGTCCAGGCCGAGGCCCTCGACGTGCCCGTCGAGTTCCTGCACGACCGCGAGTGGCACCTGCGCCGTCCGCTTCCCGAGCAAGGCCCGCTCGCGCGGGCGGTGGCGGCGATCCGCGGCGCGAAGAACCCGTTCATCGTCGCCGGCGGCGGCGTCCTCTACTCGGGGGCCGAGGACCAGCTCCGCGCGCTCGTCGAGGCGACCGGCATCCCCGTCGGCACCACGCAGGCAGGCGGCGGCTCCCTCGCGTGGGACCACCCGCAGTACGTCGGAGGCGTCGGCGCGACCGGCACCTCCGCCGCCAACCGCCTCGCGGCGGAGGCCGACGTCGTCATCGGCATCGGCACCCGGTACAGCGACTTCACGACCGCCTCGCGCACGGCGTTCCAGAATCCCGGTGTCGTGTTCGTCAACATCAACGTCGCGTCCTTCGACGCCTACAAGCACGGCACCGAGCTGCCGGTGATCGCCGACGCGCGCGAGGCTCTCCGCGAGCTCTCGATCGAGCTCGAGGGCTTCCAGGTCGGCCGCGACCACCGCGAGCGGATCGCCCGCGTGAAGGCGGAGTGGGACGCCGCGGTCGATGCGGCCTTCGCGCCGTCCGGGCTCGCCCTGCCGGGCCAGCCCGAGATCATCGGCGCCGTGCAGTCCACGAGCGCACCGGAGGACGTCATCGTCCAGGCGGCCGGCTCACTGCCGGGCGACCTCCACAAGCTGTGGCGCGTCCGCGACCCGCTCGGCTATCACGTGGAGTACGCGTTCTCGTGCATGGGGTACGAGATCGCCGGTGGACTGGGCGCGAAGCGCGGTCTCCTCGCCGACGGCGACGACCGCGACGTCATCGTCATGGTGGGGGACGGCTCCTACCTCATGCTCAACACCGAGCTCGTCACCGCGGTCGCGGAGGGGATCAAGCTCATCGTGATCCTCGTGCAGAACCACGGGTTCGCCTCCATCGGCCACCTGTCCGAGACGGTCGGCTCAGAGCGCTTCGGCACGCGCTACCGGGAGTACGACCCCGAGGCGCGTAACTTCCAGGGCGACGGCATCCTCCCGGTCGACCTCGCGATGAACGCCCGCAGCTACGGACTCGACGTCATCGAGGTCCAGCCCGGCGCCTCCGCCATCGACGACCTGAAGGCGGCGGTCGCGCAGGCGAAGGCATCCGACCGGTCCACCGTCATCCACATCAACAGCGATCCGCTCCTCTACGCGCCCGACGGAGCCGGCTGGTGGGACGTCCCGGTGGCCGAGGTCTCGACCCTCGAGTCCACCCAGCGGGCCCGTCGGGAGTACGAGGAGCAGCGGGTCACGCAGCGGCCGCTGCTGGGCTGAGCTCCGGTGCCGCGGCCTGCGGCATCCGTCATCCCAACGCGAACGCCCCCCGCCTCGCGGCAGGGGGCGTTCGGCGCGGCGGCGCCCGTCAGAGCGTGGCGGCCAGCGGGTCGAACTCCGCGGGCAGCGAGCCGACCTCGCCGAGGGTGCTCTTCACCTCGACGAACCCGCGGGACGCCGCGGCCTCCTCGATCGAGAGCAGGGTGTCGAGCACGTGGTAGCCGAACTCGCCGGTGGCGATGTGCGGGCGGTCCTCGCGGATCGAGCGCGCCATGTCGAGCAGTCCGAGGCCGCGGCCGGTGAGCACGCCCTCCTGCGGCACCTCGAGGATCTCCTGCTCGCTCACCGACGCGTCGGTCAGCGGACGGATGATCGAGATGTCGCCGCCGAACATGTTCGGGTCGGGGATCACGATCGTGCCCTCGGTGCCGTTGATCTCGACGATGCCGTGGCGCTTGAGCGGCGAGTCGGTGCTGTACAGGCTCTGCGCCTGACCGCCCTGCTCGAAGTCCATCAGCACCGACAGCGTCGACGGGATCTCGACCGGGAACTCCTGGCCGGCGAGCTCTCCCGACTTGACGGTGCGGGTCGGGACGCCCTGGAGCCCGAGGGCGGCGACCGACGCGACCGGGCCGAACACGTGCACGAGTGTCGAGACGTAGTACGGTCCCATGTCCAGCAGCGGCCCGGCGCCCTTGGCGTAGAGGAACGCGGGATTCGGATGCCACAGCTCCGGACCCTGCCACTGGAACGTGGTGGTCGCGAACAGCGGGCGGCCGATGTCGCCGCGCGCGATCGCGCGCTTCGCCGTCTGCACACCGGGGCCGAGCACGGTGTCGGGCGCGACGCCGACCCGCAGACCGGCCGCGCGGGCGGTGTCGAGCAGCCGCTGCGACTCCTCGCGGTCGATGCCGATCGGCTTCTCGGTCCACACGTGCTTGCCCGCGGCGATGATCGCCTCGGACACCTCCACGTGCACCGCCGGGATCGTGAGGTTCACGACGATGTCGATGTCGGGGTCGTTCAGCACCGACTCGACGCTGCCGCCGCGCGGCACGCCGTACTTGTCGGCCTGGGCCTTGGCGCGCTCCTCGAGAAGGTCGCCGACGGCGAGCACGCGCACGTCGGGGAAACTCGTGAGGTGCGTCAGGTACTGGTCGCTGATGTTGCCGGCGCCGATGAGGCCGACGCCGACGGGCTGGGTCGCGGCGGCCATCAGGCGGACACCTTCTCGTCGAGGAAGCGGCGGCTCTGCTCGACGGCGTCGAACAGGTCTCCGCCGAAGTGGTCGAACTCGACGATGGCGACCTCGAGGGCGGATGCCGCGGCCAGCGCCTCTTCGAGGGGCACGACGCCCTGGCCGGCGGGCACCTGGTCGGCCGGCGGGTAGGCCGCGACGGCCTCGGGGTCGAGCGTGCCGTCCTTGACGTGCACCGCGATCACGCGGTCTCCGAGCCGGCGCAGGAGCGCCGCCGAGTCGACGCCGGCGCGCGCCACCCAGTAGAGGTCGACCTCGAGCACGACGCGCTCGTCGAGCTGGTCGGCGAGCACCTCGAGACCGGTCTTGCCGTCGAAGGTCGCCTCGAGCTCGTGCGCGTGGTTGTGGTACCCGACGCGGATGCCGCGTGCGGCGCCGATCTCGGCGGCGGCGTTGAGCTGCCGGGCGATGTCGGCGATGTGCTCACGGCTCTGCCACAGGGCGGGGTCGGTGTAGGGCTCGATGACGGTGGTCATGCCGAGGGTGTCCGCGGCGTCGAAGACGGCCTCCGGTGCGGGGACCGGGCGGGTCGTCGTCGTGCCGTCGGGGTTCACGAACGAGGTCGACGCGAGGAAGGCGTGACCGGTGGGGGCGGCGATGCCGTTGGCCTTCAGCGCTGCCGCGAGCGGCTCGGCGCGGCGCACGAAGTCGTACGGCTCCGCGGCGGTGAAGCCGCGGGCGGCCAGTTCGGCGAGGGTGCCCTCGAGGTCGGCCTCGAGCGCGTCCTTCACGGTGAACAGCTGGATGGATGTCTGGACCGGCATCGGTCGCGCTCCTTCGTTGTCTGCTTCGACGGTTGTCGCTGTGGGCGGGAGCGGGTCGACCGACCCCGCCGACGATCACGGTACCACGAAAACCTCCACGTGGAGGTTTTCGTCGGATAGCATGGCCGCATGTCCGGCGACGAGCACCAGCCGGCCCCGCGCGGGTCGTACGCGAAGGGCGTCGCCCGACGTCAGGAGATCCTCGACCGCGCGATCGAGGTCTTCGCGCAGCGCGGCTCGGACCGCACGAGCCTGCGCGCGATCGCCGAGGAGGTCGGCGTCACCCATGCCGCGCTGAAGCACTACTTCGGGTCGCTGGAAGAGCTGCTCGTCGCCGTCTACCAGGAGTCCGAGCGACGCGGCGACGACGAGCCCTCCGCCGATCAGGACGAGACCCCCGTGGAGGCGCTCCGTCGCTGGACGGAGTCGAACCGCGAGGTGCAGGGACTCGTCCAGCTCTACTCGACTCTCGTCGCGACGGCGCTGGAGGAGGGGCATCCGGCCGCCCGCGAGTTCGCCACCTCGCGCTTCGCCCGCGTGCGCGCCGACATGGCCAGGCGGGTGCGTCACAGCCAGGAGGCCGGTCGCATCCGGGCGGATGTCGACCCCGAGGCGGTCGCGGCCCTGGTGATCGCGGCATCCGACGGTCTGCAGACCCAGTGGCTCCTGGACGCCACTGCTCCCCAGGACGCCGCGCTCGCCCTGCTCGACCAGCTGCTGGCGGCCCCCCGCGCCTGACCGGTCGCGCGCGCGGACGCCCGGGAGGCGTGCCCAATATGTGACCTCCGGTTGCCGGCTCGTGCCGGCTCCTCCACAGGGGTGCGGCATCCGTCGACGTCGACCGATCCGTCGCTCGCGCGGGCGAGTCCGGTAGACGTGTCAGGAGCATGGGGCAGGGTGGAACCCGTGACACCGACGACGACCACCCGTGCCGAGGCCCTCGACGTGCTGAGGGCGCTGGTGGGGCGGGACGACGCCGACTTCCACGAGGGCCAGTTCGAGGCGATCGAGGCGCTCGTCGACGACCGGCGCCGCGCGCTCGTGGTCCAGCGCACCGGCTGGGGCAAGTCGGCGGTGTACTTCGTGGCGACGCTGCTGCTGCGCCGACGAGGTGCGGGGCCGACCGTGCTCGTGTCTCCGCTCCTGGCCCTCATGCGCGACCAGATCGCGGCGGCCGCCCGGGCAGGGGTCCGCGCGGTGAAGATCGACTCGACGAACGCGCACGAGTGGGGCGATGTGCTCGCGCAGCTCGACCACGACGAGGTGGACGTGCTGCTCGTCTCGCCGGAGCGGCTCAACAACCCTTCATTCCGAGACGAGCAGCTTCCGCAGCTCGTCGACCGCATCGGCCTGCTGGTCGTCGACGAGGCCCACTGCATCAGCGACTGGGGCCACGACTTCCGCCCCGACTACCGCCGCCTGCGCGAGCTCATCGCACGCATGCCCGACGGGGTTCCCGTGCTGGCGACGACCGCGACGGCCAACAGCCGCGTGGTCGCCGACGTCGCCGAGCAGCTCGACGCGGGTGCGCACCGCGACGGGCCGGCGGGGGATGCCGGACCAGGCGTGCTCACGATCCGCGGGCCGCTGGCCCGCGCGTCGCTGCGGCTGGGCGTGCTGCGCCTGCCCGACTCGCCGAGCCGCCTCGCCTGGCTCATCAGCCACCTCGGCGACCTGCCCGGCTCTGGCATCATCTACACCCTCACGGTCGCCGCCGCGAACGACACGGCGCGACTGCTGCGCGAGCGGGGCCACGACGTGCGCGCCTACACCGGACAGACCGACACCGACGAGCGGGAAGAGTCCGAGGCGCTCCTGAAAGACAACCGGGTGAAGGCCCTCGTGGCCACCAGCGCGCTGGGGATGGGGTTCGACAAGCCCGACCTCGGCTTCGTCGTGCATCTGGGCGCCCCGTCGTCGCCGGTGTCGTACTACCAGCAGGTCGGGCGCGCCGGCCGTGCGACCGAGTCGGCCGACGTGCTGCTGCTCCCGGGAACCGAGGACCGCGAGATCTGGCACTACTTCGCCACGGCGTCGATGCCCGACCGGGAGCGAGCCGAGCGGGTGCTGGCGGCGCTCGCCGACGCCGCGGGGCCGCTCTCGACGCCCGCGCTCGAGGCGGTCGTCGACATCCGCCGCACGCCGCTCGAGCTGCTGCTGAAGGTGCTCGACGTCGACGGAGCCGTCGCCCGGGTGCGGGGCGGCTGGATCGCCACCGGCGAGCCGTGGACCTACGACGAGGACCGCTACCGGCGCATCGCCGCCGAGCGGGTCGCCGAGCAGCAGCACATGATCGAGTACGAGGAGTCGCGCGGCTGCCGCATGGAGTTCCTGCAGCGCTCGCTCGACGACGACACCGCCGCCCCGTGCGGCCGCTGCGACAACTGCGCCGGCGCGTGGTTCCCGACCGAGATCGCGACGGGGGCGACGGATGCCGCCGCGGCCGCGCTCGATCGCGTCGGCGTGCCGATCGAGCCCCGGCGGCAGTGGCCGACGGGCGCCGACCGGCTCGGAGTCGCGGTGAAGGGCCGGATCCCTCCGGAGGAGCAGGCAGCCGAGGGACGCGCGCTCGCTCGCCTCACCGACCTCGGCTGGGGCGGCGCGCTGCGCGACCTCTTCGCCGCCGGCGTCGGGGACGCGCCGGTGCCCCCGAACGTGCTGCAGGCCTGCGTCCGCGTGCTCGCGGAGTGGGGCTGGGACCGCCGGCCCGTGGCCGTCGTGGCGATGCCGTCGCGGTCGAAGCCGCAGCTGGTGGACTCGCTCGCCCGCGGCATCGCCGAGATCGGGCGGCTGCCGTTCCTCGGCGCCCTCGACCTCGTGGACGGTGGCCCGACGGGCTGGCCGGGCGGCAACAGCGCATTCCGGGTGGCGGGCGTCTGGGGGCGCTTCTCCGCGGCGACTCTCGACCTTCCCGACGGGCCCGTGCTCCTCGTCGACGACCGCGTCGACAGCGGGTGGACCCTGACGATCGCCGCCCGCGAGCTGCGGCGGGCAGGCGCGGTCGAGGTGCTGCCCTTCGCCCTCGCGCTGCGCGGCTGACCCGCGCCCCCGTCGTCCACTCATGATGTCGCGTACGACTCGCGGTAGTCGGTACGCACGGCGCACCGCGATTCGATCGCGACACCGCGATTCAGCGCGCGGATGACCCCGTATGTCGCCGCGTGTCGCCCTGTCGCGGCGTGTGTCGTCTCAGCGTTTCACCGAGTCGGGCGCCCGGCCAGCATGAGCGCATGCCTACCCCACTCATCTCGCCGACCGACCTCGCCGATCTGATCCGCGGCGGCACCCCGCCGCGGATCCTCGACGTGCGCTGGCGCCTCGACCGGCCGGAGGGCCGCCCGGACTACCTCGACGGGCACCTGCCGGGCGCAGTCTACGTCGACCTCGACAACGAGCTCGCCCGCCGCGGCGACCCGCGTGAGGGGCGGCATCCGCTCCCGTCCCGCGAGCAGCTGCAGGCCGCTGCCCGGCGCTGGGGAATCCGCACCGGTGACACCGTCGTCGCGTACGACGACGTGCACTCGGTCGCGGCGGCCCGCGCCTGGTGGCTGCTGACCCGCTCCGGACTCGCCGACGTGCGTGTGCTCGATGGCGGGCTTCGCGGGTGGCTGGCGGAGCGGCTGCCGCTGGAGACCGGCGACGTGCTGCCGCGCCCGCCGGGCGATGTCGTTCTCGATGACATCAGCGACGGCTTCGCCGACATCGACGGCGTGGAGGAGTGGCCCGACCACGGCTTGCTGCTGGACGTCCGCGCGCCCGAGCGATACCGCGGCGACAGCGAGCCGCTGGACCCCGTCGGCGGTCACATCCCGGGCGCGGTGAACCTGCCGACGACCGTGCACCTGTCAGCCGGGAAGTTCCGCTCGGCCGAAGAGATCCGCGCCGAGTTCGCCGCCGCCGGGGTGCGCGACGGAGTCGCCGTCGCCGCCTACTGCGGCTCGGGCATCGCGGCGACCCACACGGCGCTGGCCGGGGTGATCGCGGGCATCGACGTCGTGGTGTATCCGGGGTCGTGGAGCCAGTGGTCGCGCGCGCGCGGCCGCCTCGCCGCCGTCGGCCCGGCGCCCTCGCTGGACGTGGTGCCGGTATGAGCGAGCCTCTCATCGTCGGCGCCATGGTGCGCACACTCGGCGCGTACCCGTCAGGCTGGCGCTACCCCGGCGCGCACAACGACCCGCAGTCGGATGCCGCGGTCCTGCGTCGCATCGCACGCCTGGGCGAGGACGCCGACCTCGACTACCTCTTCTTCGGCGACGACACCGCTCGGGGCGTGCTCATCGACGCCGACCGGTTGCGCCCGGCCGCATTCTCGGGCGCGCACGTGCGAGTCGAGGGGCCGCTGAATGTCGCGCGCCCACCGCAAGGGCATCCGCCGATCGTCCACGCCGGCACTTCGCCGCGTTCACGTGCGCTGGCCGCGACCGAGGCCGACCTCGCGCTCATCGCCGCGGGAGAGCCGGCCGTGGCCGCGGCGACGCGAGCCGGGCTGCGGACGCTGGCGGAGGCATCCGGCCGTGATCCCGACGAGCTCAAGGTCATCGTCCCGGTGCTGCCGGTGGTGGCGGAGACGGATGCCGCGGCCCGCGCGATCGTCGACCGGCTGCTCCTGCTCGTCCCGATCGACGACGGCTTCTCCGGCTCCGACGGGCGGCCGGCGTTCCCATCGAACCGCTCGCTCGCATCGTTCCTCGACATCGCCTGTATCGACGCCGACGACGCCGTGCGCGAGGCATCCGTCGACGACGCGGTGCCACGGCGGGCCGCGGCCCGCTTCGCGGAGCCGGCGGCGCGGACGCTCGGCATCGTGCGCGGGCGCACCGGCCGGAGCCTCGACGGTCCGTACCCGGTCACGTGGCGTCACCTCATCGCCGCGCACGCCGTGCCGGCCAACTTCGTCGTCGGCGGTGCCGGAGCGATCGCCGATCACTTCGAGCTGTGGCGCGACTCCGGCGCCGCGGACGGCTTCAATGTGCTGTCTGCCTTCCAGCCGTCGCAGTTCGAGTCCTTCACGTCCCTCGCCGTGCCGGAACTGCGGCGCCGGGGCCTCATCGGCCGTTCCGGGGCGACGCTTCGGGATCGCCCGGGGCTCGGTGCGCCCCGGCTCGCGCGGGCACCCGAACCCGCCGCCCTGCGTCGCTGAGCTCGCCGTATTACGTCCCGTGAACGTCGGTGACCCTCGTTTGCGCACGGTGAACAGCAGTGACAGCCCGATCGGCGGGCGACGGATGCCGCTCCCTAGCGTGGCCAGCACCCCTTCACCTCACCCGAATCACATTGGAGAACCCATGTCCCGTCCCGCATTGCGAATCGCCGCCGGGGCTGCCGCCCTGCTCGTCGCCGCGGCATCCCTGGTGGCGTGCGCGTCGCGGCAGCCCGCCTCGGAGGGCGCGGCGGCCGCAGCCGACGACCCCGTCCGCGGCGGCACGCTCACCTACCTCGAGCACCAGACGTACACGAACCTCTACCCGCCGCAGGCGGGCTTCTACCCCAACGGCGGCATCGTGAACAACATCACGGCGCGCCTGACGTGGCAGAATCCCGAAACGCTCGAGATCGAGCCGTGGGTCGCGACGGAGTGGACGGTGAACGCCGACGCCACGGAGTACACGTTCGAGTTGCGCGACGATGTCACCTTCTCGGACGGGACTCCGCTCGACGCCGCCGCCGTCGCGAAGAACTTCGACACGTACGGTCTCGGCAACCCGACGCTGGGACTGACGGTCTCGGAGGCGATCAACAACTACGCCTCGAGCGAGGTCGTCGACGCCGACACCGTGACGTTCCGCTTCTCGGCGCCGGCGCCCGGCTTCCTCCAGGCGACGTCGACCATCAACTCCGGCCTGCTCTCGCCGACGACGCTGGATCGTTCGCTGGAGGAGCTCGGCGCCGGAAACGCCGTCGACATCGTGGGCTCGGGTCCCTTCGTGGTCACCGATGAGAAGCTAGGCACCGACCTCACACTCGAGGCACGCGAGGATTACGACTGGGCGCCGCCGAGCTTCGAGCACCAGGGCCGCGCGTACCTCGACGAAATCCACCTCATCGTCACGCCCGAGGACAGCGTGCGCATCGGCTCGCTGCTGTCGGGCCAGGCCGACTACATCCGGTACGTGCAGGCGTTCGACGAGGCGCGCGTCGAGTCGTCGGGCTTCGACCTGTACGCTCCGCAGACCCGTGGTGTGAACAACGGGCTGAGCCTGCGGTTCACCAACCCCCTGCTGAGCGACATCCGTGTTCGTCAGGCCCTCGTCGCCGGTGTCGACAGCCAGGAGGTCGTCGACACGATCTTCACGGGCAACTACCCGCGAGCCACGTCTGCACTGAGCTCGTCCGCTCTCGGATACAAGGACGAGTCGGACTTCTATGAGTACGACCCCGAGAAGGCAGAGGAGCTGCTCGACGAGGCCGGGTGGGAGCCGGGAGCCGACGGCATCCGCGAGAAGGACGGCCAGCGCCTGTCTCTGGACGTCTACGAGGCGAAGCCGCAGCCGCTGTCGAAGCAGACGCTCGAACTCGTCTCGCAGCAGCTGAAGAAGATCGGCGTCGAGCTCAACGTGAAGTCGGCGGATGCCGGCACGTACGCCGAGGACATCAAGGACCCGCTGAAGACCCCGCTCTACCACTCGATGGTCGGACGCGCGGACCTCGACGTCATCAAGAGCCAGTACTACACGAAGAACCGCAACACGCTGCTGTCGGACGATGCCGAGCTCGACCGCCTGCTCGAGGCCGTGGCCTCGACGCCCGACGCGGAGGCGCGGATCGCGGCGTCGCAGGCGGTGCAGGACCATCTCGCCGAGCAGGCGTACGTCATCCCGCTGTTCGAGGAGCCGCAGGTGTACGGCGCAGCACCGTACGTCCACGGGATCGAGTTCGAGTCGGTCGCGCGTCCGCTGTTCTACGACGTGTGGCTCGAAGAGCAGCAGTAGGACTCGGGAGCCGAACCCATGAGCTACGCGCTCCGACGCGCCGGGCAGGCCGCGATCGTGCTGATCGCGGCCTTCACGGCCACCTTCGTCCTGCTGCAGCTGCTGCCCGGCGACGCCGTCCTCATCAAGTACGACAATCCCGAGCTGGGACTGACGCCTGATCAGATCGCGTCCATCCGCACCGCGTACGGCGTCGACTCGCCGTGGTGGGAGCAGTACTGGGCCACCCTCACCGGATACGCGCAGGGGGACTTGGGATTCTCCACGCAGTACGGCACCGGGGTCCTGCAGCTCATCGGGGAGGCGCTCCCGCCGACGGTGGCCCTGGCGACGCTCGGGTTCGCGCTGGCCGCGGTGCTCGCGTTCGCGGTCGCGTTCCTCTCGACGCTGTCACCGTTCGCGTGGCTCCGCCAAGGGCTTCAAGCCCTCCCGGGGGTGTTCGTGGCGGTGCCGGTGTTCTGGCTCGGCATCCTGCTCATCCAGGTGTTCTCGTTCGGCCTCGGCTGGGTGCCCATCGTCGGCGCCGATCCGGTGGCGGGCCTCATCCTCCCGGTGGTCACGCTCGCGGTGCCCATCTCGGCGCCCCTGGCCCAGATCCTCGTGCGCAGCATCGATGAGGTGCAGCTGCAGCCGTTCGTCACCGTCGTGCGGGCGAAGGGCGCGTCGCCGTCCTGGGTGCTGTGGCGTTCGGTCGCACGCAACGCCCTGCTGCCGACGCTAACGATCGCCGGCGTGCTGTTCGGCGAGCTGATCGGCGGCGCGGTGGTCACCGAGACGGTGTTCGGACGACCCGGCATCGGGCGCGTGACGGAGCAGGCGGTCGCGAACCAGGACATCCCGGTGCTGCAGGGGATCGTCGTGCTCGCCGCGCTGACCTTCGTCGTCGTGAACCTCCTCGTCGACCTGCTCTACCCCGTGCTCGATCCCCGGCTGCGCAGCGGCAGACGCGCTGCCCGCAACCGGTCCCCCATCGCGTTGCAGGAGGCGACCGCATGAACGCGCAGACCACGACAGAGGTCACGGATGCCTCCACCGCCGCGACCGCGCGGGACGAGGCCTCCGGTGTGGTCCTCGATCCGGTCGCTCACGATGCCGGGGCGCCCGACGGCCTGCCCGAGCGACGCGCGTCGGCCGCGCGGCTGTTCGCCCGCAGGCGGCGGCCGTCATGGACGCTCGTCGCCGCGGTGGCGGTGATCCTCGTCGCGGTGCTGTGGGCGGTCGCGCCGTGGCTGTTCACGTCGCACGACCCGATCGTGGGAGTGCCTGCCGAGAAGCTGCTGCCGCCGAGCGCGGCGCACTGGTTCGGCACCGATGCGATCGGACGCGACGTCTACGCGCGCGTCGTCTACGGCGCGATCCATTCGCTGTCGGGGGCTCTCATCGCCGTCACGGTGGGGCTCGCGGCCGGCACGGTCGTCGGCGTCGTCGCCGGGTCCGTGGGCGGCTGGGTGGATGACGTGCTGATGCGCCTTGTCGACGTGCTCCTGTCGATCCCCGGGCTGCTGCTCATGCTGTCGGTGATCATCCTGCTCGGATTCGGGACGGTCAACGCGGCCATCGCCGTCGGCGTCGTCAGCGTCGCGTCATTCGCACGAGTCTCCCGCTCCGAGGTCGTGCGCGTGCGCCGCACCGACTACGTCGAGGCCGCGTTCGGCAGCGGCGGATCGTACGTCTCGGTGCTGCGCCGGCACGTGCTCCCGAATTCGACCACAGCCGTCGTCGGGCTCGGGGCCCTGCAGTTCGGCACCGCGATCCTCGCGATCTCGACGCTCGGCTTTCTCGGTTACGGCGCACCGCCGCCGACGCCGGAGTGGGGGCTGCTCATCGCGGAGGGACGCAACTACGTCGCCACCGCCTGGTGGCTCACCACCCTGCCGGGTCTTGTCGTGCTCGTTGTGGTGCTGAGCGCCAACCGCATCAGCCAGTCGATCGGAAGGGGAGCGCGATGAGCGTGCTCGACGTGCAGGATCTGCGCGTGTCGTATCAGACGCGGGCCGGACGCCGAGAGGTCGTCCACGGCGTGGACGTCTCGGTCGGCGAAGGGGAGGTGGTCGCACTCGTCGGCGAGTCCGGCTCGGGCAAGTCCACCACCGCTCACGCCCTCATCGGTCTGCTCCCAGAAGGTGGCCGCGTGGACGGCGGATCGATCACGATCGGCGGTGTCGACATCACCGGATGGAGCCAGAAGCGGCTGCGCGCGGTGCGTGGCGCACAAGTGGGCCTGGTCCCCCAGGACCCGGTGTCGTCCCTCGACCCGGTGCGCCCGGTCGGCGTGCAGGTGGGCGAGATCCTCCGGCTTCATGGGGTGCGGGATGCCGCCACCCGCCGCGGCCGCGTGCTGGAGCTGCTCGACCGGGTCGGCCTCGACGACCCCGCGCTGCGGGCGCGTCAGCATCCTCACGAGCTGTCCGGCGGCATGCGGCAGCGGGTGCTCATCGCGACCGCGATCGCGCTGCGGCCGCGCCTGATCATCGCGGACGAGCCGACGAGCGCCCTCGACGCCACCGTGCAGCGTCGCATCCTCGATCTCATCGACGATCTGCGGCGCGAGGAGGGCACGTCGGTGCTCCTCGTCACCCACGACCTCGGGGTCGCGGCGGACCGCGCGCAGCGCATCGTGGTGCTCAATCACGGGCGCGTCGTCGAGCAGGGGCCGAGCGCCGGCATCCTGTCGTCTCCCGCTGTCCCCTATACGCGTCAGCTGCTCGCCGACGCGCCGTCCCTCGCGACCGGGGAGTTCCGGGGGCCGGCGGCACCGCTGTTCCTGCGGGATGCTGCGGCCGCCGCAGCCGAGAACCCCTACGCCGTCGCAGCGGAGGGGCTGGTGAAGGAGTTCGCCGTGCACGGGCGTGGACGCGAGCCGTTCCGCGCCGTGGACGACGTGTCGTTCCAGGTGCGCCGGGGCACGACCCACGCGCTGGTGGGGGAGTCGGGCTCCGGCAAGACGACGACGGCACGGCTGGTGACGCGGTTCCTGCATCCTGACGCCGGGCGCATCCAGCTCGACGGCGCAGACATCGCCGGCCTGAAGGGCGAAGAGCTTCGGCGACTGCGCCGGCGCGTGCAGCTGGTGTACCAGAACCCGTTCTCGTCACTGGACCCGCGGCAGAGCGTGGCGCAGATCGTGGCCGAGCCGCTGCACAACTTCCGGGAGGGCACGCGGCCCCAGCGGAGGGCGCGCGCCGCCGAGCTCATCGACCGCGTCTCGCTCCCCGCCGACGTGCTCGAGCGCACGCCGCGGGAGCTCTCGGGTGGACAGCGTCAGCGCGTCGCGATCGCCAGAGCACTCGCGATCCGCCCCGAGGTCGTCGTGCTCGACGAAGCCGTCTCGGCCCTCGACGTCACCGTCCAGGCGCGCATCCTCGAGCTGCTCGAATCGCTGCAGCAGGAACTCGGTCTCACCTACCTCTTCATCTCGCACGATCTCGCGGTGGTGCGTCGCATCAGCCACACGGTCTCGGTGATGCGCCGCGGGAGGGTGGTCGAGGCCGGCAGCACCGAGGACATATTCACCGCACCCGCCCATGACTACACGCGCGAGCTGCTGGCCGCCGTGCCCGGACGATCGGAGGTCGCGGCATGACCGTGTCGTCTCTCGCCTTCTTCACCCGCCTGCTCGACGACGCGCCCGCCTCCGAGCGATACCGCCTCGCCGCCGACCAGATCCGGCATGCCGAACGCTTCGGCATCGGGCGCGCATGGGTCGCGCAGCACCACTTCCGCGCGGCCGAGGGCGGCCTGCCGGCACCCCTCGTGTTCCTCGCCCACGTCGCCGCCGCGACGAGCGAGATCCGGCTCGGCACCGGCGTCATCACGCTGCCGCTCGAAGACCCGGTGCGCGTCGCCGAGGACGCCGTCGTGGCAGACCTGCTCTCCGGCGGGCGGATCGACCTCGGTCTCGGCAGCGGCGGCACCCCGTCGTCGTTCGCGCCCTTCGGTCAGGACGCGGCGGCCAAGGCCGCCGTCTACGACGCGAAGCTCGCGCTCCTGCTCGACGCACTCGCAGGGCGTGAGATCGGCGCGGGCAACAGGCTCTACCCCGATCCGAGCGCGGTGACACCGCCTACCGCCACACCCCTGTCTTCGCGCGTGTGGCAGGCGACGTTCTCCGCGGCGGGAGGCGCGCGCGCCGGCGTGCACGGCCACGGCCTGCTGCTGTCGCGCACGCAGCCTCGCGCGGCGGACGCCGTCGGCGCGACCCTCGCCGACCTGCAGCATCCGATCATCGACCGCTATCTCGACGCGCTCCCGACCGGCGCAGCGCCGCGGATCACGGCATCCCGCACCGTGTTCGTCGCCGACGACCGCGCCGACGCGGTGCGCTTCGCCGCGGTGGGGCTGCGCCGCGCGGCGGAGGGCTTCCGGCGCGCCGGACAGCACATCCCCGGCGACACGCTCGACGAGCTCATCGCCGCGACGGACACGCACCTCGGGACCCCCGAAGAGGTGGCCGCATCGCTTGCCACCGACACGACTCTCTCGCGGGCCACCGAGGTCGCCTTCCAGGTGCACTCGGTGGACGCCCCGCACGACTTCGTGCTGCGGTCGATCGAGCTGTTCGCCACCGAGGTCGCCCCCGCACTCGGCTGGAGAGCGCGCGAAGGAACCCTCGAACCACTCGGACGTCTCGGAAAGGAGACCCCATGACCACCGCGACCACCGACGTCGTCGACGAGCTCGTCGGCGTGCGCCGAGGCGACGTGCTCGACGAGCTTCGCCGCCGGCGACCTGTCACGCGCGACCAGCTGCAGGCCAGCTACGACGCCCTCTTCGCACCGGTCGACGACAGAACGTTCGCCGTCGCCGACCGCGTGCTCGTCGCCGCGTTCGCGACGCGCTCCACGGCCGACGACGAGACGGCGCGCCACTACGCGGACGCCGCTCGCGACGCCGACTCCGAGCGTGCCGCGCTCGTCCTCGCCGAGGCATCCTTCGCCGCGACGGCAGGGCCGTTCGGTGCGTATCGCGAGGAGGGACTGCGGGGCGAGAGCAGCGAGGGCCGACGGTACGAGCCGTCCCCCGACACGCGCGACGTGCTCGGGGAGCGGCTCGCGGCCGCGCTCGCCCACACGCACCTGCTCACGTTCCGGCCACGTGAGGCGGATGCCGCCGATCACGCGCGTCTGCTCGAGGCGGGGTGGACCCCCGACGGGATCGTCACGCTGTCGCAGCTGGTGTCGTTCCTCGCGTTCCAGCAGCGCGTCGCCGCAGGGCTCCGCGCGATCGCCGCGACCCAGGAGGTCTCCGCATGACCGGCAGCACGACCGCATCAGCCGTCCTCGCCCACGATGCCGCGCACCCACACGCGTTCACGCGCGCTGAGGTGGGGTGGGTGCCGTGGCTCCAGCCGCTTCTCATCGAAGAGCTCACCCAGCGCCACTACGACGGCCTGGTCGACCGGCAGCGCGCCGGGAGCGACTACTTCCGGCTGCTGGCGCGCGACCCCGAGATCCTGCGTGCGCGCACGCTCGTCGACAAGGACATCTTCTACAACACGGCCGACGGGCTCCCGCGGGCCGAACGGGAACTCGCAGCCACCGCCGCTTCGCGGATCAACGGCTGCGTCTTCTGTGCCTCGGTGCACGCACGCTTCGCCGCCCACCACTCGAAAGCTCCCGAGCTGGTGGACCGACTGCTCGCCGAGGGGATCGGCGCCGAGCTGGGCGAGCGCTGGGACGCCATCGTGGCGGCCGCCGCAGCGCTCACCGCGACGCCGCTCGCGTTCGACGTCGCTCACGTCGCGCGCCTGCGCGCCGCGGGCCTGGACGAGCTCGAGATCGCCGACGTCGTGCACGGCGCCGCGTTCTTCAACTGGGCGAACCGTCTGATGCTGTCGATCGGGCGTCCGGTCGCGCCGCCGGAGGAGAACTCGTGAGCACGTTCGACGCCCAGGCGACGCTCGCTGCTCCTCTCGGGGTCCGGGCGTGGCGCGATGCGGGGACACCGTCCGGGTCCACTGACCCCACGCCGGGTCCATCCGCGTCACGGCGGCTGCGTGTGGTCGGCGTCTCGGGCTCGCTGCAGGCACCGAGCCGGACGACGGCTCTGATCGGCGCGATCCTGGACGCCGTGGCGGAGCGGGTCCCTGCCGAGACCGAGCTGGTCGAGGTCGCAGCGCTGGGCCCCGGGTTCTCTGGCGCGCTGCGGCGCGCCGACGTCGCCACGGAGGTCGAGGCGGCGCTGCAGGCGATCGAGTCGGCCGATCTGCTGGTCGCGGCCAGCCCGGTGTACCGCGCCTCCTTCACCGGTCTCTTCAAGCATCTGTTCGACTTCGTCGGTCAGTACGGGCTCGTCGGCACGCCGGTGCTGCTCGGCGCCACCGGTGGGGGCGAGCGACACGCGCTCATGATCGAGCATCAGCTGCGCCCGCTGTTCGGCTTCTTCCAGGCGCTCACACTGCCGATGGGCGTGTACGCGTCGGATGCCGACTTCGCGGGCTACGAGCTCGTCGACCCCGCGGTGACCCGTCGCGTCGCACAGGCCGTCGACCGCTCCCTGCCGCTCATCGCGCAGGCCGCGCACGTCGGACGATCGGAGGACGTGAGGACCTGGTGACCCGGAACGGCCGACGGGTGCCGCGACCGGCGGGAGAGCGCCGGGTCGCGGCATCCGTCGCTTCCCGTCCGCCGTCGGACTAGACTCGTCCGCGTGTTGACCTGTCGGTGTTGTCGCCCCTGCTGTTGAAGCCCGTGCTTCACGCAGACCTCCGCGACCCCGATCACTCCCCGTGCACCCGCGCGGCAACACCGAGGACCTACCCGTGCGTTACGCCGAAAGCGTGGCCGACCTCGTCGGCAACACCCCTCTCGTCCGCCTGACCCGTGTCACCGACGGCATCGCCGCCACCGTGCTGGCGAAGGTCGAGTACTTCAATCCCGGCGGCTCCGCCAAGGACCGCATCGCCCGCCGCATCATCGACGCCGCCGAGCGCGACGGGCAGCTGCGGCCCGGCGGAACGATCGTCGAGCCCACCAGCGGCAACACCGGCGTGGGTCTCGCGCTTGTCGCCCTGCAGCGTGGATATCGCATGATCTTCGTCGTGCCCGACAAGTTCGCCGGCGCGAAGGTCGACGTGCTCCGGGCCTACGGCGCCGAGGTCGTCGTCACCGACACCAGCGTGCCGCCGGAGGACCCGCGCTCGTATTACAGCGTGTCGGACCGCCTCGTGCGCGAGATCCCGGGCGCCTTCAAGCCGAACCAGTTCGCCAACCCCAACGGGCCGCTCAGCCACTACGAGACGACCGGGCCCGAGATCTGGCGCGACACGGACGGCCGCGTGACGCACTTCGTCGCCGGGATCGGCACGGGAGGCACCATCACCGGTACCGGACGGTACCTGCACGAGGTCTCGGGCGGGAGGGTCCGTGTCGTCGGCGCCGACCCCGAGGGCTCGATCTACTCCGGCGGCCCGATCCACGGCTACCTCGTCGAGGGCGTCGGCGAGGACTTCTGGCCCGACAGCTACGACCCCTCGGTCCCCGACGAGATCCACCGCATCCCCGACGCCGAGACGTTCGCGATGACGCGCCGCCTCGCCCGCGAGGAGGGGCTGCTCGTCGGCGGATCGAGCGGTATGGCCGTCGTGGCGGCGCTGCGCACGGCGCGCGGCCTTCCGGCCGACGCGGTCGTCGTCGTGCTGCTGCCCGACCATGGCCGCGGCTACCTCAAGCGCTTCTACGACAACGACTGGATGCGCGAGCACGGGTTCGACGTCGAGCCCGCGGCATCCGCTCTCGCCGACGACCGCACCACCGCCGAAGCCCCCCACGAAGGAGCGACCGAATGACCGATCACAACAGCGACGCCGGCTTCGAGACCCGCGCCGTGCACGCCGGCCAGGCGTTCGACCCGGCGACGGGCGCCGTCATCCCGCCCGTGCACTTCTCGACCACGTACGCCCAGGACGGCATCGGCGGGCTCCGCGGCGGCTACGAGTACGGCCGCAGCGGCAACCCGACGCGCACCGCCCTCGAGACGCAGCTCGCCGCACTCGAGGGGGGCGCGCACGCCCTGTCGTTCGCCTCGGGCCTCGCCGCCGAGGACGCGCTGCTGCGCGCCGCGCTCGAGCCCGGCGACGAGGTGCTGCTCGGCAGCGACGTCTACGGCGGCACGTATCGGCTCATCGCGCGCGTGCTGGGCGCGTGGGGCATCGGCGTGCGCGTCGTCGACATGAGCGACCTGGGCGCGGTGCGGGCGGCGCTCGAGGAGCGCCCCGCGCGCATCGTGTGGGTCGAGACCCCGAGCAACCCCCTGCTGCGCATCACCGACATCGCCGGGCTCGCGCGGCTGGGCCACGAGGCGGGTGCGCTCGTCGTGGTCGACAACACCTTCGCGTCGCCCGCGCTGCAGCAGCCGCTGTCGCTCGGCGCGGACGTGGTCGTGCACTCCACCACGAAGTATCTCGGCGGGCACTCCGACGTCGTCGGCGGCGCGCTCGTGCTGAACGACGACGCGCTGTACGAGCAGGCGAAGTTCCTGCAGTTCGCCGTGGGCGCCGTGTCGGGCCCGCTGGACGCGTGGCTCACGACCCGCGGCATCAAGACGCTGCCCCTTCGCATGCGGCGCCACAGTGAGAACGCGCACGCGATCGCCGAATTCCTCTCGGGCCACGGCGCGGTCGAGCGCGTGTACTACCCCGGCCTGCCGTCGCACCCCGGCCACGAGGTCGCCGCCCGGCAGATGAGCGGGTTCGGCGGGATCGTCTCGGTGGCGCTGGCGGATGCCGCCTCCGCGCGCCGTCTCGCCGAGTCGACGCGTCTGTTCCAGTTGGCCGAGTCGCTCGGCGGGGTCGAGTCGCTGATGAACTACCCCGACGAGATGACGCACGCCTCGGTGCGCGGCACCGAGCTCGCCGTCCCTCCGGAGGTGGTGCGGCTCTCGGTCGGCATCGAGTCGATCGATGACCTCGTCGCCGACCTCGACCAGGCCCTCGACCGCCTCTGACGCCGCCCGCAGGCCGCCGCCGGCCGCGGCATCCGCGCGTATGCACCCCTGCCCAGTAACCACGATCTCGGCGAGTGACCACGTCACCGTCGCCGACAGCGTGGTCGTTCGACGACGTCGCGGTTACTCGGCGGGCGCCGCGGGGCGGCGACGTAGGCTCGGAGGATGACCGCGAGTCCCGGCATCCGCTCCTCCGTCCTCGCCGAGCCGCTGCGGATCGGGGCCGTGACGGTGCCCAACCGCATCATGCAGACGGCGCACTCGAAGCAGTACTCCGACCGCGTCGAGTCCGACCGCGAGACGGCGTACTACGTGCGGCGGGCGCACGGCGGGTGCGGGCTCTTCGTCGCCGGCAACCACTTCGTGCACCCCACCGGGTCGATCCGCGGGTTCGAGGACGCCTACCGCCCCGAGAGCGTCGCGGCATCCAAGAAGATGACGGATGCCGTCCACGAGGCCGGCGCGAAGATCTTCGTGCAGCTCAACCACCACGGCGCGCAGGCACAGCCCGACGGTCCGGACGGCCCCCGCGCGGTGTACGCCCCGTCGCGACTGCTCTCGCCGTCGACCGCGCACGCCACGCGCGAGATGGACCACGACGACATCGCGGCCTTCGTCGACGGCTGGGCGCTGTCGGCCGAGCACGCCCGCGACGGCGGGTTCGACGGCGTCGAGATCCACATGGCGCACGGCTATCTGCTGCACCAGTTCCTCTCGCCGCTCTACAACGCGCGCGGCGACGAGTACGGCGGCGACATCGAGGGGCGCACCCGCTTCCCGCGCGAGGTGCTGCGCGCGGTGCGCGCGCGGGTCGGCGACGACTTCACCGTCGGCACCCGGATCGTCGCGAACGAGTTCCACCCCGACGGCGTCGACGGCGCGGGAATGCGCGAGGTCATCGACCGGCTCCGCGCGGAGGCCCGCATCGACTTCCTCGACCTCGCCGGCGGCGGGTACCACAACGTCCACTACGTCTTCCCGTCCTCGCCGATGCCGTACGCCTGGCTGCGCGACGACGTCGCGGCCGTCAAGGCCGCGAACCCCGACGTGCCGGTCTTCGGGGTCGGCGCCGCGCGCACGGTCGAGGACGCCGAGGAGGTCGTCGCCTCGGGCATCGCCGACATGGTGGCGCTCACCCGCGCGCAGATCGCCGACCCCGACCTCGGCCGCAAGCTCATCGGACCCGGGACCGCGCACGGACCGGGGCCCGCCGGCGTCGCGGAGCCCGGCATCCGTCACTGCATCCGGCTGAACCAGGGATGCCTCGGCCGCGGCAGTCGCGGCCTGGCCATGTCGTGCACCGTGAACCCGCTTGCGGGGCGCGAGCTCGAGCGGGGCGCGCGGCCCCGGGCGGCGACCGCGCAGCGGTGGGTCGTGGTCGGCGGGGGACCGGCGGGCATGCGCGCCGCCGTCGAGCTCGCGACCGACGGCCACGCCGTGACGCTCATCGAGCGCTCCGGCGAGCTCGGCGGCCAGCTGCGGCTCGCTCGCCGCGTGCCGGGGCGCGAGAGCGTCGGGCTGCTCGTCGACGATCTGGAGCGCGACCTCGCCGCCGCAGGCGTCGACGTGCGGCTCGGCGTCGAGGCGACGACCGAGTCGCTGCGCGGACTCGGCGCCGACGGCATCGTCGTCGCGACCGGTGCCGTCGCCCCCGCGTCGACGTCGCTCGCGCTCGGGGGTGCCTACGCGGGCGGCTTCCCGGCGGCGGGCACGATCGACGCGTTCGCCGCGGTGACTCGCACCGCCGGCGCCGAGACCGGTGCCCGGCCGCTCGGGCGGAGGATCGCGGTCGTCGACGCCGACGGGACCGCGTATGCCGCCGGCATCGTCCTGACGCTCCTGCCGCACGTCGACGAGCTCGAGCTCGTCACGCCGTTCGAGACCGTGTTCCCCCATATCGGCGCCGGCTACGACCGTCCGCTGCTGCTCGAGCGTCTGGGCGCCCACGGCGGCTTCCGCCGGCGCGCCGCCCACCGCGTCGAGGGGGTCGCGGCCGGTGCGGTCCGGGTGAGCGATGCGCTGACCGGCGTCGCCGGCACGATCGGGGCGCTCGAGGCCGTCGTGGCGATCGAGCCGCGCGCGTCGGTCACGATCCCCGGCGGGATGACGGATGCCGCGCCCCGCGTCCTCACGATCGGCGACGCGTTCGCGCCCCGCACGATCGACGCCGCGGTGTTCGACGCCGTCGAGCTCGCCTACGACGTCGCCGGCCTGGCTCGCCTCCGCGGCTGACGACGGCGCCCGCCCCACGACCGGGGGGCGGGCCCGTCCACCGGCCGCAGGTCAGGCCGCCGACCAGCCGCCGTCGCTGGCGAGGTTCTGGCCGTTGACGTTGACGCCGTCGTCGCTCAGCAGGAACGTGATCGACGCGGCGAGGCGGTCGGCGGTCACCGGCGGCGGCATGATCGCCATGCCGGCGCGCACGCGGTCGGCGCCGAGGGGCGAGTTGAAGGCGGCCTCGATGTTGGTGATCACCGGCCCCGGTGCGACGGCGTTGACGCGGATCCCGCTGGGGCCGTACATGAACGCGCTGGACTTCGTCAGGCCGACCACCGCGTGCTTGGACGCGGTGTAGGCGGCACCGGCCGAGGAGCCGCGAAGGGATGCCTCCGACGAGGTGTTCACGATCGAGCCGCTGCCCTGCGCGAGCATCGTGGGGAGCACCGCGCGCATGAGCTTCATCGTGCCCGTGACGTTGACCCGGAACACGCGGTCCCACACGGCGTCGGTGACCTCGCCGACCGGTGTCATGTCGTCCATGATCCCGGCGATGTTGGCGAGGGCGTCGATGCGGTCGCCGGCGGCCTCGACGATGCGGGCGACGCCCTGATCGTCGGTGATGTCGGCGGTGAGCGCCACGACGTCCGCGCCGGGATGCGCCGCGACGAACTCGTCCAGACGCTCCTGGCTCACGTCGACGGCGATCACGCGGCCGCCCTCGCGCGCGACGCGCGAAGCGGTCGCGCGGCCGATGCCGGATCCGGCGCCGGTGACGATGACGGTCTGACCGGTGAAGCGGCCCGACGTGATCTTCTCGGCCCACTCCGCGGCCGGCGCGTCGCCGGGGTCGGCGTCCGCCTCGGCCGCGATGCCGTCCGGGTTCACCTGGGCGACCAGGGCGTCCAGCGCGGCCTGGGGGAAGGCGCCGCCGCTCATCGCGACGAGGTTGCGGATGGGGAGGCCCGCCACGGGGGCGAGGGCGTCGGTGCTCTGGCCGCCCTGGGAGAGGAGGCCGCGCAGCGCGGGGCCTCCGGCCGGGTGGTCGAGCCACGCCTGGATGGTGGACGCTCCGGTGAGGAGCGCGGTGTCGGTGGTCATGAGTTCTTCCCTTTCTGCCGGCAGCGGGACGTCCGGGATGCGGGTGCGGGACCTTCGGGGCGGCTCCTACCGGACATCTATGTCCGGTACTAGGCTACACCCGTGCCCCGCACAGCAGTCCCCGATTCGACTCCCCGCCGCAATCGCGGGCCGGCCGCGGCCGCCGACAACCGGCGCGCCCTCATCGCCGCAGCCCGCGAGGTCTACGCCGAGGGCGGTCTCGGCGCGCCGTTCAGCGCCGTTGCCAAGCGCGCCGGAGTGGGCCAGGGGAGCTTGTACCGTCATTTCCCCGACCGCACGGCGCTCGCGGTCGCCGTCTTCGAAGACAACGTGCGCGAGCTCGAGGAGTACTCGGCGGCGTCCGACCGGACGATCGAGGACCTGCTCGATCGCGTCGTCGATCAGGCCGTGGGCTCGACCGCGCTGATCCAGCTGGTCACGGCGGATCCCGCCGACGGGCGGGTCGCGGCGATGGGTGAGCGGTTCCGCGTGCTCGTCGACCGCCTGCTGACGCGCGACCGGACGGCGGGGCGCGTCGGCTCGCACATCGAGGCGGAGGACGTCACGCTCGCGGCGGGGATGCTCGCCACCGAGCTGGCGCGGGCCGACCCGGCGCAGCGACCGGCGGTCGCGCGGCGTGCGCGGGCCCTTTTCGCCGCGGCGTTCGCCCCGCGATGAGGACCCAGTAGGCTCCTGCCATGGGTAGGTTCATCTACGACACGAACGCGAACGCGGTCGACATCGAGGACCGCACTCTCGCCCATCTCCGCATCGTCATGATGAACAAGCTGCGGCGCTCCGAGCCCTTCATGTTCGACGTCGAGATCGGGGACGGGAGCGGCCGTCGCAGCTTCTGGATCCATCCGTCGGTGCCGCTGCAGTTCCACTTCTTCGGCGGCCGCCAGCCCCGCATCAACCGGCGCTGGGTCGAGGAGCTCATGCGGACCGCGAGCGGCCCGAACGGGCTCACCGTCATCCCCGAGCCCGACGAATCCGAGTCCGACTCCGACGACTGAGCCCGCCAGGCGTCACAGGCGCGTCCACGCCTCCGTCAGCACGCTGCGCAGGATCTGCTCGATCTGATCGAACTCGGCCGGGCCGACCGTCAGCGGCGGCGCGAGCTGGATGACGGGGTCGCCGCGGTCGTCCGCGCGGCAGTACAGCCCGGCGTCGAACAGCGCCTTGGACAGGAACCCGCGCAGCAGCCGCTCGGACTCGTCGTCGTCGAAGGTCTCCTTCGTCGCCTTGTCCTTGACCAGCTCGATGCCGAAGAAGTAGCCGTCGCCGCGGACGTCTCCGACGATCGGCAGATCGGTGAGCTTCTCGAGGCTCGAGCGGAACAGCGGCGAGTTCTCGCGCACGTGCTCGTTGAGGCCCTCCTCCTCGAAGATGTCGAGGTTCTCCAGGGCCACCGCCGCCGAGACCGGATGGCCGCCGAAGGTGTAGCCGTGGTAGAACGCGCGGTCTCCGTGCGCGAACGGCTCGTAGATGCGGTCGCTCACGATGGTGGCGCCGATGGGCGAGTAGCCGCTGGTCATCGCCTTGGCGCACGTGATCATGTCGGGCACGTAGCCGTACGCGTCGCAGGCGAACATGTGGCCGATGCGTCCGAACGCGCAGATGACCTCGTCCGACACCAGGAGCACGTCGTACTTGTCGCAGATCTGGCGCACGCGCTGGAAGTATCCGGGAGGGGGCGGGAAGCAGCCGCCCGAGTTCTGGACGGGCTCGAGGAACACGGCGGCGACGGTGTCGGGGCCCTCGAACAGGATCATCTCCTCGATGCGGTCGGCCGCCCACACGCCGAACGCCTCGAGGTCGTCGGCAGGCGCGCCCATGTCGGCGGCGCGGTAGAAGTTGGTGTTCGGCACGCGGAAGCCGCCGGGCGTGACCGGCTCGAACATCTCCTTCATCGCCGGGATGCCGGTGATCGCGAGCGCGCCCTGCGGCGTGCCGTGGTAGGCCACCGAGCGGGAGATCACCTTGTGCTTGGTGGGCTTGCCCTGGATCTTCCAGTAGTACTTGGCGAGCTTGAACGCCGTCTCGACCGCCTCTCCGCCGCCGGTCGAGAAGAACACCTTGTTCAGATCGCCGGGCGCGTAGCCGGCGAGGCGGTCGGCGAGCTCGATCGCGGCGGGGTGGGCGTAGGACCAGATCGGGAAGAACGCCAGCTCCTCGGCCTGCTTGGCGGCCACCTCGGCGAGGCGGCGGCGGCCGTGGCCCGCGGCCACGACGAACAGGCCCGCCAGACCGTCGATGTACTGCTTGCCCTGCGAGTCCCAGATGTGGTGGCCCTCGCCCTTGACGATGATGGGCACGCCGGGGCCGTCGGTCATGACGGACTGGCGGGCGAAGTGCATCCACAGGTGGTCTTTCGCCATCTGCTGCAGCTCCGCGTCGCTGCGGGCTGGGCGTCGGGTCACGGACTGCGCGGTGGTGGACATGGGAGAGCCCTTCCGTCGGAGGTTCTCCCACGCTACTCGCGTGCCCCACGGGCCCGGAGGGGACGTTTCGTCCGGTTCGGATGCCGCGGCCGTCGGTCCGTCCGGATGCCGTGCGCCGCGGCATCCGCTCTTCTCTGTGGTTCGGGTCTTCACCCCGTCGCGCCACAGGTCAACCGCGACTCCACAGGAGGTTGGAACGGTTCAACCTCCTGCGGAAGCGCGGTTGACCTGTGGGGATCGGGTCGGGCGCGGGCTCCGGTGACCCCGGGAGCGCTCAGGTCGAGCCGCGCTCGATGAGGCGGGTGGGAAGAAGGATCGGTCCAGGCGGCAGGGTCGCACCCGCGGCGGCCTCGGTGAGCGCGGTGACGGCCGCCGCGGCCATCTCGCGGATGGGCTGGCGCACGGTGGTGAGCGGCGGCGTGAGCCAGCGCGCCCCCCGCAGGTCGTCGAACCCGACGACGAGCACGTCGTCGGGGATGCGCCGCCCGGTCGCCGCGGCTGCGGAGTACACGCCCGCCGCCATCTCGTCGGAGCATGCGAAGACCCCCAGCCGCTCTCCCGGCCGGAGGCCGCGCAGGACGGGCAGCGCGGCCTCGCGCGCCGCCGCTCCGCCCCAGTCGGCCTGCACCGCGACGAGGTCGGCGTCGGGGCGGACCAGGCGCAGCGCCTCGCGGAAGCCGGTGTTCCGCGCACGGCCGTAGCGGTACGGCGGCGACCCCAGCACCACCGCGAACCGGGTGGCGCCGCGGTCGGCCAGGTGCATCGCCGCTGCCGCACCGCCCTCCCTGTCGGTCGTGCGAACGCTCGTGAGACCGCGCGACGTCTCGGCCTGCGGATCCATCAGTACGACCGGGATCTCGGCGTCGTTCAGCGCCGCCAGCTGCGACGCCGTCGGCGAGATGAGTCCCAGCACCACGCCGGCCGAACCGCGCCGGCGGATGCGCATCGGCCAGTCGTCGTCGGGGGTGTCGCGCTCCTCGGTCAGCACGAGGTCGTAGCCGGCGGCGGCCGCGGCGCTGCGGGCGCCGGCGGTGACCTCGTCGGAGTAGGCGTTGTGGAACCAGCCGAGCACCAGGTCGACCAGGCGCGCGGATCCCGGCGGCCGCCCGCCGACGGCGGGGTCACGCGCGTAGCCGAGCGTGCGGGCCGTCGCCAGCACCCGACGTCGAGTGGCAGGGGCCAGGTCGCCGCGACCGGACAGTGCGCGGGATGCCGTCGCCACGCTGACCCCGGCCGCCGCCGCCACGGCCGCCAGGCTCACGCGCGCCGACACCGGATGCCTCCGCTCGACGCTTCCTCGTGAGACGTCACCGGGCCGCCGCGACCGCGGGTGAACCCCACGGTCTCGGCGATCGGATGACGTCTCACGGCCATCGCACCACCTTGGCGCACGGTCGAGGTTTTGCGCAACATTGTCGCGACGCCGACCGGGCGATGGCATCGTCTGTGGCTGGAAAGGGCACACACCCGATGACGACGACGACATCACCGCTGCGGATCGCACTGATCGGCACCGGCTTCATGGGCCGCATGCACACGCACGCCTGGCGCACCGCTCCGCGCTTCTTCGACCTGCCGCTGACTCCGCAGCCGGCGCTGCTCGTCGGGCATCGCGCCGACGCCACGGCCGAGGCCGCGGCGCGGTGGGAGTGGCCGGAGCACTCGGTCGACTGGCGCGGGGCCGTCGAACGCGACGACATCGACGTGATCGACATCTGCACCCCCGGCCAGACCCACGCCGAGATCGCGCTCGCCGCGCTCGCCGCCGGAAAGCATGTGCTGTGCGAGAAGCCGCTGGCGAACTCGGTCGCCGAGGCGGAGGAGATGACGGATGCCGCAGCCCGCGCCGGCGTCGTCGCCATGTGCGGCTTCAGCTACCGCCGCACCCCCGCGCTCACCCTCGCGCGCGAGCTCATCGCGGCAGGCCGTGTCGGCGAGATCCGCCACGTCCGGGCGCAGTACCTGCAGGACTGGCTGAGCGACTCCGACGCGCCCCACACCTGGCGGCTGGACCGTGACCGGGCGGGCTCGGGCGCGTTGGGTGACATCGGCGCGCACAGCATCGACACCGCGCAATGGCTCACCGGTCAGGACATCACGGCGGTGTCGGCGACCCTGCGCACCTTCGTGACCTCGCGGCCCCGACGCGGGGCTGTGGAAGGCCTGGGCGGCGTGGCCGCCGACACCACCGACCGGCTCCCGGTCACCGTCGACGACGCGGCGGCGTTCACCGCCCACTTCGACGGCGGAGCCCTGGGTGTCTTCGAGGCGTCGCGCCTGGCGACCGGACGCCGCAACGCCAACCGCATCGAGATCAACGGCGACCGCGGCGCGATCGCGTTCGACTTCGAGCGGATGAACGAGCTCGAGGTGTACGACGCCGCCGCCGACGTCGCCCAGGGCTTCCGGCGCGTGCAGGTCACCGAGGCGCAGCATCCGTATGCCGGCGCGTGGTGGCCCGTCGGTCACGGACTCGGGTACGAACACCTGTTCACGCACCAGGCGGTCGACTTCGTGCGCGCCGTCGCCGGTGAGATCCCCGCGTCGCCCACCTTCGCCGACGCGACCCAGGTGCAGCGCGTGCTCGCCGCGGTCGAGCAGAGCGCCGCGCACGACAGCATCCTGACGACGGTCGCCGCCGGCGCCGTCGACGCCCCCGCAAACCCCGTGGAAGGAAACCCCTCATGACCCGCACCGCCCTCGTCGTCCGCGGCGGATGGGACGGCCATCACCCGGTCGAGGCGACCGAGCTGTTCCTGCCGTTCCTCCGTGACAGCGGCTTCGACGTCTCCGTGGAGGAGAGCCCCGAGGTGTACGCGGACGCCGACCGCATGGCGGGGGTCGACCTCGTGCTGCAGTGCGTCACCATGTCGCAGGCCTCTCAGGAGGCCGTCCGCGGGCTGCGCGACGCCGTCGCCGCCGGAACCGGCCTCGCCGGCTGGCACGGCGGGATCGCCGATTCGTTCCGGGCCAGCTCCGACTACCTCCAGCTCGTCGGCGGCCAGTTCGCCACCCACCCTTCGAAGCACCCCGACGAGGTGCACGGGGACCAGAGCGACAACTACCTCGAGTACACCGTCGAGCTCACCGACCTCGGCCGCACCCACGAGATCACCGCGGGCCTGGACGACTTCGTCCTGACGACGGAGCAGTACTGGGTGCTCCACGACGACCTCATCGACGTGCTGGCGACCACCACGCATCCGGTGCAGCCGTACCACCCCTGGCACCGCCCCATCACCTCGCCCGCGGTGTGGACGCGCGAGTGGGGACAGGGGCGCGTCTTCGTCGCGACGCCGGGTCACAGCGTCGACGTGCTGCAGGATGCCAACGTCCGCACGATCATCGAGCGGGGGCTGCTGTGGGCGGCGCGGTGACCGGGGTCGGCATCGTCGGGCTGGGCGTCATCTCGCGCCAGTACCTCGACACCTTCAAGGGCGTCTCGAGCGTGCGCATCGTCGCGGTGGCGGACCTCGACACGGCCAGGGCCGATGCGGTCGCCGCGACCATCCCCGGCGCGCGCGTGCTGACCACGGACCAGCTCGTCGCGGACCCCGAGGTCGACGCGGTCCTCAACCTCACGATCCCCGCCGCGCACGCCGAGGTCGCGCTCGCCGCCATCGCCCACGGCAAGGACGTCTTCGGCGAGAAGCCGCTCGCGGCGACGCTCCCCGATGCCGCGCGGGTGATGGATGCCGCGGCCGCTGCGGGCGTCCGCATCGGCGCCGCGCCCGACACGGTGCTCGGCACGGGCGTGCAGACCGCCCGGGCTGCGATCGACGAGGGTCTGATCGGCCGCCCGGTCTCGGCGTCGGCGATGTGGATCTCGGCCGGCCACGAGTCGTGGCATCCGCAGCCGGACTTCTACTATCGCGAAGGCGGCGGCCCGCTGCTGGACATGGGGCCGTACTACGTCACGTCCCTCGTGCAGCTGCTCGGGCCGGTCGCCTCCGTCTCGGGAGCGGCGTCGCGGTCGCGCGACACGCGCGTCATCGGATCCGGCCCGCGTGCCGGGGAGTCCATCGCCGTCGACGTCGACACGCATCTCACCGGCATCCTGCACCACGCCTCCGGTGCCCTGTCGACCGTGACGATGAGCTTCGACGGGGTGCGGTCGACGGCGGCGCCCATCGAGGTGCACGGCGTCGACGGCTCGCTCCTGGTGCCCGACCCGAACATGTTCACGGGCGACGTGCAGCTGCACCCCCGCGGCGGCGAGTGGCAGACGCTGCAGCCGTCGGCCGGATACGCCGACGCGGGTCGCGGCATCGGGCTCATCGACTTCGCCGCCGGCCACGCGCGCGCGAGCGGGGCGATGGCCCACCACGTGCTCGAGATCATGACGGCGCTCGCCGCCTCCGCCGCCTCGGGCGCGCGCGAACCGCTGCACACGACCGTCGAGCGCCCCTCCCTCGTTCCCCTCACCCCTGCAGACACCTGGAGAAGCCTGTGACCACGGCCCGCGCCGTCATCGACCTCGACGTCCCCGGCGACGTCATCAGCCGCCACCTCTACGGCCACTTCGCCGAGCACCTCGGCCGCTGCATCTACGGCGGCTTCTGGGTCGGCGAGGATTCCGAGATCCCGAACGTGCGCGGCATCCGCTCGGACGTCGTCGAGGCGCTCCGAGCGCTCGGCATCCCGAACCTCCGCTGGCCCGGAGGCTGCTTCGCCGACGAGTACCACTGGCGCGACGGCATCGGTCCCCGCGAGAGCCGCCCGCAGATGGTGAACACCCACTGGGGCGACATCGTCGAGAACAACCACTTCGGCACGCACGAGTTCATGGACCTCTGCGAGATGCTCGGCGCCGACGCCTACGTCAACGGCAACGTCGGCAGCGGCACGGTGCGCGAGATGAGCGAGTGGGTCGAGTACCTCACGCGCGACGGCGACAGCCCGATGGCGCGCCTGCGTCGCGAGAACGGCCGAGACGAGCCGTGGAAGGTGCCGTTCTGGGGCATCGGGAACGAGGCGTGGGGCTGCGGCGGCAACATGACCGCCGAGCAGTACGCGCTGGAGGCACGCCGCTACGGCACCTTCTGCCGCAACCACGGCGGCAACGAGCTCTACCGCATCGCGGCCGGCGCGTCGGACGACGACATCACCTGGACGCGGGCGCTCATGGAGTCGCTCGGATGCCTCACCTGCGGCTCCAACCCGTCCCCGGTGTTCCAAGGCGTGTCGTTCCACTACTACGCGCACGCCGGAGCGGGCATCAACACCGAGTCGGCGACGGAGTTCGACGCCGAGCAGTACTACGGCACCATGCGCAAGGCGATCGATGTCGAGCGCGTCATCCGCCGGCACGAGGCGGTGATGGACTCGTACGATCCCGACCGCAAGGTCGGCCTGATCCTCGACGAGTGGGGCACGTGGTGGAACGTCGAGCCGGGCACCAACCCCGGGTTCCTCTTCCAGCAGAACACCGTGCGCGACGCGCTCGTGGCCGCCGTGCACTTCGACGCCTTCCACCGGCACGCCGGGCGTCTGAAGATGGCGAACATCGCGCAGACGCTCAACGTGCTGCAGGCGATGATCCTCACCGACGACTCCGGTGCGATGGTGCTGACCCCGACCTACCACGTGTTCGAGATGAACCGCGGCCACCACGACGCCACGGCGCTGGGCGCCCACGTGCTGTCGTCGCCGTCGGCGTCCGAGGGCGTCCCCGGACTGTCGGTCTCGGCCTCGACCACCGAGGGCGCGGCGCTGGTGTCGCTGTCGAACCTCTCGCTCGACCAGACGCTCGACGTGCGCGTCGACCTGCGCGGGCGCGCCGCGACGGTGCGCCGCGCGCGGGTGCTGACCGGGACGGATGCCGCCGCCCACAACACGCCCGAGACGCCCGACGCCGTCGCGCCGGCGCCGCTGGAGACGTCGCTCGACGGCGGCGTGCTCTCGGTGTCGCTGCCGCCGCACGCGTTCGCGACGGTGGAGCTCGACCTGGCGTAGCCGGCGCGGAGACGAAGGAGGCCCGCGGCACATCGCCGCGGGCCTCCTCGCGTCCGAAGCAGCGGGCCGGCGGGTGGGTGGGTGGCATCCCCTCGTCCGTTTCCGTTCGACAGGTCAACCGCGCTTCCGCAGGAGGTTGGATCGGTTCAACCTCCTGTGGAGGGCCGGTTGACCTGTGGAACGGGCACGAAGGCGCCCCGCGGCGACCGGGGAGCAAGCTCGCGCGTGGGATGACGGCATCCGCTGGCTGCCTTCCGTTCGACAGGTCAACCGCGCTTCCGCAGGAGGTTGGATCGGTTCACTCTCCTGTGGAGGGCCGGTTGACCTGTGGAACGGGCACGAAGAGGGCCCCGCGGCGCGATGCCGTGGAGCCCTCTTCGTGCCGTTCTCAGCGGGCGGCGAGGGCGTCCGCGCCGGTACGGACCGTCGCCATCGCCACCCTCGGGTCGGCCGCCGTGACGACGTGCACCTCGCCGGTCAGCTCGACCTGTGCCTCGGCGTCGCGCCGGGCGCACGAGGGGCCGACCCAGAGCTCGATCTCGCCCGGCTCGACGATGCGGCGGCCGTCACGTCCGGTGAACGCGAGGCGCGTGGCCGGCACGGCGAAGCTCACCGACACCGACTCGCCCGGCTCCAGCGGCACCCGCTGGTACGCCAGCAGTTGCGCGACCGGACGCGTGACCGATGCGACCCGGTCCCGCGCGTACAGCTGGACGACATCCGCTCCCGGCCGGTCGCCGGTGTTGGTGACGACGACCGACACCTCCAGGATGCCGTCGGTCGCGGCATCCGTCGCCGTCAGCGCTCCGCGCTCGAACGTCGTGTACGTCAGGCCGTGGCCGAAGGGCAGGGCCGGGGTGTTGTCGGCGCTCGTGATCTCGGTGGGGCCGCCCAGGACCGGGTGCAGGTACGTGTACGGCTGTGCGCCCGCCGACCGGGGGAGCGACACCGGCAGGCGCCCCGACGGCGCGGTGCGGCCGGAGAGGATCCCGGCGATCGCGGGGCCGCCTTCCTCGCCCGGGAAGAAGGCCTGCAGGACCGCGCTCGCGGCGCCCGGTCCTTCGAGCATCCAGCCGATGGCGTACGGGCGTCCCGAGACCACCACGACGGTCGTCGGCGTGCCCGTGGCGATCACGGCCTCGACGAGGCGGCGCTGTGCGCCGGGCAGCTCGAGGTCGTCGACGTCGTTGCCCTCGCCCACCGTGCCACGGCCGAACAGGCCGGCACGATCGCCGACGACGACGATCGCGACGTCGGCGGCGGCCGCCGCCTCAGCGGCCGCGGCGATCCGGCTCGTGTCGGGGTCCTCGACGTCGCAGCCGCGTTCGACCACGAGGTCCGCTCCCGCGAACTCGCCGCGCAGCGCCTCGGCGATGGTCGGCATCTCGAAGCCGAGCGGAGTGCCCGGGTGGTGCGCGAGCACGTGGTTCGCGAAGGAGTAGCACCCCATGAGCGATTCGGCCGAGTCGGCGTTGGGGCCGATCAGCGCGATCCGCCCGGGAGCCGAGAGCGGCAGCACGCCGTCGTTGGTCAGCAGGACGACGGATTCCTCGGCCGCCCGCCGCGCCAGGGCGCGCAGCGCGGGATCGTCAAGGTCGATCTCGGTGGGCGGCGTCTCGAAGTCGGCGTCGAGCAGGCCGAGCCGCTCCTTCTGGGCGAGCACGCGCAGCACGGCGCGGTCGACGAGCTCCACCTCTTCGGGATGAGCGGCGAGCCGGGCACGCAGCGGTGCTGCGAACGCGTCCGCGGTGGGCAGCTCGACGTCGATGCCGGCGCGGAGGGCCAGCACCGCCGCCTCGCCGAGATCGGCGGCGACGCCGTGCAGCGAGTGCAGGAACGCGACCGAGAAGTAGTCGGCGACCACGGTGCCCTCGAAGCCCCACTCCTCCCGCAGCAGCTCTGTGAGCAGCGTCGGGTCGGAGGCGACGGGGACACCGTCGATCTCGGCGTACGAGTTCATGACCGACTGCACGCCGCCGTCGCGGATGGCCATCTCGAAGGGCGGCAGCACGACGTCCTGCAGGCGGCGTCGGCCCATCTGGACGGGGGCGTGGTTGCGACCGGCCTGCGAGGCCGAGTACCCGGCGAAGTGCTTGAGGGTCGCATCGACACCGGCCGACTGCAGCCCGCGCACGTAAGCGGTGCCGATGGTGCCGACGACGTAGGGATCCTCGGCGATGCACTCGTCGACGCGGCCCCAGCGGGGGTCGGTGACGACGTCGAGCACCGGGGCGAGGCCCTGGTGGATCCCCAGCGCCGCCATGGACCGGCCGATCGCCGCCCCGAGCTCCTCGGTCAGCTCGGGATCGAAGGCCGCGCCCCACGCCAGCGGCGTCGGGAACGTCGCGGCCTTCCACGCCGCGAGCCCGGTCAGGCACTCCTCGTGCACGATGGCTGGAATGCCCAGGCGGGTCTGGGTACGCAGACGCCGCTGCTCCGCCCAGAGCCATTCGGCGCGCGCGACCGGGTCCACGGGCCGCGTGCCGTACACGCGGGTGAGGTGGCCCAGGCCGTGGGCCGTCGCCTCCTCGTACGGGCCGGTGTTGCCGCGCTCGCCGGCCATCGGGGCGACGACCTCGCCGCCCTTGTCGACCCAGTAGCCGACGAGCTGCGCGAGCTTCTCGTCCAGCGTCATCTGCGCATGGAGGGACTGCACCCGCGGCGAGACCGCGGGCATCGCGACGTCGCTCATCCCTTGACCGCCCCCGTCAGGCCGCCGACGATCCGCCGCTCGAAGAGGCTGAAGAACACCAGCGCGGGCAGCATCGACAGCGACGTGAACGCGAGCACCTTCGCCGTGTCGACGGAGTACTGCGACGAGAAGGCCTGCACACCGAGCGGGAGGGTGAACTGCGCCTCGTCGTTCAGGATGAACAGCGGCAGCAGGTAGCCGTTCCAGCTTCCGATGAAGGCGAGGATGGCCACGGTGATGACACCGGGCACCGCCAGGGGGAGCACCATCCGCCAGAAGAACGACAGGCGACCGCAGCCGTCGATGTACGCGGCCTCCTGGATCTCGTCGGGGATCGCCCTCAGGAACGGGACCAGGATGATGATCGTCGTCGGCAGTGCGAACGCGATCTGCGGCAGGATCACCCCCGGCAGCGAGTTCATGAGCCCGAGGTTGCGCACCACGATGTACAGCGGCGTGATCGCCACCGTGATCGGGAACATCAGGCCCGCGGCGAACAGCGCGTACAGCGCTCCCCGCCCGGCGAAGGTGTACCGGGCGATGACGTAGCTGGCCATGAGCCCGAGCGCCACCGCACCCGCGGTCGTCGCGAGGGCGACGATCGTCGAGTTCAGCACCTCGTTCCAGAACAGCCCGCTGGTCAGGACCTCGACGTAGTTCTGCGGGTTCCAGCTCACCGGCAGGCCCGACGGGTCGACGGTGATCTCGGAGTTGCTGCGGAAGCCGCCGATGATGATGTACAGCACCGGCCCGAGCATCAGCGCGATGATGACCAGGGCGACGAAGTACACCGCCGGGCTTCCCCAGGGGAGCTTGTTGACGTCGCGGCGGCGGGCGGGCACCGTGTCGCGGATCGTGATGTTCCGGGTGCTCATCGAGTCCGTGGAGCTCACTTGACGCCCCTCTCTGTGATGGCCCCCGCGGTGTCACGGCGCAGGATCGTGCGCTGGTAGATCAGGGCGACCACCAGCGAGATGACGAAGATGACGACGGCCACGGCGCTGCCGTACCCGAAATTGCCGGAGTTCCGTCCGGTCGCGACCATGTAGATCGCCATGGTGTTGGTTCCCGCCACGGACGACACGTACTGACCCCAGATGATGTACACCAGGTCGAAGAGCTGCAGCGCGCCGATGATCGAGAGGAACGCCCAGATGCGCAGCGTCGGGCCCAGGAGCGGCAGGGTGATGGTCCGCTGGATCTGCCAGTAGGACGCGCCGTCGATCGCAGCGGCCTCGTACAGCTCCTGGGGGATCCCCTGGAGCCCGGCGAGGAAGAGGATGACGGCGAACCCGATGTACTTCCAGGTGAGGATCGCCATGAGCGTCCAGATCGCGATGCTCGGGTCGGCGAGCCAGTCCTGCGCCAGCCCGTCGAGCCCGATCTTCTCGAGGAAGCCGTTCAGCGCTCCGTTCGTGGCCAGCATGAGGCTGAACCCGGTGCCGACGATGACCTCGGCGATCACGTAGGGTACGAAGATGAGGACGCGGATCACGGACTGACCGCGCATCCTGCGGTTGAGCAGCAGCGCCAGCAGGATCGCGACCGGGCCTTGGATCACCAGCGACGCGACGACGATGAAGAAGTTGTGCCCGAGTGCCTGCTGGAAGATCGGGTCGGTGAAGATCGTGACGTAGTTCTGCAGGCCGATGAACTCGGTCGCCGGGCCGAAGCCGGACCAGCGGAAGAAACCGTAGTACGCGGCCATGATGACCGGGAAGATCACGAAGCCGACGAAGAAGATCAGCGCCGGCCCCACCAGGATCATGACTTCGAGGCGGCCGGCCCAGCCCAGGCCTCGCGGGCGTCGGCGGCCTCGCGGCACCGACGGGGGCGGCGTGGTGCCGCCCCCGTCGTGCTCTGCAAGGCCGCGAGCGTCGGATGACATCTCGCGGGTAGACACGATCAGCCCTGCTTGCCTGCCGCGTTGACCGCGTCGACGAGCTGCTGCGGGTCGCTGTTGCCGGCGAGCATGTCGACGACCGCCACGTTGAGCGCGTTGCCGACATTCTGGCCGAGCACGGTGTCGAGCCACTGCGAGACGAACGGAGCGCTGTTGTACGCCTCGAGGATCTGCTGCAGGTACGGCTCGGTGACGGCTTCCTGCGCCACGGTGTTGACCGGCGGCGAGTTGAATGCCTTGTAGTAGGCGGTCTGCTGCTCGGCGCTGGCGACGAAGTTCAGGAAGTCCGCACACTCCTCCGGGGCGTCGACCGAGCACGAGTAGCCGTCGACGCCGCCCATCATCGAGCCCGGCTCACCCTCGCCGCCCGAGATCTCGGGGAACGGGAACCACGCGAGGTCGGGGAGCGGCTTCTCGTCGGGCGTCAGGGAGGCGATCACGCCCGGGTCCCACGCGCCCATGAGCTCCATCGCGGCCTTGCGGTTGGCGATGAGGCCGGCCGAGCTGCCCGCGCCCTGCTGGGGCTCGGTGGTGAGGAATCCGTCGTTGAAGGGGTCGATCGCCGCGAAGTCCTCGAGGTCCTCGCCGGCGCGCAGCCAGCACTCGTCGCTGAAGTCCTTCGTGTCGCCCGTCTCCTCGATGACCTCCGGGCTGCACTCCCGGATCGCGAAGAAGTAGTACCAGTGCGCGGCCGGCCACGCGGCCTTCGCGCCGAGGGCGATGGGCTCGATGCCCGTCTCCTTGAGGCTGGCCACCGCGTCCTTGAGGTCGTCGATGGTCTCGGGGGTCTCGGTGATGCCGGCGTTGTCGAAGGCGTCCTGGCTGTAGAAGAAGCCACCGGGCAGCACGGACAGGGGCATCGCCCACACCTTGTCCTGGTAGGTCTCGGCGGCGAAGGAGCCCTCCGGGATCTCGGCCTTGATGTCGTCCGAGATGAGGTCGGTGAGGTCCATCAGCTGGCCCGCGTTGACCATCGCGGTCATCTTGCCGCCGCCGCGCTGCAGGAAGATGTCCGGCGCGTCGCCGGCGTTCAGTGCCGTCTGCAGCTTTCCGTCCATGTCCTCGTTCTGGACCGACTGCATCTTGATCGTGACGCCGGGGTTCTCTTCCTCGAACGCGGCGATCGCGTCCTTCCAGAACTGCTGGCCGGGGCCCGTGGTGGAGTTCTGCCACAGCGTCATCTCGACGCTGCCGTCGCTGTTCTCGCCGGAGCCGCCCGCACTGCAGCCGGCGAGCGCGAGCGCGCCGGCGACGAGTGCAGCCGAACCCGCGAGGATCCTGTTGCGCTTCATGTGATTCCCGTTCTCTCCTTCGAGGAGCACCTCTGCTTCGCGGTGCCTTGGTCTGCGCGATTCGGGGTCGCGCGGTCCGGAGCTCGGCCCGGACCTGAAAAGTCTGAAATGGCAACAAAAGGTTTGTCAAACGTTTTCGAAAACGGTTTCGACCACGTTATGCTTTCGAGATCATGAAGCGCCGCCCCACCATCACCGACGTCGCCGCGGCGGCGGGCGTCTCGGTGGCGACGGTGTCGAAGGCGGTCAACGGCCGTTACGGAGTGGCCAGCGAGACGGTCGACCGGGTGCTCGCCGTCGTGGCGGAGCTCGGCTACGAGTCGAGCCTCATCGCCAGCAGCATGCGCTCGCGCACGACCGGCGTCATCGGGGTCCTCGTCGCCGACTTCGAGCCGTTCAGCGCCGAGATCCTCAAGGGCGTCGGCCAGGCGCTGCGCGAGTCGCGCTACGACCTCCTGGCGTACTCGGGGTCGCGCGGAGCGGCGGACGGCTGGGAGCGCCGCTCGCTGTCGCGCCTGAGCGGGACGCTCATCGACGGCGCGATCATGGTCACCCCGACCGTGGTGAACGTGGGCGCGGAGGTGCCGCTCGTCGCGATCGACCCCCACACCGGTCCCGCCGACCTGCCGACCGTCGAATGCGACAGCTTCGGCGGGGCGCTCCAGGCGACGCGTCATCTGATCGAGCTGGGCCACTTCCGCATCGGCTTCATCGCCGGCCGCCCCGACCTGCGCTCCTCCATCGCGCGCGACGCCGGCTATCGGCGTGCGCTGACGGATGCCGGACTGCCGATCGATCCGGCACTGGTGGGCTCGGGCAGCTACCGCCAGGACGCGGTGCGCATGGCGGCGCTGGAGATGCTGCGACGGCCTGACCGGCCGACGGCGATCTTCGCCGCGAACGACATCTCCGCGATGGAGATCGTCAAGGTGGCCGCCGAGCTCGGCCTCGACGTTCCCCGCGACCTCTCGATCATCGGATTCGACGATGTGCCGGAGGCCTCCAAGGTGACGCCGGCGCTGTCGACGGTGCGCCAGCCGATGCAGACGCTCGGCGCGGAGGCTGCGCGGCTGCTGCTCTCGCTCATGCAGGGCGACACCCCCGAGGTCACGCACGTGACGCTGCCGACCCGGCTCGTGCCGCGCGCCACGACAGCGCCGCCGCCCTGATCGCGGTGGTCAGCGCAGCGCGATGACGGACGGATCGCGCAGCAGTTCCGCGAACGCGGCCTCGGCCGCGCCGATCAGCAGCCGGTCCTCGGCCAGCGCGGCCGGCCGGATCTCCAGGTCCTCGCCGTTCGCCGGCATCGTCTGCGAGACGACGGCCTGCCGCAGCCCCGACGGGTCATGCTCCGCGAGCATCGCGAGGAAGCCCCCCAGCACCACGACCGCGGGGTTGAGCACGTTGACCGCGTTGGCCAGGGCGGTGGCGAGGATCCGGCGCTGACGGGCGATCTCGTCGAGCACGTCGGGTGCGTCCGAGGTGCGCAGCAGCTCGGCGAGCTCCGGCTCGTCGGCGTTGTGCCGCCCGAGCGCCGCGAGCAGGCGTGCGCGGCTCACCTCGTCCTCCAGCACGCCGTCTGCCGCCCGCCTGTCGGTGGGGGACGCGATGCCCGGACGGTTCTGGCCGAACTCGCCGGAGTACCCGGACGCGCCGCCGACCGGGATGCCCTGCACGATGAGCCCGCCGCCGATGCCGCTGGCGCCGCCGTTGAGATAGACGACGTCGTCGATGCCCCGGGCAGCCCCGAAGAGGTGCTCGGCGACCACGCCCATCGCCGCGTCGTTGCCCACGAGCGCGGGGAGCCCGGTGGCGTCCTGGACCAGCTCGCGCAGCGCGACGTCCCTCCACTTCAGGTGAGGGGCGTCGCGGACGAGTCCGTCCGACCCGCGCACGAGGCCGGGCACGGCGATCCCGATGCTTGCGACGACCGATCCGGCGAGGTCGTCCCGCCGCCACGACGAGATGCGCTCGCCGATCAGCTCGGCCGTGCGCTCGGGGCTCAGCAGCTCCGTCATCTCGATGCGCTCGCGGCGGCGGACGCGGCGGTCGAGGCCGACCGCGGCGATCGACAGCGCGTCGACCTCGGGGTTGGCCGCAACGGCGATGACGCGCGGGTCGGCGGTCACCAGCGGAGACGGGCGCCCCACACGCCGGCTGGGATCGGGTGCGCGCTCTTCCGCGACGCCGGAGGTGACCAGGTCGCCGACGAGATCGGCGATGGTGGAGCGGTTGAGGCCGGTCGCAGCCGTCAACGTGGCGCGCGAGACCGGGCCCTCGAGGTGGATGAGGCGCAGCAGACGCGAGAGATTCGCCTGGCGGCTGCCGACCGGATCGTTCATCCCCTCACTGTAGAGGCGGACGTCGGCGGGCGATCAGCCGCGGGTCGGCGCTGCGGGCTTCTCCCGCGTCTGGTCCGCGACGGCTGAGGGGCAGATCGACTGCACCGCGGCGGCGAAGTCAAGTGTCTGGAGCACCTCGAAGGCGCGGTCGTAGCGCGCGCCCTGCAGCACGACGAACACGGCGCCGACGACGTCGATGAAGCCGACGGTGGCGCCGCGCACCTTCACCTCGTAGCGGTCGACGTCGATGCGCTCCCATCGCACGGCGGAATCCCGGGGAGCGGGCGGCTCCGGCATGCGGGGCGGCAGCTCGCGGAGCGAAGGCATGGCGCGCGAGCGGAGACCGCTGCGCCGTGCGGGTGAGGACGGCCTTTCGAGGACCATGGACCGCCTCCTCTCGTCGATGAAACGATCCTGGTCCCTGCACGATTCCGGCGCATCGGGGTTGACCTTGCGGGACGGTGCCGCTAAGCGATTCCGCGAGCCGGCGTCCGCCACCCCTTGTTCTACCCGAGGCGGATGAATGCCGAGCCTCGCACCGGTGAACGCCCGGGTTCACCGGTCAGGAGCGCAGCCGGAGGTCAGGACGGATACGGCGCCGTGCTGCCGCGCACCACGAGGTGCGTCGCCAGATCCATCCGCAGGGTCTCGGGCGTGGCGCCGTCGGCGAGTCGCAGCGCGAGACGGGTCGCCTCCTCGCCCATGCGTCGCAGCGGCTGGTGCACGGTGGTGAGCTGGGGGCTGACCCACCGCGCCAGCGCGATGTCGTCGTACCCGACGATCGACAGATCGTCGGGCACCCGCAGCCCCGCCGCCGAGCCCGCGGCGATCGCGCCGAGGGCCTGCAGGTCGCTGCCGGCGAAGATCGCCGTGGGCGGGTCGGGGAGCGCCAGCAGCTCTCGCGTGTGGGCCTCGCCGCCGGCTGTGTGGAAATCGCCGAACCGGATGAGCGCGGGGTCGATGCGAAGCCCCGCCGCGTTCATCGCCGACCGGTAGCCGTCCACGCGCGCGAGCGAGCACATCATGTCTTCGGGGCCGGTGATGGCCGCGATCCGGCGGTGCCCCAGCTCGATCAGGTGGCGCGTCGCCATCAGGCCGCCCGCCCAGTTGGCCGACCCGACCGACGGGACGTCGGGGGCCGGGTCGCCGGCAGGGTCGACGATCACGAAGGGGATGCCGCGCGAGCGGAGCTTGTCGCGGTAGCGCTCGGCGAGGTCGGAGAACACCAGCACCACAGCCACCGGCCTGCGGCGCAGGACCCCGTCGATCCAGTCCGCCGCGGGGGAGTGGCGGTCGCCGCTCACGGTGAGCACGACCGAGAGCCCGGCGGCGTGCGCGATGTCCTCGACCCCCTCGATGACCTCCATCGACCAGCTCGGCTCCAGCTCGTGGAACACCAGTTCGACGAACTCGCTGCGCGGGGTCTGGCTGCGCCGGGTGTAGCCGTGCCGGGCGAGGTGCTCTTCGAGCCGGGCGCGCGTGGCAGGCGAGACGTCGGGTCTGCCGTTGAGAACCTTCGACATCGTCGCGAGGGAGACGCCCGCCTCCGCGGCGATCTCTGCCAGCGTCACGCGCGGCGGTGTCGACATGGGCGGATCCTTGCGTCGTGGTGCGCCTGTCCTGGGCGTCGTCGCCGGGACCACGTTCAGGATGCCATACCGGGTTTCGCTGTCCGGTGCGAGTGGTTCCGGCTCGCTCACCAGTCGTGGATGGTGCCGTCGGCGAGGCGGTTGTACGGGAGGTAGGCGCGGATGTAGGGGTATTTGCCGGCTTCGTCGGTGTCGAGGTCGACACCGAGTCCGGGTTCGTCGCCGGGGTGGAGGAAGCCGTCTGTCCAGGTGAAGGACTGCTGGAACACCGCGTCGGTCTTGGTGCCGTGCCGCATGTACTCCTGGATGCCGAAGTTGTGGATCGCGAGTCCGAGGTGCATGGCGGCGGCCATGCCGACGGGGGAGATGTCGGTGGGACCGTGCATGCCGGATTTGATCTGGTACTGCGCGGCGTAGTCGAGCACCTTCTTCAGGTGGGTGATGCCGCCGGTGTGGGTGACGGCGGAGCGGACGTAGTCGATGAGCTGTTCACGGATGATCTGCTGGTAGTCCCAGACCGTGTTGAAGATCTCGCCGATCGCCAGCGGCGTGGTGGTGTGCCGGCGGACCAGGCGCAGCGCCTCCTGGTTCTCTGCGGGGGTGCAGTCTTCGAGCCAGAACAGGTCGTAGGGTTCGATGCTCTTGCCCAGCTGCGCGGCTTGGATGGGGGTGAGGCGGTGGTGGGCGTCGTGGAGCAGGGGCAGTTCCGGGCCGAACTCTTGGCGGACCGCTTCGAACACGGTGGGCACGTGCCGCAGGTAGGAGCGGGTGTCCCAGTCCTCCTCGTTGGGCAGGTCACCGCGCTGGGCGGGTTCGTGGTCGTAGCGGACACCGGTGTTGGCCTGGTAGGTCGCGTTGGAGGCGATGCCGTAGATCGACTTCAGGCCGGGCACGCCGGTCTGCACCCGGATGGCCTTGTAGCCCTGCGCCTGATGGGCGCGGATGGAGTCGAACAGCTCGGGCAGGTCCTTGCCGGACGCGTGCCCGTAGGCGAGCAGGCCGGTGCGGGACGCGCCGCCGAGCAGCTGGTACACCGGCATGCCGGCGGCCTTGCCCTTGATGTCCCACAGCGCCATGTCGACCGCGGCGATCGCGGCCATCGTGACCGGCCCGCGCCGCCAGTACGCCGACCGGTACAGGAACTGCCAGGTGTCCTCGATGCGGTGCGCGTCCCTGCCCAGCAGCAGCGGCACCACGTGCTCGCTGAGGTACGCGACCACCGCCAGCTCCCGCCCGTTCAACGTCGCATCGCCCAGCCCGGTCAGGCCGTCGTCGGTCGTGAGCTTCAACGTCACGAAATTGCGGTCCGGGCTGGTCACGATGACCTCGGCACGATCGATGATCATGTCGGTCTCCTCTTCTGTCGGTTCTACGGGTCAGTCCGCGGCGATCGCGGACGAGATGAGCTCGCGGTCGGCCGCGTTCGCTCCGGTCATCAGCCGGTCGAGCAGGCCGTCGGGGTCCCCGGCGGGAAAGGCCCCTCGCCGGGCACCCTCGGCCCAGTCGCGGATGACGGCGAGCGCACCGCCGGCGTCGTGGCCGGCGACGCGCTCGGCGGCGAGGACCGGCAGGATCCGCAGCCGCACCTTCGTCGCGGTGTCCACGGCGATCTGGCGGAGGCGGTGCGCGATCCGGCCGTTCTCGAAGCGCTCGACGAGGTCGCGCCGGTAACCGGCGGTGTCGGCGCCCCCGCCGACCGCGCGTTCGGCCTCGTCCCAGAACCGGTCGAGCACCTCGCGGCACGCGGGATCGGCCATGGCGTCCGCGACCGTCTCATGGCCGCGCAGCAGGCCGCGGAACGCCAGGGCCAGGTGCCCCCCGTTCAGCACGAGGAGCTTGCGGCGCTCGAAGGGTTCGATGTCGTCGACGAATCGGGCGCCGGCGTCCTCCCAACGCGGCCGTCCCGCCGGGAAGTCGCCGGCGAGCACCCAGTCCGAGAAGGGCTCCGCCACCACGGCGGCGTCGTCGCGGAAGCCGGTCGACGCCTCGACCGCGCGCAGGTCCTCGTCGGTGGTGTGGGGGGTGATGCGGTCGACGCTCGTCGAGACGAACGAGACGGGCCAGGACGCGGCATCCCACCCGGCTGCGGCGGCGATGTCGCGGACGGCGCGGCGCATCGTGGCGCCGTTGCCGGGCAGGTTGTCGCAGGGGACGACGGCGATCGGTCCGCCACCGCGAGCGGCCCGCTCGGCCAGGGCGTGGGTGAGCCGGCCGACCGGCGTGCGCAGGCGTGCCGGATCATCGTCGCGCAGCGCGGTGAGGTCCGCGGCGAGGTCGGGATCGGCGGGGTCGATGAGGCCGTCGGCGCCGAGGTGGTAGCCCGCCTCCGTGACGGTGAGGGTGACGATCGCCGTCGCGGGGTGCGACACCAGCTCGACCAACCGCGCCAGGTCGCTCGCGGGCCGGGCCTCGGCGATGCTGTCGACGAATGCGAACCGGTCGCCGTCGCGGTCCCGCTCGATGAGGGTGTACACGCCACCCTGGGCCTCGAGCTGTTCGGCGACCCGCGGACCGCGGCCGGTGAATCCCGCGATCCCCCAGCCGGCGGCGTCGCCGGCGCGCGCCGTGTACCACGCCTGGTGCGTGCGGTGGAAGGCGCCGATGCCGAGGTGGACGATCCGCACCGGCGCCGCGGGGCGGGCCAGCCCCGCGGTGAAGAGCCGGTCGCGGTGCAGGCGGGGGGTGGGATCCGGCGTCATGACGCCGCCTTCGCGCCCACCGGCATCCGGTCCGGCTGTCCGACGCGGTCGCGGAGCCACTCCGCCTGACGCACCCAGTGCGCCCCCTCGCCGCCCTCGTGGCCGTTCCACGGGTACGCGACCACGTCGGCGCCGGCCGCCCAGTGGTTCGCGGCCGCGAAGACGCCCGAGGGCGGCGCGACGGTGTCCATCAGGCCCGCGCCGAAGAGCGCGGGAGCCGTCGCCCGCCGTGCGAAGGCCACGCCGTCGAAGTACGACAGTGTCTGGAACACCCGCTCGGCCGAGTCGCGATGCACCGAGAGATACCGCGTGAGCTCGGCGTGCGGGTCGGCGTCGGTGAGCCCGACCACGCGGGGGAGGTCGCACAGGATCGGCGCCGAGGGGAGCGCGCCGGCGAGCCCGTCGGACAGGCCGGCGGCCGCGATCGCGATCGCTCCGCCCTGGCTGTTGCCGGTCACCGCGATGCGCTCGGGGTCGACCTCCGCGACCTCGCGCAGCGCGTCGACTGCCCGCACCGCGTCGGTGAAGACGCGTCGGTAGTAGAACTCGCGCGGGTCCTCGATGCCGCGCGTGAGGAATCCCGCCGTCGCGGGCCCGGCGCCGTGCGGATCGGGCGTCTGCCCGCCGGTCCCCCAGGTCGACCCCTGGCCTCGCGTGTCGACGATGAGCTGCGCGAAACCCGCCGTCGGCCAGTGCAGCCGCTCGTGAGGGAGGCCCCGGCCGCGACCGTAGCCGACGAACTCCGCGACGGCGGGCAGCGGCTCGCGGACGCCTGCGGGCAGGATCAGCCACGCGTGCACCGGCTCGCCCGCGAATCCGGGGAACACGACGTCCTCGACGGTCACGAGGTCGAGCGGCGACGGCGCCGGAGAGCGACGGATGCCGCTTCCCGCGGCTCGCGACGTCGCGAGCGTCTCGCGCCAGAAATCGTCGAATCCGGAGGGCTCGGGGACCTCCGGGCGGTATGCCCGCAGCTGCGGCTCGGGCAAGTCGAAGTGCGCCATCGGCGGCGGTTCTCCCTTCATCTCGAGGGGCGCCCGACTCGGCGGTCCCTCGTCGGCGCTGCCAAATGAAAACGTTGACATTGCCTTCCCCAGAGGCTACCGTCATCGTGTATCGAACGGGAAGTCGAAACTTTCTGCACGAATCGAGGCCCTTCCGAGGCTGCCGACCACCCCGCAAAGGAGCGCAGTGTCCGTCAACAGCAACGTCGTCATCGCCGACGCGATCGAGCTGCGCGAAGAGGCCGAGGACGAGCGGCGCAACGCCGGTCGTGGCGGGCGCTCTCGCGTGCCGAAGCAGCGCACGACCTGGCGGCGAGCCCTCAAGAAGGACTGGCGGCTCTACTCGCTGCTGGTGCTGCCGATCGTCTTCCTGCTGATCTTCCGCTACGTGCCGATGGCGGGCAACATCATCGCCTTCCGCCGCTTCCGCCCGGGCGGCAGCATGTTCGGCGACGAGTGGGTGGGGTTGCGCTACGTCGAGCTCTTCATCAACGACCCGACCTTCTGGCGCGCGTTCTGGAACACCGCGATCCTCGGCGGACTCACCCTTGCGATCGTGTTCCCGCTCCCGATCATCCTCGCCCTGATGTTCAACGAGCTGCGGTCCCACCGGTTCAAGCGGGTCGCACAGTCGATCTCGTACCTCCCCCACTTCATGTCGATCGTCATCGTCGCCGGCATGGTGCTCCAGCTCACGGCGCTGCGCGGGTCGATCAACCAGGGGATCGAGTTCTTCGGCGGCGAGGCCATCCCCTTCATGCAGCTGCCCGAGTGGTTCCGCACCATCTATGTGAGCTCCGAGATCTGGCAGACGGTGGGCTGGGGGACGATCCTCTATCTCGCCGCGCTCACCACCATCGACCCGCAGCTCTACGAAGCAGCCCGTATCGACGGCGCGAGCCGCTGGCGGCAGATCTGGCACGTCACGCTGCCCGGCATCCGGCCCACCATGATCGTGCTGCTCATCCTCAACATCGGCACGTTCATGGCCGTCGGGTTCGAGAAGGTGCTGCTGCTGTACAACCCGCTGCTGTATCCGACAGCAGACGTCATATCCACGTACCTCTACCGGGTGGGCATCATCTCCAGCAACTTCTCCTACGCCACGGCGATCGGCCTGTTCGAGGCGCTGATCGGCCTGACGTTGATTCTGACCGCCAACGCCATCTCGCGTCGAACCGTGGGGACGAGCCTGTGGTGACCTCCAGCATCCGCACTCCGGTGCGCAGCCGCGCCGACCGCATCTTCCGGCCGTCGACCCACGGCGGGATCAAGGACTCCCGCAGCTACACGGCCTTCCGGGTGGTCAACGGCGTCCTCATCGTCGCCATCTGCTTCATCACGCTGTACCCGTTCCTCAACGTCGTCGCGCAGGCGTTCAGCTCGGAGGCGTACATCAACTCGGGCCAGGTGAACCTGATCCCGATGGGCTTCAACGTCACCACGTTCGGCTACGTGATGAGCGATCCGCTGTTCTGGCGCAACTACGGCAACACCGTCATCTACACGGTCGTCGCGACCGCGATCGCGATGGTGCTCACCACCTCGTTCGCCTACGCGCTGTCGAAGAGGCACCTGAAGGGGCGCGCCGTCTTCATCGGGATCGCCGTCTTCACGATGTTCTTCAACGGCGGACTGATCCCGAACTACATCCTCATCAACACCCTCGGGTTCAAGAACACGATCTGGGCGATCGTCATCCCCAACGCGATCAGCATCTTCAACCTGCTGGTGATGAAGGCCTTCTTCGAGAACTTCCCCGAGGACCTCGAGGAGGCCGCCGCGATCGACGGGCTCACCACCTACGGCATCCTGCTGCGGATCGTGCTGCCTCTCAGCAAGGCGGTGATCGCGACCATGGTGCTCTTCTACGCGGTCTCGTTCTGGAACTCGTGGTTCACGGCGTTCCTCTACATGGACCGGTCGGAGCTGTACCCCGTCACGGTCTACCTGCGGAATCTGCTTGCGGCTGCGACCGGCGGGGAGTCCCTCGGCGCGGGGATGGGCTCCGGCGAGACGGCGCAGGTCGCCTCCAACGTCAAGGCCGTGACGATGCTCCTCACCGTGCTGCCCATCGTGTGCCTCTACCCGTTCATCCAGAAGTACTTCGTCTCCGGGGTCATGCTCGGCTCCGTCAAGCAGTGACACCCTCCCACGGAACCACCCCCCAAGAAAGGAATCCCGATGACACAGCAGATACGACCGAAGGGACGCGCGCGACGCGGCGCGATGCTCGCCGGTGCGCTGCTCGCCGCCGGCGCCCTGGTCCTGAGCGGCTGCAGCGCGCCCGACGACGGCGGAGCCGCTGAAGGCGGCGACTTCGACTTCACCGGCAAGGACGTCGGAGCCATGGAGGACTACGGGGTCGGTGACACCTTCACTGCGACCGAGCCGCTCGAATTCGGGCTGTTCTATCGGGACCACCCCAACTACCCCATCGACGAGAACTGGCTGATCTTCGAAGAGCTCGAGGCGAACCAGAAAGTAACATTCGACGTCGTCAGCGCGCCGCTGTCGGAGTGGGATCAGCGCAAGTCGCTCGTGATCGGCGCCGGCGACGCGCCCGACATCATCTCCGTGACGTACCCGGGCCAAGAGGTCGCGTTCGTCTCGGGCGGTGCCATCCTCCCGGCGAGCGACTTCGTGCAGTACATGCCCAACTACATGGACAAGGTCGAGAAGTGGGACATGGAGGCCGACCTCGACCAGCTCCGTCAGGAGGACGGCAAGTACTACGTCTTCCCCGGTTTCCGTGAGGAGCCGCGTCCCGAGTACTCGTACGCGGTGCGTACCGACATCTGGGAGGAGCTCGGCCTCAGCCTCGAGCCGGCGACCTTCGAGGAGTTCGCCGAGCAGCTCCGCACCGTCAAGGAGGCCTACCCGGACCTTTACCCCATGACCGACCGGTGGTCGGCCAACGGGCCGATCGAGGGCACGCTCGGCTTCGTGTCGCCGAACTTCGGCACCTCGGCGGGCTGGGGCTTCGGTGAGGGTCTGTGGTGGAACGGCGAGGAGTTCGAGTACACCGGCGCGACCGACGGCTATCGCGACCTGGTCGAGTACTACGCCTCGCTCGTCGAGGAGGGTCTTCTCGACCCCGAAGCCATCACGCAGGATGATGACCAGGCCCTGCAGAAGTTCGCGTCGGGCCAAGCCCTCGCGATCGGGACCAACGACCAGGAGATCGTGCGCTATCGGTCGACGATCGAAGAGCTCGGAACGGATGCCGAGATCGGCATGATCCGCGTGCCCGCAGGACCCGCCGGCGACAACTTCCAGTCCGGCCAGCGGCTCGTGAGCGGATTCATGCTCTCGTCGGAGGTCGCGGAGTCGGAGAACTTCCTCGCGCTGCTGCAGTTCCTGGACTGGCTCTACTACTCCGACGAAGGACTCGAGTTCGCCAAGTGGGGCGTCGAGGGCGTCACCTACGAGAAGGAGGGCGACGGCACCTGGGTGCTCAACGAGAACATCACCGCGATGGGCCTCAACCCGGGCGCGCCTGAGAACCTGCAGGCCGACTATGGCTTCTCCAACGGCGTGTTCACGCTCGTGCACGGATCGACGCTCGCCCTCGACCGGTCGATGCTGCGACCGGAGGCGCTCGAGTTCGTCGAGTCGATGTCGTCCAAGAAGGTCCTCGAGCTGCCCCCGCCCGCACCGCTCGACGAGATCGAGCGCGAGCAGGTGTCGCTGTACCAGTCGGCGCTCAAGGACCACGTCTGGCAGAACACGGCGTCGTTCATCCTGGGCCAGCGCTCGATGGATGAGTGGGACGATTACGTCTCCGAGCTCGAGGGCATGAACATGCCCGCGTACCTCGACATCGTCAACGCCGCGCAGGAGCGCTACGCCGCGAACAACTGATACGGCCCGTGCGGCCCCGCGTCCTTGTCTGGACGCGGGGCCGTTCCCGCGACCGGACGCCGGCTTACGGCATCCGCCCTCTGCCACCCTGCCGAACCGCCACCTGGAGCCGCGAACGATGACACTCCCCGCCATGGACAAGATCCCCTACGGGGGCGACTACAACCCGGAGCAGTGGGCCGAGGAGGTGTGGGACGAGGACCACCGCGCCTTCGACCTCGCCGGCATCGACCTGCTGACCGTCGGGGTGTTCTCGTGGTCGCTGACCCAGCCCGACGAGGAGACCTACGACTTCTCGGTGCTCGACCGCATCATCGAGCGCGCCCACGCGGAGGGGCGGAAGGTCTGCCTGGCCACCGGGACGGCCGCGGTGCCGCCGTGGCTGGCGACCGCGTACCCCGACGTGTGCCGCGTCGACTTCGAGGGGCGCCGCCACGTCTACGGCGTGCGCCACAACGCCTGCACGAGCTCGCCGAACTACCGCCGGCTCGCCACGGCGATGGCCGGCCGGGTCGCCGAGAGGTACGCCGGTCATCCCGCGGTCGTCGCGTGGCACATCAACAACGAGTACGGCGGGCTGTGCTACTGCGGGCTGTGCGCGGCGGAGTTCCGCCTCTGGCTGCGGGACCGCTACGGATCGCTCGACCGCCTCAACGACGCGTGGAACGCCGCCTTCTGGTCGCACCGGTTCACGGACTGGGACCAGATCGTGCCGCCGAACATCCTCTCCGAGCACTGGAAGAGCCCGGACCACACGGCCTTCCAGGGGATCACGCTGGACTACCACCGGTTCAACACCGACAACATCCTGCGGTCGTACCGCGACGAGAAGGCGGCGATCCGCGAGCACTCGGACCTGCCTGCGACCACGAACATGATGGCGATCTACCGCCACCTGGACTACCACCGGTGGGCCGACGACCTGGACTTCGCCTCGTGGGACAACTACCCCACCGACGGGTCGCCGGTCTCGCGTCAGGCGCTCAGCCACGCGCTCATGCGCGGGATCAAGGGCGGCCAGCCGTTCTGGCTCATGGAGCAGACGCCGACCATGACGTCCACGCGCGACTACAACCCGGTCAAGCGACCGGGCCAGATGAGGCTCTGGTCGTGGCAGGCCGTCGCCCACGGCTCGGACTCGGTGCTGTTCTTCCAGATGCGCCACAGCAAGGGGGCGTCGGAGAAGTACCACGGCGCGGTCCTCAACCACGCGGGCCGCACCGACACCCGGGCGTTCCGCGAGGTCGCGGACCTCGGCGCGGAGCTCGCGGCGGTCGGGGACCGGCTGCTGGGCTCGCGGACGCCGGCGCGGGTCGCCGTGCTGTTCGACTGGGACTCTTGGTGGGCCCTCGAGATCTCGGACGGGCCCAGTCGGTTCGTCAAGTACGAGAAGCAGATGGTGCTCTATCACGAGGCGCTGTGGCAGGCAGGCGCCGTGCTCGACGTCGTGCCGGTCAGCGCCGACCTGTCGGGCTACGACGTCGTGGTCGCCCCGTTCCTCCACATGGTCAAGGGCGACACCGCCGCCCGGCTCGAAGCGGTCGCACGCCGCGGCGGCACCGTCGTGACCACCGTCCTCTCGGGACGCGTGGACGAGGACGACAACGCCTTCCTCCTCGACGTTCCCGGTCCCCTCGCCCCGATCGTCGGCGTGCGGGTCGACGAGACCGATTCGCTGCCGCCGGCGCAGACGAACACCGTCGTGCTCTCGCGTCCCGGTGAGCCCGAGGTGCGCAGCGAGGCCTCCCTCGTCTTCGATCTGGTGATCCCGCAGGGCGCCGAGCCGGTCGGCTCCTACACGCAGGACTTCTACGCCGGCACGCCCGCCGTCACCCGGAATGACATCGGCGACGGCTCGGCCTGGTACGTCGGCGCCTGCCTCGACCAGCGCGGCGTCGACTGGGTGATCCGCCACGCGCTGGGGGAGCAAGGGCTGCTGGGAGTCTTCGCCGACGTGCCGGACCTCGAGCACACGACGCGCGAGATCGACGGGCGCCGGTACGAGTTCGTGCTCAACCACAGCGGAGCCGAGGTGGAGGTGGACTCCCCGTTCACCGGGACGGACATCCTGTCGGGGCGCGTCGTGACCGCCGGCGAGCCCCTGCGGCTCGGCGTGAACGGTGTGGCCGTGATCGAGGCGGGCTGATGCCGGGTGCGCCGACGCCCGGCAGGATGGATCGCGTGACCACTCCCGCGTCGTCTCCGGACCCTCGCCAGGGCGCGTTCTGGCGCGCGACGACGGTGGTGTACTGGTACGTCGTCGTCGAGTGCTGCTTCCTGCTGGCGGCCGCACCGGGGCTCGCCGGCATCCTGCTGCTCGAGCGTCATCCGAGCAACATCCCGCTGTACGCCCTTTGCCTCGTGCCGCTCGGCCCCGCGTTCTCGGCGGCCGTCTCGACGATGGCGGCGCGGGCGTCGGCCGACGAGGCGAACGTCTGGCCGCGATACTGGCGCGCGTATGTCCGCAACCTCCGCGACGTGCTCTGGGTCTGGATCCCCGCCCTCGCACTCGCGACGGTGCTCGGCACCACGATCGCCTTCGGCACGGCGGCGGGCGTGGACCTGTTCTTCGGAGGGGCCGCGATCGTGCTGCTGGTCGCCCTCGCGCTGTGGTCGTCGCACGCCCTGGTGATCGCGTCGTTCTTCCGCTTCCGAGCGCGCGACATCGCCCGCCTCGCGCTGTACTACCTCGCCGCGAAGCCGCTCGTGACCCTCGGCGCCGCCTCGTACCTCGTGCTGGCGACCGCGCTCGTGACGTTCGGGTCGGACTGGATGCTGGCGCTCGCCGCCGTCGTCTTCGCGGTGTTCGCGGGCGCCAACGCGCGTCCGATGATCGCCGACGTCACGGCCCGGTTCACCGCCGACGCCGAGTGACGCCGGTCGCGCTCAGAAGATCGTGCGCCCGGCCTCGTCGGCGATCCCGGACTTGCGCCAGAAGTACGTGTTGATCTGATCGCGCCACTCGGTCGCCGAACGCAGCTGCTCCGCGAAGCGCTCCCGCCCGCGGGCGTGCACGTCCTCCGGCAGGCGGCCTTGCAGCGCGTCCCACGCCGCCACCATCTCGCGCACGCGCTCGACGCCGGCGAAGTGGGTGTCGTAGATGTGCTGGATGACCGTCCGGCCGCTGTGGAGCCGGTGGGTGTAGGGCACGTGATGGAAGAAGAGGATCAGCTCGTCGGGCACCGTGTCGAGGGACTCGTACCGGCTCGCCCACGGCTCGGCGTACTGGCCCGCGTATCCGGTGCCGGTCGCCACCGTGCGGTCGACGCCGATGCCGTCGCGATCGGCGAAGTGGTACGTGCCCCACGCGGAGTACTCGTAACCGTCGACGTCGGGGCCGTAGTGGCGGTTCAGCGGGCTCACCATGAAGCACACGCCGAGGGGTGCGGTGTACGACTCGTACGTCCGCCACGAGTCGTCCAGGATCGAGCGGATGCCGCGGCGCGTCGTCTCGTCCTCACCGAAGGTGAGTGCGATCCACTCGTCCAGGACCGTCCCGGGCTCGAGTGCCGGATCCCACGCCAGTCGCCCGTAGGCGTACAGGTTGGCCTGCGCGAGCGGGTGGCCCGTCCAGAACGCGTCCGCGCCCACGTTCGCCACCGCCGCGATCCCACCGCGGACGATCTGGGCGAGCTCCGGACCGTCGTCGCCGGTCGGCCGGAACGCGAGGATCTCGCTCCACTGCGGGCCGAGGTACACCGCGTGCTGCTGCTGGCCGGTGTACTCCTGCGTCACCTGCAGCTCAAGGGCGACCCGCGTGCGGGTCATCGCCGGGATGACCGGCGAGACCGGCTCCCGCACCTGGAAGTCGAGCGGGCCGAACTTCACCTGCAGCACGACGTTGTCGTCGAAGCGTCCGTCGAGGGGCGCGAAGGTGTCGTAGGCGGCGCGCGCCCGGTCGGTCGTGCGGTCGCGCCAGTCCTGCCGGTGGTTGTAGACGAACGCCCGCCAGTGCACGAGGCCGTCGTGCGGCGCCAGCGCGCGGGCGAGCATGTTCGCGCCGTCGGCGTGGTCGCGGCCATACGCGTAGGGCCCGGGCTGCCCCTCCGAATCGGCCTTCACCAGGAACCCGCCGAAGTCGGGGATCCGCGCGTAGACGCGGGCCGCGGCATCCGTCCACCAGCGCTGCACTGCGGGATCGAGCGGATCCGAGGTGTCCAGATCGCCCAGCGTCAGCGGTGACGCGAAGTTGATCGACAGGTGCGTCCGGATGCCCCAGGGGCGGAAGATCGCGGCCAGGCGCTCGACGCTGCCGAGGTCGTCGGTGAGCAGGCGTGCCTCGCGCCGCCCGACGTTGACGTTGTTGATCGTGACGCGGTTGATGCCGATCGACGCGAGCAGCCGCGCGTAGCGCTCGACGCGCGAGAGGTCGTCACGCAGCATCCCGTCCTCGTAGAAGACCGACCCGTCGGCATAGCCGCGCTCGACCTGCCCCATATAGGGATGGACCGCGACGTTGTCCCAGTGGTCCAGCATCCGCAGCTCGTGCAGCGGCTCGTGCCGCGTGGTCCCGTCGCCGCCGCCGAGTGCGAGGTGCCGCACGTGGTGGAACCAGCCGTAGAGCGCTCCGTTCGGCCCGCCGTACGCGACCACGACCCGGCCATCCCGCACCTCGTGGACGAAGCCCTCGGCGCCCAGTCCGGCGGTCGGCAGATCCGCGAGACCGTGAGCGGCGGCGTCGTCGGCCGACAGGATCAGCACGTCCGCAGCGGTTGTGGCATCCGTCATCCCCGCCCTCGCCGCCTCGGCGCGGACGGTGTCGACCACGTCCCCTTCCCCGAGGACGGAGACGGTGCGGCCGCGCAGGGCCGCCAGGCGGTCGTCGGGCAGCCACATCGGGTGCTCGCGCACGGGATGGCCGGATGCGTCGGAAGTCATGCGTACCTCATCGTCGGTGGTGGGGGATGGATGCCGGCGCCCGGGGCTCACCAGTCGTGGACCGTGCCGTCGACCAGCCTCGCCGCGGGCAGGAAGGCGGGTTCGTAGGGGAAGCGCTCGGCGTACGCGTCGTCGTAGTCGACGCCGAGCCCCGGGGAATCGCCCGGGTGCAGGAAGCCGTCGGCGAAGCGGTACGACGTGCGGAAGACCTCGTGGGTCAGCTCGTGGTGCGCCATGTGCTCCTGGATCCCGAAGTTGTGGATCGCCAGGCCCAGGTGCAGGGCGGCCGACATCCCCACCGGCGAGATGTCGGTGGGGCCGTGGCTTCCCGACTTGACCTGGTACTGCGCGGCGAAGTCGAACAGGCGCTTCAGGTGCGTGATGCCGCCGGTGTGGGTGACCGACGCGCGGACGTAGTCGATGAGCTGCTCCTGGACGAGGGTCCGGAAGTCCCACACCGAGTTCAGCACCTCGCCGATCGCCAACGGCGTCGTCGTGTGCCGGCGCACGAGCCGGAGCGACTCCTGGTTCTCCACCGGGGTGCAGTCCTCCAGCCAGAACAGGTCGTAGGGCTCGAGCGCGCGCCCGAGCCGCCCCGCCTCGATCGGAGTCAGGCGATGGTGCACATCGTGCAGGAGCATCACCTCGGGCCCGAACTCGGCCCGTGCCCACTCGAAGAGCTCGGGGGCGTACCGCAGGTAGCGACGCGAGTCCCACCCCTCCTCGATGTGGAGGCCTGCGCGCTTGGCGGGCTCGTAGGTGTAACGACCGCCGCTCGCACGCGCGGAGGCGATGCCGTACCCGCCGCCCATCCCGGGCACCGCGACCTGCAGCCGGATCGCGCGATACCCCTCGTCGAGGCGCGCGCGGACGGAATCGCCGAGGTCCTCCAGGTCGGCGCCCGACGCGTGCGCGTAGACGAGGCATCCGTCGCGGGACGCTCCGCCCAGCAGCTGGTGGACCGGCATGCCCGCGAGCCGGCCCTTGATGTCCCACAGTGCCATGTCCACCGCGGCGACGGCGCTCATCGTGACCGGTCCGCGGCGCCAGTATGCCGAGCGGTACAGGAACTGCCAGGTGTCTTCGATGCGGTGCGCGTCTCGACCGATGAGCAGCGGCACGACGTGGTCGCGCAGGTAGGACGCGACTGCGAGCTCGCGGCCGTTCAGCGTGGCGTCGCCGAGGCCCACCACGCCGTCGTCGGTCGTGATGCGCAGGGTGACGAAGTTGCGGGACGGACTGCTGACCAGCACCTCCGCCGATCGGATGCGCGCGACCGTCGTCATGCGAGCGCCTCGGACGCCGGGTGGGACACCGCGCCGGCTGCCGCCTGGGCCGCGCCGGCGCGTCTCGGCGCGGGGTAGCTCTCGCGCGGCAGGGTGTAGGCGAGCTCGACCGCCGACTCGATGGCCTCGTCGAGGTCGAGCCGGTGCTCGGCGACCAGCCGGGCGAGATGCCCGGCGTCGATGCGGCGCGAGAGGTCGTGGCGGGCGGGGATGGAGCAGAAGGCGCGGGTGTCGTCGACGAACCCGCTCGTGTTGCGCAGGCCCGCGGTGTCTCCGATCGCCTCACGGAATCGGCGCATGGCGTCGGGCGTGTCGAGGAACCACCACGGCGCGCCGAGGCGCATCGCGGGGTACACGCCGGCGAGCGGGGCGAGCTCGCGCGAGTAGACCGTCTCATCCACGGTGAAGACGATGAGACGGAAGTCCTCGTGGTGACCGAACGCCTCGAGCACGGGACGCAGCGCGCGCGTGAACTCGGCGGCGACCGGGACGTCGTAGCCGATGTCGTGCCCGAAGCGCTCCGCGGCGCCGCGGTCATGGTCGCGCATGACGCCGGGGTGCAGCTGCATCACCAGGCCGTCGTCGGTGGCCATCTCGGCCATCGCGAACAGCATGTGGCCGGTGAACGCAGACGCGGATGCCGGATCGATGCCGCCGTCACGTGCCGCGGCGAACAGCCTGCGGGCCTCGTCGGTCTCGAGCGGCGCCATGACGGCGGAGCGGTGACCGTGATCGGAGGCGCGGGCGCCCGCGTCCGCGAATGCCCGCCGTCGCGCGCGGAGGGCGTCGACGTAGCCGTCGTAGTCGTGCGCGTCGATCCCCGCGCTCTCGCTGAGGGCGTCGAGCTGCCGGGTCCAGTCCCCGCGCACAGGCTCCAGGAGCGGGTCGGGTCGGAACGTCGGGATGACCCGGTCTCCCCACCCGTCCGCCGCCAGCCGGCCGTGGCCTGCGAGGTCGGAGGTGGCCGGGTCCGTCGTCGCGAGCAGCTCGATGCCGAAGCGCTCGAACAGCGCCCGCGGTCGGTACTCCGGGCGGCCGAGACGGTCCGCGATGTGGTCGTAGAGGGCATCCGCCGTCTCGGGGGAGGGGCGCTGCGGCGCCTCGAAGACCTCGGCGAGGACGTGCTCGAGCCAGAAGCGGGTGGGCGTGCCGCGCAGCGCCGGCCAGCCGGCGCAGAAGCGCCGCCAGATCGCGCGCGGGTCGGTCTCGACCGCCGCGCCGCGTGAGGCCCCCGCGCCGAGGTCGGCCACCGTGCGCACCCCCGAATCCCGCACCGCTCCGGGTGCGGTGGATTGCGAGACCAGCATGCGCACCAGGTAGTGGTCGGGGCTCACGAGCAGCGACGACGGGTCGGAGAAGGCCTCGTCGTCGGCGAGCATGTCGACGTCGACGTGACCGTGCATCGAGACGATGGGAAGCGCCGCCGTCCGATCGAGGATGCGACGGGCCAGAGCCCGCACGCCGGGGTCCGCCGGCAGGGCGCGATCGGGGTGCAAACGCTGCTGGGCGGTGGGCGCGTCGTCGCGGCCGTGGACCGACATGGGGGAGCTCCTCACGAATGTAAACGTTATTATCCTAGTGTCCATCTCGCATTCCGTCACCGGCGGTTGGGATGATGGAGCTCTGAACCGCTAGCGAGGTGTCCGTTCGACATGGTGACCGTCCACGACGTCGCGGCCCGATCGGGTGTCTCGATCGCCACCGTGTCGCGCACGCTGCGCGAGCCGCATCGGGTCTCGGGCGACACCCGCGACCGGGTCCTCGCCGCGATCGACGAGCTGGGGTACCGGCCCAATCGCGCCGCGGCGAGCCTGCGCCGCGGCCGCACCGGCGTCATCGCGCTCGTCGTCCCCGACATCGAGAACCCCTACTTCTCGTCGATGACCAAGGGCGCCCAGGCCACGTCGCGCGAGCGCGGGTACGGTCTGGTCGTGGTCGACACCACCGAACGCGCCGACGTCGAGGATGAGGAGATCCGCGCGCTGCGCTCGCAGATCGACGGGCTGATCCTCGTCTCGTCGCGGCTGTCGGACGAACGGCTGGCCGAGGTGGTCGCCGGGAACACGTGCGTCCTCATCAACCGCGATCTCGGCGACGACGGTCCGGCGACGCCGTCGGTGACGATCGACGAGTCGGCGGCGGGCCGGGCGGCCGTCGAGCACCTGTACGGGCTCGGCCATCGGCGCATCACATACGTCGGCGGTCCGGTGACCTCGTGGTCGCAGGCCCGCCGCTCGCGCAGCATCGCCGAGGCTTCGGCCGTTCACCCCGATCTCGCCCTGCACCAGCTGGACGACTGCACGCCGACGTCTGCCGGCGGGCGGGCGGTCGCCGACCGCGCGCTGCAGACCGGAGCGACGGCCGTCATCGCCTACAACGACCTGGTCGCGCTCGGGATGCTGGCGCAGTGGTCCGAGTCGGGGATCCGCGTGCCCGGCCAGGTGAGCCTCGTCGGCTTCGACAACACGTTCGTGACGGGGCTCGCCTCGCCGCCGCTCACGAGCGTCGGGGCCGACCTGCGCGAGCTGGGCGACGCCGCGGTCAAGCTGCTGCTGGAGCGGATCGACGCGCGCGGCGCGAATCCCGAGGGCGACATCCACCGGTCGCTTCACCCGCGGCTCGCCGTCCGCGCCTCCACGGCGCCGCCGCCGGGCTGAGCCGCCGCGCCTGCGGGAGCAGGGGCCGACGCCGTCGAGTGGTCACCCTCGCGGGGAGGGGCGTCGACGGCATTCGACTGCGCCCCCGCCGTGACGGGGTGATCGGAGCCGACCGCCCTGGCCACCGCCTCGTCGATCCGACGCTGCACGCGCGCGGACGACCTTCGGCGCGCTCGCACGGTCAGGACGATCGCCCCCGACACTGCGGCGAGCAGGAGGATCTGCGACCACGGCACCGTCCAGACGGTGAACGACGTCGTCGACGCGGCGACCGTCCCCGGGAGCACGTCCTCGCCGACCGCCTCAGGTGTCACCTGCACTCCGCCGAAGCCGAGGAGAAGGGGCCAGACGTCGAACGTCGAGGAGGCCCGCACGACCTCGCCGGGGAGGACTTCGCGGATCGTCGTCGCTTCCGACACGGGTGCGATGCCGAACGGTCCCACGATCGTGGTGGTGGAGGTCGCACCGAGACGGACGTTGCCGGCATTGCCGAGGGTGTACTCGACGCGAGCCGTGCCGGGCGAGAACGGGTTCCACGACGGCTCGTAGGTGACCGAGACGGCATCGGCGGCGAGCGCGGTCACGACCGGCCCGTCGACCCGCAGATGCACGCGCACGCCCACGCGGCTCGCCATCTCGACGCCGGAACCCTCGGCGGGCACGAACTGCGCCACGAGTCCGGCGGGGTGATCGCCCGGTGAGGCGTCGGCGGGCACGGCGATCCGCAGAGGGATGACCACCGTCTCCTCGGCGGGTACCTCGATCGTCAGGGTCTCGCCCGGAGAGGGATCGTCGTCGCCGACGGCGCCGATGTCGATCCACGCACCGCCGTCGACAGGACGCTCGCCGGGAGGCAGCAGGTCGAAGCTGCCGTCGGGGGTGACGATCCCGTCGCTCGCGTAGACCGCGAACGTCGCGGGGTGCGGGCTGAAGTTGGTGAGGGCCACCTGATCGTCAGCGTTCCCGCCCGGCTCGATGACGTGGCGCAGGGAGATGCGGTCGTCGGCTCCGCTGTCGCCGTCTGTGCCGGCTGGGGAGAGCGACCAGGTCGTGCCGGGAGCGGTGTCATCGGCCACGGCACCGGACGGTGCCGCGATGATCAGGCCGACGAGGATCGCCGCTCCGGCACGGGGGAGCAGATGGGGGATATTCATCGCGGACTCCGATGTGAGCGGGGGGATACGTCGATGGGTGATGCGGGAAGGGGGCGCGGCCGACCTGGGGCGGCCGGCCGCGCCGGGTGGGGTGCGGGTCAGTCCTCGGGGAAGAGGGTGACGGTCAGCACGCCCGCATATGTGCCGGGTGCGGTGTCCACCGGCATCTCGAGGGCGAGGTCCGCGCTGAGCTCCGTCGAGCCGAACCGGCCTTCAGTCGACGCCCCCGCGAGCTGACTCGGGCCTGCCAGACCCGTGCCGCCGTCGAGGATCGTCGGCACCGCGTCACCCGCGGTCACCCCCGCACGCGGGGTGAGGACCTCGGGCGACCACCCGAGATGCCCGGCGCCCAGCACTTCTCCGCCCGCGTCGAAGTCGCTCGCCTGGCCCGAGACCGACCAGCCGCCGTCTCCCGCCTGCTCTGCGTTGCGCGAGTCGGTGACCGTCACGACGGGAAGCTCCCCCACGAACCGGATCCGGTCGCCCGCGTTCGCGCCCTCTTCCAGCACGACCCCCTCGCCGAAATCGGCCACCGTCATCGACAGCGAGCCGGGCTCGCCGGGCTCGGCCACGGTCGCTTCGAGCGGGATCCCCTCGCCCGCCGGCTCCTGCGGCTCGACGACGAGCGTCACGAGCGACCGCGCGGGCAGCTCGAGGTCGGTCTTGCCGTCGGCGGTCGTGGCGATGCCCTCGCTCTGGACCAGCTGGTGGGTCTGGTCGTTCAAGTAAACCGTGGGCTGGCTGTCGATGTCGATGTCGGTCGAGATGGGCACGGTGCCGTTGTTCAGCAGCTGCACCACCCGCGTGCCGTCGGCGTTGTCGAACGCCGCGACCTTGAGGTCCGCAATGCCGTGCACCGCGTCGAAACGCACCGCCTCGGGGCGGATGAACCGGCTGAACGCGGCCATCCCGTAAAGCCGCGCACCCACCGTGTAGGTGTCGTTCTCGACGTCCACCACCATGAGGGATCCGGATCCGCCCTGGCTCACACCGAGCCACCACAGGTAGCCGGTCGCGTTCGCACGGGTCAGGGTGTCCATCATGTGATCCACCATGCGGATGCCGTCCGAGCCGGCGCCGGGGCTGCCGTCCCAGTTCGCGTTGAACTGCGTGAGGCCGGCCACGGAGGCGGCCCACTCCGACATCCAGAGCGGCTTGTCGGTCTCGAAGGTGGTGTCCGAGCGGCTGGCGTAGGAGTGAGCGGTGAGGACGTCGACCCACTGCGCCGCCTCGGCATCCTCCTGGATCGCACTGTGGTAGTTCTTGCCCTGACTCCAGCCGAACGACTCGCAGCACAGCAGGTCGTAGCCCGCAGCGTCGAAGACCGGTCCCGCCGTCTTGGTGAACTCGACCGCCTGCGCCGGAGTCAGCCGCATGGCCTCGTAGGTCGCGGTGTAGTCCGGCTCGTTCGCGAACGCGAGCCCGTCGATCTCGACGCCCTCCTGCTTGTAGAAGTCCGCCCAGGCGACGAGATAGTCGGCGTAGGCGTCCGTCCAATCCCCGCTCTCGCAGGTCGCACCGCTCAGACCGCACAGCGTTCCGCCGCTGGTGGGCGAGTTGTTCGTCTTCATGTAGCCGGGCGCGGTCCAGGCGTTGCCGTAGATGTACTCGACGCCGGCGGCCTCGGCCTCCTGGGCGAACCAGACCTGGCCGTTGTCGTAGCCGTCCCACTGATAGTTCGGCTCGGCATCCGGGCCGCCCGGGTCGGTGGGCTGGATCGACTGCATGACGTCGTACGTGTTGATCGACTGCCCGCCGATGCCGAGCCGGAGGATGGACGGGTCGACGCCCGTATCGCCGAGCAAGAGCTCGACGGCTTCCGCCTTCTTCTCGTCCGAGAGCAGGTTCAGGCGGTGCGTGCGCTGGAAGGCGGCGGAGTAGCCGAAGCCGTCGATGGTCTGCTGCACACTTTCGGGCTGCAGGTCGATCTCCGTCGCGTCATTGGCTGTGGCGATGGTGGGAACGGCCAGGGCCGATCCTGTCAGTGCCACAGCGGCGACTAACGACAATGTCTTCTTCACAGTTCTCCTTCGAAACTGTCGGCGTGTAATGTAAACGTTAACCTAGCCATGCGATGGAGCGAGGGTCAACGACTTTTATCCCTTTGATCAGGCACTGAACGCGCGGACCGCGGCCCGACCCCGCGGAGGCTCTTCCGCTCGCTCCTGCGCCCGGTTCTGGGAACGAATCGACGGTCTCGTCTCGATCGAGCGAACTGTGAAGGCGCAGAAATGAAACTTTCGGAACCCGCCGAGCTCGAGGCGACCACGGCCGGCGTCGCCGAGCAGTCCCCGCTGCGGAACGCCATCGCCACCGACTCCGACATCGTCGAGACGCTCGTCGCGCGCATGTCGCTCGACGAGAAGCTCGCCCAGCTCTACGGGGTGTGGGTGGGGGCCTCGGATGAAGGGAACGACGTCGCGCCCCACCAGCACGACGTGGAGGATCCCGTCGACCTCGACGCCCTGCTTCCGGCGGGCCTCGGTCAGCTCACAAGGCCGTTCGGCACCAAGCCGGTCGACGCCGGCGTCGGCGCGCTGTCCCTCATGCGCACGCAGCAGCGGTTGCGCGCGGCATCCCGCTTCGGCATCCCCGCCGTGGCCCACGAGGAGTGCCTCGCCGGGTTCGCCGCCTGGGGGGCGACGGCGTACCCCGTGCCGCTGAGCTGGGGGGCTACCTTCGACCCCGAGCTCGTGCAGCAGATGGCGCGGCACATCGGCGACGACATGCGCTCGGTGGGCGTGCATCAGGGTCTCGCGCCCGTGCTCGACGTGGTCCGCGACGCGCGGTGGGGCCGGGTCGAAGAGACGATCGGCGAGGACCCGCACCTGGTGGCGACGATCGCGACCGCGTACGTGACCGGTCTCGAGTCCGCCGGCATCGTCGCGACCCTCAAGCACTTCGTCGGCTACTCGGCATCCAAAGGCGGCCGCAACCTGGCGCCCGTGTCGGTCGGCGCGCGTGAGCTGCAGGACGTCCTGCTTCCCCCGTTCGAGATGGCGGTGCGCGAGAGCGGCGTCCGCAGCGTCATGAACTCGTACGCCGACATCGACGGCGTCCCGACCGCCGCCGACAGGTCCCTGCTCACCGACCTGCTGCGCGACGAGTGGGGCTTCGAGGGCACGGTGGTCGCCGACTACTTCTCCATCGCGTTCCTCAAGCTCCTCCACGGGGTGGCCGATTCGTGGGCGGATGCCGCGGGCGCGGCGCTGGCGGCGGGCATCGATGTCGAGCTGCCGACCGTGAAGACCTTCGGTGAGCCGCTGCGGCGCGCCGTGGAGGAGGGAGTCGTCGATGCGGACCTCGTCGATCGCGCCCTGCGTCGCGTGCTGCGCCAGAAGGAGCAGCTCGGGCTCCTCGACGAGGCCTGGTCGGCCGTTCCGGACGCGCTCGCGGGCGCGGACCTGTCGTCGCCCGAAGCGGTGCGCGGCACCGTCGACCTCGATCCGCCCCGCAACCGCGCGCTGGCGGCGCGGCTCGCGGAGGAGGCGATCGTGCTCCTCCGCAACGACGGCACCCTCCCGCTCGCCCGGCCCGCGACGATCGCGGTCATCGGCCCCAATGCCGACGACCCCTACGCGATGCTCGGGTGCTACTCGTTCCCGACGCACGTCGTGACGCAGCACCCGGGAACCGAGATGGGCATCCGCATCCCGACCCTCCTCGACGCGCTGCACGAGGAGTTCCCGGGAGCGCGGATCATCCACGCGCGCGGCACCTCCGTCGACGGAGGAGAGCGTGACGGCTTCGACGCCGCGATCGCCGCCGCCCGAGACGCCGACGTCGCCGTGCTGGCGCTCGGGGACCGCGCCGGCCTCTTCGGGCGGGGGACGAGCGGCGAGGGATGCGACGCGCCCTCGCTGGATCTGCCCGGTGCGCAGCAGCAGCTGCTCGATGCCGTCCTCGACACCGGCACCCCCGCCGTCGCCGTGCTGCTGGCCGGTCGTCCCTACGCGCTCGGACGCGCGGCGAGCGAAGCGGCGGGAGTGATCGAGGCGTTCTTCGCGGGCGAAGAGGGCGCGGCGGCGATCGCCGGGGTGCTGAGCGGACGGGTCAACCCGAGCGGGCGCCTGCCCGTCAGCGTGCCGTCGTCGCCCGGCAGCCAGCCGACGACATACCTCGCTGCCAAGCTGGCGCGCCGCACCGACGTCTCGAACATCGACCCGACGGCGGCATTCCCGTTCGGCCACGGGCTGTCGTACACGTCGTTCGCGTGGTCGCCGCTCACCGCGGACGCCGCCGAGATCGCGACGGACGGCGAGCTGACGGTCGGCCTGCGCGTGACCAACGAAGGGAAGCGCGCCGGCAGCGACGTGGTGCAGCTGTACCTCCACGACCCTGTCGCCTCGGTGGCGCGGCCGCTGCAGAAGCTGATCGCCTACGCCCGGGTGTCCCTCGAGCCGGGTGAGGCTGCCGACGTCCGCTTCCGCGTGCACGCCGACCTCTCCGCGTATACCGGCTCGGCGGGCGAGCGCGTCGTCGACGCCGGCGAGATCGTGCTCTCGGCCGGCAGGTCCAGCGGCGACCTCGTCTCGGCGCACCCGGTGGTGCTCGCGGGGCCGGAGCGGCGGGTGGATCACCGTCGGCGACTGCGCGCCGGGATCGACGTCTCGCCGGCCGTTGACGAGGAGTGATGCCGCTGGACGGGGCATCCGTTCTGGTATAGGTTGTCGTCAGCAACATTTACCCGCAAAGGAGCGTCATGCCCACCCCCACCCGCGACGACAAGTTCTCGTTCGGCCTCTGGACGATCGGCTACAACGGCACCGACCCCTTCGGCGGGCCGACCCGTCCCGCCCTCGATGTCGTGCACGCGGTCGAGAAGCTCGCCGAGCTCGGCGCCTACGGACTCACGTTCCACGACGACGACCTGTTCGCCTTCGGCTCGACCGACGCCGAGCGTCAGACCCAGATCGACCGCCTCAAGGGCGCCCTCGCCGATACGGGCCTCATCGTGCCCATGGTGACGACCAACCTCTTCTCCGCTCCGGTGTTCAAGGACGGCGGCTTCACCTCGAACGACCGCGGCGTGCGTCGCTACGCCCTGCGCAAGGTGTTCCGCCAGCTCGACCTCGGCGCCGAGCTCGGTGCCAAGACCTTCGTGATGTGGGGCGGACGCGAGGGCGCCGAGTACGACTCGGCGAAGGACATCCGCGCCGCCCTCGAGCGCTACCGCGAGGCCGTCAACCTCCTCGGCGACTACGTCACCGACAAGGGCTACGACATCCGCTTCGCCATCGAGCCCAAGCCCAACGAGCCCCGCGGCGACATCCTGCTGCCGACGCTCGGCCACGCGATCGCGTTCATCGACTCGCTCGAGCGCCCCGAGCTGGTCGGCCTCAACCCCGAGGTCGGCCACGAGCAGATGGCCGGCCTCAACTTCGCCGCCGGCATCGCGCAGGCGCTGTTCCACGGCAAGCTCTTCCACATCGACCTCAACGGTCAGCGCGGCATCAAGTACGACCAGGACCTCGTGTTCGGCCACGGCGACCTGCACAACGCGTTCGCGCTGGTCGACCTGCTCGAGAACGGCGGCCCGGGCGGCGTCCCCGCCTACGACGGCCCGCGTCACTTCGACTACAAGCCGTCGCGCACCGAGGACGAGACCGGCGTCTGGGACTCGGCGGCGGCCAACATGCGCACCTACCTGCTGCTCAAGGAGCGCGCCGCGGCATTCCGTGCCGACCCCGAGGTGCAGGAGGCGCTCGAAGCCGCCCGCGTGCCGGAGCTGTCGGTCCCCACCCTCAACGAGGGCGAGAGCTACGACGACTTCCTCGCCGACCGTTCGGCGTACGAGGACTTCGACGCCGATGCCTACCTCGGTGGCAAGGGCTTCGGCTTCGTCCGCCTGCAGCAGCTGGCCACCGAGCACCTGCTCGGCGCCCGCGGCTGAGGCATCCGTCCCGGCGTCATACGCCCCGGCGCGCCCCCTCCCGGCGTTCACGTGCGCTGACTGCACGCTCTGCACCCGGTGCGGCGTACGTTCAGCGCACGTGAGCCGGGTCGGGGGCGCGCGAAGCGAGAAGGAGGAGCGATGGCTCTGGTGATGGGCGTCGATTCGTCGACGCAGTCGTGCAAGGTCGTGATCACGGATGCCTCGACCGGCGCTGTCGTGCGCCAGGGGCGTGCGGCGCACCCCGACGGCACCTCGGTCGACCCCGAGGCCTGGTGGACGGCGCTGCAGCGGGCGATCGAGGACGCGGGCGGGCTCGACGACGTCGAGGCGTGGGCGATCGGCGGCCAGCAGCACGGCATGGTGGCGCTGGATGCCGACGGCCGGGTGGTCCGCGACGCGCTGCTGTGGAACGACACCCGCTCCGCGCAGGCCGCCGCCGACCTCGTCGCCGAGTTCGGCGCCGACCTGCTCGCGCACCGCACGGGCCTCGTGCCCGTGGCATCGTTCACCATCACGAAGCTGCGGTGGCTGCGCGACCACGAGCCCGACAACGCCGCTCGCGTGGCGGCCGTCGCCCTTCCCCACGACTGGCTGACGTGGCGCCTGCGCGGCTTCGGACCCGCCGGCGAGTCTCCCCGCGGCGCGGTGCTCGACGAGCTCGTCACCGATCGCTCCGACGCCTCGGGCACCGGCTACTGGGACCCCGCGACCGGCGGGTACGACCGCGAACTGCTGATCGCGGCGCTCGGCCACGACGCGGTCCTGCCGCGCGTGCTCGGACCTGCGGAATGGGTGACGGATGCCGCCGGCCGGCGCGTCGGCGGCGGTGCGGGCGACAACGCCGGCGCGGCGCTGGGCCTGGGCGCCGGACCGGGCGACGTCGTCGTGTCGATCGGCACCAGCGGCACGGTCTTCGCCGTCAGCGAGGAGCGCACGATCGACCCCAGCGGCACGGTCGCGGGGTTCGCGGACTGCACCGGGCGGTTCCTCCCGCTCGTGGCCACCCTCAACGCCGCCCGCGTCCTCGACGCGATCGGCCGCGTGCTGGGCGTCGACCACGCCGAGCTGTCGCGTCTCGCCCTCGCCGCCGAACCGGGCGCCGCGGGGCTCACCCTCGTGCCGTACTTCGAAGGCGAGCGCACGCCGAACCTGCCCGACGCGACCGCGTCGCTCACGGGCATGACGCTGGCCTCGACGACGCGCGAGAACCTGGCGCGCGCCGCGGTCGAGGGGATGCTCTCCGGGCCCGCTGCCGGGCTCGAGGCGCTCCGCGGCCTGGGCGTGCCGCTCGAGCGCGCCCTGCTCGTCGGCGGCGGCGCCCAGTCCGACGCGGTCCGCCGGATCGCCCCGCTCGTGCTCGGGCTGCCCGTCGACGTGCCCGAGCCGGGCGAGTACGTGGCGCTGGGGGCGGCGCGGCAGGCGGCATCCGTCCTCTCCCCTTAGGCGCGCACGCCGACACCGGGTGCCGGAGCCTCCGCGGCGGTACCATTCCGCCATGGCGGACACCTCCGCCGTGCTCGAGCGAGCGCGGACGGCATATCGGTCCGGTGACTGGGAGACGGCGCGGGACGGCTTCGCCACCGCGCGCGATGGGGCGGCGGCCACCGGCCCCGATCTGCGCGCGCTCGCGGCGTGCGAGTGGTGGCTCGGGCGGCAGGAGTCGTGCCTGGACATCCTCGACGAGGCCTACCGCATCCTCGCGGCGGACGGCGATGCGATGGCCGCCGCGGAAGCCGCGCTCGTCATCGCGCTCGTACGGCTGACGCGTGCCGAGATGACGGTCGGCACGGCGTGGGCGCGCCGCGCGCACCGGATCCTCGCGGACCTCCCGGACGCCCGGGCGCACGCGTACGACGTCTACCTGACGGCGAGCATGGACCTCGACGCCACCGGTGCGCTGTGGCCCGCCGAGAGCGTGTCGCGGATGCGGCAGCTGGCGTCGTCGCTGCGCATCCCCGCGGTGTCGGCGCTCAGCGCCGTCGTGTCGGGGATGCACGCCATCCGCGCCGGCCGCACCGCGGAGGGCTTCGCCGAGCTCGACGAGGCGATGCTCAGCGTGGTGTCGGGCGAGCTCGAGGCGGAGTGGGCGGGCGATGTGCTGTGCACGACCATCCACGTCTGCCACGAGCTGGCCGACTTCCGGCGGATGGCCGACTGGACGCGCGCCGCCGAAGCATGGTGCGCGTCGCACGGCACCGATGTCGTCTACGCCGGGGTGTGCCGCGTGCACCGCCTCGAGCTGCAGTCGGCGAGCGGGGAGTGGGATGCCGCGGAGGCGGCGCTGCAGCGGGCGTGCGCAGACCTCGCATCCGACCATCCCTGGGTCGCCGGCGAGGGGTGGTACCAGGTCGGCGAGGTCCGCCGGCTGCGCGGCGATACCGCGGGTGCTCGGCACGCGTACGACCGGGCGCGCGCGGCCGGTGTCGACCCGGTTCCGGGCGAGGCGCTGCTCGTGCTCGCGGAGGGCGACCTCGAGCGGGCGGCGGCGATGATCTCGACCTCGCTCGCTCAGCGCGATCGCCTGGGCCGTGCACGGCTGCTGCGCCCCGGCGTCGAGATCGCGCTCGCGGGCGGCACGCCGGAGCAGGCGCATCGGCTGCTCGACGAGCTCGAGGACGACGCGCGCGAGTTCGGCAGCGACGGCTTCCGGGCGTGGGCCGCGCACGCCCGTGGGATGGCGCTGATCCACGCCGGCGACGCCGACGGTGCGATCAGCCGCCTGCACTCCGCGCTGGAGATCTTCCGGCGCCTGCGGCAGCCCTGGGAGCAGGCCAACGTGCTGTGCTGGCTCGCGTCCGCGCACGAGCGGCGCGGCGACGACGCCCTGGCCGCACAGCTGCGCGACCAGGCCGGCGCGATCTTCGAGCGGCTCGGCGCTCCGCCGGTCGTGGTGCGGTCGGGGACGGCGCCCGCGTCCGACGGCCCGCTGACCGCCCGGGAGCGGCAGATCGTGGAGCTCGTGGCACAGGGCAAGTCCAACCGGCAGATCGCCGCGGAGCTCTTCATCAGCGAGAAGACCGTGAGCCGGCACCTGGCGAACGTGTACGTGAAGCTCGACGTCGGCTCGCGCACCGCCGCGGTGGCCTGGTGGCACGAGCAGGGCGGGCCGCGCGGGCGGTAGGCCGATGCTCCCCGCGCGGGCCGGGCGGCGGGCGCCCGCGGCACGGCCGGCGCGGCGGTCTGCATGGAATGGTGCAGGCGCGTGGGCGAAGTTGCGCCGTTCGCCCGAGGCGGCCGCCCGGGTGGCGTCCGTAGCGTCGTCCCCAGACACACCCGATGGACCTCGACGAAGGAGACCACGATGTCCACGACGACGATCACCCGGACCGATCCGGAGGCGACGGCCGCGTTCGCGGACCGGCTCATGGGCGCCACGCTCGGCTGGTTCGACCTCATGGCGGTGCACCTGGGCTCGCAGCTCGGCTGGTATGCCGCCCTGTCGCAGCCGGGCGGACTCACGGCGGCGCAGCTCGCCGCACGCACGCGCACCGACGCCCGGTACGCCCGCGAGTGGCTCGAGCAGCAGGCCGCGAGCGGCATCCTGCACGCGGAGGACGCCGCGGAGCACGCCGGCCGCCGCTTCCTGCTCGCGCCCGGCGTGGAGGAGGTCCTGCTCGACCGCGGCAGCCTGTCGTACCTCGAGCCGCTCGCCCGCATGGCGGCGGCCGTGTCGGGGCAGGTGGACGCCCTGCTCGATGCCTATCGCACGGGCGGGGGCGTCAGCTGGGAGCAGCTCGGCCGGCACGCGCGTGAGGCGCAGGCCGATATGAACCGCCCGTGGTTCGAGCAGCTCCCTTCGCTCTTCGCGGGCATCGAGCGCATCGACGACGTGCTGCGGCGCCCCGGGGCCCGGATCGCCGACTTCGGGTCGGGTGGCGGATGGTCCTCGATCGCGCTGGCGCAGGCCTACCCGCAGCTTCGCGTCGTCGGCTTCGACATCGACGAGGCGTCGGTCGAGGCCGCGCGGCGCAACGCCGCGGAGGCCGGCGTCGGCGACCGGGTCGAGTTCCTGCTCTCCGACGCGGCGCTGGCCGCTTCGCAGGGGCCGTTCGACGCCGTCTTCGCCTTCGAGTGCCTGCACGACATGCCGCATCCGGTCGCCGTCCTCGCCGCGGCGCGCGAGGCGGTCCGCGACGACGGCATCGTCGTCATCATGGACGAGGCCACCGAGGAGCGCTTCGCGCCGCAGGCGAGCGAGCTCGAGCGTCTGCTGTACGGCTTCAGCATCTTCGTGTGCCTCCCCGACGGCCTCTCTCACCAGCCGAGCGCCGGCACCGGGACCGTCATGCGCCCGGACACCCTCCGCGGCTACGCGCGATCCGCCGGCTGGAGCGACATCCGCGTGCTCGTGCCCGAGTTCGGGCTGTGGCGGTTCTACGAGATCGTCTGACCCGACGCCGCAGAACTTTCCGACCCGCGCCCGGCAGGGCGCGGGTCGGATCGCGGGGAGCGGCCACAATGAGGGGATGGCGAAGGATGCCGACGACCTCGATGCGATCGCGGCCGAGCTGTACGCGCTGCCACCCGCGCAGTTCACGGCCGCCCGCAACGCCCGTGCGGGACGTGCCGCGCCGGGCCTCGCCAAGCAGCTGAAAGCGCTGCGCAAGCCCACCGTGCCGGCGTGGAGCGTGAATCTGCTCGCGCGCGAAGGGCAGCTCTCGGAGGCACTCGAGCTCTCGGCCGCGCTCCGCGAGGCACAGGACGACCTCGACGCGGCCGAGCTGTCGCGGCTGGGCAAGCAGCGGCGCCAGCTGGTCGCCGCCCTGGCGAAGCAGGCAGTCGGCCTCGCCGCCGACGCCGGCGTCGCGCTCAGTCCCGCGGCCCGCGAGGAGGCCGAGAAGACGATCAACGCGGCGGTGATGGATGCCGCCGCCGCCGCCGCCGTGCTCACCGGGCGCCTCGTCAAGGCGCTGGAGGCGGGCGACATCGACCCGAGCGCGCTGGCCGACGCGGTCGGCGGTTCGGTGCCGGGAGTCGTCGCGCCGCCGCCGCGTGACGACCTTGCCGAGCGGCGAGCGCGCCGCGCGGCAGAGAAGGCCGCGCGGGAGGCCGAGCGCTTGGCCGGCGAGGCGGAGCGCGAGCTCGCCCGGGTCGAGACGCGCCAGGCCAAGGCCCAGGAGCGGGTCGATCACGTGCGGGAGCGCATAGACGATCTCCGCAGGGATCTGGCCGCGCTCGAGGCCGATGAGGATGCCGCCGTCGGCAAGCTCGACGCGATCGAGCGCGAGCGGGCCGATGCCGTCGCGAAGGCGCGCGCCGCCGCGAAGGAGTCCGAGCGCGCGCAGCAGGCGCTCGACAACCTCTGAAGGTCGTCCCGCCGCCACTCACAGCACACTCGTAGGCCGCCGTCCTACCGTGAGACCCATGGCGACTCCCGCACCCGTGGTGTCCGTGACGGCGACCGACGAGGGTGAGATCACGGTCTCGCCGAGCGAGCTGCGTGAGCTCCGCGACGAGCTGCAGCGGTTCATGATGGAGTACCGCTTCGGGCTGCAGGAGGTCGAGACCAAGATCGGGATCCTCCGCGAGGAGTTCCTGCTGACGCACGACTACAACCCGATCGAGCACGTCTCGAGCCGGGTGAAGTCCCCCGACAGCCTCGTCGAGAAGGTGCAGCGCAAGGGCATCGACGGGGACTTCGCCTCCATCCGCCGCAGCATCACCGACATCGCCGGCATCCGCATCACGTGCAGCTTCGTCGCCGACGTCTACCGGCTGTTCGACCTGCTCACCGCGCAGGACGATGTGCGCGTCATCCAGGTGAAGGACTACATCGCCGCACCGAAGCCCAACGGCTACAAGAGCCTGCACGTGATCCTCGAGGTGCCGGTGTTCCTCTCGACCGGACGCATCGAGGTGCCCGTCGAGGTGCAGTTCCGCACCATCGCGATGGACTTCTGGGCCAGCCTCGAGCACAAGATCTACTACAAGTACGCCACGCGCGTGCCCGATGAGCTGCTCGCGAGCCTCAAGGACGCCGCCGACAGCGCGGCCGAGCTCGACGAGCGCATGGAGCGCCTGCACCGTGAGATCAAGGGCGGCGGCGCAGGCGCTGCCGCACCCGTCGCGGTGCGCGAGATCGCCGCCGTCGCCGCGCCGGATCCGTCGACGGATGCCGCTCCCGCGCGGCCCCGCGACGCCCGGGACCGGCCCGTCTCGCTGTAGCCGCTCGGTCGCTCCGCGCGAAGGCCGGGTGCGCGCCGGAGGCCTGCCGCTACCCTGAACCCGTGCATCTGGAACCCACGCTCATCCTCATCCCGGCGGTGGCGGTGCTGGCTCCGGTTCTCGCGCGGCTGGTCGGCCGATGGCTGCGGGTGTCGATCGTGGTGTTCGAGCTCGTGCTCGGGATCGTCATCGGCCCCTCGGTGCTGGGCTGGGCGAGCGAGAACCCGTTCGTGGAGACGCTCGCCGACTTCGGCCTGGCGATGCTGTTCTTCGTCGCCGGCACCGAGATCGCGTTCGGGTCGTTCCGCGGCCGGCTGGGGCGCCGGGCCGGCCTCGGGTGGATCGTGAGCCTGGTGCTCGGCATCGGCCTGGGGTGGCTCATCGCACCGGGCGAAGCGGCGATCGTGATCGGCATCGCGCTCTGCTCGACGGCGCTCGGGACGCTGCTGCCGATCCTGCGCGACGCCGGCGAGCTGCACACCCCGTTCGGCCGGACCGTCGGAGCGCTCGGCGCCGTGGGGGAGTTCGGGCCGCTGATCGCGATCTCGATCTTCCTGGGAAGCCGCAACCCCGGCCTGTCCACCTTCGTCCTGATCGCCTTCGCGCTCATCGCCGCCGGCGCGATCTGGCTGGCGTTCCGCATCCCGCATGGGGCGATGCACGCCTTCGTCGCGTCGACCCTGCACACGTCGGGCCAGTTCGCCATCCGGGTCGTGCTGCTGATCCTCGCGGCGCTCGTGTCGCTGAGCATCGTGTTCGACCTGGACTTCCTCCTCGGCGCCTTCACCGCCGGGATCATCTGGCGCCTCCTCATGCGCGACGCCGGAGAGGAGGACGCCGCGGCCGTGGAGAGCAAGATCGAGGGCGTCGCGTTCGGGTTCATGGTGCCGATCTTCTTCGTCTACACGGGAGTGACGTTCGACCTCCAGGCGCTGCTCGACGAGCCCTCGCTGTTCCTGCTGCTTCCGGTCGGTCTTGCAGCTCTGCTGGTGATCCGCGGTCTTCCGTCGACGCTCGCGGCGCCCGAGGGCTCGACGCCGCGCGATCGGCTCTCGATCGCGCTCCTGGGGGCGACAGGCCTCCCGATCATCGTCGCCGTCACCGCGATCGGCGTCGAAGAGGGCGTCCTGTCGACGGGGCACCAGGCGGCCCTCATCGCCACCGGCATGCTGTCGGTGCTGCTCTTCCCCGTCGTGGCGATGGCGCTGCGGGGGGACCGCGTCGCCGGCGACGTGCTCCAGGACGACATGGCATGACCACCGCCGAGCTGTTGGACCGTGCCCGCGCACAGCTGGCCGGAGCCCCGCGCGAGGCCCTCGGCGAGCTCGTCGTGCCCCGGCGGATCCTCGGCGTCTCGCGACCGCCGCGAATCGAGCCGCGGGGAACCGCGTGGCACCTGGGGGTGCTGCTGCTCGCCGACGACGCCGTGTGCGCGACGGGCGACGTCGTCCGCGCCCGTGCGGAGGCTCGGCGCGGGTACACCGCCGAGTCCCAGCGTCACCGCGCCGAGCTCGCGGCGGCGGCACGCCGCGGCGGTTTTCGGGAGGGCGAGACCGTCCACATCGGATGGCGGATGCTGCGGCCCGACGCCGTCGACAGGGGAGAGGCATCCGGTCCGCTCATCTCCGACGACGGCGTTCCCAGCATCCGCTGGAGCACCTCAGGCGGACTCATGCCGCTCGAGGCATACCTGTCCGAGCGGGTCGCACTGCTGCTCGATCCGCCCACCGGCGCGTAGAGCGCCCGCCAAGCGCTTACCAACGGGCCTGGGTCGGGTCAAGAGGTGGCCGGGCCTCTCGCGCGCGCCTACGGTGAGACCATGGCGCGACGCGACCTCCTCCGGCAGATCGTCGTCATCAGCGCGTTCTGCTTCATGATCGTCGCCGCGATGGTCGGCTCCGGCGTCTTCGGTGGGACATCCGTGGAGAACCTGCAGGACGGCGCGCTGGACGAGGACGGCTCGTATCTCGCCCCCGCGGGGCCGGCGTTCGCGATCTGGTCCGTGATCTACCTCGGGCTCTTCGCCTACACGATCTGGCAGGCGCTGCCGGCCCAGCGCCGCAGCGACCGGCAGCGCACGCTCAGGTGGCTCATCGCCGGCACGATGGTGGTGAACGGGCTGTGGCTCGTCGCGGCGCAGTTCGGCTCGCTGGCGCTCACCGTGCTCGTCATCATCGTGCTGCTGGCCCTCCTCGGGGTGACCTTCCACCGGACGGTCATCGACCCGGCCGACGGCTGGCTCGACCGGCTGCTCGTCGACGGTGTCACGGGTCTCCACCTCGGCTGGGTGACCCTCGCGACGGTGGCCAACATCACGGCGTGGCTCACGGTCATCGGCCCACCCGAGTGGGAGGCATCCGCCGATCTCTGGGGCGTCGTCGTGCTGATCGCCGTCGCGGTGATCGGCCTCGGCATCGAGGCCGCCGGCGGCTGGCGGCTCGGCCCGGCGCTGGCGATCGCCTGGGGACTGTCATGGCTCGCCGTCGGACGACTGTCCGGCGAACCGCCGAGCACGGCCATCGGCATCACCGCGCTCATCGTCGCCTTCGTGGTCCTCGCGGCGGCCGTGATCGGCACGATCCTGCGCGAAGCGGCGTCCGTCCGCAACGCGTCGGCGTGAGTCAGGCGCTCGCGAACCGGGCGGCGAAGGCATGCAGCAGCCGTGCCGGCTCGGTCACGGACGCCGCGAGCACGCGCGCGGCGATCGTGTCGAAGTGCGCCGACTCGAAGTAGCCGTCGTCCCGGTAGACCGCCATGCGCTCGGTGAAGGCCTTCGTCGTGGGCTCCGGGTGGAACTGGGTGGCGTAGAGCCGGTCGCCGACGCGGTACGCCTGGACGGGGCATTCCTCGTTCGACGCGAGCAGCACCGCTCCGTGCGGCAGCTCCTCGGTGCCCTCCTTGTGCGCGGTGAGCGCGGTGAAGCGGTCCGCGAGGCCGCCGAACACCGGGTCGGCCAAGGCGGCGTCGGTGAGCTCGATCGCGACGGGGCCGGTGTCCTCGGGGAAGGCGCGGCTCACCCGTCCGCCCAGCGTACGGGTCGCGACGCCGATCCCGTAGCAGGTGAACAGCGCCGCCGGACCCATGCCCGAGGCCGCGTGCTCGGCGATGCGCTCGAGTTCGGCCTCGAGCCGCCGCTGGGCGTCGGTCTTGGTCGACTCGGGGTCGGCGACGTTGAAGGGGCTCCCGCCGATCAGGAAGCCGGCGTACTGGTCGAACACGCCGGCGGGCAGCGGATCGCGCACCAGATCGTGGCGGGCCAGGGCGTCCGCGTCCACGCGCATCGCGGCGCGGAAGGACTCGTATTCGGCTGCCGCCGCGTTCAGCTGCGGGCGCACGCAGACATAGAGCAGCGGCCGGGTGGTCATGCACGCAGTCTAGGTCTCCGCCCGCACGGCGGGCGAGACGGCCGAAATCTGCGGAATCGGTCAGGTCGTCGCGTGTATCAGACCGACACTTCCGTGCTCGGGCATGGTGTGGACAGAATGGGCGCTATGACGCATACGGGCGCCGAGCCATCCGTCGACTCCGTGGAGCCGGCGCGATGGGAGCGAGCCGCCGCACTGTTCGTGCGGTGGCGCGAGGGCGACAGCCGTGCGATGGATGAGCTCGTCCGCCTGATGACGCCGCCGCTGTGGCACGTCGTCCGGGCGTACGGTCTCGACCACGCGCTCGCTCAGGACGTCGTGCAGACGACGTGGCTGACGCTCGTTCGCCGTCACGAGACCATCCTCGACCCGCTCGCGGTGTCGGGGTGGCTCACGATGTGCGCACGCCGTGAGGCGTGGCGGGTCGGCAAGCAGCATCGGCGCGCCGATGCGACCGAGGCCGAGTCGCTCGAACCGCACCTTCCTGTCCACGAATCCGCCGAGCAGACGGCAGCGCAGGACGACGAGACGCGTCGCCTCTGGACCGCTGTCGGCACGCTCAACGACCGATGCCAGCGCCTGCTGCGGATCGTCGCGTTCGAGGACCGCCCCGACTACGCCCGCATCGCCGAAGACCTGGCGATGCCCATCGGATCGATCGGACCGACCCGTCAGCGCTGTCTCGCGAAGCTGCGCGCCGTTCTCGAGGGCGACGGATGGAGAGGGGACGACGATGGAAACTGAGGACTTCGCGGCCGATGCCGCACTGTTCGCACGCATGCGCCGGATGTGGGAGGACGTCGATCCGGTTCCCGCCGACCTGGTCGACCGCATGGTCGCCGCGGTGGCCGTCGAGGACCTCTCGCGCGAGTACGCGCTGCTGACCCTCGTGGAGGGGACGCTCGCGGCGGTGCGCGGAGAGACCGATACCGCGACGCTGCAGTTCAGCGACGGCACGACGAGCGTGCTGCTGCACGTGACGGCCACCGAGGGCGGCGGCCGGCGCGTGGACGGATGGGTGGATGCCACGGCGCTGGCCATCCGGCTCGTCCAGGACGACCGCGAATGGTCGGCCGAACCCGGCGAGCACGGTCGGTTCGCCTTCGAGGAGGTCACGCCAGGGGTGGCGCGGCTTCGCCTGGTGGTCCGCGACGCCGATGGGGCGATGCACGACTTCCAGACCCCGCAGTTCGAAGTCTGACACGCAGTTCCGAGAGACGGATGCCGCGGCCTGGGGGCCGCGGATTCCGCATGTGATGAGGGAGAAGACATGGCGAAGGGCGAGAGCGCGCAGCGGCGCACCTGGCGGGAGCGAGAGGTCGCGGGGGAACCGAAGGGCGTGGTCCTCGACCCCCGCCGCGAGCCGGTCCCCGGCCTTCAGGCGTACGACACGATGTACGTGCCGGGGCACCTGGTGATCTCGGGAGACCCCGCCGCCGCCGAGGAGGCCCTGAAGGGGGCCGCGGCCAAGCTCGGCTGGGACGTCGAGGTGGAGCCGCTCCCGAGCGGGAAGGACACCGCGGCGCTCTCGCGTGCGCGGATCGTCCAGGCGCCGCGGGAGAACCGCGACGACGAGCCCGTGCCGCCCGTGGACGCCTGGCGTCTGCTGCAGCAGGCGCGCCGCGATGTGCTCATCGCCGAGCGCCTCGGCGTCTCCCCCCGCACCCTCGCGCGGCGGGAGGCGGCCGCGGAGGAGGTCGACTCCGCGGCCCGTGCGGCCGCGACGCGCAGCGTGTCGCTCGAGGCGGCGATCGCCAACGACCCGCCCCACCGCGCCGAGGCCGCGGCCGAGCCGGAGGTGAAGACCCGGCGTGCCCGCGCGGTCGACGATCCCGTGCTCGCTCAGGTCAGCCTCGACCACGTGCTCGGCGTCGACCCGATCGACATGAATCCCCACGGCCGCACCAACCCCCACGGCCGCACGAATCCGCACGGGCGGACGAATCCGCACGGGCGCACCAACCCGAGCGGCACCGACGGCTACGCCTACCCCGGATCGGGCGGACTGGAACTCGTCACCTTCATCGGCGCTCCGCCGACCGACCGGCACACGCTCGCGGACGGCGGCCGGCGACCCGTCATCGCCTTCGCCGACACCGGCTGCGGCGAGCACCCCTGGTTCACCGCGCCCGACGGCCGGTCCGTCGTGCGCACGATCGACGCCGCGGACGGCTCCGGCATCATCGGCGTGAACGACCCGGCGACCGACCCCGAGCGCTTCGGCGACCTCGCCGGCCCGCTCGACGGGTTCCTCGACGATGCCGCCGGGCACGGGACGTTCGTCGCGGGCGTGCTGCGCCAGGTCTGTCCCGACGCCGACCTCATCGCTATCCGGGTCGCCGACAGCAACGGCAGCGTCCTCGAGAGCGAGCTGATCACGGCGCTCGAGCAGCTGGCGGACTGGATCGACGCGGGGACGGAGGCGGAGCCGCACGTTGTGGACGTGCTGAACCTCTCGCTCGGCTACTACCACGAGACCCCCGAGGACGGACGGTTCAGCCTGCGCATGTACGAGGCGCTGCGCAGCCTCCGAGCCCGCGGCTGCGTGATCGTCTGCTCGGCCGGGAACGACGCGACCGAGCGTCCCACCTTCCCGGCGGCGCTGTACAACTGGGGAGACCCGCTCCTCAGCTTCGACGATCCGGACGGCGACGCCGCGCGGCACTTCGCCGTCGGTGCGCTCAACCCGCAGCGCACCTCGGTCGCGCTGTTCAGCAACATCGGGGACTGGGTGAACCTCTACGCCCCGGGGACGTCGGTGCTGAGCGTCTTCCCGTCCTTCGAGGGCGGCCTCCAGGCAGGCTCGCGCAACGACCGCGGGCAGCGCCGTCGCCAGAGCCTCGATCCGGACGACTTCGACAACGGCGACGAGGGGGGGTTCGCCGTGTGGAGCGGCACCTCGTTCGCCGCGCCGTACGTCGCGGGAACGGTGGCGGCGAAGCTCGCCCCGCAGCTGATGGGCGCCGCCGTCGCCGGACGCAGGAAGCACCCCGTGGACGAGGCGGTCGAGGCGATCACGGCGCTGGACCGATCGCGGCTCCCCTCCGGGTAGCGGCGGAGCGCGGCATCCGTCGTCGCTCCGCGGGCCCTCTTCGCGCCATGATTGCTCCATGGGGACTGGTCTCGACGCGGGGGCGTCGTATGCCCGCGGGGTCGAGCTGGCCAATCGGGGTCGCTACACCGACGCGAAGCGCGTGCTCGCCGAGGCGAGCGCCGCCGCCGAGCGCGACGGCGACCGGAATCTGACGGCCCGCATCGCGGGCACCACCGCGTATGTGCTCGCGCGCACCGGCGACGTCGACGCAGGCGAGCGGCTCTGCCTGGACGCGCTCGGTCAGGACGGCCTGGACGCCGTGACGATCGCGCAGCTCCACGGGCAGCTCGGCGCCCTCGCCCTCGAGCGCGGTCTGCTCGACGACGCGGCGGCGTGGCTCGACAAGAGCATCCGGGGGCTTCGGGACGAGCCGGTGCGCCAGGCCAACATGAGGATCAACCGGAGCCTCGTCGACATGCAGCGCGGTCAGCTCGACACGGCGCTGGCCGACCTCGCCGCGGCCGAGCAGGCGTACCGCGAGGCGGGGATGACCACCGAGGCGAACCTCGCGGTGCACAACCGCGGCTACACCCTGATGCTCGCGGGTGATCTCGTGGCGGCGCTGCAGACGATGCAGTCCGTTCGCGAGCCGCTGGACGACGCCTCCACGATGTGGGCGGCGGTGAATGAGCTCGACCGTGCCGAGGTGCTCCGCGAGGCGGGCCTCGTGACGGAGGCCGAGCGGAGCCTCTCGGCCGTGTCGGCGGCGTTCGGCCGGCACCGCGCACCGCGCGACAGGGCGACCGCCGACTATCACCTCGCGCGGTCGCTGCTCAGCCATGATCCCGAGCGCGCCGCGACGGTCGCGACGGCCTCCGCCCGCCGTTTCGCCGCCATCGGCAGTCCGGGCTGGGCGGTGCGGGCCGACGCGATCGGGCTCCGCGCGCGCCTGGCCGTCGGCCGCCTGGACCGCAGCGGGATGCCGGTGCGGGTGGCCCGCCGGCTGCCCTCGCGCGCGAAGGTCGCCGCCGTCGCCGAGAAGCTCGAGGCGCAGGGATTCCGCTCCGAGGCCGAGGCGCTCCGGCTGACCGATGCGCTGGCCCGCCTGCGCGCGAACCGCCGGGGGGCGGCGTCGGATCCGGGCACCCGCGTCGGCCCGCGCACGCCCCTGGAGGTGGGCCTGCTGGCGCACGAGCTGCGCGCGGCGCGCGCCGCCGACCGCGGCCGGGAGGGCGACACCCGCCGGCACGCCGCGGCGGGGCTCGACCTCCTCGACCGCAACCGGCAGTCCTTCGGCAGCCTCGACCTGCAGGTGTCGGCCGCCATGCGCGGCATCGGGCTGGCGACCACGGGCCTCTCGTCGGCGCTGCGGTCGGGCAGCCATGCCGCCGTCTTCGAGTGGTCGGAGCGCGCACGGGCACTGACGGGCTTCGTGCTGCCGCTGCGGCCCCCGCCCGACCCGCAGCTGGCCGCCGACCTCGCCGAGCTGCGGGTGCTGCGCACCGCCCACCCCGACGGCGACTGGCTGTCGGACCCTCGTGCCTCGCTGCTGAGCGACCGCGCCCGCCAGCGCCAGTGGTCTCAGACCGCCGCCGGCGAGCAGACCGGACGCGCGTCGCTCGACGACGCCGTCGGCGAGCTCGGCGACGGCGAGGTGCTCGTCTCATATGTGTTCGACGGCAACCAGCTGGCGGCGCTCGTGGTGTCGAAGCAGGGCAGCGAGCTCGTCGGATTGGACTGGGCGGCGGCGCGCTCGGCGCTGGGCGGCCTGCGCGCAGACCTCGACATGTCGGCGACCGTCGTCGGGCCGATGGCCGCGGTGGTCCGCCGCGGCCTGGACGCGCGTCTCGAGACGCTGTCGCAGGTGCTCTGCACACCGGTCGACGGGCTGCTCAGGCGCGCAGAGCGCGTCCTCATCACTGCGCCCGGCGTGCTTTCGGGAGTGCCCTGGATGATGCTGCCGGCGCTGCGGCGGCAGCCGATCTCGATCGCCTCCTCGGTCTCGGCCTGGCTCCGCGAGCGCTCACGCGAGTGGACGCCTCCTGGGTCGGCCGGCTTCGCGGCGGGACCGCGGGTCGCCCGCGGCGAGGAGGAGGTGACGGCCGGTTCGGCGGCCTGGCGGCAGGCTGAGGTGCGGACGGGCGTCGGCGCCACGGTCGCGGACGTCACTGCCCTGGCCTCGCGCGTGGACGTCCTGCACGTCGCCGCGCACGGCAGGCACGCCGCCGACAACCCGATGTTCTCGGGTCTCGAGCTGGCCGACGGCGCGCTCTTCGGATACGACATCGATCTCATCCCGCGTGTGCCCGACACCGTCGTCCTCTCGGCGTGCGAGGTCGGACGCTCGTCGGTCCGGTGGGGTGAGGAGGCGCTCGGGATGACCCGCATCTGGCTGCACGCCGGGACGCGCAGCGTGATCGCCGCTCCGGTGGTCGTCGCGGACGACAACGCGTGCGAGCTGCTGGGCGCCGTCCACGAGGGGCTCGCAGCGGGCACCGCGCCCTCGGTCGCGCTCGCCGAGGCGTCAGAGCGCACCGGCATCGTCGCCCCGTTCCAGGTTCACGGCGCCGGCTTCTGACCCGATCCACCGCGCGTGTATCAGGACGGATGCCGCGCACTCCTCATCATCGGACAGGCTCGGCATGCCGACGGGGGGTCGGGTGCGACGCGAGGCATTGGGGAACGCAGATCGGGCTGCGCGTCTCGGCGCCGGTCCGCGAGGGGTGCCGCGTGGGAACTGGGGCGGCACCCCTCTCCTCGCCCTGCGGAGTCAGTCGCGCGACGAGTTGGCGGTGCGACCTCGCACGATCCCGACGAAGGTCTCCACGGCGGCCGTGCTCCGCTCGGCCACCCACGCCAGCGCGACCGTCGACGAGGGGCCGTCGATGAGCGGCCGGTAGTCCGCGTCCTTGCGCCGGTGCAGGCGAGCCAGCGACATGGGGACGACCACGATCCCCACCCCGGCCGCGACGGTGGCGATCGCATCGGCGGTCTCGGCGGGAGGGTCGAAGGCCGGCGAGAGGGTGCCGGGGATCCGGATGCCGAGCACGTCGTCCCCGGGCACGATGAGCACCTCGCCCACGAGGTCGGCGGTGTCCAGCTCGTCCGCCGCGGTGAGGTGCGAGTCCGCGGCGCAGACGACGACCGGCACCTCGTCGTACAGCGGGATGACGTGCAGCCCGTCCTTGTCGATCGGGAGTCTCACCAGCGCCGCGTCGACATCGCCGTCCAGCAGGGCCCGCCGCTCGTCGTCGGTGGCCAGCGGCACCAGCTCCAGCGCGGTGCGCGGCATCCGCTCGTTCCACGTGTCGATCCACTTGCCGGGCGTCGCCCCGGCGATCGCGCCGAGCGTGAACACCGGCGGCGCCGGATCGCCGGGCGGTACGGGGGAAGGAGCGGGCGACGGCTGCGGCCGCCGGGACCGGGTGGGCCCGGGCTTCTGCGCACGGCCGGCGGTGTTGCCGCGCTTCGGCGGCGTGCCCCGTCCCCGCCCACCCGCGCGTGCCCCGCCTTTCGCCATACCGTTCAGCGTAGCCGGGGCGCTATCGTTCGCTCATGGTGGCGATCCTGGCGACGGTCTTCGCAGCGCTGGCCGCGCTGCTGCACGTGTACATCTTCGTGATGGAGAGCGTGCAGTGGACGCAGCCGCGGATCTGGCGGCGGTTCGGGGTGGCCGACCAGGCGGCCGCGGACACCACGAAGCCGATGGCGTACAACCAGGGCTTCTACAACCTGTTCCTCGCCGTCGGCGTCGTCATCGGTCTGGTGCTGGTCTACGCCGGTGCGGATTCCGCCCCGCTGCGCGCGGCCGGCCTCGCGCTCGTGCTCTTCAGCCTGGGCTCGATGGTGGCGGCCGCCCTCGTGCTGCTGACGACCGGCATGAAGTACCTGCGCGCGGCGCTCATCCAGGGGACGCTGCCGCTCATCGGCTTCGTGCTGTTCCTCTTCGCCTGACGCGCCGCAGATGGCTCAGTCGCACGCGCCCCAGCGGCCGGCCGACGCGGCGACCGCGGTGGACTCGAGCGAGCGCAGCAGCTCCTCGTGGGTGCGATTGGGCGAGTAGACCTCCACGCGCGCATCACCGCCGGCGACGAGCTCGCCGTTCACGAAGCGGCCGTCAGGGGTCCAGACATAGAGCAGGGTCCTGCCGTACTGATCCTGCGGCTCGACGTCGGTGGTGACCCAGATGGTCGATCCCGCCGGGGCGAGCGAGGTCAGCGTCGCCGTCGCCTGCGCACCCCAGCACTCGAGTTCGGGCGAGATCTCGGGCGTGTCGACGCCCAGCAGGCGGATGCGCGTCGAGCCGGGATCGCCGACGACCTCATTGGGGGTCGTGACGTGGGCGCGCAGCGTGTCGCCGTCGTGCACGCTCTCGACGGTCATCTCGAAGGCGTCGGGCGGGATCACCGGCATCGCGGCCGTCGTGGCCCCTGCCGTCGGGGCGGCCTCGGGCGCGTCGCCGCGGCCTATGAACCACCACAGGGCGGTGCCCGCGAGGACGACGAGCAGGATGCCGACGAGGACGCGCGTGACCACCCGGCGAGCCTAGAGCCTGGCGGCGACGTGCGCCGTCTCGAGGTGAGCGGGCGCCCGGCGCTCAGGCGGCGAGGCGGAGCCCCCGCTTGTCGGTGGCGACGCGCTCGCCGTCGCCGATCGTCTCGTCGTCGCCGATCAGCGATCCGCCGGCCACGCGTGCGTCGTGTCCGACGTGCGTGCGCACGCCGATCTTCGCGCGCGGCCCGATCGCCGCCCGTGGACCGATGTGGGCGTGCGGCGCGATCTCCGCGTCGGGCCCGATCACCGCGTCGGATTCCACCCAGACGCCACGGCCGACATGCGCGCCCGCGGCGATCTGCACTCCCGGTTCGATGTACGCCCCCGCTTCGACGACGGCGCTCGGGTGCACCTTGGCTCCATGCGCGATCAGGCCACGGCCATTGGCGTGCTTGCGATAGCGCAGCGTCTCGCCCTGGTCGTTCTCGATGTCGACGTAGTTCTTGCCCACTGTCCCCTCCTGCAGCGCCGGAAGGCGCCGAGTACAGGAATAACCTCAACCCTTGATGATTCATTCCCGCGCATCGGATGCTTTGGATGCACGGGGTTGCCAAATATTCGGAACCGGGCTATGAAGCGGATTGCGCCCGCGTCCGCGAGGGGTCGAACGCGCACCGGGATGCTGCCGCAGGGGTCTTCCCGGACAGATCGACCGGTTCTGCTCTAGGCTGTGGAATCACCCATCCGTCGAGCAGAAGTGTGGTGCAACGGTGCCCGACCGTCGCGAGGATCGCTCCATCCATACGGACCGTCTGGTCGCGGGATCGGCGCTCGAGACCCTTCCGACGATCCGCGAGGTCATCGCCCTCGACGCCGTCGTCCAGGGGGTGCCGGAGGTGCTCGTGGGCGACCAGGCGCTCGAGCGCCGCGTGCGGTGGCTCCACGTGTCCGACAACGCCGGTGTGGCACGGCTCCTCGACGGCGGCGAGCTGCTGCTCTCCACCGGTGCGTCGTGGCCCGAGGACGCGGCCGATCTGCGGCGATTCATCGGCGAGCTGGACGACGCCGGGCTCTCCGGCCTGATCCTCGAGCTCGGCACCCACTACCGCGACGTGCCGCCGGCGGTGGTCGAGGCGGCGCGGGAGCGGGGGCTGCCGCTGATCATCCTCCACCGCGAGCTGAAGTTCATCACGATCACCGAGGCCGTGCATGCCCGCATCATCACGGGGCAGACGGATGCGCTCCGCGCCCGCGACGAGGTGCGCGAGCGGTTCACGGCGCTCGTGCTGCGAGGCTCCCCCGCGGACTTCATCGTCCACCAGCTGGCGCAGACGCTCGGCGCTCCCATCGTCCTGGAGAACCTCGGGTACGAGGTCGTGGCCGCCGAGGTCCCCCTCGCGATGGAAGAGGAGCTCTTCACGGAGTGGGAGCTGCGGTCGCGCTCGGCCCACCGGCGCTCGGAGCAGCGTCGCGAGCGCGGCGTGGCCGCCGGCGCCGAGGACTGGCTCATCGTGCCGGTCGAGGCCCGCGGCATCCGCTGGGGGAATCTCATCGCGCTGCCCGGGCCCGAGCATCCCGCCGGGCGCACTGCCGTGCTCGAGCAGGGCGCGATCGCCCTCGCGGTCGGTCGGCTCGCCGACGGCGACGCGGACGAATGGGCCCGTATCGGGCGCCGCCGCCTCGTGGACGGTCTCCTCGCCGGTCGGTTCGCGGGAGTCGGAGGGGCCGCGGCGCGACTCGAGGCCGCCGGCCTGCCGCTGCGCGGGGCGAAGCTGTACGGTCTCGTCATCTCGGGGGCCCCCGTCGCGGCGGAGCGGGCGGATGCCGCGGCTCGCGCCCTGCGCGGCCGAGCCCTCGCCGGCTCGGCTCCGTCGGGGGTCGTCGCGCCCGCCGCGACCGTCCTCCTGTCCCTGCCGGTGGACGCAGTGTTCGACGACGACGCCGTCCTCGCCTTCGCGCGGTCGCTCGTCGAACCCGCGGACGCCGAGCGCGTGACGGTGTCGGTCGGGCGCGCGTCCGAGGGCATCGACGCGGCGCTCGCGTCGGTGCACGAGGCCGTCGACCTCGCCGGGGGCCGTCGGCGCCGCCCCGGTCGCGGGCCGCAGCTGCGTCGCGCGGAGAACCGCCCGCTCGTCCAGCTCGTGACGGCGCTGCGCGACGACCATCGCGTGCTCGAGCACGGGGAGCGCATGCTGGCGCCGCTCATCGCGCACGATCTCTCCCGTTCCGGCGACCTGCTCGACGTGCTCGAGGCCATGCTCGCCCACCCCGGCAACCGCACGGCGGCGGCGGCGGCATCCCATCTCTCCCGATCGGTGTTCTACCAGCGGATCGCGCTCATCGAGGAGCTGCTGCGCGTCGACCTCGACGACGGCGAGACCCAGACGGCGCTCCACCTCGCGCTGCTTGTGCGCAGGTCGGCGGGGCGGTGAGTTCTCCGTTGCTGAGCGCCACCACGGCGCCACCTGCAGACCCCACGGAGTGCCGTGCGCGATGTCGGACGTGGTCGCCATACTGAAGTCATGACATTCATCGAACATATGTGCGAAGCTGTCGACCGGCTTCGCGTGTTAGGGGAATTGGATGTCGAGGCGGGTGAGCTTCCCGCGTCTGCGTCGCGGCTGAGCGATGGATCTGTGCGCGAGCTGCTCGCCGAGACGAGCGGACTCGCGAAGCAGATCGCCGCATTGCAGGCTGTGGTCGCAGGGGTCGCATCGGCGCGCTCTGCTCGCGACCGCGGCCACACCGGCTTCACGCAGCAGACCGGGCACCGCAATGCCGTCGAACTCCTGCGCGACCTGACCGGTGCGACGCGCGGCGAGGCGACGCGGGCGGTGAAGGTCGGCGAAGCGCTACTCGACGGCCTCGGGAGTGACGATGGCGTCGACTCTGCGCTGGACACGGATGCGACCGGGGGCAAGGAAACGCCCGTGATTTCGCCCCTCTGGCATGAGCCGCTGCGCGAAGCCGTGCTGGCAGGCCTGATCACGACGGCCCAGCATCACGCCATCCGCAGCGGACTCGGCGAGCCGCCGGTCATCGATGGGCGCGAACCGGATGCCGTGATCGCGGCGTGGCGCGCGGCGGCGGGGGAGCTGGTCGCAGACGCCGAGACGTGCACTGTCGAAGACCTCTCGGCTCGCGCCCGCGCGCTGAAAGACATGCTCGACCCGGCGGGAGCCGAAGAGAGGTTCGCCGCGCGATTCAGCCAGCGTGGGCTTCGATGGACCACCGGCGCAGACGGGCTGCCGCGGGCGATCATCACCTTCGACGACGAGATGGGTGCCTGGGTTCGCGGCCTGCTCGATGCGGGACTCGCCCCTCGACGTGGCGGCCCACGGTTCGTCGCCGAGGATGAGAGAGCGGCGGCGGAAGACCTCGTGCGCGATCCACGCACCAACGAGCAGCTCGCCTATGACCTGCTCGTGGACGTCCTTCGCGCGGGCGCGCTCGCCGACGCCGTCGACGTGTACGGCACGAAAGAGGCGGGTGTGCGGCTGGTCACGATGACGGATGCCGTAACCGGCGAGCTCGTGCGGCGAGATGTGTTCGGCCGTCTCGTGACGACGGCGCACTCCGACGACGGCACCGTCACGCTTCCGGGGTCGGCTCTGGAGCGCGCGATCTGTGCGACGGGCACTGTCGAGGTCACGATCGACACGTCAGGCAATCCGCTTGATGCCGGCCGTGAGAGTCGCCTCTTCACGGCGAAGCAACGACTGGCGCTGGGGATCAGAGATGGTGGATGTCTCTGGCCAGGCTGCGATCGCCCACCCGCATACTGCGAGGCGCATCATTGCGAACGGTGGTCGGACGGTGGCCGTACGGATTGCAGTGTCGGCGTCCTGCACTGTCGATTCCACCATCTTCACCTCCACAACCGCGGGTGGCGGATCAGCGGCGATGGCGGCAGCGCCTTCATGCTTCATCCGCCGCCGAACGTCGATGACAAGCCGATCCGGCTGCGCTCCAAGTCTCCGTTGCGGTGGCTCTGGGATCCACCGCCCGGTCGAACAGGATGGCGTACCCCGCCCGCCTCGCCTGCGCAGGAACCGATCTTCCGGCGCAGCGCCTGAGCCGGGTTCGGCATCGACCCTCACGTGCTGGAGACCTGCGTGCGCACGCCCGTTCCACCGGTGGGCGATCACGCCGGCCTTGCGGCGCACCCCACCCGAGCTTGCCGCGCACCCCACCCGAGCGTGCGGCGTGCCTCACACGCGGTGCGGGTCGATCATCGTCATGCCGGCGGGCGTGGCCTGGTCGAAGCCGGGCAGCATCCCGGCCGCCTCGTCGAGGTCGATGACGCGCTCGATGAGGCGCTCGGGGTCGAGGGCACCGCTCTCGATCAGCGCGAGCATGCCGGGGTAGTCGGCCGCGGCCATGCCGTGGCTGCCGAGGACGTCGAGCTCCCACGCGATCACGCGCGCCATCGGCACGCGCGGATGCCCTTCGACCGGAGGCAACAGCCCGATCTGCACGTGCCGGCCGCGGCGGCGGAGGCTGTGGATGCCGTCGGCACAGGTCTGCTCGCTGCCGACCGCGTCGACCGACACATGCACGCCACCTCCCGTGAGCTCGTGGACGGCGGCGGGGATGTCCCGGCCATCGGCCACGAGCACGCGATCGGCGCCGAGCGACCGAGCCACGTCGAGCGCAGCCGGGTTCCGGTCGACCGCGACCACGCGCGCCCCGAGCGCCTTCGCGATCATCACCGCGCTCAGTCCGACGCCGCCGGCCCCGACGACCGCGACCCACTCGCCGTGCGCGAGACGCGCACGACCGACGAGTCCGCGGTATGCCGTGGCGAAGCGGCAGCCGAGGCTCGCGGCCGCCTCGAAGCTGACGGACTCGGGGATCGCGACGAGGTTCATGTCGGCCGCGTGCAGGGCGACGTACTCGGCGAACGAACCCCGGTGTGTGAAACCGGGCTGCTGCTGATCCGGGCACACCTGTGCCTCGCCGTTCAGACACCACTCGCAGCGCCCGCACCCGCACACGAACGGTACGGTCACGCGGTCGCCGACCGCCCACTTCTCGACGCCTGCGCCGACCTCGGCGACCACTCCGGCGAGCTCATGCCCGGGCACGTGCGGCAGGGCGACCTCGTCGTGCCCCGCCCAGGCGTGCCAGTCGCTGCGGCAGAGGCCGGTCGCGTGGACGCGCACCACGACCCCGCCGTCCGGCGCGCTCGGAACCGGGATGTCCCGGACCTCGGGCATCACACCGATGGCGTCGTACACGACAGCTCGCACCGCGACATCCTCTCATCCGGTTCGCGCCACGACCGACGGGATCAGCCCGCGAGGTACACCTTCCGCAGCGTCTCGCGCACCGTCCACACCGTGCGCATCCCCGCGGTGAGCCGCACGACCGATCCAGGCCGCAGCTCGATCGGCTCGAGAGCCGGGTCGTCGAACGACACCGTGGCGGCGCCCGCCAGCACGACGAACACCTCGTCCGCCTCGACATCCGTGGACGTGCCCGGCGTGTGCTCCCACACCCCGATCGTGTCGGTCAGCTCGACGAGGCCGGCGGCCGGCGCGCCCGCCACGACCAGCTCGGCAGGCACCGGTTCGAGGGGGAGCGTCAGGGCGACGGCATCCGTCACCGTCCCGGGCTCGAGGCCGTCGAACGGCGACGTCACGAGTCGAACCCCAGTCCCAGCGCGTCCAGCGTCTTCAGCAGCAGGTTGCGCCTGCCCCCGTTGTGGTCGGCGCGGTCGAGGGACCAGCGGGTGGCGTTGATGCCGATCGACGCGGCGGGCTCCGGCGGAAACGGGAGCGGGCGCTTGCGCACCATCTCGAGCTCGGTGCGCTCGTTCGACACCCCGTCGAGCAGGTCGAGCATCACCTCTCCGGCGAACCGGGTGGAGCCGACGCCGAGTCCGGTGAAGCCCGCGGCGTAGGCGACGCGGCGGTCGCGCGCGGTGCCGAAGAACGCCGTGAACTGCGTCGACGTGTCGATCGCGCCGGCCCACTGATGGGTGAAGCGCAGGCCCTCGAGCTGCGGGAAGGTCGTGAAGAAGTGGCTCGCGAGCTTCTGCCAGGTCTCGGGCCGGTGCTCGTAGGCGGGGTCGACCCGGCGGCCGTAGCGGTAGATCGCGTCGTAGCCGCCGAACAGGATGCGGTTGTCCTTGCTGAGCCGGTAGTAGTGGAACTGATTGGCCAGGTCGCCGATCCCCTGGCGGTCCTGCCAGCCGACCGAGGCGAGCTGCGCGTCGGTGAGCGGCTCCGTCATCAGCACATAGTCGTAGACGGGCACGGTCATCAGGCGGTTGCGCTTGATGAGCGACGGGAAGACGTTGGTGCCGAGTGCGGCGCGGGATGCCTCCACCCGGCCGCCCTCCGTCACCGCGACGACGCCGGGTCCGCTCGTGTCCAGCCCCGTGACGCGCGTCCGCTCGAAGATCTCGACGCCGCGCTCCTCGCACACGCGCGCGAGCTCCGCGGCCATCCGGGCGGGGTGGACCATGCCGCAGGTGTTCCGCTCCCACACCGCGGCGAGGTAGGTCGGGGAGTGGACGGCCGCCTGCGCCTCGGACCGGTCGAGGAAGACCACGCCCTCCTCGCCCTCGGCGGCCCACTCCTCGAGCCACTCCACCTGGTGCGGCTCGACCGCGGGCGCGAGCTGCCCGGTGCGCTCGAACTGGAAGTCCATCCCATAGCGGGACTCGGACGCCTCGATCGCGTCGAGGTTCTCCCGCCCGAGACGCTCGAGCGTCGGCATCTCGCGCGGCCACCGGGCCATGCCGTTCTCGTGGCCGTGCGTGAGGCTCGCCTCGCAGAACCCGCCGTTGCGCCCCGAGGCGGCCCACCCCACCCGCTGCGCCTCGAGGACGACCACTCTCGCATCGGGTTCGCGCTCGGTGGCCAGCAGCGCCGTCCACAGGCCGGTGTACCCGCCGCCGACCACCACGAGGTCGGCCCCCGTCGTCCCGGCCAGCGACGGTCGGTCGGGAGTGAGGCTCTGCGGGAGGTCGTCGCGCCAGAAGACGGAGTGCTTCGCCTCGGCGAGGGAGTGCTGGACGACGGATGCCGCCGGCCGCTGTCGTTCGAAGACGGTGGTGCCCACGGGGATCAACTCCGATGCATGAGAGGTGCTCCCATCCTGGCCGCTCGCCGTCACGCGAGGCGGCGGGCGGTGTCGGGAGTTGCCGCCGCGGTCGGACAGGTTGTGTCGGACCGCCCGCTGATCGGTGCGGGGCGCCCGGTCGTCCCGGACCCGCGAGGTCAGCGAGCGGCGAGCTCGCCGACGAGCGCGTCCACCGTGCGGACGCGGGCGTACGTCCCGTCCAGCGCGGCCATGAACGCCACGTGCACCTGCTCGCCCGGCACGGTGCGACCGTCGTATGCAAGGTCGGGCGCCGCGCACGCGTCCTCCGCCACCGCGACGGAGAAGCCCAGATCGGATGCCGCGCGCACGGTGGCATCCACGCACATGCTCGACATCATCCCGGCCACCACGACCTCGTCCGCGGCAGCCGCGCGCAGCAGCGCCTCCAGGCCGGTGCGGAGGAAGGCGTTCGGCTCGTGCTTGACGACCACGTGCTCCTCGCCGTCCGGCGCCACCCGCCGGTCGATCTCCACGCCCGGTGTCCCCGGTGCGAAGAAGGAGGCATCCGCGTCGTCCGACACGTGCTGCACGTGCACCACCCGCTCACCCGTGGTGCGGAAGACGGCGAGGAGCCGGGCGGCGGCGTCGGCTGCGGCATCCGCGCCCACGAGAGGGTGCCGGCCACCGGGGAAGTAGTCGCGCTGGATGTCGATGAGGAGCAGGAGTCGGGTCACCGCAACAGCATAGAAGTCGGCGACCGCCGAACCGGCGACCGGGGATCAGGCGTCGGGAGAGGCGAAGACGCGCTCGCCCTCGACGAAGGTCTGCAGCGCATGCGTCGCGCCGATCTCCTCCGCGGGCCCGGCGAACGGATCGCGGTCGAGCACGACGAGGTCGGCGAGCTTGCCGACCTCGATGGTGCCCGTGACGTCGTCGAGGTGGTTCACCCACGCCGAGCCGGCGGTGTAGGCGGTCAGCGACGTCGCCAGGTCGATCGCCTGCTCGGGGAGGAACGCGTCGTACTCGCCCTCCTCATGGCCGGGGGCGGCCGTGCGGTTCACCGCGGTGTGGATGGCCGCCATGGGGTCGGGTGTCGAGACCGACCAGTCGCTGCCGGCGGCGAGCACCGCTCCCGCTCGCAGCAGATCGCCGAACGGGTACTGCCACGCGCTTCGCGGCTCGCCCAGGAACGGCAGGGTCAGCTCGACCATCTGCGGCTCGTACGTCGCCCACAGCGACTGCATGTTGGCGGCCACGCCCAGCTCGCGGAAGCGGGGGACGTCCTCGGGGTGCACCACCTGGATGTGGGCGATGTGATGACGGTTGTCGCTCCGGCCGTTGAGCGCGATCGCGCGCTCGACCGCGTCGAGGCACTCGCGCACCGCGCGGTCGCCGATCGCGTGGAAGTGCACCTGGAAGCCCTCAGCGTCGAGGATCGGCACCGCCTCGGCGAGCACGGCCGGGTCGACGAACGAGATGCCGGAGTTGTCGGTGAAGTGACCATGGCCGTCGCAGTAGGGCTCGAGCATCGCCGCGGTGAAGTTCTCTGCGACGCCGTCCTGCATCACCTTGACCGAGGTCGCCGCGAACCGGCCGGCGCGGTAGCGGTCGCGGCGCTCGAGGATCGACGGGATCTGCTCGAGGCCCTGCGTGCGGTCCCACCAGACGGCGCCGACGACCCGCGCGGTCAGGGTGCCGTCTGCCGCGGCCCGGAGGTAGGCGGGGCCCGGGTCACCGGCGTCGCCGTACGACCCGACGATGGCGTCCTGCCATGCGGTGATGCCGAACGAGTGCAGGTACCGCTGGCCGAGGAGGAGGGCGTCGGTGAGCCGCTCGAGGGGCTCCTCGGGCAGCAGGCGGTTGACCAGGGCCATGGCCCCCTCGTGCAGCGTTCCGGACGGCGTGCCGTCCGCGTCCCGCTCGATGCGGCCGTCGGCCGGGTCGGGGGTCTCGCGGTCGATGCCGGCCAGGCGCAGCGCGGCCGAGTTCACCCACGCGCCGTGCCCGTCGCGGTTGGGGAAGAACGCGGGGCGCTCGCCGGTCACCGCATCGAGGGCGGCGGCCGTGGGGGTGCCGCCGGGGAAGGCCGACATCTGCCAGCCGCCCCCGAGGATCCACTCGTCGGACGCATGGTCGGCGACGTAGCCGGCGATGGCCTCCAGGTACTCGGCGGCGGTGCCGAGCTCCGACAGATCGCAGCGCAGCATGTCGAGGCCGCCCCACACGGGGTGGACGTGCGCGTCCTGGAACCCGGGGATCAGCATCCGCCCCCGCAGGTCCACGAGCTCCGTCGACGGCCCGACGAGCTCGCGCACGTCGTCGCCGCCGACCGCCACGATGCGGCCGGCCCTCACCGCGACCGCGCTCGCGCGGGAGCGCACGGTGTTCGCGGTGAAAACAGGGCCGCCGGTGAAGACGAGGTCGGCGTGGGTCACGGAAGGTCTCCTTCTGAAGGTCAGCCGCCCGTCATGGTGCGGGCGATCTGCGTGGCCGAGTCGCCCGCCCGTCTGAGAACCAGCGCGACGAGCGCGAGGGCCACGAGCGTCAGCAGCAGCATGATCGTGGAGACGGCGGCGATCTCGGGGCGCAGGCCCGACCTCACCGCGCTCAGCACGTACACCGGCCACGGGGTGGTGCCCGAGACCTGCACGAAGGCGGCGACGATCGTGTTGTCCAGACTCAGCGTGAAGGCCAGCAGGAAGCCGGCGAGCACCGCCGGCATGGCCAGCGCCAGCGTCACCCTGCGGAACGTCGTGAACGGCTTCGCGTACAGATCGGCGGATGCCTCCTCGAGGTGGGAGTCCTGGCCCACCAGGCGCGCCCGCACGATGTACGAGACGACGGCCGTGGCGAACAGCGACGAGCCCACCGAGAGGCGCACGATGCCGTCGTTGAACATCGAGAGGCCGAGGTCCTGGCCGAGGAACACCAGCCAGGGCAGCAGCGCCACGGCGTCGACGATCTCGGGGGTCACCGACACCAGCAGGAGCAGGCCCAGGAACCACCACACCCACTTGCCGGGGTGGCGGGCCATGGCGATGCCGGCGAGGGTGCCGAGCACCGTCGCGATGACGGCGGCGATGAAGGCGGTGATGAGCGAGACCCGCACCGCGCTCTGGATCGCGGGTTTGGCCAGGATCGTGCCGAAGGCGTCGAACCCGAAGCCGTCCCACGACACGAGCAGGCGGCCGGTGTTGAAGGAGTAGACGACGATCACGATGATCGGCAGGAACAGGAAGAGCATCACCAGGACGCCCCACACGGTGAAGGCGATGTCCGACCACGATCGGCGTGCGCGGCGCCGCGGCGCCGCCGCCGTGCGGGTGTCGCGCTGCTGCGCCTGCAGGATCGTCTCGGTCGCGGTCATCGTCTCGGGGGGAGTCATGTCGTCACCTCCACGGTCGCCGCGGGCGCGGCATCCGTCGTCGCCGTCTCGGACACGGGACCCAGCACCAGCCGGTCGCGGCTGCGGAAGGGCAGCGCGATGAGCCAGATGAGCACGGCGGCGACGCCGATGGTCAGCATGATCACGAGCATCAGCAGCACGGCCATCGCGGAGCCGAGCGCCCAGTTCTGTGCGGTCTGGAACTGGCTCGCGACGAGCTGCCCGACCATGTTGCCCTTGGCGCCGCCGAGCACGGTCGCGGTGATGTAGTCGCCCATCAGGGGGATGAACACCAGCAGCACGCCGGCGACGATGCCGGGCTGCGAGAGCGGCAGCGTCACGCGGAAGAAGGTGGTCACCTTGCCGGCGCCGAGGTCCTTGGAGGCCTCGCGCAGCGCCGGGCCGACGCGGTCGAACGCGACGAACAGCGGCAGGATCATCAGCGGCAGGTAGTTGTAGACGACGCCGATGACGACGGCCGTGCGGGTGTAGAGGAGCTCCAGCGGGCCGTCGAGCACGCCGATGCCCTGCAGCAGCGACGAGAGCCAGCCTTCCGGCGCGAGGATCACCTGCCACCCGATGGTGCGCACGAGGAAGTTCGTCCAGAACGGCACGAGCACGAGCGCGATGAGGATGCCGCGGCGCTGCGGCTTGACCTTGAACGCCATCCAGTACGCCACCGGCGCTCCGATGAGGAAGCAGAGCACGGTGCCGATGACGCCGACCCACAGCGTGTTCGCGAACGTCGCGAAGAAGGTCGGCGACACCGCCTCGACGTACCGGTCGAACGACAGGATGTCATTGGCGTGGGTGCCGAAGACGCCCGGCTTGTACCCGAAGCTGAACCACACCACCATCGCGACCGGCGCGACGAAGAAGAGCAGGAGCCACGCCCACGCCGGAACGGCGAGCGCGGCCCCTGCGGAGCGGTTCTCACGCACCTGCTGCGGCCTTCATCTCGTTGTAGATCTCGACCCGCGTGGTCTGCGAGTCGTTGAGCTCCTGCTCGTGCATCGTCTCGAGCTGCTCGGGGGTGAAGAAGATCATGTCGGCCAGCTCCAGGCCGCCCTCCGTGGCCGCGGCCTCCATGTCCTTGCCGCCGACGTTGTAGCCGATGTAGTCCAGGTTCAGCGCGAGGTTCTCGGGTGTCATGGAGAAGTCGATGAACGCGTGGGCGGCCTCGGGGTGCGGGGCGCCGGCGGCGATGGCCCAGTTGTCCATCCACAGCTCCGTCTGCGGGCCGGGGAGCACCCACTGCCAGCGCTCGGGCTCGCTGGACTCGAGCAGGCCGAGACGGGCGTCGCCGTTCCACGCCTGCATGAGGACCTGCGTGCCCTGGGGGATCGCGTTGGTGCCCGGGTAGGAGTCGAACGCCGAGATGTGCGGCGCGATCTGCTCGACGAGGAACTGGCGGCAGGCCTCGAGCTCCTCGGGGTCGTCGGTGTTCCAGTCCATGTCGTTGGCCCAGAAGTAGGCGCCGATGATGCCGGCGGGGTCGTCCGACATCGCGGTCTTGCCGCTCGCCTCGTTCTGCGCGGCGTCGAAGAAGTCCCCCCAGGTGCTGAGCTCGCGGGTGATGACCGTCTTGTCGTACACGAATCCGGTGGTGCCCCACGCCTTGCAGACCGAGTAGTCGTTCTCCGGGTCCCATGCACGACCGAGGAACGCGGGGTCCATGTTCGACATGTTGGGCAGCAGGTCCTTGTTGAACTTGGTCAGCAGCTCGTTCTCGATCATCTGCGGGATGAAGACGCCGGTGGGCACGACGATGTCGTAGCCGGAGGTCCCCTTGGCGGCGACGAGCTTGGCGATGAGCTCCTCGTTCGAGGAGTAGGAGTCGAGCGTGACCTTGGGTCCCAGCTGGTCCGTGAAGGCGGCGATGACGTCGGGCGAGTCGTAGTCGCCCCACGTGTAGATGGAGAGGCTGTCCTCCAGGTCGCCGCCGGTCGCCTGCGGGGCGGGGGAGCCGCCGCCGCCGGGCGAGCAGGCGGCGAGCACGGTGGCGCCGCCGGCGAGGGCAGCCAGGCTCAGGAAGCGCCGGCGCGACAGCTCGCGGACGATCGAGGGCGCGGATCCTTCGGGAGCGAGGATGCGCAGCGGGTTCCGGGGCTGGGTCACGAGTACTCCTGGTTCGGGTCGGATGCCGGAAGGGCGGATGCCGCGGCGGCGGCCGGCTCGTCGGGCACGGGTTTCGGGTGTGGATCAGACGGTCGGGGGTGCGATGTAGCCGCCCTGCTCGGCGGCGCCGTCATCGGCGCCGGGGAACAGCAGCACGTGGTGGGCTGCCCACGTGCAGACCACCCGGTCGCCGACGGCGAGAGGCGGCGCGTCGGGCGTCGGGCGTCGGACGATGAGGCTCTGGTCGGCGCCGAGCTGCACGAGGTACTGCATCGTGTCGCCGAGGTGCGAGACGCCGATGAGCTCGCCCCGCGCGGTGTTCGCCTCGGTCACGCCGGCCGCTCCCTCGCCTGCGCCGGCCGGGGCATCCCGCTCGATGCGGATGTATTCGGGGCGGACGGCCGCCTCACCCAGATTGGTCGTCGTGAGCACGGGGGAGGCCGCCCGCACGAGCGCGTGCGGGGAGGAGATCGCGGCGCCGGCCTCGGCGGTGGGACCCCGGAAGAAGTTCTGCTGCCCCACGAACGCGGCGACATAGGCGGACGCGGGACGGGCGTACACCGTGTCGGCGTCGGCCAGCTGCTCGATGCGACCCGACCGCATGATGGCGATGCGGTCGCTCATCGAGAGCGCCTCGCCCTGGTCGTGCGTCACGAAGATGAAGGTGATGCCCAGCCGCGACTGCAGGAGCTTGAGCTCGAGCTGCATCTCCTCGCGCAGCTGCCGGTCCAGCGCGCCGAGGGGCTCGTCGAGGAGCAGCACCGCGGGCCGGTTCACGAGGGCGCGCGCCAGGGCGATGCGCTGCTGCTGGCCGCCGGAGAGCTGCGCCGGCTTGCGGTCGCCGAAGCGCCGCATCTGCACCAGGTCGAGGGCCTGCGTGACCCGCTCGCGTACCTCGGACTTCGGCGTGCGCCGCTGCTGGAGTCCGTAGGCGACGTTCTCGGCGACCGACAGGTGCGGGAACAGCGCGTAGGCCTGGAACACCGTGTTGACGTCGCGACGGTACGGCGGGACGCCGCGCACGGGGCGCCCGGAGATGCGGATGTCGCCGGCATCCGGCTGCTCGAATCCTGCGATCATGCGCAGGGTCGTCGTCTTGCCGCAGCCCGACGGGCCCAGCAGCGAGATGAACTCGCCCGGCTGCACCGTGAGCGAGAGGTCGTCGACGGCGATCTGGTCGCCGTAGTACTTCGTCACTCCCGAGAGGACGACGGCGCCGCGGGCGGCCTCGCTGTCGGTGGGAACCTGCTCCGCCGGATTCGCCGCGGTCGCCGTGCCTGTGGACATCGTCACCTCGTGAGGTCCTTCTGATCATCGGGTCGCGCGACGTTGCGCGACCCCTATCGGGTGTGTCACGTATTCAATATCGCGCGGTGCCCCCCTGCAATGCGCCCGAGAGCGAACCAGACGATCCGAGGCGTCCCATGGCCCCCGCCTGACAGATCGTCCGGAGTTGTGTAACGGGCAGGCGACCGCGGCGTTTCAACGGCTCGACGTCGAGTGCGTCCGCGTCGGTGGCCGTCGGGCGACAGTTCGTCCGTCGCGCATCGTGATGAAAGCGTGGCCGTGCGGTCAGCGCTGACAGGTCGGGCACCAGAACACGATGCGCTCGCGGGTCGGGTCGGCGCCGAGGCTGCCGCCGCGGATCAGCGTCCCGCAGCGCCGGCACGGGCGGCCTTCGCGACGGTACACCCACGTGGAGCGGCCGGGTCGCGCGTCGCCGGTGAAGGTGCGCCCCGAGCGGTCGCGGTTCGCGCGGATCATGCGTGCCCCGAGGTCCACCGCGGCGGCGGTGTCGGTCTGGTTCGCGGGGGTGGTGGGCAGGATGCCGCGCACGAAGAGGATCTCGTTGGCGTACTCGTTCCCGAAGCCGGCCACATTGCGCTGGTCCTGGATGGCGACGTGGATGGGGCGTGTGTCGGCCGCGAGCCGTCTCGCCGCCTCTGCGGGGTCCCATGCGTCCGAGAGGGGGTCGGGCCCGAGGTAGCCGACGAGCGCGTCCTCCTCGGCGGTCGGAACGAGCGTGATGTCGGCGAGGTCGAACCCTACCGTCTCCCACTCCGTCCCGTCGGGCGCGGTCGCGCCGATGACGGCCCGGGCCCGGAACCCCGCGGCGTGCCAGCGCTCGCCGCGCCGGTAGACGTGCCATTCGCCCTCCATCTTGAGATGCGTGTGGAGGGTCCACGTTCCGATGCGGTGCAGCAGGTGCTTGCCGCGCGCGACGACGTCGTGCACGACCTCGCCGCGCAGGTCCGCCGTCGCCGCCTGCGGCACGCGAAGCTCGAAGCGCGTCACGCTCGCGCCCGCGAGCGCCGCGTTCAGCCGGCGCGCCGCACGGAACACGGTGTCGCCCTCAGGCACGGCACCTCCTGCCCGGCACCGGGCGCCGGCGCGGCGCGTCAGGCACGCGCGCCCTCGCGGAGCACGTCCCCGGCGGTGAGGCGGCGCAGCGTGAGACCACGCGGGGACTCGACGAATCCCGCCTCCCGCAGCGCCCGTCCGACGCCGGTGCCGTAGACGAACGCGCCGTTGACCTGCTCGACGGTGAGTGTGTCGAGCCGGCGCGCGCGCGACGTCGCGGCGAGATCACGGGCGGCGGCCGTGAGCACGGCCTCGTCGCCGGTGAACGCCAGCGCCGACTTGCCGCCCCGCTCGAGGTACAGCGCGAGCTCGCCATCGACGAGCACCACGAGCGCGCCGGCCTTGCGGCCCGGACGGTGTCCGACCCCCTCCAGCGCCGGCCACGCCAGCGCGGCGCCGTAGGGGTTGGCGGGGTCGGTGGCGGCGAGGGTCACGGCGCGCAGCGGCGGCGGATCGGGCAGGCCGGCGAACTCGCGCAGCCGGTCGACGGTGGCGGAGGCTGCGAACTGCGCCGCGCCGAGCTTCTCGATCACGTACCCCCGGCGGCAGTGACCCGCCTCCTCGAAGCCGGCCAGGACGCGGTAGACCTGCGCGAAGCCGCCCGGCACGCCTTCGGACTGGACGGCGCCGCGCGTCACCACGCCGTACCGGTCGAGGAGCAGGCTCGCCGTCGCCGTCGCCCGCAGCGCCGCATCGGGCTCCGCCTCGGGCAGCAACGACCACCGGCCGCCGATGGTGGGCGGGCGCGCGGGCACGGAGGACGCCACGGTGCGCACCGCTGCGCCACGGTACAGGCGGGCGCGCGGAGCCCGCCGGCTCACGCGGTGCGCCTGCGAGCCGCCCGACACGAGCGAGCGCACCGGCGCGAAGGTGTCGTTCGTGACGCGCCCGGACCAGGTCAGCCGCCACAGCGCCTCGACGACGGACTGCTCGTTCTCCGCGCCCGTGGTCTGCTTCAGCTGCGACGCGAAGTAGGCGCCCCCGCTCGAGAGCGCCGCGAGGAGCTGGGCATCGAGCGAGCCCGGAGCGGGCTCGTCCGCCTCGTCGGGAAGCGTCAGCGTCAGCGGCACGGCATCCGCTGGATGCAGCGCGATCCAGCCGTCCCTGCCCGGCAGGCTGCCGTGACCCGACCAGACGACCTCGCCGGTCGCGGTCAGCTCGTCCAGCATCCCCGGCGTGTAGTCCGAGACGCGCGCGGGAAGGACCAGCGACTCCCACGCGCTCGCCGGAATGGGAACCCCGGCGAGCTGCTCGACCACCGCGGCGACCCCGTCGACCCCGTCGAGCGGCCGGGTCACGTGCTGCCACACGGGAAGGAACCGGGCGTACGCCTGCTGCGGCACCGGTTCGACGCTGCCGCGGATCGCGGCGAGCGACCGCATGCGCAGCCGCCGCAGCACCTCCGCATCGCACCACTCCGCCTCGTCGCCCCGCGTCGCCGAGCCGTCCTCCGAGCCGGGCGGCGGATCGGGCAGGAAGAAGCCGCTCGTCACCCGGCCCTGCGACTCGAGCCGCTGCAGGGTGTGGCGGGCTACCGCCACGCCGATGCCGAGGCGGTCGGCCGCGGCATCCGCCGTGAAGGGGCCGTGCGTGCGTGCGTACCGGGCGATGAGGTCGCCGAGCGGGTCGGCGACGGGTTCCAGGAACGCGGTGGGGATGCCTACCGGCAGGGCGGCCCCGAGCGCGTCGCGCAGCCGGCCGGCGTCCTCGATCGCGGCCACCCGGGTGATGCCGGCGATCGTCACCGGTATGGCCCGGCGCGCCGTCACGAGGGCATCCAGGAGAGCGGATGCCTCTTCCGCCGTGGCGTGCCCGTCGGAGGAGCCGTCCGCGGCGGGCTCGAGCCGGGCCGCCACCTCGGGCGCGTCGAGCGGGCCGAGGATGCGCAGCAGGTCGGCGACCCCCTCGAGCCCGCGTGCGCGGCGCTCGGGATCCAGGCGCTGGGCCTCGCGTTCGAACTGCGCGATCACGTCGGGGTCGAGGAGCTCGCGCATCTCGACCTTGCCGAGCAGTTCCGACAGCAGCGCGGGGTCCACCGAGAGCGCCGCCGCCCGCCGCTCCGCGAGGGGGGAGTCGCCCTCGTACATGAAGGCGCCGACGTAGCCGAACAGCAGGTCGCGCGCGAACGGTGAAGGCTGGGCGGGCTCGGTCTCGATGAGGCGGATGCGGCGCTCGCCGATGCCGCGCATGAGCCGCAGGAGCGCGGGCACGTCGTAGACGTCCTGGAGCACCTCGCGCAGGGTCTCGAGGATGATCGGGAACGTCGGATAGCGCCGGGCCACCTCGAGCAGCTGCGCCGACCGTTGCCGCTGCTGCCACAGCGGTGTGCGCTTGCCGGGGTTGCGCCGCGGCATGAGCAGCGCCCGCGCCGCGCACTCGCGGAATCGCGAGGCGAACAGCGCGGAGCCGCCGACCTCCTCGGTCACGATCTGGTCCAGCTCGTCGGGGTCGAAGACGAAGAGGTCGGCGCCCGGCGGCTCCGCCGTGGCATCCGGGATCCGGGCGATGATGCCGTCGTCGCTGGCGACGGCGGAGCCGTCGACTCCGAGGCGTTCGCGGATGCGGGCGTTGACGGCCAGCGCCCACGGCGCGTGGACCTGCATGCCGTACGGGGAATGAAGGATGACGCGCCAGTCGCCGACCTCGTCGCGCCCGCGTTCCACGGTGAGCTGACGGTCGGTGGGCAGAGTGCCCGTGGCCTCGCGCTGCTCGGCGAGGTAGGCCAGCAGGTTGTCCTGTGCGTACTCGTCGAGGCCGGCGTCGCGCAGACGCGCCTCGGCCTTGTCGGGCTTGGCCGTGGAGACCTCGCGCGAGAACTTGCCGAGCGCCTCACCGAGCTCGGCGGGACGTCCGATGCCGTCGCCGTGCCAGAACGGAACCTTGCCCGGCTGGCCGAACGCGGGCACGACGTTGACGCGGTCATGGGTGATCTCGACGATGCGCCAGCTCGTCGTGCCGAGGGTGAAGACGTCGTTGACGCGCGACTCGTAGACCATCTCCTCGTCGAGCTCGCCGACGCGCGCGTTCTGGGACTCGCCCGCGATGAAGACGCCGAACAACCCGCGATCGGGGATCGTGCCGCCGCTCGTCACCGCGATGTGCTGTGCGCCCGGGCGCCCCGTCAGCACGCCCAGGTCGCGGTCCCAGACCACGCGCGGACGCAGCTCGGCGAACTCGTCGGACGGGAAGCGCCCGGCGATGAGGTCGAGCGTCGCCTCGTAAGCGGAGCGCGGGAGCGAGCGGAAGGGGGCGCTCCGCTTGAGCGTCTCGTACCAGCCCTCGACGTCGACGGGCCCGATCGCGGCGGCCGCCACGGTCTGCTGGGCGAGGATGTCGAGGGGGTTCTGCGGGATCGCGATCGCCTCGATCTGCCCCGCGAGCATGCGCTCGGTCACGATCGCGGTGTGGAGCACGTCGCCGCGGTGCTTGGGGAACAGCGCCGCGCGGCTGACCTCGCCCACCTGGTGGCCCGCGCGCCCGATGCGCTGCAGACCCGATGCGGCGCTCGGCGGCGCCTCCACCTGGATCACCAGGTCGACGGCGCCCATGTCGATGCCCAGCTCGAGGCTCGAGGTCGCGACGACGCAGCGCAGCACCCCGGACTTCAGCTCCTCTTCGACCTGCGCGCGCTGCTCCTTGGACACCGACCCGTGGTGGGCCTTGGCCAGCACGGGGTCGGCGCCGGCCGTCGTGCCCGCCTGCGCCATCATGGCCGCGGGAACCGACGGGTCTGGGAGCTCGAGCCCGAAACGCTCGGAGTAGATCTCATTGAGCCGGCCGGTGAGCCGTTCGGCGAGGCGCCGGGAGTTGCAGAACACGATCGTGGAGCGGTGCAGCAGGATGCGGTCGACGATGGCCTCTTCGACGTGCGGCCACACCGAGCCGGTGATCTCGGTCTCACCGCCGTCCGCCGCGCGCGGGCGCCCGGACGAGCCGTCGTTGAACCAGTCCTCGTCGATCGGCTCGGCGCCGGGATCGGCGGATGCCTCGGCCGAGGCATCCGCGCCGGTCCACGCGGCGGGCTCGGACTGGTAGGCGCTCGGCGGAGGTGGCGGGTTGAGCATGTCGTCGATCGGCACGACGACCCGCATGTCGAACGCCTTCGACGCGCGGGGGGCGACGATGTCCACCGGTTCGGCACCGCCGAGGAAGCGCGCCACCTCGTCGATCGGTCGCACGGTCGCCGACAGCCCGATGCGCTGCGCGGGCAAGGCATCGGGCGCGAACGAGCGACGGAGCGCGTCGAGGCGCTCGAGGCTCACCGCGAGGTGCGCGCCGCGCTTGGTGGCCGCGACCGCGTGCACCTCGTCGACGATGACGGTGTGGACGTCGCGCAGCGTCTCGCCCGCGCGGCTCGTCAGCATGAGATACAGCGACTCGGGCGTCGTGATGAGGATGTCGGGCGGCGCCTGCACGAGCTTGCGCCTGTCACCCGCCGGGGTGTCACCGGAGCGCACTCCCACGGTGACGTCGGGCACCGTGAGACCGAGCCGGCGCGCGGACTGGCCGATGCCCACGAGCGGGGAGCGGAGATTGCGCTCGACGTCCACGCCCAGCGCCTTGAGCGGCGAGATGTAGAGGATGCGCGTGGCGGGGGCGGGGGCATCCGCTCGCTTCTTGCGGCCCGAGGGGCCGACGGATGAAGGTGCGGTCGCCTTGTCGTGGAAGACCCGGTCGATCGCCCAGAGGAAGGCCGACAGCGTCTTTCCGGAGCCCGTCGGGGCGACGACCAGGGCGTGCTTGCCGGCCGAGATCGCCTGCCACGCGCCTGTCTGCGCGTCGGTCGGAGCCGCGAACGCGCCGCGGAACCAGTCCCGCGTGGCAGGACCGAATCGCTCCAGGACATCGCCCATCCCTCCATCTTCGTCGCGATCTCCGACATCGGGCCAGGCGGGGACGGATGACCGGGCCTCGCGTAAGCTCGGGTGGGTACGTGTCCCCCCGCACGCCCGCACCGCCCGAGGATCCTCCATGGAGTCGACGCCGTCGAGCAGGTCGGAATCGCCGACGCCGCTCACCCGCCGCACGAACCCCGCCCTCGCCGTCCGCTCATGGCCGGCCTCGCGCCGGGTGCGCACCTTCGGGCTCGGCGCCCTCTGCGGGGCCCTCGCCCTGTCGCTCGTGGTCGTGGTGACCTCGATCTTCGCCGCCTCCGGCGACCGGCCGCCCCTGCTGCCCGAGCCGGCCCCCGCCTCGGACGTGCGGGTCACACCCCGGCCGACGCCGAGCAGCACGCCGTCCACGCCCGCTCCGCAGCCGGAGGTGGTCGCGACCCCCGAGGCCGAGGAGCCCGCACCCGAGGAGGGGGCGATCGAGCCCGTGGTGGCGCCCGCGCCGTCGCCCGTGGCGACCGATCCGCCCGCGGCCGACGAGCCCGTCGAGGATGCCCCCGGCAACAGCGGCAGCGCGCCGGGCCGTACGAAACCGCCCAAGAGTCCCTGATGAGGGCAGGCTTCGCGCGAGCGGTCGACCGTTAGTCAACCGTTGTGAAAGGTGCTCGGCGGCCGTGCCCCGCCGCCGATAGAGTCGCGGCACCTGCTCGATGGAGATACCGTGCGACGTCCCCTTCCCCTCGCCTTCGCTGCGCTGGCAGTGCTTGGCGTCCTCACCGCCTGTGCGCCGACGACGCAGCCCGGCGCGACCGCGACACCGGATCCGGTTCCATCGGGCGAAGCGGCCCCGACGCCGGCCTTGACCATCCAGATCGTCGCAGGCGGACAGGCACCTCCTGCGGTGTTCGGCGGCGACTGCGCGGTCGCCCTGCCGGCTGCGGGGCTGATCGCCGCCACCGGGATCGATGGAATCGAGGTCACCCGCCGCGATCAGACGTGGACGCGCTCGATCGACAATGTCGGCGGACTGGTGTGCGAGTGGCAGGGTGGCGGCGTCAGCGGCAACGTCACGATCCTCCCGAAAGTCGGCCTCGGCGGCGCGGAGCTGCCCGCTGAGGTGTCCGACGCGTACTTCGGCCCCTGTGACTGGAACTGCTCATGGCAATGGGAATCCGCCGACTTCTCGGTGATGGGCTACTCGAGCGACCTCGCCGACCGCGGTCGGGAGGAGGCCGATCGGATCGGTGCCGAGGTCGGGATGGGCATCGCCTCCCGCACGGCGGAGGCCGGACTCGGATGGCAGCGCGACAGCGCGCGTTGGTGGCCGGCGGCGGACTGCGCGGACCTCGCGACACAGCTCGGCTCGCACCTGGGCGCGGTCGTGACGGCAGAGGAGGCCGGCTACCACGATCCTCCGAGCCCCGCGACCATCCTGGCGGACATCGCGAGCCATCGCACGTGGTGCGGGTTCTCGACCGAGGGGCGGCAGCTCGCGCTCGCGGTCTTCGAGTCCGGGGTCGCGTGGGACCTGCCCTGGGCAGGGCTTGGACAGCCTGTGGATCTCGGGGTGCCCGGCGTGCAGGCGTTCTCTTCCACGCAGGGGGGCTATCTGGGCGGAGAGGTGTACGAGGCGACCGACGGCGTCAACGGGATGAACGTCGAGATCGCCCCAGACAGCGGGTGGTCGCCGCATGAGCTCGCCGCGCTCATCGCGGAGACTTTCGTCGCGCCCTGACCGCCGGCATCAGCGCTCGTCGGGCAGGAGGATCCACAGCAGCAGGTACATCAGGATCGACACGCCGAAGAACACGGTCGAGGCGACCCACAGCACCCGCACCGGCACGACGCTGCACGAGAAACGGTCGGCGATGCCCTGGCACACCCCCGCGATCATCCGTCCCCGAACGGGACGCACCAGCCGATGCATGCGTTCATCATCGCCCGGCCCGCCCGTGCGCGCCAGATGTGCCGTGCGTCAGCGCTCGGAGGGCACGAGGATCCACAGCAGGATGTAGATCCACAGCGGGAGGCCGAAGAAGATCATCGCGACCACGGTGAGGATCCGGATCAGCGTGACATTCCAGCCGAAGCGGTTCGCGACGGCGAGGCAGACGCCGGCGATCCAGCGGCCGTTCTGAGGTCTGACGAGTGAGTTCATGACCCCATCCTGCGCGCAGGGACGCCCGCGCGCACTGGGGGTGGCCCCCGAACCGAGAGGGGGCCGGCCGCGGCATCCGTCGCCTTCCTTGAGGACGGATGCCGCGACCCTGCGTCAGCGCTCGGTGAGCGTGCCGTCGCGGTCGAGCTCCAGCACGAGGTCGACGCCGATGCGCTCGAGGAACACGTCGTCGTGGCTGACGACGAGCACCGCGCCGCGATAGGCGGCGAGGGCGGCGACGAGCTGGTCGACCGTGTCGAGGTCGAGGTTGTTCGTCGGCTCGTCGAAGACAAGCAGCTGCGGCGGCGGGTCGGCGAGCATCAGCCGCGCGAGCGCCACCCGGAACCGCTCACCTCCCGACAGGGTCCCCACCGGCCGCTCCACCGCCGCACCCCGGATGAGGAACCGCGCGAGCCGGTTGCGCAGCTCGACCATCGTCACCTTCGGCGCGGAGGGCGCGACGTTCTCGAGCACCGAGGCGCCGTCGTCGAGACCGTCGACCCGCTGCGGCAGGTAGCCGACGCGGTCGGTGTGCAGCTCGGCCCGTGCAAGCAGCGGGATCGACGGACCTTCATCCGGTCCAGGAAACACGCGCGGTGCAGATCCGCCCGCCGGTTCGACACCGGAGCCGACCAGCCGCTCCAGCAGGGTGGTCTTGCCGGCGCCGTTCGGGCCGATCAGGGCGACCCGTTCCGGGCCCTGGATGGTCCACGAGCGCTCGCCGTCACCGAGGGTCGCGATCCGGCGGCCCGCGGGCACGCCGGGATCGGGAAGGTCGATCCTCACGATGTCGTCGTCGCGCACGCGGCGCTCCGCGGCATCGAGCGTCTCGCGGGCGGACGCCTCGCGGTCGGCCTTCTCGCCCCGGAGCTTGCCGGCCGAGACCTGAGCGGCCCGCTTGAGGTTGCCGGCCACGATCGGCGGCACGCGCTTCTCGAGCTGGGCCTTGCGGCCCATCGCCGCACGGCGGGCGATGGTCGTCTCGGCCTCGATCCGCTGGCGCTTCTCGCGCTTGACGGCCTGCCGCGCGGCGCGCTCGGCGTCGCGGGCGGCGCCCTGTTCGGCATCCAGCCACGCCCGCCACTGCGAGTACGGGCCGCCGAACACCGAGAGCTCGTTGTCGTACAGCTCAGCGGTGTCGTCGACCAGCTCCAGCAGCGCGATGTCGTGGCTGACGACGACGAGCGCGCCCCGCCACGAGCGCACCATGTCGTACAGGCGTGCCCGGGCGTCGCGGTCGAGGTTGTTCGTCGGCTCGTCCAGCAGCGCGATGGCGGCCCCGCGCAGACGGATGCCGGCGATCGCGGTGAGCACCGCCTCGCCGCCCGACAGCTGCCCGACGCTGCGGTCGAGCATGCCGGGGGCGAGCCCGGCCTCGGCCAGGGCGGCGTGCGCGCGCGCCTCGATGTCCCAGTCGGAGCCGACCGCGTCGAAGTGGCGCGGATCGGCGTCGCCGGACTCGATCGCGCGCAGCGCGCGCAGGGGCGCACCGACGCCGAGCAGGTCGGCGACCGGACGGTCGACGTCGAGCGTGAGGCGCTGCGGCAGGTACGCGGCATCCGCCGTCCGGGTGATATGGCCGGCGGTCGGCGCCAGCTCTCCGGCCACCAGGCGCAGGAGCGTGGACTTGCCGGAGCCGTTCCGGCCGACGAGGCCGGTGCGACCGGCACCCAACGACCCCGAGACGTCGGAGAGGGCGGTGGTGCCGTCGGGCCACGAGAGCGAGACCCGGTCGAGGATGATGGCAGGGGTGAGGGTGTGAGCGGGCATGAGGCCTCCAGGTCGGTCAGGCACTGACACACCGACACCGCGGAGGTCGCCCAGGCGGGCCGGCCCATCGAAGGGCGCAGCACCGCAGGAGAGAAGCGGCGGATCGACGGCCAGCGCGAAGGATTCAAGCGCTGACGCGTCGAAGGTCGACGGAGCAGCGCGATTACAGCGCGGTCGCGTCGATCAGCTTCAAGGGAGTTCCTCACCGAGGGGACAAAGGCCGTGAGACACCATAGCGGACCATGCCGGGCATGACCAGTGACCGCCGTGCGCTCAGTCCGCGGCGTCGAGGGCCTCGAGCTGCTTGTCGAGGAAGACGCGCACGTCGGCGAGCTCCTGCTCCGACACGCTGTGGGTGAGGCCGGGGTAGACGCGTCCGCTCAGCTCCGCGCGTTCGGGAAGCCACTGCGTCGTGTGCTCGACGAGGAAGCCGGGGATGACGTCGTCGTTCGTGCCGCGGCCCCAGAAGACCGGCGGGCGGCGCTCGGCGAGCTCGGCGTCGCCGGGCAGCTCGCCGGGGGTGACGTAGCCCGACAGGTTCACCGCGAAGGCGAAGCGATGCGGGTCGAGGCGCATGGCCTGCAGGGACACCGCGGCGCCCTGCGAGAAGCCGAGAAGACCCACGGATGCCGCGCCCGGCACGTGCGCGTCGACCCAGGCGAGGACGGCCTCGGCGGCGCGGGTGACGTGCGAGGGATCCCGACCGTCCAGGCCGTCGATCGGATACCAGGAGCGGCCGGGAGCCGGCCACGGCGGTGACAGCGGCGCGGCGAGGCTCGCCACGGCGAACGGCTCGGGCAGGTACGCGCGCAGGGGATAGAGATCGTGCTCGTCGGCGCCGTAGCCGTGGAGGAGCAGCAGCAGATGGCGCCCGGCGAGGTCGTTGCGATCGGCCGACCACAGCACGGCGTCGGCGTCGAGGACCAGCGCTTCCGGCATGCCCCCATCCTCCCACCTGACGTCGACACGTCCGGTGGACCTCGGGCGCCGGCGGCGCACCCGGGGTATACAGGAGTCATGTCCGTACGCACCCCCGACCCCGAACCTGCGGGCGACGAACCGTTCGGCCCGCCCGCGGGGAACGTCTCGAACCCCGCCTGGCTGAGCGACATCGAGCTCGAGGAGGCCCGCCGCCGCCTGCCGATGCTCTACGTCGAGGGCGTGCCGGTGCGCACCGACGGCATGGGGCAGGTGACCGCCGTCGGAATCCTGCTGCGGGCGACCCCGGTGGGGGAGATCACCCGCACGATCGTGTCGGGCCGCGTGCGGTACGGCGAGACGGTGCGCGACGCGCTCTTCCGCCACCTCGAGAACGACCTCGGGCCGATGGCGTTTCCCCTCCTGCCGCCGCAGCCGGTACCGTTCACGGTCGCGGAGTACTTCCCGCTCCCGGGGGTCAGCGCGTTCCACGACGACCGTCAGCACGCCGTCTCGCTCGCGTTCGTCGTTCCCGTCACCGGGACGTGCGAGCCGCGGCAGGACGCCCTCGAGGTGACGTGGCTGACGCCGGAGGAGGCGTCCTCCGACGCGCTGTCGGCCGAGATGGAGGGCGGCAGGGGCACGCTCGTGCGGCTCGCGCTGGCCAGCGTGGGCGCGCTGCGCTGAGGCATCCGCGTCATCCAGCCGGCTCTCGCGGAGCGTCCGCCTCGCCCCCTAGGCTCGCAGGATGACCCTCCAACCGCTGCCGTTCCCCGTCGACGCCGCCGGATGGGCCGACTTCGTCTCGGAGCGCCCGGCTCAGCGCATCGCCCGCGTACGGGAGCTCGACGAGCGGCTCAAGGGCGAGCCGGCCCTGTCTACGGCCGACCGGCTCGAGCTGTGGAACGACACCGAGCTCGCGCTCGCCGAGGCGCTCAGCGAGGCGTACCTCCTGAGCGAGGCGCACCCCGACGCGGAGGTGCGCGAGCTGGCCGAGGGGCAGGTGCAGGCCGTCGAGTCGCTGTCGGCCGCGCGCCTGCTCGACCGCGAGCTGTGGAGCGTGTTCGCGGATGCCCCGACGGACGGCCTCGACGCCGACCAGGCGCGGCTGCTCTCGCACCTGCTCCGCGACTTCCGTCGCGGGGGCGTGGAGCTCGCCGACGACGAGCGGGAGCGGGCGCGCGAGCTGGCGGACCGCGACACCGAGCTGTCGCTGACGTTCTCGCGCAACATCCGCGACGGCCGGCGCGAGGTCCAGGTGCCCGTCGCGGGCCTGGCAGGACTGCCGCAGGACTTCGTCGACGCGCACCCCGCCGACGAGCGCGGCTTCGTCACGCTGAGCACCGACTACCCCGACCTCATGCCGGTGCGCGACTACGCCTCCGACCGTGCGACGCGCCTGGCGCTGGTGGGCGCCTACAACGACCTCGCCTGGCCAGAGAACGACCCCGTCCTGGCGGAGCTGCTCGCGGTGCGCGCGCAGCGCGCGAGCCTGCTGGGCTACCCCGACTGGGCGGACTACGAGACCGAGACGCGGATGATCGGGGCGGGTGCCGAGATCCCGGTCTTCCTCTCGCGCTTGGACGACGCGTCGAAGCCGGCCGCCGACGCCGAGTACCCGCTGCTCCTCGAGCGGCTGCGCCGCGATGTGCCCGACGTGGACGCCGTCACGATCGCCGACTACTGGTACCTGGTGGGAGCGATCAAGCGCGAGCAATACGACGTCGACGCCCAGCTCGTCCGGTCGTACTTCCCGTTCGAGCGAGTCGTGTCGGGCGTCCTCGACGTCACCGGCCGCCTCCTCGACGTCGAGTACCTGCCGGTCGACGCTCCGGCGTGGCACGACGACGTGCAGTCCTTCGACGTGGTGCGCGGAGGAGTCCGCCTTGGCCGTATCCACCTCGACCTGCACCCCCGCGAGGGCAAGTTCAGCCATGCGGCCTGCTTCCCGCTCGCTCCGGGCGTGGCGGGTCGGGTGCTCCCCGAGGCCGCGCTCCTGTGCAACTTCTCGCGCGGACTGCTCGAGCACGACGAGGTCGTGACGTTCTTCCACGAGTTCGGGCACCTCGTGCACGACATCCTCGGCGGCCACCAGCGGTTCGCCCGTTTCAGCGGCGTGGCCACCGAGTGGGACTTCGTCGAGGCGCCCAGCCAGCTGCTGGAGGAATGGGCGTGGGACGCCGACGTGCTGGCCTCCTTCAGCGGCGACGCGGACGGCCGCCCGATCCCGGCCGATCTCGTGGCCCGCATGCGCACGGCCGACGGGTTCGGTCGCGCACTCGAAGTGCGGCGCCAGCTGGGGCACGCGAACGTGTCGTACCGCCTGCACGTCGACCGTCCCTCCGACCTGCAGGCCGAGACCGAGCGGATCTACGCCGCGACGAGCCCGGTCCAGCCGCTGCCCGGCCAGCACTCCTATGCCGGCTTCGGCCACCTCACCGGCTACGGCGCCTGCTACTACACGTACCAGTGGAGCCTCGTGATCGCCCGCGACCTGCTCAGCGGCTTCGGCGAGGGACTGATGGATCCCGAGGCGGCGCGCCGCTACCGTACCGAGGTGCTCGAGCGCGGAGGATCCCGCGACGCACGCGAGCTCGTCGAGGCGTTCCTCGGGCGCGCGTCGTCGTTCGACGCGTACCGGGAGTGGCTCGCGGGGCGGTGAGCGCCGCGCGTTTCGCGCACACGGCGAGGCGCGGTAGGGTTCAGTCACCCTGAGCGCAGTCACCCCTGCGACACTCACCCCCCGGTGTCGTCGAGGGCGATGCGGCCTCCGTCGGCCGCGCCCGGCGACCCGTTCGCCGTGCGACCGGCGGAACGCACCGCCGCCGCTGTATGCGGTCGCCGACACAGTGATTCCCCTCGCCCCTAGAAAGCAGAGTCACTCGATGTCCGAGCACGCCGTCAACCCCGGCACCACTGGTCCGGAAGACCCCAGCCCCTTCGACACGATCATCGGCGAGACGTCGACGACGTTCGGATCGGGCTTCACCACGACCTTCCGCGGCTACGACAAGGAAGAGGTGGATGCCGCGATCGCCGGCCTCGACGCGCGCGTGCGCGCTGCGGCCGACGAGGTCGCGCAGCTGAAGCAGCACCAGCGGCGGGCGGGCGCCGCGGTCGCGCAGAGCCGGGCGAAGGCCGAGCGTCTCGAGGCGGAGCTGCAGGTCGCGAACGAGCGGCGTCAGGCCGACATCGACGCCGCCATCGCCGCCCACCGCGCCGAGGTCGACGCCGAGCTCGCCGCGCGACAGGAGCAGATCGACCGGCTGCAGGCCGAGCTCGCGGCAGCGGACGAGAACCGCCGCACCGAGCGCGAGCGCGCCGAGGCCGAGGCATCCGCCGCCCGGGAGGAGGAGGGCGACGCCCTGCAGCGCCTGCAGGCCGAGCTCGAACTCGCCAATGCCCGGCTGGCCGACGCCGAGCAGCGGGTCCAGGCGCTCAGCGACGAGCTTGTCGGCGCCACGGGCGAGTCGCCGAACCGCCAGCAGTTCGAGGAGGTGCTGCGCGTCGCGGAGGACCAGGCGAGTCTCCTCATCCGCAACGCCTCCATCCAGGGCGACCGCCTGCTCGAGGCGGCGCGCGAAGAGATCGCCAACCGGCGCACGGCCGCGCAGGCCGAGGCCGACGGCATCGTCTCGCAGGCCCAGCACGAGGCGCAGCAGATCCGGCTGAAGATCGACACCGAGCTGACCGCGCACGAGGCCCGCATCGAGCGCGAGTCCGCGCACGCCGCCGAGAAGATCTCGCAGGCCGAGCGCGAGGCCGCCGCCATCCGCTCGGAGGCCGAGAAGGGCGCGGCCATGCTGCGCTCCACGGTCGCCCGCGAGACGGCGCGCGACCGGTCCGAGGCCGAGGAGGCGGTGCGCGAGCTGCGCCTGCGGGCGCTGGAGTTCGAGGCATCCCTCACCCGTCGCCAGGACGATGCGCACCAGGAGTTCCTCGTGCTCCACAACCAGGCGGTCGCCCATGCCGAGCGCATCACGCAGGATGCCAACGAGCAGGTCACGGCGTCGCTGGAGCACGCGCAGCGGGTCTCGGCGAAGGCGGAGGACTTCGAGCGTCTGATGCGCGCGCAGTCGCAGCAGATCGAGGCCGACGCGCAGCTGCGCGCCCGAGAGCACCTCGAGCAGGCGCACGTGAAGGCCGAGCGCATCATCGCCCTGGTCACCTCGCACTCCCAGTCCGTGCTCCGTGACGCCGAGGACCGCACGCGCACCCTGCGCTGGCAGCAGCACCAGCTCATGAGCTTCATGGCCGAGGTGAAGGAGCTCATCCGGCCCGAGACCGCCCTCGCGCCGGCATCCGTCACCTCTGCAGATCAGCCGGACGAGGAGACGACGGATGCCGCCCCCGGCCATTCCGCCGAGGACGCGGCGGTCGTGCCGGAGCCGGGCGAGGACGCGGCCGTGGACGGTGAGTCGCAGGACGACCCGGCCGAGAGCGGCGAGTCGCAGGAGGACATGGCTGGGGGCGGCGAGCCGCACGAAGCCGAAGCAGAGTCGCACGAGGCCGAGGCCGAGCAGCACGAGGCCGAGGTCGAGCAGCACGAGGGCTGAGCCCCCGGGTCCCGGACCGCGCGCCCCGCGGTCCGGGAGCCGCGCGGTCCGGCTACGACGCCGAAGTCTCCCGCGCGATCGCGGCGAGGAACGCGTCGATGTCGTTCTCGGACGTGTCGAAGCTGCACATCCAGCGCACCTCGTTCTTCGCGGCATCCCAGTCGTAGAACCGGAACGACGCGCGCAGACGGTCGGCGACGCCGGCCGGCAGGGTCGCGAAGACGCCGTTGGCCTGCGTCGGCTGGGTGAACGCGACCCCCCGGATCGACCCGTCGGCGAGGCCGCGCTCGATGCCGGCGCGCAGGCGCTGCGCCATCGCGTTCGAGTGGGAGGCGTTGCGCAGCCACAGATCCCCCTCGAGCAGGGCGAGCAGCTGCGCCGAGACGAACCGCATCTTCGAGGCGAGCTGCATGTCGAGCTTGCGGAGGAACTTCAGGCCCTGCGAGGCCTCGGGGTTGAGCACGACGACGGCCTCCCCGAGCATGGCGCCGTTCTTGGTGCCGCCGAAGCTCAGCACGTCGACGCCCGCGTCGCGCGTGAACTCCCGGAACGGCACGCCGAGCGACGCGGCGGCGTTCGAGATCCGCGAGCCGTCCATGTGCACGTGCATCCCGAGGCCGTGCGCGTGCGCGGCGATCGTGGCGATCTCGTCGACGGAGTAGAGGGTGCCGAGCTCGGTCGACTGCGTGATCGAGACGACGAGTGGCTGCGCGCGGTGCTCGTCGCCCCAGCCCCACGCCTCGCGGTCGATGAGCTCGGGCGTGAGCTTGCCGTCGTCGGTCGCGACGGTGAGCAGCTTGATGCCGGCCACGCGCTCGGGCGCACCGCCCTCGTCCACGTTGATGTGCGCGGTCCCGGCCGTGATCACGGCGCCCCAGCGGGGCAGCATCGACTGCAGCCCGACGACGTTGGCGCCGGTCCCGTTGAACACCGGGTACGCCTCGACGCCGTCGCCGAAGTGCCGGGCCATGACCTCCTGCAGGCGCTCGGTGTAGACGTCCTCGCCGTACGAGACCTGGTGCCCGTCGTTGGCGGCGGCGATGGCCGCGAGCACCTCCGGGTGGATGCCGGAGTAGTTGTCGGACGCGAATCCGCGCAGGTTGGGGTCGTGGATGGTGGTCACGGGTATCCATTCTCCCGCGGCGACGGCGGGCGCGGCGGAGTCACAGCGAGGGGTCGGTGAGGTCGACGATCGTGTCGTTGGTCTCGGAGGCGTCGGTCATCCACAGGTCGGCGAAGCGCTGCGCCAGGGCATCCTCGAGTCCCGAGAGGCTCTTGGTGCGGAAGATGACGGATGCCGCGGCCAGCGGCCGCCCGGAGTCCTTCGCGGCCTTCGCGAAGCCCTGCGCGACGGCGCGCGCCCACGCCTCGCTCGCCGCCTTGACCGCGGCGTAGTTGGCGCCGCCGGCGAGCGGGCGCTCCACGGCGGTGGAGGAGACGATCGCGGTGCGCGCGGACGACGACCTCCGCAGGTCGGCGTCGAATGCCCGGCTGACGTGGCGCAGCGCGGTCAGCGAGCGCTCGAGGAAGCGGTAGTCGTCGTCGGTCTGCCCCGCCAGACCGCCGCCGCCGCGCCAGCCGCCCACGAGGTGCAGCACCCCGTCGACGGCTCCGTCGGCCGCGTGGATCCGCTCCGCGAGTGCGGCGACGTCGGCCTCATCGGTCAGGTCGCACACCTCGGTGCGGACGCTGCCGGCCGGGTCGACGTCGGCGACGCCCGGCCCGGCGCCGAGGGAGGAGGTGAGCTCCTCCAGCTTCTCGGAGCTCCGCCCCACCGCGATGACGCGCGCGCCCGCCGCGACGAGTTCGCGGGTGGCGGCGAGACCGGACGCGCTGGTGGCCCCCGAGACGACCACGAGTCTGCCTGAGACGCTCATACCCCTACCCTTCCACGCCCGCTCTCCACTCCGCTCTCCACTCCGCCCTCCATCGCCGAGATCGTGCGATCTCGTCGAATGACCACGTCGTCGGCGCCCACGACGTGCGATCTCGACGAGAACGTGCGATCTCGGCGAGAACGATGGGCCGAACGACGCTTCAGGAGTCGCGGCCGGTGATGCCGGCGGTCGACTCGATGACGGGCTTCATCTTCCGCTCGAGCGCCTCGAAGAACATCGACAGCGGGAACTCGTCGTCCATGACCGCGTCGGTGTAGCCCTTCGGCGGGCCGGCGAGGATCTCGTCGGGCAGTCCGCGTGCCCACTGCGACGCCGGGTTCGGCGTCAGGGTGCCGCGGACGAGGTCGTACGCGGCGAGCCAGTGCGCGGTCTTCGGGCGGTCGATCGAGCGCCAGTAGAGCTCGTCGATCGCGTCGCCGAGCGCGACGACCGCGGCGGGCACGTCCTCCCAGTCGAAGGCGAGGGCCGTGTCGGTCCAGTGCAGCACGTCGCGCTGGTGCAGCCACGCGAACAGCAGCTGGCCGCCGAGCCCGTCGTAGTTGCGCACCCGCGTGCCGGTGATGGAGAACCGGAAGATCCGGTCGAAGATCACCGCGTACTGCACCAGCTTGGCGTGCTCGAGCAACTCGGCCTCGGCCTCGCTGAGCTCCGCCCCCTGAGCCTGTCGATCGGCCAGCCGCCGCTGGATCGCGACGCACTCGCGGAACGCGGTGAGGTCGCACCGCAGCTCCTCAAGCGAGTACAGGAAGTACGGCATCCGCTGCTTGATCATGAACGGATCGAACGGGAGATCGCCGCGCATGTGGGTGCGGTCGTGGATGATGTCCCACATCACGAACGTCTTCTCGGTGAGCGCCTGGTCGTCGAGCATGCGGGCGGCGTCGGCGGGGAGCTCCAGCTTCGTGATCTCGGCGGCCGCGCGCACCACCCGGCGGTAGCGGGCGGCCTCGCGGTCCTGGAAGATCGCGCCCCACGTGAACGCCGGGATCTCGCGCATCGCGACGGTCTCGGGGAAGAGCACGGCGCTGTTCGTGTCGTAGCCCGGGGTGAAGTCCAGGAACCGCAGCGACACGAAGAGCTTGTTGCCGTAGTCGCCGGCCTCCAGCTGGGCGATGAACTCGGGCCAGATCACCTCGACGAGCACCGCCTCGACGTGACGATCGGACGATCCGTTCTGCGTGTACATGGGGAAGACGACCAGGTGACGGATGCCGTCGACCCGGTGCCGCTGCGGGTGGAACGCCATGAGCGAGTCGAGGAAGTCCGGGATGCCGAAGCCCTCGTCGGCCCACCGCTGGAAGTCGCGCACCGAGGCCGCGAGGTACTCCGCGTCGTGCGGGAACGCCGGGGCGAGCGCTCGGATGCCGGCGATGATCTCGGCGACCAGAGCGCGCGCCCGGTCGTGGGCCGCGGCATCCGGAATCGAGCCGTCCTTGATCTGCAGGCCCTGGATCGCGGTCGCCGCCGCCTTCAGGCGCAACCAGGCGGGCGACGCCTCCACGGGCTCGGCGGCCGATGACCGGGTCGCATCCTCGACGACCTCGGGTTCGCCGACGATGACCTGCGTGGTGCGGGTGGGAGCGGGCATGGTGAACCTCCGATCTTCGAGCGCGGTTTCTCTCCCGATTCTAGAGAACTTCCCCCAGCGACACGATTCAGCAGGAAAATTTCCTGTCAGGGATAGAGTCGAGGCATGCCGAGCCTGGATGACGCGACCGACGCCGCCATCGTGCGGGAGGTCTCCCGCGACGCGCGCGCGACGCTCGCCGATCTGTCCGCCTCGGTCGGGCTGTCGGTGTCGGCCGTCCAGGCGCGACTGCGGCGGCTCGAGAGCCGCGGCGTCATCACCGGCTACCGGGCCCTCGTCGACGCCGAAGCGGTCGGCAAGCCCCTCGCCGCCTTCGTCGAGATCACGCCGCTCGATCCCGGCCAGCCCGACAACGCGCCCGAGCTGCTCGAGCACCTCACCGAGATCGAGGCGTGCCACTCGATCGCCGGCGACGCGAGCTACATCCTCCTCGTGCGCGTGGCCACCCCGCGTCACCTCGAATCGCTGATCCGCGACATCCGCGCGGCCGCGTCGGTGAACACGCGCACGACCGTCGTGCTGCAGACGTTCTACGAGAACCGCCCGATCCTCCCCGCCTGACCCTTTCCCGGCGAGCGGTGGGTAGTCTCGGCGCATGGACCCCGCCCCGCCCCCACCCGCCGACGATCGCGGCCGGGGAGTGCTGATCGTGCGGAACGCGGCATCCGGCTCGGCGGTCATCCGGTCCGACCCCGCCTCGATCTTCGCCGCGCGCCTGCCCGGGGCGCAGATCCGAGAGCTCGGCGACGACGAGGACCTCGAAGACGTCGTCGCGAAGGCGATGGCCGCCGACCCCGCCCCCGCGGTGCTCGGCGTCTACGGCGGCGACGGGTCGGTCTCGCGCATGGCGCACCTCGCCCGCCGGTACGACCGGCCCCTCCTCGCCATGCCGGGCGGCACGTTCAACCACTTCGTGCGCGCGCTGGGCCTCGACAGCGTCGACGCCGCGATCGACGCGTACGAGGCGGGCTCGACGGCCGAGGTCGGCGTCGCGGATGCGACGGCGGATGACGACGAGCCGCTCACCGTGCTCAACGTCGTCTCGGTCGGGGCCTACCCCGAGCTCATCGGGGAGCGCGAGCGGCGAACGAGCCTCGGCAAGTGGATCGGCGGCGTCGTCGCGACCGCGGTCGCGCTGCGCCGAGCCGAGCCGCTCACCATCGTGCGGGGCGGACGCCGCGCGCGCGTGTGGTCGGTGTTCGTCAGCGTCGGGCGGAACGACCCCGATCGCGTCGCCACGATGCAGCGGCAGGAGACCGAGGCCGGCGTGCTCGATGTCCGCATCCACCACGCGCGCGGGTCGAAGGTGCGCGCGCTCGCCTCGCTCGCCTTCGGCAAGCGCACGGCGGCCGTGCTGCGCGCCGTGCGCCTGTTCCCCCGCGACGAGGACGTCGAGCGCCTCGTCGTGCGCGAGCTCGACGTCCGCGTCCGCCCCGAGGCGGGGCATCCGTCCGTCTTCGTGCACGACGGCGAACTCGAGGAGCGGGAGGCGGGCGGCTTCACCTTGCGGTGCGTCGCGGTGCCTCGCGCGGTGACCGTGTTCGCACCGGCTCCGCCGGGCCCCTGAGCGAGCGAGGCGAGGCGGGTCAGTCGTGCTGCGGGAAGCCCAGGTTGATCCCTCCGTGCGACGGGTCGAGCCAGCGTGACGTGATCGCCTTCTCGGCCGTGAAGAACTCGAAGCCGTGCGGGCCGTACGCCTTCGCGTCGCCGAAGAGCGACGCCTTCCAGCCTCCGAAGGAGTGATACGCCACCGGCACCGGGATCGGCACGTTGATGCCGATCATGCCGACCGTCGCCTCGCGCTGGAAGCGTCGTGCGGCGCCGCCGTCGTTGGTGAAGATGGCGGTGCCGTTGCCGTACCGGCTCGCGTTGATGATATCGAGGCCCTCTTCGTAGCCCTCGACGCGCACCACCGACAGCACCGGGCCGAAGATCTCGTCGGTGTACACCGTCGACGACGTCGGCACGTTGTCGATCAGCGTCGGGCCGAGCCAGAAGCCGTTCGCGTCTCCGTCGACCTCCACGCCGCGACCGTCGACCACGACCGAGGCGCCGTCGGCGCCGGCGACATCGATGTACGACGTCACCTTGTCGCGGTGCTGTCCGGTGATGAGCGGTCCCATGTCGCAGCCGCGGGTGCCGTCTCCGGTGCGCAGGGAGGACATGCGCTCGGCGACCTTGGCGACGAACTCGTCGGCGACCGTGTCGACGGCGAGCACCACCGAGATCGCCATGCAGCGCTCACCCGCCGAGCCGAAGCCGGCGTTCACGGCGGCGTCCGCGGCCAGGTCGAGATCGGCGTCGGGCAGCACCAGCATGTGGTTCTTCGCGCCGCCGAGGGCCTGCACGCGCTTGCCGTGCGAGGTCGCCGTCTCGTAGACGTACTTCGCGATCGGCGTCGAGCCGACGAACGAGATCGCCCGCACGTCCGGGTGCTCCAGCAGCGCGTCCACCGCCTCCTTGTCGCCGTGGACGACGTTGAAGACGCCGTCGGGGAGCCCCGCCTCCGTCAGCAGGCCCGCGAGCCAGTTCGCGGCGCTCGGGTCTTTCTCGGACGGCTTCAGCACGACGGCGTTGCCGGCCGCGAGGGCGATCGAGAAGAACCACAGCGGCACCATCGCCGGGAAGTTGAAGGGGCTGATGATGCCGACGACGCCCAGCGGCTGACGCAGCGTGTAGACGTCGATGCCGGTCGAGACGTTCTCGGAGTACGCGCCCTTGGTGAGGTGCCCCACGCCGCACGCGAACTCGACCACCTCCATGCCGCGGGCGATCTCGCCGCGCGCATCGGCGAGCACCTTGCCGTGCTCGGAGGTGAGGATCTCGGCGAGCTCCTCCTTGCGCGCGTTCAGCAGCTCGCGGAACGCGAACATCACCGCCTGGCGCTTGGCGATCGAGGCGTCGCGCCACTGCGCCCACGCCGCGGACGCGGCATCCACCGCTGATCCGACGTCGTCGCGGGTGGCGAACCGCACCCGCTTCTGGACCGTGCCGAGCGCGGGGTTGTACACCGAGCCGGTGCGGTCGGATGCCCCCGCCCACGGCCCGCCGTTCACCCAGTGCTCGAGGACCGCCGTGTCGGCGCCCACCGGGTCGGTGCGCTCCATCATGTCCGTCATTGTCGTGTTCCTCCTTCGGAAGCGCCGCAGGCCGACCCGGTCGGTCGGCCGCGACGCGATGCACGCGTCAGAAGAGGTCGCCTTCGACGCTCGTCAGGGCTTCATCGTAGATCGACATCGCCTCCCGCACCTCCTCGTCGGTGACCACGCAGGGCGGCACGACGTGGATGCGGTTCTCCGCCGCGAAGGGCAGCAGCCCTCGCGACGTCAGCTCCTTCTTCAGCTTCCCCACGACCTCGGCGCCGACCGGCTCGCGGGTGTCGCGGTCGGTCACGAGGTCGAGCGCCCAGAACACGCCCTCGCCGCGCACTTCGCCGATGAGCGGATGCCGCGACGCCAGGGCGCGCAGACCGGGGCCGATCGCCTCCTCGCCCACGCGCCGGGCGTTCTCGACGATCCCCTCCGACTCCATCGCGTCGATCGCTGCGACGATCGAGGCCGCGGCCAGCGGGTGCCCCGAGTAGGTGAGGCCGCCGGGGAAGACGCGGTCGTCGAACGTCGCCGCGATCTCGGGCGAGATGATCACGCCGCCCACCGGCACGTAGCCCGAGTTCACGCCCTTGGCGAAGGTGATCAGATCGGGCACGACGTCGTGGCCCTCGAAGGCGAACCAGCGGCCGGTGCGCCCGAACCCCGCCATCACCTCGTCGAGGATGAGCACGATGCCGTAGGCGTCGGCCAGCGCGCGGACCCCCGCCAGATAGCCGGGCGGCGGCACCATGATGCCGGCGGTGCCGGGCACCGACTCCAGCAGCAGGGCGGCGATCGTGGAAGGCCCCTCCGACTGGATCACGCGTTCGAGGTGGTGCAGGGCTCGCTCGCACTCCTCCTCCGGCGTGGTCGCCCAGAACTCGGTGCGGTACAGGAACGGGCCGAAGAAGTGCACGTGTCCGCGGGCGTACTGGTTCGGCATCCGTCGCCAGTCGCCCGTCGCGACGATCGCCGCACCGGTGTTGCCGTGGTACGAGCGGTAGGTCGAGAGCACGGTGTCGCGACCGGTGTGCAGGCGTGCCATGCGGATCGCGTTCTCGATCGCGTCCGCACCGCCGTTGGTGAAGAAGACCTTCGCGAAGCCGGCAGGGGCCTTGTCGAGGATGCGCTGCGCGGCCTGACCGCGGTGGAGGTTGGCCGTGGCGGGCCCGATGGTCGCCAGGCGCTCGGCCTGCTCGCGGATCGCCGCGACGACGGCGGGATGCTGATGCCCGATGTTGACGTTGACCAACTGGCTCGAGAAGTCCAGCATGCGATTGCCGGCGTGGTCCCACACCACCGTGCCCCTGCCGCCCGCGATGACGGGCAGGTCCAGGCCCGCCTGCGCGGACCAGGAGTGGAACACGTGCTCGCGGTCGAGCTCCTTCGCGAGGGCGTCGAGATCTTCGGTCATGTGTCCACGTTCCCTGTTCGCGGAAGGCGGGTCAACGGCGTTTCGTCTTGCCTTGCCCCGCGCGGCGACCGGAGTGTCCGGTCGCCGCGCGGGTGCGGCATCCGCTACTGGCCGCCCTCGGTGAGCGTCACCTCGATCGGCGTGTACTCGCCCCCGACCTCGACGCCTTCCTCCTCGAGCTCGGCGAGCGCCTGCTCGATGTACTCGTTCGAGTACGCCGAGTCGGCGGGCTCGGTCGTGATGAGCTCGAGGTCGTCCTGGTTCTTGGCCGACAGCGCACCGGCCACCGTCTTGTCCCAGGCCGCCTCGTCCACGAGCCCGAAGTCGGCGCCCGTCCAGATGAGCTTGTTGACCTCGTTCATCTGCCACAGCTGGTGCACCGGCCCGACGGGGAACGCGGCCTCGGCGTTCGACGCGATGTCGTAGACGATCTCGGCCGCCTCCTCGGGGTTGTCGCGGGCGAAGATCCAGCCCTTCGTCACGGCCTTGAGGAACCGCACCGCCGCATCGGCGTAGGCCGGGTCGTCCTCGAGCCGCTGCGTGTCGGCCCAGATGGCGTCCTGCAGCATGGCGCCCTCGGTGTCCTCGTACGAGATGACGTCGAAGTCGTCGGGCTGGTAGAGCTCGCCGGTCTCCGGGTTCACGACCTCGAGGATCTGCGCCCACTCGTTGTACGTCATCGCCTGGGCGGCGTCGACGTCACGGTCGAGCAAGGCGTTCATCGAGAAGTCCTGGGTCGTGATCGACACGGAGGTGGAGTCGAGGTCCTCGGCGGCCATCGCGGCGAAGATCTCCCACTCGTTGCCGAAGCCCCACGAGCCGATGCGCTTGCCCTCGAAGTCGGCGACGGACTCGATCCCGTCGCCCTTCCACGACACCTGCAGCGTCCCGGACTTCTGGAAGACCTGCGCGATGTCGGTGAGCTCGACGCCCGTCGCCTCGAGCGTGCCGAGCACCTTGGGCACCCACGCGATGGCGAAGTCGACGTCGCCGGCCACGAGCGCGTCCTGCGGCACGATGTCGCCGCCGGACGGCACGATCTCGACCTCGTCGAAGCCCTCCTCCTCGAAGTAGCCCTGCTCCTGGGCCACGTAGTAGCCGGCGAACTGGGCCTGCGGCAGCCACTGCAGCTGCAGCTTGATCGAGGTGAGCGGCTCGAAGTCCTCGTCTCCGCCTCCTCCGCCGTCGTCGGTGCCGCCCGACCCGGAACAGGCTGCGAGCGCGAGTGCCGCGACGGTGGCGACGGAGGCCGCGGTCAGGCCGCGTCTGATGCTGTGTCTCATGGCGTTCCTTTCGTGTGGTGCGTCGGGTACTGCAAACGCCGGTCAGGCCGGCGACCGCCTCGTCGCCAGGCGCTCCAGGAGCGAGGTCACGAGGAAGAACACGAGCCCGATGATGATGCCGCCGAGCACGTAGGCCCACGCCAGCGCGGCCCGGCCGGACTTGGCGTAGGTGGCGATGGCCGTGCCGATGCCGTCGGCTGGCCCGCCGAAGTACTCGGCGACGAGGGCGGCGATCACCGCCAGCGAGCTGGCGATGCGCAGGCCCGTCATGAGGTACGGGAGGGCGGTCGGGAGTGTCAGGACGCGGAACGTCTGCCAGCCGGATGCCGCGGACGAGCGCAGCAGGTCGCGGTGCACGGGCCGGGTCTGGCGGAGGCCCCGCAGCACGTTGACGAACACCGGGATGAAGGCCGCGATCGTCGCGACCGCCTGACGTCCGAACTGGCTCGAGGCGCCGAACATCGTGTTGAGGATCGGCGTGATCGCGACGATCGGGATGACGGCGAGGGCGGACACCAGCGGCGCGAGCATGCCGTCGACGGGCTTGGCCGCGGCCGCCAGCCCGGCGAACAGCAGCGCGAGGAGGGAGCCGACCACGAGGCCGATCAGAGCGTTCGTGGCCGTGATCATCATGTCGTCGAGGATGATCGGGAACCGGCGGACGAACTCCTCGGCGATCGCGGTCGGGCTCGGCAGCATCCGCGGCGCGGTGCCGAGCACATCGACCCAGAAGATCCAGATCGCGAGGATCAGGACGCCGACGATGACGGGCGCCACCCACTTCAGCCACCCCGGAAGCTCGCGCTCGCCGGGCCCCCGTCCCGCGCCCGCCGGAGTCGGCGCGGCGGGCAGCATCGTGGTCGCGGCATCCGTCATGATTCACTCGCCCTCGTGACGGGCGAGCCGTGCAGCGCCTCGCGGACGGCCGTCACGCGGTCGAAGAACTCCGGCGATTCGCGCAGCGCCTCGTCGCGCACCTCGCCGAGAGAGGTCTGGACCACGTCGGTGATGCGACCGGGACGCGGGCTCATCACCACCACGCGGTCGGAGAGGAAGACCGCCTCCGGGATCGAGTGGGTCACGAACACGACGGCCGCCGAGGTCTCGGCGGCGATGCGCGTCAGCTCGGACTGCAGGCGCTCGCGCGTCATCTCGTCGAGCGCGCCGAACGGCTCGTCCATGAGGAGCAGCTTCGGGCGGGCGGCCAGCGCGCGGGCGATCGCGACGCGCTGCTGCATACCGCCGGAGAGCTGGTCGGGGTAGCGATCGACGAAGTCCGAGAGACCGACCAGTTCCGCCAGCTCGGCCACGCGGCTCGCGCGAGCAGCCTTGCCCGTGCCGTGCAGTTCGAGCGGCAGCCCGATGTTGGCGGCGACCGAGCGCCACGGCAGGAGGCCGGCCTGCTGGAACGCGATGCCGTAGTCCTGATCGATGCGGGCGCGCTTGGCGGGCTTTCCGAAGATCTGGAGGGTGCCGGACGTCGCCTGGTCGAGGTCCGCGATCAGGCGCAGCAGCGTCGACTTGCCGCAGCCCGACGGGCCGATGAGCGACACGAACTCACCGCCGGCGACCTCGAGATCGACGTCGGTCAGCGCGACGACCTCCCCGGTCTTCGTCGGGAACACCTTCCCGACGCCGGATGCGTGGACGGCAAGGTCGGTCATGCGGCGGCCTCTCCTCTGCGGTAGTTGGCAAGTCCGAGGCCGATGAGGGCCACCGAGCCGGCGGCGATCAGGCCGAGGGCGATCGAGCCGAACGTCGGCCCCCATGGAGCGGCGGGGTCGCTCGAGGCCTGACCCGCCAGCTGGATGAGCATGCGGCCGATGCCGCCGCGCATGCCGATGGAGACCTCCGCCACGACCGCGCCGAGCACCGCGTTCGCGGCGGCGAGCCGCAGCGCCGGAAGCAGGTGCGGGACGGCCGCGGGCAGGCGCAGCCGGAACAGCGTCGGCCAGTACCCCGCGGCGTAGCTGCTCATGAGGTCGAGGTGGATGCGGTCCGGCGACGCCAGGCCTCGGAGCACCCCGACGGCCACCGGGAAGAACGCCAGATACGACGCGATCACCGCCACCGACAGCCACTGCGGCCACGTGCCGCCGCCGCGGTCGATCTGGTTGCCGATCGCATTGACGACGGGGGCGAACGCGATGAGCGGCACGATCTGGCTCACCACGATCCAGGGGAGCAGGCCCCACTCCAGCAGGCGCCACCGCTGCATCACCAGGCCCAGGAGGGCGCCCACGACCACGCCGATCAGCCATCCGACGGCGGCGATCCCCAGGGTGATGAGGGCGGCGCCGGCGACCGAGACCCAGAGCGCGGGGGTGTCGCCGCCGCTCGTGGGGGCGAACAGGCGCGCGACCATGTCCCACACGTGCGGCATCGCCCGGTCATGGGTGCGCGGGAGGATCATGAGCCCCGACCCGGACTCGCCGGGGACGGCGCCCACGACAACGCCGTCGGCGGGTCCGAGGAACTTGTACAGCTCCCACAGCACGATGACCGCCACCACCCCCACCGCGCCCCAGCCCGCGGCGATCCAGCCGCGGAGCTCGCCCTGACGGCGCGCCGACCAGCCGATGGGCCTCATGCCGGTGCCGACTTCACGACTTGGCCGTCACGTGGGTCTGCAGCGCCGGGATCACGGTCTCGCCGTAGACGCGGAGCGTCTCCTCCTTGTTGTCGTGCTGCAGGTAGCCGGCGAACTGGGTGACCCCCAGCTCGCGCAGCTGTTCGAGCTTGGCGATGTGGTCGGATGCCGAGCCCAGGATGCAGAAGCGCTCGACGATCTCGTCGGGGACGAAGTCGACGTGGTCGTTGTCGGCCTTGCCGTGGGTGTTGTAGTCGTACCCCTTGCGTCCCTCGATGTAGTCGGCGAGCGCGTCGGGGATGGCGCCGTGATGGCCGTACTTCGCGACGATGTCGGCGACGTGGTTGCCCACCATGCCGCCGAACCACCGGCACTGGTCGCGCATGTGCGCTTCGTCGTCGCCGATGTACATCGGGGCGGCCACGCAGAAGGCGAGCGAGTCGGGGTCGCGGCCGGCGGCGGCCGCGGCATCCTTCACCGTCTTGATCATCCACGCGGCGATGTCGACGTCCGCCAGCTGCAGGATGAACCCGTCGCCCACCTCGCCGGTGAGCGTGAGTGCCATCGGCCCGTACGCCGCCACCCACACGTCCAGCTGCGAGCCCCGGCTCCACGGGAACCGGATCGTCGAGCCGTGGTACTCGACGGGCCGCGAGTTCGCGAGCTCGCGGATCACGTGGATGGACTCGCGCAGTTCGGCCATCGTCACCGGCTTGCCGTTGGTCACCCGCACCGCCGAGTCCCCGCGGCCGATGCCGCAGATCGTGCGGTTGCCGTACATCTCGTTGAGCGTGGCGAACACGGAGGCCGTCACCGTCCAGTCCCGCGTCGCGGGGTTCGTCACGAACGGCCCCACCGTGACGCGCTTGGTCTCGGCGAGGATCGCCGAGTGGATGACGTAGGGCTCCTGCCACAGCAGGTGCGAGTCGAAGGTCCACACGTGGCTGAAGCCGTGCGCCTCGGCGAGCTTGGCGAGCTGCACGGTGCGCGCGGCGGGCGGGTTGGTCTGCAGGACGACGCCGAAGTCCATGATCTCGATACGCTCCGCTCGATCGCCGGGAATCAGATGAGGTACTGCGAGAGGCCGCGCTTGAGGAAGCGCCCGTCGCCCTTGGAGCCGTGGTACCGGCCGCCGTCGACCACGACCTTGCCGCGGGAGATCACGGTGTCGACATGCCCGTCGATCTCGTAGCCCTCCCATGCGGAGTGGTCCATGTTCATGTGGTGCGTGCGGCCCTCGCCGAGGCCGATCGACGTGTGGCCGTTCGGGTCGTAGACGACGATGTCGCCGTCGGCGCCCGGCTGGATGACGCCCTTCCTGCCGTACAGGCCGAACATGCGCGCGGGTGTGGTGGAGGTCAGCTCCACCCACCGCTCGAGCGTGATCTTGCCCGTGACGACGCCCTGGTACATCAGGTCCATGCGGTGCTCGACCGAGCCGATGCCGTTCGGGATCGCGCGGAAGTCGTCGAGACCCAGCTCCTTCTGGCCCTTCATGCAGAACGGGCAGTGGTCGGTCGAGACCATCTGGATGTCGTTGGTGCGCAGCGCCTGCCACATGTGGTGCTGGTGGCCCTCCTTGCTGCTGCGTAGCGGCGTCGAGCACACCCACTTGGCACCCTCGAACTGCCCCCACTCCTCGCTGAACGCGCCGAGCTGCTCCTCCAGCGAGAGGTACAGGTACTGCGGGCAGGTCTCGCCGAACACGTTCCAGCCCTGGTCGCGCGCCCAGGCGATCTGGTCCACGGCCTGCTTGGCGCTCACGTGCACCGTGTACAGCGGCGCGCCGGTGAGGTTCGCCAGCATGATCGCGCGGTGCGTGGCCTCCTCCTCCATCTGCCAGGCGCGCGCGATGCCGTGGTAGTACGGCGCCTTCTTGCCGGCTTCGGCCAGCTGCGCCGCGAGCACGTCGATCGCCGGGCCGTTCTCGGCGTGCATCATCGTGAGCAGGCCGGTCTCCGCCGATACCTGCATGGCCTTGAGCACCTGCGCGTCGTCGGAGTAGAACACGCCGGGGTAGGCCATGAAGAGCTTGAAGCTCGAGACGCCCTCGTCGAGCAGGCCCCGCATCGCCGCGAGGGAGTCGTCGTCGACGCCGCCGACGATCTGGTGGAAGCCGTAGTCGATCGCGCAGTTGCCGGCGGCCTTCTCGTGCCACGCCGCGAGCCCGTCCTGCACGCGCTCGCCGTAGCGCTGCACGGCGAAGTCGATGATCGACGTCGTGCCGCCCCACGCGGCCGCCCGCGTCCCGGTCTCGAACGTGTCCGACGCGTTGGTGCCGCCGAACGGCAGCTCCATGTGGGTGTGCGCGTCGATGCCGCCCGGGATCACGTACTTCCCGGTCGCGTCGATGACCGTGTCGACGGATGCCGCGACATCCGTGCCCAGCAGCTGCGAGCCGGGCGCGAGCACGGCCGCGATGGTCTCGCCGTCGATGAGCACGTCGGCCTCGCCGCGTCCCGTCGCCGAGACGACGGTTCCGCCCTTGATGAGTGTCGTTGCCATGTCAGTCCTCCGGTGGCCGAGCCTGTCAGGCCCTCAGGGCTTCGCGATCTTCGTGTAGGAGTCGGGCCGGCGGTCGCGGTAGAACTGCCAGTCGTCCCGCATCTCACGCACCATGTCCATGTTCAGGTCGCGCACCAGCAGCTCCTCGTGGTCGCCGGATCCGCGCTCGCCGACGAAGTTCCCGCGCGGGTCGATCACCTGGCTGGTGCCGTAGAAGTCGACAGCGAGGTCGCCGTACTCGTTGTCCTCGCGCCCCACGCGGTTGGGCTGCAGCACGAAGTACCCGTTCGCGACGGCCGCGGCGGGACCCTCGACCTCCCACAGCCGGTTCGACAGCCCGGGCTTGGTCGCGTTCGGGTTGAAGACCATGTGCGCGTCGTTCAGTCCCAGCTCGCGCCACCCCTCCGGGAAGTGGCGGTCGTAGCAGATGTACATCCCGACGCGTCCGACGGCGGTCTCGAACACCGGGTACCCGAGGTTGCCCGGGCGGAAGTAGAACTTCTCCCAGAACCGGTCGAGGTGCGGGAGGTGGTGCTTGCGGTACTTGCCGAGGATGCTGCCGTCGGCGTCGACGAGCACCGCGGTGTTGTAGTAGACCCCGGTCTCGGCCTCCTCGTAGATCGGCAGCACCGTGACCAGGCCCAGCTCCTTGGCCAGCGCGGCGAACCGCTGCACGATCGGCCCGTCGGCGGGCTCGGCGAAGCCGTAGTACTTCTTGTCCTGCGTGATGCCGAAGTAGGGGCCGTAGAACAGCTCCTGGAAGCACACCACCTGCGCGCCCTGCGCCGCGGCATCCCGGGCGAAGCCCTCGTGCTTGTCGAGCATCGACTCCTTGTCGCCCGTCCAGGTGGTCTGCGAGATCGCCGCGCGTACCGTCGTCATCGTGTCTCCGTTCGTGAGCCGGCGCTCGCCGGCTCGTCGTCCGCGCCCCCGCGGGGGCATCCCTCGGGCTGGGACCGACGGGTCCGATCGATGGGGCGGCCCCGCACCACGATCCTGTCGACTGCACGTTTCCCGTCGGTTTCGGCCTGTGACGCGACAGTAAAGCCTCACCCGGTGCCGCGCAATGGTGGGTCCAGCAGACCTTATGGATACATCCGGCGGAGGATGCCATCGGGGCCGCAGGTACAGCGCGGGACGGATGCCGCGCCCGCTGGTCTCCCGTAACGTGAAACGGTGTTCCGCCGCCTGAAGACGTACCAGCTCGTCGTCGACGTCTCGCTGGGCGTGCTCTTCTTCCTCGCGGCGTGGCCGATCGAGCACGTCGTCACCGGCGCGACGGGCTACGGCGCACCGCTGCAGGGGACGTTCCCGGCGCTCGAGGCGTTCGTCATCGCCCTGTTCTTCGGTGCGGCGCTCGCCGTGCGCCGCCTCTCACCGGCGCTCGCGCTGGGGCTTGCGTGGGCGGGCGCACTGCTGCAGATGGGATTCGGGCGCCCGCCGGGCTTCGCCGACGTCGCGATCTTCGCCGTCCTGTACGCCACGGCGGCCTATGGCGGCTCCCGCGTCTATTGGGCGGGCCTTGTCTCGGCGCTCGTGGGCGCGCTGGTGATCACCGTCTACCTCGCGGCGGGGCCGCTGTACTCCGGCGGCCTCACCTGGCAGACGCTGCCGCTCGCGCTGGTGATGCTCGTGGCGGCCGCCTTCGCGCTGGGCCTGGCGTGGACGATCGGCGCGCTCGTGCGGACGGCGGTGCGCGCGCGGGAGAACCGCGAGGCGCAGCAGCGGGCCGAGGCCGAGGCCATCGCCGAGCAGGAGCGCGTGCGCATCGCGCGCGACATGCACGACGTCGTCGCGCACTCGCTCGCGGTCGTGGTCGCCCAGGCGGACGGCGCACGCTACGCGGCCGGATCCGATCCCGCGGTCGCGACCGAGGCGCTCGCCACGATCGCGAGCACGGCGCGCTCCGCCCTCGCCGATGTGCGGCTGCTCCTCGGGCAGCTGCGCCACCGTCAGGGCGACGGCCCGCAGCCGACGCTCGCCGACCTCGAGGAGCTCTACGCGCAGGTGCGGGCCGCCGGCGTGCGGCTGCGGGTCGACGTCGATCCGGCACCGCCCGGGGAGCCGCCGGGCGCGGTCCAGCTGGCCGTGTACCGCATCCTCCAGGAGGCGCTCACCAACGCCCTGCGACACGGCGCGCCCGGAGGTCCGGTCGACGTGCGGCTGGCGTGGCTCGCCGACCGTGTGGAGCTGGGGGTGCGCAACCCGCTGCCGCCCGGCCCGCGCACGCCGAAGGCGGGGCACGGCCTGATCGGCATGCGCGAACGCGCCCAGCTCGCCGGCGGCCGGCTCGACGCGGCGGACGAGGACGGCGCGTTCGCGGTGACCGCACTGATCCCGATCGGAGGACTCGCATGATCCGCGTCGCGCTGGTCGACGACCAGGCGCTCTTCCGCGCCGGCATCCGCATGCTCGTCGATTCGCAGCCCGACCTCGAGGTGGTCGCCGAGGCGTCGGACGGCCGCGAGGCCGTCGACGCCGTGCGCCAGACCCGGCCCGACGTCGTGCTCATGGACATCCGGATGCCCGTCATGGACGGACTGGCCGCCACCGCCGAGCTCCTCACCGACCCCGAGCCCCCGCGCATCGTCATGCTCACGACGTTCGACCTCGACGAGGCGGCGGCGCGGGCGATCCGCCAGGGTGCGAGCGGCTTCCTGCTGAAGGACGCCGACCCCGAGTTCCTCCTCGCGGCGATCCGCACGGTGCACGCGGGATCGGCCGTGATCGCGGCATCCGCCACCCGGGAGCTCTTCGCAAGATTCACGGATGCCGCCGCCCGCCCGGTCCCCGCCGCCTACGGCGAGCTCACCGAGCGCGAGCGGGAGATCTTCGCCCTCGCCGCGCGCGGCCTGTCCAACGCCGAGATCGCGGCGCGGGAGTTCCTCTCCGAGGCGACGGTGAAGACGCACATCAGTCGCATCCTGACCAAGCTCGCCCTCCGCGACCGGGTGCAGCTGGTCGTCTTCGCCTTCGAGCACGACCTCGTCTGACCGGCGGGATGCGGCGGGGAGGATCATCCCGGGGATGTAGACGGATGCCTCGCCAGGCGGACGCGCGCGACAGCAGGCGCTTCCTACCGTCGAGGACATGGAAATCTCTTCGACCGATCTGGGCCTCGCCGCCCGGGTCCACCAGCTCACCAAGACCTACGGCACCGGCGAGAGCACGGTCCGCGCACTGGACGGCGTGACCGTCGGCATCCGTCGCGGCGAGTTCACCGCCATCATGGGCCCGTCGGGCTCGGGCAAGTCCACGCTCATGCACATCATGGCCGGGCTCGACGCCCCGACCTCGGGCCGGGCATGGATCGGCGACACCGACATCACCGGCCTCAGCGATCTGGAGCTCACGATCCTGCGCCGGCGGCGCGTCGGCTTCGTCTTCCAGGCGTTCAACCTCGTGCCGACCCTCGACGCGCTGGGCAACATCCTGCTGCCGTTCGACCTCGACGGACGCCGCCCGACGACGCTCGAGCGGTCCCGCATCGACGGGCTCGTCGAGCGCCTGGGGCTGACGAGCAGGCTTCGCCATCGGCCGCACCAGCTCTCGGGCGGCCAGCAGCAGCGCGTCGCGATCGCGCGCGCCCTCGCAACGGCGCCCGACCTGGTGTTCGCCGACGAGCCCACCGGCAACCTCGACTCCCGCTCGGGCCGCGAGGTGCTGGCGCTCCTCGCCGCCGCGAGCCGCGACCAGGGCCAGTCCATCGCCATGGTGACCCACGACCCGGTCGCCGCCTCGCACGCGGACCGCGTCCTGTTCCTCGGCGACGGCCGCATCGTCGCCGACAAGCCCCGCCAGAGCGCGGAGGAGATCTCGGCGTACATGCTGGCCTCCGAGCTCGGCGCGGCGGCGCCGGTGGCGGCGGCGCCGGTCGCCGCGGCTCCGGTCGCGGAGGCCGCCTCGTGAGCGCCGTCGCAGCGCCGACGGCGGAGCGCACGCCGGCGACCCGCGGGGCCGGGGCCGCGGTCGCGGCGCCTCTCGGATGGCTCCGCGAGCGGGGTATGGGCGCGAGCATCCTCGTCGCGGCGATCTCGAGCGCGTTCGGGGCGATCCTGCTCAGCGCGACCGGGTTCATCGCGGCCGTCCTCCGCGCCGACCCGTTCATCGGCGACAGCGGCACGCTCGCCGCGGTGCTGGGCATCATGAGCGTCCTGCTCATCGGCGTCGCCGTCTACGTCGCTGCCATCGTCACTGCCAACACGTTCGCCACGGTGATCGCCGGCCGCACCCGCCGGATCGCCCTGCTGCGGCTCATCGGCGCATCGGCGCGGTCGCAGCGCGCCGAGGTGGCCCGGCAGGGTCTCGCGGTGGGCATCGTGGGCGCGCTGCTCGGACTCGTCGGCGGCACGCTGGTGTCGTGGGCCGGGGTCGCCCTCGCCGTCGGATACCTCGGCATCGACGGCGTCCAGTACGCCGTCGTCCAGCCGGTGCTGGTGGTCCCGGCGACCGTCGTCGCCCTGACCACGTGGGCCGCGGCGTGGGCGGGTTCCCGCCGCGTGCTCACCGTGACGCCGCTGCAGGCGCTCGGCGGGTCGGTGGAGGCATCCCACGACGCGTTCGCGCGCCGCGGCCCCCGCAACGGCGCCGCCGTGGCGCTGTTCGCGATCGGCGGCGCGCTGCTGGTCGCGGGCATCGCGCTGGGCCTGCTCAGCCCCCTCGGCGTGGTGATCGCCTTCTTCGGCGGGATCTTCTCCTTCACGGGGCTCGCACTGGGGGCGACCCTGGTCATGCCGCCGGTGCTGCGGCTCGTCGGCAGGTGGTTCGGATCGTCCGCGACCGCCCGGCTCGCGGCCGAGAACGCGCTGCGCTACCCGGAGCGCTCCAGCCGCATGGCCATCGGCGTCGTGATGGGGGTCACGCTCGTGACGATGTTCGCGGTCGCCCTCGAGACCGTGAAGGCGGTGCTCACGATGTCGGCGGGCGGCGACGCGCCCGACGAGCTCACGACGCTGCTGGACACCTTCGCGGGGATCATGATGGGCCTGGTCGCCGTGTCGGCCGTCATCGCGGCCGTCGGGCTGGTCAACCTCCTGACGATCGGCGTCGTGCAGCGCCGCCGTGAGCTCGGGCTCCTCCGGGCGCTGGGCGTGTCGACGGGTCAGGTGCGTCGGATGGTGCTGCTCGAAGCGGCGCACATCACGATCGCCGCCACGGTGACCGGTCTCGTGCTGGGGATCGCGTACGGCTGGGCGGGCGCGCAGTCGCTCCTCGGCTCCGTGCCGATGCCGCCGTCGTTCTCGGCGCCCACGCTGGTCGCGCCCGCGGTGCCGTGGCTGCCCGTGGCGATCATCGTGGCCGCCACCGCGGTGCTCACCCTCGTCGCGGCGGTGGTGCCGACCCGGCTCGCGACGCGGGTGGCGGCGGTCGAGGCGCTCGCCGAGTGAGGACGGATGCCGCGGCCCGCGCGCGCGGGCCGCGGCATCCGGTCATCCGTTCCCCGCCGCCGGGACCGGCCGGAACGGTCCCCCGGAGACCTCCGACACCAGTTCGACGTACTCCTCGCCGCCGACGAGGTCGTCGGTGGAGTAGAGGTCGGCGACCTCCTGCAGTGCTGTGACCAGGTGCGTCTGCGGGACCGCGTTGTCGCCCTTGCCGTGCACGCCCTGCCGCGTCGACATCACCGCGGTGAGCCGGGGCAGGCTGTCGGCGCGGTCCTTCCAGAGCGCGTGCAGCGAGCGCGGCGTGGCGTTGCGGCTGCCGTGATGGCCGACCTTGTACAGGTCGATCCGTGCAAGCCGCTCGCGCAGCCGCGGCTCGCCGGGGAGCTGGTCCAGCGTGTGCCGCCAGTTCTCGATCTGGGCGTCGCCGGGGAAGAGCAGCGACAGGCCGCCGATCTCGAGCAGCAGGATCAGGCTGGTGTTGTTCAGGGCGTCGTCGAGGTCGCGGACCAGCCGCGCGGCCGACGCGGTCCGCTGATTGGCCAGGCGGTCGATCAGCCAGCGGACCGGACCCGGGCCGTGGGTCATGGGCGCCGGGGTGCCGGCGTCGGCGGCGGCGCCCACCATGCGCAAAGAGGCGTCCAGTGCGGTGAGCCAGTACTCCGGATCGTCCTCGCGCTGCTTCGCGACCCGCGGATCCTGGTCGACCGTCGGCGGGCCCAGCACCGTCGCCCGGAGCCCGGGGATCAGCGCCTCCATCCCGGACTCCATGCCCGCGTGGAGATAGCGCCCGCGGCCGTCGCGCGACAGCTCGTCGAGCAGGGCCACGGCCTCGGCGTTCTTGAGCTGGTCCTCCGCGGCCGTCCGCACCTCGTCGTCGAGGCCGGCGAGCCCGGCGAGCCGGGCGACGTGCTCCTGCGCCTGCGCGAGGAGCGCGGCGTAGCGCACCGACGCGCGGCTGAGGCCGGCCGGCGCGGCGCCGGCGTCCGGGCCGTCCGCCGTGGCCGACAGCTCAGGGTCCTCCGTCCACGACCGCAGCACGAGCGTCGGAGCGAGCCGCCTCATGATCGCCGCGCCGGCGTCGACCTCGAATCCCCTGAGGTGATCGCGATGACGGTGGCTCACCACGAGGACGTCGAGGTGGCCGCCGGTGTGCTCCTCGACGAGCGCGGCGACGTCCGCCATGCGGCCGCGGGCCATGCCCTCCCGCGGCGAATGGCTGGTGCCGTAGTCGATGAGGATGTGCCGGGCGGCGCGCCCGTCCTCGAGCGGCCCGTCGTACTCGATCGACACCAGGAAGCAGTCGCCGAAGCCGACCTGGTACATGCGCACGCGCGTGCGGACGGCGGCGCTCACCATGTCTCCCCGGAGCTGCGCTCGGTGCGGTGCAGCTGCGCGAACGTCTGCCCGCGCGCGGCGCTGTCCGAGAACCCGAGGCGCCGCGAGGCGTCGTGCCGGCCCGTCCGGGCGAGGTGGTCGAGCCGCTTCTGCTGGCGGCGCCAGTCGTCGAGACGCTTGTGGACGTGCAGCTTCAGGCGGCCGAACTGGTCGAAGATGAGCGTTCCGCCGCCGAACAGCTGGACGGGCGTGCGCGGGTCTATGGCCGGCGACAGCTGCAGCCCCGACTCGTCGGTGAACTCGCGAGCGGTCATCTCGGCCATCTGGACGTACGTCGCCACCGACTCGGGGACGATCAGCCCGTCGGGGCCGATCCGCTGCGTGGGCAGCACGGACTCGATCACGGTGTAGTAGTCCGTCGACACGTCCAGGCGGCGGGCGTTCTGCCACAGGAACCGGAACACCTCGTCGCGGTCGCTGCGCAGGCCGGCGAAGTTGATGCCCAGGTAGTAGGGCGGCAGCTCGGACTCCAGCACGTCGGTCACGCGGTTGGCGGAGCGCTGGATGCCGGCGCGCGCGAATCCCTCCACCAGGAGCTGCCGGTAGCCCAGGTCGTCGTCGGGCGCGACCTCGTTGTCGGCCAGCAGCACGGCGTTCAGCAGGTCGCCGAAGTCGAATTCGACCGGCGGCAGGTAGTCCAGGCCCCGGATCAGCATCGTGAGCAGCTGGAACGCCGCCTTGGCGCCCTCCTCGGCGGCGCGCGCCCGGTCGAGGGTGATCCGGCCGGTCGCCCCCTCGCCGCGGGGCCTGGAGAACAGCGCCTGCAGGCGCTTGACCCAGATCTCGATGAGGACGTCGAAGGCGATCGCCACGAGCACCTCGCCGCGCCGATGCGGCTCGAGGAACTCGGGAAGCTTCGCCCAGTCCTGCGGCGGCGGGTTCAGCGCCGACTGGCGCAGCGCGCCGCGACCCTGGGTCAGCACGCTGCCGATCTGCTCGGCGACCCGGGCGAGCATGCTCCGCCGCAGCGCCTCGCGCTCGACGCGGCTGCGGGGGATCCGGCCGCTGCGGTCGGGCCGCCCGAGCGCCTGCTCGAGGACCGGACGCATCGAGAACACCGACAGCAGCGCCACGATGTCGGCGAACCCCTCGTGGAAGGCCGCCTGGTCGGGCAGGCTCGGCTCGAGGAACCGCCGGCGGAGGCCGTCGAGCACAGCGTGGGTCGTCTCGTGCACCACGACGTCGTGGCTCAGGCACGTGTACACCGCCTCGCCGCGGGGGTCAACCGGAGGCACGTAGCCGAACAGCAGCGCCCTGTCGTCGTAGGAGTAGAACGCGTTGGCCTCCGGGAACGCGTGCGGCACGAGGAAGAGCTGGTGGCTGCGGAAGCCCCACGGCAGCCGGCGCCCGAGCGCCGTCTCGAACGTGGCGAGCGTGCGCGCGGCGGTGGCGTAGACGTGCTGCGCGTGGAAGGCCAGATCGGTGCGCAGCACGTCGTCCGCGGCATCCGCGAACAGATCCTCCCTGCCCAGCGGCGCGTGCTTGACGTAGCGGCCGGTCGCCGTGTCGTAGTCGACGACGTGCAGCCGGGATCCGCGGGGACCGTCCTCCATCCGCGACCACGGCACCTTCACGTTCGCGGTGAGGATGCGCCCGTCGTCGCCGCTCACCGCGGGGTCCTGCGCGATGAGCCGCAGCGTCACGTGCGTGCGCGGCTCGTCGGCGGGCTCGGCGTACTGGACTTCGTCGGCCATGTCGCACCTCCCCAGGGTCTTGGGACCACATTGCAGTGGACCGCCCCGATGCGGAAGAGGGGTGGCGCGCGCACGCTGATACCCGCGGGGCCGGTCGCGCCGGGTGCCAGGTTCCGCGGCGTCCGTCAAGGCGGGTGCGGCCATCCGGCGGCGGGTGCAGGCTGACCCCATGAAGATCGACATCGTTGAGCACGAACCGCCCTACCGCGTCGGCATCGTCATCGGCAGCCTGTCGCGCGAATCCGTCAACCGCCGCCTCGCCGAGGCGCTCCAGCGCCTGGCCCCGCGGGAGCTCGAGTTCTTTGAGATCGGATACGCCGACCTCCCGCTGTACAACCGCGATCTCGACGGCGACTACCCGCAGGTCGCGACCGACTTCAAGGAGGCGGTGGACTCCGCCGACGCCGTGCTCTTCGTGACGCCGGAGTACAACCGGTCCATCCCCGGCCCGCTGAAGAACGCGATCGACTGGGGCAGCCGGCCGTACGGGCAGAACGCCTGGGAGGACAAGCCCACCGGGGTCATCGGGGCGTCACCGGGCAAGATCGGCACGGCCGTGGGCCAGCAGACGCTGCGCAGCACGCTGAGCTACCTGAACGCACGGCAGATGACGTCGCCCGAGGCCTACATCCAGGTCACGCCCGGCCTCATCGACGACGACGCGCGGGTGACCGACGCCGAGACCGAGGAGTTCCTCCGCACGTTCATGCGGAAGTTCCTCGAATACGTCGCGCGCGTGCTGACCGTCATCCCGCAGGAGTGACGTCCGAGCCGGATGCCGCGGCCTCGGCCGCATCCGCCGGCTCGGGGTCGTGCGCCCACGTGGGCGCGAGGGCGCGGATGCGCGCGGCGCGCCACTGCCAGGTCGCCCACAGCATCGGCCACAGGAGCGCGGCGGTGGGTCCGCCGATCACGAGCCGGTCGCGCCAGAGGGTCTTGCCCGGCTGTCCCGGTGCCGGCGCCACGGCCATCTGGTGGTCCCAGACGTCGAGGCTCGCGAGGGGCCCCGTGAGCGGGATGCCGCTGTCGCGGAAGATGCGCACCTCGCCGCCCGGCCCGTCGACGCGCCGTTCGCTCGCGTGGATCAGCTGGCGGCCGACCGGCACCGACCCGAACGCCGACAGCTGCACCGGTACGTCATCGCCGGGCGACCACGAGGTCGGCAGCCCACTGGGAACGAGGGGCTCGAGGCCGAGCACCGGACCGTACAGCTCGGCCACCGCCCGTGGCGAGTGCAGCGCCCGCCACGCCGCGTCGGGGTCGCAGTCGATCACGAACTTCAGCAGGATCCGCATGCTCCAGTGTCGCACCCTGTGTGTCGGATGGTCGCGGCTCTCGCGCGCTACGGCTGAGCACGGGCGGTCCGCGCCGGGGGCCGGCCGAGGACCCGCGATCGCGTCGGCTTAGGCTGGACGGATGCCCGAGAGCCCCTTCGACCAGCAGCGTTACCAGGTCCGTCACGACTGGGGTGTCGAGGGGCTTCGCCGGCTCGCCCCGGCCGACGTCGTCGTGGTGGTCGACGTGCTGCGGTTCTCCACGACGGTGACGGATGCCGTGGCCCGCGGCGAGACCCCGCCGCTCGACGCCTCCGCGCACGCGGTGTCGCTGAACGGCGCGGCCGTCGCGGCGGCGGCGACCGAGACCGGCGCCACCGTGCTGCTCGGGTGCCTGCGTGACGCCCGCGCGGTCGCCGACGCGGTGCTCGATATCCAGCGCCGTCGCGCCGAGCGCACGAGCATCGCCGTGATCGCCGCGGGCGAGCTCGCCGGCCGGTGGAGCGGAGCGCCGCTGCGGTTCGCCGTCGAGGATCAGCTCGGCGCCGGCGCCGTCATCGATGCGCTGGGCACGGTCGGCATCGACCACACGTCGCCGGAGGCGGCGGCGGCCTGCGAGGCGTTCCGCGGGCTGCGCGCCGCGGTGCGGCACCTCCTCACCGCGAGCGCCTCCGGACAGGAGCTCCTGGGCCGCCCGGACCACCCGCAGGCGGCGTCGCGCGACGAGGTGCTGAACGCGGCCGCGGTGGATGCGGCATCCGTCGTCCCGGTGCTGCGCGAGGGCCGCTTCGTCGCCTACTGATCCCGCGGCGTCATCGCGGCGAGCCGCGTCGCACGCGTGATGTCGCGGCGGGTCCAGGTGAAGGCGTGGCGCTCGTCGAAACGCGGCGCGCACTTCGCGCAGGAGGTCGGGCGCGTGGCCTTGCGATGGCGGTAGGCGACGTGCCCGGCGGGGCAGACGCCGATCCACGGCGCGAGCTCCACCGCGGTCTCACCGTCGTGCGTGGTGCCACCGACGTAGCCGAGGTCGCGCGCGACCGCCTTCCAGCGGGGGCCGTGCCCGGCCCGGGGGCCCGCCAGCGCATGCGCGACCTCGTGCAGCAGCGTCTGGTGGTTGGTGTCGTCGTCGTACCGCGCGGCGAGGTAGCGCGAGACGCTGATGCGCTTGCGCGAGTAGTCGCAGAGCCCGGCGCGGCGCTTGGCGTTGTCGAACGCGAAGGTCCACGACCCGTCGAGGTGGGCGGCGATCAGGGCCTCGGCCCAGTGCCGCACGCGATGCAGTTCCGACATGACGCGAGACTAGAACGTATCTCCGACACCCGGGCCGGGGCGGGTCAGCTGGCCACCGAGGCCGCCGCGCGGCGCCGGTCGGCCGCGTCGATCGCGAGCAGCGTCGATTCGAGCTGGTCCTCGGTCGCCCCCGACTCCTGCCGGAGGAACAGCGCCCGCTTGAAGTCCTTGCGCGCCGCCTCGAAGTCGCCGGCGTCGTAGTTCACCTTGCCGCGGTGCTGCAGCGCGAACGCGGCGATGCCGGCCCAGCCCTGCCCCTCGGCCTCCTCGGCGCACGTCGTCAGCTCCTGATCCGCCGCGGCGTAGGCCTCGCGCGCCTGCAGCACGGTGGCGTGCAGGATGCGCGCCCGCAGCAGGTCCTTGCGGGTGCCGGCCATGCGGGCCACCCGCACCGACTGCTCCGAGACGACCAGCGCGTCGTCGAGGCGGTCGAGCACCTTCAGCAGCCACACCCGCTCGAGCAGGGCGGGGAGGCTGCGCTGCTCGCCGATCTCCTCCAGCCGCTCCTTGCACTGGCGCGGATCCACCTGCTCGCGGAGGGTGTCGGGATCGTACCCGCGGATGTAGCTCACGTCTGACTCCCTTCGCCGCGCCGATGGCTGCATCCAGTGTGCCTGGCGCCGCGTGGGTCTCCGTCGTGCCACGCCGAGTCGCGGCATCCGCCCCCTCGTCCGTCCCCGCCCCTCCCCGCCCCTCCCTCCCTCCCTCCCTTCTCCTCTCCTCTCCTCTCCTCTCCTCTCACCCAGTAACCGCGATCTCGCCGAACGACCATGCCGTCGGCGCCCATGTCGTGGTACCTCGCCGAGTTAGCGGTATCTCGGCGGAGGAAGGGAGGGGAATGAGGGGTCGGCGGAGGGAGGGAGGGAGGGGAAAGGCGGGCGGGTGGGGGGTCAGCGGGTGAAGACGGATGCCGAGGGCTTGGGTGAGGGCGTCGCATCGGCGTCGGTGGCCACCCCGGCGCCGCGCACGAAGTCGTCGAGCTCGCGGCCCTCGGCCACCTTGGCCGGGTGGGGGCCGGCGGCCATGAGCCGCGGCAGCCACTCGGTCGGAAGCGGGGCGCGCGAGGCCGCGATCACGAGGTTGCCGAAGCGGCGTCCCTTCAGGGTCTGCACCTCGGCGAGCACCACGACGTGCTCGAGCACGGCGCGCACCGTGGCGACCTCGCGGCGCGCGAACGCCAGGCCCGCGCCGTCGGCGACGTTGACCAGCAGGACGCCGTCCGGGGCGAGGAAGCGCGCCGCCTCGGTGAAGAACTCCACCGTCGTCAGATGCGCGGGCGTCTGGGCGCCCGAGTACACGTCCGACACGACGAGGTCCGCCGCGCCGACGAGCCCCGCGGGCAGGCGGCCGAGCGCCTGCCGGGCGTCGCCGATCCGAACTCGCACCGACGCTCCGCGCGGCAGGGGGAGGTTCTCGCGCACGAGATCCCACAGCGCCGGCTCGAGCTCGACCACCTGCTGCCGGGACCCCGGCCGCGTCGCCTCGACGTACCGCGGGATTGTCAGCGCGCCCGCGCCCAGGTGGATCGCCGTCAGCGGCTGCCCCGGCATCCGCAGCTGGTCGATCACCGCCCCCATGCGCGCGATGTACTCGAAGTGCAGGTGCGTCGGGTCGTCGAGGTCCACGTGCGACTGCGGCGTGCCGTCGACGTCGAGCTCCCAGCCGCCGCCGAAGGGCGAGCGCACGATCCGCGCCAGGGTGCCGTCCGACAGTCGAGCAGTCGGTGCGGCCGGCTCGTCCCTCGCGCGTGCCATGGCCACCACCCTAGCCGCACCCCATGCCTGCGTCGCGCCGGTTTGACACTTCTGCGCGCGAGCGTGCGGATGGGGTTGGCAGAACGCTGAGGAAGCGGCATCCGTCTTCACCGAAACCGAATCGAGACACAGGCGTAACCGACGGAGGGGTTCCGCGCGGGTAGCGTCGGAGGATCACTCCCCGATGAGGGCTGCGCGCACCTCTGCTCCACATCGATGTGCAGCGGAGCCCACACGACATGGAAGGTGCACAGCACATGCTCCACACCGCCAGAAGGCGCTGGCTCACCGGCGCCGCAGCGATCGCCGTCGGCGCGGTCGTCCTCACCGCCTGCGCGAGCCAGCGGGACGAGGGCGGCGCGACCGACGAGGCCGCCGACGTCGACTCGACGTTCATCTTCGGCTCCTCCGGCGACATCGCCGGCCTCGACCCGGCGATGGCGAACGACGGCGAGACGTTCCGCGTCTCGCGGCAGATCTTCGAGGGCCTCGTCGGCGTCGAGCCGGGCTCGGCCGACCCCGCTCCCGGGCTGGCAGAGAGCTGGGAGCAGTCCGAGGACGGCCTCGAGTACACCTTCCAGCTGAAGGAGGGCGTCACCTTCCACGACGGCACGGACTTCAACGCCGAGGCCGTGTGCTTCAACTTCGACCGGATGAACAACTTCACCGGCCTGGCCGCCACCGAGAGCCTCTCGTACTACTGGGGCAAGCTCATGCGCGGCTACGCCGAGACCGGCACGTCGATCTACGGCGGCTGCGAGGCGACGAGCGACACCGAGGCGGTCATCACGCTGACCCAGCCGTTCGCGGGCTTCATCCCCGCACTGTCGCTGCCGTCGTTCGCGATCCAGAGCCCCGCAGCCCTGGAGGAGTTCAGCGCCGATGAGGTCGGCGGCACGGCGGAGGCGCCCGTGCTCAGCGAGTACGCGCAGGGCCACCCCGTCGGCACCGGTCCCTTCAAGTTCGACGAGTGGGCACCGGGCGAATCGGTCACCCTCAGCGCCTACGAGGACTACTGGGGTGAGCAGGGCCAGGTGCAGGAGATCATCTTCCAGGTGATCGGCGACACCACCGCCCGCCGCCAGGCGCTCGAGTCCGGCTCGATCGACGGCTACGACCTCGTCGCGCCCGCGGACCTCGCCTCCCTCGAGGAGGCCGGCTTCAAGCTCGTCAACCGCGAGCCGTTCAACATCCTGTACCTGGCGATGAACCAGGCCGTGCCGGAGCTCGCCGACATCCGCGTGCGTCAGGCGATCGCCCAGGCGATCGACAAGGAGCAGCTCGTCACCCAGGTGCTCCCGGAGGGCACCGAGGTCGCCCGCGAGTTCATGCCGCCCGTCGTCATCGGGTGGAACGAGGACGTCACCACGTACGACTACGACCCGGAGGCGGCCAAGGCGCTGCTCGCCGAGGCGGGCTACGACGAGGCCAACCCGCTGACGCTGCAGTTCAACTACCCCGTCAACGTGTCGCGCCCGTACATGCCCAACCCGGAGCAGATCTTCACGAACCTGGCATCGCAGCTCGAGGCCGTCGGCATCGTGGTCACCCCCGTGGGCGAGGACTGGAACCCCACCTACCTCGACCGCATCCAGGGCGGCGCCGACCACGGTCTGCACCTGCTCGGCTGGACCGGCGACTACAACGACCCCGACAACTTCGTCGGGACGTTCTTCGCCACCCCCGGCAACGAGTGGGGCTTCACGAACGAGGAGCTCACCGCAGCGCTGACCGAGGCCCGCGGCCTCGCGAACGCCGACGAGCAGGAGGCGGCGTACCTCGCCGTCAACGAGCAGATCATGGAGTTCCTGCCGGGCGTCCCGCTGGCGCACCCGGTCCCGACGCTGGCCTTCGCCGAGCGCGTGACCTCGTACCCCGCCAGCCCCGTGCAGGACGAGGTGTACAACATGGTGGAGCTGAGCGAGTAAGGAAGGCAGAGCGGATGCCGCGGCCCCGGGCCGCGGCATCCGCTCCGGCTTCCCCGCCCGACCCGACGGCGCACCCGCGCCGCCCGTCCCCCGGAGAGAGCATCCGTGCTACGCACCATCGGGAGCAGACTGCTCCTGCTGATCCCCACCCTGTTCGGCCTGTCGATCCTGCTGTTCCTGTGGGTCCGTGCCCTTCCCGGCGGGCCCGCCGTCGCCCTGCTGGGCGAGCGGGCGACGCCTGAGGCCGTCGAGCAGATCAACGAGCAGTACGGCTTCAACGAGCCGATCCTCGTGCAGTACTTCACCTGGCTCGGCCAGCTCCTGTCGGGTGACTTCGGCGTCTCGCTGCAGACGCGCCAGCCGGTCATCGAGGAGTTCCTGCGCCGGCTCCCCGCGACGATCGAGCTGAGCGTCTTCGCGATCATCCTCGCCGTCGGCATCGGCATCCCCCTGGGCTATCTCGCCGCCCGCCGCCACGGCAGGGCGTCCGACCACGTCCTGGTCGGCGCGAGCCTCCTGGGCATCACCATCCCGGTCTTCTTCCTGGCGTTCATGCTGAAGTGGGTCTTCGCCGTCCAGCTCGGCTGGCTGCCGTCCGAGGGACGGCAGGATCCGCGGCTCGACGCGACGCACTACACCGGCTTCTACGTGCTCGACGGCATCCTGACGGGGGAGTGGGATGCCGCGTGGGACGCCTTCCTGCACCTGATCCTGCCCGGGATCGCGCTGGCCTCCATCCCGCTCGCGATCATCGTGCGCATCACCCGCGCGTCGGTGCTCGAGGTGCAGAACTCCGACTACGTGCGCACCGGCATGGCCAAGGGCATCTCGCGGTCGACGATCCGCAGCCGCTTCATCCTGCGCAACGCCATGCTGCCGGTCATCACGACGATCGGCCTCCAGGTGGGCCTGCTGATCTCGGGCGCGGTCCTCACCGAGACCGTATTCGCCTATCCGGGCATCGGCTCGTTCCTGGCACGTGCGATCTTCACGCGGGACTACCCCGTGCTGCAGGGGTTCATCATCTTCATCGCGATCGGCTACGCCCTGATCAACCTGGCGGTCGACGTGTCGTACAGCTTCATCGACCCGAGAGTGAGGGTCTCATGACATCCGCGATGCTTCCCCCCGCCCCCAGCGGCGGGCCCGTCGACGACACCGCCGTCGACGACAAGGAGCTGCTGGCCGCCAAGACCGGCGGCGGCGGGTTCTGGCGCGACGTCTTCCGGCGCCTGCGCCGCAACCCCAGCGCGTGGGTGGGCGGCGCGATCATCGCCCTCCTCGTGCTGGTCGCGATCCTCGCGCCCTGGCTGGCGCCGTACGGTCCGACCGAGCTTCCCGGCCAGCGGTACATCACGCCGACGCACATCCCCGGGCCGGGCGAGATCCCCGAGTTCCCGCTGGGCCTGGACCGCTTCGGCGGCGACGTGCTGTCCAAGCTCATCTGGGGCGCGCGCGCCACGCTGATCATCGGCGTCGTCTCGACGGCGATCGGCCTCATCGGCGGCATGATCCTCGGGTTCCTGTGCGGCATGTTCGGCGGGTGGGTCGACACGCTCGTCATGCGCATCGTCGACATCCTCCTGTCGGTGCCGTCGCTGCTGCTCGCGGTGTCGGTGGCGGCGGTCCTCGGCCAGACGCAGGCCTCGCTGATGATCGCCATCGGCGTGGCCCAGGTACCGGTGTTCGCGCGCCTGCTCCGGGCCTCGATGCTCCAGCAGCGCAACGCCGACTACGTGCTGTCGGCGCAGACGCTCGGCCTCGGGCGCGGCAAGATCACGATGAGCCACGTGCTGCCGAACTCGGTCGGACCGGTCATCGTGCAGGGCACGCTGTCGCTGGCGACGGCCGTCATCGAGGCGGCCGCGCTGTCGTACCTCGGCCTCGGCGGCGACGTGCCGCAGACCGCCGAGTGGGGCCGCATGCTCACCTATGCGCAGCTCGAGCTGGCCGTCGCGCCGTGGCTGGCGTTCCTGCCCGGCATCTGCATCACCATCACCGCGCTCGGCTTCACGCTCTTCGGCGAGGCGCTGCGCGAGGCGATGGACCCGCGCACCCGGGCGCGCTGACCCGGGCGGCGGGGCCGAGGCGGCAGGCGTCGTCAGACGGCGATGTCGAGCTCGTTGCCGGGGATCGAGGCCAGCAGGCGCCGCGTGTACGGGTCGCGGGGGTTGGTGAAGATCTCCTCGGAGGATGCCGCCTCCACCAGCTGCCCATCCTTCATGACGCAGACGTAGTCGCTGATGAGCCGCACCACCGCGAGGTCGTGCGAGATGAAGAGGTAGCTCAGGCCGTACTCGCGCTGCAGGTCTCGCAGCAGCGTCAGCACCTGGTCCTGCACCAGGACGTCGAGCGCCGACACCGGCTCATCGCAGACGATGAGGTCGGGGGAGAGGGCGAGGGCCCGCGCGATCGCGACGCGCTGCCGCTGGCCGCCGGACAGCTCGGACGGGTAGCGGCGCAGCATCGTCTGCGGCAGCGCGACATCGTCCAGCAGCTGCCGCACGCGCGCGGCGCGCTCTTTGGACGAGCCGCGCCGGTAGAACTCCAGGGGCTCGGAGATGATGCGCTCGATGGAGAACATCGGGTTCAGCGACGAGTACGGATCCTGGAAGATCGGCTGCACACGCTGGCGGAAGTCGCGCAGCTGCCGGCCCTTGAGCGTCGCCACGTCCACGCCGTCGAAGCGCATGGCGCCGGACGTCGGCTCGATCACCTTCAGCAGCATGCGCGCGGTGGTGGTCTTGCCCGACCCCGACTCGCCGACGATCGCGACCGTCTCGCCGCGGGGTATTGCGAACGAGACGTCCTTCACGGCGGCGAAGTCCTCTTTGCTGCCCCGCACGCGGTAGATCTTGGTGAGGTCCTCGACCTCGACGATGTAGTCGGGCGCCGCGGTCGCGCCGCCGTCCCCGGCCGAGTGCGCGCCCGCGGGCGCCACGGGGTGCTCGGCGGGCGTCGGCCCGGTGAGGGCCGGTCCCGAGCCGGGCCCTGGGGCCGGCGCGTCGGCCGCCGCGTGCGCCTCGGCGGGGTGCGCGGCGGGGTGCTCGGCGGGCGTCGGGCCGGTGACGGCGGTCGCGGCATCCGTCGTTCCTGCCGGTGCGATGTCGGGCTCGGGGGCCTCCGGTGCGGCGGTGCGGAACACCTCGGGCCGCAGCCGGACGGCCGCCACCGACGGCGCCGCCTTGACGAGCGCCTGCGTGTACGGATGCTGCGGATCTTCGAGGATCTGGCGCGCGGGGCCCTGCTCGACGATGCGCCCGCGGTTCATCACGACGACGCGCGATGCGCGCTCGGCGGCCAGTCCGAGGTCGTGCGTGATGAGCATGACGGCGGTGCCCCGCTCGGCGGTCATGCGCTCCAGCTGGTCGAGGATCGTCTTCTGCACCGTGACGTCGAGGGCGCTCGTGGGCTCGTCGGCGATGAGGAGCTTCGGGTCGCAGGCCAGGCCGATCGCGATGAGCGCGCGCTGGCGCATGCCGCCGGAGAACTCGTGCGGATACTGCTTGGCGCGGTCGGCGGCGTCGGGCAGTCCCGCTGCGGCGAGCGTCTCGACCACCCTGCGGTCGACGTCCCGGCGCGTGGCGAGGCCGTGCGCGAGGAGCGTCTCGGCGATCTGGGTGCCGATCTTCGCCACCGGGTTGAGGTTCGACATCGGGTCCTGCGGCACGAGCCCGATCGACCGCCCGCGGATGGTGCGCATCACCGACTCGGGGGCGCCGACCAGGTCCTCGCCCTCGAACAGGATGCTGCCCTTGGTCACCCGGCCGTTGCCCGGCAGCAGGCCGATGACCGCCATGGCGGACGTGGACTTGCCCGATCCGGACTCGCCGACGATCGCCAGCGTCTCGCCGGCGGAGAGGTCGAGGTCGACGCCCTCGACGGCGTGCACCGGGCCGTCGATGGTCTGGAATTCGACGGCGACGTCGCGCACCTGGAGCAGCGGTGCTCCCGCGACGGCGCGTTCGGAGGATCGGGCCATGGGCTCCATCCTGCCTCGCGTCGCCGCGTTGCGCACGGACAGCGCGACAGCCTTTACCCATCCGTAACGCGTGCCCTCGGAGGGGCGAGCGGACGGTCTTGCGCACATCTCCACACCCTCGCGTCGGCGGCTCCGGCACAGCGGGCATTTGTCGCCCGCAACCGCCGGATCCGTGGAGTTGTGCTCACTGATCCGGCAGGCGACCGGCGGCAGTACCGTGGAGCACATGGCGGCGATCGACCTCAACGCGGACCTCGGCGAGACCGTCGGCGGCGTGCCGACGGCCGACGACGAAGCGATGTTCGCCGTCATCTCGAGCGCCAGCGTCGCGTGCGGCGGTCATGCGGGCGACGCCGCGTCGATGCGCGACGCGGTCGCCCGCGCCGGGCGGCACGGCGTCGCCGTCGGCGCCCACCCCTCCTATCCCGACACGGCGAACTTCGGCCGCGTGTCGGTGGTGCTCGACCCCGCCGACCTCGCGCTCATCGTCGCCCGCCAGCTCGCCGATCTGGTCGCATCGGGCGCCGACCTGCGCTACGTCAAGCCGCACGGTGCGCTCTATCACGCGGTGACGAGGGACAGGGAGCAGGCGGATGCCGTCGCCCGCGCCGTCGCCGATCGCGCGGCGCTCCTCGGCCGGCCCCTCCCCGTGCTCGGGATGCCCGGCGAGATCGCGCGCGCCGCGGCATCCGTCGGCCTCCCCTTCGTGCACGAGGCCTTCCTCGACCGGAGCTACCTGCCCGACGGATCGCTCGTGCCCAGGGCGCGGCCCGGCGCCCTGCTCGAGGATCCGGAGGCCGTGGCCGCACGGGCGGTGCGTCTCGCCCGCGAGGCGGTCGTCGAGGCGATCGACGGCTCGGTGATCGCCGCGGAGGCGGCCTCTCTGTGCGTCCACGGCGACTCTCCCGCCGCCGTCGACATGGCCCGCGCCGTGCGCGCCGCGCTCGACGCGGCAGGCGTCGAGGTGAGGGCGCCGTGGTGACCCCTCGCCGCGCGCGTCGCCGCCGGCGTCGGGCGGGGGAGGCGGGGCGGTGACTCCCCGGGTCCGGCCCATGGGCGAGCGCGCCTTCCTGCTGGAGGTGGACGCGCTCGAGGAGGTCCTCGCGCTCCACGCGGCGCTGGCCGAGCGCCGGCCGGACGGCGTGGTCGACCTCGTCCCGGCCGCGCGCACCGTGCTCGTCCTTATCGACCCGCGCGTGCTCGCGCTGCCGGCCGCGCGGACGTGGGCGCTCGCTGCCGCGGCGGAGGCCGCGCCGCGAGGCCCGTCGGCGACGCGCGAGGTGGAGCTGGACGTCGTCTACGACGGCCCCGACCTCGCCGACACGGCACGACTGCTGGGAGTGAGCGCCGACGAGCTCGTGCGCGCGCACGCCGCGGCGCAGTGGCAGGTCGCGTTCACGGGGTTCGCTCCCGGCTTCGGCTACCTGGTCAGCGACGACTGGCCGTTCGACGTGCCGCGGCTCGATACGCCGCGCACGCGGGTCCCCGCCGGGGCGGTCGGGCTCGCGGGGGCCTTCACGGGGGCCTACCCCCGCGACACCCCGGGCGGCTGGCGCCTCATCGGCACCACCCCGGCGCTGCTGTTCGACCCGGATGCCGCCTCCCCGGCCCTGCTCGCGCCGGGGACCCGCGTCCGCTTCCGTCCGCCGGCGCGTCGGGGGTCGGCGGCCCCGGGCGAGGCGTCGGCGCGGGGACTCGGGGCGTCGCGGCCGGGTGATGGCCCCCCGCGCGAAGCGGCGGACGGCGGATCGGGTGAGGCTGCGGGCGGGCGACCCGGTGAGGCGGCCGCGGGCGGATCCGGAGCGGTGGCGGCGGGCGGCATCCGGATCCTGGAGCCGGGGCTGCTGACGACCGTGCAGGATCTCGGGCGACCCGGGGTCGCATCGGTCGGCGTGGCGGTGTCGGGGGCGCTCGACCGCGCCGCACTGCGCACGGCGAACCGGCTGGTGGGCAATCCCGAGGGCGCCGCCGGTCTCGAGGTGACGATGGGCGGGCTGCGCGCCGTCGCCGAGCGCGACCTGTGGGTGTCGGTGGCCGGTGCGTGGGGCGTCGTGCGGCTAGACGGCCGCGAGATCGACCCGTACCAGGCCCACGCGTGGCCGGCGGGTGCCGAGCTGCACCTCGACTGGTTCGTCCACGGCGCCCGGGGCTACCTCGCGGCCCGAGGGGGCGTCGACGCGCCCCACGCGCTCGGCTCGCGCGCGACGGATCTGCTGGCGGGGCTCGGCCCGGCTGCGCTGCGCGCCGGCGACGTCGTCGGGGTGCGGGACGAGGTCTCCGCGCCGATCCCCGTCGCGCCGCCGGCCGCGTGGGGTGCGCCGCACGACGACGAGCTCGAGCTCGAGCTCGCACCGGGACCGCGCGCCGACTGGTTCGCCCCCGCGGCGCTGGAGGCCCTGTTCGACACCGTGTGGACCGTCTCGAACCACGCCGACCGGGTCGGCGCCCGCCTCGAGGGCCCCGCGCTCGTGCGGGTGCGCGGGGGCGAGCTCGCCAGCGAGGGCATGGTGCCGGGAGCGCTCCAGGTGCCCCCGAGCGGGCGGCCGACGATCCTCCTCGCCGACGGTCCAGTGACCGGCGGCTATCCGGTCATCGCCGTGGTGACGGATGCCTCGCTCGACCTCGTCGCGCAGGCCAGGCCCGGAACGCGCATCCGGTTCCGCCACGCCCGTGTCGTCGTCTGAGCCGGGCCGATCCGGAATTCGGAGTTGCTGCGGGTTTCCGGAGCAGGGCGGGGTGTGGCATCCGGAATCCGTGGGATTGTCCGAAATTCGGATGCCGCGACCCGCCGCCTCTGCCCCGCCCGCCGCCTCTGCCGCCCCCGCCGCCTCAGTCGGACCCGGCCTCCAGCAGATCTGCCGTGGCCCGCAGGATCGCCACGATCGCGGCCGTGCGGGCGTCGGCGGCGCTGCGCCGGCCGTCGGTCTCGACGCCGGCGGGCGCGGCGATCGACGCCGTGTCGCGCAGCGACGACAGCAGCGGGCGCGCGCCGAGCTCCTCGGCCGCGGACAGCAGCGGACGCTGCTCGTAGTCGTCGTCGATGATGTCGGAGACGGCCTTCACGAACTCGCGGTAGCTCAGGGTCGGGCTCTTGCCGAGGACCGTGAGCGCGGCGGTGCTGAACACGCCGCGCCCGTTCGTCTCGAGCGCGACCTGGTTGGGCTGGCAGGCGCTCACGAGCACCTCGCGGTTCGCCTCGTGCGGCCTGGGCGGCTCCGCGGCGCGGTCGGTCTCGATCTCGACGACCCGCGCCCACGCAGCGCGCCGGAAGGGGTCCGACAGGGCGGCGGCGCGCTGGGCGCGGTAGGCGTCCTCCTCCTCGGAGTCCAGCACCGTCATGCGCGCCTTCGTTCCGGCCGGGATCCTCTTCTCGTTGAACTCCGACCGCGTCAGCCCCCGGTTCACGGTCCCCGAATGGCAGGAGTCGAAGAACAGCGACACCGCGACGCCATCGGGGATCGCATCCCAGATCGCGCCGAGGTCGTCGTCGATGATGAGGTTGCCGTCGCGGAAGTCCACGGGGCACAGCGCCTCGTCGCTGGGTCCGAAGGAGTCGGTCTCGTCGCCGTCGAGGTCCGGGACGAAGGTGCCGTGGCCGGCGAACTGGATGGCGACGATGTCGCCGTCGCGCGCCGCCGAGACCTTGTCGAGCATGGCGCGCAGGATCTCGTCGCGCTTCGCGTCGGCGTTGCGGATCGACTCGACCTCGAAGCCCGCGTTCCGGAACGCCTCGCCCCACGCCTCGGCGTCGGCGACGCACCCGCTCAGCGGGTCCTTCGGGTAGGCGTCGATGCCGACGCACAGCGCCAGCTTGCGCGGCACGGCCCCGCGCACGCCGGTCGGCTCCGGCCGCGGCGGGCGCATGGGCTCCAGCTCGACGCCGCGGCCCCGCGTCGGGAACACCGTGAGCCGCTCGGGCTCGTCGCTGTCGGGCACACCGAGGACGCGGCGCGCGAGGCTCATCATGGTCTCGACGTCGTTGTCGAACGCCCCGTGCGACGTCGCCTGGGTGCGGCTGCGGCGCCCGCGCGCCACCGGTCCGAGCACGAGGCGGGTGGGGTCGTCGCCGAGGTATCTCATCGTGCGGCCCGCCCGGCGCAGATGCTCCTCGAGCCCGAGGATCTTGGCGTCCCGCTCCGCCTCGAACGCGCGCGAGACGAGGTAGAGAAGCGACTTGCGGTAGACGCCGCCGGTGTTGTCCCGCTTCTCGTGCGTCTCGTCCATCGTGAAGATCGCGAGGTCCTTGATCTTCCCGGTCTCCGCCAGCGGCAGCAGCGTCGCCTCGAATGTGTCGACGCGCACCGCGGGAGCGAGGAAGGTGACGCTCGCGACGTGGTCCACGGCGTCGTCGCCGTCGAAGAGCCGCGGCACGAAGTGCGAGTGGTAGATCGAGCCGGCGCTGTGCCCGGCGATGTGCAGCTCGATCGCGCCCTGGTTGGCGGCCATGTACTCGCGCAGCGCCGCGGCGAGGATGTCCGCGCCGCCTCGCGTCCCGTCGGCGAGGGCGGGCAGGCACGAGGCCGCCGAGTCGAGCTTCATGTCGTCCCAGAACTTGCGTCCGCCCAGCACGCGCGCCGCGGCCTCCACCGCGCGGTCGGTGAGATCGGTGAAACCGCGGGAGCCTGTCGCCCGCCCCGACAGCACGTCGGCGAGGGTCGTCATGAGCCCGCTCTCCCACACCAGGTGGATGGGGTAGACGCCGTTCTTCTTCCACCACGCCGACTGGTGGTGCGCGGTCCGCAGACCCGCCGCCTTGTCGGTCAGCCCGCCGTGGGCCCAGATCAGCACCGGCACCGGGGGCGGCACGTCGCGGGCGGAGGCCTTCTTCGCCTGCTGCTCGACGAACGCCGCGAGGTCGACCTCGACCATGCGTCGCACGTCGTCGGCGGTCGTCGCGAACGCGTCGACGTCGGCCGGCTTGGCGCTGGACCTCTCGTCGAGCTTGCCGTCGGCGGTGTGCACGACGTGCTTGCGGAGGGCCGCGAGGTCGGCGGGGCGGAGATCCGCGGCGCGGGCGGCGGTGGTCGTGTCGGCCATGGTGTCACGTCCTGTCTGTTCGAGTGGCGGTGGTGCGGTGAGCCGACTTCGGTCGGCGGCGGTCAGCGGGGCTCGAGCCTCGCGCGAGGATCGGCGAACACGGTGAAGGCGAGCGACGTCAGGTCTCCCGCCTCGCGGGCGGCACGGCGGGCGGCCAGGACCGCCTCGCCGAGCGTGGCGTGCTCGCGCAGCGTCTGCTCGTAGAAGGTGCGCACGAAGGCGGCGGTGACGTCGTCGCGGACGGCCCACGAGCACCCGATGAAGACGCCGACGCCGCCGCGCAGGAACGCTTCGGCGAAGCCGCCCAGCCCGGTCGCCCCCGACCGCAGCCGGCCGACGTCGCACGCGCTCAGGAAGACGAACGGGGCGGATGCCGTGGCCTGCACGCCGTCGGGTTCGGGGAGGTCCCGCCGCGCATCCGAGTCGGTGTATGCGCCGGAGCCGTCGTCGTCCTCCGACCAGGTGGCGAAGGCGATCTCCTGGCCGAGCGGGGCCGCGTCGCGCCAGCGGCCGTGGCCGGCGAAGTGGAGCAGATCGAAGCCGCCGGTGATGGCATCCCGCAGCTGGGCGGGATCCGAGGCGGAGCGGGGCGCGGTGGCGAGGAGAGTGCCGAGCGCCGACACCTCCTCGCCCGCACGCGGCAGGCGGTAATCCGGATTGACGTACTCCGGCGCTATCGCCAGGACCCGGCCGGCATCCACAGGGACCACGGTCGGCCGCGGCGTCCCGTACATCCAGCGCATGAGCCCGAGGTCGCCGAGGAAGTACCGGTCGGGGTCGGGGCGCTGCGTCCCCACCGGCACCAGGTGGACGATCTCCCACGGGATGTCGAGCTCCCCCGAGGTCTGCAGCACCACCTGCGAGAGGCGGCGGCGCTTGCGCCACAGCAGTTCGTTGATCTCGTCGCCGAGGAGCTCCTCGGCGATCCTGGCGCCGAGCGAGCGCACTTCGCGCCGGACGGTCTCGGCGGCCTCGTCCGGGTCGTCCTCGGCCTCGGCCACGAACTCGCGGCGGATCCGCGCGAGCTCCGCGTACACGCCCTCCACGTAGGCCGGCTTGTCGTCCAGGCGGACGACGTGCCGCTTCACCGTCCGCCCGATCTTCGCCGTGATGGCCAGATCCGACCTGCCGCGCGAGATGGTCTCGTCCACGGCGATGGTGGGAAGGTCGGCGATCTCGCGGGGCGGGACGGCGACGGATGCCTCGACCAGCCGAGGATCCGGCGCCGGGTCGTCGGGCGCCTCGTCGGCCGGCAGGATCGCGGCGCTCACCGCGAGCACCGCCAGCGGGGTGACGCCCGGCGGCTGCGTGAAGGTGACGGTGATGTGGCCGCGCCCGGGCTCCTCCGGGACGAGCCGGAACACCAGCCGGCGCGGCTCGTCGGCGCTCGAGGGCAGCGTCGTCGTGACGACGGCCGGGGTGCCGTCCGCGAACGCGAAGCCCCGCAGCTGCACGCCCACCTCGATGTCCCGCGAGGGGTCGAAGCGGGCCGTGGCCTTCTTGCGCGAGGTGCCTCTCGTCGGTGCGAGCTCGGTGAGCGACAGCCGCACGACGGCGTCGAACGCGACACCCTCGACGACCTGCGCGGGAACCTCGGCGTCGACGAACGCCGGCACCGGCTCTGCGCCGTCGAGCGAGCCGGCGGGAGCGGTGCCGCCGCCCGACACGGTCCGGCCGGGAGGCGGCGCCATCGCGGGCGGTGCCGGCGCGGGCGGCGCCGACGGCGCGGGCAGCAGGTCGGGCGGGGGAGCGAGTCCGGGGGAGCGGCTGCCGACCCCGCGGCCGCCGATGCCGCCGCCTTCGAACTCCCCGTCGGGGGCGAACTCCTCGTCGGGCGCGAACTCCGGCACCTCGTGCCTCGCCGGCGGCGGCGGGGGCTCGGCGGCGGACTCCGGGCCACCGCCCATCCCCATCCCGCCGCTGTCGACGTCCGCTTCGAGCCTGCTCATCGCGCCCTCGGATGCGCCGGCAACGACGGTCAGGTGGATCACCTCGCCGGCCTCCACCGCGAGCTCGACGGCGAAGCCGTCCTCGCGGGGCGCCAGGGGGAGGAACCGCGCTCTCCCGCCCTGCACCACGATGGCGGCGTAGCGGAAGTGGTCCGACCCGCGCACGCGGACCGTCACCATGCCGCCGGTGAGCCCGCGCACCGTGGCGTCGGCCAGCGTCGTGATCCCGCGATGGTCGGGTGCGGCATCCGGGTGCGGCTGGACGTGCGCCGCCACGGCGTCGGCATCGCCTGCGACGTCGACGACGGCGCGCGGCGCATCCGGAATCAGAGCCATCTCGACCCCCTCGCTCCGGCACCCGATTCCCCACGAGCGCCGTCACCCCTGCGATCCGAGGAGCGCAGTCGGTGCACAGCATACGAGCACGCTCCCTGCCGCACCAGAGTCCCCGGAACGCGCGGCTGATACACCGGGAGAGCGGATGCCGCCACCTCGAGGGATGCGGCATCCGGCCTACCAGGCCTGCAGCCTGTCGGCGACGGCCTGGAACTCCTCCTCCGACAGCGCCAGCTGCACCGCCTCGGCCACCGTCAGCTCGGCGCCGGCGGCCTCGCCCGCAGCCACGCTCTGCGGGTCGCGCCCGCGGAGGATCTCGAGATACGGCGTGTGGACGGTGAACGCCTCGACGTCGAAGATGCCGATGCGCCGCCGGATCTCGCCGGCGGCGACCGCGAGCGCCGCGGCGCGCCATGCCTCGCCGTGGGCGGCGGCGACGGCGCAGACGCCTTCGAGCCCGTAGGCGACGCCCTCCTCGTAGTGGAGCCCGACGGAGACCAGCAGCGTGTGCACGAACTCGCGCTCGGCCTCCTCGATGCGGCCGAGCTGGAAGTTGAGCCGGGCGCGGAGATTGCCCGCCACGGACGTCGTGAACAGGTCGCTGCCTGCCTCGGCCACCGCGGTCGCGCGGTCGAAGTGCGCGCGGGCGTCGTCTGCGGCGCCCCGCACCCACGAGATGCGGCCGAGCGAGACCTCCGTGATCGCCTCCGCCCACGTGTTGCCGCGCTCGCGAAGCGTCACGACCGCCTGTTGGAGCTCGGACTCGGCCTTGTCGGCATCGAGCGGGGAGAACTGCACGCGCGCTGTCGCCCGGGCCGCGAGCGCCATCGCGGCGGCATCCTCGTCCCCGGACTCGGTGAACAGCCGCACGCACTCGCCCAGTCCCGCGACCACCTGCTCGCTGGGTCGCTGCCACATCTCGCCCCACAGGGCGAAGAACCACGCGATCGCCCGCGTGTGCGGTGTGATCGGCCGCTCGTGCTGCTTCTCGAGCAGCTCCAGCATCCACACCCTCACCTCGGCGAAGAATCCCGAGATCCACCAGTAGATCAACAGGCTCCACGCGAAGTCGCCGGCGTCGTCGAGGCGGTCCGTGTACACGAGGTGCCGGACGGCCGCGCGGAGGTTCGGCAGCTCGAGCCCCAGCCGCGCGACCGCTTCGGCCTGCCCGGGGCCGCCGAGGTCGGGCGCGATGCGCGCGACGAGGGCGCGGTAGTGGTCGGCGTGGGCGCGTCGCACCTCGTCGGCGTCGCCGCGCTCCTTCAGGCGGCCGACGGCGTACTCGCGGACGATCGCCAGCAGCGAGAACACGCGGCGGCCGCCCAGCTCCGCCTGCTGGACGAGGGAGGCGTCGACCAGCGAGGCCAGCGCATCGAGCGCCCCGCCGTCCCAGGAGCGGCCGGCGCCCAGCGCCTCGACCGCCTCCAGCGTGAACCGGGTCGCGAACACGCCGAGATCCTCCAGGAGCGCGCGCTGCGCGTCGGGGAGCAGGCTCACGCTCCAGTCGATCGTCGCTCGCATCGTGCGGTGCCGTTCGGGCAGGTCGCGCACGGCCGCGGTGAGCAGCGGCAGGCTCTGCTCCAGGCGTGAGGCGATGCCGGCGGGGCTGAGGATGCGCACCTTCGCCGCCGCGAGCTCGATCGCCAGCGGCAGTCCCTCCAGCCGGCGGCAGATGTCGGCGAGGTCGTTCGCGTTGGCGGGGGTGACGTCGAAGTGGGGGTCGATCGCGCGGGCCCGGTCGACGAACAGCGAGACCGCCGCCGTGCGCGTGGTCCGGTCCAGGCTCGCGGGGCGGTCGCCGGCCGGCGTCGTCAGCGGGGGCACCTCGTAGACGCGCTCGCCGCGGATCCGCAGCACGATGCGACTGGTGACGAGGAAGGTCGCCGTCGGGGCGACGGTGTACAGCCGCACCAGGACGGGTGCGGCATCCACGATCTGCTCGAAGTTGTCGAGCACGATCAGCACGTGCCGGTCCTCGAGCGCGAGTGCGATGCGCTCCTCGAGCGCGGTCTCGCCGTTGTCGCGGATGCCGAGGTAGTAGGCGATCGTCGGGAGCAGCAGTCCGGGCTCGAGCACGCCCTCCAGCAGGGCGAAGTACACCCCGTCGGGGAACAGGTCCGCGCACGCGAGCGCGGACTCGATCGCCAGCCTGCTCTTGCCGATGCCGCCGGGCCCGATGAGGCTCACGACGCGATCGCTCCCCCGCGAGAGCAGCGTGCGCACCGCGTCGATGTCGTCCTCGCGCCCGATGGTCGTCGTGTACGGCACGGGCACCCGCCCGACGAGGTTCGGCCGGGAATCCGGCTCGGAGGTCACCGGCGCCTTCGACTCGTCGAAGCGTTCGGCCAGGAGCATGGCGAGGTCGCCGGCGACGTGGTCTTCGAGGTCCTGGGCGGAGTGGAAGTGGAGGTAGGCGGCGGTGTCGTCGGCCTGGATGCGGGAGATGAGCTCTTTGAGGCGGTCGTCGCGGGTGTCGGTGTCTTTGACGTAGATGAGCTTGGGCATCTCGCGGGGGGCGAGGTTGTATTCGTCTTCGAGTCCGGAGACGTTCTCGTCGGGGGCGACCCAGCCGTAGCTGTCGCCGTAGATGCCGACGAACACGTCGCTCTGGGCGAGGTAGGAGCGGTACAGGTCGCGGGGCGGGTGGGGTCTGGCGCCGAGCTCGAACATCACGGGCGCGAGTCGAAGGCGCTCGATGGCCGACCGCACTGCTTCGCGCTCCTCCGCGAGCTCGCGCAGCGTCGAGCTCACGAACACCCGGATCCGCTGATCGGGCGTGCGGATCACCGGATGCTGCTGCCCGCTCGTCACCACGACGGCACCTTCTGCGCGACGCGCGCGTCGGCATCGGGGATCGCGATCGCGATGGCGTCGGCCAGGCTCATCTCCCTGCCCGCGCGCTCGCCGGCCTCGACGCTCGCAGGGTCGGCCTCGCGGAGCGCCGCGAGCGGCTCGAGGTGTATGGCGAACCCGGCGATGTCGTAGATGCCGGTCGACTCGCGGATCGTCTCGGCCACCGCCGCGAGGGCGCCGGCACGCCAGCCGTCGCCGTGGACCGCCGCCACGGCGCACATCCCCTCGATCCCGTACGTGGCGCCGTCGACGAAGTGCAGCCGGATCGACAGCGAGAGCGTGAGGATGAACTCCTCCTCGGCGGCATCCCGCTCGCCGAGGAGGAACCGCAGGCGCGCGCGGTTGTTGCCGGACACGACGCGCGTGAAGGCGTCGTCGGCGGCATCTGCGATCTCCACGGCCCGATCGAAGTGCCTCATGCCCTCCGGTATGTCGCCGACCACGATGCCGAGCTGGCCGAGAACCGTCTCCGCCAGGGACTCCGCCCAGCTGTCCCCCACGGCGTGCAGCGTGGTGATCGCGTCGTGCAGCTCGCCACGTGCGACCTCGGGATCCAGGTCGGGGAACTGCATCCGCGTGGACGCCCGCGCGGCGAGGGCCATGGCGGCGGACTGCTCGTCGCCTGACTCCAGGAACAGCCGCACCGACTCGCCGAGCCCGTCGACCACCTGGTCGCTCGGGCGCTGCCACATTCCCGCCCACAGCGGGAAGAACATGGCGATCGCGCGGGTGCGGGGCGTGATGGGAAGCTGTGCGGCCATCAGCTCCTGCATCCACAGCCCGACGTCGGCGAAGAAGCCGCAGATCCACCAGTACGCCAGGAGCGTCCACGCGAAGTCGCCGGCGTCGTCCAGCCGTCCCGCCTGGACGAGGTGGCGGGCCGCCGCACGGAGGTTCGAGACCTCGAGCCCGAGGTCGGCGACGGCGGCGATCTGCTCGGAGCCGCGCAGCCGCGGCGCGATCCGCTTCACGAGGTCGAGGTAGTAGTCCGCATGGGCGTTGCGCATCTCGTCCGCGGCCCCGCGGGACTCGAGGAGGTCGACGGCGTACTCGCGGACGATCACCAGCAGGGAGAACACCGTCCGGCCTCCGGATTCGACCCGCTGGACGAGCGAGGCGTCGATGAGAGCGGCCAACGTCTCGATAGCCTGCTCTCCCCACGAGCGCCCCGCGCCCAGTGCCTCGACCGCCTCGAGGGTGAAGCGCGCGGCGAAGACCCCGAGGTCCTCGAGCATCGCGCGCTGCTCGGCGTCGAGCAGCCCGACGCTCCAGTCGATGGTGGCCCGCATCGTGCGATGCCGGTCGGGCAAGTCGCGCACCGACGTCGACAGCAGCGGCAGGCTCCGCCCGAGACGCTCGGCGATGTCGTGCGGCGAGAGCAGCCGGATCTTGGCCGCCGTCAGCTCGATCGCCAGCGGCAGGCCCTCCAGCCGCCGGCAGATCTCGATGACGTCGGCCGCGTTGTCCGTGGTCAGCGTGAAGCCGGGGAGCGCCACTGCGGCCCGCTCCGCGAAGAGCTGACAGGCGGCGGATGCCTCCGCCTGGGCGAGGCTCGACGGGACGTCCTCGCGGGGCGTCTCCAGCGCCTCCACCTCGAACACCCGCTCGCCCCGGATGCGCAGGACCGTCCGGCTGGTGACCAGGAAGCAGGCGCGAGGCGCGAGCGTGTAGAGGCGCACGAGCACCGGGGCCTCCTCGACGATCTGCTCGAAGTTGTCGAGCACGATCAGCACGTGCCGGTCGGCGACCGCCTGGGCGATGCGCTCCTCGAGCGCAGCGGCGCCGGTGTCGCGGACGCCGAGCACGTATGCGATCGTCGGAAGCAGCAGCCCCGGCTCGATGACGCTCTCCAGCGGCACGAAGTACACCCCGTCGGGGAAGAGGTCGGCGTTGGCGTGCGCCGCCTCGATCGCGAGCCGGCTCTTGCCGATGCCTCCCGGGCCGATGAGGCTCACCACCCGATGCAGGCCGCCCGCCAGGAGGGCCCGGATCTCGGCGAGCTCGCCCCCTCGTCCGATCGTCTCGGTGTACGGCGCGGGCACGCGGGCGGCGAGCGGGGCGGTGGACACGCTGATCGGCTCCGGCCTGCGGGACTGATCGAAGCGTTCGGCCAGGAGCATGGCGAGGTCGCCGGCGACCTGGTCTTCGAGGTCCTGGGCGGAGTGGAAGTGGAGGTAGGCGGCGGTGTCGTCGGCCTGGATGCGGGAGATGAGCTCTTTGAGGCGGTCGTCGCGGGTGTCGGTGTCTTTGACGTAGATGAGCTTGGGCATCTCGCGGGGGGCGAGGTTGTATTCGTCTTCGAGTCCGGAGACGTTCTCGTCGGGGGCGACCCAGCCGTAGCTGTCGCCGTAGATGCCGACGAACACGTCGCTCTGGGCGAGGTAGGAGCGGTACAGGTCGCGGGGCGGGTGGGGTCTGGCGCCGAGCTCGAACATCACGGGCGCGAGTCGAAGGCGCTCGATGGCCGACCGCACTGCTTCGCGCTCCTCCGCGAGCTCGCGCAGCGTCGAGCTCACGAACACCCGGATCCGCTGGTCGGGCGTGCGGATCACGGGGTGTCCCACCCCAGTCATGTGCATATATTGGCCCCATCCTGGGAAATCCGCCATCATTGCGGGCTCAGGCTTCGCCAAGCAGTGCCGCGGTGTTCGTGTTCAGGCGCTTCTCTTCCCCTCGGGCCGGGGCAGGAGTATGGTCCGGCGAATACGGCGTCGGAGTGGACGCCGGCCGCTCGGACCTGGGGTTCGTCGGGCGAGATCAACTGGGAGGGGAAACCTATGAGGAAGTCTTTGGCGTGCGCGGTCGTCGCGATCGGGCTGGTGCTGGGAAGCGGCGGAGCCGCGATGGCCGGTGAGGTGAACGGGAACGGCGATCCCATTCCGGGGGCGGGCAACGCCTCGTCGGAGTGCGCCTTCTCGGGGCAGGACACGATCGACTCGATCGAGAACCCCATGGACTCGCCGTTCTACAACCCCGCCTTCGACGACGACATGCTCGCAGAGCGGGGCAACCAGAAGAACGGCTACAAGGGCGTGCAGAGCTTCGGCATCTTCATGAAGGGCCCGGGCGTGAACGCCCACGTCGCCGGCTTCAACCCGGGCATGGCCTGCCGCGGCAACATGGAGGCGCCGCCGGAGGGGTGAGCAGTCCGCGCCGACGGCCGTCCTTCCCTGCGGGGAAGGGCGGCCGTCCCGCGTCCTCCCGGGCTTATACCGCAGCATCCGGAAGTTTTCAAGAATCTGACTGGACACGGCGCGTCATCCGTCGTATAGTTGGTCTTTGCGCTCTTGGATTCCCCCTGCCCTCATATGGTGGTCGGCTGTGCCTGCGCCCCCTCTCGTTCACGTGAGGAGTGCCGCGCGGGCTTCGGGGACGACTGAGCACTCCACCTGACGACAAGGAAACGAGCCCGACACGGGCCCACGGAGGTAATCCCCTTGGCTGCTGCGCGCAACGCATCCAACCCCACCACCACCCCCAAGAACGGACGCGGAGCATCCCGCCTCTCGTTCGCCAAGATCTCCGACACGCTGACGGTCCCCGACCTTCTCGCGCTGCAGACCGAGTCGTTCGACTGGCTCGTCGGCAACGAGGCCTGGAAGGCGCGCGTCGCCGAGGCCCAGGCCGCCGGCCGCACCGACGTGCCCGAGGTCTCGGGGCTCGAGGAGATCTTCGAGGAGATCTCGCCGATCGAGGACCTGAGCGAGACGATGCAGCTCTCGTTCACGAACCCCTACCTCGAGCCCGAGAAGTACTCCATCGAGGAGTGCAAGGAGCGCGGCAAGACGTACGCCGCCCCGCTCTACGTCGAGGCCGAGTTCATGAACCACCAGACCGGTGAGATCAAGACCCAGACGGTCTTCATGGGCGACTTCCCGCTCCAGACCGACAAGGGCACGTTCATCATCAACGGCACCGAGCGCGTCGTCGTGTCGCAGCTCGTCCGCTCGCCCGGCGTCTACTTCGACAAGACCCCCGACAAGACGTCCGACAAGGACATCGTGTCGGCGCGCGTCATCCCGTCCCGCGGTGCCTGGCTCGAGTTCGAGATCGACAAGCGCGACCAGGTCGGCGTCCGCATCGACCGCAAGCGCAAGCAGTCCGTCACCGTCTTCCTCAAGGCGCTCGGCCTCACCAGCGAGGACATCCTCGCCGAGTTCGCCGGCTTCGACTCCATCGAGGAGACCCTCTCGAAGGACACGATCCTCACCAAGGAGGACGCGCTCCGCGACATCTACCGCAAGCTCCGTCCGGGCGAGCAGGTCGCCGCCGAGGCCGCCCGCGCGCTCCTGGACAACTTCTACTTCAACCCGAAGCGCTACGACCTCGCCAAGGTCGGCCGGTACAAGATCAACCACAAGCTCGGTCTCGACAAGCCGCTCACCGATTCGGTGCTGACGGTCGACGACATCGTCGCGACGATCAAGTACCTCGTCCGCCTGCACCGCGGCGACGTGACCTTCGACGGCGTGCGCGGCGGCAAGCAGGTGGAGATCCGCCTCGACGTCGACGACATCGACAACTTCGGCAACCGCCGCATCCGCGCGGTCGGCGAGCTGATCCAGAACCAGGTCCGCACCGGTCTGTCGCGCATGGAGCGCGTCGTCCGCGAGCGCATGACCACGCAGGACATCGAGGCGATCACGCCGCAGACCCTGATCAACGTGCGCCCCGTCGTCGCCGCGATCAAGGAGTTCTTCGGAACGTCGCAGCTGTCGCAGTTCATGGATCAGAACAACCCGCTCGCGGGCCTGACCCACAAGCGCCGCCTCTCGGCTCTCGGCCCCGGCGGTCTGTCGCGTGAGCGCGCCGGCGTCGAGGTCCGCGACGTCCACCCGTCGCACTACGGCCGCATGTGCCCCATCGAGACCCCGGAAGGCCCGAACATCGGCCTCATCGGCTCGCTCGCTTCGTTCGCGCGCATCAACGCGTTCGGCTTCATCGAGACGCCGTACCGCCGCGTCGTCGAGGGCAAGGTCACCGACCAGATCGACTACCTGACCGCCTCGGAGGAGAGCGACTACATCGTCGCGCAGGCCGGTGTCGAGCTGAAGGCCGACGGCAGCTTCGCCCAGGACCGCGTCCTGGCCCGTCGCGGCCAGGGTGGCGAGGTCGACCTCTTCCACGCGGAGGAGATCGGCTACATGGACGTCTCGCCGCGCCAGATGGTGTCGGTGGCGACCTCGCTCATCCCGTTCCTCGAGCACGACGACGCGAACCGCGCCCTCATGGGTGCGAACATGCAGCGTCAGGCCGTGCCGCTGCTCCGCTCGGAGTCGCCGGTGGTCGGCACAGGCATGGAGGGCTTCGCGGCCATCGACGCCGGTGACGTCGTCACCGCCGACAAGGCCGGCGTGGTCGTCGAGGTCTCGGCCGACGTCGTCACCGTCCAGCTCGACGAGGGCGGGACGCAGGACTACTTCCTCCGCAAGTTCGACCGCTCCAACCAGGGCACGTCGTACAACCAGCGCGTCGTGGTCTCCGCCGGCGAGCGCGTCGAGGCCGGCGAGGTCATCGCCGACGGTCCCGCGACCGAGGACGGCGAGCTCGCCCTCGGCAAGAACCTCCTCGTGGCGTTCATGACGTGGGAGGGCCACAACTTCGAGGACGCGATCATCCTCAGCCAGGACCTGGTGAAGGACGACACCCTCTCCTCGATCCACATCGAGGAGTACGAGGTCGACGCCCGCGACACGAAGCTCGGCAAGGAGGAGATCACCCGTGACCTCCCCAACGTCAGCCCCGACCTGCTGAAGGATCTCGACGAGCGCGGCATCATCCGCATCGGCGCCGAGGTCCGTCCGGGCGACATCCTGGTCGGAAAGGTCACGCCGAAGGGCGAGACCGAGCTTTCGGCCGAGGAGCGCCTGCTCCGCGCGATCTTCAACGAGAAGAGCCGCGAGGTCCGCGACACGTCGCTCAAGGTCCCCCACGGCGAGCAGGGCACGATCATCGCGGTCAAGGAGTTCAACGCCGAGGACGGCGACGACGAGCTCGGCTCGGGCGTCAACCGCCGGGTCGTGGTCTACATCGCCCAGAAGCGCAAGATCACCGAGGGCGACAAGCTCGCCGGCCGCCACGGAAACAAGGGCGTCATCGCGAAGATCCTCCCGGTCGAGGACATGCCGTTCCTTGCGGACGGCACGCCGGTCCAGGTCATCCTGAACCCCCTCGGCATCCCGGGCCGCATGAACTTCGGCCAGGTCCTCGAGACCCACCTCGGCTGGGTCGCGAAGCAGGGCTGGAAGGTCGAGGGCAACCCCGAGTGGGCCGCACGCCTGCCCGAGGGCGCCCGCGAGGCCGCTCCCGGCACGAAGGTCGCCACTCCCGTGTTCGACGGCGCCTTCGAGGAGGAGATCGCGGGTCTGCTGGACTCGACGAACCTCACCCGCGACGGTGAGCGCCTGATCGACTCGTCGGGCAAGACGCAGCTGTTCGACGGCCGCTCCGGCGAGCCGTTCCCGGCTCCGATCTCGGTCGGCTACATGTACATCCTGAAGCTGCACCACCTGGTGGACGACAAGATCCACGCGCGCTCGACGGGCCCGTACTCGATGATCACCCAGCAGCCGCTCGGTGGTAAGGCGCAGTTCGGCGGTCAGCGCTTCGGTGAGATGGAGGTGTGGGCCCTCGAGGCCTACGGCGCCGCGTACGCGCTCCAGGAGCTCCTCACGATCAAGTCCGACGACATCCTCGGCCGCGTCAAGGTCTACGAGGCGATCGTCAAGGGCGAGAACATCCAGGAGCCGGGCATCCCCGAGTCGTTCAAGGTGCTCATGAAGGAGATGCAGTCGCTCTGCCTGAACGTCGAGGTGCTCTCGGCCGACGGCTCGTCGGTCAACCTCCGCGACACCGACGACGAGGCGTTCCGCGCCGCCGAAGAGCTCGGCATCAACATCTCCAGCCGCTTCGAGTCGTCGTCGATCGACGAGATCTAAGCGCGCCAGGTAACGAACGAATTTCCGACACAGGAGAACCAGTGCTCGAATCAACCACTTTCGATCAGCTTCGCATCGGCCTGGCCACAGCCGACGACATCCGTCGTTGGTCCTACGGTGAGGTCAAGAAGCCCGAGACCATCAACTACCGCACCCTGAAGCCCGAGAAGGACGGCCTCTTCGGAGAGCAGATCTTCGGCCCCTCCCGTGACTGGGAGTGCGCGTGCGGCAAGTACAAGCGCGTCCGCTTCAAGGGCATCGTGTGCGAGCGCTGCGGCGTCGAGGTCACCAAGTCCTCGGTGCGCCGCGAGCGCATGGGTCACATCGAGCTGGCCGCGCCCGTCACGCACATCTGGTACTTCAAGGGCGTGCCCTCGCGCCTCGGGTACCTGCTCGACATGGCGCCGAAGGACCTCGAGAAGGTCATCTACTTCGCCGCGTACATGGTGATCTCGGTCGACGATGAGGCGCGCCACCGCGACCTCGCGACGCAGGAGAGCAACATCCGCCTCGAGCTGAAGACGCTCGCCGACCGCCGCGACGCGCGTGTGGCCGCCCGCCTCCAGAAGCTGGAGGAGGAGCTCGCCGCGCTCGAGGAGGAAGGCGCCAAGGCCGACCAGAAGAAGAAGGTCAAGGACGCCGCCGAGAAGGAGATGGCCGCCATCCGCAAGAACGCGGATGACCAGGTCACGCGTCTCGAGAAGGTGTGGGACGACTTCCGCAACCTCGAGGTCGGCCAGCTCAAGGGCGAGGACGAGATCTTCCACGAGCTGCAGGACCGCTTCGGTCAGTACTTCGAGGCCCACATGGGCGCGGAGTCGATCAAGCGCCGCCTCGAGAGCTTCGACCTGCAGGCAGAGGCCGACAGCCTCCACCTGCAGATCTCGGAGGGCAAGGGCCAGCGCAAGATCCGTGCGATCAAGCGCCTGAAGGTCGTCAACTCGTTCCTGGCGACGGGCATGAGCCCCGCCTCGATGGTGCTCGACGTCGTCCCGGTGATCCCGCCGGAGCTGCGCCCGATGGTGCAGCTGGACGGTGGCCGCTTCGCGACCTCCGACCTCAACGACCTCTACCGTCGCGTGATCAACCGCAACAACCGCCTCCGTCGCCTGATCGACCTCGGTGCCCCCGAGATCATCGTCAACAACGAGAAGCGCATGCTGCAGGAGGCCGTCGACGCGCTGTTCGACAACGGCCGCCGCGGCCGCCCGGTCACGGGCACGGGCAACCGTGCGCTGAAGTCGCTGTCCGACATGCTCAAGGGCAAGCAGGGCCGATTCCGTCAGAACCTGCTCGGCAAGCGCGTGGACTACTCGGGCCGTTCGGTCATCATCGTCGGCCCGCAGCTCAAGCTCCACCAGTGCGGTCTGCCCAAGCAGATGGCGCTCGAGCTGTTCAAGCCGTTCGTGATCAAGCGCCTGATCGACCTCGGTCACTCGCAGAACATCAAGGCGGCCAAGCGCGCCGTCGAGCGCACGCGTCCCGAGGTGTGGGACGTGCTCGAGGAGATCATCCGCGAGCGCCCCGTGCTCCTCAACCGCGCACCGACGCTCCACCGCCTCGGCATCCAGGCCTTCGAGCCGCAGCTCGTCGAGGGCAAGGCCATCCAGCTGCACCCGCTCGTCTGCGCCGCGTTCAACGCGGACTTCGACGGCGACCAGATGGCCGTGCACCTGCCGCTGTCGGTCGAGGCCCAGGCCGAGGCCCGCATCCTGATGCTCGCCTCAAACAACATCCTCAAGCCGTCGGACGGCCGCCCGGTCACCCTGCCTTCGCAGGACATGATCATCGGCCTGCACCACCTGACCACGGTCAAGGAGGGCGCCGCCGGTGAGGGCCGCGTGTTCGGGTCGGTCGGCGAGGCCATCCTGGCCAAGGACGAGGGCACCCTCGACCTGCAGGCGAAGGTCCGCATCCGCATCCCGGGTCTGGCCTTCCTCGAGGGCGAGGCTCCCGAGGGCTACGAGCGCCACGGTCTCGTGGACGCCTCGCTCGGCCAGGCGATCTTCAACGACACGCTCCCCAAGGGCTACCCGTTCGTGCGCGAGCAGGCGGACAAGGGCAAGCTGTCGCAGATCGTGAACAAGCTGGCCGAGGAGTACCCGAAGGTGGAGGTCGCGGCATCCCTCGACCGCATCAAGGACGCCGGCTTCTACTGGGCCACGCGCTCGGGTGTGACCGTCGCGCTGAGCGACATCCTCACGCCGCCGAACAAGGCCGAGATCGTCGCAGGCTACGAGAAGCAGGCCGCGAAGGTCCAGGGTCAGTTCGAGAAGGGTCTCACCACCGACGCCGAGCGTCGTCAGGAGCTCATCAAGATCTGGACCGAGGCGACCGACGAGGTCCAGAAGGCCATGCGCGACAACTTCCCCGAGGACAACACCATCAACCGCATGGTGTCGTCGGGCGCCCGTGGTAACTGGCTGCAGATCCGCAACATCGCGGGTATGCGAGGCCTGGTGAACAACCCGAAGGGTGAGATCATCCCTCGTCCGATCATCTCCTCGTACCGCGAGGGTCTGTCGGTGGCGGAGTACTTCATCGCGACGCACGGTGCCCGCAAGGGTCTGGCCGACACGGCCCTCCGTACGGCCGACTCGGGCTACCTGACCCGTCGTCTCGTCGACGTCTCGCAGGATGTCATCATCCGCGAGGAGGACTGCGGCACGACCAAGGGCCTCGAGTTCACGATCGCGGCCTTCGACTCGACCGGCACCCTGGTGCGCGACGCGAACGTCGAGAACTCGGTGTTCGCCCGCACGCTGGCGGCGGACGCCACGAGCCCGTCGGGCGACGTCGTCGCCTCGGCCGGTGAGGACGTCGGCGACGTGCTCATCGACAAGCTCGTCGAGGCGGGCGTCGAGTCGATCAAGGTCCGCTCGGTGCTCACGTGCGACTCGGCCGTCGGTGTCTGCGCGAAGTGCTACGGCCGTTCGCTCGCGACCGGCAAGATCGTCGACATCGGCGAGGCGGTCGGCATCATCGCCGCCCAGTCGATCGGCGAGCCCGGCACGCAGCTGACGATGCGTACGTTCCACACCGGTGGTTCGGCGTCGGCAGACGACATCACGCAGGGTCTTCCCCGCGTGCAGGAGCTGTTCGAGGCCCGCACCCCGAAGGGCGCGTCGCCGATCGCCGAGGCCGACGGCCGCATCACGATCGACGAGACCGAGAAGTCGAAGAAGGTCATCCTCACGCCCGACAACGGCGACGAGCCGCACGTCTACCCGGTCCTCAAGCGCGCGACGCTTCTGGTCGAGGACGGTCAGCACGTCACAGTGGGTCAGCCGCTGCAGGTCGGCACGCTCGACCCCAAGGAGGTCATGCGCGTGCAGGGCGCCCGCGAGGTGCAGAAGTACCTCGTCAACGGCGTCCAGGGCGTGTACCGCTCGCAGGGTGTGCCGATCCACGACAAGCACATCGAGGTCATCGTCCGTCAGATGCTGCGCAAGGTCACCGTGGTCGACCACGGTGAGACGACGCTGCTCCCGGGCGAGCTGGTGGACTTCAAGCGCTACCAGAACATGAACCGCGAGGCCGTGGCCGAGGGCAAGCGCCCCGCGTCGGGTCGTCCCGAGCTGATGGGTATCACGAAGGCGTCGCTCGCGACGGAGTCGTGGCTGTCGGCCGCGTCGTTCCAGGAGACCACCCGCGTCCTCACGCAGGCGGCCATGGAGGGCAAGAGCGACCCGCTCGTCGGCCTCAAGGAGAACGTCATCATCGGAAAGCTCATCCCCGCCGGAACCGGGCTTGCGAAGTACCGCAACGTCTCGGTCGAGGCGACGGAGGAGGCGAAGTCCGAGCGGTACCCCAACCGCATCTTCGCCTCGGACGGCGCGTACACCGACGCCGACCTGAGCTACGTCGACTTCGACAGCTTCTCCACCGACGGTTTCACCACCGATTACAACTAGACGCGACTCGGGTCAATGCGAGCGCCAGCGAGCGTTGACGCGAGGCGGGTCTAGATCGAGTAGGCGCTCCAGCGCCGTATCGAGATCCGCGTCACCGAGGTGACAGACGAAGGGCCCCGGCATCAGCCGGGGCCCTTCGTCTGTCTCGGATCAGGACGGATGCCTCAGCCGAGGCCCTGTCCGGTCGGATACTGGGTCGTGGGCGTCTGCGAGCCGCTGGACCCGCCGCCGCCCACGTTCTCCTTGACCCGCGCCGCGGTGTGCTGCGCCTCGTCCTTGACGGTCTCGGCGGACGCGGTGGCGGACTCCTTGACCTCCTGCACGGCGTCCTTCGCCGGCTCCTTGAGGTTCTGGGCGACCTCCTGGGCCGCACCCTTGGCCTTGTCCACGGCCTTGTCGACGAACGGCTGCGCCTGGTCGCGCAGCTGCGTGCTCAAGCGCCGCTCGGCATCGGTCGCGGGGATGAGGCTCGCGATGAGGAACCCGAGGCCCGCGGTCACGAGGCCTGCCACGAGCGGCGTCCCCTGCGCGGACTGCCTGGCCTTGTGCGGGAGGTCCTTCACGGCTTCCCCCGCGGCGCCCAGCTTGTCGCCGACCGCGTGGCCGGTGGAGGACGCCGAGCCGCCGACGTCGTCGGCCACGCCCATGACGCGGCCCTTCACGTCGCCGAGCATCTGGCGCATCCGCGTCTTCTTCCGTTCGATGATCTTCGGGGGCGACACCTTGTCGGCGAGCGCGTCGACATCGCGTCCGAGCTCGTCGCGGGTCACCTCGATGTCGGCACGGATCTGTTCTGGGTTGCTCATCATCGGTTCTCCTGATTTCTCTTGAGCGCGTCGGGGATCTCCTTGACGGTCTCGACCGTCTGCGGAGCCCCTTGCACGGACTTCAGCCGGCTCCGCCCGACGGCGAAGAGGATCGCGGCCACGATCGCCCAGAGGACGGCGACGATGACCGCCGACCACCCGAGGCTGTCGATGAGGTCGCCGAGCCCCCACCAGAGGGCGATGGTGAGGAAGAGCACCGCCATGCTCCCGGCGTACCCGGCGCCTCCCATGAGGCCAGCGCCCTTGCCGGCACGCTTGGCCGACTCCGAGAGCTCGGCCTTGGCCAGCTCGAGCTCCTTGCGCATGAGGATGGAGAGGTCGCGCGAGACCTCGCCCACCAAGTCGCCCAGCGATGTCTCGGACGCCTTCTGCTGAGACGGCGTGGGCATGTCCGTCATCGTCGTTCCTCTCCCGTGGTGGACCACTGGTCGCCGGCGCCGCCGGTCACTGCCGGATCCGCACCCGCGGTCAGCGGGTCGCCGGTCAGCGGGTCGCTCGCGAGAGCGTCGCCGATCGGGGTGTCCCCCTCGAGGCCGGTGGCGCCCACGGTGCCTGCGCCGGCGGTGGCGCCGCCCAGGCCGGCCGATCCGGCGGGCACGCCCGTGACGAGAGCCGGCTGCCGGCTGGACGTCGTGCCGGCGGTGCCGGTGGTCCGGTCGCCGTCGCGGGCCTCGGAGACGAGCGCCCGGGTGAGGCGTCCGGCGATCACGCCCACCCCGACCGCGATGGTCAGGAACGCACCGGTGTGCCGGCGGGCGAACGAGCGCACCTCGTAGACGAGATCCTCGGGCTCGCGCTGCTCCAGCCAGTCGGCCACGCGGCGGGTCTGCTCGCCGACGGCGCGCACGGCGCTGGTCGCCATCCCGCCGGAGCCCGTCGCGGTGCCCGAGGCGAGTCCCTGGAGTTCGTCGCTCGTGCCGCGCAGCGCGCCCGCGGCGCGGCGCTGCTGGGTCGATGCCTGGTCGGACAGCTGCGCGCGCGTCTCATCGAAGAATCCGCGTGCGGCGCGCTTGGTGTCGTGGGCCACGCCCTTGACCTCCTCGCCGGCGACACCGGCGACGTGCATCGCCCCTGCGTCCACTTCGGCGACGGTCTCGACGGCGCGCTCCTTCATGTCTCCCGAGCCCGCGGTGCCCTGGCCCGAGCTCGTGCTCCGGTTCGCGTACGGGTCGGTGTCGTAAGTCGACATGCTGCTCCTCCATCTCACGTGCGGCGTCGGGCCGGCTGCCTGCCGGTCCTGGGGGATCCGCCGTGGCGTATACCGTCCGTCGGATCGGTGCCCCGCGACGAGGGGGTGGTGACCTGGGGGGATGACGGGTATGCTGTGCCGCCCGCGCGCCGCCGCTCCGACCCGCGCTCGAGGCGGGCGAGGTCGACGGCGCGCTCGCCGATCCCGCCGCTGGTCAGGGCATCCTCGGGGCCCCTCGCGCGCCGCGCCGCGGCATCCGCGTCCCCGGCTTACCGTGGAGTCGAAAGGTGGGGTCCATGGCGCGCGTCGGTGGTCGCAACTCGTGGATCGCGGTGCCCGTGGGACTGCTGTGCGCCGCGGTGCTGGGCGTGCTGATGTGGCTGTCGCTCCCGATGGTCCCCGTGGCGGTCGCCTGGGTGGGCGACACGCTGCGCGCCGCGACGTCCCCGCAGCCGCAGGCCACCCCCGCGCTCACCCCTGCTCAGGAGGCCGCGGGCGGGGCCGCGATCGACTGCCGCACGCTGTACGCCGACGACCTGTGGAACGAGCTCATGTGGCGACCCGGGTCGCTCCTGGACCAGTCGGCTGCGCCGGCGGCCACGTCCGCGACGGCATTCGCCGATGCGGCGTCGCCCGAGGTGCTCGTGACCTGCACGTGGCGGTTCGACGACGGCGAGATCGTCACGACGCTGGCGAAGATCGACCCGGAGGCCTCGTCGATCGCCGAGGCCGCGCTCTCGGGCGACGGCTACGCGTGCCGTGCGGGAGAGCAGCTGACCTGCACCCGCGAGGACGGTGCCGTCCTCGAGGAGCACACCCTCCGAGACGGGCTGTGGCTGGTCAGCGTCGCGTCCCGCTGGCACCCCGAGGACTACGGCCCGCGCCTGGACCGCACCGTGTGGGGATGACCCGGCTCAGCGGAAGATGCTCGCCACGACGGCGTCCGTGTACCCGCTCGGCGCGAGATTCGAGTACACGGTGTCGATGAGGATGTCATCGCGCCAGAACAGCGTGCGCCCGTCGGTGACCGGGTACGTCTCGTTCTGCCAGGTCTTCTCGCATCGGGTGCCGCCGACCGGGGTGTAGCAGGCGTACCCCTCTTCGGCCACGAGCTGGTTGAGCATGTCCAGCGCCGGGCCGCGCGACATGTAGGTGATCGTCGTGATGAGGCCGGTCGTGTCGGCGGCGGGGTCGCGCCACACGCAGATCAGGCCGCCGCCGGGCTGCGGGCCGGACGACCCGAACGCGGGGTCGTTGAGGGTCCCGGATCCGGTGCGCAGGCGACGAGTGCAGCGAGACAGACGACGGATGCCGCCGCTGCGACGGCGCGTGTCGCCCGGGGTGCCATGGTGCCAGGGTAGGGGCATCCGTCCCGCGGTCCCCCCGCACCGCGCCGGGCCCCGGCCGTGCCGCGACCCAATCGCCGCACACGCACGGCACGCCTCCCCGGGATGCGCGCCGCCCCGGGCTACTCTGCCTCTGCGGGGATCAGCCCTGCGTGAGGAGTGCCTGCGATGAGTGACCCCAAGTCGACCTACGGCGAGCCCGTGGATGAGCCTCGCGGCGTCGACGACGTCGTCGGTCGCGCCAACGAGGGCCTCGCCGAAGCCGAGGCCGCCGGCCGCGGCGCCGTCGTCGAGGACGACGCCGCGCACGCCTCGGCCACCGACTCCTCCGCCGACGCCCGTGCCGCCGAGGGCGGCGACGACCTCGCCTCCTCGTCCGAGCGGACCACGGACGCCGGCCTCGCGCCGGCCGCCTCCGCCTCGACCGCCGCCGCGCCGAAGGACGCCGAGCCCGACCCGTGGGACACGCCGGAGGCGGCGTCACTGGACTACCGCTCCCACACCGCCGCGCCGGCCGCCGATTCGGCGCCGACCGCTGTGGCCGCGCCCGTCGTGACGCCCAGCGAGCCCGTCGTCGACGAGCGGGCGACCGCGCCGGCCCCGCAGCCGATCTTCGTGCAGGCGCCCGAGGCGCCGCGGCCGCGCGGAAACCGCGCGGCGGCCGCCGCCATCGGGCTGCTCGCCGCGCTCGCCTTCGCCGTCCTGTACCTCGCCGCCTGGCTCGGCTTCGGTGCCGTGACCGGCGACGTCACGATCCAGAACGTGGGGACCGCCGCCCTGGAGGCGCTCGCCACATGGTCGCTGTGGATTCCGACCGTGGTGTTCTTCATCGCTTTCTGGCTGCTCGGCGCGATCATCAACCGCGGCCGCTGGGGCGCGTGGGTCATCTTCGGCATCTTCGTGGGCATCGCCGCGTACGGCGGGCACATTCTGGGGGCTCTGTTCCAGGCGCCGTTCTGGGAGCTCACCGCCCGCGAGGGCGCCGAGCTGATCGGCGCGGAGCTGCTCGCGCCGCTCGCCATCGCCGCGTTCGTCATCGGCCGCGAGCTCACCATCTGGTTCGGCGCCTGGGTGGCGTCGCGGGGCAAGCGCGTCACCGAGCTCAACATCGAGGCGCAGCGGGAGTACGAGCGCACGCTCGAGGCCGGTCCGCAGCTCGTCCGCGTGTAGCACCCGGCCTGCCGGTGGCCGGCACGCCGCCCGCGCACCGTCGATCCGTGCGGCGACGTAGGCTGGCCGCATGACCGCCGACCGCGGGAGCGGGGAGTCGCACGGGTCCGTGCGGCCGCCGGTCGCGCTCGCCTTCGCGAGCATGGCGTTCGCCGCGCTGGTCATCTTCGGGCTCGGCATGACGAGCCTCGCCACCGGTGAGGCCGTCATCGCGACACCGGGCCTCGGGCAGGTGCCGGGGATCGCGGGGGTCGTGTGCGCGCTCCTCGCCTTCGCCGGCGGGCTGTGGGCGGCCATCGGCAGGGCCGAGGAGCGGCATCCGTCCTTCTGGGGCGCCGCCTGGACGACGGCCGCGAGCTTCCTGGCCTACATCGGCGGGGTGTGGCTCGGCGCCCTCTTCACCGGCGCCGACCTCGGCGTCGCGACCGGGGTGGCGGGCCGCCTCGCGACCTCCTGGTTCGGCCTGGCGGTCGCCGCGTCGGCCTTCGTGTGCGCGTGGTCGGGCATCGCCCTCGTCCGCACCCGGGCACGGCGGCCGCGATGGCCGTGGGAGGACGAGTACGACGAATGACGCCGCCCGAACCGCGACGTCAGCGCGGGATCCGGGCGCGCGCGAGGGCCTCGTACTAGCGTTGTGCAGGTGGAGCGGTCCCTCGAGACCCAGGTCAGCCAGGCGGTGGACGCCTGGCTGGCGTGGCTGCCGCGCTGGGAGCCGGCCACCCACCGAGGCCGGACGGCCCCGTGCCGCCGATGCTTCGGGTCCCCCGTGCTGTCGGCGGCGGGGATCGGGGCCGACGTCCCGCACGGCGTGCAGCACGGGCTCTCGACCCGGATCAAGACGATCGTCGATCGTGCCGTCGCCGAGTACACCGCGCTGAACCTCCCGATGCTGCAGGCCGAGCTCGACCAGCAGGCGGCGCGCAACCGCGCGCGCAGCTACCGGCCCGCCGAGGGCCTCGACCCCGAGTTCGAGGGTCTCCCGCTCGATCCCGACCCCCTCCCGGGCGCCCCGTTCCTCTTCACCGTCGCCGGGCTCGCCGAGGAGGCCGACGCCGACGTGCCCGCGCTGCCGCCGCTGAGCGAGGAGGCCAAGGCGGCGCTCCGTCAGGAGGTGGGGCTGGCCGACGACTACGCCAACATGGTCGGCCGCGAGGTGTGCACGATCCTGCTGCATCACCGGCTGCGGATCCAGGGGGCCATCGCCGAGTTCGTCGAGCCGCAGATCGAGGCCATGCTGGCCGATCTGACGAAGTCGCTCGACGCGCCGTTCGACCCGCACGAACCGGGCGACGGCCACCGGCCGGACTGACGGCGCCCCCTTCCGCGAAGGGCGGCGCAGGCGGCGGGGATGCCCTCCACACGGCGGGGCGCGGAGCGCGGGTGCGCGCAGGTGGTTTTGTTAGCATGGCCAGGTTTGTTGCCGCCTCTGCGGCGCGGGTCGTGCACAGGAGCGGACGGGGGATGCGGTGGCCACACGGCTCCCCTCGGCGCCTCCGATCCTCCCGGGCCTCGCCTACATCCGGCCGCTCGGCTCGGGCGGCTTCGCCGACGTCTTCCTGTACGAGCAGGACATGCCCCGCCGCAACGTCGCGGTGAAGGTGCTGCCCAGCGACGTGCGCGACCCCGAGCTGCGGCGCATGTTCAACGCCGAGGCCGACGTCCTGGCGCATCTGTCGGCGCATCCGTCGATCGTCACCGTGTATCAGGCGAGCATCTCCGCCGACGGTCGGCCGTACATCGTCATGGAGTTCTGCCCGGGGTCGCTGGCGCAGCGGTACCGCGTCGAGCGGATCCCCGTCGCGGAGGTGCTGACGATCGGGGTGCGCATGGCCAGCGCCCTCGAATCCGCCCACCGCGCGGGCCTCATCCACCGCGACGTGAAGCCCAGCAACATCCTCATCACGACGTTCGGCACCCCCGTGCTGGCCGACTTCGGCATCTCGGCCTCGCTGCAGCGCAGGAGCGGCGGCGAGGTGCTCGCGATGTCCATCCCGTGGAGCGCGCCGGAGGTCGTCGCCGAGCAGACCAGCGGCACCGTCGCCAGCGAGGTGTGGAGCCTGGGAGCGACGGTGTACTCGCTGCTGGCCGGGCACAGCCCGTTCGAGCGCCGCGAGCGCGGCCAGAACACCAAGGAGCTCCTCCGCCGCCGCATCGCGCGCGCCACGTACGTCGAGATCCCCCGCGCCGACGTGCCCCCCGCCCTGCAGAGCGTCCTCGCCCGTGCGATGAGTCGCGATCCGGGTCGCCGCTACGAGTCGGCCCGGGCCTTCGGCGAGGCGCTGCGCGACGTGCAGGCGGGGCTCGGCCTCTCGCCGACGCCGCTGGAGGTGCCCGGCACCGAGTGGGCGCCGGCATCCGTCCCCGTCGACTTCGCGGACTCGGGCCTGCGGGGTCCCGCCCGTTCGCGCGTCGACCGCGAGGTCACCCGCAAGGTCCGCGGCGGGGTCGAGCTCACGTCGCTCGCCCGCGACGAGGACACCGACATCTCGGCGCCCGCCGGCCGCCGCACCGCTGCCGTGCTGCCGTGGGTCGTGGGCATCGGCGCCGGTCTCGCCGTGGGCGCCGGCGCCGTCGTGGTGGCGCTCCTGGCCGCAGGGGTGCTGTGATGCGACGCGGGACGATCGCCGGGCTGGTGGCGACCGGCGCGGTCGTGGCGACGGTGATCGGGGTCAGCGTGGCATGGCCCGGGCTGGACGCGCAGGAGACGCCGGACGTCGACACCGCGGTGTGGGCGCTGCAGACCGGCGACGGCCGCCGCTACGCCCGCGTGAACACCTCGGTCGGCGAGCTGGACACGGTCCGCAGCATCAGCAACCCCGACCAGGTCGTGCAGACGGGGGAGGCCGCGTACCTGTTCAGCGACAGCTACAGCACGCTGACCCGCATCGACGCGGCCATGCCGGCCGATCTCGACGCGGAGGCGCTGCGGTCGTCGCAGAAGACGCCGCCGGGGACGACCGAGGCGGTGACCGCCGGCGACTACGTCGCCTATCTGACCGACTCGGGCGCCGTGTACGCGGGGCGGCTCTCGAGCGGGACCGCGGTGCAGGTCGATCCGTTCCGCTCGGGCGACGAGGACGCACCGCAGTACACCGCGGATGCCATCGCCGTCGATGCGCGTGGAATGCTCTTCGCCTACTCATCCGACGACGACTCGGTGATGCGCTTCGACGTGCGCGCCGGCGACGTCCGCGAGCGGGAGCGCCTCGACGCCGACGGGCTGGCGGATCCTGCCATCACCGCGGCCGGCGACACGTGGGCCGTGATCGACACGGAGGACGGCGATGTGTGGCTGCGCGGCCAGGACGGACCCGCTCCCGCCCCCACCACCGGCGCCGTCGTGGTCGGCGCCCCGGATCCCGACGGCTCGGCGGTGCATCTGGCCGACGAGACCGCCCTGGTGCGGGTGCCGGCCGACGGTTCCGCGATGACCCGGGAGGTCGGCGGCTCCGACGGCGTCGTGCTGGGGACGCCCGCGCAGCCGGTCACCCACGACGGCGTGACCTACGCCGCATGGCTCGGACAGGGGGATGCCGGCGGACGGCTGTGGCGATCGGACGGCGCGGACATCCTGCTGGACTACGGGCAGCGCGAGCTCGGCGACGAGATCCGGCCGGTCTTCGTGGCGAGCGGCTCCGCGGTCATCCTCAACGACACCCGGTCGGGGTGGGCGTGGTCGGTGCCCGACGGCGAGCTGATCGCCTCCAGCCAGGACTGGAGCCTGGATGACCGGACCGATCCGGAGGCGGTGCCGAGCGAGGAGCAGCTGCAGGTCGTGCTGGATCCGAAGCCGCCGATCGCGGAGCCCGACGCCTTCGGCGTCCGCGCCGGCACCCTCGCGTCGCTGCCGGTCCTGCTGAACGACCACGACCCGAACGAGGACGTGCTCACGATCGATCCTGAGTCGGTGAGCGGGCTCGACCCGGCGTTCGGCGCGGTGACGGTCACCGACGATCGCCAGCGCTTCGCGGTGCGCGTGCAGCCCGGTGCGACCGGGTCGGCGACCTTCACCTACGCCGTCACGGACGGCACGACCGAGGGGGGACTGACGTCGGAGCCCACCACCGTCACGGTCACGGCAGCGGGCCCGGACGCCGACTCCGCCCCCGAGTGGTGCGGCGTCGAGCGCTGCCTCGTCGAATGGCCCAGGCCGGAGGTCGCCCGCGGCGGGACCGTGACCGTCCCCGTCCTGCCCGGCTGGGTCGACCCGGAGGGCGACCCGCTGCTCCTGCTGTCGGTCCAGAACACCACGGGACCCGGCAGCGTGGCGGCCACGCCGGGCGGCGAGGTGGTCTACCAGCACAGCGACAGCGGGGACGGCGGCGAGCAGCTGATCGAGCTGGCCGTGACCGTGGCCGACACCCGCGGCCGCACCACGGTCAAGGCCCTGACGATCACCGTGTCGCCGCAGCCGGAGCTGGCCGCCCAGTCGTTCGCCGTCACCGACACGGTCGCCTCGGCGATCACCGTCGATGTCGCCGACCACGTCACCGGCACGGCGGGGATGCTGTCGCTGGACTCCGTCCGCGTGCTCGACGACGCCGCCGCGACGGCGACCGTCATCGGAGGCTCGACGTCCTTCGACTTCAGCGCGCGCACACCTGGCACCTTCCGCGTCGACTTCACGGTCACCGACGGCACCAGCGAGGCGACCGGCACCGTGCGCATCACGCTGCTGCCCGCCGACGCCCCGGCGGAGCTCGCGACCTCGCCGGTGGTGGCGTTCGTGCACCCCCAGCAGGACGCGACCCTCGAGGTGTTCGATGCGGTCTCCAACCCGACGCGGCGCGTGCTGCTGCTGAGCGACGTGGTCGCCAGAGCGGATGCCGGAGCCACGCTGTCCGTCGACGCCGTGGGGCAGAACCACCTCCGGGTGGCGGGCACCACCGCGGACGGCGCGGCGGGCCGGCTCGGCACCGTCTCGTACGTGGTGAGCGACGGCACGGAGGACGCCGGGTCGAGCGTGACGGGCGAGGCGACGGTGTATCTGCTCCCACCCGCGCCCGAGCTCGCACCGATCGCCGTCGACGACACCGTGGTGGTGCGCGCGGGCGCGCAGATCGACATCCCCGTGCTCCAAAACGACATCTCCCCGGCCGGGGGACGGCCGACCCTCAACGCCGCGTCGGTCCGGTCCTCCACCGACGTCGCGCTGGCCTTCGGCTCGGGCGACCTGCTGCGCTACCTCGCCCCCGGCGAGCCGGGGGAGTACGCCGTCGAGTACTCGGTGTTCACGACGGGCGCGCCTGCGCTCGCCGACACCGCCGTCGTGCGGGTGCGGGTGATCGACGACGACGCGAACCGCGCACCGGCGGCCGACACGCTGGAGGGGCGCGTGCTGAGCGGCCAGTCCGCGCTCATCGAGTTCGACGGCTTCGGCGCCGACCCCGACGGCGACGTCGTCACCCTCGACCGCATCGTGTCGCAGCCCGAGCGGGGCGCGGCCACCATCACGGCGGACGGGACGTCGATCCTGTACACCAGCGTGGCCGGCGACAGCGGTCAGGTCTCCTTCCGCTACCGCGTGGTCGACGCGTTCGGGGACACCGCCGAGGGCACCGCGCGCGTCGGCGTCCTCGACGGCGAGGCCAACCCGAGTCCGGTGACCTTCACGGACTACGTGCAGGTGCAGGCGGGCGAGGGCAGCACGATCCGGGTCAGCCCGCTGTCGAACGACGTCGACCCGACGATGGGCGAGCTGCGGGTGACGGGCATCCGTCCCGATGTCCCCGCGACGCTGATCGACGGCAGCGAGAATCCCGAGTTCGCCCGCCTGGAGCAGCGGATCGCAGAGGCCGACGACACCACGGTCGTGATCGAGGCCGGGGACGATCCGGGGACGATGTCGTTCCTCTACGACGTCGAGTCGTCGTCGGGCAACACCGGGCGAGGACTCATCGTGGTCCGCGTCGTGCGCGAGAGCGTGCCGGACTATCCGATCGTGGCGGACACCGTCCTCACCGTCGAGACCCGGGACGACTTCCGCCGCGGTGTCGACGTGCTCGAGGGCAAGGTGACGTGGTCGGGCGGCGACGTCGGCGATCTCGAGGTCTCGCTGTGGGGCGCGCAGAGCGGCGTCTCGGTGACCGGCTCCCGGCTGCGGGGCGAGCTGCCCGCGACCACGCGGCTGATCCCCTTCGCGGTGACCGGCCAGGGCACCTCCGGCGAGGTCGTGACCTACGGCTTCCTCCGCGTCCCGGGCGATGACGACGTGGCGCTCACGCTGCGCGCCGGTGCCGCGTCGCCCCAGGTCGCGGAGCTGGAGTCGACCACGTTCGACATGGGCGACCTGGTGGCCCGCCCGCGGGGCACGGCCGTGGAGGTCGGCGGCGACGTGCGGGCCTCCGGGGCACGCCCCGAGGCCCGGTGCGCCGTCGAATCGGGCACGGCCGTGCGCTACGACGCCGGGGCGGGCGCGCCGTGGGTCGACGCCTGCCAGGTGCCGGTGCGCCTCGTGGGCGACGAGGACTGGACGCTCATCTCGGTGCCCCTCACCGTCGTTCCGCGCGATCCGCAGCCCGAGCTGCGCCCGGGTTCCATCGCGGTGGGGCCGGGCGAGACGGCGTCGTTCGACCTGCGCAACATGACCACGTGGCAGCTGCGCGAGGACTGGGCCGGCATCGACTACGCCGTCCAGTACGACGGCACCGCGTTCGACGTCGTGCAGGAGGGGTCGGTCCTCACCGTGACGGGGGCCGATCGCGCCCTGCCGGGCTCGGAGGAGGCGGTCCTCGTCTCCATCACCAGCCACACCTCGGTGACGCCCGCGCGCCTCATCCTGAGGGTGGGTGCCGCGCCGTCCACCCTCCCGCAGGGTGGGTCGGTCGTGCAGCAGTGCTCGCAGGCCGCGGGCGGCTCGTGCACCATCGGGGTGATCGGCGCGAGCGGCGAGGTCAACCCGCTGCCGCGCACGCCGCTCGAGGTCGTCGCGGTGCGGCCGACCGGCGCGTGCGCGGGCGTGCGCTTCCAGGTGGCGTCGGCGACGTCCATCACGGCGACGTGGACGGCGGATGCCCCGGGGGCGACGTGCACCGCGACCTTCTCGGTGCGCGACGCGCAGGGTCGTGTGACGAACTCGGAGCGGGACGGCCGCGTGATGCTGGACCTGCTCGGGTACCCCAAGCCGCCGGCGAGCCTGGTGCAGACCGCCTATGCCGACGAGACGGTGACCCTCCGCGTGGATCCCGGTGAGGCGCGGCTGGCGTACCCCGGACTGTCGGGCTTCGTGGTCCGTGCCGCCGGGCAGGACGCCGTGCGATGCTCGGCGGACGGCGTGTGCCCGCCGATCTCCGCTCCGAACGGCGAACCGCGCACCTACGAGGCCAGGGCCGTCAACGCCGTCGGCGAGTCGCGCGGGAGCGTGCGCACCGTCGCGTGGGCCTACGACGCCCCGCTGCGGCCGGAGAGCGTCACCGCCGCCCCGGTCGTCACGGGCGACGGCACCGGCGGCGTCGTATCGCTCGCCATCGAGGGGATCGACACGGCCGAGACCGGAAGCCTCGAGATCTCCAGCCCCGCCGGCGAGGTCATCCGCGTGCCGGTCGGCCCCAACCAGACGCGGGTCGACGTTCGTTCCTACCGGGTGGGAAGCAACACCTCGTCGCCGGTGACGGTGACGCCGTACTCCCGCTTCGACCTGCCTCCCGGCCTCGGAGGCAGTGCGTCCGGCGCGGCCGCGACGGTGCAGGCGAACGGGATCGGCAGCCCGCTCTCGCCGCAGCTGACACTCAGCTCGGCGTCCGACGGGGACGGCACGTCGACCGTGACCGCCCGCGCCGCCGCGACGGCGAACGGCGACGGATCGCGCCTGCGCTACGGGATCGTGCAGGACGGCCGGCGCTGCACCGTGCTCGAGGACGGCGAGACGGCGACGTTCCCCGGCCTCGCCGACGGCGAGGAGTACGCCTTCCGCATGTGCGTCGAATCGTGGTGGGACGGCACGTCGTTCGGGCGCGCAGAGGCGACCGCGACCGTGCGGGCGCACCAGTCCGGCCGGGCGCCGGAGGGGTGGACGTTCGTCGTCGACGGCAGGCCGGACGTGTCGGAGCAGCGGGCCGACTGGGTGATCCGCGACGAGCCGACGACGACCGAGCGTCTCCCCAACCGCAACCGCGCAGAGTTCCAGGGCTGGGGCCCGGGCACGAGCGTCTTCGGGCGCGATCCGGTCATCCAGGTGCGCTACGTCCACGAGTTCTGGGGCACCGCGACGGGCTGGTCCACAGTGCGCCCGCGCGCGGGCAGCGCGCCGTACCAGGTGCAGGCGACGTGGCAGGTCGACTCGTGCGTCGGGGGGTCGCCCCTCACCGCGAGCGGACGGTCCTCCAACGCGCCGGACGGGTCGTCGGCGGCGTTCACGTTCGGCAACGGGAGTCTGCGCTACTTCGACGCCGAGGGCCGCCCGCTCGCCCATGAGGCCGGCACGTGGAACGTCCCCATCGGCGCCGCGAGCGTCGAGGGCGTCGCGGTCACCGCCGCGTGGGACGCCCAGGGCTGGGGCCTCGCACCGGCCAGCACGACGTTCTCCGGCTCGTGCCAGCCGAACAACGGCAACCCTCCGGCACCCTGACCCCCGGGCATCCGCCCCTCCCCATCCCGATCCCCGCGCCCACGACGAAGGACACGACATGACCATCACCCAGGAGCAGGCCGACTGGTTCGCGCAGACGTTCGGGCAGATCGCCGACAACGTCGAGCGCGCCGTGCTCGGCAAGCGCCACGTGGTGGAGCTCGTCCTGACGGCGATGCTGAGCGACGGGCACGTGCTGCTGGAGGACGTGCCGGGAACGGGCAAGACGTCGCTCGCGCGTGCCATGGCGCAGTCGGTGCAGGGAACCAACACCCGCATCCAGTTCACCCCCGACCTCCTCCCGAGCGACATCACGGGGCTCAGCGTGTACGACCAGAAGGAGGGCGTGTTCGAGTTCCACGCGGGCCCGATCTTCGCCAACATCGTCCTCGCCGACGAGATCAACCGCGCGAGCCCCAAGACGCAGTCCGCGCTGCTGGAGGTCATGGAGGAGGGCCGGGTGACCATCGACGGCGTGTCGCGCGAGGTCGGCGTGCCCTTCCTCGTGCTCGCGACGCAGAACCCCGTCGAGCAGGCGGGCACGTACCGGCTGCCCGAGGCGCAGCTCGACCGCTTCATGATGCGCACCTCGCTCGGCTACCCTGACCACGCCGCGACGGTGCGGATCCTCGACGGCGCGGCGATCGCCACGGCGGACCTGACCCCGATCATCACGCCGCAGGCCCTCATCGGCATGGCCGACCTCGCCGCCCAGGTGTACGTGGACGCCCTCGTGCTGGACTACATCGCGCGCCTCGTGGAGGGCACCCGCACGGCCGACGAGGTGCGGCTGGGCGTCAGCATCCGCGGCGCGCTCGCCCTCACGCGCGCGGCACGCACGCGCGCCGCCTCGCAGGGACGCGTGTACGCGACGCCCGACGACGTCAAGACGCTCGCCGTGCCGGTCCTCTCCCACCGCCTGATCCTGCACGCCGAGGCCGAGTTCGACGGCGTCACGCCCGAGACCGTGGTCGGACAGGTGCTGCTGGATGTCGTACCGCCCGCGAGGCGCGAAGCGGTATGAGCACCGCCCGGCAGCGAGACGCGGTGCGGTCCGCCCCGGCGCGGCTCACCCGCACGGCCCAGTCCACGGGGACGACGGGCCGGACGCTCACGACCGCCACGGCGACCGCGACGAGCGTGGCCCCGTCGGGCCGCGGACGCGCCTTCGTGCGGTTGGCGGTGCGGGGGACACGGGTCTGGCGCGCGGCCGGTGCGGCGATCGGGGCCGCCGCGGAATGGGCGGGCGACACGATCCGGCCGGCGGGCGTCCTCGTGGCCGTCGCCGCCACAGCGGGGATGGTGCTGGGCCTCGTCTTCGGCTGGGTCGAGTTCATGGTCGCGGGGGCGGCATCCCTCCTCCTGCTCCTCGCGGCCGTGCCGTTCCTGTTCGGCGCCCGCGCGTACGACGTCGACCTCTCGCTGACGCACGAGCGGGTCGTCGCCGGCGCCGGCGTGCACGGCAGCATCGCCGTCCGCAACGACGGCCACCGCATCGCCCTCCCCGGCCGCATCGACGTCCCCGTCGGTGCCGGTCTCGTGGAGTTCGGCGTGCCGCTGCTGCGTCCTGGGCACGCCGTCGATCAGCCCCTGGACATCCCCGGCCTGCGTCGCGGGATCGTGCGGGTGGGTCCGGCGACGACCGTGCGCAGCGACCCGATCGGGCTGCTGCGTCGCGAGCACTCGTTCCACGACGTGCACGACGTCTACGTGCACCCGAGGACGACCCCGCTGCCGTCCTCGAGCGCGGGACTCATCCGCGACCTCGAGGGCAGCCCGACGCGGCGCCTCGTCGACGCCGACATGTCGTTCCACGCGATCCGCGAGTACGCGCCCGGTGACTCCCGCCGTCAGATCCACTGGCGCTCGACGGCGAAGACCGGGCGGCTGATGGTGCGCCAGTACGAGGAGTCCCGGCGATCGCGCATGGCGGTCGTGCTCGCGGTGGCCGACGCGGAGTACGCCGACGCCGACGAGTTCGAGCTGGCCGTCTCGTGCGCCGCATCGCTCGGGCTGCGCGCCGTGCACGACGCCCGCGACGTGCAGATCGTGACCGGCTCCGAGATCCCCCGCGTCGTGCGCGGTCGCCTCCGTGCGATCACCCGGATCCCCGCCGCCGCGCCCCGCCCCATGCTCGACGGCTTCAGCGGGGTCGAGCTGCTGGACGGCACGATGCCGGTGGCCGAGGTCTGCCGCCTGACGGCGGAGTCGACGGAGCGCCTCTCGATCGCGTTCGTCGTGGTGGGCTCCGCCGTCTCGCTGTCGCGTCTCCAGCAGGCGGCACTCGCGTTCCCCGCCGACACCGCCGTCGTCGGCGTCATCTGCGACGAGCGCTCGCATCCGCGCATGCAGCCGCTCTCGGGCATGACCGTGCTGACCGTCGGCACCCTCGACGACCTGTCCGGCCTCCTCCTGCGGGGAGCCGCCTCGTGAGCGCCCGGGAGCCGGCGATGGGAGGTGCGCCTCCGGCGCGGGAGGGGACGGATGCCGCGCCCCGCGGCGACGCGGGCGCCCTCGGGCTGCGCCGGTCGTGGTGGGCGCCCCGCATCGCGGCCGGCGTCGTGTTCACGGTGCTCATCGCGACGATCGCCGCGGTCGCGGCCTGGCCGATCTACCGCTCCGGCCCGCTCGTGGTCCTCGTCATCGCCGGCGTCGTCACCGGCGGCGCGATCGCCGCCGTGGCGCGCGCCCGGCGCTGGAGCGGCTGGATCGTCGCGGCCCTGCTGTCGGCGGCGGTGCTGGTGCTCGGGATCCCGCTCGCCGTGCCGTCGCGTCTGGGCGGGCCGAGCGAGCTGGCGCGCGGGCTCGCCGAGCTCGCGAGCGGGCTGCTGTTCGGCTGGAAGGACCTGCTCACGGTCGAGCTGCCCGTCGGCGCGTACCGCAACCTCCTCGTGCCGGCGCTGGTGGTGTTCCTCATCGGGACGTGCGTCGTGCTCCTCCTCGCCTGGCGCGAGGACCGCGTCGCCTACGCGGCGGTGCCCGTCGCCCTCGGCATGGTGACGTTCGGGCTGTTCTTCGGACGCACCACCGTGAGCGCGCCCCTCGTCCTCGGCCCGGTCGTCCTCCACGCACCGCTCGAGACCGCGGTCGGCGTCGCGGGCCTCACGACCTGCCTGCTGTGGCTGGCCTGGCGCACCCACGACGAGCGCGTGCGCGCGCTGCAGCGCGCCGCGGCATCCAGCGGCGTCCGCATCTCGCGTCGTCCCTCTGCGGCGGACCGCCGGCGCACGGCGCTCGGCGCGTCGATGGTCGCGGGGGCTCTCGTCATCGCCGTCGTCGTCGTGCCGTTCGCCGCCCGCGGGGCGGAGCGCGAGGTCCTGCGCTCGGCGGTCGGCCCCGACATCGACGTCTCGGCCGAGGTCAGCCCGCTGTCGGAGTACCGCGCCCTGTATGCCGACGACCGGGCCGACGACGTGCTCTTCGCCGTCGAGCCGGTCTCGGGCGCCCTGCCCGAGCGGCTGCGCATCGCGACCCTCGACGCGTATGACGGCGAGGTCTTCCGCTCCGGCGGCGAGGGCGCCGTCGAGGCCGGTCGCTTCGTGCGCGTGCCGTCGTCGCTGGACGCCGGGGACGGCTCGCCCGTCGTCGCCCGCATCCGCATCGACGACTGGGACGGCATCTGGATGCCGACGCTCGGCCGGCTGTCCGCCGTCGAGTTCGCCGGCGAGAGGGCGGCGTCCCTGGCCGACGGCTTCTACTACAACGCGTCGGCGTCGGCCGGTGTGCAGACCGCCGGCGGCGGCCTCCGAGGCGGCGACCGCTACGTCGTCCGCGGCGTCCAGCCCGCGACGGACGATCTCGCCGGACTCGAGGCGCCGGGCAGCCCCGGCGGGGTCGCCGCGCCCGAGAGCCTGCGGGCGTGGATCGGCGAGCACGCGACCGGCGCGGATGGCGAGGCCCTCGCGGGCCTGGTGGCGCTGCTGCGCGAGCGCGGCTACCTGAGCCACGGACTCACGCAGGACGGGGCGACGCCGGCCTGGGCCCGGGCGCTCCCCGACTACCGGTTCCAGCCGAGCGCATCGGGGCACTCGCTGGCCCGGATCGAGACGATGTTCGCCCGGCTGCTCGAGCGCGAGAGCGACCCGCGCGCGGCGGCATCCGGGAACTACGTCGCGGCGATCGGGGACGACGAGCAGTTCGCGGTCGCGACGGCCCTCATCGCCCGCGAGCTGGGCTTCCCGTCGCGCGTCGTGCTGGGCGCCCGCCTGTCGTCGGCCGAGCCCGGTCTCGCGACGTGCGACGACGGCGCGTGCCGTGCCCGGGACCTCTCGGCCTGGGTCGAGGTGCAGTCGGCCGACGGCGAGTGGGTGCCCGTCGACGTCACGCCGCAGTTCGCGCAGTCGCCGAGCCTCGAGGTCACCGAGCAGCGCGACCCGGAGAACGTGACGGAGGTGCGACCGGAGACCGTCGAGGAGGTCGTGCCGCCCGATCCCGCGCAGGAGGACACGGTCGACGATCGATCGACCGACGAGGGAGCGGGCCTGGACCTCGCGTGGCTGTGGCCGGCGCTGCGGACGGCCGGCATCGCGCTGCTCGTGGCGGCGCTGGTCCTCGGCCCGTTCCTCGTGGTGCTGGGGGCGAAGGCGGCGCGCCGCCGCGGCCGCCGACGGGCTCGGAGCCCGGCGTCGCGCGTCGCGGGCGGCTGGGACGAGTACGTCGACGCGGCGCTGGACAGTGGCCGCCCGCTGCCCCGCGCGGGCACCCGCACGGAGCTGGCCGTCGCCTTCGACACGCCTGCCGGGATCGCCCTGGCGCGCGACGCCGATCGCGCGGTCTTCTCCCACGCCGCCGTATCGGACGAGGAAGCTCGCCGCTACTGGGATGCTGTAGACGCGGAGCGGCGCGCTCTGCGTCGCGCGAGGGGCTTCTGGCGAGGGGTCCGCGCGACCGTATCGTTGAGATCGTTGGTCCGCCCGCTGGCGCCCGAGAAGCGCGTCGGCACGAGATTCGCCGAAAGGGGGAGACGCCGGGCCGAGCCCGTGCGTCCCACGCCATGAACGCCACCGATGCCACTGGAGCGCTCTTCGGATCGCTGACCAGCCTGCTGCTGTTCGCCGGCCTCTACGTCTGGACGGCCCTCGCGCTCTCGGCGGTGTTCCGCAAGTCCGGCGTCGAGCCGTGGCAGGCGTGGGTCCCCGTGCTCAACCTCGTGGTGCTGCTGCGCCTCGCCGGCCTCTCGCCCTGGCTCCTGCTTCTCGCCCTCATCCCCTTCCTCGGCTGGATCCCGCTGCTGGTGGTGTTCGCGCTGGCCGTCTACCGCCTCAGCGTCGCGTTCGGCTTCGGTGCGGGGATGACGGTGCTGGCCATCCTCGCCTTCCCGGTGTGGGCCTCCGTCGTGGGCTGGGGGAGCGCGCGCTGGGTGGGCTGGGAGCAGAGCGGCTCCGGGGTGCGCCGCTCCTCCGACGCCGGTCTCCCGCCGCTGCCCCCGTTCGCCTCCACCACCCCGCACGCCGACACGGGTGCGTTCCCGCCGGCACCGCCCGCACCGGCCGCCGCGTCCGCCTTCGCGCCGCCGCCGGCTCCCGTCGCGACTCCGTCGCCCGCTGCGGCGTCGTCTCCCGCCGCGGACTGGCCGTCCGCCGGGGCCTCGCCGTCCGTCGAACGCGTCGCCCCCAGCTCGGCGGCGGACGCGTCGCCGGTCGCCCGGTCCGGTACCGGCCGTGCCGAGGACGGACGCGCGCCGCGCGCGGACGTCGCTCCGCCCGCCGGTGGATGGGCGCCGCCGCCCCTGCCGGGGCGTCCCGTCGCCACCACGCCGGCCCCCGCCGGTCGCGCGGACGACGCCGATCCGTGGCAGGGCTTCGCACTGGACTCGACCGATCACGGCGACGAGGTGACCGGGGCGTTCCCCGGCGCGCCCGCCCCGATCTCCGCCGTCCCGGCCGTCCCGGCAGCCGAGGCCCCCGCCGCGCCCGCTCCGGCGACTCCCGCCGGGCCGGCGCTGCCGCCGGCCGAGCCGGACGCCGACGCCGCCGCGCCGGCTCCGCTCGCGGCTGCCACGGCGCCGCTCCCGGCGGCGTCGGTGCCGGCCGCTCCGGTCCCCGCGGCGCGCGAGGAGTCGGCCGCGCCCGTGACCGACGAGGCCGACGACGTCTCCGCGCAGCCGCCCGTCACCCGGGTGCCCGCCGCCGCCCCCGGCCGCAACGGCTACGGGGGCTGGGCCCCGACCCGCTCTGCGGTGGACGACGCGGATGCGTTCCCCGAGGCATCCGGGCCGGTGTCGGCCGTCTACGGCGCCCCCGACGCGGGTGCACCGCGCGCGGCCCGCTCGTCGGTGTCGGCCTTCCACGGCAAGCCCGAGATCCCCGACGAGGACGACATCGACGCCCTCGACCAGACGATCATCGCCCGCCGCAAGCGCAGCGACTGGACGCTCGTGCCGCCCGCCGGCGATCCGGTGGCGCTGTCGGCCGACGTGGTGATCCTCGGCCGCCGGCCGGCGAGGGACCCCGAGTTCCCGCAGGCGCAGCTCGTCGCCATCCAGGACGGCACCGTGTCCAAGACCCACGCCCGGCTGCGGCTGCGCGACGACCGCTGGTACGTCACCGACCTCGACTCCACGAACGGCGTGCTGTTCGCCACCGTCATGGGCACCGAGGTCGAGGTCCCTCGCGGTGAAGAGGTCGAGGCCGGCGACCGGTTCCTGCTCGGCGACGCGGAGGTGCGCCTCCAGCGGAGCGACGGGTGATCGACCCCGACGACGAGCGCACCGCCTGGTCGCGGCGCAGGGGGCCCGCCGAGCCGGTCGACGATGTCACGGTGCCGCGTGACGGCGCTCGCGGCGCTGCGTCGGCCGCCACCGCGGACGCGGTCGCCCCGGCCGCAGCGGAACCCGGCGAGCAGCCGACCGCGTCCGACGCGCCGCCGGGACCGCGGCGCCGCGGACCGGCGGAGCCCCTCGACGAGTCGACGAGCACGCGCCTGCGCTCACGCGGACGCATCGACGCCGCCACCACGCAGACCGAGCATCGCGGAGCCGGCGCGGCCGCCCCGCCGCAGGAGGTGGGCGGCGACGTGCCGGCGGTCGGCGGGCGCGTGGCCCATGGCCCCTCGACCGCCGAGGCGTACCGGGCACGCGCCCTCCCGGCCATCCCGCCGAGGACGCGGGAGCCGCAGCCGCGCTCGCCGCAGGCGTTCGTCGACACCGCGGCCGCAGCAGCCCGCGAGCGGCGGCGGACGCGTCGGCGAGCCGTGGTGCTGGTGGCCGCGGCATCCGTCTGCGCCCTCCTGGCGGTGACCGCGCTGGTCGCGCTGCTGACGATCGGCTGACCGTCAGGGGCGCGCGTTTGCCCACCCCCCGAAACCCACGTATCATAGATCGGGTGTGCGCTCACGCGCGCCGTCAACCGTGCCTCGGTGCGGCGAACGGTGTGGGCGCCGCATCTCAGGGACCGGCCTGCGAACAGGCCGCCCCCACGGCATATCCATCACACAAAGCGCGGAAGTCATTCTGCCGCGCCGATGGATCCACGTGAGCCCGCAGCGTCATGGATCGGAAGATCCGGATGCCGCGGGGGAGACCACGACGCTGTCACCGTGCAGCACAACAAGGAGAGAACGTGCCAACCATTCAGCAGTTGGTTCGCAAGGGCCGCTCGCCCAAGGTCGCGAAGACCAAGGCGCCCGCGCTCAAGGCGAACCCGCAGCAGGCCGGTGTCTGCACCCGCGTGTACACCACCACCCCGAAGAAGCCGAACTCGGCGATGCGCAAGGTCGCCCGTGTGAAGCTCCGCAACGGCACCGAGGTCACCGCCTACATCCCCGGCGAGGGCCACAACCTGCAGGAGCACTCGCTCGTGCTGGTCCGCGGCGGTCGTGTGAAGGACCTCCCCGGTGTCCGCTACAAGATCATCCGCGGTGCGCTCGACACCCAGGCTGTCAAGAACCGTAAGCAGGCCCGCAGCCGCTACGGCGCGAAGAAGGGCTGAGAAAGATGCCTCGTAAGGGACCCGCCCCGAAGCGCCCCGTCGTCAACGACCCGGTGTACGGCGCCCCCGTCGTCACCCAGCTCGTCAACAAGATCCTCGTCGACGGCAAGAAGTCGCTCGCCGAGTCGATCGTCTACGGCGCCCTCCGCGGCGTCGAGGCCAAGAACGGCCAGGACGCCGTCGCCACCCTCAAGAAGGCCCTCGACAACGTGCGCCCGACCCTCGAGGTCAAGTCGCGCCGCGTCGGCGGCTCGACCTACCAGGTGCCGGTCGAGGTCAAGCCTCACCGCGCCAACACGCTCGCCCTCCGCTGGCTCGTGAGCTACGCCAAGGGCCGTCGTGAGAAGACGATGACCGAGCGCCTCCAGAACGAGATCCTGGACGCCTCGAACGGCCTCGGTGCCGCGGTCAAGCGCCGCGAGGACACCCACAAGATGGCCGAGTCGAACCGCGCCTTCGCGCACTACCGCTGGTAACCAGCATCCCGCCGCTCCCGTGACCCACGGGAGCGGCGGACCCCCCGAAACCCGGTTGTCGAGCAGGCGCACGAGCGCCGTATCGAGACACAACAGCTAAGGACACCCCGTGGCACAAGAAGTGCTCACCGACCTCAACAAGGTCCGCAACATCGGCATCATGGCGCACATCGATGCCGGCAAGACGACGACGACCGAGCGCATCCTGTTCTACACGGGCGTCAACCACAAGATCGGCGAGACGCACGACGGCGCTGCCACCACCGACTGGATGGAGCAGGAGCAGGAGCGCGGCATCACGATCACGTCGGCCGCCGTCACCTGCTTCTGGAACAAGAACCAGATCAACATCATCGACACGCCCGGCCACGTGGACTTCACGGTCGAGGTCGAGCGCTCGCTGCGCGTCCTCGACGGCGCGGTCGCCGTGTTCGACGGCAAGGAGGGCGTCGAGCCCCAGTCCGAGACGGTGTGGCGCCAGGCCGACAAGTACGACGTGCCCCGCATCTGCTTCGTCAACAAGATGGACAAGCTGGGCGCAGACTTCTACTTCACGGTCGACACCATCGTCAACCGTCTGAAGGCCAAGCCGCTCGTGCTCCAGCTGCCCATCGGCTCGGAGAGCGACTTCGTGGGCGTCGTCGACCTCGTCGAGATGCGCGCGCTGGTGTGGCCCGGCGACGCCAAGGGCGACGTGACCATGGGCGCCAAGTACGAGATCCAGGAGATCCCGGCCGAGCTCGCCGACAAGGCCGCCGAGTACCGCGAGATCCTGCTCGAGGCCGTCGCCGAGTCCGACGAGGAGCTTCTCGAGAAGCACTTCGGCGGCGAGGAGCTGACGGTCGCCGAGATCAAGGGCGCCATCCGCAAGCTGACCATCGCCTCCGAGCTCTACCCCGTGCTGTGCGGCTCGGCGTTCAAGAACCGCGGCGTGCAGCCGATGCTCGACGCGGTCGTGGACTACCTGCCGTCGCCGCTGGACGTCCCCGCCATCGAGGCGAAGGACCCCAAGAACGAAGAGATCATCATCGAGCGCCACGCCGACCGCGAGGAGCCCTTCGCGGCGCTCGCGTTCAAGATCGTGACGCACCCCTTCTTCGGTCGCCTCACCTACATCCGCGTCTACTCGGGTCACCTCGACTCGGGCGCCCAGGTCGTCAACGCGACCAAGGGCAAGAAGGAGCGCATCGGGAAGATCTTCCAGATGCACGCCAACAAGGAGATGCCGGTCGACTCGGTCACCGCCGGTCACATCTACGCGGTCATCGGCCTCAAGGACACCACCACCGGTGACACCCTGGCCGACTCGAACAACCAGGTCGTCCTCGAGTCGATGACGTTCCCGGAGCCGGTCATCGAGGTGGCCATCGAGCCCAAGACCAAGGCCGACCAGGAGAAGCTGGGTCTGGCGATCCAGAAGCTCGCCGAAGAGGACCCGACGTTCCGCGTCGAGCAGAACGCCGAGACCGGCCAGACGGTCATCAAGGGCATGGGCGAGCTGCACCTCGACATCCTCGTGGACCGCATGAAGCGCGAGTTCCGGGTCGAGGCCAACGTCGGAAAGCCCCAGGTGGCGTACCGCGAGACGATCCGCAAGACCGTCGAGCGTCACGACTACACCCACAAGAAGCAGACCGGCGGTTCGGGCCAGTTCGCGAAGATCCAGTTCGCGCTCGAGCCCCTCGAGGTCACGGCCGACAAGACGTACGAGTTCGAGAACAAGGTCACCGGTGGCCGCATCCCGCGCGAGTACATCGAGCCCACCAACCAGGGCTTCCAGGACGCCATGAACGTCGGCGTGCTCGCCGGCTACCCGATGGTCGGCGTGAAGGCCACCCTCATGGACGGCGCGTCGCACGACGTCGACTCGTCCGAGATGGCGTTCAAGATCGCGGGCTCCATGGGCTTCAAGGAGGCCGTCCGCAAGGCGAACCCCGTCATCCTCGAGCCGCTCATGGCGGTCGAGGTGCGTACTCCCGAGGAGTACATGGGCGACGTCATCGGCGACCTGAACTCGCGTCGCGGCCAGATCCAGTCGATGGAGGACGCCCAGGGCGTCAAGGTCGTGCGTGCGCTGGTCCCGCTCTCGGAGATGTTCGGCTACATCGGCGACCTGCGTTCGAAGACCTCGGGCCGCGCGGTGTACTCGATGGAGTTCGACAGCTACGCCGAGGTTCCTCGCAACGTGGCCGACGAGATCGTCCAGAAGACCAAGGGCGAGTAACCCTGCACTCCGGGATGCCTCGGCGACGAGGCATCCCGGAGCACAACTTCACACAGAATCACCAGAACCGTCTCCACTAAGGTGGAGATATCCCCGTAGACGTCCGGTCGCAAACCAGTGCCCGGAACTTCTACATGACCGTCCTGAGGAGGACCCAGTGGCTAAGGCCAAGTTCGAGCGGACCAAGCCGCACGTGAACATCGGAACGATCGGTCACGTCGACCACGGCAAGACCACGCTCACCGCAGCGATCTCGAAGGTGCTCGCCGACAAGTACCCGTCGGCCACCAACGTGCAGCGTGACTTCGCGTCGATCGACTCCGCTCCCGAGGAGCGTCAGCGCGGTATCACGATCAACATCTCGCACGTCGAGTACGAGACCCCCAAGCGTCACTACGCTCACGTCGACGCCCCGGGTCACGCCGACTACATCAAGAACATGATCACCGGTGCCGCCCAGATGGACGGCGCGATCCTCGTCGTCGCGGCCACTGACGGCCCGATGGCGCAGACGCGCGAGCACGTGCTGCTCGCCAAGCAGGTCGGCGTGCCCTACCTGCTGGTTGCGCTCAACAAGAGCGACATGGTCGACGACGAGGAGATCCTGGAGCTCGTCGAGCTCGAGGTCCGCGAGCTGCTCTCGTCGCAGGACTTCGACGGCGACAACGCCCCCGTCGTGCGCGTCTCGGGCCTGAAGGCTCTCGAGGGCGACGCCGAGTGGGTCGAGAAGATCGTCGAGCTCATGGACGCCGTCGACGAGTCGATCCCCGACCCGGTGCGTGACAAGGACAAGCCGTTCCTCATGCCCATCGAGGACGTCTTCACCATCACCGGCCGTGGCACGGTCGTCACGGGCCGCGCCGAGCGCGGTACCCTCGCGATCAACTCCGAGGTCGAGATCGTGGGTCTGCGCCCGACGCAGAAGACGATCGTCACCGGTATCGAGATGTTCCACAAGCAGCTCGACGAGGCGTGGGCCGGCGAGAACTGTGGTCTGCTCCTGCGCGGCACCAAGCGTGACGACGTCGAGCGCGGCCAGGTCGTCGTGAAGCCCGGTTCGGTCACCCCGCACACCAACTTCGAGGGCACGGCGTACATCCTGTCCAAGGAGGAGGGCGGCCGTCACAACCCGTTCTTCACGAACTACCGTCCGCAGTTCTACTTCCGGACCACCGACGTCACCGGCGTCATCACGCTGCCCGAGGGCACCGAGATGGTCATGCCCGGCGACACCACCGACATGACGGTCGAGCTGATCCAGCCGATCGCCATGGAGGAGGGCCTCGGCTTCGCGATCCGTGAGGGTGGCCGCACCGTCGGCGCCGGCACGGTGACCAAGATCATCAAGTAAGTCCTTTCGGACGTCAGACGGATGCCGCGGCATCCGTCACCGACAAGGGGTCGGGCTCTCGGAGCCCGGCCCCTTTCGTCGTACCCCCGGACTGTCGCCGGGGCGACGTGAGAGGCCAGAATGGCCTCGGCGCACCCCACCCGGGGGTCGCGGTGAGGAGCCGGAATGGGTATCGAGGACATCGTCAACCAGGGGAAGGACTTCCTGGAGCAGAACAAGGACAAGATCGACGACGTCATCAAGTCCGAGCACGCCGAAGGTGTCAGCGACAGCGCTCTCGACGCCGCCGCCGAGTTCGTCAAGAAGGTCGCGCCCGACAGCGTCGACCAGCACGTGGACGGCGTGCGCGAGAACATCGACAAGGCCGTCGGCAACGAGTAGGGCTCAGAGCGAAGGGCGGTCCGCGAGGCGGGCCGCCCTTCGTCCGCGCGTCGCGGGGGAGTATCGCGAGCGCGCCGCCGATCTGCGTCGAGCTTCTCTTCGGGGGTCAGAGAGCTTGCGCGACGACCGGCGGGGTCACGGGGGCGCCATGGCGCGCCATCCAGGTGGTGAGGTTCTCGTCGAAGCGCGGGCCGTCGAACTGCTGAGCGTGCCGCACGACCTCCTCCGTCGGCAGGGCGACGGCGCGCGTCGCGGCGGCGACGAGATCGCTTCGAGAACGGGGATCGAACAGCGCGCCGCCGACGCCCTCCCGGATGGATTCGCTGGCACCGCCGACACGGTTGGCGATCACCGGCGTGCCCGCCGCCATCGCCTCGACGGCGACGATGCCGAAGTCCTCGACCGGTGGGAAGACGAACAGGCCGGCGCGCGCCATCAGTGCGAACAGCATCGCGTCGGACGGCGCGACCTGCAGGTGCACGGGTACCCGCGCGGTGCGGCCGCGCTCGCGCAGCTCGCCCTCGAGCGGCCCCGATCCCGCGATGACGACGGGCATGCCCAGCGCCTCGCCGGCCGCGATCACCAGGTCCAGCCGCTTGTACGGGATGAACCGGGACACCCCGAGCACGAAGTCGCGCGGGAGGGCGTCGAGCCGGCGCCGCTCGCGGTCGGTGAGCTGGTCGCGCCACGCGCCCGACGAGATGTACGAGACGTCGACCGGCGGATTGATGACCGTCGCCTCCACGCCCCACGCCCGCTGCACCCGCTGCGCCACGAAGCGGCTGTTGGCCGCCACGGCGGTCGCGCGCGCCGCGGTGCGCCGGTCGAGGGCCCGCAGCGGCGGGCCGGCGATCCGGGCGGCGAGGTTGTCACCCCGGCCGTCGAGCTCGGGCGCCCACAGGTAGCGGGCCGGGGTGTGCGCGTAGACGAACGTCGGCGTGCCGGGCTGGGTGAACTGGACGTGATGGGCGAACGCGTAGGAGCTCACCAGCGCCCAGTCGGGTGAGCCGTGGGCGGGGCGCCGCCACGCGAGCGGCATGAGCGGCAGCGCGAGCGCCTTGTGATGCCGCAGCGGCGTGCGGGCCAGCCACGTCTCGCGCACCTTGCGGCCGCGGTGCCTGCCGGGCGCGTCGTTCCACAGGCACAGGATGTCCGCGTCGGGGAACAGCCCCGCGAAGCGGTCGACCACGCGCTCGGCGCCGCCGACCGCTTCGATCCATTCGGCGACGATCAGCCCGCTCATGCCGTCGTCCTTCCCGGAAGCAGCGCGGCGCGCGCGGTGCGGAGCATGATGACGAAGTCGCCCGCGAGAGTCCAGTTGTCGACGTACGACAGGTCCAGCCGCACCGACTCCTCCCACGACAGCGACGAGCGTCCGCTCACCTGCCAGAGGCCGGTGATGCCCGGTTTGACCATGAATCGCCTGTGCACATGGTCGGCGTACCGCGCCACCTCGCGGGGGAGCGGCGGCCGGGGGCCGACGAGCGACATCGACCCCATCAGGACGTTCACGAGCTGCGGCAGCTCGTCGAGGCTGTACTTGCGCAGGAACCGTCCGATCGGCGTCACGCGAGGGTCGTCCAGCATCTTGAAGAGCACCTCGTTGCCGACCTCGCGTCCGGGCTCGAGGCCGGCGAGCATCTCTTCGGCATCCGGCACCATCGTCCGGAACTTCAGCATCTGGAAGGCGCGGCCGTCCAGGCCGATACGGGTCTGGCGGAACAGCACCGGCCCTGCCGACGTCCTGTTGATGATGAGCGCGAGGGCGGCCATGAGCGGCGCGAAGAAGACCAGCGCGAGGGCGGAGACGGCGATGTCGGCCGTCCGCTTGAGGAAGCGCTGACCCTTGCTGTACCGCGGCGTCTCGACGTGGATCAGCGGCAGGCCCGCGACCGGACGGGTGTGGATGCGCGGACCGACGATGTCGGCGATGCTCGGCGCCAGGATGAGGTGACGGCGGTCGGCCTCGAGGGCCCACGAGATGCGCTTGACCCCGGACGGCGGGAGCTCGTCGGTGCTGGTCACCGCGACGGTGTCGGCCCCGGCGGCGTCGAGCGCCCCCAGAACGCCTCGGATGTCGCCGCGCACCGGGATGTCGGTGCCCGGCACGGTCTGCCCCGGCTGCCCGTCCGGGATGCAGGCGCCCACGACGTGGTAGCCGGCGCTCGGGGACCGGCGCAGCGCGGCGGCGATCTGCGCGACCGATTCGCTCGAGCCGACCAGGAGCACCGTGGCGCTCCAGCCGCCGCTGACGCGGCGTGTGATCAGCCAGCGCCGCCACGCCCAGCGCTCGATGAGCAGGAGCGCGATCCCCAGCGGGAAGCTGATGAGCAGGTACCCGCGGGCGACGTCCACGCGCAGCAGGAACGCCAGGATCGCGATGATCCCGAACAGGCGCGTGCTCACCGAGATGATGCGGGTGTACTCGGCCGACCCGCTGCCCGCGATCCGCGCGCTGCGCGAGTCGACGAGGCTCAGCGACCACATCCACACGGCCAGCAGAATCGCCGAGAACGCCCAGTACGACGCGCCCGTCAGGAACGAGTCCTCGCGGATCACCACGTTCGAGCTGTCGAGCCCGAACCACGCGATCTGCGTGCCGAACACGACCCCGGCGAGCACCGCGAGATCGCTCAGCCACAGCCGGCGCGAGTATCGATCCCGCCAATGGTCCGTGCCGGTCGGCCGCGCGGGTGCGCGATCGACGCGAGCGACGGTCTCCCCAGACTCGACCCGCTTCTTGGAACTTCTTGTCAATGCGTCGACATACGGCCTTTTAGCCGCGTCGACAAAATGCGACGCCACTGCTTTCCCTCCCCGTCGCAACCGAACGCAGTCCTTCGGGTCCTGCGTGCCGACGGAACTCCCCAGTTCGCCAGCGGTTGCGTGTGGTCATTCTGCCACGACCTCGCCGGTGCGGGAAGCACCGGGCGCAAACTCGGCTCGGCGAGCCTGCTCGGGCGGGTGCCAGGCTGGGAAGGCGCCGAGCATAGCCGCGTCGCGACACGCCCGAGTTTGCGACACGCCCGGGCTGCACGTAGACTAGTGAGGTTCCACATTCCGGTGCCCCTCTTGGCGTGCGCCGGATCACTGCCAGGGCAGTGCATAGGCAGCGCACATGCGCAGAGTCCTAGGCCGCGGGCAGCAGAACCACCACATCTCGAATCCACCCACTGCGGAGCACCGTTTCGCGTGGGCGGAGAACGGATGACGGGAGCAGCGCTTCGGCGCGGCATCCGGATTGACATGAGAACAGCGGTGCCCCTCGACGGGCTCGGCGGCCGGAAGGTCGCCGGCCGCGAGAAATGTGCCCGGCGCGCAAGCGCCATGTGCGTCCAATGCCCGAGAGGTACGACGCGGAAAGAGAGTGAGCAGACTATGGCGGGACAGAAGATCCGCATTCGCCTGAAGTCGTACGACCACGAGGTCATCGACTCGTCGGCGCGGAAGATCGTCGACACCGTGACCCGTGCGGGCGCGACGGTCGTGGGCCCCGTGCCCCTTCCGACGGAGAAGAACGTGATCGCCGTGATCCGTTCTCCCCACAAGTACAAGGACAGCCGCGAGCACTTCGAGATGCGCACCCACAAGCGTCTGATCGACATCGTCGACCCGACGCCCAAGGCGGTCGACTCGCTCATGCGCCTCGACCTTCCGGCCGATGTCAACATCGAGATCAAGCTCTGAGGTTCGACATGGCTGACATCAACTCCAAGGTTTCCAAGGGCCTGCTCGGCACCAAGCTCGGCATGACCCAGGTCTGGGACGAGAACGGCAAGCTCGTTCCCGTCACCGTGATCGAGATCGCTCCGAACGTCGTGACCCAGGTCCGCACGCCGGAGAAGGACGGCTACAAGGCCGTCCAGATCGGCTACGGCCAGATCGACCCCCGCAAGGTGAACCAGCCCCTGACGGCCCACTTCGAGGCCGCCGGTGTCACCCCGCGCCGTCACCTCACCGAGATCCGCACCGCGGACGCCGCTGACTACTCACTCGGTCAGGAGCTCACGGTGGACGGCACGTTCGAGGCCGGCCAGCTGGTCGACGTCGTCGGCACCAGCAAGGGCAAGGGCACCGCGGGTGTCATGAAGCGCCACAACTTCAAGGGCGTCTCCGCCTCGCACGGTGCGCACCGCAACCACCGCAAGCCCGGTTCGATCGGCGCCTCGTCGACCCCGAGCCGCGTTTTCAAGGGCATGCGCATGGCCGGCCGTATGGGTGGCGAGCGCGTGACCGTCCTCAACCTCACGGTGCACGCCGTCGACGCCGAGAAGGGTCTGCTGCTCGTCAAGGGCGCCGTCCCCGGCGCGCGCGGCCGCATCGTCTACGTCCGCAACGCAGTGAAGGGTGCCTGATCGCATGGCTGACTCGACTCTCGCGCTCGACGTCGTGAACGCAGACGGCAAGAAGGCCGGCTCCATCGAGCTGCCCGCCGCGCTGTTCGACGTCAAGACGAACATTCCGCTCATCCACCAGGTCGTCGTCGCGCAGCTCGCGGCGGCTCGCCAGGGCACCCACTCGACCAAGCGTCGCGGTGAGGTCTCGGGCGCCGGCCGCAAGCCCTTCAAGCAGAAGGGCACGGGTAACGCCCGCCAGGGCTCGATCCGCGCGCCGCAGATGACCGGCGGTGGAATCGTGCACGGCCCGAAGCCGCGCGACTACTCGCAGCGCACCCCCAAGAAGATGATCGCGGCCGCCCTCCTCGGCGCGCTCAGCGACCGCGCCCGCGGCGAGCGTCTCCACGTCGTGGAGTCGTTCGGCATCGAGGGTGCTCCGTCGACCAGGGCCGCCGCCGCGGTGCTCACGGGTCTCGGCGCCGTCAAGAACGTGCTCGTGGTCGTGGACCGCTCCGACGACATCAACGTGCTGAGCGTCCGCAACATCCCGTTCGCGCACGTGCTGCCGTTCGACCAGCTCAACGCCTACGACGTGCTCGTCTCGGACGACATCGTCTTCACCAAGGCCGCCTACGACGCGTTCGTCGCGTCCAAGACCGCCACCACCGAGGAGGCCTCGGCATGACCGCCGTCAACAAGGACCCGCGCGACATCATCCTGAAGCCGGTCGTTTCGGAGAAGAGCTACGGGCTCATCGACGAGGGCAAGTACACCTTCCTCGTCGACCCCCGCGCCTCGAAGACCGAGATCAAGCTCGCGATCGAGAAGATCTTCGGCGTCAAGGTCGCAGCGGTCAACACGCTCAACCGCACGGGCAAGGCTCGTCGCACCCGCTTCGGCACCGGCAAGCGCAAGGACACCAAGCGCGCCATCGTGACCCTGAAGTCGGGCACCATCGACATCTTCACGGCAGTCGGCTGACGGTCGGGACAGAGGACTAGAGAACTATGGCTATTCGCAAGTACAAGCCCACGACCCCGGGTCGCCGCGGCTCGTCGGTGGCCGACTTCGCCGAGATCACCCGATCGACGCCCGAGAAGTCGCTCCTCCGCCCGCTCAGCAAGACCGGTGGCCGCAACAACCAGGGCCGCATCACCACCCGCCACATCGGCGGTGGCCACAAGCGTCAGTACCGCGTCATCGACTTCCGTCGCAATGACAAGGACGGCGTCAACGCCAAGGTCGCTCACATCGAGTACGACCCCAACCGCACCGCGCGCATCGCGCTCCTGCACTACTTCGACGGCGAGAAGCGCTACATCCTCGCGCCGAACAAGCTGGCGCAGGGCGACATCGTCGAGTCGGGCGCCTCGGCTGACATCAAGCCGGGCAACAACCTGCCGCTGAAGAACATCCCCACCGGTACCGTGATCCACGCCATCGAGCTCCGCCCCGGCGGCGGCGCGAAGCTGGCGCGCTCGGCCGGCACGTCGGTTCGCCTCGTGGCGAAGGACGGCCCCTACGCCCAGCTGCGTCTGCCCTCGGGCGAGATCCGCAACGTCGACGCGCGCTGCCGCGCGACCGTCGGCGAGGTCGGCAACGCCGAGCAGTCGAACATCAACTGGGGCAAGGCCGGCCGTAACCGCTGGAAGGGCATCCGCCCGACCGTCCGTGGTGTCGCGATGAACCCGGTCGACCACCCGCACGGTGGTGGTGAGGGTAAGACCTCCGGTGGTCGTCACCCGGTTTCGCCGTGGGGTCAGGCCGAAGGCCGCACCCGTCACGCGAACAAGGAAAGCGACAAGTACATCGTCCGTCGTCGCAACGCCGGCAAGAAGCGGAAGTAGGAGTAGAGGAAGATGCCTCGCAGCCTTAAGAAGGGCCCCTTCGTCGACGAGCACCTGCTTCGCAAGGTCGTCGTCCAGAACGAAGCCGGCACCAAGAACGTCATCAAGACCTGGTCGCGCCGTTCGATGATCATCCCGGCCATGCTGGGTCACACCATCGCCGTGCACGACGGTCGCAAGCACATCCCCGTGTTCGTGACCGAGACCATGGTCGGCCACAAGCTGGGCGAGTTCGCGCCCACCCGCACCTTCCGCGGCCACGTGAAGGACGACAAGAAGGGCCGCCGCCGCTGACGCGGGGGCAGAGGAGAGAGAAATGGTGGAGTCCATCGCACGCGTGCGACACATCCGCGTGACCCCTCAGAAGGCTCGTCGTGTCGTCGCGCTCATCAAGGGCAAGCAGGCTGAGGAGGCCCTGGCCATCCTCAAGTTCGCGCCGCAGGGTGCGAGCGAGCCGATCTACAAGCTCGTCGCCTCGGCGATCGCGAACGCTCGCGTGAAGGCCGACAAGGACGGCGAGTACCTGGACGAGCAGGACCTGTACGTGAAGAACGCGTACGTGGACGAGGGCACGACGCTCAAGCGTTTCCAGCCCCGTGCACAGGGCCGCGCCTTCCAGATCAAGAAGCGCACCAGCCACATCACCGTCGTGCTCTCGACCCCCGAGGTCGCGGAGACGGCGCCGGCTGCCAAGAGCAAGAAGGCGAGCAAGTAATGGGACAGAAGGTCAACCCGTACGGCTTCCGCCTCGGCATCACCACGGACCACGTGTCGCGTTGGTTCTCGGACTCGACGAAGCCCGGACAGCGCTACGCCGACTACGTGGCCGAGGACATCAAGATCCGTCGCCTGCTGACGACGTCGCTTGACCGCGCCGGCGTGAGCAACATCGAGATCGAGCGCACGCGTGACCGCGTCCGCGTCGACATCCACACCGCCCGCCCGGGCATCGTGATCGGCCGCCGCGGCGCCGAGGCCGAGCGCATCCGCGCCGACCTCGAGAAGCTCACCGGCAAGCAGATCCAGCTGAACATCCTCGAGGTCAAGAACCCCGAGGCCGACGCCCAGCTCGTCGCGCAGGGCATCGCCGAGCAGCTCACCGCTCGCGTGGCGTTCCGCCGCGCGATGCGCAAGGGCCTGCAGGGCGCTCAGCGCGCCGGCGCCAAGGGCGTCCGCATCCAGGTCTCCGGCCGCCTCGGCGGCGCCGAGATGAGCCGCTCGGAGTTCTACCGCGAGGGTCGTGTGCCGCTGCACACGCTGCGCGCGAACATCGACTACGGCTTCTACGAGGCCAAGACCACCTTCGGCCGCATCGGCGTGAAGGTGTGGATCTACAAGGGCGACCTGACCAACAAGGAGCTCGCTCGCGAGCAGGCCAACCAGAAGCCGGCGCGCGAGCGCGGCGACCGCCGTGGCCCCCGTGGCGACCGCGGCGACCGCGGTGACCGCGGTGAGCGCCGCAACGAGGCCCCCGTGGCAGAAGGAGCGTCGGCGTAATGCTCATCCCCCGCAAGGTCAAGTACCGCAAGCAGCACCACCCCGGCCGCTCGGGCCAGGCCACCGGCGGCACGAAGGTCTCCTTCGGCGAGTTCGGCATCCAGGCCCTCACGCCCGCGTACGTGACGAACCGTCAGATCGAGTCCGCTCGTATCGCGATGACCCGTCACATCAAGCGCGGCGGCAAGGTGTGGATCAACATCTACCCCGACCGTCCGCTCACCAAGAAGCCGGCCGAGACCCGCATGGGTTCCGGTAAGGGCTCGCCGGAGTGGTGGGTCGCGAACGTCAAGCCGGGTCGCGTCCTCTTCGAGGTCGCCGGCGTCAACGAGGAACTCGCTCGTGAGGCGCTGACCCGTGCCATCCACAAGCTGCCGCTCAAGGCACGCATCATCAAGCGCGAGGAGGGCGACGCGTAATGGCGATCGGCACCAAGACGCTCGCTCCGAGCGAGCTCGACACGTTCGAAGACCAGCGCCTCGTCGAGGAGCTGCGCAAGGCCAAGGAAGAGCTGTTCAACCTGCGCTTCCAGTCGGCCACCGGCCAGCTCGAGAGCCACGGCCGCATCCGTGCGGTCAAGCGCGACATCGCGCGGCTCTACACCGTGATCCGTGAGCGCGAGCTCGGCATCCGTGCCACGCCCGCTCCGCTGGAGACGGCGACGAAGGCGAAGAAGACGAAGGCCAAGAAGGCGGATGCCGCCGACTCGGCCGCGAAGGAAGAGGCCGAGTGATGGCTGAGAAGAAGCAGGCCGAGGTCGCCGCCAAGGGCCACGAGTCGGCCGAGCACGACGTGCGCGACGCGGACGCCCGTGGCTACCGCAAGGCCCGCCGCGGCTACGTCGTCAGCGACAAGATGGACAAGACCATCGTCGTCGAGGTCGAGGACCGCGTGAAGCACCCGCTGTACGGCAAGGTCATCCGCCGCACCTCCAAGGTGAAGGCGCACGACGAGGGCAACACGGCCGGCATCGGCGACCTCGTCCTCATCAACGAGACCCGCCCGCTGAGCGCGACCAAGCGCTGGCGTCTGGTCGAGATCCTGGAGAAGGCCAAGTGATTCAGAACGAGTCCCGCCTCAAGGTCGCCGACAACACGGGTGCCAAGGAGCTGCTCACCATCCGCGTCCTCGGTGGCTCGAACCGCCGCTACGCGGGCGTGGGTGACATCATCGTGGCCACCGTCAAGGACGCGATCCCGGGCGGCAACGTCAAGAAGGGCGACGTGGTCAAGGCCGTCGTCGTCCGCACCGTCAAGCAGACCCGTCGTCCCGACGGCTCGTACATCAAGTTCGACGAGAACGCCGCCGTCATCCTGAAGAACGACGGGGAGCCCCGCGGCACCCGCATCTTCGGACCGGTCGGCCGTGAGCTTCGCGACAAGAAGTTCATGAAGATCGTCTCGCTCGCACCGGAGGTGATCTGACCCCATGGCCAAGATCAAGAAGGGCGACCTGGTTCAGGTCATCTCGGGCGCCAAGCCCGAGCGCGGCGGCGACCGCGGCAAGCAGGGCAAGGTCCTCGAGGTCCTTGCCGAGCAGAACCGCGTGATCGTCGAGGGCGTGAACTACGTCACCAAGCACAACCGCGTCGGCCAGTCGCAGCGCGGCACCAAGACGGGCGGCATCGAGACGATGGAAGCCCCGATCCACATCTCCAACGTCCAGCTCGTGGACCCCTCGACCAAGAAGCCGACCCGTGTCGGCCACCGCGTCGAGGAGCAGACGAAGGACGGCGTGAAGCGCAACGTCCGCGTGCGCTACGCGAAGAAGTCAGGCAAGGACCTCTGAACATGAGCACCACTGCCGTGGAGGCTGGCAAGATCCAGCCCCGCCTGAAGCAGAAGTACAACACCGAGATCAAGAAGGCCCTGCAGGACGAGTTCGGCTATGCCAACGTCATGCAGACGCCCGGCCTGGTCAAGGTCGTCGTGAACACCGGTGTCGGCGAGGCAGCTCGCGACAGCAAGGTGATCGATGGCGCGGTCGACGACCTCACCAAGATCACCGGCCAGAAGCCGGTCGTGACCAAGGCCCGCAAGTCCATCGCGCAGTTCAAGCTGCGCGAGGGCCAGGCCATCGGCGCGCACGTCACCCTCCGCGGTGACCGCGCGTGGGAGTTCATCGACCGTCTGGTCAACCTGGCGCTGCCCCGCATCCGCGACTTCCGCGGCCTGTCGGGCGCCCAGTTCGACGGCAACGGCAACTACACCTTCGGTCTCCAGGAGCAGTCCGTGTTCCACGAGATCAACCAGGACAAGATCGACCGCGTCCGCGGCTTCGACATCACCATCGTGACGTCGGCGAAGACGGACGACGAGGGCCGCGCGCTCCTGCGCCACCTCGGCTTCCCGTTCAAGTCGGACGACGCCCAGGCGTGATCCCCTGACGGATGCCGCGACCGGCGCGAAGGCGGCGGTCGCGGCATCCGATCCCATAACTGAACACCGTCATCATGGAAGGTCGTCTGTCGTGTAACGGCAGCCGAAACCTCGTGAACAAAGGAATCAATTCATGACAATGACAGACCCGGTCGCAGACATGCTGACCCGTCTGCGCAACGCGAACTCGGCGCACCACGACTCCGTGTCGCTGCCGAGCTCCAAGCTCAAGACCCACATCGCCGAGATCCTCAAGCAGGAGGGCTACATCTCGTCGTGGGAGGTCAGCGACGCACGCGTCGGCCAGACCCTCACGCTGACGCTCAAGTACGGCCCGAACCGCGAGCGGTCGATCGCCGGCATCAAGCGCGTCTCCAAGCCCGGTCTGCGCGTCTACGCGAAGTCGACCGAGATCCCCCGCGTGCTCGGCGGGCTCGGCGTGGCCATCCTGTCCACCTCCTCTGGCCTCCTCACGGACCGCCAGGCCGAGCAGAAGGGCGTGGGTGGGGAAGTCCTCGCCTACGTGTGGTGATCTGACATGTCGCGTATCGGTCGTCTTCCGATCGACATCCCCGCCGGTGTGACCGTCTCGGTCGAGGGTCAGGATGTCGCCGTCAAGGGCCCCAAGGGCGAGCTGTCGCTCACCGTGGCCCGTCCCATCGAGGTCAAGGTCGAAGAGGGCCAGGTCGTCGTGACCCGCCCCGACGACGAGCGCTCGTCGCGCTCGCTGCACGGCCTGACCCGCACGCTCATCAACAACAACATCATCGGTGTCACCCAGGGCTACTCCAAGGGCCTCGAGGTGGTCGGCACGGGTTACCGCGTCGCGCAGAAGGGCACGTCGGTCGAGTTCGCTCTCGGCTTCTCGCACCCGGTGCTCGTCGAGGCGCCCGCCGGCATCACGCTGACGGTCGAGGGCAACAACAAGCTCACCGTCTCGGGCATCGACAAGCAGGCTGTCGGCGAGACCGCGGCCAACATCCGCAAGATCCGCAAGCCCGAGCCGTACAAGGGCAAGGGTGTGCGCTACGCCGGCGAGGTCGTCCGGCGCAAGGCCGGAAAGGCTGGTAAGTAACCATGGCTGTGAAGTCGAAGTCCGACGCGCGCGCGCGTCGTCACGCCCGCCTTCGCAAGAAGGTCGTCGGCACCCCCGAGCGTCCGCGCCTGGTCGTCACGCGCTCGGCGCGCCACGTCTTCGTGCAGATCGTCGACGACAGCAAGGGCCACACGCTGGCCTCGGCCTCGACCCTCGAGACCGACCTGCGCGTGTCCGACGCTGACAAGACCGCCAAGGCCCGCAAGGTCGGCGAGCTCCTCGCCGAGCGCGCGAAGGCCGCCGGCGTCTCGGACGTCGTGTTCGACCGTGGCGGCAACCGCTACGCCGGCCGTGTCGCGGCGATCGCCGACGGCGCCCGCGAGGGAGGTCTGAACCTGTGAGTGACAACAAGGAGAACATCGTGACCGACCAGGCTGCAGCCGAGGCTCAGGCCCCGGCCGCCGAGGCGCCCGCCGAGCGCGAGCGCGAGCCGCGCCGCGGTGGTCGCGAGCGCAACCCCAACCGCGACCGCGGTGGCCGCGACCGCAACGAGAGCCAGTTCCTCGAGCGCGTCGTCACCATCAACCGCGTGTCGAAGGTCGTCAAGGGTGGACGTCGCTTCAGCTTCACCGCGCTCGTCGTCGTCGGCGACGGCAACGGTGTGGTCGGCGTCGGCTACGGCAAGGCCCGTGAGGTGCCGCTGGCGATCTCGAAGGGCGTCGAGGAGGCCAAGCGCAACTTCTTCCGCGTGCCCCGCGTCGGCTCGACCATCCCGCACCCGGTGCAGGGTGAGGCCGCTGCCGGTGTGGTGCTGCTGCGCCCGGCCGCTGCCGGTACCGGTGTCATCGCCGGTGGCCCGGTGCGTGCCGTGCTCGAGTGCGCCGGCATCCACGACGTGCTGTCGAAGTCGCTCGGCTCGTCGAACACGATCAACATCGTCCACGCGACGGTGGAGGCCCTGAAGCAGCTCGAGGAGCCCCGTGCGGTCGCCGCACGCCGTGGCCTCGACTTCGACCAGGTCGCCCCCGCCCGTCTCGTCCGTGCCGAGGCTGAGGCCGCGGCCGCTGCGAAGGCAGGTGTCTGATGGCTGCGCGTCTGAAGGTCACGCAGGTCAAGTCCAAGGTGAGCGAGAAGCAGAACCAGCGCGACACGCTGCGTTCGCTCGGTCTGAAGCGGATCGGCGACTCGGTCGTCCGTCCCGACGACGCGCAGACGCGCGGCTACGTCCGGACCGTCGCCCACCTCGTCAAGGTTGAGGAGATCGACTGATGGCTGAGAAGGCCGAGAAGAACGAAGCCGTCGAGGCTGAGAAGAAGGCCCCGAAGAAGGCTGCCGCCTCCAAGGCCGCCTCCTCCAAGGCCGCCGACAAGGCCCCCGCCGCCGCCAAGGCCGACAAGGCTGAGAAGGCTGCGCCGGCCAAGAAGGCGCCGGCCAAGAAGGCTGCTGCCAAGAAGGACGTCCCGGCTGCGCGCCCGGGCGTGCTGAAGGTGCACCACCTGCGTCCGGTCCCCGGCTCGAACACCCCCAAGACCCGCGTGGGTCGCGGTGAGGGCTCGAAGGGCAAGACGGCCGGCCGCGGTACCAAGGGCACCAAGGCCCGCTACCAGGTCAAGGTCGGCTTCGAGGGCGGGCAGATGCCGCTGCACATGCGCACCCCGAAGCTCCGCGGCTTCAAGAACCCGTTCCGCGTCGAGTACCAGGTCGTGAACCTGGACAAGCTCGCGGAGCTGTACCCGGCCGGTGGCGACGTCACCGTGGGCGACCTCGTCGCCAAGGGTGCGGTGCGCAAGAACGAGAAGGTCAAGGTGCTCGGCACCGGCGACATCTCGGTGAAGCTCAACGTGGCGGTCGACAAGGTCTCGGGCTCTGCCGAGCAGAAGATCGTCGCCGCGGGCGGCACCGTCAAGTAATACGCGCGCAGTGGGGGTCGGAGCTTGCTCCGGCCCCCACTGGGTTACCCTGGACGTCGGCACGTCTGCGTGCCGATGCCCCCCACTGGAGGAATCCTCTTGCTCAGCGCCATCGCGCGGATCTTCCGCACTCCTGACCTTCGGCGGAAGATCGCATTCACCCTGGCGATCATCGCCCTGTACCGCTTCGGTGCCCACGTGCCCGCGCCGTTCGTCGACTTCCCGAACGTGCAGTCGTGTCTCCGGCAGTCCGCCGGCACCGAGGGTCTGCTGTCGCTGGTCAACCTCTTCTCGGGTGGCGCTCTGCTGCAGCTGTCGATCTTCGCGCTGGGTGTCATGCCGTACATCACCGCGACGATCATCGTGCAGCTGCTGCGCGTGGTCATCCCGCACTTCGAGACCCTCTACAAGGAGGGCCAGGCGGGCCAGGCCAAGCTCACGCAGTACACGCGGTACCTGACGATCGCGCTGGCGCTCCTCCAGTCCACCACCCTGGTCACCGTCGCCCGCAGCGGTCAGCTGTTCGGCGTCACCGGCGTGCCGGAGTGCGAGAACCTCCTCACCGAGGAGGCGTGGTGGGCGCAGCTCCTCATGATCATCACGATGACGGCCGGCACCGGCCTCATCATGTGGTTCGCCGAGCTGGTGACCGAGCGCGGCATCGGCAACGGCATGTCGCTGCTCATCTTCACCTCCATCGCCGCGGCCTTCCCCGCCTCGATGTGGGCGATCTGGCAGTCGCGCGGCTTCGAGGTCTTCCTCCTCGTGCTGGCCGTCGGCATCGTGGTCGTCGCGCTCGTCGTCTTCGTCGAGCAGTCGCAGCGCCGCATCCCCGTCCAGTACGCCAAGCGCATGGTCGGGCGCCGCACCTACGGCGGCACCAACACGTACATCCCGATCAAGGTGAACATGGCCGGCGTCGTGCCCGTCATCTTCGCCTCGTCGCTGCTGTACATCCCCGCACTCATCGCGCAGTTCAACCAGCCGCAGCCGGGCGAGGAGGTGCCGGGCTGGGTGCAGTGGATCCAGGCGTACCTCGTCACCGGCGACAACGCGCTGTACATGCTGCTGTACTTCCTGCTCATCGTCGGCTTCACGTACTTCTACGTCGCGATCACCTTCAACCCCGTCGAGGTCGCCGACAACATGAAGAAGTACGGCGGGTTCATCCCCGGCATCCGCGCCGGCCGCCCGACCGCCGAGTACCTCGACTACGTCCTCACGCGCATCACGCTCCCGGGCTCCATCTACCTGGGTCTGATCGCGCTCCTCCCGCTCGTCGCCCTCGCCACGGTCGGCGCCAACCAGAACTTCCCGTTCGGCGGAGCCTCGATCCTCATCATCGTCGGCGTCGGACTCGAGACGGTGAAGCAGATCGACGCGCAGCTTCAGCAGCGCCACTACGAAGGGCTCCTCCGATGACCCGACTTCTGATCGTCGGCCCGCAGGGTTCAGGCAAGGGCACGCAGGGCGTGCGCATCGCCGAGGCGTTCGGCATCCCCGCCATCTCGACCGGCGATGTGTTCCGCGCGGCGGTCGCAGAGGGCTCCGAGCTCGGCCTGCAGGTCAAGGCCATCATCGAGGCGGGCGACCTGGTCTCCGACGAGCTGACGAGCGCGGTCGTGCGCGACCGCCTCGCGCAGACCGACGCGGCGGAGGGCTTCCTGCTGGACGGCTATCCCCGCAACATGGCCCAGGTCATGCACCTCGACGAGTTCCTCGAGGGGCGCGACGAGTCCCTCGACGCGGTGATCGAGCTGGCCGTGCCGCGCGACGAGAGCATCGCCCGCATCGCCGGGCGCGCCGCCGAGCAGGGCCGCAGCGACGACACCGAAGAGGTCATCGCCAACCGTCTGGCGATCTACGAGCGCGAGACGGCGCCGATCCTCGAGGTGTACCGCACGCGCGGCATCGTCGACGACATCGACGGCGTGGGCTCGCTCGACGAGATCACCGACCGCATCATCGCCGCGCTCGAGGCGCGCGGCCTGGTGCGCGTCCCGGTCTCCTGAACGTGTCGCTGCGCCGCTCCATCTACAAGTCCCCCGCCCAGCTGCGGGCGATGGTGGAACCCGGTCTCATCACCGCCGCCGCCCTCGACGCGGTCCGCGGCCTGATCGCGCCCGGCGTCACCACCGCGGAACTGGATGCCGCGGCATCCGAGGTCATCACCGGCCGTGGGGCGAAGTCGAACTTCCAGATGGTCCGCGGGTACCGCCACACCATCTGCGCGTCGGTCAACGAGCAGGTCGTGCACGGCATCCCGGGCGACCGCGTGCTGGCGCCCGGTGACATCCTGTCGATCGACGCCGGAGCCGAGTACAAGGGGTGGAACGGGGACTCCGCGTTCACCGCGGTGCTGCCCGACGAGACGCGCCCCGCGGTCGTCGCGGAGCGGCAGCGCCTGTCGGACGTGACCGAGGGGTCGCTGTGGGCCGGCATCGCGTCGCTCGCGACCGCCCGCCACCTCGGCGAGGTGGGCGCCGCCATCCAGGAGTACATCGAGGCGAACTCCCCGGAGTCCGGCGCCTACGGCATCCTGCGCGAGTACGTCGGGCACGGCATCGGCCGCAAGATGCACGAGTCGCCCTCGGTGTTCAACTACCGCGTCGCCGATCCGGGGCCCGAGGTGCGACCCGGCCTCGTCCTCGCGATCGAGCCGATGGTCGTCATCGGCGACCAGGCCACCTTCATCGAAGACGACGGGTGGACCGTGTCGACGCTCGACGGCACCGCCGGCTCCCACTGGGAGCACAGCGTGGCCGTGCACGAAGACGGAATCTGGGTGCTGACCGCACCCGACGGCGGAGCCGCGGGCTTGGCGCCCTTCGGCATCACGCCGCGTCAGATCGCCTAGGGAGGCTCTCGAAATGGCACAGGCCGGCGCACGCAAGGTCAACTGGTTCGCGATCTGGGTGACCATCGCCGTGGTGGTGGCGCTCGTGCTCGTCGCGGTGCTCGTGGTGACGCTCAACAACCAGGCCGCGCCCAAGCCGCTGCCCACCGAGGTCAACCCTCCGTCGGCGTCGAACATCGACACCGAGACCGGTGCGATCCTCGTCGGCGAGGGCGAGGACCGCCTCGACACCTACGTCGACTTCATGTGCCCGGTGTGCAACCAGTTCGAGCAGGTGTACGGCGCCGAGATCGAAGGCCTGGTCGACGACGGCAGCATCACGCTCGGCATCCACCCCATCTCGATCCTCGACCGGCTGTCGAACGGCACGCAGTTCTCGACCCGCTCGGCCAACGCCGCGTACTGTGTGGCCGAGGCCGACCCGGACGCCTCGCTGCCCTTCCTGCAGGCGATGTTCGAGAACCAGCCCGCCGAGAACACCGACGGCCTGACGAACAACGAGATCCTCGAGATCGCGTCGGGCGTGGGTGTCACCGGGATCGACTCGTGCGTGAACGACGGCAGCTACGCCGGCTTCGTCACGGCGATGACGGAGCAGACGCCGGTGCAGCCCGGACAGTCCGGCATCGCCACGCCGACCGTCGCCGTGAACGGCGAGGTCATCTCCAACTCCGACCTGCCCCCCGCGGGCGCGCTCGCGACCCTCTTCGAGTGACCGGATGCCGCGCCCCGCGGCATCCGCCCCTCCTCCCACGCGCGTCGGCGCACGCGGGCGTTCGCCGCACGCGGGCGCCCGGCGTGGGCGGCCGGCCGGCGTGGGCGGGCGCCCGGCGTGGGCGGGCGCCCGGCGTGGGCGGGCGCCCGGCGGGGGCGGCATCCGTTCCCCAACATTCAGGGTAAACACCGCGTGCGCGACGAGACACCGTGCGGCACCGTGGTGTGCCGTCGCGTTTGCGGTGTATCGCCCGCTCGAGGGGCCGTGACGGACCGGCGGGCGACGGCTCAACGGGCGACGGGTCAGCGGCGGGGTGGGCCAGCGGGCGACGGGTCAGCGGGCGACGGGTCAGCGGCGCGGTGGATCAGCGGCGCGCTGCGGGCGTGCCGGCCGCGGGTGCGCTGGGGACAACGGGCGTGCGGGGAACGGCGGGCGTGCGCGGGAGAGAGCGCGGGTTGGCCCGCATGGTCGCGAGCAGCCGGCTCCGCGGTGCGGCGACCCGCGGCACGCCGAGCCGTTCCAGCTCGCCGATCACCGGCGCGACGGCCATGCACGCAGCCCAGTCCCACCGACCGAACTCCCGGCAGTGCCGTCGCAGCCGGTCCTCGCGCCGCTTCTCGGCGAGGACGCCCTCGAGGGTCTCCTCGGCGGTCGCTCGGACGTACTTGCCGTAGCCGTCGGATTCCGCGACGGCCTTCGCGCTCTCCCACCAGAAGTCGGTCCGGTCGGTGATGCCGTCGGTGACGAACACGCGCTGGAGGTCTGGCGGCTCGAAACCCGACCAGACGATCACCGCGCGGCTGACGCTCTCACCCGGCGACTCAGCACGCGCATCGACCATGGGCAGCAGAAGGTTGCGCAGCGCGCGCCCGCGCGTGTTCGGAAGCGCCGCGGCGGCCGCCTCGAGGTCGGCGAGGGCGAGCATCCCTCCCTGCACCCGCGACACCGCCGCATCTCCGACGGCAAGTCCGAACGGTGGCGGCAGCACGCGCATCAGATCCGCCGTCGTGGTGGCGGGCGTCGTCATCGTGTGGGCGCCGAGCGTCACCGTCTCGGGGACGGCGACGCAGCTGTGCACGAAGACGTCGCCGAAGCGTCGCGACCTGGTCCGGGCCAGCGCGTACACGTGGATCAGCGCAGGCTCGCCGAAGACGGGTAGCCCGAGCATCGCGGCGGCGGACTCGTATGCGAAGACCGCGTCGGAATTCACCAGCGCGTACGCGTGCACGCGCGCGAGATACCGCTCCCAGGGGCGCAGCGCGTCCCATGCCGGTCGGGCGGCATAGACGCCGGTACGCACGCGGTGGAAGTGCGCGCTGTTGCGGAGCCCACGCGTGCCGGCGAAGGCGTCACGGACGCGGACGAGTTCGATGGGCGAGGGCCGGACCACGCCGGCCGGCAGAACCTGTGCCATGCGGCAATGGTCGTGGCCGCGGCATCCGCTCGTTCCGCGACTGCGCTCAGACGTGAGGAACTCGCGCCCCGTGCCCGAGGTTGCGCCCCCGTGGAGGAAGGGCAAACACCGCATCGCTCGCGAGACACCGCGCCCGAGTGTGGCGCCTCGTCGCGAATGTGGTGTTTGCCCTGGAAAGGGGGGGTGCGCAGACGTCGGGGGAGAACGGATGCCGCGGGCCCTGGGATGCCGCGGGCATGGGGCGCCGTGATCCGGCCGAGTCGGGGTCCTGGGGATGCCACGGGCCCGGCGATGCCCGCCACCCGAGGGAATCCTGAGCGGCAGCCGTGACGGCGCGGCGGGCATTTGCCGAGGCATCCGCTATCACGTATGCTTGATCTTTGGTGCGTTGCGCCTTCATCGGCGTGTCGTCGCACCGACATCCCATCCACCCGCAGACCGACCGGTCTGCACAAGTGTTAGCGAGCGTATGGCGAAGAAAGACGGTGTCATCGAGATCGAGGGCGTCGTGTCCGAGGCGCTGCCCAACGCGATGTTCCGCGTCGAGCTCACCAACGGACACAAGGTTCTTGCCACGATCTCAGGCAAGATGCGGCAGAACTACATCCGCATCATCCCCGAGGACCGTGTGGTCGTGGAGCTCTCGCCCTACGACCTGACGCGCGGTCGCATCGTCTACCGCTACCGCTAGACCGGTCGAGAAGTAACGCCCCACGCGGCACACGCACGCGTGCCCGGCGAAGACAGCGAAGAGAAGAAATCATGAAGGTCAACCCCTCCGTCAAGCCCATCTGCGACCACTGCAAGGTCATCCGCCGCCACGGTCGCGTCATGGTCATCTGCAAGTCGAACCCGCGTCACAAGCAGCGCCAGGGCTGAACGGATGCCGCGCCCCGGCGCGGGCCCGCGACTCACAACTCAATACACACACAGGCAGCATCAGAACCCGCACCGCGGGGGACACCTCGGGCGGAGGCCCGGGCACCGATGCTGCTCCACACCTCCACTCACTCCTAGGAGAGCCGCATGGCACGTCTTGCCGGCGTCGACATCCCGCGCGACAAGCGCGTGGTGATCGCCCTTACCTACATCTACGGCGTTGGCCGTACCCGCTCGAACGAGATCCTCAAGGCGACGGAGATCGACGAGAACATCCGCGTCAAGGACCTCAGCGACGACCAGCTCATCGCACTCCGCGACTACATCGAAGGCAACTACAAGGTCGAGGGTGATCTCCGCCGCGAGGTCGCCGCCGACATCCGCCGCAAGGTCGAGATCGGCTCCTACGAGGGCCTGCGCCACCGCCGCGGCCTCCCGGTGCGCGGTCAGCGCACCAAGACGAACGCCCGCACCCGCAAGGGCCCGAAGCGCACCGTCGCCGGCAAGAAGAAGGCGCGCTAAGGCGCGGCCCCCAGGTTCAGGAGAGCAAAGCAATGGCACAGGCCAAGTCCGCCGCGCGCAAGCCGCGCCGCAAGGAGAAGAAGAACATCGCGCTGGGCCAGGCCCACATCAAGTCGACGTTCAACAACACGATCGTCTCGATCACCGACCCGTCGGGCGCCGTCATCAGCTGGGCATCGTCCGGTGGCGTGGGCTTCAAGGGCTCGCGCAAGTCGACGCCGTACGCCGCCGGCATGGCCGCGGAGTCCGCTGCCCGCCAGGCGCAGGAGCACGGTGTCAAGAAGGTCGACGTCTTCGTGAAGGGCCCGGGCTCGGGCCGCGAGACCGCGATCCGCTCGCTGACGGCTGCCGGCCTCGAGGTCGGCTCCATCCAGGACGTGACGCCGCAGGCCCACAACGGCTGCCGTCCGCCCAAGCGCCGCCGCGTCTGACTTCCCGCCCTTCGACGGGCTCAGGATCCGTATCGGTCACTGAGCCCGTCGAAGGGCTACCGCACGCTTAACGGATGCCTCGATCCGAGGCATCCCCGAGTAAAACTCAACACCTCACCCACCGCACGTGTCATATAGCGGGCACGTGATCGAAAGGAACACATAGTGCTCATCGCACAGCGTCCCACTCTGACCGAGGAGAAGGTCGGGGAGTTCCGCAGCCGTTTCGTCATCGAGCCGCTGGAGCCCGGCTTCGGCTACACGATCGGCAACGCGCTGCGTCGCAGCCTCCTGTCCTCCATCCCCGGCGCGGCCGTGACGTCGATCCGCATCGACGGCGTCCTCCACGAGTTCAGCACCATCCCGGGTGTGAAGGAGGATGTCACCGAGATCATCCTCAACATCAAGCAGCTCGTCGTCTCGAGCGAGCGCGACGAGCCCATCACCGCGTACCTGCGCAAGACCGGCGCCGGTGAGGTCACCGCCGCCGACATCTCCGCTCCCGCCGGTGTCGAGGTGCACAACCCCGAGCTGGTCATCGCGACCCTCAACGACACCGCGAAGTTCGAGCTCGAGCTCACGATCGAGCGCGGCCGCGGCTACGTCTCGGCGACGCAGAACCGCAACGAGTACGCCGAGGCCGGCCAGATCCCGGTCGACTCGATCTACTCGCCGGTGCTCAAGGTCTCGTACCGCGTGGAGGCCACGCGTGCGGGTGAGCGCACCGACTTCGACAAGCTCGTGCTGGACGTCGAGACCAAGTCCTCGATCGCCCCGCGCGACGCCGTCGCGTCCGCCGGTCGCACGCTGACCGAGCTCTTCGGCCTGGCCCGCGAGCTCAACGTCGAGGCCGAGGGCATCGAGATCGGCCCGGCGCCGGTCGAGACCGTCCTCTCGAACGAGCTGTCGATGCCGATCGAGGACCTCGACCTGTCGGTCCGCTCGTACAACTGCCTCAAGCGCGAGGGCATCAACACCGTGTCGGAGCTCGTCGCCCTTTCGGAGACGCAGCTGATGAACATCCGCAACTTCGGTCAGAAGTCGGTCGACGAGGTGCGCGACAAGCTCGTCTCGCTCGGCCTGTCACTGAAGGACTCGGTCCCCGGGTTCGACGGCGCGCACTTCTACGGCGGCTACGACGACGAGACCGTCTGAGTTTCGGCTTTCGACCTTTAAGACACTGGAGTAACTGAGAATGCCCAAGCCCACCAAGGGTCCCCGCCTCGGAGGCGGCCCCGCCCACGAGCGTCTGCTGCTTGCGAACCTGGCCGCCGCGCTGTTCACCCACAAGTCGATCAAGACGACCGAGACCAAGGCCAAGCGCCTGCGTCCGCTCGCCGAGCGCCTGATCACGTTCGCCAAGCGCGGCGACCTGCACGCGCGTCGCCGAGTGCTGTCGGTCATCGGCGACAAGTCGGTCGTGCACGAGCTCTTCACCGAGATCGCGCCGCTGGTCGCGGACCGTGAGGGCGGCTACACCCGCATCACGAAGGTCGGCAACCGCAAGGGCGACAACGCGCCCATGGCCGTGATCGAGCTCGTGCTCGAGCCCGTCAACCCGAAGCCGAAGTCGGCCAAGAAGTCGGCTTCCGCCGCCGCCCCGGCCGCGGCCGAGGAGGCCCCGGCCGACGAGACCACCGCCGAGGAGTCGAACGTGAGCGAAGAGCCCGTCGAGGACACCACTCCCGAGGAGTCGGCCACCGCGGCCGGCGCCGAGTCGCCTGAGGAGGGCGAGGCCGCCGAGGCTGCCGCCGAGGACGCCGTCGTCGAGGACGACAAGAAGTCCGAGTGATCGGACGCCGGGCGTCGCCGCCCGGCAGGTCGCGGCATCCGTGCCCGGCCACCCTTGCACCGCGAGACCCGTCACCCGTCAGGGTGGCGGGTCTCGCTGCATCTTGCCCGCGCTGCGCGACCCTCGCGCCGCCTGCTCCCATCGCTGTGACGCGGTCGCGGGGCCGCCGCTCGGCCTCCCCGCGGCTACGGCGTGAGGTCGAGCTGCAGGCCGCGGATGAGGTCGTTCGCGTAGGCGCGGCGCTCCCTCGCGAGCTCGTCGACGGCGGCGGCGACCGTGTCGGCGAAGATGCGGCCACCCGCGTCGCCGGGGTGGATGCGGTCCTGGGCGAGCAGGTTCTCGTGCGCCGCGATCGCTCCCGACCAGTCGGCGACGATGACGTTGCGGTGCGCGTCGGCGAAGGCAGCGAGCTGGGCGTTGACGCCGGGGATCCAGTCGCGCGGCGCGTGGGCGTTCACCAGCACGAGGCCGCGCTCGGGGCCGATCGTGTCGGCGAGCTTCTCCAGTGCGCCGGGGTCGACGGGGCCGTTCGTGCCGAGCGCCACCACGACGTACGGGCGCAGCCGGTCGGTCGCGGTGAGCGACCCCAGGATGCCGGGCCCGGCCCACATCGACCGCGAGACCTCTGCGTCGATCTCGATGCCGGGGAGGCGTTCGACGAGGCCGCCGGCCGACGCCAGCATGACGGAGTCGCCCACGGCGGTGATCTGGTCTCCCGCGACCTCGTCGTTGGCGGGCGCGGCGGCCGTGGCATCCGTCTGCTGTCCCGATCCGGGCGGAGGCGCCACGGGGGCGGGCGAGCGTTCACGCATCGCCTCCGCCAGTGCCTCGCGGCCCGCCTCGACCGCGGCTTCGGCGCTGGACTCCTCCGGCGCGGCGGCGAGCGCGGCGCCGGTGCCGGCCAGCACCAGCACGCCCGCCAGGGCGACGCCCAGCGCGCGCAGGCGCGCCCGAGGCCCGCCGCGGAGCCGCCGGTGCAGCATCCGAGCCGAGGCGCCGAAGCCCCATCGGCGGACGGGCGTCTCGACGAACCGGTACGAGAGAGCGGATGCCGCGCCCGTGACGCCGAGCACCCCGAGGCCCAGCCACACCGGGACGGCGGCGACGGTGGCGTCGGGCGCGAACGCGGCGACCGCGAGCACCAGCAGCGGCCAGTGCCACAGGTAGATGCCGTAGGAGCGGTCGCCGATCCAGCGCAGCGGCGCGGCGTCGATGCCGCGCCCGAGCCAGGAGCCCGGCCACACGCCCGCCACGATGACGACGGCGCTCAGCAGGCTCGCGACCAGGAGCGCGCCGGGGAAGGTGGCGGCGCCGTCCTGCGGCGGCATCGACGCCAGCACGACGACACCGCCGATCGCGAGCACGCCGGCCGCCCCGGTGAGGTGCCGCGCGACCGGCGACAGCGCGAACGGCCGCCGCAGCAGCGGCGGCAGCGCGAAGGCGAGCGCGACGCCCAGGAGCAGCCCGAAGGCGTGCGTGTCGGTGCCGAAGTAGGCGCGGGTGGGGTCGTCGGCGCCGGTGACGACCACGCCCATCCAGACCGCTGAGACGGCGGCGAGGCCCGCGGCCAGGGTCGCGCGGGAACGTGCGCCCGGCAGCAGGAGCAGCAGCGGAAGCAGCAGCGGCCACAGCAGGTAGAACTGCTCCTCGACCGCGAGCGACCAGACGTTGCGGAACAGCTCCGGCGTCGTCGCGGCGAAGTACGTCTCGCCGCCGGCGATGGAGAGCCAGTTGTAGCTGAAGGTGGCGGCGCCCACCACTTGCGCGCCCAGGCGCACCAGCACGTCTCCGCCGACGACCCAGGCGAGCGTCGAGCACACGCCGACGACGAGGGCCAGCGCCGGCAGCAGCCGCCGCGCGCGGCGCTGCCAGAACCGGCCGAGCGCGATGCGGCCCGTGGCGTGATGCTCCCGCAGGAGCAGGCTCGTGATGAGGAACCCGCTGATGACGAAGAACACGTCGACCCCGACGAAGCCGCCGGGAAGGACGGCGGGCGGGAACAGGTGGTACAGCACCACCAGGATCACGGCGATCCCGCGGAGCCCGTCCAGTCCCGCGAAGCGGGCGGCGGGGCGAACGGCGGGCGCAGTCGACGTCATGGCTGGTTGTACGAGGAGGGGAAACGGCAAGTCTACGCGGCCCCCCTCAGGACGCACGGCACCCGCCCGCGGGTCGGGGCCGCGCGAGGCGACCGCGCGGCGGGCGAATAGGGTGGAGTCCGTGCGCATCCGGCTCGACATCGCCTACGACGGCACGCACTTCCGCGGGTGGGCGCGTCAGCCCGGGCTGCGGACCGTGCAGGAGACGCTCGAGTCCGCGCTCGCCCGCGTCGTCGGCGGCGACCCCCGCCTCGTCGTCGCCGGGCGCACCGACGCGGGCGTCCACGCCACCGGGCAGGTGGCGCACGTCGACCTCGACGACACCCAGCAGAGCCGCATGCTCGCCCGGCACGCACGTCCGGGCGCGGGCGCGCAATCGCCGGACGACCGCGCCGCGGCGCTGGCCGCACGGATGAGCGGGGTCGTGGGCGCGTACGCCGACGTCGCCGTCCTCGGCTCCCGCATCGCGCCGGTCGGCTTCGACGCGCGCTTCTCGGCGGTGTGGCGTCGGTACGAATACCGCATCGGCGACACCGTGACCGGGTACGACCCGCTCGAGCGTCATCGCACCACGTCGGTGCGCGCCTCCTTGGATGCAGAGGCGATGGATGCCGCGGCCCGCGCGCTCATCGGGCTTCACGACTTCGCCGCGTACTGCAAGCCCCGCGAGGAGGCGACCACGATCCGCACGCTGCTCGAGTTCGACTGGCGACGCGACGACGCCGGCGTCCTCGTCGCGAACGTCAAGGCCGACGCGTTCTGCCACAGCATGGTGCGCGCGCTCGTCGGCGCGTGCGTCGCGGTGGGCGAGGGCAGGCTCGACATCGACGACGTGGTCGACATCCGCGACGCGCGGGAGCGGGTGCCGGAGGTCAAGGTGCTCGCCGCGCGCGGTCTCACCCTGACGGAGGTCGGCTACCCCGCCGACGACCTGCTCGGGCAGCGCGCCGAGCAGACCCGCGCGCGCCGCGACCGGGAGTAGGCCGCCTCACCGGACGGGCTGCGCGCGCTCGCTCGGCCCGCTGAGCCGAGCACGGGCGGCGACACGATCACTGTCGCTCCGACTGGCTGAGCAGCCGCTCGACGACGGTGGCGCCGACGCGCTCCCACCGGTCGCCGCCCTTCTCGCTCGCCAGCGCCGCGGCCTCCCGCGCGGTGTACACCAGCGCGTCCAGTTCGTACCCGAGCACCGAGGCGGGCGCCCAGCCGGCGCTCGCGGTCGGCCGGATGGGCATGGCGCCGTGCACGTCGAGCGACGTGACCCGCTCGAGGCTGGTGCGCAGCAGGTCGCGCACGGCGGCGTCGGGCCGGGGGACGAGGACGACCACGGCGCCGGGGGCGGGCGCACCCACGTCGGACTCCGCAGGGAAGACCCCGCGCACCTCGTCGACGAGCCGCTCCGAGAGGTTCGCGAAGGCGGGAGCCCCGGCGGTCTGGCGGATGTCGGCGGCGTCGTCGAGGCTGAGGTACACGACCGACCAGGGCTCGGAGGTGCGCGCTGCGCGCAGCAGGCGATCCTGCGCGATCCGCTCGAACTGCTGCCACGCCGTCGAGACCGTGGCGATGCGGCCGAGACCGCTGTCGCGGGCCGTCGTTCCGACCACGGCGATGAGCGCGCACGCCACGTACACCAGCATCCCCACCGATGACACCAGCCGCACGAGGGCGAAGTCGTCGCCGCCCGAGGGCGGGAAGACGAAGCCGGCGACGAGGGTCGCCGCGCCGGTGACCGAGAAGGCGATCGAGACGATGCCGAAGGGCAGGAGCAGCTTGTCGCTGCGTCGGGAGGCCGCCGACAGCCAGTCCATCACGAACAGGGCGGCGAAGACGGATGCCGCGAAGAAGACGGCGCGGTACGCCACGGTGAACCACACGATGCCGTCGACGGCGGCGAGGGTCACCGCCGAGCCGGCGGCGACCACCGCTCCGGTCCAGACGAGCGGACGGAACCGCCATGCCGCTCGGAAACCCGACCAGAGGAACGCCGGCGCGCCCATCAGCGCCCCGAGCGAGGCGCGGCGCAGCGCTTCGGAGCCGGAGACTTCCCCGGCCACGACGCCGTAGGTCGCGAGCATCGCGAGGGTGAACGCGATGCTCCAGTACAGCGTCGCCGTTCCCGGTCTCACCAGGAACGCGATCCCGATCGTGAGCATCGTGGCGAGCGTCGTGATCACCGCCTGCGCGATGAGGAGCTCCACGCCCGATCCGACGATGAGGTCGGTCATGCTCGTCCTTCCGTGCTGCGCGACGCGGCCGAGCCGGTCTCCAGCTCCGCCGCCCGCGGGAGGCGCACGGTGACCGTGGTGCCTGCGCCCGCCTCGCTCTCGATGGTCAGGGTGCCGCCGTGGGCGCGCACGATGTCGTTGCTGATGCCGAGCCCGAGGCCGGTGCCGCCCGACGTCTTCTTCGCCTCGGCGGTGCGGAAGTAGGGCGTCAGGATCAGCGGGAGGTCATCGGCGCCGATGCCGATCCCGGTGTCGGAGACGGTGAGCGCCACGGTGTCGCGCTCGGTCGCTCCCACGATCCGCACCCGCCCGTCGCGCGGCGTGTACTTGATGGCGTTGCTGACGATGTTGTCGACGACCTGACGCAACCGGAACCCGTCGGCGGTCACCCACAGCGGGTCGTCCGCCTGCAGGTCGATCGCGATGTCGCCGGCCGCGGCCGTCGGGCGGAACGACGTGACCGAGTCGAGGAGGATCTGGCGCAGGTCGAGGTCGTCGAGCGTGTCGCGCCCGGAGAACCCGCGGCGGGACGTCGAGCCGAGGCTCTCGGTCATCTTCAGCATCCGCTCGCTTGCGGCGACGATCGACTGGAACCGCTCGCGCGTGCGCGGTGTCAGGTCGTCGAGCTCGAGGGCGAGCTCGGCGTTGCCGATCAAGACGGTGAGCGGGTGCTTCAGCTCGTGCGACGCCATCGCGGTGAAGCGCTCCCGCTCGCGCTCGGCGTACGTCAGTGCGGTGACGTCGTGCACCAGCAGGAGGATCGAGGACTCCTCGTCGCCGCGCGCGGCGAGGCGCTTGGCGGTGACCGAGAGGGCGCGCCACTCGCCGCCCGCGGTGAAGAGCCACACCGACGCGTCCACGAACGTCTCGCCGCGCGCGGCGCGTGCGAACGGACGCTCCGAGAACGGCACGGGCATGCCGCGCAGGCCGGTGTACTCGACGGAGCGCGCGGGCAGGGTGAGATCCAGCGGGTCGAGCCCGTACAGGCGCGAGTAGGCGTCGTTGACGGCCAGGACGGCGCCGCCCTCGGAGATGCGCACGATGCCCGTGTCGATGCCGTTGAGGATCTCGGTCGTGCGCCGCTCCTGGTCGGAGCGGCGGTCGAGCGTCGCCGTGAGCCTGCCGGCCTGCCGGCGCAGCAGGCGGCGCAGGGCGCGGGTGCGACGCAGCGCCAGGTGCGACGTGATCCCGATGAACGTCAGTGAAAGCAGCACGACGAAGGCCCGCAGCGCCGCCATCGTGCCCGTGAGCATCGCCGAATCGATGAGGATGATGAGCCCGATGAGCGCGAGCATCGCCGCCAGCGCGGTCGCGCGGAAGTGCATGGCGACCCACATGACGGGAAAGCCCCAGAGGTAGCCGAGGCGCAGATCCAGGTCGCTGGAGAGCAGGCCGATCGCGACCGCGTCGGCGAAGGGCACCGCGAGCACGGCGGAGGCGGGGAGCTGCGACCATGGCATCGCGAGCACGGCCAGCGTGAGCAGCACCACCGCGAGCGTTCCGACGAGGAAGGTCCACCGGCCGAAGATCGCGGGCTGCAGCGCCATCGCGAGGACGGCGGTGATCAGCACGCTCGCGGCCAGGACGAGCTGCGTCAGCCAGATCGACCGGGTGCGGGCATCGGGCGTGCGCACGACGAACACTGGTCGTGCAGCCCCGGTAGCCATGACGCGATCCTATTGGCCCGGCCCGCCCCTCCCCGCCGAAGTGACAGAGAGTCGGAGAACGCCTTCTTGCGGATCTCTTGCGGAAACCTTGCGCCGGTGCTCGCGCCGCCTCGGAGGCCGCTTGCGGTAGGCGGGCGATGCTTGGTGCGTGCCGGAGAGACCGGCCGAGAAGCGAAAGCGACGAACGTGTCAGACCAGGTCCCGCTCACCCGCAGCACGCGGACGATGCGCGTCAGCGAGGGAACCCCTCTCGCCGAGCACACCGCCGCATCGCGCGGGTCCGCCGATGACCTGGGGGCGGTGCTCGATGACACCTCGGCGCATCGGTCGTCGATCGGCTGCGTGGTCCCGGCGCACAACAAGGAGGACTCGATCGCCCAGGTGCTCGAGGCGCTGCTCGGCCAGACCCGGGTGCCGGACGTCATCCACGTGGTCGTCAGCAACACGTCCGACCGCACCGTGGGCATCGCGTCCTCGTATGCGGGACCGCACGAGGTCGCGACCGAGCTCGGGGAGCAGTTCACCGAGGTGTTCGTCCACGACATCGGACGGATCCCCGGCACGCGGGCCGGCGCGCTCAACTACGGCTACACGCTCGTCGAGGGCCACGACTACCTGCTGGGTGTCGACGGCGACGTCGTCGCCGACGTCACGGCCGTCGAGCACCTCGAGGCCGAGGCGACCTCCGACAGCCGCATCGGCGGCATCTCGGCGATCTCGTCGCTCGGCGCCCTCTTCTCGATCTTCTTGACGCAGGCGCTGCGCGACGTCATGAACGACAACCACCGGTCCACGCCATGGATCGACGGTTCCGAGGACGCGGACACACTGTCGCGGCAGCTCGAGAGCGCCGGCTATCTCAGCCGGGTCGTGACGGAGCGGCAGGCGCTGTCCATGCTCTTCAGACTCATCCGTCGAAAGGGCGGGTGCAAGGTCTGATCCGGACCCGAAGCGGATCAGAACTGGGGAAGACGCCGGGGAGGGGAGCCCCGGCGAGGGGGAGGCGGAGAGGGTGCCCGTTTGGGGAAGCGGGCACTCTCCCGGAACGCAGCCGCGGAGGCATCCGCTCGTCTGGGGCGGGCGGATGCCTCCGCCGCGGCATCCGTCGATCAGACCGCTTCCGAAGTCAGCCGGTAGCCGACGCCGCGCACCGTCTCGATGTACCGCGGGTTGGCGGCGCTGTCGCCGAGCTTGCGGCGCAGGTTGGTCATGTGGGCCTCCACCGCCCGCTTGTCGGCGTCGCCGACGAAGTAGCTGGTGACGTAGGACTCTCCGCGCAGCACCAGGGTGAGATCGGCCTTGCTGCGCACGCGGCGCTGGGACTCCAGCAGCGTGGCGAGCAGGTCGAACTCGGTGCGGGTGAGGTCGAGCTCCTCGGCGCCCAGGAGCACGATGCGGTTCTCGGGGTGCAGCCGCAGATCGCGGTGCGCGAGCCATTCCGCCGAACCGTCGACGGCGGGGACGGATGCCGCGACCGCGGGCCCGGCAGACTCCGGCACCGCCGGGGTCCAGGTGGTGGTCTGCTCGACCGGCTCGGCCGGCTCGGTGCTCGTGCGGGCGCGACGCATCAGCGCCTCCACGCGGGCGCGGAGCTCCCGCGGCCGGAAGGGCTTGGGAAGGTACTCGTCGGCGCCGGCGCCGAGGCCCGCGATGACGTCCGCCTCGTCGTTGAGTCCGGTCAGCATGATGATGAGGGTGTCGGACTGGGCGCGGATGCGCTTGGCCGCCTCGATGCCGTCGATGCCCGGCATGTTCACGTCGATCGTGGTGAGGACGGGCTGGTAGGTGAGCACGGCCCGGACGCCGTCGATCCCGTTGCCCACCGAGACGGTGGAGAACCCGGACGACTCGAGCACTTCGGCCAGCACGTGACGGATGTCGGCATCGTCCTCGATGATGACGGCGGTCTTCGGCACGTCGGGTGGGGTCGACATGGGAGGTGCGTCCTCTCAGGCGGTTGGACAGCGTGCACCGATCACCGACCCCAGCAGCGGACCCCGACGCGTCGCAAGTACTCCCGATGCTACACAACCCGCGAATGCCTGGTCGGGCGTCAATCCACGACGCGTGCGCGGATCCGACCGACCGCCTCGCCTCCGAGCCGTCGCGGGGCTCAGGCCGTCCGGGGACGCGCGCCGCGCAGCCGCACCGCCGGTGCGGCGCGGCGCACCGGCGGTGCCGCGGAGCGGGCGCGCGAGGCGGCACCGGTCTTCGAGCCCACCAGCTCGAGCAGGGCGGCGGCGAGCGGGCTGGCGGAGGACGCCTCGGTCTCGAACGCGCGGGCGACGATCGTCGCGGCGCGCTCGAACTCGCTGGCCTTCTCGAGCGCGGCCCGGCGTTCGCCGACGACGCGGTCGGCGGCGGCGTACTCGGCGCGCAGCCGCGCGCGCTCGTCCTCGTCGAGCCCGCGGCGCTGGGCCGTGCGCTCGAGCGCCTCGCCCGCGCGCGTGCGGGCGGCCACGCTGCGGCGCAGCTCGCGCTCGGCGGCCTCGCGTGCGGTGCGGCTGGCGGTGAGGGCGTCGGTGAGGTCGGCCCGGACGGTGCCGGCGGAAGCGGAAGCGGACATGGGATCCTCCTGGGTCGGGTCTGTCGTGACGGTTCACGGTCGGGCGCCGTAGTGCGGCACACCACTTCAGAGGCGGGGCATCCCGTTTTCGTACATCCCGTGCGCGATGCTCGGAGCGTGGTGAGAAGTCACGACATGGTCTTGTCAAGGCCACCCGGCGCCCGGGCCTGCGGAATAGGCTGGCCCCCGACATGAAGGTCATCTCGTACAACCTGCGCAAGCACCGGGCAGCCGGTGAGCTCATGCATCTGGTCGAGCGTCACGGCGCCGACGTGCTCTGTCTGCAAGAGGCCGACACGTCCGACATCCCGGACGAGATCTCGGGCCTCCGTCTGGCGGACTCCACCCAGCGGAACCGTCTCGGCCTCGCCGTGTACTACCGCGAGAACACGTATCGCGCCGTCGAGGTGCGGGCGCTGGCGCTCAAGAAGTCGCTGCACGACCGGGTGCTCAAGCCCGCCGAGGAGAGGCTGCTGGGGGTGCGGCTGCACGACATCGACGAGAACACCGACCTCATCGTGGCCTCGTTCCACGCGGCGCCGCTGACCGCGCTCAACTCGCTGCGCCGCCACCAGATCCGCACGGCGCTGGCCGAGCTGCAGCAGCTGGGCGAGGGGCTGCCGGCGCTCATGGTCGGCGACTACAACTATCCGGTGTTCAAGGAGCACCTCAGCCAGCACGTGCGCGAGCAGGGGTACGAGCTGAACCTCAGCGACTCGCGCACGTACACGCGGTACCGCTTCTTCCGCGGCCACTACGACTTCGCCACGTCGATCGGGTTCGAGATCGACCGGGTGCGGACGCTCCCGCAGGGGCTCAGCGACCACCTGCCGATCCTCGTGACGGCGCATCCCGCCGCCGGCGTCCGCCGTGTCGTCGAGGTGGCGGAGGCAGAGTCGGGCGCCGCCTGACCCTCCCCGGCGTCGTGAACCGTCAGGTGGCGATGAGCGTCGGGTCGGGGTCGGACCACTTCTCGAGGCCCTGCACCACCCAGAACGCGAAGAACAGCGTGAGGGCGGCCGCCTCGAGGATGAGGACGATCGGGATGCCGGAGCCGTCCGCCTGGGGCAGCAGGATGACGTACGCCACGAGCACCAGCACGAGGCCGACCGCGATCGCGGTGTAGAGGACTCGGAAGACGGGCGCGGGCCGGGGTCCTCGCCGGGGGAAGGCGCTGCGCAGCGCCACCGCGGCGAACAGTGCGAAGAAGAGCGTGGTCGCGACGAAGTGGCCCTGCTGGAGGAAGAGGTCGCGCGCGAACGCCCAGGTCAGCCCGGTCGCGGCGAGGATGACCGCCGCGATGAGGAGCGACGGCCACACCGCGGGCAGCGACACCTGCCGCAGCGCCGCGAGGAGCAGTGCGACGAGCAGGACGAGCACGCCCAGCACGAGGTAGACCGCGACGCCGTTGGCGGCATCCGCTTCATATTCCGGCGGGAAGCAGCGCTCCGCGCACGAGACGGCCACCCCTGGCACGGCGTCCGGCGGGATCGTCGTCGGGACGAGCGCGATCAGCGGTGCGAACAGCGCGGCGGCGTCCAGGAGCGCCCGTTCTGCGCCGCGGCCTGACAGCGCGATGAGGGCGAGCGACACGGCGATGAGCGCACCGACGAAGACGTTGCGGGCGGGCGTGTAGAAGTAGTCGCTGACCGTCGTGAGCCAGCCATAGGTCGCGGCGGCCTGGCCGATGGCGACGAAGATCGCGACCACGGTGCCGGCGACGCCGATGCGGAGATACCGGTAGGTGCGCTCGAGCGAGGTCGAGACGACGACGTCTGGTGCGGCCACGGGCTCACGATATCCGCTCCCGCCGGTAGACTCGCCGCACACTGCGCGGCATCGTCGCGGCGCCCGACCGAGGGGAGCCGCGATGACGGATGCGCCGCTGTCGTTCGACCGGTCACCCGATCGGGGCGCGGACCGCGCGAGACGGACCGGCCTTCGCCTCCTCGTCCTCTACGGTGCCGTGCTGGCGGTGATCGCGTTCTGGCCGACGCCGGTGGATCGGGACGCGACGGGACTGCTGCGCGAGATCGCGCGCGTCGTGCCGCTGCTGTCGTACGACGTCGTCGAGTTCACCGCGAACGTCGCGCTCTTCATGCCGCTCGGCGTCCTGCTCGCGCTGGCGCTGCCGCGCCGCCGCGCACTGGTCGTGCCGGTGGCGCTCGCCGTCACGATGATCATCGAGCTCGGGCAGGCGGCGTTCCTCGCCGAGCGCACCGCGAGCCTGAGAGACGTCTTCGCCAACACGCTGGGGGCGGCGCTGGGGCTGCTGATCGTGGTGATCGCCGAGCGGGCGTCGTCAGGTGCCGTAGTAGTAGCGGACGGAATCGCGCGACCCGGCGACGGCGAGGACGTAGAACGCCAGGGGTAGGCAGACGGCCACGATCACGGTGGCGAGAAGAACAGTCATAAGGGCGCGGAGCAAGAGAGGTCACGTTCGGGGGAGACGACGCGGGGTATCTTCCAGCCTACGAGCCGTCGGCGTCGACTCTTGACGAGGCGGTGTCCCCTTTTCGGGGGACAAGCGCCGACGGCGGGGTGCGGCCCGCGCCGAGTGAAGTCGCGGTGTTCTCACAACCTCGGACGGTTAGCATGGCACCGTGCAACCCGAAGATGCGCCGATGGGCGAGGAGAACTCTCTGCGTCGTCACGCGCGTCAGGCGACCGTGCAGGCCGACACGGCCCCGGCGGCGGCATCCGACGACATGGCCGACCTCTACGAGCCCGATCCGGCGCCGGTCGGACGGCCACGCAAGCGTCGTGTCTGGCTGTGGGTGGTGCTCTCGATCATCCTCGTTCTGCTCGTCGCCGGCGTGATCGCGGGCGTGCTGGCCATGCAGTTCATCTCCGAGGCGAAGGTCGCGCGGTCCGCGCTGGAGCGGGCGAAGACCGGGATCACCGCCCTCAACTCCCAGCTGGGGTCGGAGGACCAGACGAAGTTGCAGGCGACCGCCGCCGACATCACGGCGAATGTGAAACTGGCCGCCGAGACGGTGGACGGTCCGCTGTGGGACATCGCCGCGCGTGTGCCGTTCGTGGGGCAGAACGTCGACGCGGTGCAGCGGGTGACTCGCGCGGTGGACGTGCTGGTGCTGCGGGCGCTGCCGCCGGGCATGCAGTTCATGTCGACCGCCGACCTCGACAAGCTCACCGTCGAGGGCGGCGGCATCAACCTCGAGCCGTTCCGGCAGGTGCAGGGCTCGATCCCCGAGATCGCCTCCGCCTTCGCCGACGCGCAGGCGCTCGTGGCTCCCATCGACCGGGCGTCGCTGCTGCCCGAGGTGGGCGAGCCGATCGCCGACATCCTCGACGTCATCGGCGATGCCGCCCCCGCGCTCGCGGTGGCGGAGAAGTACCTCCCGACGCTGCTGAACATCGCCGGATCGGGCGGCACGAAGACCTACCTCCTGATCTTCCAGAACAACGCCGAGATCCGCGCGACCGGCGGCAACCCGGCCTCGAGCATGATCGTCACGATGACCGACGGCAAGCTCGGCTACGCCGACCAGGCGACCTCGGCGACCTTCTACGAGGCGGGCACCCAGGGCAACGAGTACATCTCGCTTCCCGCCGAGACGACCGGCCTCTACCTGCCGACGCTCACCCGTCACAACCAGGACTACAACTTCACCCCGGACTTCCCGACCACGGCTCAGCTGTTTCAGGCGATCTTCGCCGACACCACCGGGCAGTCCTTCGACGGTGTGATCTCCATCGACCCGGTGGTGCTCTCGCACATGCTGGCCGTCGCCGGCCCCGTGACCCTGAACACGGGCGAGCAGCTCAATGCCGAGAACGCCGTCAAGGTGCTGCTGAGCGACTCGTACGAGATCTACCCCGACGGGGCGACATCCGACGCGTTCTTCACCGACACGGCCAAGCGCGTGTTCGACCACCTCACCGCGGCGTCGTGGGATCCGCTCAAGATGCTCGACGCGCTGGAACAGTCGGCCGAGGAGCAGCGGGTCTACCTCTCGTTCACGGACCCTGCCGCGCAGGCGCTGGCCGACGAGTTCGGCCTCGACGGCGCGCTGAAGCCCGACAACACGACCCAGACCCAGGTCGGCATGTACCTCAACGACTCGTCGGTCGGCAAGCTCGAATACCACCTGTCGTCGACGGTCAACGCCTCGTGCGACCCCGCCGCCCGCACCATCACCACCACGATGACGCTGCACAACGGCATCACCGACGACATCAAGAGCGAGTACACGCTCGGGTGGCGCAACGACAACTACGGGCTGCCGCGGACGACCATGATGCTCGACGTGCTGTTCTTCGCGCCGCCCGGCGCGCAGATCACCTCCACCGACCCCGCGGTCGGTCAGGTGGCGCGGTGGGAGCGCAGCGGTGTGGAGAAGGGCAACACGGCGCTCAGCAAGACCGTGTTCGTGCCGAAGAACGAGACGGTGACCGTGTCGTACACGGTCGCGCTGCCGCAGGGCGAGCTCGGTCCGCTGAACCTGCGTTACACGCCGACCGCCAACGCCACCCCGGTGACCATCGACTCGAGCTGCGACGCGCTGTTCCCGCTGGCCGCCGGCTGAGAAGGCATCCGGCGCGAAACGGTGCGTCGGTGGCGCATTCCGGGACTTCCGCTCGATTTCACAGATCCGTCCACGTCGGGCGGACTCGCCGGGGCTAGGATCGCATCGATCGATGGCCACACCCGACGGTCGCGGCATGTGGGATGCCGTGGGCCTGAGGCCGAGAAGATGCTTGGGGCATCGCTGGGAAGAACGTGTCGGAACGACGCCTGCGTCTGTGGGAGACGCCAAGTGACAACGCCGGATCAGACCGCGCGCAGCGGCTCGGCGTGCCTGCGCTCGAACCTGTCGCCGCTGTCGGCATCGAGTTGGGGTCGGATGCCGGCGGGTTCACCGTGCGCAACGTCTCGGGCTCGGACCACTCGGTCCTCATAACCCTGATGGCGCGCGCACGCGGAGCGGATGAAGCCTCGGCCCGTGCGCGACTGCTCGTGCTGACGTCGTCCCGATCTGCGGCGGCGGTGCTGCGTGTCGAGGCGGGCGCGGACGACGCCGCGTACGCGTGTCTCTGGCTCGGCGACATCGAGGCCCATGAGCGCGCCGCCGGCGACGTCTCGGCCACCCGTTCCGGGGCTGTCGTATTGCCGCTGCGTGCGGGTGCCTCATACCGGCTGGCGCACGAGCCCGCCGCCCTGCAGCAGGGTGTCGTCGTCGCCGCGATCGCCGCGCTGGGGGTGGGCATCGACGGGGCTCTCATCCCCGTCGAGCGCGGGCCCTCGGCATCGATCGGCGAGCGGCCGGTCCTGCCTCTCTGAGCGGGCCGGGGCGCCTCAGGTGTTCGCCGCGTCGGGGGAGGCGCCACGGCGGGTTGACCCGGGGTTGGGAGCGTCCGCCCCGGAAACGCTGAAGGTCGCCATGGCGATCACCGGCAGCGACCACGCGGCGGTCTTCATGACGCTCCGCCGGCCTGCGACGAGTGGTCCGGTGGTCGACGACGCCTCACTGTCGACCATCTCTGCTCCTCTGGGGGTCCGTCGGATTCGGGACCTCGTCACGACTCTGCCGATCGGCAGTGAGGGAGATGGACGCGCTGGCGCGCGACAGCGGGGACGTGTCGCGGATTGACGCCTCGGTGACCGGCGGTCGCGTCTCAGCGCGCGCGGGCGGCCTGCGGAGTCGGGGCGCCGATGGCGTGCAGGCCCCGTCGCATCGCCGCTGCGTTGGTGAAGCCGGCGTGCGTGGCGATCTGCGACGTGGTCAGGGCGTCGTACTGCGGGTCGCGCAGCAGGGAGAGGGCCAGTTCGGCGCGGACATTGCGCAGCTCGGCGGCAGGAGACGTCCCCTCCTTGGCGAACAGCCGCTGCAGATGGCGCGTGGACAGGTGCAGGTCTCGTGAGAGTTCCTGCAGTCCGTACTCGGGGTCGGCCCGGTTCAGCAGCATGAGCATGCGTGCGCGGTGTATCGGGCGGACGGCGTGGAAGCCCGCGGCATCCGTCTCCCGATGTTCGAGCAGGACGCCGTAGGCCATCTCGACGAGCAGCCGCTCGACGACGTAGTCCGAGACGCGGGTCTGGACTTCGGGCCGCTGCGCGATGGACTCGGCGAACCCGTGCAGTCCCGTTGCAAGGGCGGTGCGCGAGAGTTCCACGGGCTGAGGCGCCGGCGGCACACTCGTGTCGATGACGGAGTCGGTGTCGAGCCAGACGACGGTCGCGAGGGCGTCGGCCGTCCAGCGCAGCAGCGCTGTGTGGGTGTTGTGCAGCAGCACGCCCGCGCGGCGCGTCGGAGACGTTTCGCCGAGCGCGAGGCCGCCTTCCGACGCGAAGACGACGGCGGTCAGCGGACGGTCGGCAGGCTGCGCGCTCCAGCGCCACGTGGGGGTGCGCACGCGGTGAGCGCTGACGACGGCTGTGCGGTATTCCTGCACACCGATGAGGCCGTGGCCTGTGGCCTCCGGGCCGAGATGCGCGGTGAGTGCGCGTCGAAGTGCTCCGTTTGGCATCGTGTCCGATCACGTCAAATTGATGTGGTCGACCGCAGCTTCGTCGCGAGCAGCCTCAGGGGAGTCTAATGGACGACTTCCGGGGGCTCCATTACGCGACCCACCAGGGTGTCGAAGAGCGTTATGCGCCCACCTGCAGCGACAGGACGACCGGATGCCTGCGGGCGAGGTGTGGACGCCTCCTGGAAACATCCCCTGCCTACTGTGGCGGCGGGGGAGCTTCGTCCGAGAGGAGGAGTCTGCGATGGGTCGACGAACACGTGCGCGCCAGCGTCGCTACGAGGACGCGCGGGAGCCGTTCCTGCTGCGGGAGTTCGGGGGCGCTCCGGGGTGGATGCTGATCATCGCCCTGCTGATCGTGGCGGGGATCGTCGTCGCCGCGGTCCTCAACCTGGCGTGAGCAGCAGGGCGCGCGCGACGTGAGAGCTCATGCTCGCCGGCGCGCGCCCTGCGCAGGCTTCAGCCGTCAGGGGCGCCCCATGCCGCGGTAGTCCCACCCCGCGTCGCGCCACGCTGCGGCATCGAGACAGTTCCGGCCGTCGACGATGATGCGCCCGGTTGCGAGGGTGCTCGCGTGCTCGGGCGAGAGCTGCCGCCGGTATTCGTCCCATTCCGTCACCACGATCACCGCGTCGGCGCCTCGCAGCGCCTCGTCGCGGTCCTCCACGTAGTTGAGCTGCGGGTGGATGCGACGCGCGTTCTCGATCGCCGCCGGATCGGTGATCGTGACCCAGGCGCCGAGGCCGTGCAGCCGCACGGCGACGTCGAGTGCCGGCGAGTCGCGGATGTCATCGCTGTGCGGCTTGAACGCCGCACCCAGCACAGTGACGTTCTTCTTGAAGACCGAGCCGCCGAAGGCTTCCACTACGAGCTCCACCGCGCGATCGCGGCGCCGGAGGTTGATGGCGTCGACCTCGCGCAGGAAGGCGATCGACTCGCCCTTTCCGAGCTCTTCGGCGCGGGCCGAGAACGCACGGATGTCCTTCGGCAGGCATCCGCCGCCGAAGCCGATGCCGGCTCCGAGGAAGCGACGGCCGATGCGCGCGTCGTGTCCGATCGCGTCGGCGAGTTGGGTGACATCGGCTCCCGTGACCTCGGCGATCTCGGCCATGGCGTTGATGAACGAGATCTTGGTGGCGAGGAAGGCGTTCGCGGCGACCTTGACCAATTCGGCGGTGGCTCGATCGGTGACGATGAACGGTGTGTTCTTCGCGACGGACGGGTGGTAGACCTCGCGCAGGATGTCGGCCGCCCGCTGACCGAGTTGTCCCTCGGGGACACCCGCCACGAGGCGGTCGGGGTCGATGGTGTCCTGAACGGCCCACCCCTCGCGCAGGAACTCGGGGTTCCAGACCAGCGTCGCGCCGGTCTCCTCGATCCGCGGGGCCAGCCCCGCCGCGGTCCCGACGGGAACCGTCGACTTTCCGGCGACGACATCACCCTCGGTCAGGTAGGGGAGCAGCCCATCGACGGCGGCGTTGACGTACGTCAGGTCGGCCGCGTAGCCGCCGGCCTGCTGCGGCGTTCCCACGCCGATGAAGTGGACCTTGGCCCCCTCGGCCGCGGACATGTCGGTGGTGAACGTGAGCTTGCCCGACTCGACGCCCGCAGTGAGGATCTCCTGCAGTCCGGGCTCGAAGAAGGGCGCCTCACCGCGTGAGAGCGAGTCGATCTTGCGCGCGTCGACGTCGATGCCGACCACCTCGTGGCCGATCGACGCCATCGCCGCGGCGTGCACGGCACCCAGGTAGCCGCAGCCGATCACAGACAGACGCATGGAAGCTCCTTGAGAGTTAGGACAGTTCCACGCCGACTGATCGTTGGCGGCGAAGATCGTAGACCCTTTCTAGCAGACGCAGAGTGCGACACATCGCGACAATCGGGACACAAAATGCGACAATAAATACCTGATCAGCTCAGAAACTGCAACGGCATATGGCGTGTGCTGGCGTGGCGGGGAGGATATTAACACCGACACCCAAATCGCGTGCAAGCCGATCAACACGCAGACTCTCAAGGGCGGAAATGAGCAGACACGGAAGTCGATATCTCGCCGGGCTCGTCGCCATCGTGCTTGGGGTGGGCACCGCAACTGGAGCGATTCATGCGAAACCCGCGGCAGCGGAGGTGACGGGAGTCGGTAGCGGAACCTACGAAGAGGGCAGTGAGGCTGTCGGTCTCGATGAGGGAACCTGGAATCCGGTACGCAACTCCCGAGACTCGGGAGGAGGCGCCGTGTATGCCACCGGTTCGGCCGCCGCCAGCATTACGTTCAATGGCAGTGCGATCGCGATCGTCTCCCGGAAGACGCCAAGCGCTGGAATCGCGCAAGTTGAGCTCGATGGCCAGACGGTCGGCGAGTTTGACATGTACTCGCCGTCGAACGTGTACCAGCACGTCATGTGGCGGGCTGACGGACTTTCGTCGGGGCCGCACGTGGTGCGCCTGGCTTGGACCGCGGGCCGAAACCCTGCAGTGACGACGACCGCCACGTCGATCGTCCTCGATGCGTTTGTCGTTTTCGACCGTGATGCGGTGGTTCCTCAGAATTTGGTAGGGGTGGCCGCCGCGGACCATGCGAGGATCTCCTGGACTCCTGCTGCAGGATTTGCCGCACAGGCTTTCAACATCTTCCGCAGATCCGAAGGTCAAGATTGGGGCTCGATCGGTAGCGTTGGCGGCAACGAGACTGGGTTCGTGGACACCTCCCCGCAGATCGGGCTGTCCTACGAGTACGCGGTCACAGCACGCGACGGCTGGGGCCACGAGTCTCAGCTGTCTAGCAGCATCCCTCTTGCAGTGGGCTCGGCGGCCGGCGTCGGGACGTACGAGGAAGACGATCCACAGCTCGCGTTCTCCGGGCACTGGACCCGAACATCCCACACAAGGGATTCGGCGGGTGCATCGAGCTACGCGACGACTACAGGTTCGAGCGTCTCGCTGACCTTCCAAGGGCCCGCTGTGTCTTTCGTGGGCCGCCGAACGCCGAGCTCGGGCTTCGCCGACATCACGATCGACGGGGTGCGCGTGGCGAGCGTCGACAGATACTCGCCGACGACCGAGCACCAGCAGGTCATATGGTCGACCTCGAGTCTCAGTGCCGGGCAGCACACGATCCGAGTGGACTGGTCTCCACAGCGGAACCCAGCGGTGAGCGTCAACCCTTCGCTTTCATTCGATTCGTTCGTGGTTCCATCCACGCAGAAGCCGCCTGCGCCGCAGGAACTCGAGGTGAATCCCGTGGAGGGGCGCGCGAAGTTGACCTGGACCAAGTCGTCCAGTCCGAACATCGGCGCGTACCGCGTATACAAGACCGATACCGTCAACTCGCAACTGATCGCCGAGCTTCCCGCTGATGCCACGGTTTACACAGACGGACCGCCTTTGGTTGGCGAAACCGTTCACTACGCTGTCGCAGCAGTCGACGTGTTCGGGAACGAATCGGCGCGCACGTCTGATGTCGCGTTCGTGCTGGGCCTACCCGCAAAGGTCGGAACATACCAGGAAGACGCCGCACAGGTTCGGCTCACTGGCGGGTGGGTGCGTACAGCCCACAGTGCTGATTCGGGCGGTGCTTCCGTTTACGCCCTTGCAGACGCGGTCGCGTCCTTCATGTTTGACGGAAGCTCCGTGAGGTGGGTATCGCGGACAGGACCGAAGTCGGGGAAAGCCGAGATATATATCGATGGCACGCTGCAAGCCGTTGTAGACCGCTACTCACCGGCCAACACCTACCAGCAAGTCGTATGGGAGACCACCAGCCTGCCCGCTGGACTCCATCGAATGGACGTCGTTTGGACGAGTAGTAGGAACCCTCTCAGCTCGGGCTCGTCGGTCGTGATCGACGCGATCGTGGTCCCGCCTTCAACCGTCCCCCCAACTCCCACGGGGTTGGCGGCGCAGCCGTACCAGAGCGGAGTGCGCGTGTCCTGGGACAAGCCCGCCAGTACTCGCACGACTCATTTCCTGGTCTACCGCGATGCTGTTCTGATCGCCGAGCTCGACGCGGCGCAGACTTCCTACGACGACCTCGGGCTGCCCATCGGGTCAGCGCATCGATATCGAGTCGTTGGTCTCGACAGATACCGCTTGGAATCCAATGCGGCAGTCTCCTCGCCCGTCCAGGTCGAGGGAAATCTTCCACCGATCATCAGGCGGATCGAGGATTGCCCCGCGAGCACCACGCGAGTCGCGAGCGCCGATCAGCTCAAAGTTGCGCTTGCGGCGGCCCGGCCTGGGAGTGTGATCGCACTCGCACCAGGTTCGTACGAAGGCAGCTTCTCGATCAGCGCGAGCGGCGACCCGTCCGACCCCATCTGGATCTGCGGTTCGACGGAGAGTGTTATCCGGCCAGGAACATTGACGCGCGGTACCGGCCTCTACATCAGTGGATCCCACATCGTCATCGCCGGACTCGCTGTTCAACAGTCCCTCAAAGGCATCATGGTCGTGGGCGCGGATGACGTCACGCTCGCCGATCTGACCATCACAGACATCGGAGATGAGGCAGTCCACTTCCGGAACTCGACCACAGACAGCATCCTGGTTGGTTCGACGATCTCCCGAACCGGGCTGACGAACGCCGGCTATGGAGAGGGCGTCTATGTCGGCACATCCTCGGGCAACTGGTGTCTTTACAACGCCTGCGCCGTCGACCGAAGCGATCGAGTGAGCATTCTGTGGAATGAGATCAGCGAGACGTCGGCGGAAGCTATCGAGGTGAAGGAGGGTGTACGCGCCTCGGTCGTTGTCGGCAACACCGTGCACGCGTCTGGTGCGACGCCGAGCGGAGTCTCATCCGCCATCCAGTTCAAGGGCAACACAGCCACTGCGATGTCTAATGTGGTCGTGACGGATCGTGCCTATGCGTTCCGAGTGCTCTATACCTCTGGAGGCTGGGGTGCCTGGAACGTTCTCGCCGGCAACCGGGCCGAGATGGGCACCGGCGGGCTGATGTTCTATCTGGCTACCCGCGACAACGTCATAAAGTGCGACAACGTCTCTGTCCCATCAGGTTCATTTGGCGCCACATGCATCCAATGAGCGACGGGCGGGTTGGTGGGCTCTCCTCGGGAGCGTCCACCCATCTAGAGTAGGCTCCGTTACGGCCAATTCGACGAGTGATCGCCGGCTAGGCCGGTCCGCTGTTGTCGTCGGCCATGGTCGCAAGGACGGAGCGGAAGCTGTGACTGATCAACCCGACTCAGCCCAGCTCCGGGTGATGATGCTTCCGAATGACTCACGGCCCGGCGGCAACCCCTTCGTCGGTCTCCTCGTGGGGTCGCTGGATGCGGGGATCACGACGGTTCCATTCACATGGAAGTATGCGCTGACCGGTGCGTATGACGTGTTTCATGCTCACTGGCCCGAGTACCTCCTTGCCGGGAGGAACTCTGCCGACAGGGCGTTGCGTGTTGCGCTCCTTCAGCTGCTCACGATCCGTCTGCGTCTGCGACGCAAGCCGTGGTTGGTGACCTTTCACAATCAAGCGCCTCACGATGGTCTTGGCCGTCTTGGAATGAGGGCCTACCGAAGGTTCGTTTCGCGGGCCGCTGCGCGCGTCTTCATGAACCGGGTCGACAGCTGCCGAACAGATTTCCGCGACGGTGACGCCATCATCCCTCATGGTGACTACCGCTCCACCGCCGGTGGCGTGAGCGACATCGCCCAGGTGACCTCCGAAGAGGGGCGCGTGATCCTCTTCGGAAGCTTGCGCCCGTACAAGGGCGTCGAGGGGCTGATCGACTTATTCCGAGTGGCAAAGGACTTGCGGCTCGAGGTGGTCGGCCGGGCCGACGACCCGTCCTACGCGCGAACTCTGGAGACACGAGCAGCTGAGGTGGCCAACGTGAATCTTCACGTCGGCGAACTGACTGACTCCGATCTTGCACATCACGTGCGGCGCGCACAGTTCGTCGTGTTACCGTACAAAGATCTTTACAACTCGGGTGCGGCCTTTCTCGCGTTGACGCTGGGTCGGCCGCTACTGCTGCCCGAGTCGCCGACCTCGGTGGAGCTCGCCCAGGAGTTCGGCGCCGATCGAGTCATGACCTACCAAGCCCCGCTTACGCCGGACGTACTGGTCGAGGCCGCTTCGCGCCTCGGCGCCGACGAAGCACCCGTCGGCGGACTCGGTGACGAACGCGCATGGCCCCGGATCGGGCACCGCTACTCAGAGCTCTACCGGAGCATCGTCAACCGAGACGGGATGAACGTCCATGGTTGAGCTCTACCACTGGAATCCCCGGCGATCGCTGCTGCCCGGTCGGTTCGGCGACTACGTCAAGTTCGGGCCCCGACTCTCCAACTTCGGCGACATGCTCGGCCCGATGGTCGTGAACGGGATGAAGCGCGGGGTGCCTTCTTCGAAGAACGCGCCGGAACGCGACGACGTGACGCTGTTCTCCGTCGGCTCGGTGCTTCACGAAGCGCGTGACGGCGATGTCGTCTGGGGATCCGGGGTGAACGGAAAGAAGCGCCAGGAGCAGCACCGCTTCGCCCAGATCGATGTGCGTGCAGTTCGAGGGCTCCGGACTGCGGAGTACTTGACGCGGATGGGTATCGACGTTCCGGAGGTCTACGGCGACCCGGCCCTGCTCATTCCCCATCTGTTCCCTGAAGTGCGCGATTGGGCGAATACCAAGACGCGCAAGGTCGCCGTGGTGCCGAACTTCAACGAACATAAGCAGTACCGATCGATTCCGGGCTTTGTGAGTCCGCTCGGTGATCCGATGAAAGTGATTCGCGCGATCGCGCAGAGCGAGGCAGTGGTGGGAACGTCGTTGCACGCGATCGTGATCGCCGAGGCGCTCGGCATTCCCGCCCTCGCATTCGAGTCGGGTGTCGAGCCGACCTTCAAGTACGACGACTACTTCACAGGTACCGGGCGCGGGCCCGGCGACTACCGGATCGCCTCGGATGTGCAGTCGGCTATCGACGGAGTAGCCCGCGGGAGCACCCCGATCGCGTGGGACCCAGAGCCCCTCACCAGCGCATTCCCCGGCGACCTCTGGGCGACTGTGCCCATCGAACGATAGGGACAATGATGACGACGCTGCTTTTCACAGTCGGTCAGAACGGTTACGACGTCGCCTATGAGCGGTGTATCGAATCTCACCGAGCCTATGCGCGACGACTCGGCGCCGAGTACGAGGCCATCATCGAGCCGAAGCGGATGCCCGATACAGCGATCAGCGCCTGGCTCAAGATCCCGGTGTTGCTGGGCGCGCTCCAGTCCGGCTACGAGTGGGTCGGCTTCATCGACGCTGACGCCGAGGTGCGCTCCACCGCTCCTGACTTCCGCGACGCGCTCAAGACGGAGTCGATCGGCATGGTGAACGGCCGTTCCGGCCGCGTTAATTCGGGCGTGATCCTCGTACGCAACTCCGAGGTGTCGCGACAGTTCTTCCGGCGCGTCATGGGCAGCATCGTTGAGGAGATCCCGGATGAAGCACGTGCCAACCTCAAGTACGAGAACGGAAACGTGATCTTCGTCACGTCCGAGCTCGGCGGCGTCGAAGAACTGGACCGTCGCTGGAACAACACCGCGGACCGCGAGCTGGACGACTTTATCCGCCACTACACCGGCCCGCTGCGAGAGACCTACAAGCGACCGCTCCTCGCTGAACTTCGCTACCGCCGTGCCCGCCTCCGCGTCGCGAAGCCGACGCCGCAGCCGGCGACACGATCGACGGCCTTCGTCCAGCAGTTGACGGAGGCCACGGCGGACGCCCAGGCGCGGTACTCCGCGTTGCGCCTCGTTCGGGACGGGTCGCTCTCCGCGTGAAGGCTCGCGTCCTCGTGCCGATCGGGGCGGCGGTTGCGGTGATCGTCACCGTCTGGCTCTCGCTCGGCGCCGGCCGGACCGGGGTCGTCGTTGTGACGGCCCTCTTTGCAGTGCTCGTTCTTTCTCTGATTCCGGAACGATCACTTCCGGCGATCGCGCTCGTCGTCTGGGTACTGGTACCTCGACGATTTACAGCTGCACTGCTGAACGTCGATATCGTGTATCCGCTCATGCTCATCCTGGTGGTCTGGGCGATCCGCGCAATGATGCGCCGTCGCGGCGAGCTACGCGCGCGTGATGAAGCGCGGACCTGGCTCACCGTCCTGTTCCTCGCGCTGACCGTTTGGCTGCTGTTCGTGACCGTGATCGGCCGGGCGTGGGGAGAGAGCCTCACCTGGGTGGGCGCAGTGGTGATCCTCTTCATGGCACCGACTCTGCTGGCCGACCGTGCCACGTCGCGAGTCCTCGTCAACACGTGGCTGGTGATGGCGGGACTGGTCGGTGCCTACGCGATCATCGAGTTCGCTCTTAGCGCCAACATCATCTATACGCCCCTCTATGAGGCGCTCGGAGAGAGCGACATCCAGCGGTGGTCCGTGTACAGGTCGCATGCGACACTCGGTCACCCGCTCTACGCGAGTCTGTTCCTGTCCGCTGGTCTCGCTCTCGCGCTCGGACGGTTCCTGGAGGGCCCGCGGAAGATCCATCTGGTCGTCGCAGCCCTCGCGCTCGGCGGCGTCATCACCACGGTCTCCCGGTCGGGACTCGCAGCTGCCGCCGTCGCGTCTGCGGCCGTCCTCTTGATCGGAGTGGTGAGATCGCGGCGGGTGTCGAGCATCCTGCGGTTCGGGATGGTGCTCGCGGTCGCGGCAGCACTCGGATGGGCATTCCAGTCCGGGGCATTTGCCGAGCGGACGCTGTCGTCTGAGGCGTCCTCTTCTTCCGAGGCCCGCGAGTGGGCGATCATGCTCTCTTTCGAGGCCGCACGCCAATCCGGATGGGTGGGTGCGGGCCCGGGAACCTCGGCCGACACCGTCAGAGCGCTCGACAGCTACCAGATTCTTGTAGAGAGCGGATACCTGCAGCTTCTCGTGAGCATCGGTGTTGCCGGTGCGCTGCTCTTCATCGTCATCCTTCTTCTGAGCGGCGTCGCCGGGCTCGTGCGTCAGAGGTACGCAGGACTCGGAGCGCTCGTTGCTGTCGCCGTGAGTATCGCCGGATTCAATGGGCTCGAGTCCAACCCATCGATGATCATTCTTCTCGGCGTTGCGGGCGCGATGATCTGGAGCACGGACCCGCTTGCCAGGGAACTTCCTAACTCCGTCCGGAAATCTGAAGAAGCACGCGGTCACGCGGGATGAACGTCGGCAAGCACGCGGCCAGCAGTATGGGCTGGGCCATCGTGGAGAAGTGGTCGACGCGGCTCGTGTCTCTCGCTGTCCTTCTTATCCTGGGCCGGCTCCTCACTCCGGAGCAGTTCGGTCTCGTCGCACTAGCCACCGTGTTCATGACGTTCCTGAACGTCTTCGTCGACCAGGGGTTCGGACGGGCGCTGGTGCAGCGCGCCGAGATCGACGATATCCATTCGAACACCGCTTTCTGGATCTCAGTCGCCGGCTCCGTCGCGTTTGGCGGGCTCCTGGTCGGCACCGCACCGTTCATTGCCGCCATCGTCAACGAGCCGGAGCTGGCGGTCGTCATCCAGGTGATGAGCATCGGCCTTATTCTCTACGCGTTCTCGTCGGTGCCGCAGGCTCTGCTGGAGCGGGAGTTTGGGTTCCGGGCACTCGCCCGGCGGCGTGTCGTGGCTACCACGATCGGAGGCATCCTGGCGGTCGTCGCGGCTGCCGTCGGACTAGGCGTATGGAGCTTGGTGATCCAGGTGCTCGTGACGGCCTTCGTGGGCGTGCTCATGCTGTGGATGGCGACAACGTGGCGACCGCGGTTCCAGGTCTCCCTCGCGGCTGCCCGCGACTTGTGGCCGACTGGATTCAGCATGGTCGGAATCGAGTTGGTCGGATTTCTCAACTCGCAGTCGGACAAGCTCATCGTCGGTGCAGCACTCGACGCCACGGCGCTGGGCTACTACGCGTTCGCGATGCGGATCATCTCGATCATGATCGAGCTCTTCTCCTCGGTGCTCTCGTCGATTTCTCTCACGACCTTCTCTCGTCTGCAGCATGACAATGACGCGTTGCGACGCTGGCTGTACAGACTCACCTCCATCAGCTGTGTGATCGCGATCCCGGCTTTCGCCGTTCTCGCTGCAGTCGCCCAAGAGGCAGTACCCCTCATCTTCGGGTCGCAGTGGGGTGAGGCGGGACTGCTCGTTCAGATGCTCTGCGTCTTGGGGGCGGTTAACGCCATCGCGGTGTTCGACCGGAGCGCTCTCGTCGCCGTCGGCCGCAATCGTCTGGCGCTCGGCCTCACGTTCGGTCAGGCGATCGTCGGCATCCTCTTCGTGGTGGCGGCGCTTCCGTTCGGCGTGGTCGGCGTCGCGATCGCCGTCTCAGTGCGGCAGCTGGTGTGGTGGCCTGTCCGGCTCTGGGCTCTTCGCCGGGCTTTGCAGATCGATGTGTGGAAGTACAGCGTCATCTTCCTCAAGCCGTTCGCCATCGGCATCGTCAGCGCGATCGCCGGATACGGCGCGATCACATGGATCTGGCCGCTGGAGAACCTGCCCTGGATCTACGTTCTGGTAGGCATCGCGGTGACGGGTCTCTTCCTGGGCGGGCTCGGAGCCCTGTTCCTCAGGGGCTCGGTCAGACAGGTCATGGACACGTACCGCTCACGACGGAAGGGCAAGCAATGACGGCGGACCAGCGATCGCCACTGGGCCTGTTGAATCCGCTGCCCAACGCTTTGCTCCACTACTCGGGCGAGGTCGAAGATGTGCTCACTGCGGAGGGGTATCGGACCCAGACACTGCCGGTGCAGTCCGCGGAGATCGGCAAGAGCAGCTTTGTGGCGAAGGGGATCGCGGCGCAGCGCCACCTGCGCGCGCTTCGCGGGCTGAAGGCGCCGTTCATCGAGTTCTGGCCGGTAGTCGGGCACCTCGAGTTGCTGGGTTCGCGCCGCGTCCCCAGAAGCGCCGTAGTCTTTCACGACCCGATCCCGATCCGGCGTCAGATCGGGTACGACCGTCGCTCCATCGCGCTGGGCGTCCGGGCATCCCGGCGCTCCGCGATGCTTCCCGTGGCGCACTCTCATGCCGCCGAAGAAACACTCCGCGAGCTGGGCTACGCGAATGTCACGCTCGTCCCGCACCCCATGGTCTCGCCTCGGTTCGGGGGGCGAGCCGAAACTGCAACAGTCCGCGTGCTCGGTCAGTACAAGCCGGCCCGAGACCTCGACTTGCTGGCGCGGTTGGGCGGGTTGTTGCGACGTGGCGGTTACTCCGCCGAAATCGTCGGACGAGGGTGGCCGGCCGTGGACGGCTGGAACGTGCGGGATGAGTTCGTGTCGGAATCCGAACTCGACACTCTGCTTGCGACCTCTGCCGTTGTGCTGATCCCCTATCAGCGTTACTGGCAGTCGGGGGTGGCGATTCGTGCTTTGGAAGTGGGAACCCCCGTGGTCGGCGCCGCAAACGGGTTCCTGTCCGAGATCTATGGCTCGGAGTCGCCGGCGCTCGTGCGTCCGCACGCGTCGGCGGAGGAATGGCTGGAGGCCGTCTCGACGACATCGACGCTGTCCGGCGACGATATGTCGCGGATTGCCGAAGAGAACTATCGATCGGCTCGCCGCGGATGGGCGGATCTGGCCGCTCAGCTGGTCGGCTGAACCGGGACGAGAGGAAGGACGACGAATGAAGAAATCGATCACGTACCTCGGGTTCGCCGGTCACGGCAACCTCGGGGACGACGCCATCCTCGAGGTCTACCGCCGCTTCCTCCCTGAGTATGATCTGTGGCGGATGCCGGTGAAGAAGACCGAAGTGATCAGGGTGGCGGCTTCCGGTCGGCTGATCGCGCACCGGCGCGCGCCGATGCTTCTCGGCGGCGGCACTGTGTTGGGACGCACCATCTGGCGCCACCACATCCGTCGAACGCGGCTGTTGCTGAACCCGAATACCTCGGTCATGCTCGGCGCCGGAGTCGAAGACCCCGACTTTCGTGGCGACGGTCAGTACACCTCGCGAGATGAACTCACGCAGTGGCATTCGATCCTTGAGCGGTTCGGTTCGGTCACAGTGCGAGGACCACGCTCGCGCGAGATCCTCGCCTCGGTCGGAATCGATGCTCCGATCGTCGGCGACCCCGCGCTCCTCCTCGGCGAAGCCGATCTCACGCCGCGAGTCAACGACGATGGCCCGATCCTCGTGAACCTCACGCACGGCGAAGACCAGTGGGGCGGTAAGGGGCTCGACTGGTCGGCGCATGTGATCCCAGTGGTCGCCGACCTGATCCGTGCGGGACACACGATCGAGTTCGTCTCGATGGAGCCAGAGGATACGCCGAAGAACAACGTGGCCATCGCACAGCTCGGCGGATCGCTGCGGCATCATTCCCCGGCGACGACCGACGAGCTGATGGATCTTCTGCGTGGGGCGCGGCTGGTCGTCGGAACCCGCCTCCACGCCTGCGTGCTCGCAGTCGCCGTCGGAGTGCCGACCGTATCGCTGGAGTATCGGCCGAAGTGCCGTGACTTCATGGCCTCGGTCGAGGCGGACCAGTACTGTCATCGGGTGGACCGCCTCGAAGGCGACGGCCTGCGTGATTCTGTGGACGATCTACTGCAGAACGGTCTCGACCAGCTCGCCCTTCAGAATCGGCGGGTCGCAGAGCTGCGTGTGCTGCTGCGGGATGAGCTAGATCGTCTCGCAGTGAGCCTGGGGGGCCCGCCCGCCGAGCAGCTTCTCACCGGCACCGCGTAGGAGCTGGGAGCGCTGCTCCGGCCGCGGTGCCGTGGACCACGGCTTCGGGTCACGGCAAGGTCGCGTGGGAATAAGTCGAGGGCCGAGGCGGACGTGTTGTCCGTCATCGACGCTGAGTTCTGGCACTAACAGGCCGGATCGAGCAGCGCCTTGGCGAAGGCCCCCGTTTGATATAGGTACTGTCCGACCCACTGAGATGTAGTGCGCGGTCCAGCGGCGTCGACCATATACAGATCGCCTCGGAAGCACCGCTCGAAGAGCATGCGCGCACGGCTGATGTGAGGGGTCGCCGCGATGATAACGGCCGAGTCGAACCTCCAGCCCTGAGAGAGCTTCAGCAACATCCGGGCCTCACCTTGTGTGGTGTGAGGCACCGGTGTGTAGCAATCGACGTTGTATCTCAGTTCTGCCGTGCACACGGTGAGGTTGTGCCCGGCCCACGTGCCGTAGCGGGCGACGGAGATGACTACCCTGTCTACCACTCCCGACTCGGCGAGCTCTTGCGCTAGTTGCACCTTAGCGCGCGTCGGAGTTCCGAGTACGAGGGCGACCTCGGCATGCTGCGGATCGTCGGTGTGGGGAAAGACGTAGAGCGGCAGGCCGCCGATCGACGCAGCGAGAACAACCGACACGACGATCGCGAGCGCACCGACCGTCTGCCGGTATCGGCTTGCACGACGCGCGGGAGCCGCATGTGTCATTGAATTCGCTGTTCGCCGGTGACGCACCAGCGACCAGCTCTCGTCGTCAGCGCGTTGGGGCGGGCTGACGCGCGTCGTTGGGGAGTGCGTTGGTAGAAGTGCCTTCGTGGAGCGCGCGGAGCGCGGACTCATAGCGGGCACAGACGGCGGTCCATGTGTACTCTGCCTCCGCGCGCACGCGCGAGATCTCGCGTGCCTGATCCTGTTGCTCGCGCGAGTTCAGCATCTCGAGCACCGCGCGTGCAATCGACTTGGCGGAGTGCTGCGTGAATGTGCCCTCGTCGCCGAGCACCTCGCGGTTGTACACGGTGTCCCGCGCGACCACCGGCGCACCGGCGGCCATCGCCTGCACGAGAGCGGGGTTTGTTCCGCCCACGCTATGCCCGTGGAAATACGCGCCGGCGTGCTGCCAGAGAGCGAAGAGCCGCCGATCGTCGGCGACATGACCGAACCACGCCACGTTCGGGTTGGACTCGGCCAGCTCGCGGACCTGCTCATCGAGCTCTCCGCCGTAGCCGGTCGAGCCGACGAAGACGACCTTATGCGTGCGTGAGATCCGCCGCGCCGCCTCGACGAACTCCGGCACCGTGTTCTCGGGCACGAATCGGGCGACGATCAGTGCATACTCGCCCGAGGTGTACCCAGGCTCGACAGGCAGGCTCTCGACAGGGTCTCCGCCGTAGGGGATGAAGGCGCCGTCGCGCCCGAACTCGGTCTTCCAGAACTGGGCGATGGCCTTCGCGTCGAACACCAGCTCGTCACCGTAGCGGGCGGTGAGCGCTGCACCGCGCTTGAACACCGTGCGCGCAAGAAGGCCCCACTTGGCCCGCACCCACTCGATGCCGTCGACGTTCACCAGGGTGGGGATGCCGGAGCGCTTCAGCATCGGCAGGAAGAATCCGTTGGCCACGTTCATCACCAGTGCCACGTCGGCACCCCGCTTGATGGCGTCGCGGGAAGCGGTGAAACCGTAGCTGAGGGTGCTCATGGACTTCTTCTCAAGGCCGCGCGTGTACACGACATTGACTCGTGGGTCGAGATCGGGGTCATTCGTGCGAACCGCGCCTTCTCGCGAGTAGACCGTCACCTTCCAGCCGTGCTCCACGAGGTAGGGAGCGAGTTTGCGCACCGCGGTCTCGAACCCTCCGTAGTAGCTGGGGTATCCGCGGGTGCCGATGATTGCGACGTGAGGCATCCGTTTCTCCAATTCTCGTGGGGGCGTCGTAGTCAGGCGGCCGTCGAACCGGGGGCCAGGACGGCCTTGCCGGTCTTCAGGATGATCAGGAGGTCGCCCAGGAGCGTCCAGTTCTCCACGTACGAGAGGTCGAGGCGCACCGAGTCCTCCCACGAGAGGGTGGATCGGCCGCTCACCTGCCACGCGCCGGTGATGCCGGGCTTGGCGAGGAACCGGCGATGCACGTGGTCGGCGTACTGCTCCACCTCGCTCGCGAGCGGCGGCCGCGGACCGACCAGGGACATCGAGCCGCCGATCACGTTGAAGAGCTGTGGCAGCTCGTCGAGGCTGTACTTGCGCATGAGGCGACCGACGGGGGTCACCCGCGGGTCGTTCGACATCTTGAACAGCACCTCGTTGCCGACGTCGCGCTGCTGCTCCTGCAACTGGGGCAGGAGCTCCTCCGCGTTCTGCACCATGGAGCGGAACTTGAGCATCGTGAACTCGCGCCCGCCGAGCCCGATCCGGGTCTGACGGAAGAACACCGGGCCATCGCTGGACAGCCGCACCGAGACGGCGAGGAACGCCAGCAGCGGGCTCAGGAGGATGACTCCGGCAAGGCTCGCCGTCAGGTCGGTCGCGCGCTTGAGGAACAGCTGGCCCTTGCTGAACCGGGGCGTCTCGACGTGGATCAGCGGAAGACCGGAGACGGGACGCGTGTGGATGCGGGGGCCCGCGATGTCGACGATGCTCGGCGCCAGGACGAGGTGCTGCCGACCGGATTCCAGTCCCCACGAGATCTGCTTCACCTTGAACGGCGGCAGCTCGTCGGTGCTCGTCACGACGACGGTGTCGGCGCCGACGGCCGCCATGGCGCCGGCGACGTCGTTCACATTGCCCATGACGGGCACGTCCGAGCCCTCGATGGTGGCGGCCACGCGCCCGGTCGGCACGCAGGCGCCGACGACGTGGTAGCCGGCTCGGGGAGAGCGCTGGAGCTCATGGGCGATCTGCGCCACCGAGGCGTCGGAGCCCACCAGGAGCACCCGGGCGGAGTACTCGCCTCTCGCGCGCCGGGCGAGGAGCCAGCGACGCCAGACATACCGTTCGGCGAGCAGCAGCAGCGCGCCCGCCGGCAGTGCGATCAGAAGGTAGCCGCGCGCGACGTCCAGTCGCAGCAGGAACGAGGCGATGATCACGACGCTGAACACCACGAAGCTCGCGTTCGCGACCCGCACGTACTCGGTCGAGCCCGTGCCGACCACTCGCGAGCTGCGAGAGTCGGCCATGGTGAGGCCGATCATCCACAGGGTCATGAGCACGGCCGAGAAGACCCAGTACGACACGTCCGTCAGGCGACTGTCGGCGCGGATCGCGACCTCGGCGCTTCCCGTGCCGAACCAGACGAGCTGCGTCCCATAGACGACCGTGATGAGGACGAGGAGGTCGCTGGCCCAGAGCCGACGCGCGTAGCGTGTCGCCCAGCTCCTTGGCGCCGCCGCGGGACGCTCGTGGTGGGCCGTCTCTCGGGAAGTGTCGACGAGCGGGTCGGAGTCACGGGGATGGCGTGCCGGTAACGCCGAGGACGCGGGAGACGGCGCGACCGGGAGGGATGATTCGACGTTCACATCAACTGTCACGGAGCCCCCTTATGCGATCCGGCGCCAGGAGACTCACTCGGGCGCGGTGTAACAGGGCGCCTGTTGAGGTCGCCTGCGAACCCTCCCTTGTCTTCAGGAGGCTACTTGGGGGGCGCCGCGGCGCTGAGCCGCCCGCGCGTGCTTGGCGCGATCCGGAACCTCCGGTGTCGCGAATTGACGCTGGTGTCCGCCGAACGGATGACACCACTCGAAGTCGGTTCGCGAGGCTCGGCCGCTCAGCGAGGAGTGACGGCGCGGGCGAGGAACAGTGCCACGGCGTCGGCCGCGGGGGCGAGCTGCGTCGCCGACTGCTCGTACACCGCGGCGGATTGCCGGTAGGGGTCGATCACATCGAGGTCGTCGGGGGAGGCGACCGGCTCGACCACGCCACGAAGCGCCGAAGCCAGGTCCACCGCTGCGCGAAGCGCCTCCACCGCGTCCGTCGATCCGGCGACCTCGGCGCGAAGCTCGTCGTCGCCGATCCCCGCCGCGATGTGGGCGAGTTCGCGGATGGTGAAGGTCTTCCGGGTCGCCGCCGGAGTCAGCTCCACGAGGGCGCGCCGATGCTCGCGCGACATCGCCAGTACGAGATCCGCACCGCGGATCAGCTCGACGGTCACCTGCTGCGCGACGTGGGACGCGGCATCCGTCACTCCCAGGCGATTCGCCCACTCGAGCGCCGGCTCGGGCATGCCGACCCCCACCAGCGCGCTCACTCCGGCGCTCTTGACGGTGACGATCGACGGGTTGAGCCGCGCGCGCAGCAGCTGCTCGGCGAGCGGGCTGCGGCAGACGTTGCCGGTGCAGACCGTGAGGATGCGGAACGTCATCACGCCTCCGCGGCGCGGGCCTTGCGCAGCTCGGCGCGCGTCTGACCCTTCTCGCGGATGTCGTGCGTCGCGCTGTAGGTGTAGCTGCCGTAGCCGTAGCTGTCGGGGCCCTTCGTCGGCAGCATCGTGACGATGATGCCGAGCAGGCGGCTGCCGATGCCGTCCAGTGCCTTCACGGCGCCCTCCAGCTGCGGCTTGCGCGTCGAACCGGACGCGGCCACGAGGATGGCGCCGCTCGTGAACTTGGAGACGACGGCCGCGTCGGTCACGAGGAGCAGCGGCGGGGCGTCGACGAGGACGTAGTCGAACGCCTCGGTCAGCGCGTGCAGGGTCTTCTGCATCGCCTGGCTGCCGAGAAGCTCCGACGGGTTCGGGGGGATGCGGCCGGCCGGCAGCACGAAGAGCTTGCCGCGCCCCCAGCGCTGGAGGACGTCCCTCAGCTCTGCGTGTCCGATGAGGACGTCGGTGAGACCGACGCCGCCCTCGATGCCCATGTACTCGGCGACCTTCGGCAGGCGCAGGTCGCCGTCCACCAGCGCCACGCGGGCTCCGGTCTCGGCGAGCGCGATCGCGAGGTTCGCGGTGGTGGTCGACTTGCCCTCGCCGGGGCCCGCGCTCGTGATCACGAACGACCGCGATCCGCCGTCGTGATCGACGTCGACGAACTGCAGATTGGTGCGCAGCGTCCGGAACGACTCGGCCCGAGGGTTCATCGGGTCGGCGTGCACGATGAGCGGGCGCTTCTTCGTGTCGGGGTCGAACGCGATGCCGCCCAGCACCGACTTGTCGGTGACCTGCTCGATGTCGTGGGTCGAGTGGATGCGCGTGTCGAGCACGGTGCGCAGCACCGCGAAGCCGATGCCGGCGGCGAGGCCGACCAGCAGGCCGAGGGCGATGTTGAGGGGAGCGTTGGGGCTGGACGCGGAGGTCGGCACCAGCGCGGGCTGGATCGTCTCGATGCGGACGAGGCTCGGCGCTTCTCCGTCGGGCTTCTCGAGCTCATTCACGACGACGTCGGCGAAATTCGCGCCAACCGAGTTCGCGATCGCCGCGGCCTTACCCGGGTCCTCATCGGTGACGGTGGCGGAGATGATGACGGTGTTCGGCGGGACGGATGCCGACACATTGCGCGAGAGCTCGGACGAGGTCACATCCAAGTCGAGGTCGTCGATGACGCGATCCAGCACGACGGCGCTGTTCACCACGTCGACGAAGCTCGTCACCGCCTGCCGTGCGTAGTTCGTGCCCTGCGCCAGCTCGCCCACGAGGGCGCTGTCGGTCGATCGCACCGACACGTAGAGCTCGGTCGTGGCCTCGTACTCGGGCGTCTTCAGCAGCGACCAGCCGAAGCCCACAGCGGCACCGAGAACGGTGAGAGAGAGGATGAGCACCCAGTTGCGGTGCAGGATTCGTACGTAGTCGCGCAGTTCCAAAATCTCGTCCCTTTCAGCGCGTTCACAGAGCCGCGACCACCAGGACCGCGCGCGGGGTGAGCGCGCGCGGCTCGCTGCGGCGATTGTATCCTTGCCGTGCACGTCGGCCGACACGCGCAGCACACCTTCTCCGGCCGGTCCATTCGAACCAGGGAGGCTTGGTGAGCACGCTCGACGATCTCTTCGGTGAGGCGGGTCGCACCGCGTCGCCGGGGCCGGGGATCGACCCCCGGGAACGCGAGCGACTGCGGCGCCTGGTCGGCGCAGGAGCCGCGGGCGCCGCGAGGCCTGCGGCGTCACCGCAGGGGCGAGCGAGCCTCGCCGACATCGTCGGGGAGGCAGGAGCCGCCGCTCCCGGCCCAGGGCCTCAGGCGTCGGCCGCATCTGTTGCGGACACGTCCGCGGCGCGGCCTCGGCGGCAGCGCTCGCGCCGCCGGACGCCCGTTGACTGGCTGAACGCTCTCGTCGCGACCGTGGCCGTCGCGGCGGTGGTCGGCGTCGGCGCGCTCGTGCTCGTCGAGCGCACCACCCAGGACGACGTCGCCCAGGCTGCGCAGAGTCTTCGCCAGCAGGAGGCCGAGGTGCGCAATCGTGCGGTGACGCTGCAGACGTCGCAGGGGCTCTACAGCACCGCCATCACGGATGCCGCAGCCCTGGCGGCGGAGGCGGACGCCGCCCTTGCGGGTCTGGAGGGCAAGAGCGATGAGGCAGCGCGGGCGACGGCGGTGCAGGCGCTCGACGCGTTCCGCAGCGCGCTCGCCGGACACCAGGCCGCGGACGATGCCGTGGAAATCGGTCGCGCGACCCCGGAACCGACGGACCTGGCCTCCGTCGCCGCCGCGCTCGACGACGTGCGCGAGGCATCGGAGGCGATCGACGAGGCGATCGATCGCACCCGTGAGGCGAGGTCGGCACTGACTGCCGCCCAGGATGCCTTCAGAGCGGCGCTCGCTACGTTCGGGGCCACCCTGCCGGCGTCCGCCGCCGAGGTCGTCGACGAGAACCTCGCCGCGGTCGAGTCGTACCGGGAGGCAGTCCGCGTCACTGCGGATGACGTGGGGGTCGCGCAGGGTCGAGGAGAGAGCGGCCTGGCCCAGCTGGTCTTGTACGGCCAGGCGGTGGATGCGCTGCGCGCGGAGAACCAGCGCGTTCTCGACCTGAGGTCGCAGATCCGTCGCGACAGTTGGACGCCTCCCCAGGTGGTCGAGCCGCCGCCTCCGGTCGAGGAGGAGTCCGTGCCGCCGCCACCCGAAGGCGAGGTCACGGATCCGGGCACCGACCCGGGGACGATCCCCGGGCCGCCGATCGAGCCGGTCCCGACGGACCCTCCGGGCTGAGCGTCGCCCCGCGATTCCGCCTGACGCCCGCGACGCCTGTCGCGCAATGGACGGAGGGTGGCGCGAAACGGTGTACCCTGGGTCGATTCGGCCGTGACTCAGGGAGGGCGCGCGCCGTTGACTCCGATGCCCCCGAGCAACGACCCCAGCGACGACGGCTCGTCACCCCAGGCTTCCCCAGCCGACGGTGGCGAGGTCCGAGCGCGCGCTCTGGCGGACTTCTTCGGGACGGATTCACGTGGTCCGGTGGCGGAGGGGCAGGTTCACGACCCGACCAGCACCGACCGGCTCGCCGAGTTCTTCGCACGACCGCCGCGCCGGGATCCGGTCGACACGCCTGGCCCCGCGCAGGCGACACCGACGCCCACGCCCGATCACGCGCCCACGGTCGATCCCGCGCCCGATCCTGCGGGCGCGGAGTTCGATGGCGTGCCCTCTGAGGCCGATCGGATCCCGGCCGGCGACGCCGAGCCCGCCGTCGCCGACGCCATCCCGCCCACAGCCCCATCCGACGACGACCTCTTCGCGCTCGATGACGACGACCTGCTCTCGTATGACGCCGACGACCTCTTCATGTTCGACGCCGATGGTGAGCTGATCCCGCTGGACGATGCGCCCGGCGTGCCGATCGAGGCATCCGCTCCGTCCTCAGGGTTCGCACCGGACGCCGCCGCGACAGCGGCGGTCGTGGCCGGAGACGCCGAGGCTGTCACGGTTCCGGGTCGTGCCGCTGCGGGCGTCGCGCCGCCGGGACGATCCACCGAGCGACGCCCGCCGTCTCAACGCGCCACGAAGCGCGAGGCGCGGCGCGCGGCGAAGGCGGCGGCGGCCGCGCAGGCGGCCCAGGGCGAGTTCGCCTCGACGCCGCGTGGAATGCGAGCCTGGAGCAAGGGCACGTGGTGGTCCGTGGGGATCGCGGTCGCGCTCATCCTGATGCTCGTGGCCGCGAGCATCACCGTGTCGCAGCTGCTCCAGGCGCAGGCCGAGGAGCTCGCCGCAGCGACCGCCGAGTTCGAGGCCGCCGCCGACGCCGCCGACGAGCCGGTGCCGGCGATGGAGGCGGCGTACGCGGAGTACGACACCACCGCGGCAGCCGCCCGTGCCGCGGCCGACAGTGCCACGCCGGCACTCGCAGCGGTCGCGGGGATGAGCGACCAGCCGGCCCTCGACGCGGCGAACGCGGCTGCGGGTGCCGTCATCGCTCTTCTGGACAGCACGACGCTGCCCGAGCGGCCGGCCGCCTATGACGCCCCCGACATGACGACGATCGACGACGTGCAGTCCGCGGAGGATGCGGCGGCGGACGCCCGCGCCTACTCCGCCGCCGTGGCGGCGACGACCGAAGAGGTGAAGACGGCGACCGCCGCGGTGACACAGCAGGTCACCGCGCTGACCGAAGCGCAGCGTGCGCTCGGAGCGACCCTCCCCGCCACCGCCGAGGCGATCGCCGCCGAGAACGACATCGCGTTCCAGAACTTCCGCGACGACGTCATCGCCACGGCGGCCGCGGTCGGCGCCGCGCAGAGCGCGGGAGCGAGCGGCGACGCCGAGCTGCTCGCCTATGCCGCCGCGGTGACCGCGCTGCGCGAGGATCAGCTGCGGGCGGAGGAGGAGGCATCCCGCCGCTTCTTCTCGGCACCCGTGACGCCTGAACCCGAGCCGGCGCCTGAGACGCAGGAGCAGCCGCCCGCCGAGGAGCAGCCACCGCCGGAGGAGCAGCCACCCGCGGATCCGGTGGAGCCGATCGTGCCCTGAGCCCCTGCCGCGCCCGGGCGCGTGCTGACGGTTTGGACGAGGCATCCGGATGCCGTAGACTCGATCTTTGGTGTTCGGCTCAGCTGACCCGGCACCGCGAACGTGAGCCCTCCACTGGCGCCCTTCGACAGGCTCAGGAACCGGAAACCGGATCTCCGACTGCCGAAGCGCCCCGGAGTGGGATTCACGAACCTCTCCGTTCGATCAAGAAAGCAGCACTACTGTGACGCGCACTTACACCCCCAAGGCTGGCGAAGCCCAGCGCGAGTGGCTGGTCATCGACGCGACTGACGTCGTCCTCGGCCGCCTCGCCTCGCACGCCGCCGCGCTCCTGCGTGGCAAGCACAAGGCCACCTTCGCCCCCCACGTCGACATGGGCGACTTCGTCATCATCGTCAACGCCGAGAAGGTCGCGCTGACGGGCCAGAAGCTCGAGCAGAAGAAGGCCTACCGTCACTCGGGCTACCCGGGCGGCCTCAAGTCCGTCACGTACTCGGAGCTCCTCGAGAAGAACCCGGTCCGCGCCGTCGAGAAGGCCGTCCGCGGCATGCTCCCCAAGAACACCCTCGGCCGCGACCAGCTGTCGAAGCTCAAGGTCTACCGCGGTGCCGAGCACCCGCACGCGGCGCAGAAGCCCACCGCGTACGTTTTCGACCAGGTCGCCCAGTAAGCGCCGCACAGAACAGGACACACTGATGGCGAACATCGAAGAAACCCCCAGCAGCTACTCCACCGAGTCCCAGGTCGACGAGACCGCCGTCGCCGCCGAGCGCCCCGTGCTCTCGGTGTCGGGCGCAGCCGTCGGTCGCCGCAAGCAGGCCATCGCCCGCGTGCGCGTCATCCCGGGCTCCGGCACCATCACCGTCAACGGCCGTGCGTTCGAGGACTACTTCCCGAACAAGCTGCACCAGCAGCTCATCACCGACCCGTTCACGGTGCTCAACCTCACCGACGCGTACGACGTCATCGTCCGCATCTCGGGTGGCGGCCCCTCGGGCCAGGCCGGCGCGCTGCGCCTCGGCATCGCCCGTGCGCTGAACGAGATCGACGTCGAGAACAACCGCCCGACCCTCAAGAAGGCCGGCTTCCTCTCGCGCGACGCCCGCGTCATCGAGCGCAAGAAGGCCGGTCTCAAGAAGGCCCGCAAGGCGCCGCAGTACTCGAAGCGCTGATCGGCTTCCTCTCCGCATGCCGATCTTTGGCACGGATGGGGTGAGGGGGCTGGCCAACGGCCCCCTCACCGCCGATCTCGCACTGACCCTGGCCCAGGCGACCGCTGTCGTCCTGGGCCAGGGTCGTACGGCCGAGGCGCGTCGCGCCGCCGGCAAGCGCCTCACGGCCGTCGTCGCGCGCGACCCGCGCGTGTCGGGTGAGTTCCTCTCGGCTGCGGTCGAGGCAGGGCTCGCGTCCTCGGGCGTCGACGTGTACGACGCCGGTGTGCTCCCCACGCCCGCGACCGCATTCCTCATCGCCGACATCGATGCCGACTTCGGCGTCATGGTGTCGGCATCCCACAATCCCGCTCCCGACAACGGCATCAAGATCTTCGCCACCGGCGGCGTGAAGCTGCCCGACGTCGTCGAGGAGCGCATCGAGCAGGCGATGCAGGGGCCGAAGCTGCAGCCCACCGGGGCCGGCGTCGGTCGCATCCGCCGCTTCGCCGACGCCGAGGACCGCTACGTCGTGCACCTGCTCGGCTCGCTGCCGAACCGCCTCGAGGGGCTGCACGTCGTGCTCGACTGCGCGCACGGCGCGGCATCCGGCGTCTCTCCCGAGACGTTCCGCGACGCCGGCGCGAAGGTCACCGTCATCGGCGCCGACCCCGACGGCCTCAACATCAACGACGGCGTCGGATCCACCCACCTCGATCTGCTCGCCGAGCACGTCGTCCGCGTCGGAGCCGACGTCGGCATCGCCCACGACGGCGACGCGGACCGCTGTCTCGCCGTGGACGCGGAGGGCCGCATCGTGGACGGCGACCAGATCATGGCGATCCTGGCCGTGGCGATGAAGGAGCGCGGCGCCCTCAAGGACGACACGCTCGTCGCGACCGTCATGAGCAACCTCGGCCTGCACCGCGCCATGGACGCCCACGGCATCCGCCTCGAGACGACCGCCGTCGGCGACCGGTACGTGCTCGAGACGATGAACAAGCACGGCTACTCCCTCGGCGGCGAGCAGTCCGGGCACGTCATCATGAGCGAGTTCGCGACGACCGGTGACGGCCTGCTCACGGGCCTGCACCTCGTGGCCGAGATGGCACGCACGGGCAAGACGCTCGCCGAGCTGGCGTCGGTCATGACGGTGTACCCGCAGGTGCTCGTCAACGTGAAGGGCGTCGACCGGACGCGCGTGGGCGATGAGATCGTGCAGGATGCCGTCGCCCGCGCCACGGCAGAGCTCGGGCTGTCCGGGCGCGTGCTGCTGCGCCCCTCGGGCACGGAGCCGCTCGTGCGCGTCATGGTCGAGGCCGGTTCCGAGGACGACGCACGTCGTCACGCGGACGCCCTGGCCGACGTCGTGCGCGAGCGCCTCGCGCTGTAGCCGCCTCTTCACGGGAAGCCCGGCCGTCCTCGGACGCCCGGGCTTCCCGCATTCGCGGCCGAGGTGTTTGTCACGGCGCATCCGCCTGCATCGGGGCGATCGCCGGCGCTAGCCTGGGGGCATCCGAGGGGAGCCATCGTGGGTGAAGCCATCGTCGTCGGAATCACGGATGCCGCCGTCGCGCGTCGCGCGGTCGATTGGGCCGCGCAGCGCGCGAGGGAGCGCCGGCAGCCGCTCGAGCTCGTCACCGTCGTGGGAGGCGCCGTCGGCGCCGTGGGGGAGGACTCGGTCCTCGCCGCCGCGCTCGAGGAGGCGCGCGAGCGCGTGGAGCACGAGGCGTCGCGCATCGCCGCGGACGGGCTGGTCGTGCGGACGCGCGTCGAGCGCGGCAACCCGGTGGCGAAGCTCGTGGACGCCTCGGCCGAGGCCGCGCTGCTCGTGATCGGCAGCGACTACCCGGGCCAGGGATCGCGGGCGGCCCGGGGCGCGCACGGCCTGCGCATCGCGGCGGGAGCCCACTGCCCGGTCGTCGTGGTTCCCGACGCGGACGCCGCCGGGCGGTCGGGCGTGGTCGTCGGGGTCGACGGCTCGCCGGTGTCGGAGAAGGCGGTGGCCTTCGCCGCGGACGAGGCCGACCGCCTCGGCGAGCCGCTCATCGCCGTGGCGGTGTGGACGCCCCTCGAGGCGCCGCGCAACATGGGGTCGTATCCGGCGGAGTACCTCGAGAACATGGAGAAGCTCACCGCCGAGGCCCTCGCCCTTTCGCTGGCCGGACTCGGCTCGCGCTACCCCGACCTCCAGATCGTGCGGAAGGTGGAGCGCGGCTACCCGTCGCAGATCATCAACGGGCTGGCGGGCTCCGCGCGGCTGACGGTGGTCGGCTCGCACGGCCGCGGCGCGCTCGCGCGATTCCTGCTGGGCTCCATCAGCCAGGAGGTGCTCGGCCGCCTGGCGACCGTGACCGCGGTCGTGCGCTGAGTCGCGGGGAGCGGGGCTGCGGCGCGGGTGGCCGTTGCACGCGCCCGGCATCGCATCGGCAATACTGGATAGCGTTATCAGCCGCGAGAGGACGACGATGACGCCAGGAGCCAAGCCGCCCACCCTCGCCGATGTGGCGCGCCTGGCGGGTGTATCGGTGCCCGCCGCCTCCCGCGCCCTCAACGGCGGGGTCCGCGGCAAGCAGAGCGGGTCGCCCGAGCTGCGCAGCCGCGTCGAGGAGGCCGCCCGCACGCTGGGCTACTCCGTCAGCCCCGCCGCGCAGACGATCAAGGGCGGACGCGCCCGCACCGTCGCGTTCATCGTCGGCGACATCGACGACTTCGGCTCGGCGACGATGATCTCGGGCATGATGCACGCGGCCGAGGAGCGCGGCATCTCGGTCGCGGTCCGCACGACGCGCGACGACTCCGCCCGCGAGCTCGACATCCTCACGCAGCTGCGCGGCGAACGCCATCTCGCCGTGGTGATGGCGACGAGCCGGACGACCGACCCCGCGCGCGAGGCATCCGTCAAGGAGCAGCTCAGGGTGCTGCGCGACCACGGCGCGAAGATCGTGGTGATCGGCGACAACGAGCTCGGGTTCCCGACCGTCACGGTCGACAACCGGCACGCCGCGCGCCTGCTCGCCGGGGGACTCGCGGATGCCGGCAAGCGGCGCTTCGCGATTGTCTCGGGCCCGTCGGCGGAGGTGACGGCGCTGGAGCGCGTGGGCGGGTTCGTCGAGGGCCTCGTCGACCGCGGGATCGAGATCCCGGACGACGACATCGTGCACACGGAGTTCTCGCGCGACGGGGGCTACCGCGCGGTCGACCTGCTGGGCGATCGGCTCGACGACGTCGAGGTCATCGCCGCGATGAGCGACGCGATGGCCGTCGGCGTCATCGCCCGCCTGCGCGAACTCGGCGAGTCCCGGGCAGCGGGGATCGAGGTGACCGGGTTCGACCACGTCCCGATGCTCGGAGACGTGCTGCCCGGGTTCAGCACCGTCGAGGTGCCGCTCGAGGAGTTCGGCGGCGCCGCGCTCGCCCTCGTGCTGGACGAGCCCGGCGCGCGCGATTCCGTGGCCCTCACGGCGACGCCGATCCTGCACGGCGAGCCCCTCGTGCGTGCGTAGCGACGGCCGGATCGCGGGGCGGCGAAGCGCTGTGGCAGATCGCTACAACCTGCGTTTCGGAAATAGTGGCAAACGTTGTCCACTTTGAGGTACTCTCTCCGGGACGGAAACGTTCCGGCACGAATCAAGGGAGATCACATGCACGAGGAAGCGACGCGGGCAGGGGTGCGCGCCCGGCTGGGCCGCCGTTCGCACTGGCTCGCCGGAGGGGCGGCGCTGGCCGTCACGGCGCTCGCACTCACCGGCTGCACCGGTGCGGCGAGCGGCGACGGAGGCGCGGCATCCGAGAAGACCACCATCCGGTTCCTGTACGCGACCGGCGACGAGACCTGGAACTCGGTCGTCGATGCCGTCGTCGAGGCGTTCAACGAGCAGAGCGAGACCACGACGGTGCAGCTCGATCCGCTTCCGGCGGGCAGCGACTACGCGACGGCGCTCAAGACGATGGATGCCACGGGCAACTGGCCGGCCGTCGTCGACATGCGCGACACCCTCACGTACATCAACGCCGGCAAGCTCGCGCCGATCCCCGAGTCGGTGACCGAGCTCATCGAGCCGGAGGCCGTGGGCAGCGCGTCGGACGGAAACGTCTACACCGTGCCGTACAGCGCGCTCAACGGCGAGATCGGCATCAACATCGTCTACAACAAGGACTACTTCGAGGAGAACGACCTCGAGGCGCCCGAGACCTACGACGACTTCATCGACCTGATGGCCGAGATCAAGTCGAACGGCGACGCCCCGCTGGCGACCGCGGCAGCCGAGGTCTGGCCGAGCGACCAGCTGTGGAAGCTGCTCGCCGCGCCGACGTTCGCCGAGTGGAGCGACCAGGGCGGGTTCTGGACGGCTGCCGAGAACGGCGAGGCGACCATCGAAGACCTGCGCGAGCCGCTCCAGGAGCTGCTCGACATCACGAACGAGTACGTGCTCGAGGGATGGCAGTCCACCGCCGACGCGCAGACGACCACCCTGCTGGTGAACGACATGGCCGTCATGGCGACGTCGTCAGCCGGAATCGGGCGCCTGAACGACATCAACAAGGTCGACGCCGACTTCAACGCCGGGCTGTTCATCGTCCCCGACGAGGACGGCGCGATCAACGTGCTGAAGAACGCGGTGAACGGCGACACCGCCGGCGGCCTCGCCATCTCGGCGCAGGCGGCCGAGGACGACGCGCAGTACGAGTCGGCGACGGAGTTCCTGGAGTTCTTCTACCAGGTCGACACCGCCAACCTCATGGAGGAGAACGGCTGGCTCGCGCCGAACATCGTCGCGGCCGACGAGATCGAGCGCAACACGTCGATCCCCGGTGCGGAGGACTACTTCGCCCTCCTCGAGAACCCGAACCTCGTCTGGTACGAGAACGTGTCGGACCTCTCCACCTTCAGCGCGTTCAACACCTTCTTCCGCCAGGCGCGGATCGAGATGCAGGACGGCCAGAGCTCGATCGACGACACCATCGCCAAGGTGCAGGCCGAGTTCGACAAGACGGTCGCCGCGGGCTGACCCACACGTGTCGGGGTGCCCGGGCGTTGCCCGGGCACCCCGGCCGGAGCCGAGGAGGTCTCCATGACTGATCAGAGCGCCCTGCAGGGGCAGACAGAGGTGGTCGGCACCGCCGTCCGCCTTCGGGGCGAGGCCCCGCTCGACGGTGCGCCCGATGGTGCCCCCGACGACGTCTCGCTCGTGCCGACGGGGCCTGAGCGGGAGAAGCGGCGGACCGGGCGGTTCCGCTCCGCCCGCTGGATCATGCTCGGCTTCATCGCGCCGGCCCTGGTGATCTACCTGCTCATGGTGATCATCCCGTCGGTGCAGTCGCTGCAGCTGAGCTTCACGAACTGGGACGGCATCAGCCCCGGCTACGACTACGTCGGCACGCGCAACTACGAGGAGATCCTGACGAGCGGGCGCTTCTGGAACGCCGTCAAGAACACCCTCATCCTCGGGCTCGGCTCGGCGCTCATCATCAATGCGATCTCGCTCGGCGTCGCGCTCATGCTCGACAAGGTGACCGGGCGGTGGCAGGGGCTCTTCCGCACCGCGGTCTACCTGCCGTCGCTCGTCAGCGCCTTCATCCTCGCGACGGTGTGGAAGTACCTGCTGAACTACAACTTCGGAGCCGTCAACACGTTCCTCCGCGACTTCGGGCTGCCGGAGTGGGCGCGGGACTGGCTCGGCGACAGCAGCATCGTCGTCTGGGTCATCCTCTTCATCACGTGCTTCACCCTCGGCGGGAACACGACCCTCATCTACCTCGCCAACCTGCAGTCGGTGCCCCAGGAGCTCGTCGAGGCGGCGCGCATCGACGGCGCCAACAGCCGCCAGGTGTTCCGTCACGTCACGTGGCCGATGCTCGCCGGCGCGGTCACCGTCAACATGACGCTCGCGATGATCGCGGGCTGGACCATCTTCGACCAGGTCATGGTGCTGACCGCGGGCGGTCCCGGGTTCGTCAGCGAGACCATGGCGTTCTTCATCTACAAGGTCGGGTTCGGCGAGTACCGCGCCGGCTTCGGCAGCGCCGCCGCCATCGTGCTGTTCCTGGTGGTCATCGTCAGCACCGTCGCGGCCAACGCCTACATGCGCAAGAGGGAGATCCAGGCATGAGCACCGAGACAGAGCTCGTCGTCGCGCCGGGGCGGGCGCAACGTGACACGCGCCGCGCCGAGCGCCGCGCCGAGCGCAAGAAGAAGGTGACGCCCGGCCAGGTGGTCGTCATGATCGTGCTGGCGGTGCTCGTCGTGATCGTCGCGAGCCCGGTGCTGTACGCGCTGCTGAACTCGTTCCGCTCGTACTCCGAGATCACCGTCGACCCGATGGGGCTTCCCACCGCGTTCACCCTCGACAACTACGTGCAGCTGTTCCAGCAGACCGACTACGGCGAGGCGCTGGTCAACACGCTGATCATCACGGTCGTCACGGTCGTGCTGCTCGTCGCCATCGTGCCGATGGCCGCGTACGGCATCGAGCGCATCGGCGGGCGCAGCGCGCGGTGGCTCTACATCCTCTTCATCGCGGGTCTGATGATCCCCTTCCAGGTGCGCATGATCCCCCTGGTCAAGGGCTTCGACGACGTCGGCCTGTACAGCACGCTGACCAGCGTCATCCTCGTGCACCTCGGCGGGGCGGCGAGCTTCGGCATCCTGCTGTACTGCAGCTTCATCAAGGGCATCCCGGTGGAGGTCGAAGAGGCCGCGTTCGTCGACGGCGCCGGACGGTTCCGCACGTTCTGGTCGATCGTCTTCCCGATGCTGCTCCCGGTGACGTCGGCGTTCGTCATCATCCAGGCGCTGGGACTGTGGAACGACTTCTTCATCCCGCTGGTGTTCCTCGACTCGTCGTCGGCGGGCACGATCAACGTCGCCATCAACCGCATGGTGGGGCTGCTCACGTCGCAGTGGCAGCTGATCTACACCGGGGCGATCCTGGCGATCATCCCGTCGGTCGCGATCTTCGCCGCCTTCCAGCGGTACTTCATCAAGGGCATGTCGATCGGGGCGGTGAAGGGATGACCGCCCACTCCACCCCGTCGCGTCCGGGCGGCCTCGTGGGGTACATCCGCACGGTGCTCGCGCTCGACGGTGCACTCGCGACGACGGCGCTCACCGTCTTCCAGTACTTCGTGGTGTCGGTGTCGTTCTTCGGATGCCTCGTACCCACGGTCGCCTTCACCCTGCTGGTGGGCTGGCAGCCGACGCATCTCGCCCTGTGCCTGGGTGCGGCGTCGCTCCTGCCGCTGGCCCCCGCGGTCTTCGCGCTCCTGCGGAGCACCCGGGCACTGCTCGAGCGCCGCGCCGACGCGCGGGGCGGGCGGAGCTTCTGGCTCGCCTTCGGGGCAGGGTGGCGCAGCCTGTGGTGGGCGGCGGCAGGCACCAGCCTGATGACGCTCCTGCTGTCGTACGACCTCGCGCTGTTCGGCGCCGCCGACGCCATGCTGCTGTTCGTCGCCGCGGCCGGCGCGGTCGTGGCGGTGCTGCTCATCGCGGTGTGCGCCGCCGCGGCCGCGAACCCCGGCCTGCGCCCGGTCGCCGCGCTCAGTGTCGCCGCGGCGGCGCTCGCTCGCCGCCCGCACGTCGGGCTGAGCTGGCTGCTGCTGATCGGGCTGGGCATCGCAGCGGCGTCGCTGCCCCTCATCGGCTCGGCGCTCGCACTGTTCCTGCCGGCCCTCCTCGGCGCCGGCATCCACATCTTCAACGACGCCCTGCGCATGCCGCTGACCGACGAGACGAGACGAGCTTCGTGACCGACACCTTCCCCCCTCCCGCCACGATCGACATCGCGAGAAAGGAAGACACCGCCGAGGCCGTCCCCGCCACGCGGCGCGCCCGCGTCGGCGCGTTCGAACTGCGGTGGTCGGCCGACGCCCCGCTCTCGCTCGTGGCGCTGTCGTCGACGCACGCCGGGCGTCAGGGAATCGGTCTCGTGGAGGTGTTCACCTCGGCCGAGCAGCGGGCGCGCACCAGTCAGGCCTACTGGCGGTCCGCGGTCGGCGAACGCCTGCGCGTGCAAGGATCGCAGGTCACCACCGACGCCGGCGCGACCCGGGCGATCGTCGTGCAGGCCGACGCCGTCAGCGGGCTCGAAGTGCGCACGACCGTCACCGCGCCCGTCGGGACCGCCGCGGTGCGGATCGAGAACGAGGTGCGCAACGCCGGGGAGGAGCCCGTGGTGGTCACCGCGGTCAGCTCGGCGACGATCGGGATCGGCGCCACGGCTGCCGACCTCGACGGGGTCGTATGGGGGAGGGCTGCGAGCGAATGGCTCGCCGAGGCCCGGTGGCAAGAGGTGCCGCTGCGCGACGAGCTGCCCGAGCTCGCTCTCGACCTCCACGGCCAGGACGGCCGCGGCCACGCGAGCCTCTCGAGTCACGGCGCATGGTCGAGCGGGGAGCATCTGCCGTGCGGCTACCTCGCGCGTCCCGACGGCGAGGCGCTCGCCTGGCAGCTCGAGACCAGCGCGGGCTGGCACGTCGACCTCTGCCAGACGCGCGGCGGTGGGGTGCTGTCTCTGCTCGGCCCGACAGACCAGGAGCACCAGTTCGCCAACGAGCTGCTCCCCGGCGAGACCTTCGCGGCCGTGCCCGTCGCGGTCGCGGCATCCGCTCACCGTCGCGACGGCGCGATCGCGGAGCTGACGCGCTACCGGCGCTGGCTGCGGGGGTCGGCCCAGGATCAGCACCTGCCCGTCGTGTACAACGACTTCATGAACACGCTGATGGGGCAGCCGACCACCGAGCAGCTGCTGCCGCTCGTGCGACGCGCGGCCGAGGCGGGCGCCGAGGTTTTCTGCATCGACGCCGGGTGGTTCGCCGACCCCGCGATCGGCGATTGGTGGTCGACCGTCGGCGAGTGGCGCGAGGCGCCGTCGCGGTTCCCCGAGGGTGGGCTGCGCCGCGTCATCGACGCGATCCGGCTGGCGGGGATGGCGCCGGGGCTCTGGCTCGAGCCCGAGGTCGTCGGCGTGCACAGCCCCGCGGCGACGCGGCTGCCCGATGACGCGTTCTTCCAGCGGTTCGGCCGGCGTGTGCAGGAGGACCGCCGGTACCACCTCGACTTCCGCCATCCCGCGGCGCGCGCCCACCTCGACGCGACCGTCGACCACCTCGTCGAGGACTACGGCATCGAGTACCTGAAACTCGACTACAACATCAACCCCGGCGCCGGAACCGAGCGCGACGCGACGACCGCCGGCGACGGGCTGCTGGCCCACACCCGGGCGTTCCGCGAGTGGCTGGTCGGCGTGCAGCAGCGGCATCCGTCCCTGCGCATCGAGAACTGCAGCTCCGGCGCCATGCGCGCGGACTACTCCCTCCTCGCCGTGACGCACCTGCAGTCGACCAGCGATCAGCAGGACTTCCGGCTGTACCCGCCGATCGCGGCGTCGTCGCCGGCCTCGATCCTGCCCGAGCAGTGCGGCAACTGGGCCTACCCGGCGCGGGAGATGAGCGACGACGACACGGTGTTCACGCTCGTCACGGGCCTCAGCGGGCGGCTGTACCTCTCGGGCTTCCTCGACGACCTGCGCCCCGCGCAGCGGGCGCGTGTGGCCGAGGCCGTCGAGCTGCACAAGGCGCTGCGCGACGACCTGGCCGACGCGACGCCGTTCTGGCCGCTCGGCCTGCCGGCCTGGGATGCGCCCACCGTGTGCCTCGGCCTGCACACGAGCGAACGCGACCTGCTGTTCGTGTGGGATCGGGATGCCGCGCCCGCCGCCTTCACGCTCCCGGGCGTCGGCGAGGCCGAGGCGATCTTCCCCGCCGGCGGAGAGCCGTGGGCGTTCGCAGCGACGGGGGACGGGCTCTCGGTCAGCACCCCCGCGGGCATCGGCGCGCGCGTGCTGCAGGTGCGGCATGGCTGAGCGCGGCACGATCCGGCCCGGCCGCGTCTTCGTCGACGACCGCGGGCGGACGGCACAGCTTCACGGGATCGGCCTGCAGCGTGTCGACGACCGCTGGTTCGCGTGGGGAGAGGACAAGACGGCCGGCGACCGGTTCACCGCCGTCGCCTGCTACTCGTCGACCGACCTCGCCTCGTGGCGCTACGAGGGCGACGCGCTCCGCGCGGACGACGGCGACATCGGCCCGGACCGGGTGGTCGAACGACCGAAGGTGCTGCAGCGCCCCGACGGGCGGTGGGTCATGCTCCTCCACGTCGACTCCGCGGACTACTCGTTCGCGCGCGTCGGGTACGCGATCGCCGACCGCCCCGAGGGTCCGTACCGGTACGTGGGCAGCGAGCGGCCGCTGGGCAACCTCAGCCGCGACATCGGCGTCTTCCAGGAGGACGGCGTCGGCTACCTCCTCGCGGAGGATCGCGACAACGGGCTGCACATCTACCGCCTCCGCGAGGACCACCTCGGGGTGGAGTCGCTGGTGGCGACCCTCCGCCAGCAGGCTCGGCCCGAGATCGGGTACGAGTCGCCCGCCGTCGTCACCAGCGGAGGTCGCTACTACCTGTTCGGCTCGGATCTCACCGGATGGAGCATGAACGACAACGTGTGGACGAGCGCTCCGGCCCTCGACGGGCCCTGGGACGACTGGCGGCTCCTGGCGCCGCTCGGAACGAACACCTTCGAGTCGCAGGTGAGCGTCGTCGCGCCCGTCGGCGACGGGTTCGTCTACATCGGCGACCGATGGACGCCCGACGCGCTCGCCGAATCGCCCGCGGTGTGGCTGCCGCTGCACATCGAGGGCGGACGGGTGCGCCTGGAGTGGCGCGACGCCTGGAGCATCGAGGAGCTGAACGCATGAGAGCCGCACTGCTCATGGATCCCGCGCTGGTGCCGTTCGTCTTCGGCGACGACGAACGGGCCCGGCTCGCCGAGATCCTCGAGATCGACATGACGGATGCCGCCACCTCCCTCGCCGGCATCGCCTCGCCGTCGGGGGTCGAGGTTCTCATCACCGGGTGGGGCGTGCCCGTGATCGACAGCGAAGGGCTCGACGCCTTCCCGGCGCTGCGCGCCATCGTCCACTGGGGCGGCGGGATCGGGTTCCTGGACGAGGCGGCGTCGGCGCGCGGCATCCGCATCTCGTCCGCCCGCTCCGCCAACGCCGTCCCGGTGGCGGAGTTCACGCAGGCGATGATCACGCTCGCCGCCAAGGACGCGTTCTGGCTCTCGCGGCAGTACTGCGCCGAGCAGAGGTTCATCGACCGCGAGGCGACGGCGCCCCATGCCGGACTGTTCCGCACGACCGTCGGCATCGTCGGCGCCTCGACGATCGGCACCATGGTGATCGAGAAGCTCCGCGCGAGCGACGTCGAGGTGCTGCTGTACGACCCCTACGCGACGCCCGAGACCGCCCAACGGCTCGGCGCCGAGCTGATCGACGACCTCGAGGAGCTCGCCCGGCGAAGCCGCATCCTGTCGGTGCACGCCCCCGAGACGCCCCGCACCGCCGGCATAATCTCGCGCGCGGTGCTCGCCGCGCTGCCCGACGGCGCCACCCTGGTCAACACCGCGCGGGGCGCGCTGGTCGACCAGGACGCGCTGGTCGACGAGCTGCAGCGCGGCCGCCTGCGCGCCGTGCTCGACGTCACCGAGCCGGACGTGCTCGAGGCGGGGCATCCGCTGTACACCCTCCCGAACGTGTTCCTCACGCCGCACCTCGCCGGATCGATGGGGGTGGAGCTGCGCCGCCTCGGTGAGTCCGCCCTCGCCGAGGTCGAGCGCTTCGTCGCGGGCGCGCCGTTCGAGAACCCGATGCAGCCGGCGGCGTCCTGATCGTCCGACCCCGTGGAGGAGAGACCGCCGTGCCGGTGATCCGCAACCCCGTCCTGCGGGGGTTCAACCCCGACCCGTCGATCCTCCGGGTCGGCGGCGACTACTACATTGCGACGAGCACCTTCGAGTACCACCCGGCTGTCCGGCTGCACCACTCGACCGATCTCGTGCACTGGACGACGCTCGGTCACGCGCTGGACGGCATCGATCTGCGCGGGGTCCCCGACTCGGGAGGGGTGTGGGCGCCGAGCCTGTCGCACGCCGATGGCCGGTTCTGGCTCGCGTACTCGATCGTGCGCACCATGGACGGCGACGACAAGGACATCGACAACTACCTCGTCACCGCCGAATCGGTGACCGGACCCTGGAGCGAGCCCGTCCACCTCGGTTCGCGAGGATTCGACTTCTCGTTCTTCCACGACACCGACGGCACCCACTGGATCGTCGGCGTACAGTGGGACCAGCGGCCGGAGCATCCGTCGTTCTCGGGTCTCGTCGTCGAGCAGTACCTGCCCGGCGAGCGCCGCACCACCGGCGAGGCCACCGTCATCTACCGCGAGGACGGCCTCGTCGAGGGGCCGAACCTGTATCGGATCGGCGAGTGGTACCACCTGCTCATCGCCGCGGGCGGCACGGGGTGGAACCACGGCATCACCGTCGCCCGCTCGCGCAGCCTGCTCGGGCCCTACCAGCGCGACGAGCGGGAGGCGGTGCTCACGACGCGCGATGCGCCGGGGCATCCGCTTCAGAAGGCCGGCCACGGCGAGCTCGTGCAGACGCCCGGCGGCGACTGGGTGCTCGCGCATCTGGCGAGCCGCCCCGCGCTGCACCTCGGGGAGCGCTACTGCACCCTCGGGCGCGAGACGTGCCTCCAGCGGGTGGTGTTCGACGACGACGGGTGGCTGCGTCTCGCCGATGGGGGCCATCACCCGAGCGTCGACGTGGAGCTCGCCGCCGGGTCGGGGGAGCGTGCGGCGACGGGCCGCGGTGATGCACCGGCACCGGGAGGAGACACGGATGCCGCGGCCGGCGTCCGTGCCTGGACCGACGACTTCGACGCGCCCGGGCTGGATTCCCGGCGCTGGTCGACGCTGCGCCGCGCACTGCCGCAGGACGTCGCGGATCTCGGCGCGAGGACGGGATGGCTGCGATTGCGGGGCGGCCACTCGGCGGCATCCGTCTTCGATCAGTCGATGGTCCTCACGCGCGTCGAGGAACGGCAGGCCCAGTTCGAGGCGGTCATCGACGCCGAGCCGAGGACCCCGCGCGAAGCGGCCGGAGTCATCGCGTGGTACGACCGGTCGGGGTGGATCTGGCTGCAGGTGACCTTCGATGCCGAGAACGGCCGGCACCTGCGGGTGGTGCGTCGGGACGGCGCGGTCACCACGAGGTCCGCGCCGGTCGCCGCGCCGGAAGGTCCCCTGCGGCTGCGCGCGTCGCTGGACGGGCCCTGCCTGGGCTTCGCGGTCGCGGGCGACGACGGGGCGTGGCGCGAGGTGCCGGACGTTCACCCGGCGTGGACGCTCTCGGACGACCATGGGGCGCGACTGCGGTTCACGGGGATGTTCCTCGGCGTGCGCGCCGATGACCTCGACGGTCGCGGATGGACCGTCGACATCGATCGTGCGGGCGTGCGGTTCCTCCCGTCGCAGGCATCCTGACGTCTTCGCAGATCGGGCCTTGACGTCGCGCGGCGATGCCGTCATCGTTAAGTGGCAAACGCTATCCACCTCCCCACCCGCCGTCGGTGACGCCGGCGGCGAAGAGAAGAGAGATCGATGAGGATCGAGCAAAGACACCGCACGCGCCGCGTGATCGGGGTGCTCATAGCCGGGGTGCTGGCAGCCGCCGGCGCGCTCACCGCCACGCAGCCCGCCGTCGCGCAGGAGACGCCCGCACCCCCGCAGATCGTGCGGACCGTCAGCGAGGCCGGCTTCGCCCACCCGGGCGTCGGCTTCAGCGCGGACCACCTCGAGAACATGCGGACCCAGGTGCTCGCGGGCGTCGACCCCTGGACGGGCTACTACGACGCGATGACGCAGACGCGGTACGCCGCGCGCGACTTCCGGGCCGAGAACGCCCAGCCGGGGACCGACACACCGAAGAACGACGCGTACGCGACGGCCGGGATGCGCGCCAGCGCCCTGCGCGACAGCCTCGGCGCGATGGCCCAGACGCTCGAGTACGTCGTTACCGGCGACGAGCAGTACAGGGCGAACGCCCTGCACGTGCTGCGCACGTGGAGCAGCCTCGACCCGGCGAAGTACGCGTACTTCGCCGACGCCCACATCCACACCGGGGTGCCGCTGTACTACATGCTGATCGCGGCCGAGGTGCTGCGCGGCACGGAGCCGGCGACGGAGTCTCTGAACGGCTACGACCTGCGGTGGACCGCCGAGGACCAGCAGCGCATCGAGGACAACCTGGTGCGGCCGGTCCTCGAGACGTTCCTGTACTCGAAGAACCGCCTGTGGAACCAGCACCTGTACGGCGTCATCGGCATGGTCGCCGCGGCCATCTTCCTCGACGACGCCGAGCTGTACGCCGAGCGGGTGGAGTGGTTCACCGTCAACGCCGGGTACGAGAGCGAGCACGACCTCTACGGCGGCGACGTGAACGGTGCGCTCGCATCGATCTTCCGCGAGATCCCCGCCGACGACCCGCGCAACACCACCGGTGAATCCTTCGTCCAGCACATGGAGATGCTGCGGGACCAGGCGCACGGGCAGGGCGACGTCGACCTCCTCGTGGCGCTCGCGCGCCTCGTCGACACGCAGGGCACGACGATCGACCCCGTCGCGGGGACGGTCTCGGACGCGCCCGACGCGGTGTCGCCGTATCACTTCCTCGACAACCGGATCCTCGCCGGAGCCGACACGTTCTACGCCTTCATGATGGGCGAGGAGGTGCCCTACGTACCTGCGAACGAGGGCGGCATGATCTCGCAGGCCTACCGAGGGCGCCTGCAGGACCCGCTCAGCGAGACGTACCTCCAGTACCGGTACGTCGCCGGCGTGGACGTCGAGGCCGAGGCTCCGCACGTCGCTGAGCTGTATGCCGACCGCGACGGCCCGCTCTACTACTACGGGAGCGGCATCCAGAACTTCTGGAACGACCGCGGCTCGGACTACACCGGCGCCGAGTACTGGGTGGCCTTCCCGCCCGAGCTCGCAGACGTCGAGGGCTCGGTCGCGCCGCTCGCCGACGGTCCCGAGCTCTCGGTAGAGACGTTCGGCACGACCCTCGGGTCGGGAGCCCAGCACCAGGAGGACGCCGACGGCACCGCCTTCGTGCGGCTCGACGCCGCAGCCGACGACGCGCAGCTCGCGGTCCGCCGGGCTGTCTGGGGCGACCGCACCAAGACGTCGCTGGTCGGGGTCAAGGTGCGCAGCGACGGCGCCGCCACGCTCGAGGCATCCCGCACGTCGGCCGAGGCGCCGTTCGCCGAGATCGTCGTGCCCGACACCGGCGGCCAGTGGCGATACGTGTGGCTCGACCTCCACGTCGAGAAGACGCCCGGAGCCGTCGGCGACGCCATCGTGTTCCTGCGGGCGACCGGGTCTGCCGCCCAGGTCGACGTGGCCGGCGTGCTCGCCCAGGCCAACGGCGTGCTGACGCCGCCGGTCTTCGCCGACGCGCCGTCGGTGGACGTCGTCGTCGTGAAGGGCGAGCCGTGGAGCCGCGGCTTCCCGGTGACGGATGCCGCGAACGACCCGGTCGAGCTCTCGCTGCAGAACGGCCCGCAGGGTGCCCAGCTGTCGGGCGACGAGCTGACCTGGACGCCGGCGAAGCCCGGCGTGCACGAGGCGCTCGTGGTCGCGACGGACGGCACCGCCGTCACGGCCCTGCCGGTCACCATCACGGTGGCGGCGACCCGCGCCGCGGCGATGGGCACGCTCTTCGACCGCATCGGCGACGAGGCGAGCTTCACGTCGGCGACATGGGACGCGGTGGCGGACCTCGTGGAGCAGGTGAAGAAGGCTCGCGCGACCGCCGGTGACGCGGAGTTCGCCGACCTGCTCGCCCGGCTCGGAGAGGCGATCGACGCGCTCGAGCCGCTGAGCCCGCGACTGGCGGACGGCTCGCTCGACTTCACCGGGATCGTGAGCGCACCCTCGCTCAGCAGTTCGCAGCTGCGCGCCCTGACGGACGGCGACAACCAGACGTCGTGGGGCGACCAGCGGGTCACCGGCATCGTGTTCGACTTCGGGTCGGCATACCGGGTGAGCGCCGACCGTTTCGGCTTCCAGGCTCGCGACACGTTCCCCAACCGCGCGGAGGGCACGAACGTGTACGGGTCCGATGACGGCGCCGAGTGGACGCTGCTCACCGAGCATCCGAACACCGGCCAGGACGCGGACGTGGAGTGGATCGCCTCGCGCGACGAGGTCCGCGATCAGCGCTTCCGGTTCCTGAAGTTCCAGGTCGACGAGCCCGGTGTGCCGTCGGATCCCGCGTACCCGGGGATCTGGAGCATCGCCGAGATCCGCATCGACGGTGCGCGGAGCGAGGCCGTGGGCGTGATGGACACCGTGTCGCTCTCGTCACCCGACGCAGTCGCGGGTCGCGTCGTCGCGGGGGACGTCGTCGAGGTCCGGATGACCGGGCCGACGGAGAACTCCGACGTGCACGTGACGCTCTTCGGGCGGCCGGCCGCGGTGACATCGCCGAATCCCGGCGAATGGGTGGCATCCGCACCCGTGCCGGAGAGCGCGGAGGCCGGCGGCGTGGTCGACTTCGCCATCGGCTTCACGACGCCGGACGGGAAGGCCGCGGACCCCATCGCCGCCACCAGCGACGGGTCGAAGCTCTTCCTCTCGAGCGATGTCGGGCTCGTCGATGCGGCGTTCCGCGCCGCGGTCTCGCTGCGGCCCGACGGCGCGGTCGACGCCGGGTGGACGCAGTACGCCGCTCGCATGCTCGACGGCGATGCCGCCACGCATTCGGACACGCGGCTCAACTCCGGGATCTACGCGAACGTGTGGGACTTCGGAGCCGATCGCGTGACCCTCACGGGCGCGGAGCTGCTCGTGCGCCAGGACGGCTACGGCACGTCGCGCATCGCGGATATGCGGCTGGAGGGCTCGAACGACTTCCAGACGTGGACCCGGCTCACGCCCGCCGTGCCCGCGAAGACGCTCGAGTGGCAGAAGTGGACCGTGACGGCGGGCGACTCCTACCGTTACATCCGGATTGCGAACGGCCAGATCCTCAATGTGGCCGAGCTTCGCCTGTTCGGGGAGGTCGTTTCTGCAGAGTGAGCCCTTGCGACGAGGAGGCCGGTCGTAGGACCGGCCTCCTCGTCGTTTCCCCCCGCATGGGAACAGAGCTACGAATGTCTGAGGTCGATGCCATGATCAGATATGGCATTCTTCTCCGATCTCGCGCAGCATCTCGAGGTGCTGCGCGATGCCCTCGGAGGTGATGTCGAAGCCGAGCTGCTGCCCCTCGCACTGGATCGCCTCAGCGACGACGGGGTGGTCGCTGCGCTCGAAGCCGCGACCGGTCTGGTGCGCGCCGGAGAGAAGGTGCGTATCGCGGCGTCGGGTGCGGCCGCTGCGCGATCGACCCGCGAGGCGGGTCACACCGGGCTCGCGCAGAAGCGCGGCCACCGCAATCCGGCGTCGCTGATCCAGGAGATCACCGGGGCCACGAGAGCCGAGGCGGCCAAGCACGTCCGGCTCGGCGAATCGCTGCGCACGCTGGCCGGCATCGATCCCGGGCGCGATGCGATGACGGATGCCTCGGACCCGGCGGTTCCGCCGTGTGAAGGGGCGGGAGCCGGGGTCGGCGTGGGACCGGGGCCGAGGGCCGGGGTTGGGGCCGGCGGGGAGCCCGAGCCGTGGCACGCTCCGCTCGGACGGGCGCTGCTGGCCGGAGCGATCGGGTCGGCCCAGCACGACGCGATCCTGCGGGGACTCGGCGAGCCACCCGAGCCCGATCCGCTCGCCGCCTCCAGCCAAGACGACGGGCTCGACGCCGTCGCGCGGGCGCGCGAGGCTTGGCGCGAGGCGTGGATGCTGGCAGCCCAGCAGCTCATCGCCGAGGCGCGGGAACGCACGGTCGAAGAGCTCGGCCGAGCCGCCCGGACGATCCGCGATCAACTCGACCCGGCAGGCGCCCAGCGGCGGTTCGACCAGCGGTTCGAGGGACGCGCCTTCCGGCTGTGGCGCGATGCCGACGGTGTGCGGCGCGGCTCGATCGTCTTCGACGACCTCGGCGGCGCGTGGGCGCAGACCATCTGGGATTCGGCGCTCCGGCCCCGACGAGGCGGCCCGCGGTTCGTCGACTCCGAAGAGAAGGCGCGCGCCGAAGAGCTCGTCGCCGACCCGCGCACGAACGACCAGCTCGCGTACGACCTCTTCCTCGACCTGCTGTGCGCCGGCGCCCTCGCCGACGCGGCGACGGTGTTCGGCGCCCGCCAGGCCGGCGTGCGCATCGTGGTGCCCGCCGACGCGATCGTCCAGGAGCGCTCGGGTGCGCCGACGGTGGCGCTGATCGAAGACGACCAGACGGTGCTGCCAGCCTGGCTGGCCGCCCAGCACATGTGCGACACGGCCACCCGTCACGTCACCGTCGACGGAGGCGGCAATCCGCTCGACCTCGGGCGCGAGGCGCGGCTGTACCGCCCCAACCAGAAGATCGCCCTCGCGATCCGCGACGGTGGGTGCCGGTGGCGAGGCTGCGACCGGCCGGCGTCCTACTGCGAAGCGCATCACATCGATGAGTGGGTGCGTGACGAGGGCAGGACCGACATCGACCGCGGCATCCTCCTCTGCAGGTTCCACCATATGGAGTTGCATCACGGTGGCTGGCGCATCACCCGCGAGGGGCTCGGCGACTTCGTCCTTCATCCGCCGCCGGGGAGGGGCGATCCGCTCGTGCTGGTCCCCCGGCTCGCGCTCCGCCTTGCTGTGTTCGACATCGAACCGCCTCCGAGAAGGTTCCGCCTGGCCGGCTGAGCCATGCCGGCTGAGCGTGGCTGGGCCATGCTCAACCGGGCGTCCTCAACGTCGCTCGCCGCGTCGTCTCCGCATCGATCCAGACTTCGCACTTGACGCCGAGCGCGACAGCGGTTCATAATCAGTTTCGTTCGATAAATCGATTTAGCACGAGGGAGTGTCGACGATGGCCCGGGCTCGGATCTCAGACGTGGCGGCGGCAGCCGGTGTGTCTGTGACGACCGTGTCCCTCGTCATGAACGACGTCGAATCCCGCATCTCGGAGGAGACCAGGGCACGCGTCCGCGAGGCCGCCCGCTCCATCGGATACGCTCCGAGCTCGGTCGCCCGCGGGCTGCGCACCCAGCAGACCCGAACCGTCGGACTCATCTCGGACCAGATCGCGACGACGCCGTTCGCCGGCGACATGCTCGCCGGCGCGCAGGACGCCGCGCGCGAGAACGACCACCTGCTCTTCCTCATCGACACCGGCGGCGACAGCGCCATCGAAGCGGACGCGATCCGCGCACTGTCCGCGCAGCAGGTCGACGCGATCATCTACGCGTGCATGTGGCACCAGATCGTCCCGGCCCCGACCGGACTCCCTGCGGCGGCGGTCTTCCTCGACTGTCGGCCCGAGGGCGGGGGATTCCGCTCCGTCGTCCCCGACGACCGCGCCGGGGGCGCGGCGGCCGTGCGCGAACTGGTCGCCGCGGGGCATCGGCGCATCGCCTACATCGACACCGACGACAACCCCATCGCCTCGACGCTGCGCCACGAAGGCTACCTCGAGGTCCTCGCCGAGGCCGGCATCCCCGTCGACCCCGCGCTCCACGTGCACGGTGAGACGACCGCCCGCGGCGGACGCGCCGCATTCGAGCGGCTGCTCGAGCTTCCCGAGGAGCAGCGCCCCACCGCAGTCTTCTGCTTCAACGACCGTATGGCGGTGGGCGTGTACATCGCCGCACACCGCCGCGGCCTCGACATCCCGCGGGATCTGTCGGTCGTCGGGTACGACGACCAGCAGCTCGTCGCCGCGGAACAGGATCCCCCTCTGACCACCATCGCGCTGCCCCATTACGACATGGGTCGCTGGGCGATGGAGGTCGCACTCGGCGTCCGTGCGGAAGGGGATGAGGACGCCGCGCACCTGATGGAGTGTCCCGTCATCCGACGAGACTCCGTGGGCCCGCCGCCGGCACACGTCGGCAAACAGAACCGGCGACGGGCTTGACACAACGAGCGGCCGCCGAAGGCGGCCCCCGACCGATGACCTACGCAGGCGTAGGTCACAAGAAAAGGAAACCACAACCATGCGCACAAGGACCCCGATCCTCGTGTCTGCCGGACTGGTCTCGGCCCTTGCCCTGACCGGCTGCGGGCAGGCCGGTGAAGGCGAGACCACGACCGATGACGGCCGCACCCAGTTGACGATGTGGACCCACTCCGCCGGCAACCCGGCAGAGCTCGAGGTCTACGAGCGGATCATCTCGGACTTCAACGACTCCCAGGACCAGTACCAGGTCGTGCACGAGTCGTTCCCGCAGGGCGCCTACAACGACGCGATCGTCGCGGCCGCGGCATCCGGCGATCTTCCCTGCCTTCTCGACCTCGACGGGCCGATCATGCCGAACTGGGCGTGGGCGGGCTACCTGCAGCCGCTCGAGCTGCCCACCGAGCTCACCGACTCGCTGCTGCCCACCGCGGTCGGCGTGTGGGACGGCGAGATCTACTCAGCCGGCTACTGGGATGCCGCGCTGGCGATCTTCGCCCGCCAGTCGGTGCTCGAGGAGAACGGCATCCGCATCCCCACCATGGAGGAGCCGTGGACGCAGGATGAGTTCGGCGAGGCCCTCGCCACCCTGAAGGCGAGCGGCTACGAGACGCCGATCGACATCGGCGCCGAGGACACCGGCGAGTGGTGGCCGTACGCCTACTCGCCCCTCCTGCAGAGCTTCGGCGGCGACCTCATCGACCGCGAGAGCATGCTGACCGCCGACGGTGCGCTCAACGGGCCCGAGGCGGTCGCGTGGGGCGAGTGGTTCGCCGGTCTCTTCGCCGACGGGTACGCCGACAACGGCGGGACCGTGGGCAATCAGGAGTTCGTCGACGACGAGGTGGCGCTCAGCTACACGGGCGTGTGGAACGCCGTCGCCGCGCTCGACGCGGTCGGAGACGACCTGCTCATCCTGCCCCCGCCGGACCTCGGCAACGGACCTGCGATCGGCGGCGGCTCGTGGCAGTGGGGCATCTCCTCGGAGTGCAACGACGCCGACGGCGCCCGCGAGTACCTCGAGTTCAGCTTCCAGGACGAGTACATCACCGAGTTCGCCGACAAGCAGGTCGTGATCCCCGCCACCGAGGCGGCCGCGCAGGCATCGGAGTACTTCGGCGACGACGGCGCCCTGCGCCCGTTCGTGGAGTTCTCGCAGGAGTACGCGGTGCTGCGTCCCGAGACCCCCGCATACGCGGTGATCTCGGCCACGTTCGAGACCGCTGCGAAGGACATCATGAGCGGCGCCGACGTGCAGGAGACGCTCGATCGCGCGGTGTCGGACATCGACGCCAACATCGAGTCGAACGACGGCTACGGCTTCCAGTGATCCGCCGCGCCGGCGGGGGCCTCATGCCCCCGCCGGCGCATCCTCAGAGAGACCTGCCATGACTGTCACTCCACCGACGGTCGCCGCCGAAGAACCTCGGCGCGAACTCCGTCGCTTCCGCTCCATCAAGGGGCGCGAGACGTGGGCAGGACTCGGGATGATCGCCCCCGCCGGCATCCTCCTGGTCCTGTTCCTGATCATCCCCGTGATCCTCGCCTTCACGCTGTCGTTCACCAACGCGCGACTCATCTCACCCAACCCCCCGCGCTTCGTGGGGATGGACAACTTCGTCCGCGCTTTCACCGCCGACCCGCTGTTCGTGCAGTCCGTCGGAAACACCGCGATCTTCGCGCTGGTCGTCGTGCCCGTCCAGGCCGCCCTGGGGCTCCTGCTGGCGGTGCTCGTCAATCGGCGCATGCGCGGGGTCACCGCCTTCCGTGTGATCTTCTTCATCCCCGTCGTCACCTCGATCGTCGTCGTGTCGATCCTGTGGAAGTTCATGTATCAGCAGGACGGCCTGATCAACTCGATGATCGACGCCCTCACCTTCGGGCTGTGGTCGGGCGTCGACTGGCTGAACGATCCGCAGACCGCACTCGGCGCGATCATCTTCATGTCGATCTGGCAGGCCGTCGGATTCCACATGATCATCTGGCTCTCGGGTCTGCAGACGATTCCCGAGGAGCTCTACGAGGCCGCCCGGATGGACGGCGCGAGTCCGTGGCGCCAGTTCACGAACGTCACCTGGCCCGGCCTTCGCCCGACCATGGTGTTCGTGCTCGTCACGATCACGATTGCAGCGCTCGGCCTGTTCGTGCAGGTCGACGTGATGACCCAGGGCGGCCCGCAGGGCGCGACCTCCACCATCGTCTTCCACGCGGTGCGGAAGGGCTACGAGCAGCAGGAGATCGGCTATGCCGCCGCGATCTCGCTCATCTTCTTCGTCGCCGTGCTGATCATCGCGCTCATCCAGCGACGGTTGACGCGAGAGAAGGACTGAGCCATGTCCGAAACCCGAACCCTCACCACCGCATCACGCGGGTCGGAGCGCCCTCGACGCGTCCGGACCACGGCGAGCGAGAAATCGCATCGGCTGCGCGGCAAGATTTTCGTGTACGTCGCGATGTCGCTGTTCGGCGTGCTGTTCCTGTTCCCGCTCGTGTTCATGTTCGTCTCGAGCCTCAAGCCCGACGCGCAGATCCTGCAGGACATCGATTCGGTGAACGCGTTCCTCCCCACCGGAGACATCAGCCTCGCCAACTACTTCGGCGTCTTCGATCGTGTGCCCGTCGCGCGGTTCCTGTTCAACTCCGTGTTCGTCACCGTGCTCACCGTCGGGTTCGGCCTCATCGTGAACTCGATGGCGGGGTTCGCGCTGTCACGCCTGGAGTGGAAGGGCCGCATCGTCGTCCTGGCGATCGTCATCGCGACGCTGATCGTGCCGTTCGAGACCATCGCGGTGCCGATGGTCTACTGGGTCGCGCAGCTGCCCACCCTCGTCATGGAGGGCGGCGTGCTGAAGTACGACTTCGGCTGGCTGAACACCTACGAGGTGCAGATCGTGCCGTTCATCGCGAACGCGTTCTCGATCTTCCTGTTCACGCAGTACTTCTCCACGATCCCGAAGTCGCTCGACGAGGCCGCCCGCATCGACGGCGCCAGCTGGTTCACGATCTACCGCCGCATCCTGGTGCCGCTGTCAGGCCCCGCGTTCGCGACGGTCGCGATCCTGACGTTCCTGCCGGCGTGGAACCAGTACCTCTGGCCGCTGATGGTGGTGCAGAAGGAGGAGCTGCGACCGGTGATGGTCGGCATGCAGTACTTCTTCCAGCTCAACACCGCGTGGGGCGAGGTGATGGCGTACACGTCGCTCATCACGATCCCGGTGCTCATCGTGTTCCTGGTGTTCCAGCGGGCGTTCGTGAGCAGCATCGCGGCGAGCGGGGTGAAGGGATGACGACGGATGCCGCGCCCCGCGGCGGCCCCGGACACGTGGGCGCCGCCTCACCCCGCGTCTTCGTGATCGGCGAGGCTCTCGTCGACATCGTCCATCGCGCGATCGGTGCCGTGGACGAGGCCCCCGGCGGAAGCCCGGCCAACACGGCGCTCACCCTGGGCCGCCTGGGCCGGCGGCCGGCGCTCGTCACGCGCCTGGGCGACGACGAGCGGGGGCGGCGGATCCGACGCTGGCTCGAGGTATCCGACGTGGAGGTCGCCGCCTCGGCGGCCCCGCGCACGGCGACGGCGACCGCGCACCTCGACGCGGCCGGGGCCGCCACCTACTCCTTCGACCTGGAGTGGGACCTCGGCGCCGAGGTGAGCGGGCTCGAGGGCGCGCTCGCCGCGACGGCGGACCTCGTGCATGTCGGCTCGGTCGCGACGGTGCTCGCCCCGGGGGACGCGCAGGTCGTGGCCCTGGTGCGGGCGGCCCGCCCGCGCGCGCTCATCACGTACGACCCGAACATCCGGCCCTCGCTCGTCGACGACCCCGCGCGCGTGCGCGCCCGGGTGGACGACCTCGTCGCCCTCGCCGACGTCGTCAAGGCGAGCGACGAGGACCTCCACTGGCTCGCACCCGGGCGCGATGCCGTCGAGATCGCACGCGAGTGGGTGGCCCGCGGTCCGGCGCTCGTCGTCGTCACCCTCGGCTCGCAGGGCGCGATCGGGGTAACCGCCGACGGCGAGGTGGTGGTCCCGGGGATCCCCACCGACGTCGTGGACACCGTGGGCGCCGGCGACACGTTCATGGGCGCGCTCATCGACGGCCTGCTCGAGCGCCGCATCACCGGAGCCGACCTGCGGGCGCCCGGGGGCGGCATCCGCTCCGCCGAGGTGGCGGCGCTGCTCGAGCGGGCCGCGCGCGCCGCCGCGATCACCGTGTCGCGCCCGGGCGCCGACCCGCCCCGGCGCGACGAGCTCACCGTCGCGCGCACGGCGTGACCCCTCCTCTCACGGCCGCGCCGTGACCGACCTCTCACGGCCGCGACGGCCGTGAACCGACCGCATGTCGCGCGATCGACCGACCGCGCGCAAGACCTCGAAGGATCACTGTGTTCGACCTCCCCGGCTCCTGGGTATGGGACTTCTGGTTCGCCGACGACGGCGACCGCTACCACCTCTTCTTCCTCTACGCCTCGCGCGCGCTGCGCGACCCCGACGCCCGGCACTACCGCGCCTCGATCGGTCACGCGGTCTCGACCGACCTCGTGAACTGGACCCAGGTGGAGGACGCGCTCGTGCGCAGCGACGCCCCCGCGTTCGACGACCTCGCGACGTGGACGGGCTCGGTGGTGCGGCATCCGGACGGCACGTGGTTCCTCTTCTACACCGGCGCCACGGCCGCTCCGGACGGCAAGAACATCCAGCGCATCGGGTACGCGACCTCGCCCGACCTCCACGTGTGGACCAAGGCCCCTGGCCCCGTGCTCGAGGCGGAGGGGCCGTGGTACGAGAAGCTGTCCAGCGGCGCCTGGCACGACGAGGCGTTCCGCGACCCGTGGGTGTTCCCCGACCCCGAGGGGGACGGCTGGCACATGCTGCTCACCGCGCGCGCGCCGGAGGGCCCGGTCGACGGCCGCGGCGTCATCGGGCACGCGTGGTCGGCCGACCTGCGCGCGTGGGAGCTGCGCGAGCCCCTGTCGGCGCCGAGTCCCGAGGGGTTCGGGCAGCTCGAGGTGGTGCAGGCCGAGGTCGTCGACGGCAGGCCCGTGCTCATCTTCTCGTGCCTCGGCGACCAGGCCACGGCCTCGCGCCGCGGCAGCCACGGCGGCACGTGGGCGGTGCCGGCGGAGAGTCTCCTCGGGCCGTTCGACGTCGACGCGGCGTACCCGCTCACCGATGAGTCGCTCTACGTCGGCCGGCTGCTGCGCCGCCGGTCGGACGGGCAGTGGCTGCTGTTCGCCTTCCGCCACGTCGGCGAGGACGGCCTCTTCGTCGGAGGCGTCACCGACCCGATGCCGGTGCGCTGGGAGGGGGACCGGCTGGTGCGGCAGGTCCCCGAGCGCGTGGACGAGGCGCCCCTGGCGGGCGGCTGACCCCGAACGGGAACGAGGCTGCGCGGACGTCCCGGGAAGCTCGACTTGAGATATGAGACTTCCAGTCTCTAGAGTGGCGAGGGCGCGCGGCCATTGGGGTGGCCTGCGTGCTGATCCGACCGACGGCTCCGTGCCGCTTCGTGGGTCTCACGGTGCCGGGTTGTGGGGACCCGGCACCGCGACCCCCGCGGACGCCGGTGCGGCGCGCGGTCGCGGTCGGGGCGATAATCGAGGCGTGCACCCTCCTGATCCTCCCCGGACGCGTCGGCCTGCGGGCGAGACCCGCGCGCTGATGCTCGAGACCGCGGTGAAGCGGGTCGAGGCCGAGGGGCTGCTGCTCGACTACTCCAACATCGCGCTCGAGGACCTCATCCGCGTGGCGGGGGTGCCGCGGTCCACCGTCTTCCGGATCTGGCCCGACCGGGGGGCCTTCGTCGCCGATCTCGTGCGGGCGCTGTTCGACGCCGACCCAGGGTTCGACACCGGCTTCGACGGCGAGACGCTGCAGCTGCTGCAGGGGGCCATCGCGCAGGGCGCGGCGGACACCGACCAGCCCGCCGGCGTCGGCCGCGGCGTGGCGCTTCGCAGGGTCGTCCGACTCGCCGTCGCCCACAACGTGGTCGCGGTCGAGCACTCCGTGGCCTACCGGGCGTACAAGACCATGTCGGCCGCACTCGCGAGCGGCGACGCCGTTCCCGGCGGGCACGAGATCAGAGCGCTGCTTTCCGAGATCGAGGACAGATACTGCGAGCGCATGGCCGAGCTGTACCGGACGCTCAACGGCGCGCTCGGCGTCCGGATGCGCCCCGGAGTCGACGAGCGCGACCTCGCCGTGGCGATCATGGCCACGATCGACGGCATGACCGATCACCGGCGCATCAACCCGGCGATGATCGACGCGCCCCGCATCGTCACCATGGGCCCGGAGGGACCCGAGGAGTGGCACGTCGCAGCGCTCGCCGTCTACGGCATCTACGCGGCCTTCACCGAGTTCGACGAATGACCCGCCGCTGAGCGGGTGACCCGCCGCTGAGCGGGTCGGGCTACCAGCCCAGCTCCTCGATGTAGCGCAGCAGGACGCCCTCCCGCAGCGCCCACGGCGACACCTCGAGCTCATCGACATCCAGCGCGCGCATCGCCTCGTGGAGCACGACCGCGCCCGCGACGATCTGGAAGGTGCGGTCCGCCGTGATGCCGGGCAGCTCCTGGCGGGCGGACGCGGGAATGCGCGCGAGCCGCGGAATCCACGAGCCGAGGGCGTCGCGCGGGAGCAGCATCCGCTCGATCCCCGACCATCCGGGCACCGGATAGCCGACCAGCTTCGCCAGCGACCGGATCGCCTTGGAGGAGCCGACGACGTGATCGGGCCGGGGCAGCGCGCCGAACGACTTCGCGACGGGCGCGAGGGTCGCGCGCGCGTGGTCGCGGAGCTTCTCGACGGCGGCTTCGCCGGGCGGGTCGTCGGGCAGGAAGCGCACGGTCATGCGGCCCGCGCCGAGGGGGACGGATGCCGCCGACTCGGGCAGCTCGTCCGCTCCGGCGGCGATCTCGAGCGAGCCGCCGCCGATGTCGAAGAGGAGGATCTGGCCGGCCGCCCAGCCGAACCAGCGGCGGACGGCGAGGAAGGTGTAGCGCGCCTCGGTCTCGCCGCCGAGCACCTGGAGCGGCTGGCCGAGCGCCTCCTCGATGAGCCGGATGACCTCGGGGCCGTTCTTCGCCTCGCGGACGGCGGAGGTCGCGGTGGCCAGGAGCTCGTCGACGTTCTCCGACGCCGCGACCTTCCGGGCCTGCGTGACGGCGTCGACGAGCGCCGTCACGCCCTCGTCGGTGATCGAGCCGTCGGGCGCGAGGTAGCGCATGAGCCGCAGCACGGTGCGCTGGCTCGTGGTCGCGAGAGGCCTGCCTCCCGGACGGGCGTCGGCCACAAGCAGATGGACGGTGTTCGAGCCGATGTCGAGGACTCCGAGGCGCACCCGTTCACCCTAGCGGCGCGGCCCCCCGCGCCGTTCCCGCCCTCGACCCTTCAGGGCATACACCGCATCGGCGACGAGGCACCGCGGGGCGGCGTGGTGTCTCGTGCGGGATGTGGTGTTTCGCAAGGTCGTTCAGGGCATACACCGCATCGGCGACGAGGCACCGCGGAGCGGCGTGGTGTCTCGTCCGGGATGCGGTGTTTCGCAACGGGAACCCGGGCGCCGGGGCGCCGGGGCGGCGGGGCGCGGGGCGGAGCAGGGGCGCGGCATCCGTCACGCGTGCACCACCGGATACGATGGGCGCGATGTCCGCCGATGAAGCGACCCTGCACGAGACGGGCGTGGTCGCCCCCGCTCTGTCCCTCTACCGCGAGATCGAGCGCGCCGACTGGGCGCGACTGGCCGCCGGGGTGACGCAGCCGCTCAGCGAGACCGAGATCGTCCAGATCCGCGGGCTCGGCGATCGCCTGGACATCGCCGAGGTCGCGCAGGTCTACCTGCCGCTGTCGCGGCTGCTGTCGCTGTACGCCGAGTCCACCAAGCGCCTGGGAGCCGAGGAGTCGGCGTTCCTCGGCGAGACGGACTCCACGACGCCCTTCATCGTCGGCGTCGCCGGCTCGGTCGCCGTCGGCAAGTCCACGATCGCCCGCCTCCTGCGCGAGCTCACCAGCCGCTGGCCGGGCACGCCGCGCGTCGAGCTCATCACGACCGACGGCTTCCTGTACCCCAACGCCGAGCTCGAGCGGCGGGGGCTCATGGAGCGCAAGGGCTTCCCCGAGTCGTACGACCGCCGAGCGCTCGTGTCGTTCCTCACCGAGGTGAAGAGCGGCGCCCCCGAGGTGCGCGCGCCCTTCTACTCGCACATGCGGTACGACATCGTGCCCGATGCGGTCATCACCGTGCGCCGCCCCGACATCGTGATCGTCGAGGGGCTCAACGTGCTGCAGCCGCCGCCCACGCCCAACGACGTCGCGGTGAGCGACCTGTTCGACTTCTCCATCTACGTCGATGCGGATGCCGAGCACATCGCCCAGTGGTACGTCGAGCGCTTCCTCGCGCTGCGTCGCGCCGCGTTCAGCAACCCGAACTCGTTCTTCAACGTGTTCGCGCAGCTGTCCGACGAGGAGGCCGTCGAGCGCGCCCTCGGGTTCTGGAACTCCATCAACCTGCCCAACCTCGAGGAGAACGTGCTGCCCACGCGGCACCGCGCGAACCTGGTGCTGCAGAAGGCGGCCGACCACACGGTCGAGACGGTGCTGCTGCGCAAGCTCTGACGCGCGGCCGATCGAGCGGATGCCTCCAAGGGAGGTGCGCCCGCGCCCGGAGGGTGGTTGACATCCGACCCGGGCAGGGCCAAGTTCATAGATGACACCGCCCGATGGGGTGGGCGGCGTTCGAGTCTGGCGCTCTTCGCACCGCCGTGCCGCATGCGGCGCGACGGTCCGTGCGGTTGCACGTGCTGTCACACCACGCTCCATCCGTCGTCCCAGGGGGTGGGATGGACGAGTTGCCCGCCCGGCTCCTCCGGGCCGCGCTCCAGTACATCGTCGGGCGCCTGCGCGCGATCCCGACGCCGGCGAAGCTGCAGGAGCTCGTCGGCGGCGCGCTGCCGCCCGACACCGCGCCCGTCGCCGCGCGGCTCGCGGCAGGCCTCGCCCAGGCCGACGTCGCGGAGGCAAAGGCGACGGCCGGCGACATCGCCGGTGCCGCGACCGCGGCGTGGGCCGCCGTCAAGGAGTTCTTCGCCGCAGCCGCACTGCTCGGCGTGGACGCGACCGCCGCTGCGAAGAAGGCCGTCGACGCCCGGCCGCCGGGGGCGCTCGTCAGCCGACTCGGCCTGGAGCAGCCCACGGCCACGGCCGCCCCCACCGCGGTCGAGCTCGCGTGGGCGCGGCGTGACGTGCGCGTCGCGCTGTTCCGCGCCGGCACCATCCGCCTCGCCGTCGGGCTGTCCGACACCGGTCTGCGCATGTCGGTGCGCGGCGGCGAGGTGCGCATCGACCTCGGGGAGCGCACCGACGGCGTGCTGAAGATCCTCGTCGGCGCCGCGGGAAGCGCCGCGGCCGACCTGGAGCTCACCGTGGACCACCGCGGGCTCACCGCCGGCGGCAGCCTCGGGCCGATCGAACTGCCCGCGCGCCTGGAGGCGCAGGTGGTCGACCTCGAAGGGATGGAGCTGGCGCTCGAGCCCTCGGGCGCCACCGTGGCGCTGACCGTGCGCAGCCGGCTCGCCGTCGACGTCGCGGGGGTGATCGGCGCCCGGGTGGACGGCTCCGGCGTGCTGCTGGTGCTCGACCCCGGGCGCATCCTCAGCGGCGCGCCGCCCTTCGGCGAGGGGGCCGGTGCCATCGTGCCGGTGCTGCCGCGGGGCATCGGCCTGTCGCTCAGCGCGGGCCCGGTGAAGGGCTCGGGCTACCTCCTCGTGCTCCCCGACGGCTACGGGGGCGTGCTCGATCTCGTCCTGGGGCCGGTCACCGTGACGGCGTTCGGCCTGCTTCGCTCGCGCGGCGCCGACGGGATGTCGTTCGTCGCGGTGATGTCGGTCAGCTTCGCCGTGCCCATCGAGCTCGGGCTGCTGTTCACCCTCAACGCGGTCGGGGGGATCGTGGGCCTCGGGGTGACGGTCGATCCGGCCGCGATCTCATCGGGGCTCAAGGACGGCGTGCTGGACAGGCTGCTGTTCCCCGAGGACGTCCGCAAGGCCGCCCCCACGATCCTGCAGACCCTCGGACGCGTGTTCCCGCCTCGGGCCGGCGGCTTCGTCATCGGACCGATGCTGCGCCTGGGCTGGGGCCGTCCCGTCACGCTGATGACCCTCGATGTCGCCGTCCTCCTCGCCGCCCCCGATCCCGTGATGATCGTGCTCGGGCGCGCGCGCTGCGTGATCCCGAGCGAGAGCGCGGCGATCATCGACCTGCGCGCCGCCGTCATGGCTCAGGTCGGCCGGGGCATCATCCTGCTGCGCGCCGAGCTGTACTCCTCGCGGATCGGGTTCTTCTCCGTCTACGGCGGCATCGGCATGCTGGTGCGCTTCGGCGACGACCGCACCGTGGTGCTGAGCGCCGGCGGATTCCACCCGACGTACACGCGCAAGCCGCCCGAGCTCGCCGACCTCGGCAGGATCGGCGCCGAGATGTCGCCGCCGATCGGGCTGCAGTTCCGCGTGCAGGGCTACGTCGCCCTCACGCCGAACACCGTGCAGTTCGGCGGCTCGATCGAGCTCGCCTACTCGGTCGGGGTCGCGGCGGTCCGCGGTGGGCTCACGCTCGACGCGCTCATCCAGTTCGACCCCTTCGGCTTCGAGGTCGACGCCACCGCGCGGGCGCACGTCGAGGCGCTCGGGTGCTCGCTGTTCGGCGTCTCGCTCTCGCTGCACCTGTCGGGTCCGAGCCCCTGGCGCGTCCGCGGCACGGGCAAGGTGTCGCTGCCGTGGCCGCTGCCCGACCCGAGCATCTCGTTCGGTCCCGTGCAGTTCGGCGACGCGGCCGCTCCCCTCCCGCCGCCCACCGTGCGTCCGCTGGCGCTCGTGGCGGAGGCGCTGCGCGATCCGCGGGCGTGGCAGCGCATCGACCGGCAGGGCGTGCGGTCACCGGTGCGCCTGGCCGCACTGCCCGACGGCGCCCTGGTGATCGAGCCGTGGGGCCTCGTGCGCGCCAGTCAGCGGCTCGCGCCGCTGGACATGACGCTCGACCGGTGGGGCGCGGCATCCGTCCAGCCCGCGGGGTGCCGTCTGGCGCTCTCGGGCGCCGTGAAGATCGGTCCGGACGGACCGGGGCGCACGGATGCCGATCACTCGGCCGTCGCCGAGACGTTCGGGGTGGGCCAGTTCATGACGCTCACGAAGGACGCGCAGCTCGCCGCCCCGGAGTTCGAGGAGCGCACCGGCGGCTTCGCGATCGACCCGGCGGACGCCACGACGCAGGCCGGCGTGCTGCGCGGCTTCGCCACCGACGCGACGATGACCTACGACGACTCGTGGCCGGGGGCGCCCGAGAAGAAGCGGGCCGGCGTCGGCTTCTTCGACCTGTCGGGGTGGGCGCGCGTCGTGCTGGAGGCGGGGCCGGCCGGCGCGACCGGGCTGCGCATCGGCGACCGCTACCGCGCCGACGACCTGGAGCGGCGCATCGCGGTGCGGCCGGTGAGCGAGACGCGGGTCACCGACGTGCGCACGGGTGCCGTCATCGCCGAGTTCGCGCCGTGGACCGACGCCGTCCACACCGCGAGCGGAGCGCTCGGCGGCCTGGCCGCCATGACCAAGGTGGCAGCGACATGAGGGCGGCGGAGTCATGAAGGTCTTCGACGTCACCGCCCGGATCCCAGCGATCGCCCCGGAGGACGCGGGCGCGGCGAGCTTCACCTTCCTGCCGTACTTCCGCACCGGCGCGGCCGCCGGCATCCGGCAACCCGTCTTCACCGAGGGCGCGCGCGCCCGCACCACCGTCGACGTGTCGTTCGCGCTCACCGACGGCTCGGGCAGCGAGACCGTCTCGCAGCCGATCACGCTGCGGGGCCCGGGAGACGTGCTGGGGATCGATCCGGCGCAGATCATCCGGCGCCACCCGGCGCCCGGCACGGGCAATGCTCCCACCGGCGACCTCGTCCACGTGGAGTTCGATGCGCCCGACCTGCCGTGGATGTTCACGCCCGCGGCGCCCGCGTCCGGCCGCCTGCCGCCGTGGCTGCGACTGGTCGTCGTGCCCTCCGCATCGATCGTGCGACAGGTGGCGCCCGCGGGTCCCGACCTGCCGCCGGCGGTCGAGGTGCCGGTCGCCGAGCTGCCGCCGCCCGAGGACGCGTGGGCGTGGGCGCACGCGCAGGTGTCGGGCAAGGGTCACGACGACCAGGCGCTGACGCGCCACCTGGGGTCGCCGCAGCTCAACCTGTCGCGCCTGGTGAGCCCGACCCGGCTGCGTCCGCACGAGCGCTGGACCGCGCTCGTCGTGCCGACGTTCGAGGCCGGACGGCGCGCCGGCATCCGCGGCGGAACGATCGACTCGCTCGCGTGGGCGTGGGGGCCGGGCGGCGCCGACACCGTCGTGCTGCCGGTGTACGACCGGTGGGAGTTCGCGACCGGCGACGAGGGCGGCTTCGAGGAGCTCGCGCGCAGCATCGTGCCGGTGCCGGCGGCCGACGGGCTGGGCCGGCGCTGGGTCGACACGTCGCAGCCCGGGAGCGGCGTCACCGTGGCCGCCGCCGACGGCCCTCGCGCGGTGCATGGCGCCCTCATCGCGCCCACCGCGTCGGGCGAGCCCGAACCGTCGGATCAGGGACGGTGGGATGCCGCGGCCACCGCGCGGCTGCGAGCGCTCGTCGATGCGAGCACCGACCCCGCGGCGGACCCCGAGGTGGGGCCGCCCCTGTTCGGCGGCGCGCACGTGCTGACGGACGTGCTCCCGGCCGATGCCGGCGAGCCGCGCTGGCTCGCCGAGCTCAACCTGGACCCCGCCCACCGCGTCGCGGCGGCACTCGGCACCGCCGTGGTGCAGATGGACCAGGAGCCGCTGATGGCCGCGGCCTGGTCGCAGCTGCAGAACGTGCGGGAGGCCAACGAGGTGCTGCGCGCCGCGCAGTTCGCCCGCGTCGTGTCGACGGCGCTGCACCGGCGGACGATCGAGCGGATGCCGTCCGCTCCGCTCCTGGCCGCCACGGCGCGCGCGCACGCCCAGGTCGACCTCGGCGGGATCACCGTGCGGGCGACGGTCGCGGCCAGCGCCCTTCCGCCGGCGGCGCTCGGCGGCGCGCTGCGCCGGATGGCCCGCCCGCTCGGGCGCACCGCGCGGTTCACGGCAGCGGACGAGCGCGTGGCGCAGAGCGAGCGCCTCATCGCCGACGGCGACGCCGGCGCCGACTGGGTCCTGCCCGTCGCCGGGCCGGCGACAGGCGCGACGAGCGAGCTGATGGCGCACCTCGAAGAGGAGGACGTCTCGCTGCTGAGCGGGGTCACCGACGACGACGAGACGACCGCGCTGCTGTCCGAGCTCCTCGACGCCCTGCCGACCCCCGACGAGGTGCGGGCGCTCGAGGACACCCCGGGGCTGCGCGTGCACCTGCGACACCTCGGCATCCTCCTTGGCACGGCGTGGCAGCTGTCCCGCACGCGTGACGAGTGGGAGCTGCCCGGCCCCGGCGTCGCCCGCTTCCCGAAGACGGGCACCGACCCCGCAGATGTCGGGCCGTTCGAGACGCGGCTGCTCGAGGAGGGCGTGTTCGAGCCGCTGTTCGCCGCGCTCGACGAACGCGGGTACGACGGAAACCACCCGTTCGAGACCACCCCCACGCCCGACCACCTCATCCCGATCATCGAGCGTCCCGGAGAGGACCTGATCGCCACCTTCGGCGAGGCCGCGACGGGCGGCGCGCCCGAGCCGGTCGAGCCGCCGCGCGAGCGCCTGGACATCCCCGCGCTCGACCTGGTCGGCCTGCTTCGGCCGCTGTTCACGGTGCCGCGGCGGGCGCGCACGCGCCTTCCCGGTCTCGCCGGACTGTTCGGCCGCGACCCCGACGACCTGGAGCGGGTGCTCGCGGCGCCGGAGTTCCGGCATCCGCTCTACGAAGCCCTCAGTCGGTACGACCGGGAATGGCTGATGCCCGGCGTCGCAGCCATCCCCGAGCCCGACATGGTGACCGCCCTGCAGACCAACGCCGCCTTCGTGGAGGCCTTCCTGGTCGGCGCCAACCACGAGTTCGCCCGCGAGCTGGTGTGGCGGGAGTACCCCACCGACGGCCGGGCCACGAGCCTGCGACGATTCTGGACGCCGGAGCCCGACCTCCTCGGCGGGGTGCATACGATGCGCACCGGCCAGCTCGGCTCCCACCTCGACCCGGCGCGTGCCGGGAAACTCGTGTTCGTGGTGCGCGGCGAGCTGGTGCGGCGGTTCCCGAACGTGCTCGCGAACGTCGCGGCGTCCACGAACGTCGACTACCCGGTCGAGTACGCGTCGCGCCCGGTGGCGAGCCTCTTCCGGCTCGCGCTGACGCCGAACCTCCTGCTCGTCGCGGTCGACCTCACCGCCGTCGCCGCGGCCGCCGCCGACACCGGCGGGGAGGCCCCGAACGCCGGAGCGTTCTGGTTCACGCTCGCCGAGCACGTCGGTGCGCCGCGGTTCGGCCTCGACGAGATCGACCCGCCGGCGGGCGTGACGCCCCCGCGCGACGGTCTGACCTGGGGGCACTGGCTGCCCGCGGGCGCGCGGCACCTGCCGGCCACGGTGCCCGCGACGACGGACGCGCCGGCGGTCGCCGAGACGGCGGCGAAGGTCGCCTGGGCGCTGTTCCAGAAGCCGGCGCGCGTGGGGTTCCGGGTGCGGACGCTGATCGACGACATCTCCACCGAGCGCGAGGACGACCATGGGTGACGTGTGGGCCGAGGTGGATCCGTCGGTGCCCGTGCTGCTGGTGCCGGTGCGCGTCGAGACGCAGTCCCGGCACGCCACCCGCGACGGCGAGACGGTCACCGAGCTGCGGGTGCGCCTCTATCCCGACGACATCGCCGTCGACGACGCGACCGGTCGCGCGGCGCTGCTCCCAGACGCCTTCCGCGTGGTCGCGTGGCAGGACGGCGTGCCGTCCGCGGCGGACGGCGAGCCGGTCGACCTCGGCGACCTCGGCGTCCGGCTCGGCCACCTCGGCGCGCCCGGCGAGGATCGCCTGCAGGCGGAGGCCGAGTTCCGCGAGCGCGCGCTGGCGCTGCGGGCGCTCGCCGAGGAGGCATCCGGTCCCGCCGACTGGATGCGCGACTACGACGTCGCGGTGCAGCGCGGGCTCGCGGTCACCGTGAGGCTCGAGCGGGGGGACGCGACCGTCGATCGGCTGTACGTGTGGGGGGTGCGCCAGGCGGACCCGGATGCCGAGCCCGGCGTCGTGCTCGCCGCGCTGCGCGCCCACGGCGATCGGGCGCTCGTCGGCCCGGGGACGCCCACGAACAACACCGAGTCGGCGCGGTCGGGCTGGAGCGCGGGGGCGACCCCGCCGGCGCCGAGCCCGGGCACGGGCGCCGCCGTCGCCCGTGCGCTCGGCATCGACGACCCGGCCGCGTTCGACGACTGGCCCGCCGGCGCCGACGACGGCGAACCGGCCAGAGCGTTGGCGGAGGTGCTGTGGCCGGTCACGTGGGAGACGTGGCTGCGCGATGCGCTGCCCGCCCGTGCCCTGTCGCCCTTCGACCGGTGGGACGTGCGCGAGCATCTCGCCGACTGGGTGCGTCCGTCCGGTCCGCTTCCGGCGGTGCGTGCCGGGCGCCAGCCGTACGGACTGCTTCCGGTCACGCTCACCTCCCGGTACGAGCCGGTCGCCCCGCGGCGGCCGGGCCGCCCGGATGCGCTCGTCGCGTTCGCGGTGCGGGCCGCCCGCGGATGGTGGACCATGGCGGCACCCCCGCCCACCGTGATGGACGGCGACCTCGCCGCGGCGCTTCCGCGCATCCTCGGACTCGCCCCGGCGAGCCGCAACGTGCGCGTGCGGCGGGTGCTGCGCACCGACAACGCGCTCGGCGCCTCGCTGAAGCGCTCTTCTCCGGGCCTCGAGGAGGAGCGCGCCGACATGACCCGCGTGCTCGAGGAGCGGCTGCGGATCGGACTGGGATCGCTGCGCCGGATGCCGCATCTCGGCCGGCCCCGCATGCTCGGCCTGCCGCTCGTCTCCGAGAGCGACGAGGACGCGCTGGAAGCGCTCGTCGACCACGACGACCTCACCTTCGAGGACAGCGTGCTCCAGGTGCTCATCACGGTGGCTCGCTCGACCTCGCTCGCCGCCGCGCGCGCGGCACTCGCCGCGATAATGCGCCCCATGGACTTCGGCGAGGAGGAGATCGGGATCGTCCTGCGCGAGCCGCAGAGCGGGCTCGGCACCCAGATCCGCGAGCAGCTGGCGGAGCGGCTGAGAGGGAGCATGCAGCCGGGGCCCGACGCTTCGGAGGAGGAGCTGCGGCTGGACGCGGTCATGGCGGAGATCACCGTGCCCGACATCTTCGACCTCGAGGGCATGACCTCGAGCGACCGCCCGCGGCACGAGCTCGGACTGCTCCGCGAGCGCGAGCAGGAGATCATCGAGGCGCTCCGGCGCTCGCCGCTGTCGGATCGGCTCTTGTTCGCGTTCGGCGACGCGCACCGCGTGCGGGAGCTGGCCGCCATGATCCTCGACTACCTCTTCGCCGCCGACACCGCCTCGCGCGTGCGACTCGGGCTGGCGCGGCTGCGCGGGCAGGAGCAGACCCAGCGCGAGCGGGTGTTCGCCGGAGCGCTGGATGCCGCATCCCACCGGCTGGACGCGTGGGCGACCTCCCTCGCGACCTGCCGGCTCGACCGCCTGCGCACGGACCGGCCGCGCGGGCTCGCCGTCGCGTCGTACGCGTGGCTGGAGGACATCGCGCTCACGCCCCGCCCGGAGGACCCGGACGAGGCCGTGCGCTCACCGGGCGCGGGGTGGCTGCAGGCGCCGTCGCCCCAGCACGCCGCGACGGCCGCGGTGCTGCGCAGCGCACGCCTGACGCACGCGCCGGGCGACGGCGCGGGAGCCGCCCTCGAGATCGACCTCAGCAGCACCCGGGCGCGGGAGGCGATCGACGTCGTGCGCGGCATGCGGCAGGGGCAGCAGCTCGGAGCGCTGCTCGGCTACCGCTTCGAGCGCTGGCTGCACGAGACCGACCTGTCGCTCAACCGCTTCGTGCCGGCGCTGCGCGCCCTCGCCCCGCTCGTGGTGGGCCGCGAGACGCCGGCGACGGCCGGCGGCGACGACGCGCTGGCGTACACCGGCGCGGTGGTCGACGGCGTCGCGCTGCGCGACAAGCCGGCGTCGGCGGTCGAGGCCAAGCTCGCGAGCCCCGGACCGGGCGTCACGCCCGCCGCGCCCGGCGAGGTGGCCGACGTCCACGCGCTCATCGCGCGGCTCGACGAGGTGGCGGATGCCGTGGCCGACCTGCTCCTCGCCGAGGGCGTGCATCAGCTCGCGGGCGGCGACGCCGCGCGCGCGACGGCGGCGATGAACGCGATGTCGGGTGACACGCTGCCGGAGGAGCCCGAGGTGCCGCGGTCGCCGCTCGAACGGCACGGCGTCACCGCGCGCGTCGCGGTGATCGGCGGCACGGGCGCGGGCGGCCTCGAGGCGGCGGGCGGGTGGGTTCCCGGCATCCGCTCCCGTGCCCATCCCGTGCTCGAGGCGTGGTGCCGCGACGTGCTCGGCCCCGCCGACCGCATCGCGATCCACCTCCGCGGCAACAACTCCGTCTTCCTCTCGGCGCTGCGCCTCGGAGCGCTCGATCTGGTGCTCGCGGCGGACGGCAGCGCCGACGGCCTCGCCCGGTTCTGGGCGCGCTGCCGGCGCGCCCGGCCGTCGCTTCCCGCCGAGCCCCCGACCGGGAACGCCGCGCTGCGCCCAGGACGCATCAGCCTCGGCGACGCGTGGGAGCTCGCGACGGCCGCGCGCGCCGTGCTGACCACCGCGCGACCCGTCGAGCCGCGGGATCTCGTCGCCGCCGGCGGCGCGGCCGCACCGGCCTTCGCCGTCGACGAGGCCGAGCTGACGGCTCGCGCCCAGCGTGCGCGCGACGACCTCGCGGCACTGGTGGGTTCCGTCCCGACCACCCGGGCCGCGCTGCTGCGCCGTGCCGACGAGCTCGCACTCGTCGGGATCGGCGACGGCACCGACCCGGCGGCGCTCACCGGAACCGCCGAGGAGGGGCGGGTGGTCCTGGAGGCGTACGTGTCGGGCCTCGATCAGCTCCTCGCCGGGCGGCTCGCCGCCGCCGCGACCGCGCCGCCCGCTGAGGCGCTCGCCGAGCTGCTGGGCGGCGTGCCCGTCGTGCCGCAGCTCGACCCGACCGGCCCGCCCGAGCTCGCCGGGGCGCTGCTTCCCGTCGCGGGACTGCCGGTGCGGCGGTGGATGGCACGCCTGAGCACCGTGCGCCCCGGCGTCGCGGCGTACGCGACGCTGTCGGCGCTGCGTTCCGCGACCGAGCGCGCCGGAGCACTGCGGGCGGCCGTGTTCGGGGCGGACCGGTGGGTCGGCGACGCCGACCCACCCGCGGCATCCGTCACCACCCTCGTCTTCGAGCCCACGGCGCGGTTCGCGCCGACCGGGACGATGGCGGGCTTCGTGGTCGACCAGTGGGCCGAGCACCGGCCCGCGCGCCGCACGATGAGCGAGGGGGCCGACCCGACGCGCGAGGACCTGGTCTCGACCGGTCTCGCGGTGCACGCGAACGCTCCCGGCGCCCGCGCCCCGCAGGCGCTGCTGCTGGCCGTCTCGCCCGACGGCGGCGGCTGGACCGAGGAGCGCGTGATCACGCTCCTCGACGAGGTGCGCGAGCTCGTGCGCATGCGGCTCGCGACCCCGGCCGACGTCCCGGAGCTGGGGGAGCTGCTGCCGGCGATCGGGGTGCCCCACTGGTCGGTGTTCGACGAGCACGTCGTGGACCCGCGGCTGTTCCTGTCGCCGCAGAACATCGTCTCGACGTTCACGAAGGGAGGCTGACGGTGGCAGGCATGTTCCGCGCGGTGCCGTTCCCCGGACGCAGCGGCATCCGTCCGTTCACGACGAGGATCGAGCCCAACCCGGTGAGCGGAGACCCGGCGACGGGGCTCATGGCCCAGGTCTGGGACCCGCTGTGGCTGCTCGGCCGCCAGTGGCAGCTCGGCGAGCTCACCGGCGAGGACACCGGCACGCCGCTCGCGGTGACGGTCGACGCGCAGTTCGATCCGCTCGTCGCGTGGCATCCCGGCCCCTTCGACGGTGCGGAGTCAGGGTGGCGGGCGCTGGATCCCGGTGAGCTGCTCGAGCCGCTGGTCGAGGACGAGTCCGCGCACCCGCTTCCGCCTCGGGCGGCGGCCGCGGTCGCCTGGGCGCTGCAGGACGCGCTCGCCGAGCTGGGGGAGACGGCCGCCGTCGCGGCGCTCGTCCGGCGCTGCGGGGTCAAGAAGGACGTCAGCCCGGCCGAGGGCGAGCCGGCGGGGGACTGGGCGGGCGTGAACGGCGTGCTCGCCGGCGCGGCGCTGGACGCCGCGCGGGTCGCGGACGCGTTCTCCGGCAGCACGCCCGGGTGGTTCACGGCGGCGCTGCGCCCGGGGGCTGCCCGCCGGCGCGTCGCCATGGCCGCCGTGGCGGAATGGCTCGCGTGGTACGTCGCCGAGGTCGAGCCGTCGGCGACCCCGTCGAGCTGGATCCCCGGCCGGCTCGAGTACGAGTTCGCGGTCGCGACGACCAGCGCCGTGCTGCACGCGCCCGCGCACGGCGGGGGCGAGATCGGCTGGGCGGCGTTCGATCTCGAGCCCGACCGGGATCCGCCCGACGCCGGGGACGCGGAGACCGTCCCGCTCACCCGCCACCTGCTGGCATCGCAGCTGACGTTCCCGGGCATGCCGACCTCGCGCTTCTGGGAGTTCGAGGACGCCGACCTCGACCTCGGCCAGGTGTGGGCCGACCCGCACGAGCTGGCTCGCGTGCTCGTCGTCGAGGCCGCGCTCGTCACCGGCGACGACTGGCTCGTCCTGCCGGTGGACTGCCCGCCGGGAGGGGTGCTGCGGGTGCAGCGCGTGACGTGGCGCGACACCTTCGGCTCGCTGTGGTTCGCCGACGAGCAGCCGTCCCCCGTGCCGCCCGGCGGGTTCGCCGCGCCGTGGCGCATGTACGCCGTCAGCGAGGCCCGCCGCGGAGGGCCGGGCGGTCGCGCCGAGGTCGCCGGGATCCTGGTGCCCCCCGCGCCGTCCAGCACGCTCGGCGGCGCGCCCGTCGAGGACGTGCGGTTCGTGCGCGACGAGACCGCGAACCTGGTGTGGGCGATCGAACAGACCGTGCCCGCGCCGTCGGGCGATCCCGCGCCCGTCGTGCCGCCGCCGGCGCCGGCGCTGCCGCCCATCGACCCCGGCGACGAGCCCGTCGACCAGGTGCTCGGGTACGAGCTGGTCACGTTCGTGCCCGCGAACTGGTTCCCGTACGTCTCGCGCGTGGGCGAGCGCGGCGTCTTCCTGCAGCGGGCCGACCTCGACCGCGGCGACCAGACGGTGCAGCCGGCGGGCGTGCTGCTGTCGGAGGAGCAGCAGCGGATCATCTTCGCCGGCGAAGTCCCGCGGCAGGGCGTGCGGGTGCAGCGGACCCCGCGACTGGCACGCCGCGCCGACGGCTCGTGGGTGCAGTGGACCGCCCGCTCGGTGCGCCCCGCCGCCGGCGAGGGCGAGAGCGGACTGCGCTTCGACCGCACGCGACGCCCCACGGGCTGACGACGAGCCCCGCGACGCGGACGGTGACGGATGCCGCGCGCCGCGGCATCCGCTATTCGTTCAGTCTCCTCGCAAACCGCCGCGCTTACCATTGTCGGCATGTGTGGAATCGTCGGATACGTGGGCCCTCGCCAGAGCCAGGCCGTTCTGATCTCCGGGCTCTCGCGGCTCGAGTACCGCGGCTACGACTCCGCGGGCATCGCCGTCATCGACGGTGACGGGGGCCTGGGCATGCGCAAGCGCGCCGGCAAGCTGAAGGTGCTCCGCGACGACCTCGCCGCGCACCCGCTCGCCGACGGGACCACCGGCATCGGGCACACCCGCTGGGCGACGCACGGCGGCCCCACCGACGGCAACGCCCACCCGCACCTCGCCGACGACGACAAGCTCGCCGTCATCCACAACGGCATCATCGAGAACTTCGCCGAGCTGAAGGACGAGCTGCTCTCCGACGGCTTCACGTTCCGCAGCGAGACCGACACCGAGGTCGCCGCGGTGCTGCTGGGCCGCGAGTACCGCCGCACGCGCGACCTCGTCACCGCCTTCCGCGCCGTCGTCTCGCGCCTGGAGGGCGCCTTCACGCTCCTCGCCATGCACGAGGACCAGCCCGGTCTCGTCGTCGGCGCCCGCCGCAACTCGCCGCTGGTGATCGGCCTCGGCGAGGGCGAGAACTTCCTCGGCTCCGACGTCGCCGCCTTCGTCGAGCACACCCGCAACGCCCTGGCGATCGGCCAGGACCAGATCGTCGCGATCACGCCCGGCGGCGTCGAGGTCACCGACTTCTCGGGCAACCCCGTCGAGGTCGAGCCGTTCGAGGTCACCTGGGATGCCGCCGCCGCCGAGAAGGGCGGCTGGTCGTCGTTCATGGCCAAGGAGGTCTCGGAGGAGCCGGAGGCCGTGGCCAACACGCTGCGCGGCCGCGTGCGCGACGGCGAGGTCGTCATCCCCGAGCTCGACGGCCTCGACGAGCTCTTCCAGGGCATCTCGCGCATCATCGTGATCGCCTGCGGCACCGCGGCGTACGCCGGCCAGGTCGGCAAGTACGCGATCGAGCAGTGGACGCGGATCCCCGTGGACGTCGAGCTCGCCCACGAGTTCCGCTACCGCGACCCGGTGATCGGCGCCGACACCCTGGTGGTCTCGATCTCACAGTCGGGCGAGACCATGGACACGCTGATGGCCGTCAAGTACGCGCGCGAGCGCGGCGCCAAGACGCTGTCGATCTGCAACACCCAGGGCGCGACCATCCCGCGCGAGTCCGACGCGATCGTGTACACGCACGCGGGTCCTGAGGTCGCGGTCGCCTCGACGAAGGCGTTCGTCGCCCAGATCACCGCGCTGTACCTCATGGGTCTGCACATCGGGCGCATCCGCGGGGCGGTCAGCGCCGCCGACGCGCGCGACCACGTGCGCGAGCTCGAGGCGATCCCGGGCAAGATCTCGCAGATCCTCGAGCGCGAGCAGCCGCGCATCGAGCAGTTCGCGCACTGGATGGCCGACACCCGCTCGGTGCTGTTCCTCGGACGCCACGTGGGCTACCCGATCGCGCTCGAGGGCGCGCTCAAGCTCAAGGAGCTCGCCTACATCCACGCCGAGGGCTTCGCCGCCGGCGAGCTCAAGCACGGACCCATCGCGCTCATCGAGCCGGGCCAGCCGGTGTTCGTCATCGTGCCGTCGCCGCGCCAGTCGGCGGAGATGCACAAGAAGGTCATCTCCTCGATCGAGGAGATCCGGGCGCGCGGCGCCCGGGTCATCGCGATCGCGGAGGAGGGCGATGCCGCCGTGCTGCCCAAGGCCGACGAGGTGCTGCGCATCCCGCTCGCCGGACCCTTCTTCGAGCCGCTCCTCGCGGTCGTGCCGCTGCACATCTTCGCGATGGGCCTCGCCACGGCGAAGGGCCTCGACGTCGACCAGCCCCGCAACCTCGCGAAGTCCGTCACGGTCGAGTAGCGGCATCCGGCCCTCGCGGTCCGGTCCCGGCGTCGTCGCGTCCCGGCGTGTCCGCGTCCGGGCGTCGCGTCCTGTCGCGTCCGCCCGACCTCACACACCGTCGAGGAACCGCGTACTCGGCGAGATCGCACGCTATCGGCGCCGATGACGTGGTCGTTCGCCGAGTAACCGCGATGTCGGCGGGCAAAGGTCGGCGGGCAAAGGTCGGCGGGGGAGGTGCGGCCGTCGCGGCGCGATAGTCTGGCGGATGCCGCGTCCGCGGCGGCAGGAGGACCACATGATCGTCGGGATCGGCGTCGACCTGGTCGACATCCCGCGGTTCGAGCGGACCATCGAGCGCACCCCCCGGCTCGTCGAGCGCCTCTTCTCGGACGCGGAGCGCGTGCTCAAGCCGCACTCGCTCGCGGCCCGCTACGCCGCCAAGGAGGCGCTCATCAAGGCGCTCGGCGGCTCGGACGGCGTGCACTGGACCGAGATCGAGATCGCGTCCGAGGCATCCGGTCGCCCCGTCTTCTCACTCTGCGGCTCGACGGCCGCCGTCATCGCCGAGCGGGGGATCACCGCGCTGCACCTGTCGCTCTCGCACGACGCGGGCCTCGCGACCGCCTATGTCATCGCGGAGTCCGCGCCCGGCGTCGCGTCCGACAACACCGGCACCGACACCGGCACCGGCGACGCCCCCGACACCACAGGGGACCGCGCATGAGCCGCCTGCCCGCCGGCGCTCTGCGCGAGGCGACGGTCGACGTCGGCGCGATCGAGGACAACGTGCGGCACCTCCGCCGGCTCACCGGCTCGGAGATCATCGCGGTGGTCAAGGCCGACGGCTACGGGCACGGCGCCGTGCGATCCGCCAACGCCGCGCTGGCCGGCGGCGCCGCGCGCCTGGGGGTCTCCGACATCACCGAGGCGCTGGCGCTGCGCCGTGCCGGCATCGATGCCCCGATCGTCGCGTGGCTGCACGCGCCGGACGCCGACTTCGCCGAGGCGGCCGCCCTCGGCATCGAGCTCGGCATCTCGAACCTCGGCCAGCTGCAGAAGGCTGCGGCCGCGGCATCCGGCGACCGTCCCGTCGGCGTCCACCTGAAGCTCGAGACCGGCCTCTCGCGCAACGGCATCGCGCCCGACGACTACCGCGTCGTCTTCGCCGAGGCGGCGCGCCTGGAGCGCATCGGCCGCATCCGCGTGATCGCGCTCTTCAGCCATCTCTCCAACGCCTCGGCCGCCGACGACCGTGCGGCGCTGACGGCGTTCGAGGAGGGCGTGGGGGTGGCCGCCTCGCTGGGGCTCGCCCCGCCGCTGCGGCACATCGCGGCGACGCACGCCGCGATCGACCTGCCCGAGTCGCGGCTCGGGTGCGTGCGCATCGGCATCGGGCTGTACGGGCTCTCGCCGTTCGACGACCGCACGTCGGCCGACCTCGGCCTGCGCCCCGCGATGACCCTGCGCGGCGCGGTGGCGGCGGTGCGCCGCGTGCCCGCCGGCAAGGGCGTGTCGTACGGCTACGACTACCGCACCGACCGCGAGACGACGCTCGCGCTGGTCCCGCTCGGCTACGCCGATGGCGTCCCCCGCCAGGCGTCCGGCGCAGGCCCCGTGCTGATCGGCGGGCGCCGGTTCACGGTGGCCGGGCGGATCGCGATGGACCAGTTCGTCGTGGACGTCGGCGACCACCCGGTCTCGGTCGGCGACGAGGCGGTGCTCTTCGGCGACCCGACCCTGGGCGCGCCGTCGGCGACGGAATGGGCGGATGCCGCCGGCACGATCAACTACGAGATCGTGACGCGGGTCGGACCCCGCGTGGCGCGGCGGCAGGTGTCGGAATGACCGGCGACGACGCCATGACCGGGAACGACGACGGCGCACCGGTTGTTGCACCCGGCGTGAAGGCGACCCAGGGAATCGACGCATTGGCGGGCACCCGCGAGATCACCTCGCCCGAGGCGATGGAGGCGCTCGGCGAGGAGATGGGACGGATGCTGCGCCCCGGCGACATGGTGGTGCTCACCGGCCCCCTCGGGGCGGGCAAGACGACGCTCACGCGCGGCATCGGCCGCGGCCTCGACGTGCGCGGACCCGTCCAGAGCCCGACGTTCGTCCTCGCGCGCACGCATCCCTCGCTCTCCGGCGGCGCGCCGCTGGTGCACGTGGACGCCTACCGGCTCGGCTCCGCCGCGGAGCTCGACGACCTCGACGTCGACTTCGACGGCTCGGTCGTGATCGTCGAGTGGGGGAGGGGGCTCGTCGACGGCATCAGGGATCACTGGTGGGACGTCGAGATCGAGCGCGAGTGGCACGGCCGCGGCGTCGACACCGCGTGCGGCACGACCGCCCACGACGCCGAGCTCGACGCCGACAGCCCCCGGCGGGTGTCGATCGCCCGGCGCCCGTAGCCGACGCCCGAGGACGGCCGACTACCCTGGAAGGGTGATCCTGGGCATCGACACCTCGCTCGGCTCCGCCGTGGCGGTGGTCGAGCTCGACGGCGTCATCCGCTCGGAGGTGCAGAGCCCCGACCCGCGCGGTCATGCCGAGGTCATCGGCACGCTCATCGAGCGGGCGCTCTCGGAGGCATCCGTCGATCCCTCCCGGATCACGCACGTCGCCGCGGGCATGGGGCCGGGGCCGTTCACCGGCCTTCGCGTGGGCATCGCCGCCGCGCGCACGTTCGCGCTCGGCCGCGGCGTGCCGGTCGTGCCCGTGCCCAGCCACGACGCCGTCGCGCTCGAGCTCCTGCTGCACACCGCGCTGACCACGGACTGGGGATACGCCACCGGCGCCGAGGACGCCGACGCCGGCACCTTCGCGGTGGTGACCGACGCCCGCCGGCGCGAGTTCGCCTACACCGTGTACCGCGGCATCGACGACGACGGCCTGCCGATCCGCACCGCCGAACCCGCACTCGCCCCGCGCGACGATCTCGACGGCGTGCTCGCCGGCCTGGGCGCCGCGCGGCGCGACGCCGATCGCATCCCCGCCGCCATGCTCGCGCTCGCGGCGGCCCGCGCCCTCGCCGCCGGGCGCAGCCTCGCGTCCGCCGACGCTCTGTACCTGCGCTCGCCCGACGTGACGCCCTCGCTCGCGCCCAAGCGGGTGATCGCGTGACCCTCCGCGCCGCCACGGGCGACGACCTCGCCGCCATCATGGCGCTCGAGCGCGCCTCGTTCCCCACCGACGCGTGGTCGGAGGCGATGATGCGCGAGGAGCTCGCGTCGCCGCACGGCTGGTACGTCGTGGACGAGGAGGCCGGCCGGCTGCTCGGCTACGCCGGCCTGCGGGCGGTGAAGAGCGCGAAGGATGCCGACGTCCAGACCATCGCGATCGCCGAGGCGTCGCGGGGCCGTGGTCGCGGCCGGGCCCTTCTTCGGGCCCTCCTCGACGAGGCCCGCCGACGCGGCGTGGTCGAGGTGTTCCTCGAGGTCCGCGCCGACAACCCGGTCGCCCAGGCGCTGTACGCCTCGGAGGGCTTCCTCGAGATCGGACGCAAGCCCCGCTACTACCAGCCCGACGACGTCGACGCCGTGGTGATGAAGCTCGACCTGCGCGGCTGGGCCGCGGCGCGGCATCCGTCCGCTCCGGCTGAGTCCGCGATCCGGAATTCGGACGATCGCACGCTTTCCGGAGCGGATCGCCCCCAGGATCCGGAAAACGGCGCGACCTCCGAATTCCGGAGCGGCGGGGCCTGGGAGGGGGGAGTGTGCACGTGAGCGCATCGACGTTCCCGGCCGAGCCGCTCGTGCTCGGAATCGAGACGAGCTGCGACGAGACGGGCATCGGGATCGTCCGCGGGCGCACGCTGCTGTCGAACACGATCGCCAGCTCCATGGACGAGCACTCCCGCTACGGCGGCGTCGTTCCCGAGGTCGCGGCGCGCGCGCACCTGGAGGCGCTGCAGCCGGCGATCGAGGCGGCGCTCGCCGAGTCCGGCGTGGCCCTGGCCGACCTGGACGCCGTCGCGGTGACGAGCGGACCGGGACTGGCCGGCGCCCTCATGGTCGGCGTCGGTGCGGCCAAGGCGCTCGCGGTGTCGTTGGACAAGCCGCTCTACGCCGTCAACCACCTCGTCGGCCACATCGCCGCCGACATCCTGGATTCCGAGGCGCCGCCGCTCGAGTACCCCACCGTCGCGCTGCTCGTGAGCGGAGGCCACACCTCGCTCCTCCTCGTCCGCGATCTCACGAGCGACGTCGAACTGCTCGGCGAGACGATGGACGACGCGGCCGGCGAGGCGTTCGACAAGGTCGCGCGGCTGCTCGGGCTGCCCTACCCGGGTGGTCCCGAGATCGACCGCGCCGCGGCATCCGGCGACCCGCACGCGATCACGTTCCCCCGCGGGCTGTCGCGGGCGTCCGACATGGCGAACCACCGCTACGACTTCTCGTTCTCGGGGCTGAAGACCGCGGTCGCCCGGTGGGTGGAGCAGCGCCGTGCCGCGGGCGAGGAGGTGCCGGTCGCCGACGTCGCGGCGAGCTTCCGCGAGGCCGTCGTCGACGTGCTCGTCACGAAGGCGCTGGCGGCGTGCCGCGACCACGGCGTGCCCCGCCTGCTGCTCGGCGGCGGCGTGATCGCCAACCGCCGCCTGCGTGACGTCGCCCTCGAGCGGGCGGCCGCCGAGGGCGTGACGGTGCGGATCCCGCCGCTGTCGCTGTGCACCGACAACGGCGCCATGATCGCGGCGCTGACGTCGGAGCTCATCATGGCGGGCCGCCCGCCGTCGACCCTCGAGTTCGGCGCCGACTCCACCCTGCCGGTCACCGACATCCAGGTCGCGGAGCGGGCATGACAGGCGACGAGCGGATGCCGCCTCCCGCCGCGCCGGAATCCCCGGCGCGTCCCGCCGACGGCCGGGTCGTCGGTGGCGGTGCCGAGGCGGCGGCCGCGGCCGGTGGGATGACGACTGAGGCGCCGGCCGGGACCGGCGGGGCGACGGTGGAGGCGCCGTCGCCGGACGTCGAGCTCGCGCAGGAGGCGTCGCCGCTTCCCGGTGAGCATCGCGGCGGGTTCTCGCGCCTTCCGACGGCGCCCGTCCCGGTGACCGTCGAGACGGCGCCCGCCGAGCCGGGCGGCGAATTCTCGGCCGACGCCGGCGACTGGGTGGCTCCCGACGACGACGCGTTCAGCCGCGGGCTCGCCGGGTGGGCGCTCGCCTTCGGCATCATCGGGCTGATCGTGTCGCTGTTCGTCGGCTGGGGTTTCCCCATCGGCCTGGTCGCCGTCGTCTCGGCGATCATCGCGCTGCGCCGCCCGCTCGAGAGCCGGGCCGTCGCGGTGTGGGCGATCGCGCTGGGCACGGTCTCGATCCTCTACAGTGCGGGGTGGCTGCTCTTCGCCGCGATGCGGGCCAACCTCTTCGGCTGACGCGGCAGGGTCCGACGGAATCGGACGCTGACGAGGCCAGGCCCCGACCGGGCGGCCTGGCTGGGTCAGACGCGGTCGGCGAGGATCGCGGTCCGGCGGGTGCCGATCCGCGTCAGGATCAGCGTCGCCGCCTCGCCGCCGCGCAGCTTCAGCCGTGTCCGCAACGTCGCCGGGTCGACGTCGACGCCCCGCTTCTTGATCTCGAGGCGCCCGATGCCGCGCTCCCGCAGCGCCTTCGCGAGGGCTTTCTCATCGGCCGGGAGCGTCTCGCGCACGCGGAAGGTCGACACGAACGGCGACGTCAGCGCGGCGTCCGACGTCAGGTAGGCGATGTGCTCGTCGAGCATCCCCGCCTCCAGCGAGCGCGCGACGTCGCCGATGAGCCGCGCGCGGATCACCGCGCCGTCGGGCTCGTGCAGGTACGCCCCGAGCTCGCGGACCGGCTCGTCCGAGGCATCCGCCCCGCTGGTCAGCTCGTGGGCGGACTCGCCGCGCATGACCAGCGCCGCGCGTCGCACGCCCGCACGCGCCAGGGCGCCCGACCACAGCACGAGCTCGACCGTGGAGCCGTCCGCGCTCACCCACTGGGCTTCGACGTCGTCGGGGATGGACTCGCGGTCCAGCCCGGGGCCGAGCTTCACGCCGGCCGGCATGCGGTGCGCGAGGTCGAACACCCAGTCGAGCGGCGGCGACCAGTCCTCGGGGCGCGTGCGCGCCGTCTCGGTGTGCCCGGCGGTGCGACGCGCCGGGTCGAGCCACACCGCGTCGACGCCGGCGAGGTCGGCCGTCTCGGCGGTGCCGTGGCGCACCTCGGCGTCCGCGCCGAACGGAGCGAGGTTATAGGCGGCGATGCCGGCGGTCACCTCGTCGGCCTCGACGGCCGTGACCCTCAGGCCCAGCCCCGCGAGCCCGAGCGCGTCGCCGCCGATGCCGCACCCGAGGTCGGCGACGTGCGTGAAGCCCGCCTCGCGGAAGCGGGCCGCATGGCGGACCGCGATCGGCAGGCGCGTGGCCTGCTCGAGGCCTGCGCGCGTGAAGAGCATCCGGGCGGCGAGATCGCCGAACTTCGCGGTCGCCCGGGTGCGCAGGCGCGCCTGGCCGACGACCGCCGACACCAGGTCCGGGGAGTGCCCCTCGCGGCGCAGGCGCGTGACCGCGCGGGCGACGTCGTCGGAGGACTCCACCGGCGCCATCGCGTCGAGCAGCCGCAGGCCCTCGGGCGTCAGCAGCGCCTCCAGTTCGGACATCTCCACCCGCCGAGCCTACGGGCTCGAACCCCGGGCGATCCCCGAAGCCCCCGATCGGATCCCCCATCCCGGAGGGGGGAACTGCGGGATACCTCCGGATGTGGGCGGACGCGCCCAGGAAGAGACTCATCCCACACCGCCAACCTGGCTCAGCGAGAAAAGGATTGATCATGGCTGACGACAACACCAACGTGCTGGGTGTTCAGACGAACATCGAAGACGTCCTCTCCAACAACGAGGTCGGGAACACCGACGTCGAGGTCGAGGACAACGTCGTCGGCAACGACGGCAACGTGGTCGGCAACGACACGGACGTCGATGTCGAGGACAACAACGTCAACAGCGCGGTCGGCAACGACGACAACAACGTCAACAGCGCCGTCGGCAACGACATCGCATCCGACAACGAGATCGGCAACACCGACGTCGACATCGAGGACTCGGGCAACGAGACCGACATCGAGGACACCGGCAACGAGGACTCGTACAACGACACCGAGGTCGACATCGAGGACTCGGGCAACGAGACCGAGATCGACGTGGAGGACTCGGGCAACGAGGACTCCTACAACGACACCGAGACCGAGATCGAGGTGGAGGACTCGGGCAACGAGGACTCGTACAACGAGACCGAGGTCGAGATCGAGGACTCCGGCAACGAGGACTCGTACAACGAGACCGAGACGGAGATCGACGTCGACATCACGGACTCGTTCAACGAGACCACGCTGAACGACGATTCCGTCACCGTGGGCGTGCGTCAGTACAACACCGGCGTCGGCGGCGACCTCAACATCGGCGGCGTGCTGGGCGGTGGCGCTGCGGCGGCCGCTGCCGCAGCGGGTGCGGGCGCGCTGCACCTCGAGCTGGACAACCGCGCGACGGTGGTCGACAGCTCGGTCAACCAGAACATCGCCGCGGGCGACGACGTCAACCAGGCGTTCTTCGGCGGCAACGTCGTGAACTCCGGCGACGCCGGTGCCGCCGCCGGCGACGACGCGACCGTCGACAACTCGTGGACCAACACGGAGGTCGGCGACGTCTCGATCGGCAACACGTGGATCGACACGCACATCAAGGACTCGTTCCAGGACAACTCGACCAACGAGTGGAACGAGTTCGAGGTCGAGATCGACGACTCGTTCAACGACTACTCCGACCACACCGAGGTCGAGGTCGAGATCGAGGACTCCTTCAACGAGGAGTTCAACACCGAGGTCGAGAACGACTTCGAGTGGGAGAACAGCGGCAACTTCTTCAGCCCCGGCGGGGACGTCGCAGGCGACAACCTCATCGATCTCTGATAACCGACCACCTTGCCCGGTCGCCTCACCCGGCGGCCGGGCAAGACCGGTGTGCGGGATCGATGGCCCGCCGCCATGGGCGGCGGGCCGATGTCGTAGCGTGGTACCGGGGGAGACGCGTCGAGGGGGACACACGTGTCTGATGCTGTAGCCGTCAGGAGTTCGAGCGCGCAGGATGCCGAGCCCGCGGCGCCGTCCGCGGTGGAACGCGCGACGAGCAAGGCGCTCGTCGCGATCGTCGACAACGTGGGCCGGCTGGCCGCGTCGACGGGACGCGCGGACCTGGCGCGGCGCCTGGACCACACGCACGAACGGCTGCAGGACCCGAACGTGCGGGTCATCGTCGTCGGCGAGTTCAAGCAGGGCAAGAGCAAGCTCATCAACGCGCTCGTCAACGCCCCCGTATGCCCGGTCGACGACGACGTGGCCACCAGCGTGCCGACCTCCGTCGGGTACGCCCCGACCCCCGACGCGTGGGTGACGCTCGCGCCGTCGGACGACGGCGAGCCGCCCGTCCGTCAGCAGATCGCGCTGGAGGACATCGCCCAGTTCGTCTCCGAGAGCGGCAACCCGAGCAACGAGCGCAAGGTGGTCGCCGCCGAGGTCGTGCTCCCCAGGGAGCTTCTCAAGGGCGGACTGCGCCTGGTCGACTCGCCCGGCGTCGGCGGGCTCGACTCGACCAACGCCCTCGCCACCCTCGCCGCACTGTCGTCCGCGCACGCCGTCCTGCTGGTCTCGGACGCGTCGCAGGAGTACACCGAGCCCGAGGTGCAGTTCCTCAAACACGCCATGCGCGTCTCACCGAACGTGGCCGCGGTGCTCGCCAAGACCGACATCTACCCGCAGTGGCGCGACATCGAGCGCATCGACCGCGCGCACCTCGGCGATATCGGCGACGTGCCGATCTTCGCCGTCTCGAGCGATCTGCGCCTCATCGCCGCCGAGGCGCAGGACCGCGAGCTCAACAACGAGTCCGGCTTCCCCGCCCTCGTGGCGCACCTTCGTCAGGACGTCCTCGGCCGCGCCGAGCTCATCCACGCGCGAAGCGCCGTGCACGATCTGCTCTCCGTCGTCGAGCAGCTGAAGATGTCGCTCACGTCCGAGCTCGAGGCGATCCTCCACCCGGAGGACACCCCGAGGCTCATCGCGCAGCTCGAGGACGCCCGGACGCGCGCCGATGAGTTCCGCGGCCGCTCCTCGAAGTGGCAGGTCACGTTGAACGACGGCGTCGCCGACCTCATCTCCGACATGGAGCACGACCTGCGCGACCGGCTGCGCAAGGTGCAGCGGGAGGCCGAGGACGCGATCGACGAAGGCGATCCGGGTCCGATCTGGGACCAGATCACGGAGTGGCTCGACCAGCGGGTGTCGGCGGCCGTCTCGGAGACGTTCGTCTGGACCGACGAGCGCTCACGGTGGCTGTCGGAGGAGGTCGCCGAACTGTTCAACGAGGGCGAGGCGGACCTGCCGATCATCGAGGTGGGAGACACCGAGGGCGTCCTGGACCCGGTCGAGGGGATCTCCGACCTCGGTCACCGCCAGATGGGGGCGGCCGAGAAGATCTTCATCGGCGTCCGCGGCTCGTACGGCGGCGTGCTGATGGTGGGCCTGGCGACCGGTCTCATCGGCCTCACGCTCATCAACCCGCTGTCGATCCTGGCCGGCGTGCTCGTGGGCCGCCGCGCGTACCGCGAGGACATGAGCTCGCGGCTGACCAGGCGCAGATTCGAGGCCAAGACGCTCGTCCGGAAGTACCTCGACGAGGTGCAGTTCCAGGTGGGGAAGCAGCTCAAGGACCGCCTGCGCATCGTCCAGCGCGCCGCGCGCGACCACTTCGGCAGCATGGCCGACGAGATCCACCGCTCGCTGTCGGACGCGGTGCTGGCCGCCAAGCAGGCCGCCGGTGCGTACGCGGGCGAGAGCGACAAGCGCGTGAAGGAGCTGCAGGCGCAGGTCCAGCAGCTCGAGGCGCTGCGGGCGAAGATCCCCGCGCTTCCTCCGGCGCGGGCCGTGGAGGCCGCGAAGCGGTGAGCACCTCCACGGCAGCAGACACGGCCGCGCTCGTCCGCGCCGCCTCCGAGCTCTACATCGACGATCCCGCCGCCATGGCGGTGCTCTCCGACCTCGATCGCCGGCTGCGGGAGCCCTTGCGGCTGGCTCTGGCGGGGATGGTGAAGGCGGGGAAGTCCACGCTGCTCAACGCGATGCTGGGCGAGCGTCTCGCTCCGACCGACGCCGGCGAGTGCACCCGTGTGGTGACGTGGTACCGGTACTCGGCGACCCCCACCGTCACCCTCCACCCGCATGAGGGACCGCCGCGGCGGATGCCGATCCATCGCGAGGAGGGCCGTCTTGTCCTCGAGCTCGGCGACATCTCGCCGGAGGACGCGGCGTGGATCGATGTGGGGTGGCCGTCGACGGGCCTGCGCTCGCTCATCCTGATCGACACCCCCGGCATCGCGTCGCTCTCGCGGGACGTCTCGGCGCGATCCACCCGGTTCCTCGTCCCCGATACCGAGCCGTCGTCGGCCGACGCCATCGTCTACCTCATGCGCCATATGCACGCGTCCGATCTGAAGTTCCTGGAGTCGTTCCGCGACACGGCGGCAGGCGCCTCGCAGACGGTCAATGCGGTGGCGGTGCTGTCTCGCGCCGACGAGATCGGGGCGGGCCGCATCGACTCGCTGCTGTCGGCCGGCAAGGTCGCGCAGCGCTACGAGAAGGACGGCGAGCTCGCCTCGCTGTCTCTCGGGGTGGTCCCGGTCGCGGGGCTGCTGGCGGAGAGCGCGCGAACCATGCGGGAAGACGAGTTCAGCGCGTTCCAGGAGCTCGCCGCCCTCGATCGCACGGCGCGCGAGGCGCTGATGGTCTCCGCCGACCGCTTCGTCCGTCCCACGGACTCGACGCGGCTCAGCGAGGAGGAGCGCCGTCGGCTGCTGAGCCGCTTCGGCATCTTCGGCGTGCGTCTTGCCGGCGCCCTCATCCGCGCGGGCGCGACGGATTCGACGCAGCTCTCGGAGCAGCTGGTGCAGCAGAGCGGGCTGAACGAGCTGCAGCAGTTCATCGGGGAGCAGTTCCGCAGCCGTGCGGCGGCGCTGAAGATGCGAGGGGTGCTCGATGCGCTCCAGGCGCTCCTGCGCGACAGCCCTCGTACAGGCACCGAGGCGATTGTCGGGGGAGTGGAGCGGATCTACGCCTCCGCGCACGCGCTGCGGGAGCTGTCGCTCCTCGCCCGTGCGCGATCCTCCCACCTGCCGTTGAGCCGATCCGATGCCGTCGAAGCCGAGCGCATCATCGGCGGCCGGGGCATATCGGCGCCCGCTCGCCTCGGACTGCCGGACTCGGCCACACCGTCGCAGCTGCACGAGACGGCGGTGGAGCTGCTGGTCCGCTGGCGGAGGCTCGGCGCGTCTCCGCTGGCCGAGCGGGCGACCGTGGACGTGGCGCGCCAGGTGATCCGCAGCCTCGAGGAGGTGGCGTCAGAAGTCGCCCTCGCCGCCGGCACGGCGGACGTCGTACTTGCGGGCGGTCCACTGCAGGGCGCCGCGGAACGAGCTGAAGAGGAGCGCGAGCGCCGCTAGCGCCCACTGCGCGAACAGCACCTGGCGCAGCACGGGTCCGTGCTCTCCCGTGGCGAAGAACTCGGACGACAGCAGGAACAGGCCGATCTGCCCCAGCACCGTCGCCAGCTGCCACCACCTCACGTTCGGCTTGCGATTCGTGAAGGACACCAGCAGCACGATCTGGATGAGCAACAGCGAGACCATCACGGCGAACACCGACCAGTAGAGGATGTCGGCCGCCGCCGTGTAGGTCTCTTCGCTGCGGCCCTCCGCGACGCCCTTGACGACCTCGGTGATCAGCGGCACCTGGTCCTCGCGGATCACGAAGAGGTAGACGACCGCGATGCCGCCGGTGAGGAGGCTCAGCACCCACAGGAACTGGCTGAGCCGTACCGTGAAGGGCGGCGGCAGCTTCGTCAGGATGGGCGCGGCGTTCGGGCTCCCGGTAGGCGGACGCTCCGGAGCCTCTCGTCGCGACCGTGATGCGGACGCCGGCGGAACGCCGTCGCGCGGCCCCGCCGGCGGAGCGCCGTCGCGCGACCCCGACGGTCGGGCGGCCGACACCTCGGCGGCGGTCGCCTTCGCCACCGGCACCCGGCCGATGGCGGTGCCCGTCTGCTGCGGTGGGTCCCCGAACGTCGGCGGAGGGGGCTTCGGGCGCGCGCTCGCGCGCCCTGGACCGGCCAGGGCGCGCGAGCGGTCGTCGTCGGCGGGCTCGGACACGTCGGACCTCAGAACTCCTCCTCGGACTCCGGCTCGATGTACGTCTCGTCGATCGAGATCGCCGTCGCGTCCTCGGACGCGTAGTTGCCCTCGTTCGACATGTCGACGTCCGTCACCGTCTGCGTCGTCTCGGTGTCGGTGAACGACTCCTCGACGTCCACGTCGACCGCGACGTCGGTGGAGCTGTCGTTCACCGAGTCCTCGATGTCGACCTCGATGTCGTTCTCGGTGTTGGTGGAACCGTCGTTGAACGAGCCGTCGATGGTGGTCGTCGTCTCCTCGTTGCCAATGCTGACGTCGCCCACGGTCGTCGTGTCGTTCGAGTTGTCCACGGCGGCGTCCTCGCCCGCGGCGGCACCGTTGTCACCGCTGTTGACCACGGCCTCCTGGTCGAAGATCTGGTTGACGTCGCCGTCGGCCCAGATGTTCTGGTTGACCGACTGGTCGACGATCGTCGCCCGGTTGTCGATCGCGAAGGACTGGGTGATGTTGGTGATCTCGTTCTCGACGGTCGGCGGCTTCGGCGGGCCGGGAGGGGCGGGCGGGGGGGACGGCTTCACGTAGACGTCGGGACGGTCGACGATGACGGGCGCGACGGCGCGGACGTCGTCGACGCAGGCCTCGCTCAGCCCGTTGCGCGCGAGCGTGCCCTCCGGATCCTCTTCGAACTCCGCCGCGGCCGCTGGGTCGTTGAGCAGGCTGAGGATGAACTCGATCAGGGCATCGGCAATCGTTGCCAGCGGTGTTGTCATGACTCGGCTCCTGTCACTTCGAGGCTCATTGCTGAGGTTAGGTGGTCGTCGCTCCGGGTGAATCGGGGATTCCCCCGAAGCGGAGGTGAGGGTCTACGGGGTTCTGCGGCCGCGTGCGGGGTCGTCATACGTGCCCCTCGGAAGCCGGGTCCGGCTGGCTCAGGGCGACGCGCAGCTTGGCGATCAGATCGGAGCGCGATGTCGCGCCGAGCCGGCGCCGGATGCTGGCGATGTGGTGCTCGGCCGTCCGCGGCGAGATGAAGATCGTCTCCCCGATCTCGGCGTAGGTCTTCCCCTGCACGACCAGGCGCGCGACATCCGTCTCGCGTTCGCTGAGCCCGGGGGCGGCGCTCGGGCGCGCGGTGGCGCTCTGGGCCGCGGCATCCGTCGTCCGCATCTCCTGCGGATGCAGCTCGCGCGCGCACGCGAGCAGCCGGGCCGAGACCTTCCGGTCGTCCGAGCGGTTGGCGCCGTGCCGGGCGAGCCGCGCGGCGTCCCACTTCAGCCCGATGGCGCCGAGCGCCTGGGCGGACGCCTCGACGGCGTCGGCATCCACCGTCCCCGCCAGCACCGAGGTCCACAGCCGTCCCGCACTCGCCATGGTCGCCGCGACGCGACTGCTGGAGGCCGCATCCACGAGCGCGTGGGCATGGGGTCCGAGATAGTCGGGATGGTCGAGCAGGATGCCGCGCTGTATGCCGGCCCACCGCAGATGGGCCGTCCACAGGGGCGGCGACCCCAGCGACTCCACGACCCGAAGGGCCTGGGCGAACAGCGACTGGGTCGCGGTCTCGTCGCCGACGCGTGCGCCGGCGGTCACGAGCTCCGCGACCGGCAGCAGCGTGTAGAGGTCGACGTCGGCCTCCATCAGGCTGTCCCGGCCGCGCCGCCAGGCGACCGCGAGCCCCGCCGCATCCTCGTACCGCCTGGCGAGGCCGACGCGGACGGCCTGCGCCAGCAGGTCGTCCCGCGGCGACGGGGTAGGTGCCAGCGCGAGGGCGGCGTCGAGGGACTCGCGCGCCTTCCCTCCCTGGGCGAGACCGAGTGCGACCGCTGCGCGCCACAGCATCAGCCGGGACAGCATCCACGGCGTTCCCGTGTGACCCTCGATCGCGGCGTCGACGACCGACTCCGCCGTGGCGAGATCCCCCGCGCTGATCGCGGCGACCGCGGCGATCACGGCGGGAAGCTCCGGCATCGGCGCCGACGAGCGCGACGCAGTGTAGAGGTGCGACCCCCGCACGAGATCGGCGAGGGCGGCGCCCGGGTGCGCCGGTTCCAGCGAGGCGCGCAGTCCCCGGCGGACGAGCCCCATCGCGACGGTCAGGGTGGAGGGCGCCCCGACCGGGGCCGGCGGGGCTTCGCCGTCATCGGCGAGCGCCCGGCGGTCGCCGATGCCGATGCGGGCGATGAGCTCTCGAGCGGATGCCTCGGCCGACGTCGGCGGCAGAGCGTCGTAGACGGCGCAGCCGGTCTGGAGCATCCCCCGCATCGACCACGTCGCGGCGGCGACGTCGGCGAGCCGGGCGTCCACGGCGCCGTCGCGGTCGGGGGACGCCATGGCTTCGTCGATCCGCTGGGCGGCGTCGTCGATGTCGCCGGTCGCCCACGCCACCTGGGCGCGTTTGGCGTGGAGGTCGGCGGAGGACGCTCCGGCCTCGGCGGCGGCGCGGTAGAAGTCCCCGGCGCGCACGGGGTCCACGTCGATCAGCTGATCCCCGCGCTCGATCAGCGCCGCGCCGAGACGGGCGTCGCGCACGTCGGAGAGCCAGTCGGGCCCGCTCCGCCCGGCGGGATCGACCCCGCCGGGATGAGCGGTCACGAGCTCGACGATCCGGCGGGCGGGAAGGGTCGCGCAGACGGCGGCGCGCACGATCGGCACGGGCCGCCCGTTGCGCAGGAGCAGGCCGTCGGCGTATGCCTGTGCGATGACACCGTCGGGGTCGCCCGGCAGCTCGGCTGCGGGCGGGGTGTCATCCCCGGCCGCCACGCTGATCGTCTCCACCGCGCGCCGCACCTCCGGGTTCACGACGCCCAGCCGGTGCGCGACGCTCTGCCCGAGCACGCGACCCAGCGCCAGATGGCCGGCGTCGTCGGCGCAGTCGCGATCGTCGTGCGCGGTCAGCGCCGCGGAGACGAGCCAGGAGACGCCGCCGGTCGCCTCGAGGATGTGGTCCAGGCACGGCGCTGAGATCTCGCGGCCGGTGGCGGAGAGGTGGTCGAGCACGTCCGAGCGCGTCACGTGCCCGAGGACGAGCGCGGGCCGGCCGCGCTCCAGGTGGCGCGCGATGTCCGACAGCCGGCTCGAGGTCGGCCACGGCCTGCTCGCTGCCACGAGGGAGCTGTCGGGATCGGCGGCCCGCGCGCTGAGGCCGTCGAGCTGTGCCGACGGCAGCAGATGCAGGTCGTCGACGAGGAGCACGCTCCCGGCGGGGACGCGCGTCACGTCGGTGTCGGGACCGAGCACGTGCAGCGGCACATCGCTGCCGGCGAGGTAGCGCTGCGCACCCCGGAGGATCGTCGTCTTGCCCGATCCGGCGTTGCCCGAGATGAGCATCCGGGTCGGGGTCTCGCGCTCGGTGAGCACATCGATGAGAGGCTGCGCGTGGCGCGCACCCGTGAAGTCGGCGGCGTCGAAGTACGACGCCATGACGGCGGTCGGCGTTGACATCGGATCCCCAGGCGGTCCGGCGGCGTCAGGAGACGGTCTCGGGGGCAGGGGAGGGATCCGGTGCCGGCTGCACCTCGGTGGGCGCCGGCTCCGGTGCCGGGTCGGCCGGTGGCGACGTCGGCTCCGGCTCCGGCTCGGGCTGGGGGACCGGCTCGGGCTCCGGCTCCGGCGTCGGCTCCGGCTGCGTCGTCGGCTCGGGTTCCGGCTGCGTCGCCGGCCCCGGCTCGGGCTCCGGTTGGGTCGTGGGCTCCGGTTGCGTCGTCGGTGCCGGCTGCGTCGTCCCGCCGGTCGTGGGGCCCGGATCGGGCCGCGGGGCGCTGCCGGTCGGAGCCGGGGTCGACGATCCGGCGGCCGGCCGCGTGGACGTGCCTTCCCTCGTCGTCGTCGAGGTCGTGCGGTTCGGCGTCGCCTTCGAGATCGGCGCGCCCTGCCGGATGTTCTGCTTTCCGGCGCCCGGATCTGCCGCGCCGTCCGACCCGGGGCCCGACTCGGGCGCCGTCTCGACCGCATCGGCGTCGTCCGGCTCCGCGGGATCAGCTGCGTTGTCCTCGGCGGGTGCCGGCGTCGGCTCCCAGCCCGACAGCGAGAGGAAGCCCTCGCTGCCGTTGCCGAGCGTCATCGTGCTGCCGAAGACGATCGCCGCAGCGACGAGGACCGCCGCCGCCGAGACGGCGATGGTGTGCCGGAGGCCGGGTCCCGTCTGCGCGACGACCGGAGAGACCGGCGCCGCCGGTGCTGATGCGTCGACGGCGGCTGAGAGCTCGAGCACCGCGCTCGGTGCGCCCTCGAAGACGACGAGTTCGCCGCGTGCCGTGATCTCGCCGTCTATGGCGCGGATCAGCGCGGTGTGAGCTGCTCCCAGCGCGATGGAGGCCTTCGGATCGGCGTCGATGGCCGTGGGCCGGTCCAGGCGCTCGGAGAGCCGCTGGGTGATCAGCGGGATGCGGGAGGATCCGCCGATGAGCAGCACGGCGTCGAGCTGGGCGGGGTCGATCTCGACCGCGTCGAGCGCCCGCTCGAGCGCGTCGATCGTCCGCGACACGAACGGGTCGATCATGTCCTCGAACTCGGCGCGGGTCAGCCGGACGCTCGAGCGGCCGGCCGCGACCAGCACGGGGACCACGACGTCGGAGTCGAACGACAGCGCCTCTTTGGCGTCCACGCATTCACGGCGAAGCTGCGACAGCGCGACCCGCGCATCGGCGGAGGAGTCGTCGAGCGCCTCGCTGGAGACGTCGGCGGAGCGGAGCACGTGGCGCACCACCGCGTCGTCGAAGTCGGTGCCGCCGAGGTCGCTGAGGCCCACCGGCTCGCCGATGAGCTCGAACGAGGACTCCCTCTTGCGCAGCAGCACGCCGTCGAACGTGCCGCCGCCCAGGTCGTAGACGGCGATGGTCGCTCCGGGCGCGAGTTCGCGCGAGGCCTCGTAGTGGCGTGCCGCGGCCTCGGGCTCGGTCATGTACTCCACGTCGCGGATCCCGACGTCCGCCAGCGCCGCGCTGATCAGACCGAGACGGTGCGGTCCCCAGGTGACCGGATGCGTCAGGGTGACGCCCGCCGGCGCGGTGCCCTCCCGCTCGCCGACGATGGCGATGATGTCCGCGACGGTCCGCGCGTAGAGCTCTTCGGCGCGGATCGCCCGATCGCCCACGACCAGCGGGACCTCGTCTCCGATGCTGCGCTTGAACTCGCGGATCAGCCGTTCCGGCTCCGTCACGCCTCGCCGCTCGGCGGCATCGCCGAAGAGGAGGTCGCCCGCCTCGCCGACGAAGACGACGGCCGCGACGCTGTCGCCGCGGCGCCCCAGTGCGAACGGCGCCGATGAGATGCTGCCGTCCCCGGTGATGCGCGCTGTTGCCGCGCCGACCCTGCTGGTCCCGAGATCCACAGCAAGGTAATACTGCTCAGCCATGCGAAAACATGCCCCCACGTTTCGATGTGCGAGCTCCCCCGATCCCGCGTCGAAGCTCTCTTCCCCAAGAGAGGCCCGACAGTCGCCGATGATACGCCGTCATGCGATCGCGTCTCAAGGGATGAGTGGGAAAGCGAAGCGCCCCGGCGTTCCGGTCATCCGTTGGCACTCACGTTGCGTGAGTGCCAGCCGGTTGCCTAGACTGACATCAGCACTCTCAAGGGCAGAGTGCTAACGAGTCTTAGTCTCAAGAAGGAAGAGGTAGACCGTGTCGGTTTCCATCAAGCCGCTCGAGGACCGCATCGTCATCAAGCAGGTCGAGGCCGAGCAGACCACGTCCAGCGGTCTGGTCATCCCCGACACCGCCAAGGAGAAGCCCCAGGAGGGCGAGGTCGTGGCGGTGGGCCCGGGTCGTATCGACGACAACGGCAACCGCATCCCGATCGACGTCGCCGTCGGCGACCGCGTGATCTACAGCAAGTACGGCGGGACCGAGGTCAAGTTCGGCGGCGACGAGTTCCTCGTCTTGTCGGCCCGCGACGTCCTGGCGGTCGTCGTCCGCTGAGTCCCGCGCGCTGCGCGAACCGAGAGGGTCGGATGCTTCGGCATCCGACCCTCTCGCCGTGTGTCGGGCTCATCCCCGCGCCGCCCGCGTCGGGCGGGCGTAGGCTGACCCGGTGAGTCACGAGCAGTCCCGCCTCCCCGAACGCGCCGAGGCGGACGGGCTCGACGACTCGACGGCGCTGGACCTCGGGGTCACGACCAGCACCGGCGCCGTCCGCGTCGCCGAGGCGCGGGAGCGCTCGCTGGGCGGGATCTACACGTTCTCGGCGTACCTGCTGTGGGGTTTCCTGCCGCTGTACTTCCTGCTGCTGGCTCCCACCGGGCCGTGGGAGATCGTGGCGTGGCGCATCCTGCTGTCGCTCGCGTTCTGCGCGCTGCTGCTCACGGTGACGCGCACCTGGCCGCGGCTCGTCGCCATCTTCCGGCAGCCGCGGGTCCTCGGGCTGACCGTGATCGCGGGCCTGGTCATCTACGTCAACTGGCAGGTCTTCATCTACGGCGCGCTGACCGGGCACGTCATCGAGACGAGCCTCGGCTACTTCATCAACCCGATCGCCACCGTGCTGCTCGCGGTGCTCGTGCTGCGGGAGCGCCTGCGGCCGACGCAGTGGGTCGCCATCGGCATCGCCGCGGCGGCGGTCACCGTGATCGTCGTCGGCTACGGCGCCTTCCCGTGGATCGCCCTCACCCTCGCGGCGTCGTTCGGCGTGTACGGCCTGGTCAAGAAGAAGGTCGGGCCGTCGGTGGATGCCGTCAGCGGCCTCACCCTCGAGACGCTGTGGCTGACCCCGATCGCGGTGGCGGTCCTCGTGATCGTCGGCGTGACGGAGGGGCTCACGATGGGCGCCGCCGGCTGGCCGCACGCCGTGCTGCTGAGCCTCGCGGGCATCGTCACCGCGATCCCGCTGCTGCTGTTCGCCGCGGGCGCCCGCCGGGTCTCGCTCACGACGATCGGGCTGCTGCAGTTCGTGGCGCCCATCCTGCAGTTCCTCGTGGGGTGGCTGGTGCTCGGGGAGCCGATGCCGCTGGAGCGGTGGATCGGCTTCGGGCTGGTGTGGCTCGCGCTCTCGGTGCTGACGGTCGACTCGATCCTCCACGCCCGGCGCATGCGCGCGGCCGCGTGAGGCCTCGTCGCTCAGCTCAGCGCACGAGGCGTGCGATGGCCTGCGAGGCCTCGGTGATCTTCGCGTCGGCCTCGGGGCCGCCCAGGCGAGCCGCGTCCACGACGCAGTGGCGCAGGTGGTCGTCGAGGAGCCCGACCGCGACGGCCTCGAGCGCCGAGGTCAGGGCGCTGATCTGCGTGAGGATGTCGATGCAGTACTTCTCGTCCTCCACCATCTTGTGGATGCCGCGGGCCTGACCCTCGATGCGCTTCAGGCGGTTGAGGTACTTGTCCTTGTCGGTGATGTAGCCGTGGTGGGAGTGCTCTCCGGCGGGCGAAGGCGCGAGGGTGGTGTCGGTCATGTCGGACTCCTTCAGCGGTGACGGGTGGAGAGGCTCTGGAACCGGCGCAGCCGCAGGCTGTTGCCCACGACGAAGACGCTCGAGAAGGCCATCGCCGCTCCGGCGATCATAGGGTTCAGCAGCCCGAGGGCCGCGAGGGGGATCGCGGCGACGTTGTACGCGAAGGCCCAGAACAGGTTCACCTTGATGGTGCCGAGCGTGGCCCGCGAGAGCCGGATCGCGTCGGCGGCGCTGCGCAGATCGCCGCGGACGAGCGTGATGTCGGATGCCTCGATCGCGGCATCCGTCCCCGTCCCCATCGCGAGTCCCAGGTCTGCCTGAGCGAGGGCGGCAGCGTCGTTGACGCCGTCGCCGACCATCGCGACCACGCGGCCCTCCGCCTGCAGCGCCTCGATGACGGCGACCTTGTCGTGCGGGAGCACCTCGGCGGTGACGCGCTCGATGCCGACCTCGTCGGCGATCGCGCGCGCCGCGGCGGCGTTGTCTCCGGTGAGCAGCACCGGCGTGAGCCCGAGCGCGCGCAGCTGCGCGACGGCCTCGGCGCTCGTCGGCTTCACCTGGTCGGCCACCACGAGGAGTCCTCGCACGGCGCCGTCCGCGGCGACCAGCACGGCGGTGCGCCCGAGCGCCTCGGCGGATGCCTTGGCCGCGGCGACATCGGCGGGCAGCGCGAGCGACCAGTCGGTGAGGAGCGCTTCGCGTCCGACGAGCACGGCGTGGCCGTCCACGACGCCCGAGACGCCCTTCCCCGGCACGTTCTGGAACGCCTCGACGTCGGCGAGCGGTCCGGTCTCATCGGCGGCCGCGCGGGCGATCGCCTGCGCGATCGGGTGCTCGGACGCGTGCTCGAGCGCACCCGCGAGACGGAGGAGCTGAGAGCGACCGGATGCCGCGGCATCCGTCTGCCCCGTCTGCGACGCGACCACCACGTCGACGAGGGCCATCCGGCCGGTCGTGACCGTGCCGGTCTTGTCGAGCACGACGGTGTCGACGGTGCGCGTGGACTCCAGGACCTCGGGCCCCTTGATGAGGATGCCGAGCTGCGCGCCGCGGCCGGTGCCGACGAGCAGCGCGGTGGGGGTGGCGAGCCCGAGCGCGCAGGGGCACGCGATGATCAGCACCGCGACGGCGGCGGTGAAGGCCATGGATGCCGGGGCGCCGGTGAGCAGCCATGCCACGAGCGTGCCGAGCGCGAGCAGCAGCACGACAGGCACGAAGACCCCGGAGATCCGGTCGGCCAGGCGCTGCACCTGCGCCTTGCCGGACTGGGCCTCCTCGACCAGGCGCGCCATCTGGGCGAGCTGCGTGTCGTCGCCCACGCGGGTCGCGCGCACCACGAGCCGCCCGCCGGCGTTGACGGTGGCGCCGACGACCGCGTCGCCGGGCACGACCTCGACGGGCACGGACTCGCCGGTGACCATCGAGGCGTCGACGGCCGACGTCCCCGATGCCACGACGCCGTCGGTTGCGATCTTCTCGCCGGGCCGCACCACGAACTCGTCGCCGACGCGCAGCTCGGCGATCGGCACGCGCACCTCCGTCGCGCCGGCGGCGGTCGGCCGCAGCACGGCGACGTCCTTCGCGCCGATCTCGAGGAGGGCCCGCAGCGCCGCACCCGCGCGCCGCTTCGAGCGCTGCTCGAAGTACCGGCCCGCCAGCACGAAGGTGGTGACGCCCGCGGCGACCTCGAGATAGATGTCGCCCGCTCCGTCGCTCGGGGTGACGGACCACTCGAACGTGTGCGTCATCCCGGGCATGCCGGCGTGCCCCAGGAACAGCGCGTACACCGACCACAGGAAGGCCGCAGACACCCCGAGCGAGATGAGCGTGTCCATGGTCGCTGCGCCGTGGCGGAGGTTGACCCACGCCGCGCGGTGGAAGGGCCACGCGCCCCACACCACGACCGGGGCGGCCAGGGCGAGCGACGCCCACTGCCAGTACGTGAACTGCAGCGGCGGGATCATCGCCATGAGGATCACCGGCACCGACAGCACGATCGATCCGATCAGCCGCTGCCGCAGCGCGCGCAGCTCGGGATCCGCATCCTCGTGCGCGGTCGCGTCCTCCACAGGGGGAGCGGGCACCGCCGCGGTGTAGCCGGTCTTGACGACCTCGTCGATGAGCGTCTGCGCGTCGAGGCCCGAGGGGCCCCGCACGACCGCCTTCTCGGTGGCGTAGTTGACGGATGCCTCGACCCCGTCGAGCCGGTTGAGCCGCTTCTCGATCCGCGAGGCGCAGGACGCGCACGTCATGCCGCCGATCTCGAGCTCGATCCGGGCGGCCGGGGCCGAGGCGGGGGCCATCAGGCGCGGACCGCGGTGTAGCCGGCCTCGTCGACCGCGGCGATGACCGCCTCGTCGGCGAGCTCGGCGGAGGACACGATCTTCAGGGTGCCGGCGGCGGCGCTGACGTGGACGTCCTCGACGCCGGCGAGCTTGGACACCTCGCCGCGCACGGATGCCTCGCAGTGCCCGCAGCTCATGCCCGTCACCTTGTACTCGGCCTCAGTCATAGCTTCCCTCTCTTGGAACCGGTCGGTGATACCCCTGTGGGGTACCGCGATGGCCAGTCTATACCGCTGGGGGGTATGGTGGCGCCGCGGGCCGTTATCGGAACGGAATGCCCCGGTCACACGCGTTACACATCGTTAACGAATGGCAACACTCCGCGCCCTCCGGCGCGGTTAGGTTTATCGCATTGGGTCGGGCGCCCGAGCCGCGCCCACATACATACAGCAAGGAGCAACATGAGCGTCTTCACCCGCTCGCGCAAGGCCACCGTCCTCGGTGGCATCGCGCTCGCCGGCGCCAGCGCCCTCGTCCTCGCCGGTTGCACCGGCGGCGGTGACACCGGCGGAGGCGAGACCAGTGCCCCCAGCGAGGACCGCGAGGAACTCTCGCTGAACATCGGCACGGTCCTTCCGCAGACCGGAGCCCTGGCGTTCCTCGGCCCGCCCGAGGAGGCCGGTGTCGGCCTCGCCGCGGCCGACATCAACGAGGCCGCCAAGAGCATCACGGTCGACGTGGAGTTCGGCGACTCGGGCGACCCCGACAACAAGGCCTACGAGACCACCGTCCCGCGCCTGCTGGGCAACGACGTTCAGGCGCTCATCGGCGCCGCCTCGTCCGGTGTGACCAAGCTGTTCCTCGACCAGGCGGTCGCCGCGGGCGTCATCACGTTCTCCCCGGCCAACACCTCGCCGGACTTCACCACGTGGGACGACGACAACCTCTACTGGCGCACCGCTCCCAGCGACCTGCTCCAGGGTGAGGTGCTCGGCAACCTGATCGCCGAGGACGGCCACCAGAGCCTCGGCATCATCTACCTCAACGACGCGTACGGCACGGGTCTCGAGGCGGCGCTGACCGAGAACTTCGAGGCCGCCGGTGGAGAGGTCGTCGCCAGCCAGGCGTACAACGCGACCGACACCACGTTCGACGCGCAGGTCAGCGCGGTGCTCGCCGAGAGCCCCGACGCGATCGCCGTGATCGGCTTCGTCGAGACCTCGACGATCGTGCCGGCCATCGTGGCGGAGGGCTTCGACGGAGGCAACTTCTACTTCGTCGACGGCAACACCAGCCAGTGGGGCGACGAGATGCCGGTGAGCATCGAGGGCTCGAAGGGCACGCAGCCCGGACCCGCTCTCGAGGACGACTTCATCGAGCGCCTCAACGAGTGGTGGACCGGCGAGGGCAACGAAGAGCTCGCCGACCTCAACTACGCCGCTGAGTCGTACGACGCCGTCGTGCTCCTGGCGCTGGCCGCACTCGCAGCCAACTCCAACGACCCGGCCGACATCGCCGGCAAGCTGCAGGAGGTCTCGGGCGGCAGCGGCGAGGGTGAGAAGTGCACCTCGTTCGAGGAGTGCGCCGACATCATCCTCGACGGCGGCACCGCCGACTACGACGGCTACTCGGGCAACGTCACGTTCGACGAGAACGGCGACCCGACCGAGGCGTCGATCGGCATCTTCGAGTACGGCGCCGACAACACGCACACCCGCATCAACTGATTCGGGTCAGTCGACACCAGAGGGCCCCGGAGCGATCCGGGGCCCTCTGCCGTTGTCGCCCCAGTGGCCGGGATGCCGCGCGCACACGAAGAAGTGGAGCGGATGCCTCTCTCCGAGGCATCCGCTCCGATTCTTGGTGCAGGTGCGGGGTCAGTGCCCCTCGGTGCCCAGCGTGCCGAGGTAGAGGCCGACGACCTTCGGATCGTTCAGCAGCTCGCGGCCGGTGCCGTGGTACGCGTCGCGGCCCTGGTCGAGGACGTAGCCGCGGTCGCAGATCTGCAGGCAGCGACGGGCGTTCTGCTCGACCATGATGGTCGTCACCCCCGCCTTGTTGATGTCGGAGACGCGGATGAACGCGTCGTCCTGGCGCACGGGCGACAGACCGGCCGACGGCTCGTCCAGCAGCAGCACCGACGGGTCCATCATGAGCGCGCGCGACATCGCGACCATCTGCCGCTCACCGCCGGAGAGCGAGCCGGCCCGCTGCTTGAGGCGCTTGCCCAGCTCGGCGAAGATGCCGGTGACGAACTCCAGGCGCTCGGCGTACACCTTCGGGCGCTGGTACAGGCCCATCTGCAGGTTCTCCTCGATGCTGAGCGAGGGGAAGACGTTGTTGGTCTGCGGCACGAAGCCGACGCCGCGCTGCACGAGCTTGTCGGACTTCAGCCCGACCACGCTCTCACCGTCGACGGTGATGTCTCCGTCGCGCACCTTCACCATGCCGAAGATGGCCTTCAGCAGCGTCGACTTGCCGGCGCCGTTCGGGCCGATGATGCCGATCAGCTCACCCTTGCGGGCGACCAGGTTGGCGCCGTTGATGATGTTGATGCCGGGCAGGTACCCGGCCGTGAGGTCCTTGACCTCCACCACGATGCGGTCGGTCTTGGCCGCCTCCGCGGTGGCGCCCGCGGCGGTCGGCGACCCTGCGCCCGTCGATGCGCTCACTTGGACTCCTCCTCGGCCTCGTGGATCGAGGCCTCCTCGGCCTCGCGGATCTCTTCGAGCAGCTGGACGGCGGAGGTGTCGAGCTCGCCGGCGACGCGGCCGGTGACCACGCCCAGATCGACGTCCTGGTGGCTGCCGAGGTACGCGTCGATCACCGCCTGGTCCTCCATCACCGTGTCGGGCGGTCCCTCGGCGACGACCTTGCCCTCGGCCATCACGACGACCCAGTCGGCGATGTGGCGCACCATGTGCATGTCGTGCTCGACGAAGAGCACCGTCATGCCGAGGTCCTTCAGGTCGAGGATGTGGTCGAGCAGCGACTCCGTCAGCGCGGGGTTCACGCCGGCCATCGGCTCGTCCAGCATCACCAGCGTCGGGTCGCTCATGAGCGCGCGCGCCATCTCGAGCAGCTTGCGCTGACCGCCGGAGAGCGACGCGGCGTAGTCGTCGGCCTTCGCGTCGAGCTTGAAGCGCGCCAGCAGCTCACGCGCCTTCTCTTCGATGCCGTCGTCCTGCTTGCGCCAGAGCGCCGGGACGATGCTGGCCCAGATGTTCTCTCCCTTCTGGGCCGTGGCGCCGAGCTTCATGTTCTCGAGCACGGTGAGCAGCGACAGCGACTTGGTCAGCTGGAACGTGCGCACCTGGCCCATGCGGGCCACCTTGAACGAGGGGATGCCGGCCAGCTGCTTGCCGTCGAACGACCATGCGCCCGAGTTCGGCTTGTCGAAGCCGCACAGCAGGTTGAACAGCGTCGTCTTGCCGGCGCCATTGGGGCCGATGAGCGCCGTGATGGCGTTGCGGGGGATCTCGAGGTGGTCGACGTCGACAGCGGTGAGGCCGCCGAACCGGCGCGTCACGCCGTCGACGATGAGGATCGGGTCGCTCTTGGCGACACCCGGGACGGGGTCGCCCTTGGCGAGTCCGCCGGTCTTCGGGCGCCGGATGGAACCGGTCGCGGTGGGGACCGCGCCGGTGCCGGCCGGGGGGACCGGCGGGACGGCGCCCGGACCCTGCGGCGCCGGCTCGGGCGTGGTGGGCGGGTTACTTGACAAAGGTCAGCTCCCTCTTGTTTCCGAAGATGCCCTGCGGGCGGAAGATCACGATCAGCATCAGCGCGACACCCACGAGGATGAACCGCAGGATGCCGGCCTGGATCGGCGTCATCGGCAGGATGCCCTCGCTGGCCAGTGCCGGCAGGACGTTGTCGAGGAACGCCATGATGACCCAGAAGATGACCGAGCCGACCGCCGGGCCGAAGACCGTCGCCGCGCCGCCGAGGAGCAGGATCGTCCACAGGAAGAACGTCAGCGACGTCGTATAGGTGGCGGGGATCACGGCCGAGGGGAGTGCGAAGACCACACCGCCCAGCGCACCGAAGATGCCGCCGATGATGAGCGCCTGCATCTTGTAGGCGAAGACGTTCTTTCCGAGCGACCGCACCGCGTCCTCGTCCTCGCGGATGCCCTTCAGCACGCGCCCCCACGGGCTGCGCATGAGCGCCCACACCAGGTAGATCGCGATCGCGAGGAGGAGGGCGCCGAACACGCGCACCCACAGCTGGTCGGCCGTCCACGTCCACGGGCCGAAGCCGTAGGTGCCCTCGGGGAACGGGTTCGCGGCCCGGAAGCCGGCGTGGTACCCGCCCAGGCCGTCCGCCGAGTTCGTGTACTCGTCGAACACCGTGGTGGTGAACAGCAGACGCACGATCTCGGCGGCCGCGATCGTCACGATGGCCAGGTAGTCCGCGCGCAGTCGCAGCGTCGGGATACCGAGGATGAAGGCGAACACGACGGCGCCCAGCATCCCGATCAGGATTCCCACCCACCACGGCAGGCCGAAGCTCAGGATCGAGATCGCGTACGAGTACGCCCCGATCGCCATGAACCCCGCCATGCCGAAGTTGAGCAGGCCCGCGTAGCCGAAGTGGACGGCGAGGCCGGTGGCAGCCAGCGCGTACGCGATGGTCGTCGGCTGAAAGAACCAGCTCGCGGTGTTGTTGAAGATCTGTCCCCAATCCATCTCGCGGCCCCTAACCCACTCGTTCCTTGCGACCCAGGATTCCCTGTGGTCTGACCAGCAGCACGAGGATGAGCACGGCCAGCGCGCCCACGTACTTCAGGTCGGGAGGCAGCCACAGCGTGGAGATCTCCACGAGAAGACCCACGATGATCGAGCCGATCAGGGCGCCGAACGCCGTGCCGAGACCGCCGAGGGTGACCGCGGCGAAGATCAGCAGCAGGATCTGCACGCCCATGTCCCACCGGACGCCCGGGCGGAAGTAGGCCCACAGCACGCCGGCGAGGGCGGCCAGCGCCGCCGACATCATCCACACGATGCGGATGACCCCGTCGACGTCGATGCCGGAGGCCGCGGCGAGTCCGGGGTTGTCCGAGATGGCCCGCGTCGCCTTGCCGACGCGCGTGCGCACGAGCCAGAACGCGACGGCGACGATCACCACGATGCTGATGCCCATCGAGGCCATGTCGATCACCGAGAGCGAGACCGGGCCGATGATGCGGATCTTCGCCGCGCCGGCGCCCGGAAGCTGATAGCTCGTGCCGCCGATGAAGAACTGGAAGGTGTAGCGCAGCGCGAGCGACAGGCCGATGCTGACGATCATCAGCTGCACCAGGCCCAGGCCGCGGCGTCGCAGCGGGCGCCACAGTCCCGCGTCCAAGCCCCACCCGAAGGCCGCGCCGAACACGAGCACCAGCGGGATGACGATCCACATCGGCCACGTCAGGAACGTGCCGAAGACGAGCGCCACGATGGCACCGAAGGTGACCATCTCGGCGTGGGCGAAGTTCGTCAGGCCCGTCGTGCCGAAGATCAGCGAGACGCCGATCGATGCGAGCGCGAGGAGGAGGCCGAAGTTCAGGCCGTTGATCACGAGTGCGACGACCCGGTCGAACTGCGTCGCCACGACGCGCTCGCCCTCGCCGAGGAAGAGGTTGAGGATCTTGCTGTTGGTCAGGCCGAACGTCACCTCGAACGATCCGCTCGTGCCCTCGATGGGCTGCGTGCCTTCGGGCAGCTGCTCCGGGTCGACGATGACGCCCTCGGGGAGGGTGTCCTCCTCGATGGTGAGGACGTAGTCGTCCTTCTCGGGGACGTACAGGCGCCAGCGGCCCTCGGCGTTGGTGACGGTCTCGGCGTCGAAACCGCCCCCCTCGATGGACATCGTCACGCCCTCGACGGGCTCGCCCTCGAAGGTGACGACGCCGCCGAAGTAGTAGTCGGTCTGCTCCTGGTCGGCGCCCGGGGTGTCGGGGGCGTCCGCGTGCGCGCCGGTGGGGGTGGACACGAAGACCATGCCCGCCGCCATCAGCAGTCCGAAGAGCAGAACGATCCAGCGGCGGCTGCTGATCGTGATCGCAGTCGAAGGACCCACAAAACCTCCAGTTCGGCACCACGCGGACACCGAAGCTCGGGTCGCATCGGCCGTGATGAACGACGCTACGACTGTAATGTGTCGGCGCTGTTTCGCCTACGGTCACCTGTGGATACGTGACCCGATCGGAACCGAGGCCCGCGGGACGCGCGTGCGCTCGCGCGCGCGGGGCGCGCGTGCCGTTCTCGCGGGGAATGAATCGGTCCCGCGGGACGCTTAGAATCGAAGGCGGAGCGTCACGAGCGCACCGGCCGTCGTCGTCCACACCCGAGAGAACGCGCCGAGCGCGCAGGAGACCCCATGGAGCACAACGACCCCTTCGGCTTCGTCGGACTGACCTACGACGATGTGCTGCTGCTGCCCGGCCACACCGACGTGATCCCGAGCGAGGCCGACACGTCGTCCCGCGTGACGCGTCGCATCACGGTCGCGACGCCGCTGCTCTCGGCCGCGATGGACACGGTCACCGAGGCGCGTCTGGCCATCGCCATCGCCCGCGAGGGCGGGCTCGGCATCATCCACCGCAACCTCTCCATCGAGGAGCAGGCGTCGATGGTCGACCGCGTCAAGCGCAGCGAGTCGGGCATGATCACCGACCCGATCACGACGACCCCGGACGCGACGATCGAAGAGGTCAACACGCTGTGCGCGACCTACCGCATATCGGGTCTCCCGGTGGTCGACGACGGCGGCCGCCTCGTCGGCATCGTCACCAACCGCGACATGCGGTTCGTGTCGGGCTTCGAGCGCCAGACCACCAAGGTGCGCGACGTCATGACGAGCGAGAACCTCGTCACCGGCCGCGTCGGCATCAGCGCCGGCGAGGTCATCGCCCTCTTCGCGCGGCACCGCGTCGAGAAGCTGCCGCTCATCGACGACGACGGCACGCTCGCGGGCCTCATCACCATCAAGGACTTCGACAAGAGCGAGAAGTACCCGCTCGCCACCAAGGACGAGCAGGGCCGCCTCCGGGTCGGCGCGGCGATCGGGTTCTTCGGTGACGCGTGGCAGCGCGCAGAGGCGCTGCGCGACGCGGGTGTGGACGTCATCGTGGTCGACACCGCGAACGGCCAGTCGGCCGGCGTCATCGACATGGTGCGCCGCCTGAAGGGTGACCAGTCGTTCGCCCACATCGACGTGATCGGCGGCAACGTCGCCACGCGCGAGGGCGCGCAGGCGCTCGTCGACGCCGGCGTGGACGCCGTCAAGGTCGGCGTGGGCCCGGGCTCCATCTGCACCACCCGCGTGGTCGCCGGCGTCGGCGTGCCCCAGGTGACCGCGATCTACGAGGCAGCCCTCGCCGCGCGCGAGGCGGGCGTCCCGGTCATCGCCGACGGCGGCCTGCAGTACTCCGGCGACATCGCCAAGGCGCTCGTCGCCGGTGCCGACACCGTCATGCTCGGCTCCCTCCTGGCCGGCACCGACGAGTCGCCGGGCGAGATCGTGTTCCAGGGCGGCAAGCAGTTCAAGCAGTACCGCGGCATGGGATCCCTCGGCGCCCTCCAGACGCGCGGCAAGAAGACGTCCTATTCGAAGGACCGCTACTTCCAGGCCGACGTCCCGAGCGACGACAAGCTGATCCCCGAGGGCATCGAGGGTCAGGTCGCGTACCGCGGCCCGGTCTCGGCGGTCGCCTACCAGCTGGTCGGCGGCCTGCGTCAGTCGATGTTCTACGTCGGCGCCCGCACCGTCGAGGAGCTCAAGGCCAAGGGGAAGTTCGTGCGCATCACGGCCGCGGGCCTCAAGGAGTCCCACCCCCACGACGTCCAGATCGTCGTGGAAGCGCCCAACTACAAGAGGTGACGCCTCTTCGAGGCATCCGTCCGCCGGCCGCCGCAGTCGCTAGCCTGTCGGCATGATCAGACAGCGCGTGCACGCGGCCGCGACGCAGCGCACCACGCGGCTGGAGGCCTTCACCGACGGGGTGTTCGCGATCGCGGCCACGCTGCTCGTCCTCGACCTCACGCAGCACTCGCTCGGCGACGTCGGCTCCGACGCCGAGATGTGGGCGGCCGTCGGCGGCATGTGGGAGCTCTTCCTCAACTTCGCGCTGAGCTTCGTGCTGCTGTGCCTGATGTGGATGGTGCACGTGCAGCAGTTCGAGCACGTCGCGCGCGTGGACGCCACGATGGTGTGGCTCAACAACGCGCGGCTGCTGTTCATCGTGCTCGTGCCGTTCGCGACGAATCTGACGACCGAGTACTCCGAATACCTCGCCGGCAGGCTCGCGATGCCGATCGCCTTCTTCCTCGCGATCCTCTTCAGCTGGCTGCAGTGGGGATGGGCGGTGCGGCGGCACGAGGTCATGCTCCCCGACATGTCGCACGACGAGGCGGTCGCGTGGGGCCGCGGCTCGCTGAGCGCGCTGCTCATCTCGGGCGCCGTCGTGGCGTTGGCGCCCTGGATCGGCTCGGCGGCGTTCCTGCTGTTCCTCGTCGACGGGCCGCTCACCCGCCTGTTGCGCGGAAAGGGTTGACCGAGCACGTCGGGTCGCGGCGGCATCCGTCGACTCTCCGTCGCCGGCCATCCGTCGAGATCGTGCGATCTCGTCGAGCGCACGTCCTGCACGAGCAGGCGGTGTGCGATCTCGGCGAGAGCACGGGTCGAAGCATCCGTCGAGATCGTGTGATCTCGTCGAGAACGCACGTTGTTGGCGCCCGCGACGTGTGATCTCGGCGAGATGGTGCGATCTCGGCGCCGTTTGATCGGGGGATGCCGCCCCTTGGTCGGCGTCCGGGGCGCGGCGTATCGTCGGTGGCATGTGCCGGAACATCCACACGCTCCACAACTTCGAGCCCGCGGCGAGCTCCGACGAGGTGCACGCGGCCGCGCTCCAGTACGTGCGCAAGATCGCGGGCACCACGAAGCCCTCGAAGGCGAACCAAGACGCGTTCGACCGCGCGGTGCACGACATCGCCCACGTGACCCAGCACCTCCTCGACGATCTCGTCGCCACCGCCCCGCCCAAGAATCGCGAGGTCGAAGCGGCCAAGGCCCGCGAGCGGGCGATCAAGTCCGGCCGCTACGCCGCACCCGCGGCCTGAGGCGGCCGTAGTGCTGAGGCGGCCGGGGCCGGCCGGCTTGCTGAGGCGGCCGTGGCCGGCCGGCGTGCTGAGACGGCCGGGGGCCTGAGCCGCACCGGAGTCCTGCGGTAGTCTGGTCGGCTCCCCACCGGAACGCCCGGTCCCGCGGAGCAGTGAAGGAACACCGTGGGGTACATCGACATCGCCGCCGTCTCGTATGCGCTGCCGGACGGCCGGCCGCTCCTCGACGAGGTCTCGTTCCGCGTCGGCGAGGGGTCGACGACCGCGCTCATCGGGCAGAACGGCGTGGGCAAGACCACGCTGCTGCGCATCATCCGCGGCGAGACCCCGGCGCTCTCGGGCGTCGTCTCGATCGACGGCGGGCTCGGCGTCATGGACCAGTTCGTCGGCCACGGCGAGCCGGGGCAGACGGTGCACGATCTGCTGATCGCGGTCGCCCCCGATCGGGTGCGCCGCGCCGCGCGCGAGCTCGAGGACGCCGAGGCGGCGATCATCGAGCAGGACGACCTCGACACGCAGATGCGGTACGCGGGCGCCATCGCCGACTACGCTGAGGCCGGCGGCTACGAGTACGAGACCGTCTGGGACACGTGCACGACGGCGGCCCTCGGCATCCCGTTCTCCCGAGCCCGGTTCCGCGAGCTGGCCACGCTCTCCGGCGGCGAGCAGAAGCGGCTCGCGCTGGAGGCGCTGCTGCGCGGGCCCGACCAGGTCCTGCTGCTGGACGAGCCCGACAACTACCTCGACGTCCCGGGCAAGCGGTGGCTCGAGGAGCGTCTGCGCGAGACCGCGAAGACGGTGCTGCTGGTGTCGCACGACCGGGAGCTGCTCGCGCGTGCCGCCGACCGGATCGTGACGCTCGAGGCGGGCGGCGCCGGGAGCACGGCGTGGGTGCACGGCGGCGGGTTCGGCACCTACCACCGTGCGCGGGAGGACCGGATGGCGCGCCTCGACGAGCTGCGGCGGCGCTGGGACGAGCAGCACGCGAAGCTGAAGGAGCTCGTCGCGACGCTCAAGGTCAAGGCCACCGCCAACGACAGCTTCACCTCCCGCTACCGTGCGGCCCAGACGCGGCTGCGAAAGTTCGAGGAGGCGGGGCCGCCGCAGGAGCGTCCGCGGCAGCAGGAGCTGGACGTCCGCCTGCGAGGGTCGCGCACCGGCCGTCGCGCGGTGGTGGCCGAGCAGCTCGAGCTCACCGGGCTCATGAAGCCGTTCGACCTCGAGGTGTGGTTCGGCGACCGCGTCGCGGTGCTCGGCTCGAACGGCTCGGGCAAGTCGCACTTCCTGCGGCTGCTCGCCCGCGGCGGCACCGACCCCGACGGCCGGCTCGGACACGTGACGACGACCGGCGCCGCGCTCGAGCGGGTCTCGCACACGGGGCGCGCGGTGCTCGGGGCGCGCGTCGTCCCGGGCTGGTTCGCGCAGACGCACAGTCATCCGGAGTTCGAAGGCCGCACGCTGCTGGACATCCTGCACCGCGGCGAGGACGCGCGGTCGGGGCTCCCGCGGGAGGCGGCATCCGGCGCGCTCGACCGCTACGGGCTCGTGGCGCAGGCCGAGCAGGCGTTCGGCAGCCTGTCGGGCGGGCAGCAGGCGCGCTTCCAGATCCTGCTGCTCGAGCTGTCCGGCGCGACGCTGCTGCTGCTGGACGAGCCGACCGACAACCTCGACCTCGTCTCGGCCGAGGCGCTGCAGGATGCGCTCGCCCGCTTCGAGGGGACCGTCCTCGCGGTGACGCACGACCGGTGGCTGGCGAAGTCGTTCGACCGCTTCCTGGTCTTCGGGGCGGACGGCCGGGTGTTCGAGTCCGGCGAGCCGGTGTGGGACGAGGCGCGCGTCGCGCGTGCGCGGTGACGGATGCCTCGGGTCGCGGCATCCGTCACCCGCCTCCGTCGTCGCCCCGACCTCAGCTCTCCCGGGTTTGGGGCGCGTTCCGTCCGGTCGGGGCGCACCGCGTACGCCCCAGATGCGCGCGGCGCGCCCCAAACCCCGGGAATGGTTGCGAGAGCCCGGCGGGTCCCGACCGGGGCAAGGGGCTGGTGGACGGTCCTCTCGCCTGATTATCGGATCCGGAATTCGGACTTCCGGCCGTTTTCCGGATCCGCGGGGGCCGTGCGCTCCGGAAACGGGGCACAACTCCGGTTTCCGGATCCGCGCGCGAGTGACGGATGCCTCGCGCCGCGGTATCCGTCATCCCGCATTGCAGGGCGGCGGACCTGGCCGCCCTCCACTCGCTCGGTTCCCGGATCCGGAATTCGGACTTCCGGCCGCTTTCCGGATCGGACGCGGCCGTGCGCTCCGGAAACGGTGCACAACTCCGGTTTCCGGATCCGCGCGCGAGTGACGGATGCCTCGCCCCGCGGCATCCGTCATCCGCGCCAGTCCCGGCCCCGACCTCACCCCGCCGGGTTTGGGGCGCCTCACGCCCGTTCGGGGCGCACCGCGTACGCCCCGAACGCGCGCGGCGCGCCCCAAACCTGGGGTGAACGCGCGCGGCGCGCCCCAAACCCGGATGGAAGGCCGGCCGCGGACGGGGGCTTCGGGCGGCGGGAAGCCCGCCCGGTAGGCTGGTCGGGTGAGCATGGACATGGAGCTCGGCCGGGCCAAGCGCGCACGCCGCGCCTACACGTTCGACGACATCGCGGTGGTGCCCTCGCGGCGCACCCGCAACCCCGAGGACGTCTCGACCGCGTGGACGATCGATGCCTTCAGCTTCGACATCCCGGTGCTGGGCGCCCCGATGGACTCGGTCGTGAGCCCGCGCACGGCCATCATGCTCGGCCAGCTCGGCGGCCTGGGCGTGCTCGACCTCGAGGGCCTGTGGACCCGCTACGACGACCCCGAGCCGCTGCTGGCCGAGATCGCCGGCCTCGAGAAGGCCGCCGCGACCCGCCGCATGCAGGAGCTGTACGCCGAGCCCATCAAGCCCGAGCTGGTGCGCGACCGGCTCGCCGAGATCCGCGCCGCGGGCGTCACCGTCGCCGGCGCGCTCACCCCCCAGCGCACCCAGGAGCTCTACGAGACCGTCGTCGCCGCCGGTGTCGACCTCTTCGTCATCCGCGGCACCACGGTGTCGGCCGAGCACGTCTCGTCGGTCGACCAGCCGCTCAACCTCAAGAAGTTCATCTACGACCTCGACGTCCCCGTCATCGTGGGCGGCGCGTCGACGTACACCGCGGCTCTGCACCTCATGCGCACCGGCGCGGCGGGCGTCCTCGTCGGCTTCGGCGGCGGCGCCGCGTCGACCACGCGCGTCACACTCGGGCTGCACGCCCCCATGGCCACGGCGGTCGCCGACGTCGCCGGGGCGCGGCGCGACTACCTCGACGAGTCGGGCGGGCGCTACGTGCACGTCATCGCCGACGGCGGCGTGGGCACGTCGGGCGACATCGTCAAGGCGATCGCGATGGGCGCCGACGCCGTCATGCTCGGGGTGGCGCTGGCGCGGGCGACGGATGCCCCGGGCCGGGGCTTCCACTGGGGCCCCGAGGCGCACCACGCCAAGCTGCCGCGCGGCCGCCGAGTGAAGGTGGACCAGGTCGCCTCGCTCGAGGAGATCCTCTACGGCCCGGCGCCCGTCGCCGACGGCACCGCGAACCTCATCGGGGCCCTCCGCAAGTCGATGGCCACCACCGGATACTCCGACCTCAAGGAGTTCCAGCGCGTCGAGGTGGTCGTCGCCCCGTACGCCGCGGGATGACGGATGCCATGACCGACCCTTCGACGGGCCCCGCGGCCGGCGGAGCCGGGGAGCCGGGTCGACCGGCTGCCGAGCGGCCGCAACCCGACGCCGAGCCCGCCGGACCAGTCGACCCCGCCGATCCCTCCGAGCCCGGAGGACCCGACGCCGACCCCGCGCACCCCGACCCCGCCGCCCCCGCCGACCCCCCAGAGGCGTTCCCTCCGACGCTGCGGGAGGTCATGCTCCGACCGGCGTGGATCGGAATGCTGCTGCTGTGCCTGGTCGTGGCCGGCGTCTTCGCGTGGCTCGGGCAGTGGCAGCTCGGACGCGCCATCGACACCGACCCGCTGCCGCCCGGCGTCACGGAGGACGTCCGCCCGCTCTCGGACGTCGCCCAGCCGGGGGAGTACCTCCCCGAGCCGCTCGTCGGGCAGCGCGTCGTGACCTCCGGCAGGCTCGCGCCCGGTGATTTCCTGATCGTCCAGTCGCGATTCAACGACGGCGTCGAGGGGTACTGGGTCACCGGTCAGCTGCGGCTGGACGAGACCGAGACGGAGGCGGGCGAGCCGACCTCCATCGCGGTGGCGCTCGGCTGGGCGGCGTCGGAGGACGACGCGCTCGCCGCCGTCGAAAGGCTGGACGACGAGGCATCCGCCCTCGGCTCCGTCGCCGTCACCGGACGCCTCATCTCGGACGAGGGCCCCGTGCCGCCGCCCGCCGGGGCCGACCCGCAGACGATGACGCGCATGTCGCCGGCGATGCTCCTCGGCCAGTGGAACGACGTCGAGGAGCTGTTCGTCTACCGGCCCTACCTGACCTCCGACGAGCCGTTCGGCGGACTCGAGGCGATCTCGTCGCCGGCGCCGGCCGAGACCTCCAGCGTCAACTGGCTCAACATCTTCTACGCGGTCGAGTGGGCCGTGTTCGCCGGCTTCGCGTTCTACCTCTGGTATCGCCTCGCCAAGGACGCGTGGGAGCGGGAGCTCGAGGACTTCGAGGACGACGACGAGGCGGATGCCACGGCCACAGGCCCCGACGGGCGCACGGAATCCCGCGGGTAGACTGGGGCCATGCCCCGCGCCCCGAAGCTCGCTTCCTTTCCGGCGATCCGCGGAGCCCTGAGGTTCTACCAGGTCTGCTCGGTCATCACGGGCACCATGCTGCTGCTGCTGGTCGCCGAGATGATCGCCAAGTACGCGCTCGGCTACGAGCTGTTCCTCGGCGGATCGGGCGGCCTCCTGTGGTTCGCGCCGGTCGTCGAGACCGCTGCCGGTCTCGAGTCGACCGGCGACGGGTTCAACCTGTCGCTGGGCATCCTCGTCGCCCACGGCTGGTTCTACGTCGTCTACCTCATCTCGTGCTTCCGCGTGTGGAGCCTCATGCGCTGGAACCTGTGGCGCCTGGCGATGCTCGCCGCCGGCGGTATCGTGCCGCTGCTGTCGTTCTTCATGGAGGCCCGCGTCGGCCGTGACGTGAAGGCCTATCTCGCCGAGCGCGATGCGGCGGAGCTGCACGCGGGCACCGAGCGCTCGACCGCCGCCGACTCACTTGCGACCCCCGCCCCCGCGATCCCCACGGAGAACCAGCGTTGACCGAACAGACCGAGACCTCCCAGCGTCCCGTCCTCGTCGTCGATTTCGGTGCGCAGTACGCGCAGCTGATCGCCCGCCGCGTGCGCGAGGCGGGCGTCTACAGCGAGATCGTGCCGCACACCGCGACCGCCCAGGACATCGCGGCGAAGAACCCGGTGGGCATCATCCTCTCGGGCGGGCCGTCCTCGGTGTACGAGGAGGGGGCGCCGTCGCTGGACACCGGCGTGTTCGACCTCGGCGTGCCGACGCTGGGCATCTGCTACGGCTTCCAGGTCATGGCGCAGGCGCTCGGCGGCGAGGTCGCGCACACCGGCCTGCGCGAGTACGGGGCGACGGATGCCGCGGTCAGCGGTGACGGCGGCGTGCTGCTGGCCGGTCAGCCCACCGAGCAGAACGTGTGGATGAGCCACGGCGACCAGGTGTCGCGCGCGCCGGAGGGCTTCGACGTGCTCGCGTCGACGGATGCCACGCCCGTCGCCGCGTTCGGCAGCGACGAGCGCCGCTTCTACGGCGTGCAGTGGCATCCCGAGGTCAAGCACACCGACTACGGGCAGAACGTCATCGAGAACTTCCTGCACAAGGCGGCGGGGCTCCCGGCCGACTGGAACAGCGGCAACGTCATCGCCGAGCAGGTGGAGAAGATCCGGGCGCAGGTCGGCTCGGGCCGCGTGCTGTCGGCTCTGTCGGGCGGCGTCGACTCGGCCGTCTCGACGGCCCTCGTGCACGAGGCCGTCGGCGACCAGCTCGTCGCCGTGTTCGTCGACCACGGTCTCCTCCGCAAGGGCGAGCGCGAGCAGGTCGAGCAGGACTACGTCGCCTCCACGGGCGTGCGCCTGGTGACCGTCGACGCGCGCGAGCAGTTCCTGTCGGCGCTCGCCGGCGTCAGCGACCCGGAGCAGAAGCGCAAGATCATCGGCCGCGAGTTCATCCGCGCCTTCGAGAAGGTGCAGGCCGACCTCGTCGCCGAGGCCGCGGCCGAGGGCGAGCCCATCCGCTTCCTCGTGCAGGGCACCCTGTACCCCGACGTGGTCGAGTCCGGCGGCGGCACGGGCACGGCGAACATCAAGTCCCACCACAACGTCGGCGGCCTCCCCGAGGACCTGCAGTTCGAGCTCGTCGAGCCGCTGCGCACCCTCTTCAAGGACGAGGTGCGCGCGATCGGGCGCGAACTCGGCCTCCCGGAGGCGATCGTCGCGCGACAGCCCTTTCCGGGCCCCGGCCTCGGCATCCGGATCGTGGGTGAGGTCACCGCTGACCGTCTCGAGATCCTGCGTGACGCCGACGCCATCGCCCGCGAGGAGCTGACCAGGGCGGGGCTGGACGGCGAGATCTGGCAGTGCCCCGTCGTGCTCCTGGCCGACGTCCGCTCGGTGGGCGTGCAGGGTGACGGCCGCACCTACGGCCACCCGATCGTGCTGCGACCGGTGTCGTCCGAGGACGCGATGACCGCGGACTGGACGCGCCTGCCCTACGACGTGCTCTCCCGCATCTCCAACCGCATCACGAACGAGGTGCGCGAGGTCAACCGCGTCGTGCTCGACGTCACGTCGAAGCCGCCGGGGACCATCGAGTGGGAGTGACGTGAACGGATGCCTCGAACCTCGCCGGTTCGGGGCATCCGCCGTTTCCGTCGCCTGATCGTGCCGGCGTCCCCGCCCCCGTGCGGGAGGATGGACGCGTGACTGCGGCCCCCGACGACGCCCTTCCCGACGCCGACTACGTGCTGCTCGGCAGCCGCGTGGCTCTCGGCCTGGACGGCGGCTTCGCCGTGGCGGTGCCGACCCGCCTGCGGCTGCTGGCATCTGCCGGCGCACCCGACCCGCTGCTGCTGAGCGTCGACGGAGCGTCGCCCGCGGCGCACGCCGCACAGCGGCAGGCGTTCGTCGACGCCGGCCTGCTCGAGCGCACCGCGTCGGCGCGGAATCTCTTCGACGAGATCGTGACCGACCCGTCGTGGCTCTTCGCGGCCGGGGAGCCGGCGACGGACACGGCGGATCCCGGCATCGAGTACCGGGTGGTGACGGATGCCTCGGGCCGGCCGATCGTGTCGCTGCCGGTGTTCCGCGACGACCCGACCTGGCATCTCTCGGATGCCGCGATCATCGTTCACGCCCCGGACGGCGACCGCGTGCTCCGCGGATTCCGCAGCCTGTACGCCGCATGGCTGACGGCCATCGCCGACGAGCGGCGGGCGGCGGCCGGCGATGCCGACCGGATGCTGGTCGTGATCCTCGAGTCGCGACAGATCGGTGAGGCGCTGGTCGAGTGGGACGACCCGCGCGTGCGGCTCGTGCACACCGTCCACAACTCGCACCTGCCGGCGCCGCACGACGATCCCGACGCCCCCGTGACCGGCATGTGGCAGCGGTGGCTGTCGACAATCGACCGCTATGACGCCGTGCTGTTCCCCACGGCCGCGCAGCGCGACGAGATCGCCGCCCGGTTCGGCGACCCGGGCACCTTGAACGTCGTGCCCAACACGATCGAGCTCGGCGCGGAGCCTCCGGGCGCGGCATCCCGCGACCCGCTCCGGGTCGTGATGCTCAACCGGCTGGCACCGCAGAAGCGCGTCGACCTCGCGATCCGCGCCTGGGCGCGGGTGGCGGCGGAACTGCCCGCAGCGCGCCTCGACATCTACGGCGAGGGCCCGCTGCGGGACGAGCTTCAGGAGCTGATCGAGGAGCTGGGGGTGGCGGCATCCGTCACCCTCCGCGGCTCGACGAGCGACCGGGACGCGATCTTCGACCGGTCGGCGCTGTTCGTCACGTCCACCGCGTTCGAGGGACAGGGTCTGTCGATCGCCGAGGCCCTCGCCCGTGGGCTTCCGGTGGTGTCGACCGACGTCCGGTACGGCCCCCGCGAAGCGGTCGGGGACGCGGGGGTGATGGTGCCGCCCGGCGACGTCGACGCGCTGGCGACCGCGATCGTCGAGCTGCTGCGAGACGACGCCCGGCGCGCCGAGCTGTCATCCCGGGCGCGTGCCGCGGCCGCTGCCTTCACAGCCGACGCCGTGCGTCCCGCCCTCGTCGCCGCCCTCCGCACCGCCGTCGAACGCCCCCCGCGCCGCCCCTGACCCGACGCTCCCGTCGCCCCTTTCCCCTGGTTCACTTGGGCTGTATGTACGCCGTTTCCGGTTTTCTCGTGCATACAGCGCAAGTGAGCCGGCCGAGCCGCGCTCCGACGCTCGGCGATGTCGGTGGGGGGTCGTACCGTCGGGCCATGGACGTACGGGTGCTCCCGGCGACGGAGGCGGGATGGGATGCCGTCGACACCGTGATGCAGGCCGACGCCTCGTCGCGCAACTGCCTGTGCCAGTTCCACATCCTCGAGAATGCGGACGCGCGCCGCACCACCCGTCAATCCCGGCGAGACCTCCTGCGCGAGCAGGTGCGCAGTCTCGATCCGCCGCGAGGTCTCGTCGCCTTCGGCGCGGACGCGCCCGTCGGCTGGTGCGGCGTCGAGCCGCGCGTGCGGGTGCGGCACGTCCTGGCGAGCCGACTCGTACGCGCTCACAGCCCGTACGCGGCGGACGACCCGGGTGTGTGGGCGATCTACTGCATCCTCGTGCCGCCCGCGCGACGCCGCGCGGGCGTCGGCGCGGCGCTCCTGACGGCGGCCCTCGACCACGCCCTCGAGCACGGAGCGACCGCTCTCGAGGCCTACCCCGTCGACACCTCGAGACGAGGCGGCGAGCTGCCCGCCGGGTTCTCCACCGGCACCGTCGCCATGTTCGACCGGCACGGCTTCGCAGCGGTCGCGGCGCTTCCCTCCGCGCGCACGCTGATGCATCGGCTCGCCTGAGCAGCGTCTTCGACAGCCCCGGCGCGACGCCTTCGCCGCCCTGACCGTCGCCCGTCGCCCCTTGCGCGCCACGCCGCCCCTTCGCCTGGGTTCGCTTGCGCTGTATGTACGCCGTTCCCGGGTTTTCTCGCGTACATACAGCGCAAGTGAACGGGGTTGAGCGGGCGCTCGGCTGAGGGCAGAGCGGCCGGGAGCGGAAACGGATGCCGCGGCGGCCGGCGCGGCGCAGGCTGGGGGCATGACAGACGAAGGCAGAATCCCCCGGTTCGGGGCCGAGGCGCGGCGCGAGCTGCTCCACCAGCGCGTGCTCGTGCTCGACGGCCCCCTCGACGACGACAACGGCACGCTGCTGGCGACGCAGCTCCTCGCGCTCGCGGCGGAGGACGAGGCATCCGACATCGCGCTGTGGATCCACTCGCCCGGCGGGTCGGTGCCCTCGATGCTCGCGATCCGCGACGTCATGAACCTCATCCCCAACGACGTCGCGACGCTCGCCCTCGGGCTGGCGTGCAGCGCCGGGCAGTTCCTGCTGTCGGCGGGCGCGAAGGGCAAGCGGCGCGCCCTGCCGCACGCGCGGATCCTCATGCACCAGGGCTCGGCGGGGATCGGGGGCTCGGCGGTGGAGGTCGAGGTGCAGGCCGACGACCTGCGCCACATGCGCGACACCGTGCTCGGCCTCATCGCACACGACACCGGCCAGAGCGTCGAGCGCATCTTCGACGACTCGCTGCACGACCGCTGGTACACCGCCGCCGAGGCGCAGGACTACGGATTCATCGACGGCGTCGTCGCGGACTTCGCGCAGGTCGTCCCGCGCCGGCGGCGTCCGGCCGGGCTCGGCCTCGGCCCGGCGGAGGTGGCGGCATGAGCTCGTACGCGATCCCCAACGTCGTGGCGCAGCATCCGCGCGGCGATCGCATCATGGACGTCTACTCGCACCTGCTCGCGGAGCGCGTCGTCTACCTCGGCACCGGGATCGACGCCGGCGTCGCGAACGCGCTCATCGCGCAGCTGCTGCACCTCGACGCGGACTCCCCGGAGCGTGACATCCAGCTCTACATCAACTGCGAGGGCGGCGACCCGTCGGCGATGCTCGCGGTGTACGACACGATGCAGCACGTGCGGCCGGATGTCGCCACCACGGTCGTGGGGCAGGCGATCGGCGTGGGCGCGGTGATGCTGGCCGCGGGTGCGCCGGGCAAGCGCTCGGTGCTGCCCCACGCGCGCGTCGTGCTGCATCAGCCGGCCGGCCAGGGGAGGGGCGCGATCCCCGACCTCATCCTGCAGGCCGACGAGCTCGTGCGCGTGCGGGGCGAGGTCGAGCAGATCCTCGCGCGGCACACCGGGCAGGATGCCGCGAAGCTCCGAGCCGACACCGACCGCGACCGCGTCTTCACCGCGGCCGACGCCGTGGCCTACGGGCTCGCCGACCACGTGCTCGCGGAGCGGTGAGCCCGCCCGCCCGCCGGCAGACTCACTCCCCGGTCGCGCCCGGCCAGACCTTGCCCTCCCAGGGGTCGTAGTCGGCGATGAGGTCCTCCTGCGGCGGGCGCTCGGACTCGGGCACGTGCTGCAGGTTCACCCGCACGCGGTACCAGAGCGAGCTCGACCCGCGCATCCCGTCGACCATCACGTCGGCGGGGTGCAGCTGCGCGGCGACCGACGGATGCCGCTTCGTCCACTCGTCGAGCGCGGCGGTGGCCTCGGGCTTCGTCTTGGTGCGGGCGACCTCGATGAGCGGCATCGTGGACTGCCGCCGGCCAGAGCCGTCACCGCCTCGCGGCGGCTTCTCGGCGGGTCCCAGCTCCTCGGCCAGGCTCAGCAGGCCGTCGAGGGTGCCGACGGCGTCGTCGATGCCGGCGTGCGGGTCGCCGAGGTCGGCGTAGCGCTGCGGCACGGTGAGCACCGTGAACTCCTCGGGGCGACGCGCCCGCACCTCGTCCCAGTCGAGCGGTGTCGACACGCGCGCGTCGGGAAGCGGCCGGATGGAGTACGCGGATGCCACGGTGCGGTCCTTCGCGTTCTGGTTGAAGTCGACGAACACGCTCTCGCCGCGCTCCTCCTTCCACCAGCGGGCCGTCGCAAGGCCGGGTGCGCGGTTCTCGACCTCGCGCGCGAGCGTCTCGGCGGCCAGGCGCACCTGCTTGTAGTCCCACTGGGGCGCGATCCGCACCAGGATGTGCAGGCCGCGCGACCCGCTCGTCTTCGGCCATCCCACCAGGCCCACGTCGTCGAGCACGTCGCGGGCGACGAAGGCCACGTCGACGATCTGCGACCAGTCGACGCCGGGCATCGGGTCGAGGTCGATGCGCAGCTCGTCGGGATGGTCGAGGTCCTCCGCGCGCACGGGGTGCGGGTTGAGGTCGAGGCACCCGAGGTTGACGACCCACGCCAGGCCCGCGGCATCCCGGATCACCGCCTCTTCGGCCGAGGTGCCCCGGGCGTACTGCAGCGTCGCGGTGTCGACGAAGTCGGGGTGGTTCTCGGGCACGCGCTTCTGGAAGAACGGCTCGGCGTCGATGCCCTTCGGGAAGCGCTTGAGCACCATGGGGCGTCCGCCCGCGCCGCGCAGGGCGCCCTCGGCCACCGCGAGGTAGTACCGCACCACGTCGAGCTTGGTGATGCCGGGATCCGGGAACACGATCTTGCCGGGGCTCGAGATGCGCACCTCGTGCCCGTCGATCTGGAGGAGCTCGGCTTCCGTCTTGGCAGGCGTCACCCGGCCCACGCTAGCGACGCCCCGCGACATCGGCCAGGGGTTGACGCCCCGCCCGGCCGGGGCGCCGGTCGGCTCAGGCGGCCAGCGAGTACGCGGCGCGGCATCCGGCCACCGCGCGCTCGGTCGCCCGCATCCGGAGGTCGTCGACGACGCCGGCGGTGAGCTCGATCAGCGTGACTTCGAGCGCTCCGGCGACGGCGGCGATCATCTCGCTCGAGGGCTCCTTGATGCCGCGCTCGATCTCGGACAGGTACTGCGGCGAGACGCCGGCGCGGTCGGCGGTGTCGGCGAGCCGTTCGCCGCGCTCGTGGCGGAGCCGGCGCAGGCGGTCGCCGAGGGCGTCTCGCCAGAGCGGCTCGGGGTCGCGCGGCGCGGTCCTCGAGACGGGCGCGGTCGGCAGCGGGATGATCTCGGCCATGGCGTCACGATAAGACGCCGGCGGCGCAGGTCGCGAGCCGTTCCGCCCACAGCAGAACGTGCGCAGGATCGGATGCCTCGGCCGACACGCCGCCGCCCGGCCGCCACGGGCGGCGGGTCGGCCAGAACCTCCGATCCTGTGCGCGCGGCCGTCAGAAGACGACGAGCCCGCGCACCAGGACCCAGACGGCGAACACGACGAGGACGGCCGCGGCGATCCACAGCGCCACGACGTGGCCGACGGCGCCTTCGCGCGTGACGCCGGCCCGCACGAGGAGCACGCCGAGCATGACGGTGAACACCATGCCGACGAGCGGCAGCAGCACGATCGGCCAGGTGCCGGTGGGGAGCCCGAAGCCGAGGACGAGCGGCTCGGTGCGCAGCAGGATGAGCGCGAGGGCTCCCACGAACGCCAGATTCGCCCCGGCGGCGATCCCCGCCGTGAGCACGGCGCCGTCCGGTGCCTCGCCGTGGCGCCGCACGAGACGGTGGACGCCGTAGCCGAGCGCGTAGAGGAGGATCAGGCCGAGGCCGATCACCGTGACCCCCGCGATGCCGATCTGCCACGGGTTCGGGCTCCGGACGAGATCCGCGTCGAGCCGGTAGACCGCGGTGGTGGGACGGATGTCGGTGGCGGTGAGGAAGTCGATCGGGTCGGCGTCGCCGATGCACGAGGTGTCGGGCTCGACCGACGGGTCGCGGAGGAACGCGGTGGCGACGGATGCCGCGCAGGGCTCATACCAGTTGCCCCACACCGCTCCGTGCCCCATGCCCGGGAACTCGTAGCGGTAGGCCGCCGTCAGACCCGCGGCGGCGGGTTCGCTCCACGCGCTCGGCGTCACCGGGTCGAACCGGCCGCTCGTGATGAGCGTGGGGATGGCGCTGGAGACCGGGTCGTTCTCGCTCGCGGGGAGCGCGGGCACGTTCCAGACCGCGCAGTCCTCGCTGACCGGTGCGAAGCCCGCGTAGTGGGTGAGCAGCGGGTCGGCGGACGTCGTCTCCTCGATGAGCGCCGGGTCGTTGAACGGGACCTCCTCGGCGCACTCGATGGACAGGTTAAGCCCTTCGCTGAGCGAATCCGCGTTGTCGATGGAACGCTGCGCGAGTGGAACGACGACGCCGTCATCGCCGCGGTCCAGGCGATCGATGACGAAGGGGAGCACCCGCACCGTCGCGGCGTCGTAGAAGGCGTCGAACAGGCCGCCCATGATGTCGTCGTCCGCGATCTCGAGCTGCAGCGTGCCGCCCGTCGCGGGGTCCCGCACCGCCACGGTGATCGGTTCGCGGGCGGTGCGCTCGAGCACCCGCTCGAGGGAGCCCTCTACGTCGGGGTACCGCTCGTGGCAGTCCGCGTCCGCGGCGCACGCCGCCAGCAACCAGTCGATGGAGGCCCGCAGCGCTTGCGGGGTCAGCTCGAAGCGGTCGATGTTCGGGGGGTATACGCCGTCCAGCACGACCGCGCGCAGGCCGTCGGGCCGGTCGCGCATCACCGTCATCGCCAGTCGCGACCCGTACGAGACGCCGTACAGGTTCCACTGGTCGTAGCCGAGCGCGGCTCGCAGATCCGCGAGGTCGGCCACGCTCGCCGCGCTCGTGTAGGCGGCGAGATCCATGCCGTCGGCGACGAGGCGCTCGCGGCACTCCGAGAGGAGCGCGGCGCGCCGCTCGGCGAGCGCGGCTCCCGTAGGCAGCCGCCCGTCCTCGGCCAGGGCGCTCGTGTCGAGCTCCGGGCAGTCGAGCGTGGGTTCGGCATCGACGTCGCCGCGCTGCTCGACGATGATCACGTCGCGGTCGTCGGTGGCCCACTGCGCGTGGTCGAGGAAGTACCAGAGCGCCGACACGCTGCCGCCGCCGGGGCCCCCGGTCGTGGGGAAGATCAGCGGGTCGGCGGCCGGCGCGTCCGAGGTGCTCTTCACCCTGACCACCGGGAGCTGCAGCTCGCGCGCCGGGTCGCCGGCGCCGCCCCGGCCCTCCGGCACGGTCAGGATGCCGCACGTGACCCGGTGGGCGTGCTGCTCGGGGACGTCGACGGAGCACTCGGCCGGCGCGTACCCGAGCTCGGCCATGGCCGACGTCGCGCCGAGCAACGGGGACGCCAGGCCGAGGAGGACCGCCCACAGGGCGATGACGCCTGCTCTCGTGCGAGCCCGCCTCGGTGCGGTCATGGCGCCACTATAGGCGACCCTCCTCGCTGCGGCGGGAGGCCGTCGCCGCAACGACGGAGGGCCGCCCCTTCCGGGACGGCCCTCCGTGATCAGCTGCGGGTCACTCGCTCCCGCGCAGGATGGCGAGGATGCGAAGGATCTCGACGTACAGCCAGACGACGGTCACCATGATGCCGAACGCGCCGAGCCAGGCGTACTGACGCGGGGCGCCGTTGCGCACGCCCTGCTGCACCTGGTCGAAGTCCAGCACCAGCGAGTACGCGGCCATGATGACCACGAGCACGCCGATGATGAGGCCGAGCGGGATGCCCATGAACTCCTGGCTCAGCAGGCCGAAGGCGCCGCCGGCGATCGGGACGTTGAAGAGCATGAGGCCGACGTTGATCAGCGAGAACACGAGGTAGCCGATCATCGCGATCATGAAGATCTTCGTCGCGCGCTTGGAGGCGCGGACCTTGCCGCTGGCGAAGAGCGCGAGCGTCACGCCCACGACCGACAGCGTGGCCAGCGTCGCCTGCACGACGATGCCGGGCCAGATGAACTCGAAGAACGCCGAGATGCCGCCGACGAACAGACCCTCGAACGCGGCGTACGCGATGATGAGGCCCGGCCGCACCTTCTTGCGCGAGCCGAAGATCACGACGAGCGACAGCACGAAGCCGCCGAGGGCGCCGAGCATCCAGGGCAGGATCGACGGGTTCGGGTTGGCGGGGGTGACGCCGGCCATGGTCCACACCCAGCCGACCGTGGCGGTGACCAGGAGGACGGCGAAGAGGCCGAGCGTCTTCCAGACGGTGTCCTCGATCGTCATCCGACCGGTCTCGACGGCACCGGCGGACGGGGCCGCGTACATGCCCTCGAGGTGCGCCTGGGCCGCGGCATCCGTTCCCGCATGCTGCGCCGTCGCGTACTGCGTGGGCCCGCCGAGGTTCGCCGCCTGCGGACCGCCGGGGTAGGTCTGAACGGCCTTCGGGTCCTGGAAGGCCGGGTTGTTGAACGCGGGGTTGTTGAGGGCCACTGCTCTCACACTCCAATGTCAAGGGAATCCCAGCACGATGCTGTTGATCCACACTATCCGACGGCCGCCCCGCCGGGCACGGACCCGCGCTGTGAGAGGGCTATGAACGGATGCCTCGACCGCCGGTCCCGGCGCCGGTCGAGGGCGCCGCGGCTAGGGTGGGACGGTGCCGCGCCGGACCCCGCTCGTCATCGGGCACCGCGGCGCGCCCGGCTACCGTCCCGAGCACTCCCGCTCGTCCTACGCGCTCGCCTTCGCCATGGGCGTCGATGCGGTGGAGCCCGACGTGGTCGTCTCGAGGGACGGTGTGCTGGTCGTCCGGCACGAGAACGAGATCTCGGGCACGACGGATGTCGCCGACCGCCCCGAGTTCGCCGGTCGCCGCACGACGAAGACCGTCGACGGCAGCTCGCTGACCGGCTGGTTCACCGAGGACTTCACCTGGGACGAGCTCTCGACACTGCGCTGCCGAGAGCGCATCCCCGACCTCCGGCCGGCCAGCGCCAGCTTCGACGGCGAGCAGCCGGTGCTGCGGCTGCGCGATGTGCTCGACGCGGCGCGGGAGGCGTCGCTCGAGCACGGCCGCGAGATCGGCGTCGTGCTCGAGATCAAGCACGCCACGTACTTCGCGTCGGTCGGCTGGGACATCGCCGCGCTGGTCGACGCAGAGCTCCGGGACGCGGGCTGGGCGACCGGGGTGCTGCCGCTCACGATCGAGGCGTTCGAGTCGAGCGTGCTGTTCGCGCTCCAGGCGCGCGGCATCCCGGCGACGTACGTGTATCTGCTGGAGGCCGCGGGACGCCCGTTCGACCTCTATGCCGCGCACGGCACGGCCGCCCTGACGTATGCCCAGACCGCGGCGCCCGCCGGGCTGGACACCCTCGCCGGCCGGGTCGACGGCATCAGCGTCGACAAGCGCATGATCCTGGCGCCCGACAAGCTGGGCCGCACCAGTGGCGCGTCCCGCGTGGTCGGCGACGCCCACGAGCGGGGTCTGCGCGTGTACACGTGGACCTGCCGACCCGAGAACCGATTCCTCATCGGGCAGTTCCGCACGCGGGGCGGCCCGTCGTCGTTCGGGGACTGGGAGTCGGAGTGGGGCGTCATCCGCGACGCGGGCGTCGACGGGGTGTTCGTCGACCACCCCGACCTCGGCGTGGGGTTCTTCCGGGCCTGACGGCGTCGTCGCCGGGGTCGCGGCCGATCAGGACATGCGCTCGCGCACGACGCGCGCGGTCGCCACGGGGTCGGGGCGATGCATGACGGACTCGGGCACGACGACCAGCTCGGCCCCGTCGACAGCCTCCGCAAGGCGGTCGGCCGCTGTCAGCAGGAGGGGGAACGTCTGCTCGCCGCGGAGCACGGTGACGGGAGCGCGGACCGACAGCATCGCATCGCTCGGCGTCGAGGCCTCGCGCACGAGGTTGGTGTCGTAGACCGTCGACTGCGCGAGGGGGAGGAGAGCGGCGAACTGGTCGCTCGCCCGGATGCACTCGACCATGTCGCGGGGCAGGCCCACGCCTTCGAGCTGGAAGGTCACGACCGCCTCGTCGGGCCGGCCCTCGTCGACGAGTCGCTGCAGCCGCTCGGCGAGGGCGTCGTCGGGCTCGTCGACACCGAAGCGCAGCGGCGGCTCCGACAGGAACAGCGCCCGGACCGGCACTCCGCGCGCTGCCGCGAAGAGGGCCAGCACGGCGCCGGACGAATGCCCGAGCACGGCCGCGTGGCCGCCGACGGCGTCGATCACCGCCGCGAGATCCTCGGCCTCCCGCTCGGGCGTGGAGCCCGGTGCGTCGCCGCTCGAGCCTCGCGCGCGGCGGTCCCACGTGACGGCCAGGAATCCGGCATCCGCCAGCGCGCTCGCCAGCCCTGCGGCGTCGGCGGCGGTGGAGAACGCCCCGCCCACGATGACGACCACCGGGCCGGCGCCCGTCCGCTCGTACGCGATCGGGGTGCCGTCGGCGGAGGTCACGGTGTCCATGAGCTCAGCCAAGCACGGGCATCCGACACCGCACCCCCGTGCAGGGGGTCACGACACCGAGGCGCCCGTCCGGTGCCGCCGGCTCAGGCCCGGCGGTAGGTGCCGACGACGGGGCAGTCGAACGGATCGCGGGCGGCGAGCCCGACGCGGTTGAGGTAGTCGATCACGATGCCGTACGAGCGCCACAGCGTCGTCTCGGTGTACGGGACGCCCAGCGTGCGGCAGTGGTCGCGCACGATCTCGCGGGCCTTGGCGAGGTGCGGGCGCGGCATGTTCGGGAACAGGTGGTGCTCGACCTGGTAGTTCAGCCCGCCCATGAGCCACGTCGCCCACCAGCCGCCCGACACGTTGCGCGACGTGCGGACCTGCTTGCTGAAGAAGTCGAGCTTCGCGTCGGGGGCGATGACCGGCATCCCCTTGTGGTTCGGGGCGAACGAGGCGCCCATGTACACGCCGAAGACGGCGAGCTGCACGCCCAGGAACGCGAACGCCATGCCCAGCGGCAGGAAGACGAAGACCGGCGTCCAGACGACGGCGAACCGCGCCGCGAGCATGCCGAGCTCGATCCAGCGGCCCTTGACCTCTCCGCGTCCGACGAGGTGGCGGATGGCGATGAAGTGCAGGTTGAGGCCCTCCAGCGTCAGCAGCGGGAAGAACAGCCAGCCCTGGCGCCGGGTGATCAGGCGACGGATGCCGCGGGCCTGGGCCGCGTCCTCGTCGAGGAAGGAGATCGTGTCGACGTCGATGTCGGGGTCCTTGCCGACCCGATTCGGGTTGGCGTGGTGGCGGGTGTGCTTCGTCGCCCACCACGAGTAGCTCATGCCGACGACCCCGTTGCCGAGGATGCGCGCGAGCCGGTCGTTCGCCGGCCCGGACGCGAGGATCTGCCGGTGCGCGGCCTCGTGGGAGAGGAATGCGACCTGCGTGAACAGGATGCCGAGCGCTGCGGCGATGAGCAGCTGGTACCAGCTGTCGCCGAGCAGGATGAAGCCGGTGACCGCGCCGCCGAAGGCGAGCGTGATGGCCACGCCGACCATGGCGTAGAACCACGGCGTGCGCCGGAGGAGGCCGCTCTCGCGCACCACCTGCGACACCTCGGTGTAGGCGCGGGCGACGGGCGGGAACTCGTCGGTGCCGGCGTAGGTCTGGCGGATGGGGCCGAGCCGGGACTCGAGGACGGATGTGGAGATGATGACACCGTTTCGATGGGGGACCGCTATGGCCGTCGGAAGCCAAAGGCGGTTGCCCATCGCTGTGCCCAGGCTACGGGGATGCGTATGAGGCGGGGGGAATATGCGCCGACTCACGGGCGATCGTCAGGTCCGCGACGGGCGGGCCGCGGCCGCTCCCCGGCATGCGGAAGCGCCCGCCTCGCTGAAGCGAGACGGGCGCCGGAGTCCGATCCGCCGGTTCGTTCGTGACGAGAGCCCGGCGGCGCGGATGAGGGATCAGAGCGGGCGGATGTTCGCCGCCTGCATGCCCTTGGGGCCCTGCTCGGCGTCGAATTCGACCTTCTGGTCGTCGCGGAGCTCCTTGAACCCATTGCCGGTGATCGCGCTGAAGTGCGCGAAGAGGTCGGCCGAGCCGTCATCGGGTGCGATGAAGCCGTAGCCCTTCTCGGAGTTGAACCATTTCACGGTGCCAGTGGCCATCGTGTCTTTCCTTTTACTTTTCGGGCCGCCGGAGCGACCGGGGGTGCCGCGCCGAAACATTCGGAGCGGACGATGGAGGCGAGCGGGCGGCGATGCCGGCTCGAAGTGGGAGGCCGCGACCGCCGCGCGGGCGGCGTCGACGGCGTCGTGGCGGCCGAGGTGGACGGCTCGGCTGCTGTAGGCGTCCGCGCCGTCCGAGCCGACGTCGACGAAACCGGCGTATTCGCCGGCGAGGGTCGCCACGAAGACGCCGTCGTCGGCTTGGCGCCAGTCGAGCGCAGGCAGGGAGGTGCTGATCATCAGTGGGAATCCGAGCTCACGACGATGCGGAGCTCTGCGGAGAAGAGGGGCGGCGGCGAGCAGATGGCCGCTGAGGGTTGTGCGGTGAGCGTCTGAATCTGCTTCTCCACGTTGAGGCAGAGGGGGAGCGACACTCATTTCCCCGGACAGGGAACGTTCCACGGTAGCACATCCGCCGGAGGGCCGCTTCCGGCGGCGATGCGACGCGGCGGCCGATAGCCCGGCCGCGTCGCGAACGCAAGGGCTTCGGACCCTGTCGGCCGCCATCCGAGAATGGCGGCATGCGCCACAGCTCCCGCTTCGACGTGTCCGCCTGGGGCATCGGCTGGACGGGATGGGACCCCGAGCGCCAGGCGCGACGGGAGTCGGTGTTCTCGCTGTCGAACGGGCACATCGGCTGGCGCGGCACCCTCGACGAGGGCGACCCGTGCGAGGTGTCCGGCGCGTACCTCAACGGGCTCTTCGAGGAGCACCCGATGCCGTACGCGGAGGACGGCTACGGCTACCCCGACGTCGGCGAGAGCCTGATCAACGCGCCGGACGGCAAGGTGATCCGGCTGCTGGTGGGCGACGAGCCCTTCGACATCCGCGAGGGTCGCCTGACGACCCACACCCAGTTCCTGGACTTCCGCGCCGGCACGCTCACGCGCGAGGTGGAGTGGACCTCGCCCGCCGGCCGGTCGGTCCGCGTCCAATCGACGAGGCTCGTCTCGCTCACCCACCGCGCGGTCGCCGCGATCGACTACCGCGTGACGGCCGTGTCGGGCCCCGTCGAGATCACCGTGCTCTCCGAGATCGTCGCGAACGAGCCGCTTCCGCCCGTCCACCCCGACGACCGGGTGATGGAACCGCTCGAGAGGCCCTTCGAGCCGGTGGACCACACGGTATCGAGGACCGGCGCGACGATGCTGCACCGCACCCGTCGCAGCGGCATCCACGTCGCGGTCGCGATGGAGCACGACATCAGCGGGGCGGATGCCTCGTGCGGCACGGACGCGGACGACGACATCGCACGCACGACGGTGACCGCGCGCCTGGCGGCGGGTGACAGCATCCGCATCGTGAAGTTCGTGGCGCACGAGTGGTCGGACGCGGTGACGGATGCCGCGCTCCGCGACCGCGCCGAGGCCGCCGTGTCGACCGCCGCCCGGCTCGGCTGGGACGCTCTGGCGACGCAGCAGCGGGCATGCCTCGACGAGTACTGGGACGCCGCCGACGTGCGGATCGACGGCTCGGCGCGGCTGCAGCAGGCCGCGCGGTTCGCGCAGTTCCAGGTGGTCCAGGCGGCGGCACGCGCCGAGGTGCGCTCGATCCCCGGCAAGGGGCTCACCGGGCCGGGCTACGAGGGGCACACCTTCTGGGACGCCGAGGCCTTCGTCCTCCCCGTGCTCACGTACACGCTTCCCGACGCGGCGGCCGACGCGCTGCGCTGGCGCCGGTCGACCCTCGACCATGCGCGCCATCGCGCGAAGCAGCTGCATCTGGCCGGTGCCGCGTTCCCGTGGCGGACGATCAGCGGCCGCGAGTGCTCGGGGTACTGGCCGGCCGGCACCGTCGCGTTCCACATCAACGCCGACATCGCCGCGGCGGTGATCCGGCACGTCCGGGCGACGGGCGACGTCGACTTCGAAGGCGAGGTCGGGGTGGAGATCCTCGTCGAGACCGCGCGCCTGTGGGTCTCGCTCGGCCGGTGGGACGACGCCGGCGTCTTCCACATCGACGGGATCACCGGCCCCGACGAGTACTCGGCGCTGGTCGACGACAACACGTTCACGAATCTCGCCGCGCAGAGCAACCTGCGGGGCGCGGCCGAGGCGGCGCGGCGGCATCCCGGCGAAGCACGGCGCCTGCGGGTGACCGATGAGGAGATCGGCGCGTGGGAGGTGACCGCCGACGCGATGGCCGTGCCGTTCGACGCGCAGCGGAACGTGCACGAGCAGTCCGCCGGCTTCACCCGCCGCGAGCGCTGGGACTTCGAAGCCACGTCGAAAGACCAGTACCCGCTGCAGGACCACTTCCCCTACTTCGACCTCTACCGCAAGCAGGTGCTCAAGCAGGCCGACCTGGTGCTGGCGCTGCAGTTCCACCACGAGTGCTTCACCGAGGACGAGACGGCGCGCGCCTTCGCGTACTACGAGGAGCTCACGGTGCGCGACTCGTCGCTGTCGTCGGCGACGCAGTCGGTGGTGGCGGCGTGGGTGGGCCACCTGGGACTGGCGATCGACTACCTCACCGAGGCGGCGACGATCGACCTCGACGATCTGCGCGACGACATCGACGACGGGCTGCACGTCGCTGCGCTGGCGGGGGTCTGGACGGCGGTGGTCTCGGGCCTGGGCGGCATGAAGGACGGGCCCGACGGGCTCGCGTTCTCGCCCCGGCTGGCGGAGCCGATCACCGGTCTCGGCTTCGGGATCCGCGTCGCGGGCGCGGTGCTGCGCGTGGCCGTCGAGGCCGACGCCGCGACGTATACCCTGACCGCGACGGAGCAGCCGCTGCGCCTGCGTCACTTCGGCGAGGAGGTGGAGGTGCGGCCGGGCGCGCCGCTCACGCTCCCCACGCCGCCGCTCGCGGACCCCGGCCCCGCGCCGACGCAGCCGCGCGGGCGCTCGCCGCGGGAGGTCCTGGAGTCCGGCGCCTGAGCCTCGCACCGGCACGATCTCACGACACTCCGATCCGCCGTCTCCACCCTGCGCGGCCGCGCGACCGCGCACCCGCGGCACACTGTCTGGAAGGCATCGCTGGCCGACCTGCGCTGCAGTTAGTGGCACCAGCATCCGCAGCCCTGATCGCGCGGTTCGTCCAGGGTCTCCGTCGGATCGTCATGGGGCCGGGCTCGGGCATCCGCGTAGGTTCGATGGGTGCCCACTCCGTTCGACGGCGTCCCGCCGCAGCAGTCCACCGCCGACGCCGAGACCGCGACGTGGCCCCGTCCCGGCCCGCACCGCATCCGCGTGACGGATCCGGCACCCGTCACGCCGGCGCCGCTCGACATGGGCGACGACGCGACCGCCGCCGGCGTCCGGCTGACCAGTCGTTTCGTCACGCGCGACGGACGGCCGTGGATCCCGGTCATGGGGGAGTACCACTTCAGCCGTGACCGTCCCGAGCGGTGGGAGCGGGAGCTGCGCAAGATGAAGGCGGGGGGCATCGACGTCGTCGCGACGTATCTGCTCTGGATCGTCCACGAGGAGATCGAGGGCGCGCTCCGATGGGACGGGCCCTGCGACATCCGACGGTTCGTCGAGCTCGCCGACGCCGTGGGGCTGACGGTGATGCTGCGGATCGGCCCGTGGGCGCACGGCGAGGCGCGCAACGGCGGGTTCCCCGACTGGCTGCAGGCGCTGCCCCTCGCGCACCGCTCGAACGACCCGTCCTACCTCGAGCACGTTCGCCGCTGGTACGCGGCGATCGAGGAGCAGGTGCGCGGGCTGTTCCGCACACCGGAACATCCGGACCGCCCGATCGTCGGCATCCAGGTCGACAACGAGCTCTACGACGACGGCCCCCATCTGGCGACGCTGCGGGACCTCGCGGAGGACGTCGGCATGCGCGCGAGCCTGTGGACGGCGACCGGGTGGGGCGGGGCGCAGCTCCCGCGCGGACGCGTGCTCCCGGTCTATGCCGGCTACTCCGACGGGTTCTGGGAGGAGTCCGACACCGGCTGGCCGGCGTTCGGCGTCATGCACTTCACGTACAGCACGGTGCGCGACGACCTCACGGTCGGCGCCGATCTGCGCGACGCCCCCGCCGACGCACGCCCCGGTGCGTCGCTCGGCGGCGACGACCCCTGGCCGTTCGTCACGTGCGAGCTCGGCGGCGGCATGACGGTGGCGTACCACCGACGCCCCCTCGTGGATCCGGACGACGTCGCGGCGCTGGCCCTCACCAAGGTCGGAAGCGGCTCGGCGTGGCAGGGCTACTACATGTTCCACGGCGGCACTCAGGTGCAGGGCGAGCTCTCGTCGACGCAGGAGTCGCAGGCGACCGGCTACCCCAACGACGTGCCCGTGCGCGACTACGACTTCTTCGCGCCGCTGGGGACGGTCGGCTCGCAGCGTCCGCACTTCCACAAACTGCGTCAGCAGCACCTGATGCTGAGCGCGTTCGCGACCGAGCTCGCGTCGGCACCGGCCGTCATCCCGGTGCAGCGCGACGGCGCGCCACGCTGGGCCGTCCGCGGCGACGGGCGTCGCGGGTTCCTGTTCGCGAACAACCACCAGCCGGCGATCGCGGCCCTGCCCCCGGTCGCCCACGTGCAGTTCGAGGTCGCCTTCGACGATCGCGCCGTCACGGTGCCGTCGCAGCCGGTGACGCTGCCGACCGGCGCGTACGTCGCCTGGCCGCTGCGTCAGCGGTACGGCGGGATCCGGGCGCTGACCGCGACCGCCCAGCCCATCACCCGCTTCGAGACCGCAGTCGGCACGGTCGTGCTCTTCGCCGCCGCCGACGGCATCGACCTCGAGCTGCAGTTCGAGGGCGTCGACCCCTCGCAGATCCGCGGTGCGCGGGTGCGGGTGGACGACGGCATCGTCCATGCGACTCCGGATGCCGCGCCCGGCGTCGGCTGCGAGGTGATCGTCGGCGACACCACGCTCGTGTTCCTCGACCGCGAGACCGCCGAGTCGGTGTGGCGCGGGGTGATCGACGGGCGCGACACGATCGTGCTGTGGCCAGGGAGCGGCTGGTTCGAGGACGGCTTCCGCGCCGTCCGCGGCGCGGCGGATGCTGTCGTCCACGCGGTGCCGCCGCTGCGCGACGCGCCGCCCGCCGAGGTGGCGGCCGAGGGCACCGTCTTCACCCGGTACGCCCTGCCAGGCGGTGCGCACCCGATCCGGCTCGACGTGCCGGGCTTCGCCGCCGCCCCGATCGCCCCCGTGCGACGCGGCGGCCCGGCCGGTCGCCTCTCGGCGCCGACCGACCAGGACTTCGAGCATTCCGCCGTCGTCGACGTGCCGCTGCCGGCGGAGGCGTGGGACGCCGAGCAGTCGATCCTCGAGCTGGAGTGGACCGGTGACGTCGTCCGCGCCTACGTGGGGGAAGAGCTGATCGCCGACCAGTTCTGGTCCGGCCGCCCGTGGGAGATCGATCTGACGCCGTACCGGTCGCGGCTGTCCTCGGCGCCGCTGACGCTGCGGGCGTTCGCCTGGTCGCCGACGTCGGGCGTCTACGTCGATCCGCGGGTGCGTCCGACCGGCGACGTGCCCGTGCTCGAGATCCGCTCGGCGGTCGTCCGGCGGGTGCGCACCGCGACGCTCCGCTGAGGACCGGCGCGCGCGCTCAGCGCGTGCGCGTCCGCGCGACGGGTCCGCCGCGCGGACGGCGGGCACCCGCCGAACCCCTCAGCCCGCGGTCGGCGCAGGTCCCGTCGACTCGCGCCACACGACGCGGGCGATCGGGTCGTCGGCGATCCGCGGCTCCTCGCCGCGGAGCCGGGCGATGAGCCGCGCCATGGCGTTCTCGCCGATGCGCTCGTGGTTGACGTCGACGGTGGTCAGCGACGGGACGAGCACGGCGCTGCCGGGGGTGTCGTCCCAGCCGGTCACGCTGACGTCACCCGGAACGCTCCAGCCGCGCTGGTGAGCACCGCGGAGCACCCCCATCGCCACGAGGTCGTTGGCGGCGATGATGGCGGTCGGCTCCTCGCCCGCGCGGATGGACTCCACCGCGGCGATCCCCGATTCGCCCGACCAGTCGCCGTCGAACACGCCGGCGGACTGCAGCCCCAGGCGGTCGAGCGTCGCGGTGAACGTCGCGGCGCGCGCACGGGCCGACGCGAACAGCGACGACCCGGCGACATGGAGGAAGCGGCGGTGGCCGAGCCCGGCGAGGTGCTCGATGATCTCCTCCAGGGGGGAGGCGTCGACGAGCTCGCCCATGCCGCGCATCTCGTCGTCGAACGCCGCTGCCACGACGAGCACCGCGTCGGCCGGGAGATCGCGCGTGGGCAGGTCGACCGTCGACAGCGCCAGGATGCCGTCGACCTGGCGTGAGTCCGCCAGCTCGAGCACGCGCTCCGCGCGCGCCGCGGCCCCGCCCTCGGGGCTGATGACCTCGACCTGGTAGCCGGCCTCATGCGCGGCGTGCGTCGCCCCCGCGAGCATGCGCGTGGGGTTGTAGGCGAGCGCCGGCATCACCACGGCGACGCGACCCGTCACGCGCGTGCGCATCGAACGGGCCGCGAGGTTCGGCCGGTAGTGCAGCTGCGCGATCGCCTCGGCGACGCTGTCGCGCGTGCGGGGTTTGAGTCCCTCGCCGCCGAAGCGGAGATACCGCGACACGGTCTGGTGCGAGACGCCCGCGAGGCGGGCGACCTCCATGATCGTCGGACGCCGCGACCCGGTCGGCTGGGTGGTCATCGGCGTCTCCCTCCGCGCTGTCGTCCGTCGCGCTGCGTCTCACGGTACGCCACCGCGCGCGAGTGAACGATCATGGCCGACGTCCGGCATGCGTGCTGAGGCCTCCTTGACAGCAAAGGTGATCGTTCACTACGGTGGCGGCACCACCAATAGTGAACGAACACTTTCTTGAGAGGACGATGATGTTCCGCAGTAGGAGACTGGCGGCCGGGATCGCGCTGACCGCGTCGCTCGGCCTGCTCGCCGGGTGTGCGAGCGATGCCCCCGAGGGTGCCGGCACGCCGGACCCGGATGAGGAGGTCACCCTCGACTTCGCGTTCTGGGGGAACGACGTCCGTGCCGAGATGTACGACGAGGCGATCGCCGCCTTCAACGAGGAGCACCCGAACATCACGGTGAACTCGACGTTCCTCGCCTGGGACGAGTACTGGGAGAAGCGGCAGACCGAGGCCGCCGGGCGCGATCTTCCCGACGTGTTCCAGATGGACATGACGTACGTCCGTCAGTACTCCGAGAACGGGCTGCTCCTGGACCTCACCCCGTACCTCGGCGGGGTCATCGCGACCGACGGGTACGAGCAGAACGTGCTCGACATCGCGAAGGTCGGCGACGCGACGGCCGGCATGCCGATCTCGACAAACGCGCTCGGCATGTTCCAGAACCCGATGCTCGCCGACGAGCTCGGGGCGGAGCTGTTCCCCGGCGGCGACTGGGACGACTACGACCAGTGGCTCTCGGACGTGCGCGATGCGGCGAACGAGGCGGGCGTCCAGGCGTGGGGTGGGAGCAATCCCACCGGCTTCATCCAGACGTTCGAGCTCGCGCTGCGCTCGGAGGGCAAGTCCGTCTTCACCGAGGACGGCGAGGTCGGGTTCACGAAGGAGGAGCTCGCCGACTTCTGGAACCGCGGCGTCACGCTGCGCGACGACGACGTCGTCACGCCGCAGCAGCGGCTCGAGGAGCTTTCGCCGATGTCGGGCTTCGACGCGGCCGAGCAGCTCTCCGAGATCACGTGGGACAACTTCGGTGCGGGCTACCTCGCCAACCTCGGTGAGCCGTACACCAAGCTCGAGCTCGTGGCGCCTCCCGTCACCGACGAGGGGGCGAAGGATCTGTACATGAAGGCCGGCATGCTGATGTCGGCGGCGCAGACGACCGACCACCCCGAGGCGGCGGCCGCGTTCATCGATTTCATGGTCAACAGCCCCGAGGCGGGGGCGATCTTCGGCACGAACCGCGGCATGCCGGCATCCGAGACGCAGCGGGACGGCATCGAGCTCGATGCGATCGCCCAGCAGATCCTCGACTACGAGGCCTCCATCGCCGACCGGCTCGGCGACCCGCCGCCGGTGCCCATCGTCGGCTACGGGTCGGTCGAGGCGAAGTTCAAGGCGTTGGGTCAGGAGCTCGGCTTCGGGACCATCACGGTGGATGCCGCCGTCGATCAGCTCTTCGCCGAGATCGAGGTGATCGTCGGGCAGTGACCCGGCCCTGCCGGCGCGGCTCTTGCGGTGGGCCGCGCCGGCAGCTGTTCTCTCCGCGGCCGGTCACCGACTCTCCTGGGGCCGGATCGCCTGAGCGCCGCGTCGTCAAGAGGCGGCGCGATCGCAGCGCGCCGACTAGCGTCGACAGTGCCCCGGCGCGGCTGCGCCCCGGACAGGGAGAGCGGATGACACCTGCGAAGGCCGACGAGACCGCTGCGCTGCTGGACGGTCGCTATCGACTGGACGAGTGCGTCGGCGAAGGCGGCATGGCGCGCGTCTACCGCGCCGAGGACGTGATGCTCGGGCGTACCGTCGCGATCAAGATCATGCGGCCCGGTGTCGACGGCTCCTCCTCCGAGCGCGCCCACAGCGAGATGACGGTCCTCGCCTCGCTCAACCACCCGTCGCTCGTCACGCTCTACGACGCCCGCCTGGTCCCCGGCCGGCCCGAGTACCTGGCCATGGAGTTCGTGGCCGGTCCGACGCTCGCGGCACGACTCGCGGCGGGCGCCCTGCCCCCCGACATCGTGGCGCATCTGGCGACCGAGCTGGCGGAGGCGCTGCACGTCGTGCACAAGGCCGGCGTCGTGCACCGCGACATCAAGCCCTCCAACGTGCTGCTGAGCCCGCCCCAGATCCCCGGCGCCCGGCCGCGCGCGAAGCTCGCGGACTTCGGCATCGCGTACCTCCTCGATACCTCGCGACTCACATCGCCCGGCCTGGTCATCGGCACCGTCGCCTACCTCGCACCCGAGCAGCTCCGCGGCGGCGATCCGGCCCCCGCCTCCGACATCTACTCGCTCGGCCTCGTGCTGCTGGAGGCGCTCACCGGCGACCGCGCCCACCCGCACGGCGGCGGCATGGCTGCGGCGCTGGCGCGTCTGGAGAACCCGCCCGTCGTGCCCGCCTCGCTGGGCCCGGGGTGGACGCAGCTGCTCACGCGCATGCTCGACACCGAGCCGGGCGCGCGCCCGACGGCTGCCGAGGTCGCGACGGCCGCCCGCGGACTGACGGAGCGGATGCCGACGGCCGGGGCCGCCGTGGATCCGACCGCTGCGACCGCTGCGACTGTTCCGTTGACCGGACCGACGCTCGTCGCGCCGCTCGCGGGCATCGCGGGCGCGGGAGGGGGTGCCGCTGCTGCCGGCCCGGCCGACTTCGCCTCGACCCCCGGCTCCGCTGCGGCAGCGGACCCGGCGCGCTCGAACGACGTCGGTCGGACCCGTCGGCGCCCGCGTCCCGTCGCCCTCATCGGGGCCGGGCTCGGTGCTGCCCTGGTCGGGCTCGCGGCCGTGCTCGGCATCTCGGCGCTGAACGCCCCCAGTCCCTCGCCCGAGCCGGCGCTGACCGTCCCCGCCGACCCCGCACCCTCCGCGCCGCCGGCCGACGACTCCGGCAACGACGTCGTCGTCGATCCCGGCATGACCGACGAGGAGCGCAAGGCGGCCGAGGAGGCCCAGAAGAGAGCCGAAGAGGCCCAGAAGAAGGCCGAGCAGGAGCAGAAGAAGCTCGAAGAGGAGCAGCGCAAGCAGGCCGAGGAGGAGCAGAAGCGGCTCGAGGACCAGGGCGACGACGACGGCGACGACTGAGCGTCGCGCGCTTCAGGCGGGATTCAGCCGCCGAGCGCCAGACTGGAGCGGATGCGGATTCTGGTGGTGGATGACGAGGTGCGCCTGGCCGACGGCATCCGTCGCGGATTGGAAGCCGAAGGCTTCGGCGTGGATGTCGCTCACAACGGCGTGGACGGACTGTGGCGAGCCCGCGAGACCGCGTACGACGCGATCGTGCTCGACCTCATGATGCCGGGCATGAGCGGCTGGCGGGTCTGCGAGGCGCTGCGCGCGGAGGAGAACTGGACGCCCGTGCTGATGCTCACCGCGAAGGACGGCGAGTGGGACCAGGTCGAGGCGCTCGAGACGGGCGCCGACGACTACGTCACCAAGCCCTTCTCGTTCGCCGTGCTCGTCGCGCGGCTGCGTGCTCTCATCCGCCGTGGCGGGGTCGAGCGGCCGACAGTGCTCGAGGCGGGCGACCTGCGACTCGATCCGGGAGCCCGCAGGGCGTGGCGCGGGGACGCCGAGATCGACCTCACGTCGCGGGAGTTCTCGGTGCTCGAGCACCTCATGCGCCACCGCGGGCAGGTGCTCTCCAAGCGCGACCTCATCGCCGGCGTGTGGAACGACGACTTCGAGGGCGACCCCAACATCGTCGAGGTGTACGTCGGGCACCTGCGGCGCAAGGTCGACCGGCCGTTCGGTCGCGCGGCGATCGAGACCGTCCGCGGCGCGGGGTACCGTCTGGCGGCCGACGGTGGCTGAGCGACGCCGCCGGTCGCTGCGGACCCGCATCTCCGCGGCCGCGACGCTGGTCGTCGCCGCCGCGCTCGTGGCCGGGGCGCTGGCGTTCTACGGCATCCTCTCCTCCAGCATCCGCGATGCCGCCGTCCGCGGCGCCGAGGCGCGCGCCGAGCAGCTGGCCGCACGGGTCGACACGGAGGGGCTCTCGGCGGTGACCGAGCTGGAGGACGACATCGTGCAGGTCCTCGACGACGACGGCCGCGTCGTGGCGGCGTCGGAAGAGGCCGACGGCGGCGACCTGCCAGACGGCGAGGGCGCGAGCGTCGCCACGTTCGACGGCGAGCCGATGCTCGTCGTGCGGGAGGACCTCGATGACGGCGCCCTCCTGCTCGCCGTCTCGGTCGAGGACGACCAGGGCACGCTCGCGACGGTGGCGCTGCTGCTCGCGGTCGCCGTCGCAGGCGTCACGGGGCTGGTCGCGGCGATCACGTGGTGGGTGGTCGGGCGCGCCCTCCGCCCGGTCGCGCGCATCCGCGCGGAGGTCGACGACATCACCGCCGACCGCCTCGACCGCCGTGTCGCGGTGCCGGCCTCGGGTGATGAGATCGCCGCGCTCGCCGGCACGATGAACCGCATGCTGGACCGGTTGGATGCCGCGGCCACCGCGCAGCGGCGGTTCGTGTCGGATGCCTCGCACGAGCTGCGCTCCCCGCTCGCGACGATCCGCCAGCACGCCGAGCTGGCCCAGCTGCATCCGGACGCGACCTCCGTCGACGACCTCGCCGGGGTGGTCCACGACGAGGGGCTGCGCATGCAGGAGCTCGTGGATGCGCTGCTGCTGCTGACGCGGCTCGACGAGCAGGCGGCGCTCCGCGAGGACCTGGTCGACCTCGACGACCTCGCGCTCGCCGAGGTGCGGAGGCTGCGCGCGGGCGGCGCCACCGTGGACGGGTCGGGCATCCGCGCGGCGCGGGTGCGCGGCGAGGCCAGGCTGCTGGGGCAGCTGGTGCGGAACCTCGCCGACAACGCCGCCCGCCACGCACGATCCGCGGTTGCTATCGGGGTGACAGGGCGTGGCGCGGAGGTGGTGCTGACCGTCGACGACGACGGCGCCGGTGTGCCGCCCGACGAGCGCGATCGCATCTTCGAGCGCTTCGTGCGGCTCGACGAGGCGCGCGCCCGCGACGCGGGCGGCAGCGGCCTGGGGCTCGCGATCGTCCGCGCGATCGCGGAGGCCGAAGGCGGCGGCGTGCGCGTCGAGGACTCGCCGCTCGGCGGGGCGCGGTTCTCGGTCGTGCTGCCCGCCGCATCCTGAAGACGCCTTCAGGACGCTTCAGGCGTGCTTCAGCGGCCGGCCTGCACCATCGAATCATGGACGACAAGAACAGCACCCCCGAGACTTCCCCCACCACGCCCCAGCCCGTCGACGCCGGCCGGGAAGAGGCCGCCCAGGCAGACGCCGCCCGGACCGACGCGACCACGGCCACGGTGACGCCGACTCCCGCTCCCGCAGCCCCGAAGCGCCGCCGCACCCGCGGCCTGCTGATCGCCGGCGGGGCGGTGCTCACCGCCGCGATCCTCGCCGGCGGCGGCATCGCCATCGGCTCGGCGATCGCCGACGAGGCCGACGACGCCGGCGACGCCATCGCCTCGGCGGTGTCGGACGACGGCGCCGATGACGCGACCGACGACGGCTCCGCCGACGACGGCTCTGCCGACGACGACGCGTCCGACGACCGCGCGTCCGGCGACCTGTCGAACCTCGGCACCGACTCCGCCGACGACCTCGTCGCCATGGTCGAGGCCGCGTCCGGCGCCGGCGAGGGCGAGCCGGTGTCGATCGACCTGAAGCGCGACGGCGGCGCCGAGGTGTCGCTCGAGACCGAGGACGGCACCGAGACCGAGGTGCGGGTCGACGCCGCCGGGGAGACATCCGTCACCTCCACCGAGGAAGCCGACGCGGACGACACCGCGCCCCAGAACGTGCTCGACGCCGACGCGATCGCGGCGATCGTCGACGCGGCGCTCGCCGAGGCCGACGGGCGCATCGTCGAGATCGAGGCCGACGACGACAGCACCTCGCCGTGGGACGTCACGGTGCTCACGGCGGGCGGCGAGTTCATCGAGATCGACCTCGACGCGGAGTTCGCCGTCGTGGCGACCGGCGCGGACAGCGACGACTGAGCGCAGCGGGCGGCGGTCACCCGGATCGGGTGGCCGCCGCGTCGCGTCGTGACCGGTCCGGAGGCATCCGAATCGGTCCGAGCTCCGAATCACCCGCGACAGCCTTTCCGCTGTCGCGGGCGCGGCCGACGCCGCGAGACGAAGGAGTCCATCCCATGAGAATCTCAAGAGCCGTCGCGGCCGCCGCGGCGGGAGTGGCCCTGGTCCTGGGGACCGCAGGAGCGGCATCCGCTGCTCACGACGACAACCCGTCGGCGACCGTGGCCAGTTACAGCTACGACCTCGAGTCGATCCAGCCGGCCGACGTGCCCGGCGGCCAGGCCAGCGGGACCACACGGGTCAAGGCGCTGCCCAACGGCAAGCTGCAGGTGACGGTGGAGGCGTGGGGCCTCTCGCCGAACCTGCCCCACGCGATGCATCTCCACGGCGTGCCGGGGAATGCCGCGGACCTCGGCTGCCCGGGTCCCGATGCGGCCGGCCCGGACGGAGTGGTGACGGTGGTCGACGGCGTGCCGTTCTACGGCGGCATCCTCACCTCGCTCACCTCGACCGGAGACGTCTCGCCCAGCAGCGCCCTCGCGCTGGATCGGTTCGCGGTCGCCGACGCCAGCGGATACCTCTTCTACCAGCGCACGCTCACGAGCGTCCCGGGGTACGCGGACGCCGGGACGGTGCAGGTCATCGTGCACGGCATCGACTTCGACGGCAACGGCCAGTACGCGTTCAACCCGGACGACCCGTTCGCCAGCCGCTCGTCGTCGCTGGGTGCGGCCATCCCGCTCGAGGCGACGGTTCCGGTGCTGTGCGGGGGCATCGCAAACTGACGTCGGACGGCGGTCGTCTGCCCGGTGCGGGCACCTCGTGTCAACGGGGTGCCCGCACAGGGCGTTCTGCCTAGCCTGAGGTGATGGCGGTCAGAGAGCTGTGGTTGGTGCGGCACGGGGAGAGCATCGGCAACGTCGCGGCGACGAGAGCCGAGATCGACGGGCTCGAGGTCATCCCCCTCGACGAGCGCGACGCCGACGTCCCGCTGTCCGATACGGGTCGCGAGCAGGCGACGGCGCTCGGCGCATGGCTGCACGACCGGCGGGCGACGATCGACGCCTTCTGGGCATCGCCGTATCTGCGGGCTCGTGAGACGCTCGCACTCGCCCTCGACGCGTCCGGCGCGGACGCCGCGGTGGTGGTGGACGAGCGGTTGCGCGACCGCGAGCTCGGCATCCTGGATCTGCTCACCCGGACCGGTGTCGCGCGCCGCCACCCCGACGAGATGGCCCGGCGCAGGCACCTCGGCAAGTTCTACCACCGCCCGCCCGGCGGGGAGTCATGGGCCGACGTGGCGCTGCGGCTGCGCTCGTTCCTGCGTGAGGCGCTCGAGGGTCCGGGCGAGAGCGTGCTGATGGTGGCCCACGACGCGGTGGTGATGCTCCTGCTGTACGTGCTGCTGCCCCTCCGCGAAGACGAGCTGCTGGCGTTCGCCGAAGACCACACCGTGCTCAACGGGTCGGTCACCCACCTGGTTCGCAGCGACCGCGGCTGGGAGCTCGTCGACTTCTCCGACGTCGCGCACCTGCGGCGAGAGGGCGCCGACGTCACCGCGCACCCGGGGAGCCCCGATGTCGAGCCGGCCTGAGCGCGTCACCGAGTCGCTGCTGCGCGGCTGGGGCCTGCCCGACCCCGGCGACTCGAAGAAGTCGCGCGGAGACGTCGTGGTGGTCGGCGGCTCGAGGACGTCGCCCGGTGCGGTGCTGCTGGCGGGCGAGGCCGCGCTCCGCGTCGGCGCCGGACGCGTCGCGCTCGCCGTGCCCCAGTCCATCGACGCCCACGTCGGCATCGCGCTGCCCGAAGCCGGCATCCTCGCGCTCCCCGATGATGCCGAGACGCCCCTCGGCGGCGCGCTGCGGGAGCAGCTCGAGTCGGCGGACGCCGTGCTCGTCGGACCCGGATTCTCCGACGCCGGCGAGACCCGGGCCACGCTGCTCGCCGTCGCGGACGTGGGCCCCGAGGTGCTCGTGCTCGACGCGTTCGCCCTCGGTGTGCTCGGCGATGTGGACCGCGGCGCCCTGCCGGCGCGGCTCGTGCTGAACCCGAACAAGGAGGAGGCCGGGATCCTGCTGGGGCGCGACCTCGACGACCACGTGGACGACGTGCGCGAGATCGCACGCCGCTTCGACGCGGTGGTGAACTGCTACGGCGTGGTCGCGGACCCGTCCGGCCGCGCCTGGCGCGTCGACGAGGGCGACGCCGGGCTGGGCACATCGGGGAGCGGGGACGTGCTCGCCGGCGCGATCGCCGGGTTCGCCGCGCGCGGGCTCGAGCCGTCGCGGGCCGCGGTCTGGGCGGCGTGGACGCACGGCCGCGCGGGGCGGCTGCTGGGCGCGCGCCTCGGACTCGGCTTCCTCGCGGGGGAGCTGGCGCGGGAGCTCCCCGTCGCGATGCGGGACGTCGGGGTCTGACTCAGCGCGGATCGGCGGGGCGGGCCTGCCCCGCCCGGCGCCGCGCCGCGCCGGTGATCCGCAGGGCCGGGAAGGTCAGCATCGCAATGAGGATGGCTGCGGCGGCACTGCCGGCGGCGGCGAGGTGCGCGGCCGCGAGGCCCGCATCAACGGCGGCCGCGCTCGTACCGCCGGCGTCGACCGTCGCCGCGTACACCGCCGCGTTGGCGGCGCCGAAGACGGCGATGCCGATGGCGCCCCCGATCTGCGCGGTGGCCGATGCCAGCCCCGAGCTCACTCCGGCGTTGCGCGCGGCCATGCCGTCGGCGATGACGAGGGTGGTCGGCGTGAAGCTGAACGCGACGCCCGTGGCCGCGAGGATCAGCACCGGCAGCACGCGCCAGATGTACGGCGCGCCGGCGTCGATCGACGCGAACAGCAGGTGCGCGACCACGAGCATCCCGAGCCCCGCGAGCACGACCTTCTCGGGTCCGAAGCGACGGAGGACGCGCGGCAGCACGAGGGTGCTGACCGCGAACCCGGCGAGAGACGTCGGCAGCATCGCGAGTCCGGCGACGGCGGGCGCGTAAAGGAGGACCTGCTGGATGAGGAGGGCGACGAGCACGAAGCACGCGATGCGCGCCGCACCCCCGAGCATGTTCACGACGATGCCACCGGAGACCCGCGCGTCGCGGAGCGCGGACGGGGAGAGGATCGGGTCGGACGCGCGCCGCTCCACGAGCGCGAACGCGAGTCCGGCACCGACCGCGGCGAGGGTCGCGACGATGACCTCGGGAGAGACGAGGCCGGCGTGCGGCGCGGCGAGGACCGCGTAGACGACCGCGACCGCGGCGACGGTGACCAGGGAGGCGCCCGTCGCATCGAACGAGCGCCGCGATCCCTTCTCGTCGACCGGGAGCATCGCCCAGCCCGCCAGGAGGATGGCGGCGGAGAACGCGGCGGTGACCACCATCACGCTGTTCCACCCGAACGAGCCGGTGAGGATGCCGCCGACGGTGACGCCGAGCGCCCCGCCGACGGTGGATGCCGCCCCCCACCAGCTCATGGTCCGGGTGCGGTCCTCGCCGGTGAAACGCGCGAGGATCACCGACATGGCCGCCGGGCTCAGCATGGCCGCCCCTGCTCCCTGGAGCAGCCGCGCGCAGATGAGCGTCACCTCGTCGGCCGCCAGGGCGCCGACGACGGATCCGATGGTCAGGACGGCGGCGCCGGCGAGGAACATCCGCCGGCGCCCCACGATGTCGGCGGCGCGGCCCGAGACGAGCAGCAGCCCTCCGAACGTCAGGAAGTAGGCGTTGAGCACCCAGGCGGTGGCGGTGGCCGAGAGGTCCAGGTCCTCCGCGATGGAGGGCAGCGCGACGTTCAGGATGCTGGAGTCCATCATCACGACCAGCTGGGCGGCGACCAGCGTGAGCACGAGGGACAGCCGGCGGTGCTCAGACATGGGCGATCGCCTCCAGAACGGGGAGCCGCGCCGCGCGGCGGGCGGGGGCGAGGCCCGCGACGAGCCCGGCGACGGCGACGACGACGACGAGCGCGACGAGTTGGTCGATGGGGATCACGATCCCCAACGGCGCGATCGTCGACAACGCGCCGACCGCGGCGAACGCGGCGCCGATACCGAGGGCGAGCCCGGTGACGAGCGCGACCACCGCGACCATCACCGCTTCAGTCTGCACCATCAGCGCCACCGCGCCACGGGACATCCCCACGGAGCGGAGCAGTCCGATCTCGCGCGTGCGTTCGACGATGGACAGGGCGAGCGTGTTGGCGATCCCGAGCACAGCGATGACCATCGCGAAACCGAGGAGCACCGTGACCAGGCCGAAGATCTGGTCCACGGTCTGCGTGCGGCCGGCGATGACGGCGGCCTGGTCGCGGACCTGCACCGTCGGGTGGTCGTCGAGCGCCGCTGTCAGCGCCGTTGTCAGCTCCGCGGGGGTCGTGCCGTCGGCGGCGGTGACGAAGATGCTCGCGTCCATGTCTTCGGTGAACAGCCCGGCGTAGGTGTCGAGCGACACGAAGTAGTCGGTCTGCAGCGCCTGGGCGGGGCCGTCGGCGATGACGCCGACGATGGGGAGCGAGCGCTCGCCGGTGCGGGCGAAGGTCATCGGCAGTTCGTCGCCCACGCCGAGCTCTCGGTCGGCGGCCACGCGCTCGGCGATGACGACGCCGCCTCCCGTCAGGGCAGCGAGGCTGCCGTCCACCATCCGGATGCCGGCGACGTCGGCGATGCGCTCCGGGTCGAAGGCGGTCAGTGCCGACGTCGACTCGCCGTCCTTCCAGTGCCCGTACTTCAGTCGCGTCGCGGTGCCGACCTCCGCAACGTCGAGGACCTCGTCGTACACGGACGCGTGCACCCCGCCGAGCATCTCCTGGCCGGCGCTCTCGATGACGACGTCGGCCGAGATCACCTCGCGGTACTGCGCGCCTGTCGCCGCCTTCACGGATGCTCCGACGACCGAGACGAACGCCATCAGCGCCAGGCCGAACGCGAGCGCCATCACGGTCGCTGACGTCCGCCGGGGCGCGCGCAGGGCGGCGTCCCGGGCGAGTCGCCCCGGCACCGTGCCGGCGCCGGCGCGACCGACCGCCGCGACCAGCGGCCGCAGCGCAGCGGGACCCGCCATGACGACCCCGACGAGGGCGATGATGAGACCCGCGCCCAGCAGCACGACGGGGGCTCCGAACGTGGGCAGCGCGGCGACCACCGCACCGACGGCGAGCAGCGCCGCACCGGTGATGGTCCGTCCGCGACCCACGCTGCGCGCCTCCGCGGCACCGGCGCGCATGACGGCCAGCGGCGACACGGTCGCGGCGCGCCGCGCCGGGCCCACAGCCGACGCGACCGTCACCACGGTGCCGACCGCGAGCGCGATGAGGACGGTGCGCGGCTGGACGACGAGGTCGCCGTCGGGGATGCTGACGCCGAAGGTGCGCGACAGGCCGCGGAGGCCGTACGTGCTGGCGATGCCGAGCACCACACCGGCTGCGGCGGCGACGGCTCCCACGACCAGGGCCTCGACGAGCACCGACCCCGCGACCTGCGCGCCGGTGGCGCCGGCGGCGCGTGCCACCGCCAGTTCGCGCGTGCGCTGCGAGATGACGATGCCGAACGTGTTCGCGATGAGGAAGGCGCCGATGACGAGCGCGGCGACGCTCATCGCCACGAGCACGATCTGCAGCATCTCGAGGTTCGAGGCGGCCTGCTCGGCGCCGGCGGCGGCGAGGTCCTGCGCGGTGGCGACCTGGACGTCGCCGCCGAGCTCGTCGGCCAGGAGCGGCTGGAGATCGCCGACGGGGAGGTCGGAGGTGATGAGGAGCTCGCTCAGCCCGTCGCCGAGACCGAGCGCGGACTGTGCGCCGGCGAGCGTCGCGAGGGCGACGGCACCCACTGGCGGACCGTCGGTTTCGCCGAATCCGACCAATCCGACGATGCGGGCGTCGACGCGCTGCTCGCCGACGACGGTCACGCGATCGCCGACGCCGAGGCCGAGCGCATCCGCGGTGGCCTTGTCGAGGGCGACCTCACCCGGGCCCGACGGGGAATCGCCGTCGAGCAGGGGATAGGAGCCGATGGGCGGCGCGACCCAGGTGGAGAGCTGGACGCCTCCGAGGTCGGTGGCATCCCGCTCCAGACGGGCGGCGCCCTTGGCGACAGGCACTGCGGCGGTGACGTCCTGGACCGCGGCGACCTTCTCGAGGACGCCGGCGGCGAGCGGGTCCCGTTCGACCTCCACGCCCATGCCCGAATCGAACGCGGTCGCGGTGCGGACCGTCACGTCGGCACCGGCGGTCGCCGCGGCGAACTGGTCGTCGAAGAGCTTCTGAGCGGTGTCGTTGAGGATGAGGCTGCCAGAGACGAAGGCGACCCCCAGCATGACGGCGATCACCGTCAGGGCGAGGCGAAGGCGGTGCGCGACGAGCTGCGCGAGGGCGAAGCGGATCATGCCGCCACCTCCACTCCGGCGTCGAAGCGAGCCATCCGGTCGAGCACGCGCGCGGCGGTGGGGTCGTCGAACCCGTCCACCACGGCGCCGTCCGACAGGAACTCGACCCGGTCGGCGAACCCGGCGGCCGAGGGGTCGTGCGTGACCATCACGATGGTCTGTCCGAACTCGCGCGCTGCGCGGCGCAGGAAGGTCAGGAGCGCCTGAGAGGCGCGGGAGTCCAGGGCCCCCGTGGGCTCATCGGCGAACACGACCTCCGGGCGGGCGGCCAGGGCGCGGGCGACGGCCACCCGCTGCTGCTGACCGCCGGAGAGCTCGGCCGGTCGGTGGGTGAGGCGGTCGGCGATGCCGAGCGTGTCGGCGAGGTCGTTCACCCAGTCACTGTCGGCCCGCGTCCCGGCGAGCCGGAGGGGCAGCTCGATGTTCTCCCGCGCCGTCAGCGCGGGAACGAGGTTGTACGACTGGAAGATGAACCCGATGCGGGTGCGCCGCAGGAGCGTGCGCTGCTTCTCGCCGAGCCCGGTCAGTTCCAGGTCGCCGAGACGGATGCTTCCCGAGTCGACCGTGTCGAGCCCGGCCATGGCGTGCATCATCGTCGACTTGCCGGACCCCGAGGGGCCCATGATGGCGGTGAACCGGCCCCGCGCGATGGCGAGGCTGGCACGGTCGAGGGCGCGGACGGCGGCGGGCCCCGACCCGTAGGTCTTCACGAGGTCGGCTGCCTGAATGGCGATCGTGGTCATGATTCTTGCTCCCGTTGTCAGTGGATGGTCGTTGTCAGGTGTCGGCGGTAGCGGTCGGGCGTCCAGGAGGCCGCCATCTTCGTGCTCAGGGTCGCGCCGAGGCGTGCGTAGAAGCGCTGGCCGGCGTGGTTGTCGAGCCTCACGCCCCACGCGACGAGCAGATCGTCGCGGGAGGCCAGACGCGCGGCCGCGTTCATCAGCCGGCCGCCGACGCCGTTGTCGCGATGGCCCGGCCGGACATAGAGGTCGTCGAGCGCGAGGAGGTCTCGGCCGCTCCACAGGTGCAGGCGGCGCACCATCGACGTGAACCCGACCGCCTCGCCCTCGGCCTCGGCGATCAGCACGGTCACCTCGGGACGCGCCAGCAGGGTGCGCCACTCGGCAGCGCCGACGAGGACGTGCTCCAGCGAATCCTCATGGGCGGCGAGTTCCCGCACCATCTCGTCGAGCGCCGCCGCGTCCTCGGGCGTCGCTTCCCGGATCTCGGACATCTCAGCTCCTTACGGTGTAGTCATATCTCTGTACGGTGTACGGATACGTCGTACATATTGCAGCGTACGATGTACGCTGTCAAGCAGGAGGTTCGGAATTGGCAGAAAAGCTCTCACAGCGCGTGATCGCCGACGCGGCCCTGGCGGCGATCGACGCGAACGGCGTGGACGCCCTGAGCATGCGAAGACTCGCGCAGGATCTGGGCACGTCCGCGATGTCGCTGTACACGTACTTCGCCGACAAGGACGCCCTTCTCGACGCCGTCGCGCAGCTGCTGCTCGCCGAAGTGGACACGCCCCCCGAAGACGTCCACTGGCGCGACGCGATGCGGTTCATCATGCGCTCGGTGCGTCATGTCGCGATGCGCCACCCGAACGCCGCGCGCCTGATCCATAGGTTCCCGCCCCACACCCCCGACGCGCTCGCGTTCGTGGAAGCAGGCTTCCGGTCCTTCCGCCGTGCGGGTTTCGACGCGCTCAGCACCGCGCGCTGCTACCGCGCACTCGCCGCCTACTCGCTCGGCACGCTCGACATCGAGGTCGGCGGCTACTTCTCGCCCGAGGCGAGGGCGATCACCCCGCCCATCCGAGACAGCATGCAGGATGCCAGTGCCGAGAAGCTGCTCCCGCTGGTCACCGAGATCGGCCCGACGCTCGCCGGGCAGGACGACGCCGCCGAGTTCGAGTACGGCCTGGAGCTCCTGCTCGACGGGTTCGCCGACGCCATGAGCCGCGCCGGGCGGCCGGCCTAGCGATCGGAAATGCCCGCGGTCGCCGCCGCGTTGGCCTGTCGCATGCGATCGATCGTCTACTCCCGCACCGGCAGCTCGTCCGTCCTCTCGCTCGCGGAGCGGGAGCCCGCGGAACCCGGGACCGGGGAGGTCCGCGTGAAGGTCGCCGTCTCCGGGGTGAACCCGACGGACTGGAAGGCGCGCGCCGCCGCCGGATCCGCGCCGGCGTTCGACGAGGTCGTGCCGAATCAGGACGGCGCCGGAGTCGTGGACGCCGTCGGTGAGGGCGTGACGGAACTGGCGGTCGGCGACCGTGTGTGGCTGTATCTCGCCCAGCACCAGCGCCCCACCGGCACCGCGCAGGAGTTCGCGGTCATCCCCGCGCAGCGCGCCGTGAAACTGCCCGAGGGGATCGGCTTCGATGTCGCAGCGAGCCTCGGCGTGCCCGCGATGACGGCGCACCGGGCGCTCACGGTGCACGAGTTCGGGCCGGCACGGCTGTCGCCGGGATCGCTCGACGGGCGCGTCGTGCTGGTCGCCGGGGGAGCGGGTGCCGTCGGGCACGCCGCCATCCAGCTCGCGGTGTGGGCGGGGGCGACGGTGATCGCGACGGTCTCGAGCGACGAGAAGGCCGCGCTCGCGCGAGCCGCGGGAGCCGATCACGTCGTGAACTATCGTGACGGCGACGCCGCCGAGCGCATCGCCGCGCTCGCGCGCGGCGGCGTCGACCACATCGTCGAGGTGTCGATCGCGCAGAACGCCGATCTCGACGGGCAGGTCGTCGCCAACCACGGCTCGATCGCGTACTACGCCGACAACGGCGGCGCGGCCGCCACGATCCCGGTGCGGCCCACATTCGCGAAGAACGTGCGGCTCCAGGGTCTGCTGCTCTACACCGTGGGGGATGCCGCGCTCCAGGCCGCCGTGGAGGACATCACCGCTGCGCTGCACGACGGCGCGCTTCCGGTGGGTGAGGCAGCGGGGCTCCCGCTCACGTGGTTCGCGCTCGAGGAGACGTCAGCCGCCCATGACGCCGTCGAGCAGGGGGCGGTGGGCAAGGTGCTGATCGACGTCTCCGGCGACAACCGCTGATCGCCCGGCGGCGATTAGCACACCGAATCCGCGCGAAAAGTCCGATCCGGGTGTTCTTGCGCTGATCTTGCGGTTCGGATGGGATCGCTCCCACGCTCACGCAGATCTTGCGGATGCCTTGCGGGAGCGCTGGCGGTCGCTCGGCGGGACGTTGCGGCGCGGGCTGAAGACTTTCATCGTGCTCGAGGAGCGATCGGGAGACCGGCCGCGCAGGTCCCGGCACCTCTGACTCCGCAGATGAAGAGCGGGTCTTCCCGCGAAAGGACATTCCCATGAAGAAGATCGTCAAGGCCTCCATCGCCACTACCGCCGGCGTCATCCTGCTGCTGGGCGGCGCGGGCACGTTCGCCACCTGGAACTCGTCGGCGTCGGCGCAGGGTGCGTCGATCGTGTCGGGCAACCTGGTCGTCGAGGCCGCGCAGGCCGAGGGAACCTGGACCGCCAACGGCGCGCCGATCACCATCGCCGACTACGCCGTCGCGCCCGGCGACGTGCTCACCTACACGAAGACGATGAAGGTCGGTGCCGAGGGCGACAGCCTGAGCGCAACGCTCGCCCTGACCGATTCGTCGATCGCTCCCGCCGACGCGGGGAACCCCGCTGATGTGGCGCTGGCGGGCTACCTCACCGACTCCGCCGAGCTCACCGCCTCCGGCACCGGCATCAGCGGCACCGGCCCGACGTTCACCGTCACCCCGGGCGCCGGCGTCGTCAGCGAGGACGTCACCGTCACGGTCACCATCGCCTTCCCGTACGGCGAGGTCGTCGGCGGCAACAACGACGCGATGAACGGCGCCGTCACCCTCGACGCGCTGACCGTCAGCCTCACGCAGGACGTCGAGTAATCCGAGAGGGCCCGCCTCCGAAGAGGCGGGCCCTCCGGCGGACGCCGCCCGCTCCGCCCCCTTCTCCCGCTGCGACACCGACCGAGGGACCCCGCCATGACCCGCCGCACCCGCCGCCACGCCGCACAGCGCGACACCCGTCGCGCTACGGCGCCCCGGCGCCTGCTGCTGGGTGCGCTGGGCGCCGCCGGTGCGATCGTCCTCGGCGTCCTGGCCGGCGGGGGAACGTTCGCGATCTGGACGGCGGCGGCGCCGGCGGCATCCGCCGTCACGCTCCGTGCCGGATCGGCGGGCCTCACCGCCACGCCCCTCGAGCTCTCGGCCACCGATCTCTACCCGGGCCGCACCGTCCGGGCACCGACCACCGTGCGCAACACCGGCACCACGGCGCTCGCCCTCGCGATCGACCCGGTGACGAGCTCGGCCGGCGCCACCGCCTTCACGGCGGCGGTCGCCGTCACCGCCGGCACGGCCGCGTCGGCCGCGGACTGCACCGCCGGTCGCGTGCCGGCGACGGTGACCACCCGGGTCGGCGCCGCCACCGGTTCCGACCTGCAGCTCACCCTCGCCCCCGGCGCCTCGCACATCGTGTGCATCGGCGTCGGCCTGCCGCACGATGCACCGGCGGACGCGGCCGGGGGAGCGGCATCCGTCCTCTCGCTCACCGTCTCCGGAACGCAGGTGCACCGATGATCCGCCGTCGCCACCTCGGACCGATCGCCGCGCTCGTCACCCTCGCGGTGCTCGGCGGCGCGGGCGGGGCGACCGCCGCATGGGTCGCGAGCGCGTCGGTGTCGGCGTCCACCTCGTCCGCGACCGTCACCACTACGCTGGCGCAGACGGGTGCGCTGACCACGACGTACCGCTACGCCGGCAGTCGTTCGGCGGCCGTCGTCGGCGAGCTCACGATCACGAACGCCGGCGGTGCGCCGCTGTCGTATGCCCTCGCCAACCGGGTGACCGGCAGCACGACGCTCACCCAGAAGACCACCCTGCGGCTGTGGACCGGCACGTGCGGTGCGACGGCTCCCGTCGGCGCGGTCGTGACGACGCTCGCCGACACTGCTCCCGCGCTGCCCGCGGCGGCACGCACACTCGCCGCCGGTGCGAGCGTCACGATCTGCGTCTCGACGCAGATCGAGGGCGCCACGAACGCGGAGCTGCAGGGGCAGAGCGCGACCGCGACCTTGAGCGTCACCGGCGCGGTCGGCGCGCACTGGACGACGTCGGCGACCGCCGCCTCGATCACGCAGACCGCCTACCGGCTGGCCGCCGCCGGCACACCGACGTGTCTGCGAGAAGGTGGACGCGACATCCGCCTGACGTGGAGCGCCCCCGCTCACCGCACCGACACCGCCGCCATCTCGTACCGCCTGTACGACGTCGCGTCCGGAGCCACCGTTGCGACGGTGACGAGCGCCGATGCGACGGTCTCGGCTGTGTTGAGCGGCACCGCGATCGCCCAGAACGGCACGTACTCCCTCGCCGTCGAGGCGACCGAGACCTCGGCCTCGGGGACGACGGCGCCCGCGAGCGCGCCAGTCGAGGTCACCCGCACCACGAACCCGTCGGAGTCGGCTCAGTCCGGCCCCCGCTACCACTGCTCCTGAACCCCTGCGAGATCGATTCCCATGACGATGACCACCGAAGCTCCGCCGCACACCGCGTCCGTTGAGACGATCGCTGACGCGGTCCCCGCCGGCCGCGCCGCGTCTCGTCGGCCCGACGAGGGCCAGAGCCTGCGGCACTACCTCGCCGTGTCGCTGAGTGCGTCGATCCTCGTGCTGCTGCTCGGCGTAGCCGTCGCGGTGGTCGGTCTGCCGGTCGTGGTCGGGGGCAGCGCGATGACGGTGCTGACGCAGTCGATGGAGCCGGGGCTGCCGCCGGGGACGCTCGTCGTCATCCGGCCGACGCCGGTGGACGACATCCGCGTGGGCGATGTGATCACGTATCAGATCCGGTCGGGCGAGGCGGCTGTCGTGAGTCATCGCGTGGTCTCGAAGACGTATGCGGATGGCGAGCTGACCTTCATCACGAAGGGCGACAACAATGACGCGGTCGATCCGGAGCCGGTGAAGTCCGTGCAGGTCCGCGGCACGCTCTGGTACAGCCTGCCGCTGCTGGGCTGGGTGAACAACGTCCTCAACGGCTCGAACCGCACCATCGTGCTCGCGGTCGTCGCCGGCGGGCTCTTCCTCTACGCCGCGATCTCGATCGTCGGGGCCGCGCGTGATCGACGGAAGAAGGGGACGACGGATGCCGCGACCCGCGGCCCCGCGAAAGATGAGGCCCTCCGCGCCGAAGGTTAGAGGGCGACCCGCTGCGTCGCGGCAACTCCCGTCGCGATGCGAACCGCGCGGCGCACTCGGCGCCGGCACGGCGCTACCCGGCGGGGTGGAGTCTTCGACCTGGAGGAGCGAGGTCGCCGAAGTCGTAGCGTCGAGCGACCCGCATGGGCAGCGGGACGGGCGGAAGACCGGGGCGATGGAGGACGAACTCCTCCGTGCCGTCGCGGGTGATGCGCCACCGATGATGATGCAGGTTCATGTGGTGGAACGCGCAGAGCAGGATGCCCCGATCGACGTCGGTGCGGCCGCCGTGCGCGTACGGGTCGATGTGGTGCGCCTCGCAGTACGAGGCGGGTCGGTCGCAGTCGGGGATGCGGCATCCGCCATCACGGACCGCCAACGCGACGCGCTGTGCCGGGCTGAACAGTCGTGCTTCGCGGCCGAGGTGGAGCGGATTGCCGGACGGGTCGAGGGTGACGGTGACCGTCGCGGTGTCGCAGGTTCGAGCCGCGATGACCCAGCCTGGCAGCGTCGAACCGGTGTCTTCGACGAGGGCGACCGCCGGCCGTCCGGTCATGGCGCCGTCGTGGGCATCCTGGGTGGCGACGATGCGGATGCCGGCCTGTCGCGTGCCGAACACCGTCGAGGCGTCGGCGAGCGCGCCGGCCCGGATGATGTCCATGATCAGGTCGTAGGCGATCTGATCGTTCGTGCGCGGATCGTCGGAGAGCTCCTGAGCCCGCGCCGCCTCGTCGGGATCGACGAAGCGCGGTCCGCCGCGACGCGGGCGCAGCGCGGTGGCGATGATGGTGTCGATGCCGACGGCGCCGACGTCGTCGAACGTGAAGCTGCCGCGGCGCACGCCGTCGCGGTCGGTCCAGGTGCGGAAGGAGCGCGCGTCGAACCGCTCGTCGAAGCGGCGCTGCGCGCCCTCGGGGTCGAGCAGGTCGCGGACTGCGCGAGCAGCAGTCCCGAGTTCTTCGACGGTGCGCACCTGCGCTTCATCGACCAGCTGCTGTGCCGCGAGCGCCCACGCGTCGCGCGCCGCCGTATCGTCGGCGTGTTCGTCGTCGACGCCCGCGGGCGGATCGCCGAGACCGCGGAAGATGGCGTCGTGCTGCGCGGACGTCAGCGTGCCCACCAGCAGAGCCTCGCCCAGCGCGGCGTGCCAGGGCGGCGCAGCCGGCGTCCCACAGGTCATCCCCGATTCGTCGTCGCCCGAGCCCGCGTCCGAACCCGCCGGCACGAGTGAGGTGGCCAGCGCCTCCCCGATGCGCACCTGCTTCGTCGCGTCGGCGCGGGTGCTGCCAGTCAGGTCTTGGATGAGCGACACGGCGGACCGGTGCCCGTTCTTCTGTGCGAGGCCGCTGTGACCGGCATCCCTGGTCGAGCGCGCCGCGACGACGCCCGACGCCGCGATACGGACGGACTCTCCGGCGCGCACGAGCGTCGTCGCGCTCCGGATCACCCGCAGGAGTTCGTCGTCGTCGAGTCCGTGCACGGTCGCCGGAATCCGCGCGGCATCGCCGTCTCCGAGGGCGTCCTGCAGGGCGCTGATCGCGTCCTGCAGGTCGGAGAAGATGTCCATAGTTCATTGTGGCATGAGCCTCAGACACTCGAAGATATATACGACTAGCCTATGGATTCACGCGCAAGCCCACCGTCCGCAGGTGGGGGCGGTCGCACCGAATCATGGGCGGCCCCACCCATCCAAACCCCGTCCCCGACCCCGTCCCCGAGAATTTCCCCCGGTCCGGCCCTCGCCCCGCCGCAGCAGGCGTAGCCTCCCGGGCATGACACCTTCGCCTTCGGGGATCACGACGGCCGGGCAGCTGCGCGCATCGGGTCACACCTACCGGCCGGTCCGCATCGAGCTGCGTGAGAACCTCCTCGCCGCCCTGGCGAACGGCGAGGACCCGTGGCCCGGCATCCACGGCTTCGACGACACCGTCATCCCGCAGCTCGAGCGCGCCCTCCTCGCCGGTCACGACGTCGTGCTGCTCGGCGAGCGCGGGCAGGGCAAGACCCGGCTCCTGCGCAGCCTCGTCGGGCTCCTCGACGAGTGGTCGCCGGTGATCGAGGGGTCGGAGCTCGGCGAGCATCCCTTCCACCCCATCGCCCCCGCATCCGTCCGCCGCGCGAGCAAACTGGGCGACGACCTGCCCATCGCGTGGCGCCACCGCAGCCAGCGGTACGCCGAGAAGCTCGCCACGCCCGACACGTCGGTGGCCGACCTCATCGGCGACGTCGACCCGATCAAGGTCGCCGAGGGCCGCTCGCTCGGCGACCCCGAGACGATCCACTACGGACTCGTGCCCCGCAGCAACGGCGGCATCGTCGCCATCAACGAGCTGCCCGACCTCGCCGAGCGCATCCAGGTCTCCCTCCTCAACGTGATGGAGGAGCGCGACATCCAGATCCGCGGCTACGTGCTGCGCCTGGACCTCGACGTGCTCGTCGTCGCGACGGCGAACCCCGAGGACTACACGAACCGCGGCCGCATCATCACGCCGCTGCAGGACCGCTTCGGGGCCGAGATCCGCACGCACTACCCGCAGACGATCGACGAGGAGATCGCCGTCATCCGGCAGGAGGCCGACCTCGTCGCCGCCGTGCCTTCCCACCTTCTCGAGGTGCTGGCGCGGTTCACGCGCAACCTCCGGGAATCGGATGCCGTCGACCAGCGTGCCGGCGTATCCGCGCGCTTCGCGATCGCCGGCGCCGAGACGATCGCCGCGGCGGCCCTGCATCGGGCGACGCGTCAGCACGAGGACGTCGCCGTCGCCCGACCCGTGGACCTCGAGACCGCCGTCGACGTGCTCGGCGGCAAGATCGAGTTCGAGACGGGGGAGGAGGGACGCGAGCGCGCCATCCTCGAGCACCTGCTGCGCACCGCCGTCGCCGACACCGCCCGCGCGCACCTGCGCGGCATCGACGCCCGTGCGCTCGCCGACGCCCTCCACGACGGCGCGACGGTGATGACCGGCGAGCAGGTGACCGCCGCCGACGTGCTCGCCGCGATGCCGGTGCTGGGCGAGTCCGACCTCTACGATCAGGTCGCCGAGCGCCTCGACGCGCACACGCCCGGTGAGCGCGCGGGTGCGCTCGAGCTGCTCCTGGAGTCCCTCTACCTCGACAAGCGCATCGGCAAGGACAGCGCCGGGGGTGAGACGGTCTATGGGTGACCCGTCTGGAGGAGGCATCCGCTGATGGTCCGCTCCTTCCACCGCACACCGGGCCACACCGCGCGCTACGGGCGGTACACCGGCGGCGACCCGCTCGCGCCGCCGGTCGAGGTGCAGTCGGCGCTGGAGGCGATCGGGCAGGACGTGATGTCGGGAACCTCCGCCGACCGCGCGCTGCGCGAGTACCTCCGCCGCGGCGACCGCGACCGCCTCGGTCTGGACGACCTCGCCCGCCGCGTGCGCGAGCGCCGGGCCGAGCTCACGCGGCGGCATCGCCTCGACGGCACCCTCGAAGAGGTCAAGAAGCTGCTCGACCGCGCCGTGCTCGAGGAGCGCAAGCACCTGGTCCGCGACGTGAACCTCGACGACACCACCCGCGCGTTCGCCGAGATGCGGCTCGAGAACCTGCCGTCCAGCACCGCCGCGGCCGTCAACGACCTCGCCGACTACGACTGGCAGAGCCCGAGCGCGCGGGCCGACTACGACCGCATCCGCGAGCTGCTCGGCCGCGAGCTGCTGGATCAGCGCTTCGCCGGCATGAAGAACGCGCTGGAGAATGCGACGGATGCCGATCGGCAGGCGATCCGCGACATGCTCAACGATCTGAACGACCTGCTCGAGAAGCGCCGGATGGGAGACGACACGCAGGAGGACTTCGACGAGTTCATGCGCAGGCACGGGGATCAGTTCCCCGAGAACCCGCAGAACCTCGACGAGCTGCTCGACACGCTCGCCGAGCGGGCTGCGGCGGCGCAGCGGATGCTCAACTCGATGACGCCCGAGCAGCGCGACGAGCTGCTGAGCCTCGCCGAGCAGGCGTTCGGCTCGCCCGACCTCATGCAGTCGCTGTCGCGCCTCGACGACAACCTGCGCTCGCTGCGGCCGGGAGAGGACTGGACGGGATCGGCATCGTTCTCGGGTGATCAGCCGACGGGTCTCGGCGAGGCGACGGGCATCATGCAGGACCTGTCCGACCTCGATGCGCTGACCGATCAGCTCGGTCAGATGTATCCGGGCGCGCGCATGGACGACATCGACCTCGACGCCCTCGAGCGGCTCATCGGCGAGCGGGCCGCGGTGAGCGCCCGCACTCTGAAAGAGCTCGAGCAGGAGCTGAGGGACACCGGGATGCTGCAGCGGGCGTCCGACGGACAGCTGCGTCTCACCCCGCGGGCGATGCGGCAGCTGGGGCGCGCGCTGCTGCGCGACATCGCGACGCGCCAGTCCGGACGGCTGGGGCGGCGGGAGACGCGCAACGCCGGCGCGGCGGGCGACCGGACGGGGTCGACGCGCGAGTGGGCGTTCGGCGACACCGAGCCGTGGGACATCCCGCGCACGGTGTCGAACGCGGTGCTGCGGACGGTGCTGGACGGGGGCGACGTGTCATCCGGCGTACGGCTCGACACCCGAGACGTCGAGGTCGTCGAGACCGAGCAGCGCACGCAGGCGGCGGTCGCGCTGCTGGTGGACACGTCGTTCTCGATGGCGATGGACGGCCGGTGGGTGCCGATGAAGCGCACCGCGCTGGCTCTGCATCACCTGATCTCGACGCGGTTCCGGGGCGACAACCTGCGGCTGATCGCGTTCGCGCGTCACGCCGAGGTGATCGACATCGAGCAGCTCACCGCCAAGGACGCCGTGTGGGACAAGGGCACGAACCTCCAGCACGCGCTGCTGCTCGCCCAGCGGCACTTCCGCAAGAACCCCACCGCGCAGCCGGTGCTGCTGATCGTGACGGACGGCGAGCCGACCTCGCATCTGCGGCCGGACGGGAGCGTGTTCTTCTCGTATCCGCCGGACCCCCGGACGGTGGCGGCCACGGTGCGCGAGCTCGACACGGTGCAGCGGCTGGGCGCCCAGACGACGTTCTTCCGGCTGGGGGAGGACCCCGGCCTCGCGCGGTTCATCGACGCGCTCGCCCGGCGCGCCGGCGGTCAGATCGTGGCGCCGGAGCTCGACGACCTCGGGCGAGCGGTCGTCGACAGCTACCTCGGCTCCCGGCACACCGGGCGGGGCTCGCCCGAGGACTTCGGCGACCTTCTCCAGGGCCGGTCCTGGTGGTGGTGACGCGGGCGATCAGCCGTCGCCGGCCGCTCGACCCGCGTCAGCCGCGCACGGCGGCGCGGATGCGCTCGACGGCGAACTTGGGCGAGCGATCCTCGAACAACAGCCCGTTGGTCTCCTGACCGGTGTCGGTCAGCTGCGTGTAGCAGAACCCCGCGAGGCCGTCGGCCGTGCGCACCGCGTGCAGGATCGCGCTCACCTGCTTCTCGAAGGCGTCGACATCGGCCGCGGTGGAGTAGCCCCAGTCCTTCTCGGACCCGGTCGCGAGGCTCACGCCCCCGAACTCCGTGAGGAGCACGGGCTTGGCGGGCCGGGCCGCCTCCAGCGACATGCGCCGCCCGGCCGGGCCGAAGCCGTCCAGCAAGGCGGCGACGCTCGCGTCGTCCCCATACCTCTGGGCGAGCACAGCGGGATCGGCCTCGTAGTCGTGGATCGTCCACAGATCCGATGACGTGTGCTCCCAGCCGTCGTTCGAGACGACCGGTCGCGTACCGTCCAGAGCCCGTGTCAGGTCGGTGATCGATCTGCTCAGTGCGCGCTGTCGCGCATCGTGCGAGATGTGCTGCACGCCCCAGCTCTCGTTGAGCGGTACCCAGACGATGATGCAGGGATGGGACTGGTCCCGCGCGACGATGTCCGTCCACTCTCTGACCAGGCTCCCGATCGCCCGCGCGTCGAAGGCATACGCGCTGGCGGTCTCGGCCCAGATCATGAGCCCGAGCCGGTCAGCCCAGTACAGGAACCGGGGGTCTTCGGCCTTCTGATGCACCCGTGCGGTGTTGAACCCCAGCTCGAGGATCAGCTCCACTTCGCGGCGGAGCATCTCGGGTGTCGCGGCGAGATGCGTCTGCGGCCAGTAGTTCTGGGCGAGGACGGCGCGAATGGTCGTCGGGCGGTCGTTGAGCAGGAGGTGATCGGCGCACGCGTCCACGCTTCGCAAGCCGACGTAGCTGCCGACGACGTCGATCGACGCTCCGTCGGCACTTTCAAGGGCGACCGTCGCCCGCAGCAGGGTGGGCTTCTCGGGCCGCCACAGCAGCTCCTCGTACTGCTGTCCGTTCAGCTGGGCGGGAATCACCAGCCTGATGGGGCAGACGGACCCGCCCATGGTGCGGACGCGAGCCTCGGCGAGGGTCACCCCCTGGTGGGAGATCGCCACAGCGACCCATGAGTCCTCGGGAGGGCGACCGTCGAGGGCGACGTCGATGAGGACGGAAGCGGTGGGGAGGTCGCTGCGCCAGGTGAGGGCGTCCACGGACGCATCCGGGACGCACTCGAGCCAGACGGGCTGCCAGATGCCGGTCGTGCGGTGGTACCAGATCGAGTGCGGCTGCTCGTGCCAGTCCTGCTTGCCTCGCAAGACCGAGACGTCGTCCGGGAGGTCGACCGCGCGGACGACGAGCACATTCTCACCGTCGGGGTCGATCACCGCGGTGATGTCGGCCACGAACGGGGACTGACCGCCTTCGTGCGTCGCGACGAGCCGGCCGTTGACCCACACGGTCGCCGAATGGTCGACCGCTCCGAAGTGCAGCAGCACGCGGCGCCCCTGGGACGGCCAGCCGGCAGCCCGGAGATCGTCCGCCCCCAGGGTGCGTCGGTACCAGACACAGGGCAGGAAGTCCGTCTCGTGGATGCCCGAGGCGGGCGATTCGGGCGGGAACGGCACGACGATCGTGCGCGTGAACTCGACGTCGTCCACCGTGCGGCTGAGGTCGTCGTCGCGGGCGAACTCCCACTCGCCGCCCAGGTCGAGCCATGCCGGTCGCACGAGCTGCGGCCGCGGGTAGGTGCCGTCCTGCGATGTGGCGTCCACGCCGCTGAACTGCCACTGTGCGTTGATCATTCGGAAGCGCCTCTCGTGCTCGCGCGGTGCGCGATGGTGTGGCCGACGGTGTGGATGCCCTGCGTGGGCGGGTCTTCGAAGAGCAGGTCGATCGCCTTTCGTGCGAGCGCCGCAGTATCGGGCGCCACGGAGCTGAGGGTCGGCGTGCTGTAGCGGGCTTCGTCGATGTCGTCGAAGCCGATGACCGCGACGTCGTCGGGCACGCGGATGCCGGAGGTGACCAGCACGTGCATCGCCCCGAGCGCGAGGAGGTCGTTGAACGCGAAGACCCCGTCGAAGTCGACGCCGGCGTCGATCAGCCGGCGGGCGGCGGCGGCGCCGTCGGCGCGGTGGTACTCGTCGACATAGGCGACGAGGCGGTCGTCGACGTCGATCCCCGCCTCCTCGAGGGCGGCGGAGTATCCGGCGAGGCGCAGCAGCGAGGTCTCGTTCGGACCCGAGCTCTGAGCACCGATCGCCGCGATGCGCCGACAGCCCTGTTCGAGCAGGTGCGCCGTCGCGGCCTTCGCGGCGGCCGTGTTGTCCACCGTGACGTGCGGGAACGCGCTCTCGCCGATGTGCTCGCCCAGCAGCACCAGTGGCGTGGTGTCGAGCCGGCCTTCGAGGTCGCGGGCGCCCAGCGCGAGCGGGCTCATGATCAGCCCGTCCATGACCGGTGCGTCGATGCCGTCGCTGATGCGTCGCTCGGCGTCGGCTCTGCCGTCGGTCTGGTTGACGAGCACGGTGATCGATCGCTCCTGTGCAGCTCGCACGAGTTCGGCGGCGAGCTCGGCGAAGTAGGGCTGGCTGAGTTCGGGGATGGCGAGTGCGATCATTCCGCTGCGTCCGCTCCGGAGCTGACGGGCCGCGGCGTTGGGGCGGTAGCCGAGTTCGACGAGAGCGGCACGCACCCGGTCGCGGAGCTCGTCGGTCACCCACCCGGTTCCGTTGACCACGTTCGACACGGTCTTGGCGGAAACGCCGACGCGGTCGGCGACGTCTTTCAGGGTGGTCCGTGGCATCGGTGCCCCTTCCCTTCGTTCGCGGCGCCGTTCAGACTGTCACGACGGCGACGCTTGTTCAACGATTACCAGTCATGTATAACGGTAATCGGTCCGTTCGTTCAACGTTGAACGGAAACTCGAAGGGATTGATCGATGAAGTCACAGCAGACCAGGTCCGCGGGTGCTCGCGGACGAAACCGCAAGGCCGCTCTGACGATCGCCACGCTCAGCGCCGTCGCGGTCGCCCTCGCGGGATGCGCGGGCCAGGGATCGGGAGGCGCCCAGGACGAGACGAACGCCGACGGCAAGATCGTCCTCGACTTCTGGAACGGCTTCACGGGTCCGGACGGCCCCGCGCTGGAGCAGGTGATCGCCGACTTCAACGCCTCGCAGGACGAGGTCGAGGTGAAGGCCAACATCATGCCGTGGGACACGCTCTACCAGAAGGTGCTCACCTCGGTCGCGGGCAACGACGGGCCCGACATCGTCGCGATGTCGGCGACGCGCATGCCGCAGTTCGCGGACGAAGGTCTCTTCATGCCGCTGGACGACTACTACGAAGACCCCGATCACGAGACCGATGCGCTGGCCACGGCCGCGGTCGAGGCATCCATGTTCGACGGCGAGAACTACGGCGTCCCCGTCAACTACGCGACCATGATGATGTTCTACAACAAGGACCTCTTCTCGGCCGCGGGACTCGACCCCGAGGCGCCGCCGACGACGTGGGACGAGTTCGCGGCGATGGTTCCGCAGCTCACGGTCGACGAGAACGGCGACGGCAAGCCCGAGCAGTACGCGATCGCCCTCGCCGACCACGAGACCGTCCCGATCTTCCCCTCGCTGCTGTGGGGCACGGGTGGCGGCATCGTCTCGGAGGACGGCACGACCTCCCTGCTCGGCGACCCCGAATCGATCGAGGCTCTCGAATTCTGGGTCTCGCTGGTCCGCGAGCAGAAGGCCGCTCCGGTGGGCCTGAACGGCGCCGACGCCGACAAGCTGTTCCAGACCGGCAAGGCGGCCATCGAGATCGTCGGGCCGTGGATGACCACCGGCTTCGACGAAGCGGGGCTGAACTACGGACTCGCCAAGCCGTTCGCCGGGCCGTCCGAGGACGCCGTGCTCGCCGACGTCGTGTCGATGGGGCTCCCGTCGAACACCAGCGACGCCAAGAAGGAGGCCGCGTACGAGTTCTTCGCGTACTGGAACTCGGTGGAGGGTCAGACGACGTGGGCCAACGGCTCGGGCTTCCCGCCCACGCGCGCCGACGTCGCCGACCAGGTGACCGAGAGCCCCTACCCGGCGATCTTCGGGGCCCCCGAGGTCGCCGAGAGCGCTCGCGTGCTCATGCCCGGCATCGCCGCCGGCGGCCCGATCCTCGAGACCGTCTTCACCCCGGCCCTGCAGCGGGCGCTCAACGGCGAAGGCACCGTGCAGGACATCTTCACGGAGGCGTCCACCCAGGTGCAGGCGGAACTGGACAAGTAACCACACGAGGCGGGCGGCGGCCCGGTCCGCCGCCCGCTCCTCGGAAAGGTCTCACATGACGACGACCATCGCGCCGGCGCCGCCCGGCACGACAGCTCCTCCTCGCCGCCGCGGTCTGCGCGCGAACGGCCGCCGCGCGCTGACGGCGTGGCTGTTCCTCACGCCCGCGCTGCTGGTGCTCCTCGCCTTCACGCTGTACCCGATGGCGCAGGCGGTGTACCTCTCTCTCACCGACTACAACCTCATCCGCGCCGCCGAGTGGGTGGGTCTCGCGAACTACGCCGAGCTGCTCCAGGACCCGGCGTTCTGGAACGCGTTCGGCAACACCGTCCTGTACGCGCTCGTCGTCACGCCGGTCACCGTCGTCCTCGCGCTGCTGTTCGCGCTGATGCTCAACCGGAGCTTCACGGGGCGGGCCTTCGCGCGCACCGCGATCTTCCTGCCGTTCATCGTGTCGCTGGGGATCATCGCGATCGCGTGGGCGTTCCTGCTCGATCCCAACATCGGCCTGCTCTCGTACTGGCTCAGCTTGATCGGCATCACGCCTGAGCAGGGGTGGCTGACCGACCCGCGCTACGCCATGGCCGCCGTGATGATCGTCGGCGTCTGGAAGAACGTGGGCTTCTACATGGTGATCTACCTCGCGGGGCTCCAGTCGATCCCGGTCGACATGTACGAGGCCGCGCGCCTGGACGGAGCAGGACCGTGGCAGCGTTTCCGCAGCATCACCCTGCCGCTGCTGTCGAACCAGACGCTCCTGGTCTCGGTGCTCGCGTTGATCGCGACGCTCCAGGCCTTCGATCAGATCTGGGTGATGACGCGCGGCGGTCCCTTCTTCCGCACCGAGACGCTGGTCATGCTCATCTACCGCGAGGGCTTCCAAGAGCTCCGCTTCGGCTACGCCTCCGCCATCTCGTTCGTGCTGCTGGTCTTCGTGTTCGTCCTCTCGATGATCCAGTTCGGCTTCCTCCGTCGTAAGCAGGTGACCTACTGATGTCCGCACCCACTCTGACGAGATCGACGGATGCCGCGACCCGGCCGCCGTCGGCCCCTCGCCGCCGCCCTCGTGACACGAGGGGCCGCACCGGCCGCTGGCTGCTGGCGATCACGTCCATCCTCACCGGCCTGGTCGTGCTCCTGCCGATCATCTGGATGGTCTTCACCGCGTTCAAGCCGGAAGCCGACATCGTGAGCTATCCGCCCACGCTGTGGCCGCGCGAACTCACCCTGGATCACTTCGTCGAGGTGTGGGAGCGCATCCCCTTCGCGCGCCTCTACCTGAACACGATCATCTTCGCCGGCGGTGTGACGCTGATCTCGCTGCTGTTCGACTCGATGGCCGCCTATGCCCTCGCGCGGATCCCCTTCAAGGGCCGGGGTATCGTGTTCGTGCTCATCCTGCTGCTGCTCATGCTGCCGTTCCAGGTGACGCTGATCCCGCTGTACGACATGCTGAGCGGAATGGGCCTGACGAACACGCTCCCGGGCCTCATCATCCCGCGCATGACGAACGCCTTCGGCATCTTCTTCCTCACGCAGTTCTTCCTCTCGCTGCCGAAGGACCTCGAAGAGGCGGCGCGTATGGACGGGGCATCCGAGTGGCGGATCTACTGGGGCATCATCATGCCGCTGGCGCGCCCCGCTCTGCTGACCCTCGGGCTCTTCCACTTCCAGTACAACTGGAACGACCTGCTGTGGCCCCTCGTGATGTCGTCGTCGGTGGAGACCTCGACGCTTCCCGCGGGTCTTGCGCTCTTCATGGGTCAGCACGTGGTCGAGTACGGGCTGCTCATGGCGGGCTCGCTGCTCGCGCTGCTGCCGGTGGTCATCTTCTTCCTGCTGATCCAGCGGAGCTTCGTCGCCGGCATCGCCACCACGGGTCTCAAATGACCGCCGGACCTCGTTCCTGTCCCCTCACACGAAAGGATGCCGCGTGAGCGACGTCTCCTGGTTCGCCGACGGCCGCCTTCGCTACGGCGTCGGCATCGAAGACACGTTCATCCCGCAGGAAGCGGTCGGCCACCGCAAGCTCGACGAGTACGAGCTCACCCAGCACTACTCCCGGTGGCGTGAGGATCTCGATCTCGTCGCCGAGAGCGGTGCCGAGTTCGTGCGGTGGGGGATCCCCTGGTACCTCGTCGAGCCGCGACCGGGCGAGTTCGACTGGTCGTGGATCGACCAGGTCGCCGGGAGGATGAGAGAACTGGGGCTGCGCTGCATCGTCGACCTGATGCACTACGGCACGCCGCTGTGGCTCGAGAACTCATTCCTCAACGCGTCGTACCCCGAGCGCGTGGCGGCATACGGGCGGGCCGTCGCAGAGCGGTACCGCGACACGTGGACCGACTACACGCCGTTGAACGAGCCCGCGGTGAACGCCGAATGGTGCGGCCAGAACGGTGCCTGGCCTCCGTACCTGCGCGGACAGGACGGTTTCGTGAAGGTGCTGATGGCGCTCGCGCGGGGCATGGTGCGCACGCAGCAGGAGATCGCCGCCGTCCACCCCGACGCCACTTTCGTGCACGTCGACGCGGGCTTCCTCTACGACGGCGAGACGACGCCCGAACCGCGGGAGGTCCTCGATCAGCGCCGGTTCCTCGCGCTGGACCTCATCACGGGACGGGTCGATGACACATCGCCGCTTCGAGGATGGCTCGCCGGCCACGGCGTGACCGACGCCGACCTGCAGTGGTTCCGCGACAACGCGGTGCAGCCGGACGTGATCGGCGTCAACTACTACCCGCACTTCACCAAGGGACGTGTGGAGGAGGGGACGTTCGTCCCCGTGCGGGCGGGTGTCGCCGGGCTGCGCGAGCTGATCGAGCTGTACTCGTCGCGCTACGACGCCCCGCTCGCCGTCACAGAGACCTCACTCGTGGGCAGCCCCGAGGAGAAGATCGCGTGGCTGCGGGAGTCGACCGCCGAGGTCGAGGCGCTGCGCGCCGAGGGGAAGGCCATCGTGGGCTACACGTGGTTCCCCTTCTTCACGCTGGTCGACTGGCTGTACCAGTTCGACCAGAAGAAGCCGGACGACTGGTTCCGGGAGTTCGGGCTCGTCGACCTCGTGCGCGGCGCGGACCAAGGGCTCGAGCGCGTCAAGAACGAGGCGTTCGACGTCTTCCGCGACCTGGCAACGCGACCGGGGAAGTAGCCGCCGGCGCGTCGTGAAGGAGCCCCCACCGTGGTCGGTGAGGGCTCCTCGACATGCGCGCGTCAGCGGCAGTGGCTGCTGTTGCTGATCTTCGCGTCGACCGTCACGTAGCGGGGCCGGTAGTTGTCCACCTCGGTGTAGAGGTCGTTCGTGTCGAAGCTGTTCACGTTGTACGTCACCAGCAGCGTGTGACCGTCACCGAGTTCGGGGTGCGCCTTGGCGTTGTAGGTGAAGATGTTCCCGCCTGTCTCCGGTGTGGAGTAGAGGACCGTCTTGCCGGTCCACGGACCTTCCAGGCTGGTGCTCCGGTACATCACGATCTTCGAGCTGAGGATCTCGGTCGCGTCGCCGGTGACGAGGGTGAAGCGGCCCTGGAAGCTGCTGACGCTGAACTCGTTGGAGACGCCTTCCAGGATCCGCTTCGTGGTGGCGTGGTCGGTCGACCAGCCCTCGTCGCCGAGATACTCCCACTGACCATCGGCGAGGTCGCCGCCGGCCACCCGCGCGAGGTGGGCGAACTTCTGAGCACCAAGGTCCTCCACGCCGTAGACGTAGGTGTAACCGTCCTCCGTGTTCTCGTAGATCGCGGAGCCCCAGTTGATGCCGTCCGTCTGGATCTCGTCGACCGAGGTCAGCTCGAGGGTCGACGCATCGAAGGTCGCCACGCCGTTGCCGGCGAACGCGAAGTCCCACATCGTGTCACCGGTCTTCACGAACTCGACGAGCAGCACCTGCAGCTCGTCACCATGGACGGTCGCATCACCGAACCAGTACCAGTCGCGGGCCTCATCGGCGCCGGCGACCTTGACGAGGGACTCGGGGGCTTCCGGGGTGCCGCCGGTGTAGGTCGTGATCTCGCCGCCGTCGTCCACGTTGATCGAGTTGTGGATGAACGGGGAGTCCAGGGGACGCCCATGCGTCTCGTTCACTTCCCCCAGGAACGTGTCGGAGTAGATCCATGCGGTTCGTCCGTCAGGCAGCTCCACGCTGTAGGCGGAGTCCGCGCCGGTCCACTGCCCGGCGGTGTCGCCGTACTGCCCGAAGCGGTCCCGCAGCTGCTCGTCGACGGCCGCTGTGACGTCCACGCACGTAGGAGCTGCCGCTGCGGAAAGCGGAATGGATGTCGCCAAGAGCCCTGCTGCGCCCAGCACGGAGGCGGCAGCCATCCGTCCCGCTCGGGCTCGTGTTGCCTGAAGCATGTCGATATGCCCTCCCCGGCACCTTTGCCGGTCAGGGAACGCGATGCGGGAGCATCCCGTTCCTGTTAACGTTACCAAGCAGGGAGCGTAGCAAGGCTCATCGCTCTGGACCAGCCCCCTCGGTGAACTTCCCGCCATGGCATCCAGAGCGCGGTATACGGTGAATCCGGCGACGAGGCGAGAGGAACGCACATGGTCGGTGTCGGCTCACACGGCAAGCCGCCGACCGTCAAAGAGGTGGCCCGGCACGCCGGTGTGAGCCCGATGACGGTCTCCCGCACCCTCGCGGGCGGCGCGAATGTGCGGCCCGACCTGCAGGAGCGGGTGCTCGCCTCGGTCCGCGAGCTCGGCTACCGCCGGAACGAGAATGCGCGGATCCTCCGCCCCGGCCAGGCAAGCGGTCTCATCGGCGTCGCCATCACCAATCTGGGCAACCCCTACTACGGCAACTTCGCGCTCGGTGTCGAGGAGGTCGCGGCCGAGACGGGCCGGCGCATCGTGCTCGGCAACACCGGTGGCGACCCCGCGCGCGAGCGGCAGCTCGTCGCGGACTTCCTCGGCCGTCAGGTGGAAGGGCTCGTACTGGTGCCGGCGGGGGGTCCCTCGGATCATCTGCAGCCCGAGCGGCTCGGCGACGTTCCGCTCGTCCTGGCCTCGCGACGCATCTACGGACTCGACGTCGACGTCGTGCTGCTGGACGATGTCGGCGGCGCGTACTGCGGTACGCTCGCGCTGCTCGACGCGGGTCACACCCGGATCGGCTACCTCGGCTACGTCAGCTCGGCCTTCACCGGGGCGCGTCGATACGAGGGCTATGTGCGCGCCCTCGAGGAGCGCGGCATACGCCCCGACCCGGATCTCGTGCTGCGCGAGCACGAGGATGCCGGACCGGCCGGCGGCGGGATCCGACGCCTGCTCGATCTCGCCGAGCCGCCGACGGCGATCTTCAGCGCGAACAACCGCAACAGCATCGACGCGCTCCGCGAGATCGGCCGGCGGCTGCGAAGCGGCGCGACAACGGGGGAGATGCCCGCGCTGGTGAGCTTCGACGACTTCGAGCTCGCCGAGCTGATGCCGGTGCCGGTGACGATCGTCGGCCACGATCCCCGCCAGCTCGGGCGAGAAGCGGCGCGGCTGCTCCTGTCGCGCCTCGGCAGCGGCGCGCGCCATGACGGACCGGCGCGCATCGTCGAGATGCCTGTTCGCGTCGCGCCGGCGGCTCCCACCGAGTGACGGATGCCCCGGACTTGCCTCGCATCGAACCGCTCGCTATGGTAACGATACCAATCGCTCACCCCGCGACGTCGAGGAGGACCGCAGTGCGCACGCTGGCAATCGACCTCGGCGGCACCGCCGTCAAGCTCGGCGTCTTCGAATCCGGTGCCATCGTGGCCGGTGACGAGTTCGCCACCGTCGACGGGCAGATCGGCCTCGAGGACATCGCAGGACGGATCGATGCACTGCTCGGTGGGGAGGCCCCCTCAGCGATCGGCATCGCCGTTCCCGGCGTGGTCGATCCTCGCACATCGAGCCTGCTGGCAGCTCACGGCAAGTACGCCTCGCTGCACGACGTCGACCTCGCCGCCTGGTCGGAGGAGCGGTTCGGATGCCGCGCCGTCGTCGAGAACGATGCCCGAGCCGCGCTCGTCGGCGAGGTCGCCGACGGCAGCGCGCGCGGCGCGCGCGACGCCGTGCTCATCGTGCTGGGCACGGGGATCGGCACCGCTGCGATCCTCGACGGCCGTATCGTGCGGGGTCGCCACGGTCACGGCGCCATCCTCGGCGGCCACGTCACCGTCGATCTCGACGGCCCGCGGTGCCCGTGCGGCAACATCGGCTGCGCGGAGGCGCTGGCCAGCACGTGGGTGCTGAATGCCGCGGCCGCTGCGGGGGAGCTCGCGCTCGGCCCCGCGCTCGCCGCCCGTCGCGCCGAACACAGCGGGATCGGCATCCGCGATGTCATCGAGACCCGCGACGAGGCGGATTCCGCCGCCATCCTCGACCGCTACATCCGCACATGGGCCGCCGTCGTCGTGACCCAGTGCCATGCCTTCGACCCCGATGTCGTGGTCGTGACCGGCGGCGTCATGCGCTCCGGCGACGTCATCCTCCCTGCGCTCCGGGACCGGGTGCACGCCGCCCTGTGGTCGTCGTCGTTCCGTCCCCCCTTCGTCACCCCCGACAACCCCTCCACTTCGGTCCTCCGCGGACTGGCAGCACTCGCACGCGAACACGAAAGCAAAGGACGGCCATGACCGTTGAGACGCGGGGCGTCCCGCTCGAGGACTACATGCTCGACGACCGGAGCAGCTACGAGAAGCTGCCGACGGTGCCGCTGCCGGCTGGCAGCGAGGTGCTCGTCGGCGACGACGCGTGGAAGGCCGCGATGGACATCGCTTCCGTTGCGACGGGTCATCCGCTCATCGCGGTGGATGTGTATCCCGGCGGCGACGTCGCGGCGATCGCCGCACGGATCCGCGCGGCACTGCCCGACGCGGAGGTCATCGACGTCGAGGAGGCGGCGGCGGCCGACCCCGCGGCCATCGACGCGCTCATCGGGCGCAACCTCACCGACGACCGAGTCTTCGGCGTCATGAGCCACTTCACCGTCGACGAGTTCTACGACGCCGACCGCCTCGCCGCGCTGCAGCAGCGGGTGGACGAGCGCAGCGCGCCCACGGTGCTCGTCGGCTGGGGCGCCGACCTCGCGGCCCGCTGCCGCGCGGACGCGCTGGTGCTCGTCGACATGGCGCGCTGGGAGATTCAGCAGCGGATGCGCGCCGGCGCCTCCAACTGGCGCGCGCACAACGGTGACCTCGATGTGCTCCGCAAGTACAAGCGCGGCTTCTTCGTCGAGTGGCGCGCCGCCGACCGGCACAAGCGCACCCTGTTCGACCGGGTGGACCTGCTCGTCGACGGCAATGCGGCGCCCGACGCCGCCGGCGCGGTGCGCGGTGCGGACTTCCGCGGCGCGCTCGCCGGCGCGACCGCCCGCCCGTTCCGCGTCGTCCCCTTCTTCGATCCTGGGGTCTGGGGTGGCCAGTGGATGAAGAACACACTCGACCTCGACCCGGCCGCGCACAACTACGCGTGGTGCTTCGACTGCGTACCCGAGGAGAACTCGCTCCTGCTCGAGGCCGGTGGCCGCGTCGTCGAGATCCCCGCGATGGACCTCGTCCTCAGCCGTCCGCGCGAGCTACTCGGCGCCCGCACCTATGCCCGCTTCGGCGCCGAGTTCCCGATCCGCTTCGACTTCCTCGACACGATGGGCGGCGGCAACCTCTCCCTGCAGGTGCATCCGCTCACGGAGTACATCCGCGACACGTTCGGCATGGCGTACACGCAGGACGAGAGCTACTACATGCTCGATGCCGCCGACGACGCCGTCGTCTACCTCGGCGTGAAGACCGGAATCGACCCCGAGGCGATGATCGCCGACCTGCGCGCGGCGACGGACGGGGAGCATTCGTTCGACGCCGAGAAGTACGTCAACGTGTTCCCGGCACGCAAGCACGACCACTTCGCCATCCCGGCCGGCACCGTGCACTGCTCCGGCGAGAACTCGATGGTCCTCGAGATCTCGGCAACGCCGTTCATCTTCACGTTCAAGCTCTGGGACTGGGGCCGGGTGGGCCTGGACGGTGTACCGCGCCCGGTCCACATCGACCACGGCGAACGGAACATCCAGTGGGACCGCGACACCGAGTGGGTGAAGCGCAACCTGGTCGGCCAGGTTGAGGAGATCCGTCGCGAGCCTGGGCTCGTCGAGGAGCGGACCGGCCTGCACGAGCTCGAGTTCATCGAGACACGCCGCCACTGGTTCGAGAACGAGGCCGCGCACGACACCGACGGCACGGTCAACGTGCTCAACCTCGTGGAGGGCGACGAGGTCGAGGTCGTGAGCCCCGCCGGCGCCTTCGCCCCGTACACGATCCACTACGCCGAGACGTTCATCGTCCCCGCTGCGGTGGGTCCGTACGTCATCCGACGGTCGCCGAACTCCCGGAGCGAGCGGTTCGCGACGGTCAAGGCCTACGTCCGCGGAACGCGCTCCAGCGACAGCTGACCGCCCCGCGCGCCGCCGAGAGGCAATCGGAAGCGGCGAACGGACACATAACTGAACAGCAATCCTCGCGGCGCCTGCCGCACCCGACCGCCCCAGCCTTGCATCGGCTCATCCGAGTTGGTACTTTGGGCGAGCGGTTGGTAACGATACCAAACCAGGACAAAGGAGTTCCAGTGAAGTCACGACGCATGGCCGGAGCCGGCATCGCCGCCTTTACCGCCGCCACGCTGCTGCTGACCGGCTGCTCGGGCGGTGGAGGCGGCGATGACTCCGCCGCAGCCACGACCGGCACGCTCGATTTCTACACCGACAAGGCGGCGTGGGAGCCCGATTTCGACGAGTTGAACGCCACCAGCGAAGAGGCCGTCGACATCACCCTCAACACGACCGGCTATTCGGATGCCGCGCAGTACGACGCATTCATCAAGCAGTCGTTCCGCACCCAGAAGAGCCCCGGGCTGTTCACCTGGCACACCGGCGACTCGCTCAAGCAGCTCGTCGACGAGGGCCTCGTCGCCGAGACGACCGATCTTTGGACGAAGGCGATCGACGAGGGCTGGGCGACGGAAGACCTTCGCAGCGAGTACACGTTCGACGACAAGCAGTACTGCGTGCCCATGAACATCGCGTACTGGGTCATGTACTACAACAAGAACATCTTCGAGGAGCAGGGCATCGAAGAGCCCACGACGTGGGAAGAGCTCGATGCCGCGGCGACGACGCTCAAGGACGCCGGAATCACGCCCTACTACCAGACGAGCATCCTGTTCACGTTCCAGTGGTTCCAGCAGCTCGTCGCGGGCACCGACCCGGCCCTCTACGAGGGCCTGTCGACCGGTGACGTGAAGTACACCGACCCTGAGATCGTCGAGATCATGAACATCTGGCTTGACCAGCAGGAGAAGGGCTGGTTCAGCGACGCCGGCAGCACGGTCGACCCCGCGGTCGGCCTCAAGCAGGGCGACTTCGCGATGATCAACTTCGGCTCGTTCTTCAACGGCTCGCTCGACGGCGCCGGCATGGTGTCGGGCGAGGACTACGACATGTTCGTCATCCCCGCGGTGGACGCCGACCTCGGCACCACTCCCGTGGCCGTCGAGTCCGGTCCCCTCTGCGTGGCGGAGAGCTCCACGCAGAAGGACCTCGGCCTGGCGTACTCCGAGTGGTGGATGTCGCCTGACGCCCAGACCGCCTGGAACGCCGCCCGCGGCGATGTGGCCTTCAACCCGAAGGCGACCGTCAACGACCCGATGCTCTCCGAGCTCGGCACCACGGTGGCCGACGGCAGCCACACCCTGTTCACCCGCTACTTCGAGGCGACGCCCACGCCGATCCTCACCGTCGCGCTCGAGCAGTTCGGTGCATTCAACGCCAACCCGGGCGACCCGATGCCGTTCCTCGAGGCCATCCAGGCCGAGGCGGACAAGTACTGGGCCGACCAGGAGTAAATCGCATGGCGCTCGCTCAGACGACCCCACGGGAGCGGGCGGCGGGGGGTCTCGATGAGACCCCCCGCCGCCCGGCCCGCCGGGGCCGGAAGGCGGCGTACCAGGGATCCGCCCGGGGCTTCATCGCCCCGGGCGTGTTCCTGGTCGCCGTCCTTCTCTACCTTCCCCTGCTGTGGACCACGTTCCTCAGCTTCACCGAGTACAACGGCCTCGGGGACCCCGAGTGGGTCGGCTTCGACAACTACGTCGAGATGTTCGAGGACCCGGCGTTCGTCGGTTCACTGATGAACACCCTGCTGTGGGTGGCAGGCACGCTGCTGATCCCGGTCGGCGTCGGCCTCATGCTGGCGCTGCTCACGTGGAACCTGCCGGGAGGCGTCTGGCTGCGACTGCCCTTCCTCCTCCCGTATGCGATCTCGGGCATCGGCGTCGGCGTCATCTGGTCGTTCATCCTCTCGGCCAACGGCGCGCTCGACCAGGCGCTCGCGGTGTTCGGCGTCACCGACCCGCCGCGCTGGCTGGTGGACGCTCCCCTCAACACGGTCGTCATGATCCTCGCGTCGTCGTGGCAGGGCGTCGGCGTGAACGCGCTGCTGTTCACGATCGGCCTCCAGTCGATCCCCAAGGAGCCGCTTGAGGCTGCCCGCGTCGACGGGGCCACCGGCATCCGTCTGTTCGGAAGCATCCTCTGGCCGATGCTGCGCCCGCTCACCGCGGTCGTGGTCGGCCTCTCGATCGTCGCGAGTCTCAAGACCTTCGACATCGTGCTGTCGATGACGAAGGGCGGCCCTGGCCGCGCGTCCGAGACGCTCGCGCTCACGATGTACCGCGAGACGTTCGTCAACAGCGACTACGGGCTCGGCTCGGCGATCGCGGTGTTCCTCTCGGTCGTCACGCTGATCGCATCGATCCTCTACCTGCGCCAGCAGCTCTCCCAGAAGCACGAGATGTGACCATGTCGAGAATCCTCCGCACTTCCGCACTCGTCGTCCTGGGCCTCTTCTGGCTGCTGCCGGTGTACCTGCTGCTGGTCAATGCGAGCAAGTCGCCGCTGACCTTCACCTCGAAAGAGGCATGGATCCCCTCCGGCGAGTTCGCGCTGTTCTCGAACATCGCCGAGGCGATGCAGCTCTCGGGACTCAGCGACAGCATCGTCGCCACCCTGATCTACGCGTTCGTGTCGCCGATCGTCGCGGTGCTCGTCGGCGCCGCCGCCGGCTTCGCGATCGTCGCCCTCCGGCTCAAGCGAGGCTTCCTGTGGTTCGTGGTGATCTTCGGCGGCACCGTGTTCCCGCTGCAGATGATCCTGCTCCCGCTGTTCGACGCGTATTCCCGTGTCGGGCTGTACGACACCCACGTCGGCATGATCATCGTGTACACCGCGATCTCGATCCCGTTCTCGGCGTTCGTGATGCGCAACTTCTTCACCGGCGTCGCGCACAGCGTGTTCGAGGCCGCGGTGCTCGATGGCGCGACCACCTGGCGGATCTTCTCGCGGGTCTACCTGCCGATCGCCTCCAGCGCGCTCGTGGCGATCTTCATCCTGCAGGCGACCTTCATCTGGAACGATCTGCTGCTCGGGCTCACGCTCACCCAGTCCGACGACGTCCGGCCGATCGTGACGACGCTCGCCGGCATGCAGAGCACGTACGGCGGCGCCCAGATCTCGACAGTCCTGGCGGCGGCAGTGCTCGTCTCGCTGCCGACCGTCATCCTGTTCCTGTTCACCCAGAAGTTCTTCGCCCGCGGCCTGGCGCTCGGCCAGTACTAGGAGTTACGTCTTGCAGACGCGCACGTCCCCCATCCCGACCGTCGCGGACCTCGCCGCCGACCCGATCACCCACCACTACGACGACATGATCGCGCCGTCGGGGCTGACCAATCACCTCGGCACGGTGCGCATCGACCACGACCTGACGTCGCTGACCGCCGTGCAGTTCCCGCCGGTGTCGCAGGCGCTCGCGACGACGGCAGTGGCCTTCGTCGACGGCCGGATCTTCAAGTCCTACGGCGCACCCGTGACGCACGAGTGGCGGCCCGACCGCGTGGTGCGCCGCGCGGAGCTTCCAGGCCTCGAGCTCGAGACCACGACGGTTACGGTTCCCGGCACGACGGCCGTCGCGATCGACGTGCGGGTGCGCAACACCGGTGGTTCCGACCGCTCGGTGGAGTTCATGCTCTCGCTGGCAGCGCGCGTGGTCGCAGGTGACCAGGCGTGGAACGCCGCCGAGTCGCCCGACGCCAGGAACGAGGCATCCGTCGACGGCGCGCGACTGCTGTTCGTGGACGCCGCAGCGACGGCGTGGAGCGTGCAGGGCGTCGACGTCCCCGCCATCGCACGCCTCAGCGGGGTGGCGCCCACGTCGGAGCAGTTCTCCGTGGGCGTCGGCGGGATGGGCCGCGGCGGCGACGTGACGGTCGTGCTGGATGTGGCGGCCGGCGGTGAGGCACGCCTCGGCTACGTGAACGCCGTCGCCACCAGCCGTGACGAGGCGATCGCCGTGTTCGACGCCGTCGCCGGTGACGTGGAGGGGGCGGTCGCGGCATCCGAGCAGTACTGGAACGCGCAGCTGCAGGCCGCCGTGACGCCGGGTAACAGCGAGTTCTCGGGCCACCTGCCGGTGCTCGAGACGACGTCGGAGCCGCTGCGCCGCCTCTACTGGTGGGGGATCCTCGGCGTCATCTACATGCGGCGCGACTACGCCGGGAACGTGCTCGGCCGCAGTTACGACACGCTGATGCCGAACTACTGGGCCACGACGACCTTCATCTGGGACTTCAGCCTGAGCTCGGTGACACACGCCCTGCTCGACCCCGCCGCGATGCGACGTCAGCTCGCCCACTGGATCGCGAGCGACACGCACACGCTGTTCGGCACCTCGTCGCTCACCGGAGGTCCGGTCGGCCAGTGGTACTCGGTGAACGACTACGCGATGACCCGGCTCGTGCGCGATTACGTGCGATTCACGGGTGACTCCGGCTTCCTCGACGAGAAGCAGGAGGATGGTCGCAGCGTCCTGGACCATCTGCGGTTCTGGGCCCAGGCGTGGCAGGGCCTCCGCCGATCGTCGCCGCTCGCCGACTACGGCGAGATCGAGAACCTGCTCGAGTGCGTGAGCTCGTACACGCACGAGGTCGCGAGTTTCAACGCGGCGAACGTGTGGAACCTGCGCGTGACGGCGGAGGTGCTGGATGCGCGCGGCGACGCCGCCGGCGCAGCCGAGCTGCGCGCCGAGGCGGACGAGCTCGTCGCCGAAGTGCGCACGCTGTACCTGCCCGGGGAGGGCTTCTTCGCCGCGCGCCAGCCCGACGGCTCGCGTCTGCCGGTGCGGCACTGCTACGACTTCAACATCGTCGGCACCACCATCGCGGGCGACCTCGACGCAGCCACGAGGGCCGAGATGGTGGCGTTCTTCCAGCGTGAGCTGCAGACGCCGGAGTGGCTGCGCGCGCTCTCGCCGTGGGATCCCGATGCGTCCTACAGCGTGCGACCCGACCACCAGTGGAACGGCGCGTACACCGCCTGGCCCGCGGATGCGGCGCGCTCGCTCGTCGCGCTCGGTGAGCCGAGAGTCGCGCTCGACTGGCTTCCGGGTCTCGCCCGCTCGGCGAACCAGGGCCCGCCTGCGCAGGCCCACTTCGTCGAGGAAGCGCAGCCGCTCGTCAACGGAGGAGCGCGCAAGGCGCCGCCGCAGCTGCCGTACATCAACGACTGGGCCTGCTCGTCGGCGGGCGCGTACGTCGCGCTCGTGATCGAATCGCTGTTCGGCGCCGTCCCCGGTCTCGACGGCCTCGGTGCCGTCGACGGCTGCGTCGCCGAATTGGATCCGACGGCGGTGCTGCGCGGCCTCCGGGTCGGGGACCGGCTCGTCGACGTGCATGCCGACGGCCGGGTGGTCGACCGCACATGACCGGCCCGGCTCTTCGCGATATCGCTCTGGACGACCTCGTGCTGCGCGGCGCCGTGGAGGTCGAGCGGATGCCGCGAGGGCTCACGCCGCACCGGCTGCCGACGTGGGCGCGTCTGCAGGTTCCCGATGCGTTCATGGCGCAGACCTCTGCCGAGAGCGCCGGCGTGAGGCTGGCGTTCCGCACCGCGGCGACGACCATCGAGCTCGACGTGTCGGCGCGGCGCATGGCGCCGGGGGAGGCATCCGCCCTGCCACCCAGTCGCTACGCGTTGACGACGGCGGGCGCGGTCGTCGCCGAGGCGGACGCTGTGGCAGGCACGAGGTACCTCTTCAGCTTCGACGATCCCTCCGGCCGCGTCGTCGAGGGGCCGCCGTCTCGCGTGCGCTTCGCCGGCCTGGATGCCGCCGCGGCCGACTACGAACTCTGGCTGCCGTTCACCGATGCCGTCGAGATCCTCGCTGTACGTGCGGACGCGCCCTTCACGCAGCCGACGGAGCGCGACACGTTCCGGTGGGTGCATCACGGCAGCTCGATCAGCCACGGGTACCGCGCGCACTCCACGACCGGCACGTGGCCGGTGGTGGCCGCGCTCGCAGCCGGCGTCGCGCTGACGAACCTGGCGTTCTCGGGCAGCGCGATGCTCGATCCCTTCACCGCTCGGACCATCCGTGATCAGCCGGCAGACCTCATCAGCCTCAAGATCGGCATCAACCTCGTGAATGGCGACGCGATGCGCATGCGCACGTTCCGTCCCGCGGTCGACGGGTTCCTCGACACGATCCGCGAGGGGCATCCGTCGACACCGATCGTCGTCGTCTCGCCGATCTACTGCGAGCCGGTCGAAGCCGCCGCGGGTCCCACCGTGCAGGATCCGACGCGGCCCTACGAGTGGTCGATCGCCGGGGGGACGGAATCGGACGTCGCGGCGGGAAAGCTCTCGCTGTGCGCCATCCGCGCGGCGCTCGCCCATATCGTCCGGCGTCGATCCGAGACGGATCCGACCCTCCACTACGTCGACGGCCTGACCTTGTACGACGGGATGGACGCCGAGCGGATGCCGCTGCCGGACAACCTGCATCCAGGGCCCGACGTGCAGGCCCTCATCGGCGAGCGGTTCGCCGCGCAGGTGCTGCGGCCGATGATGGCGAACGGATCGGTCGGATCGCCGTGACGGCGACGCCCGATGATGCGGAAGGGACGCTCATGGACAGTGCGGAACGCGTGCACGACGGCAAGGTCGCGCTGGTCACCGGCGGTTCGCAGGGGATCGGGCGCGGCGTCGCGCTGACGATGGCGCGGCGCGGAGCCGCCGTGGTCGTCCACGGACTCACCGAGGACTTCGTCGACGAGACGGTGGCGATGGTACGCGACGCGGGCGGGTCGGCGGTGGGCAGCTTCGGCCCGATCGAAGTGGAGCGGACGTGCACGGATGCCGTCTCCCGAGCGATCGAGACCTACGGCCGGCTCGACCACCTCGTCACCGCTGCCGGGATACAGCGCTACGGCGACGCAGTCGACACCTCGATCTCGACCTGGGACGAGGTCTTCGACGTGAACGTGCGGGGTGTCTTCCTCGCCGCGCGGGCAGCGCTGCCGCACATCCGCGAGGCCCGAGGCACGGTCACGGTGGTCTCCTCGGTGCAGGCGACTGCGACGCAGACGGGCGTCGTCGCGTATACCGCGAGCAAGGGCGCGCTGAACGCACTCTGCCGGGCCATGGCCGTCGACGAGGCGGCCCACGGCGTTCGGGTCAACGCGATCGCGCCGGGTTCGGTCGACACGCCGATGCTGCGCGCCTCGGCTGCGCAGTGGTCCGACGGCACCGCCGAGGGCGTCGAGCGGACCATCGCTGAATGGGGCACGATGCACGCCCTCGGACGCGTCGCCCGGTCCGAGGAGATCGGCGAAGCCGCCTCGTTCCTCGCCAGCGACGCCGCCGGCTTCATCACCGGGTCCGAGTTGCGCGTCGACGGCGGGCTCCTGGCGCGCCTTGCGGCGACCCTCCCCGCCACCACGTCCGGCCGGACCGATGAGACGGGAGCAGGGGAAGCGCGATGATCAGGCTCAGCGAGTTCCTCCCTCCGCGCCCCGAGGCGTCGTGGCAGCTCATCCGCCAGGTCGGTGTGGACGACGTCGTCGGCATCCTCAACGGCGCCGAGCAGGACCAGCGCATGTTCGCCTCTGTGGGAGCCGGTGGCTGGAGACCCGACGATCGTGACGACGTGCCGTGGAGCGAGTCGGCGCTGAGGCGCGACATCGAGACGTACGAAGACCACGGCTTCACCCTCGTCGCGCTCGAAGACACCGCTCCGATCGACAAGGCCCGACTCGGGCTCGACGGGCGCGATGAGCAGATCGACGCCGTGATCACCCAGATCACGGCGATGGGCCGGCTCGGCGTGCCCACGCTCGCCTACAACTGGATGGCGCTGTCCAGCTGGGGACGCACGGACATCGCCCTCGCCGACCGCGGCGGTGCGTACGTCACGGCCTACGACCGCGCCGTCGCCCAGGCGCGCGAACCGCTGGTGCCACCCGGCGAGGTGACGCACGAGCAGATGTGGGCCGCGCTGAAGTACTTCCTCGACGCGGTCGTACCCGTCGCGGAGGAGGCCGGCGTGCGCCTGGCGATGCATCCGGACGATCCGCCGCAGCCGATCGACCGCAATCTGCCGCGCATCATGAGCTCGGTGGAGTCGTTCCGGCGGCTGCTGTCGGTGCACCCCTCGCCCAGCAACGGCATGACGTTCTGCCAGGGCAACTTCGCCCTGATGCCCGAGGTGCTCGCCGGAACCACCTCGATCCCCGACCTCATCCGCGAGTTCGGCACCGAGAGCATCCCCTTCGTGCACTTCCGCGACGTGAAGGGGACACCGGAGTACTTCCAAGAGACCTTCCACGACGCCGGCCAGACCGACATGCCGGCGTGCATGGAGGCCTACTTCGAGATCGGGTTCGAGGGTGCCATGCGCCCCGACCACGTGCCGACACTGGCCGGTGAGCAGAACAGGCGACCCGGCTACGAGACGCTCGGCCGGCTCTTCGCGATCGGCTACATCAGGGGCCTGGAGCAATCCGCCTACGGCCACCCCGCAGCGAGGCCATGACCGGCGGGGTGCGGCCCGCCGAGTGAGACGCCCGCCGAACGAGAGGAGGACTGCCATGCCCGTGCACGTGACATTGGCCGTGTCGCGACGTGCTGAGTGCGGAGAGGGCCCGATCTGGGATCCCCGCAGGAACGCCGTCCACTGGGTCGACATCATCAGCGGAGAGATGCTGGTCACCGACTTCGCCACCGGCGTCACCGACGCCGTGACGTACCCCGAGATGGTGGGAGCCGTGGCTCCTCGGCGGGATGGCGGCACCATCGCCGCGGTCGCGAGCGGGTTCGTCGGGTTCGACGCGGCCGGCGTCGTCGACCGGCGGGTGGACCTCCTGCCCGACGGGATCCGGATGAACGATGCGAAGGTCGACCCGGCGGGCCGCTATTGGGCGGGGAGCTGCGAGATGGGCTTCGCACAGGGCCGCGGCGGACTCTGGCGACTCGACGAGAATTGGGAGCCGACGCTCGTGCGAGACGGGCTGACGCTCCCCAACGGGATGGGGTGGAGCCCGGACGGCGGCCTCTTCTACCTCGTCGAGACGCAGGCGCGGCGGATCCTGCGCTTCGGCTTCGATCCCGGGTCCAGCGCGATCACCTCCGACGCGTCGGTGCTCGTCGACGCGGACGACGTTCCCGAGGGGCTCCCCGACGGGCTCGCCATCGACGCCCGCGGGCACCTCTGGGTCGCCTCCTACGGAGGCTCGGCCGTTCACGAGTTCTCACCCGAGGGCGTCCTCGTCCGCAGCGTGGCACTGCCGACGCCGCAGACCACGTCGTGCAACTTCGTCGGTCCCGGCCTGGAGGAGCTGTGGGTCACGTCCGCGGCGGCGCGGCTCGACCCCGCTGCCGATGCCGGAGCCGGCTCGATCTTCCGGGTCGAGGGACTCGGCGCCGTCGGTCTTCCCACCCCCGCGTTCCGGGGCTGACGTGCCGATCTCCCTCACATCCGAGGCGCTCACCGCGATCGTCACGCCCGAGCGCGGGGCGGACGTCGTCCAAGTCGTCGATCGTGCCACCGGCACGCCGCTGTTCGCGGAATCGCCCACGCGACGCGTGGGGACGGCGGCGGGGTCGGTGACCGACACGCAGGCGGAGTGGCTGCGCGGCTATCCCGGTGGATGGCAGTTGCTCGTGCCCAATGCCGGTCCCGAGCGCGCGCACGACGGAGCCCGCCATGGCTACCACGGCGAGGCGTCCCTCGCGACGTGGGACGTCGTGGCGCAGAACGCAGATTCCTGCGACCTCGAGACGCACCTGCTCACCGCGCCGCTGCGGCTCCGCCGTCGCGTGTCGGTCGCCGGCAACGCGCTGACCATCACCGACGACATCGAGAACCTCTCACCCGACGCCGTGGAGACGCGGATCGTGCAGCATCCTGCCTTCGGAGCGCCGTTCCTCGACGACCGCAGCTATGTCGTCACGTCGGCGGCGACGATCGTGACCGACCCGGATGCCCCGGGCAGTCTGGCCGGCAAGGATGTCGTCGGCGCACCCGACGATGTGCTCGAGGCAGGACCGGTGCACGGCAGCATCCGTCTTCCCGGCCCCGGCTCCCGGGCGTCGCTGTTCGCCGCGCTCACCGGGTTCGAGACGCCGGAGGTGACGTTCTGCAGCCCGACCAAGGGCGTCGCCGTCCGACTCGAGTGGGACGGCAATCTCCTGCCGCACGCGTGGTTGTGGATCGAGGCGAATGCCGGCAGCGGCTGGCCGTGGTTCCGGCGCCTGTACGCGATCGCCGTGGAGCCGGCGAACGTGATCCCGGGCGAGGGTGGCACGCCGCCGCTGCTCCGTGGCGGCACCGGTACCCGCATCGCGCCGGGCGGGCTCATCACGATGACCACGTCGCTCACCCTTCTCGCGCTGGCGGCAGGCTGACCAGCGTGCGTGCGTGCATCGGTGAGGCGGGGCACCCAGCCTCACCCGGTCACGCGAACGTGATCTCGATGAGGTGAGGCTTGTACACCGTGGAGTCGATGAAGGTCATGTAGGTCACCCTGCCGCCGTCACGCGCGAACTCCGGATGCTCCTTGCCCGCGTTGAAGAGGGCGTCGTCGGAGGTTCGCTCGGGCCGGAACACGACCTCGGGCTCGCTCCACGGGCCGGTGAGCTCGGGCGCGGTGCGGATGACCAGGATGTTGTCGCGCTGGTACGTCGTGAGGGAGATGAAGCACCCGAGATACGGATTCCACGACGACGACATCTCGTTGGGGACGTCGGAGAAGAGGCACGCCGTCGGAGCGAACGTGTCGGACCATCGCACCGGAGCATCGGGCTCGGCGAGGGTCGGTGCCTGCACCAGGTACTCGAACGCCGACAGGTCTTCGATCCGCTCGGGCCGCACCCGCGCGAGGTACATGTCACCCGCCGACTTCGACTCCGGCTGGATCGACCCCCACAGATACAGGTGCTCCCCGTGCGGCTGCACCCAGACACCGAACCCGGGCTCGTCGCCCTTCCACCACTCATGACTGCCGTCTGGCGCGGTAAGCCGATCGAACCGGTAGTCCGGGCCGGTCGCGCGGGCGACGCCCATGCCGTCGAGCGTGAATGTTTCGAAGACGTCGAGTGTCGGGTCCATCGTGATGCGGTGGTAGTACAGGTAGAGGCTGCCGCCGGTGTGCACCCCGTGGATGGCCCACAGCCGCTGGGTCGACTTGTGCTCGGGGGCTATGAAGCCGATCAGCTGGCGTGCTCGCTCGCCGCTCGGCTCGGTGAGATAGCGGAACGTCTTCACGCCGTCGGACAGATCCTGCAGCGGCACGATCGCTCCCGTGTTCGAGAGCACCTCGGTCAGCTCGAAGCCCCGGATCGTGTCGAACGGGCCCTCGACGGTGTCGCCGAAGATCCAGAAGGTGTCGTCTCCGGGCAGCATCACCGACGTCACCGCGTCCTGCCCCGTGATGTCGACGTCGTTGTCACTGAACTGCACGCCCAGGTCGCGAACCGACGCGACCAGAGGGCTGGGTCGTAGCGCCATCGCACGAGCCTCCCGGTGTCTCCCCCTCAGGCTATCGGCTGGTCGTGTTCGCAAGAGCGGCGCGCCGCTCCCGACTCGCGCCGTGTGGGTTGAGCCGACCGGCGAGCGGGGACGAACCATCAGGCGCGCCCCCGCTGCGCCTCAGCCGACTCAGCCGGCCGCCACGGCGATCTCGTTCGGCGTGATGTCGAGGGTGGCCGTCGCCTCGATCTCGCCCGTCGTGAGATCGACGGCGTGGATCTCGTCGGAGGCGGGCTCGGTCACGTAGGCGATGTCGCCCTCGACGACGATCGCGGGGTGCGGATTTTGCCACTCGGCGGGACCCTCCCACGCCTCGATGACGGGGAACGCGTCGACGATCTCGCCGGCGGCCGGGTCGAAGACGTGCACGGAGCCGTCGGTCGCGAGGATGTAGGCGAGATCCTCGGGCCCGCGCGCGATGTCGCGGAACGTGTACTCGACGCCCTCGGGAAGGTCGACCACCTCGAGCGTGCCGGCCTCGGTGTCGATGACCGCGACCGCACCGAGGAGGTAGCCCTCGGCATCCGGATCGTTCCTGTAATCGCCGACGACGAGCGGGCTCGTCTCGCTCACGTACGCGTTGCCGATGCGGCCGTAGGGCTGGTCAGGGGCGTCGAGCTTGAGGATCTCGCCGTCGCGGTACAGCAGCGCGCCGTTCTCGCAGCCGAACACGACCGCCTCGTCGGCCGCGGTGCCTTCGCCGTGCACGCCGGGGCAGGCGTCGCTCGTGGCGATCACCGCGCCGGACTCGTCGCTCGCCGAGATGCCGGTGCGTCCGTCGGCGTCGCCGACCGTGGTGAGGAAGGTGCCGTCCTCGAGCGCGACCGAGACACCGTGATGGGCCTCCACGCCCGGGATCGTCTCGGTCTCGGGCAGCTCGCCGGAGGAGGAGAGCAGCGCGTCGGTGTCGAAGATCGTCGTGTCGCTCGTGCCATCGGCGTAGAGGATCGTCTTGCCGCCGTGGCGGACCACGTGGCCGGGGGCGTCGGCCTCGAAGATCAGATCCGTGAGCTCGGCATCGTCCGGGCTTCCCGCCGCGGTGTCGAGCACCTGGAAGCCCTCGCTCATCGTGACGAACACGTGGCGCCCGTCGCCGGACGGGTTGAGCCGGGTGAACTCCTCGGCGGTGAAGTCGGCGACCGGCTCGAGGCTCTCGCCGTCGAGAACGACGATGCCGCCGTCGTACGAGACGGCGATCCGCGACCCGGCAGCGGTGGCCGACGGCGTCTGGGCGCCGCTGCCGACGGACGCGGATGGCGCCGACGAACAGGCCGCCAGGGTCGCGACGACACCGGCGGCGACGGCGATCAGGCCGGCGCGACGCAGCGTGCGTGTGCGCATGGGTGTTCCTCTTTCTCGGTGGGGGCTCATTGCGCGAGCCCGGTGACGATGCGCTGCGTGTTCTCGCGCATCATGGTCAGGTAGTCCTCGGCACCGCCGCCCTCGGCGGTGAGCGACTCGGTGTACAGCTCGATGACTTCGACGTGCAGGTCGGTCTCCTGCGCGAGGGCGTGCATCAGGCGGTCGGGCGAGGACGACTCGGCGAACACGGCGGCCACGTCGTTCTCCTCGATCGCCGACACGAGGTCGGCGAGGTCGGACGCGCTCGGCGCGGCGAGTGTCGTGCCGCCCGGGATCGCGGCGCCCACGACGCGGAACCCGAAGCGGTCCGAGAGATACCCGAACACGTGGTGGTTCGTGACGAGCGCACGGCGCGGGGCGGGAATCGTCTCGAACGCCGCCGACATGTCGTCGTCGAGCTGCCGGAGCTCCGCGAGATAGGCGTCGACGTGCGCGTCGACCGCGGCGTCATCCACCCCCGGGAGTTCCGACAGGCGCGGGCCCAGCGCCTCCACCACGTCGATCATGCGGGCCGGGTCGGTCCAGAAATGCGGGTCGGGGGTGCCCGCGGCGTCGCCGGTGGCGTAGTCGAGCACGTCGATCGACTCGCCGGCGACGAACCTGTCGACCCCTTCGGCCGCGGCGGCGTCGAGGTGCTGCTGCAGCCCCTCTTCCAGGCCCAGGCCGTTCGACACCAGCAGGTCGGCGGTGCGCAGGCGCGCGGCATCCTGTGCCGAGATCTCGAACGAATGCGGGTCGGCATCCGGCCTCATGAGCGTCATCACCTCGACGTCGTCGCCCGCGAGCTCGCCCACGACGTCACCGAGGATGTTCGTCGACACCACGACGAGCGGGCGATCGTCGGCCGTCGGCGTGCAGGCGGAGAGGGCGGATGCCGCGACCGCAGCGCTCAGCAGGGCGGCGAGCACTCCGGCGCGCCGGCGGGTCATCGGCCGGTCTCCGCGAGCAGGGCGGGCGACGTCGGCGTCTCGAACGTCCTCGAGATGCGGGCGGCGTCGGCGTAGTCGATCTCGTACACGACGTGCTCCGCGGGCCCGTTCAGGTACGCGCGGGGCTGGTCGGCGATGAGCGTCGGGTGGGCGGCATCCGTCGCGAGCGATTCCGCGACCAGCGGTTCCGTCTGCGACAGCAGCGCCCCGGTCGCACCGTCGATCACGAGCACCCGCCCGTCCGCGCCGAGCGCGAGCACGTGCTGCGCCTCATCGTCGATCGCCGTCGCCTGCACGATCGGCCGATCGACGGGGAGCAGAGTCCAGCTGCGCTCGCGGGTGTCCAGCAGCCAGATCTCCCGGTCTCCCGCGGTCCCCGCGACGGTGGGGCGGCCGCCGCGTCCCGCGAGCGTCGTGGCCGGGGGAGCGGTCGACACCTCGGGATACGGGATCCGCTCGAGCTGCACCTGATCCTCGACGAGGGTCGCGAGCAGCGCACCGTCGGCGCATCCGATGACCGCGCCGACCCGCGTCGTGACGGTGCCCCGCGCCTGGGTGCAGTCGGCGGTGGCGCCGGGCACCCCGTCCTCATCGAGGACCGTGACGGATGCCGCGACCCCGCCCTGCGGCTGTGTCACGAGCGCGTACGACCCGATCGGCACGATCATGCCGTCGTGCGGCTCGGTCTCGAGGCGGAAGCGCTCGACGAGCTGGCCCCGCGACATCGCCGCGGTATCGAGGAGCACCGCTTCACCGCTGCCGGCGAAGAAGACGCCGGTGCTGCCGGTGGTGGACGACAGGGTCGTCGCCACGGTGGCCGGTCCTCGGCCCGGCACCTCGCCGAGCATCGCCGGTTCGGCGAGGTAGTAGTGGAAGTGGTCGACGTGGTCCCAGGTCCACCGGCCGCTGTCGATGACCGCGACGCCCTCGCCGCTGTCGGCGAAGACGTAGCGGCCGTCGGTGCTCGCCCGAGATGAGGACGCCACCTCGCCGAGCTCGGCCACGGTCTCGTCGAGCAGGTCGAGCTGACGCACGAGGCCGTCCGGGTCGATCGTCACCAGGGCGAGCGGCGGCTCGCTCACCTCGGTCGCGCGGTCGACGGCACCGTGATCGCTGGATGCCGGACTCGCGGCGGGCACGCCGGCGCCGGTGCCGGCGCAGCCGGTGAGGACGAGTGCGGTGAAGGTGAGCGTCGCGGTGCGCGCGGCGAGGCGGGAGCGGTGGGGCACGGGGTCTTCGTTCCTTCGTGGGGTGGTGGCGGGCTGGGCGACCACCGGGCTGGGCGTCACGCGTACGTCACCTGGGCGGCTTGCGTGCGGTCGTGGAGGCCGCGCCCGGCCCACGACGCGGCCGCGAGGAGGATCGCGGTCAGGGCGATGGAGGCGCCGGCGGCGGTGCCCGCGTGCCACGACAGCAGCAGGCCGAGCACGACGGCGCCGACGCCGAAGACGCACGCGAGGACCATTGCGGACGGCAGCCGGCGGGTCCAATGACCGGCGGCGACCGCCGGCGCGATGAGCAGGCCCACCACGAGCAGCGAGCCCACGGCCTGGTACGACGAGACGATGGCGAGCGTGACCAGGCCGACCAGCGTCGCCTGGGCGAGTCTCGGCCGGAGCCCGAGCACGGCCGCGACGCGCGCGTCGATCGCCAGCGCCACGAGTGAGCGGTGAGCGGCGGCGGCGACCACGACGCCGATCCCGGTCGCCCACGCGAGGACCGTGAGGTCGTCGGCTGAGATCGCCAGGATGTCGCCGAAGAGGATGGCCGTGGCATCCGTCGCGAAGCTCGCCGAGTGCGAGACGACGATCACGCCGGCAGCGAGCATGGCCACGAAGAGCATGCCGATGCTGGTGTCGTACGAGAGCCGGCCGCGCCGCTGCAGCGCTCCGATCCCGAGGCTCATCGCGACCGCGCTGACGGCGGCGCCGAGGAGCACGGGCGCCCCGAGCAGGGTCGCCACGGCGACGCCGGGGAGCATGCCATGGCCGAGCGCCTCGCCGAGGAACGCCATGCCGCGGGCCACGACCCAGGTGCCGACGACGCCGCACAGCACGGCCACGAGGCTGCCGCCCACGAGGGCACGCTGGACGAACTCCAGCGCGAATGAGTCGGTGATGAGGGGCACGAGCGACGACGGTAGCGTTAATGAGAATGATTCTCAAAATCGGCTAGGCTGACGTGGTGTTCCTTCGTAACTCGTCCGTCGCGGCTCTGTCCTTGCGTGGGGTCTGCGTGGACTACGCCGGGTCTCCCGCCCTGCTCGGCGTCGACGTCGAGGTGGCCGCGGGCGCGCTGACGGTGATCGCCGGCCCGAACGGAGCGGGCAAGTCGACGCTGCTCGAGGTGCTGGCCGGAACGATCGCACCGCGCGCCGGCAGCGTCGAGATCCTCGCCGCGTCACGCGCCTTCGTGCCGCAGCGGACGGCCATCGCTCCGACCCTGCCGCTCACCGTCCGAGATGTGGTCAGCGTGGGAGCCTGGGGCCGCGTCGGCGCGTGGCGCCGGCTCGATCGCGCGGTGCGGGAAGCGGTGGATGCCGCCCTCGAGCGACTTGAGCTCACCAGCCTGCAGCGAGCGGCCTTCGGGGCGCTGTCCGGCGGCCAGCAGCAGCGGACCCTCCTCGCGCAGGGGTTGGCGCGAGGGGCCGACACGCTGCTGCTCGACGAACCCACGAGTGCCCTCGACGTCGACAGTGCGGAGCGGATCGTGCGGGCGATGAGAGCGGAGGCGGATCGCGGCGTCGCCGTGGTGTGCGTCAGTCACGATGACGCGGTGATCGACGCGGCGGATGTCGTCATCCGCCTGGAGTCGGGTCGTGTCGGCGCGCGGGGTGGGGTAGGCGACGGCGGGGATGCTGCGGAGTCGGAGGCGATGGCGGCGAGCGCGGGGTCCGCAGTGGAAGCGAGCCCTGTCAAGCCACTGCGGCACTCCGAGCGATCGAAGTAGCCTCCTCACACGACGACGCGTAGCGGAGGGCACAGCGTGAGAACCGGGCGGCTCCAGAACCTCTGGCGGAACATCTCGAGCAGCTTCTGGTTCGTCCCGTCTCTCGCGGTGGCGGCAGCCCTCGTCCTCGCGGGCGTTCTGACCGGTGTCGACGCCCGCCTGAGCGGCCTGGATCACTCGTCGGTCCCGTGGCTGTTCGGCGGAACGGCGGATGCCGCGCGCAGCGTCCTGTCGACCATCGCCGGTTCGCTCATCACGGTCATCTCCATCGCGTTCTCGCTGACGGTGATCGCGCTGCAGCAGGCATCGTCGCAGTTCTCGCCTCGCGTCATGCGCCGGTTCACGGGGGATCGCGTCAACCAGATCGTGCTCGGCGCCTACATCGGCACCTTCGTCTACTCGCTGATAGTGCTGCGGGAGGTGCGCAGCCCCGAGGAGGGCGCGTCCGGGTTCGTCCCCGCCCTCTCGGTCTCGGTCGCCATCGCGCTGGCGATCGTGTGCGTGGGCCTGCTGATCCTGTTCATCCACCACATCTCGCAGATGCTGCAGGTCGACCTCGTCGAGCGGCAGATCCACGACGAGATGCTCGAACGACTGGACCACCTCTATCCCTCGATGGTCGGCGAGCCAGCGGCGGTAGAGGATGCGGCGGCGGGGGATGCGGCCGAGGACGCGGCGGGGGAGGGCTGGGAGATCCGGTCCACCGAGACCGGGTTCGTCCGGTCGATCGACGATGCGGCGCTCCTGAATGCTGAGCTCGAGGGAGTCACGCGCGTGCGCATCCGGGTTGCTGTGGGAGCGTTCGTCGCGCACGACGACCTGCTCGCGACCGTCGCCGGTGCGCCGGCGGATGCCGCGGAGACGACGCGCGCGATCCGCAAGGCCGTCGTGATCGACGCGACCCGCTCTGCCGAGCAGGATCTGCTCTTCGACGTGCGGCAGCTGGTCGACATCGCGCTCCGAGCGCTCTCACCCGGGATCAACGACCCCACCACGGCCGAGCATGCGCTGTACTACCTCGGCGACCTGCTGGGGAGACTCGGGCAGCGCGCGTTCCCGTCGCCGGTGCGCACGGCGCCGGGTGGCGGCATCCGGATCATCGTGGCCCGTCCCTGCTGGGACGACTTCGTCGCGGCGTCGTTCGATCAGATCCGCGAGAGCGCGCGCGGCAACGTGCATGTCATCGACGTGCTGCTCGATGTGCTGCGCCGCCTGGAGCACGCGGTGCCCGTGGAGCGGGTCCCGGCCGTCCGCGCGCAGATCGCCCTCGCCATGGCGGAGCGCCGCGACGCCCGGTAGGCGGCGCGGCGGGTCCGGGCGGTGCCGCGGGCTCCTCACGACGAGGAGCCCGCGCCGTTCGTCAACCGGACGCGCCCTTGCGTGGCTTGATGAACGCCCGTGACTCGGCGCTCGCGCGCTTCTCGGCGCGCTTCTCCTTCAGCGACGACTGCGCGACCTTCTTCGCGCCGCGTGCTCGCGGTGATCTGTCTGACATGACGACTCGCTTCCCCTGGTCGGCTGGCGGGTGAACCCCTGACCATAGCCGTCTTCCCAGGAAAGTCAACTCGTGCGACTCGCGACAGAAAAATCCGCTGACTTGCCTTTTTCTGGAACCGGGCTATGGTGATGGCCATGACCACGATGGCCCGCCCGCACCGCATGGAGCGTCCCACCGACGCCTCCGTGGTGACGGCAGTGGCCGACATCGCCGGCGCCCGTCACGAGGTGCTGCCGCCCCGGCGGAGCGGCGCGGATGGACTGCGCGTGCAGTCCACCCGTCGCGTCGCGCCCCCGTAGCACCGGTCCCTTCGATCGGTCCGAACCGGACACCCTGCGCGTCGCACCTGCGGCGCTTTTTTTGTACCCAGAGGAGCACAGATGTCCATCGAAGCCACCGAGTCCGTCCCCATTGCCAGCCTCCAGCGCGAGCTGGAGCGGCAGCTCGAGGAGCGGCTCGCCGTCCTTGCGGAGCTCGAGCCTTTCGCGCTTCCGAGCGTCGACCCCGTCGCCTACCAGACGGCGGCATCCCACCGCGCGGTCGTCGAGCTGATCACCGCGGCGCTGAATCGGATCACCCAGGGCACGTACGGCCGCTGCACCCGGTGCGGACGGCAGATCGCGCCCGCGCGGCTCGAAGTACTGCCGTACGCAGCCGCCTGCATCGAATGTCAGAGCCATGCCGAAGCCGCGTAACCGCAAGCCCGTCGCCATCCCATCCCTCCCGCCGATGGCTCGAGCCGCCGGGGTTCATCACGGAGAAGCTGCGATGACGACCCTTCCCGCCCGGGTTCTCGCTCGCGCGGGCAGGATCCTGCATCCGCGCGGCGACCGTCCGGTCGTGCATCGCCGGCTCGTCGATCGGGGCTCCGAGCGGCCGCCCGGCGGGGGCGGTGCTGCGGGTGCCGCGGACGCCGGCCCGGCGCGGGCGTTCCGCGGAGCGACCGCTCGCTTCGTCGCGCTCGGCTGACCGCCCGGGTGCCCGCCGGGGGACCTTCGGCCCATGGCGGGTGGCGGCCGATGGCTTGACTGTGTGGCGGCGCACTCGTCGCCGACGAAGGGAACGAGCTGCGATGAACAGAATCGGATGCCGCACCCTCGGCGTCGCTCTCGTGACCGCCGCGTCCGCGCTCGCGCTCTCGGGGTGCTCGCTGATGATCCCGGTCGGGCCGATGACCTCCGAGGAGCGGGACATCGGCGACGTGTCGCAGGTGGTGCTCGACACCTCCGGTGATGTCGTCGTGTCGGAGGGGGAGCCGTCACTCACCGTGCACGCGCCGGAGGGGGTGATCGAGCGTCTCACGTCCGAGGTGGACGGCGACGCCCTCGTGCTGGCCGCCGAGCCCGGCCTCACGATGGGGTTCAGCGACGTGCGGTACGAATTGACTCTGCCGCGGCTCGAGCTGATCGAGTTGAACGGCTCCGGCGATGTCGAGGCGACGGTGTCGAGGGACGGCACCGTGCAGCTGGACCTTGATGGCTCGGGCGACGTCGACTGGTCAGGGCTGGATGCCGATCGCGTCGAGGTGCGGATCTCCGGCTCGGGTGACGTCGTGCTGTCGGGCTCGGCCGTCGAGCTCTCCGTCGACGTGGAGGGGAGCGGCGCGGTCGACGCCGAACAGCTCGAGGCGCGGGATGCCGTCGTCACCCTTTCGGGATCGGGTGAGGTGGACATCTCGGCGAGCGAGAGCCTCGCCGTTGACCTTTCGGGCAGCGGGCAGGTGTCGTACTCCGGTGACCCGAGTACCGACCTGCGCGTGTCGGGTTCCGGGGACGTCGTGCGCCGATGAACGCGCGTCGAGGCGCGGCCTACACGGTGAGGGTTGCGTGCTCAGTCGACGAACGCGACTGCCCGCACGGGTGCGCCGTCTCCGGCGAGCCGTAGCGGGAAGAACCCGACCCGCACCCGCGCGGGGAGACCGTCGAGCCCGCACACGTTCTCGACGATGAGCCCATCGCCGCTGAGCACGACGTCGTGCACCGGAAAGCCGCCGTCCGACCCGGTGGGGTCGGGGCTCAGCGTGTCGACCGCGAGCACTCGCATCCCTCGCGTCATCAGCTCTCGTGCGGCGGACGGATCCAGTGACGGATGCCGCAGCCCCCGATCCGTCCCGAACCACTGCGCCCAGCCGGTGTCGATGACGATGATCGCGGGCAGCGTCTCGGGGAGCGCACCGTCTGCGGTCAAGGCATCCCACCCGTAGCGCTCGCCGTCGCCGACGCCGCGGACCCGGATCAGCAGCGCGTCCGCGACCAGCTCGTCGAGCGCGACGTCGGCCATCGTCCGGCCGCCCGGCACGGTGTGCGCCGGCGCGTCCACGTGGGTGCCGGTGTGCGAGCCCAGGTCGAGGTGCGCGACGGCGACTCCGTCGTGCGAGAGCGTGAGGGCCGGCCGGATGGCGACCGCCGGGTCGCCGGGGTAGACCATCATGCCGTCGTGGATCGGGTGACTCAGGTCGCGCAGCATCCGTTCATCATGCCTCTGCCTCCGCGCGCGGCACCCAGCCTCGGCCACGGCACGATGGTGCGGGGGACGGATGCCTCAGCTCGTCGCAGCCAGCCAGGTGCGCACGTCCATCGCCTCGGGGAGGATCTCGCGCGTCTCGGCGGGATCCGCACGCAACGGGTTGTCGTGCAGCCAGCGCCACATGGTGATCAGGTCGTCGCCGACGAATCGGCGGAAGAGGAACAACGGCATGGGGAAGCGCGGCGGCTTCCGCCCGCGCACTTCGCGGTAGATCTTTCTGCACTCCGAGAGGGATCTGACATCCGCCACGAGGTTCAGGCTCCGCCCGACGAAGCGCTCCGGATCGGCGAAGGCCTTCGCGGCGATGGCCCCGACGTCACGCACACTGATCCACGTGACGCGGTAGTCGTCGCCCAAGAGCTTCGGCATCGTGTACCAGGTCGAGCTCTGCGGAAAGTACGCGGCGTCCGTCATGAGCTCCATGAAGGCCATCGGTCGCAGGACGGTCAGCGGAAGGCCGAGCCGGCGGAACCCCTGCGCGATCTCGATCTTGGCGTCCCACTGCTCGATGCCCCGCTTCTGGTCATCGAGTCCGGCCGAGCCGTAGACGACGTGCTCGACACCAGCACTCGCAGCGGCCTCGCCGACGTTGCGGCCCTGGCTGATCTCGACCTCGATGGCCCCGGAGCGCGGCAACTGGACGCTGTACACGCCGTAGGCGCGGGCGAATGCTGCGTCGAGCGACGCCGGATCCTCGAGGTCGGCGCGGACGATGTGCGCTCCCAGACGCCTCAGCTCAGACGCTTTCTTCCCGCCGGGTGTGCGGGTGATTGCGCGGACGGTCCAGCCATCCGCGAGCAGGTGGCGCGCAACCTGACCGCCTTGGCGGCCCGTGGCGCCGAGCACCGCGATCGTTCGCCCCGTCGTCGACATGGACGTCACTTCCCACGTGAGAGTCGGCGCGCCGTCGCGCCTGTCGTGATTGTACGGCGGCGGGTCATCGCGCGTCAGTCGGGTGCCGTCGCGATTCGTCCTCGACGACATGGATCTGGTGTGACCACCGCCCGCCTGGCGAGCAGAGCCGCAACCGCCCCCCTCGATATCCTCTCCTTGTGACTCTGCGTGACGAGGTCGCTCCCGAGCGGACCAGTATGGGCCGCGGGATGGACGTGGTGTCCTGCGTAGCTGAAATGTCCGCGGCGAGCGGGCAGGGCGTATCCGTGCAGGCCATTGCGCGAGCGCTGCAGCGCGACCGGTCGCAGGTCTCCCGCACCCTTGCCGCGCTGGCGGAGGAGCGGCTGGTCTCGCGAGGTCCCGACGGTCGCTACCGACTGGCATGGGGCTGGTACGCCTCGGCGGAGCAGCTGGTCGAAAGGCGTCTGCGCAGCGAGGGCCTCACGATTCTCGACGAGCTTTCAGCGGACGTGGGGGAGGCGTGCTTCCTCGGAGTCCTCGAGGGTGATGCGACGGTCACGATCGTCGAGAGCGTGCCGCCAGCCGCACGCCTGATCGGTTCGTGGGTCGGGCGCGCGTATCCGGCGTTCTGCAGTGACGCGGGTCAGGCGGTGTTGTGGGATGCCTCCGATGAGGAGGTTCGCGGCGTGTTCAGCCGCACGAGCTTCCGCAGCGCCGGTCCCGACGCCGCCGCTTCCGTCGATGAGTTCCTGGAGCGCCTGAAGCAGTCGCGGGCCAGGGGCTACGCGATCGTGGCGGAGGAGGCCGAGCCGGGCCTGTACTCGGTGTCGGCGCCGGTGTGGGACTTCCGGGGCGAAGTCATCGCCGGCCTGCAGATCGTGGGAGAACGGCATCGCCTGGAGCCGAGGTCGGAGGCTCTGGGAGCGGCGTGTGTGGACGCTGCACAGCGTCTGTCGGCGGTGCTCGGCGCGGGCGAGGCTCGGGGCGAGTGACCCGGAGCGGGCTGCTCACGACTCCTGGATGAGCCGGCTCAGCCGTGCGCAGGCGTCGCGAAGCGCAGTCTGGGCTTCTCGTGCACGGCGCTCCGAGAGCCCGCCGATGCTGATGCCGATGGACACCACGATGCCGCGCTGATCGCGGATCGGCAGCGCAAAGTCCCGCACGCCTTCGACGTATTCCTCGTGCGCATCCACAATGCCGAGCTTGCGGTCCCGCTCGAGCAGCTGATGGAGCTGATCGATCGATCTAGCCGCGCCGGGACCACCGACGCCGACGAATTGCACGTCGGCGAGGAGCGCTTCGAGGTCATCGCGCGTGTGGTCCCAAAGGAGGGCCCTGCCGGGTCCGGTGCACCAGATGGGGGTTAGGATGCCGGGGCGCAGGTAATCCGCGGAGACGCCCGGGCCCTTCTCGGAACGGAGCAGGATCGCGCCCGGCCCCTCGGCGGCGACCAGTTGCGCCGAAACCCCGAACGTGGAGGCGAGCACGCGCAGACTCTCACGCGCCGCTCGGAGCCACGGCCGGCTCAGGGCCCCGGCGGCGCGGAAGTAGCCGTCGCCCGCCTTGAGCACCGCAGCGTTGTCGCGATCGAGGTAGCCCAGTTCTCGCAGCTCGCGTGTGAGGCGCGAGACGCGACTGCGCTCGATGCCGGTGGTCTCGGCGAGGCGTGAGGCGTTGTGCCCTTGCCGTCCCGAGCGCTCCTGCGCCACCGCCGCGTCAAGCAGCGCGAGACCCTGGAGGAGTGAGGACGGGGCGCTCATGATCGGGGGTGCTTTCTGGGCCGATGGACGAGGGGCCGGTCACCCGGTGGGAACCGCTTCGGAAGCCGGCACGTCGACGACGACGCGCGGATTCAGCCGACCCCACGCAGTGTACGAGCCGGCGGCGATGGTTCCGCTTGCCCGTTCGATGTCGGCGGAACGGATCTGTGCGGATCCCTGCCGCCCGTAAAGTACCACCTCGTCGCCGACCTGAGCCGACGGCACCTGGGTCACGTCGATCACCAGACTGTTCATGGCCAGCCGATCGATCACCGGTGCGAAGGCGCCGTGGACGAGAACGTGCGCCCGGCCGCCCAGCGTGCGCGGGTACCCGTCGGCGTAGCCGACGGGTACGACGGCCAGCCGGCTGGCGCGATCGATGCGCGCGGCCCTGTCGTATCCGACCGTGCTGCCCGCCGGGTACGGGTTGATCGCCGCGATGCGCGACATCAGCCTCATAGCCGGACGCAATACCGGGACCGCGGCTGACGTGTCGCCGTAGAGCGCGGCACCGATTCGGACCATGTCCATGCGCGAGTCGGGGATGGTCAGCGCCGCGTACGAGGTGGCGCAGTGCTTCTCGAATCGGCCGCGCGGAGCACCCAGCACCCGCTCGGCCGCGCCGGCCTGATTCTGAAAGGTGAGGGCGCCGGCGCGCACATCGTCGGCGTCTTCGCAGGGGAAGTGCGAGCAGATTCCGACGACGGCGAGCTCAGGGCTCGCGGCGACGCGTCGCAGGTGAGGCTGCGACCGAGGGTCGCCCCAGTCCATTCCATCTCGACTGAGGCCCGTGGAGTTGAGGGAGAGATGGACGTGGACAGGACGCCCGAGCGCGCGGGCGGCGGCGATCACGACACGCGCGTGATCGCCGCCGCCCACCCACTCTTCGATATCGAGCCGGCCACCCTCCTGGATCTCGTCGCGCAGTGCGGCGCGGAGGCGGATGATGCGTCCCGAGAATCCCAGCCGGCGTGCCTGCTCGGCCTCCTGGTTGGAGGTGATCCCGATCGTGTCGATACCAGCCGCCATCAGGATCGGCAGGACGACCGGGATGCCGTGGCCATAGGCATCCGCCTTCACCACCCCGCAGAGCCGCGTCGTCATGCCGACCTCGCTTCGAACGACATCGACGTTGTGGGCGATGGCGCCGGCGTCGATCTCGACCCAGACGGGACTCGTGGTGGTCATGCGTGGCGGAGGCCTGGTCGGTGCGGTCTACCCGCGGGGCTGACGGAGGGGCTCTTCGGCGACGGGGTCGTCGGCCAGGTCGACGGGAGCTTCCTCCGACACGGCGACGACCGGGCGCGCGCCACGGCGTCCGTAGCGCCACCAGAAGTACAGGTAGCACAGCCCCACGAACGGAACTCCGAAGTACAGGGCGGCGACCTGGTTCGGGTCGAACGCGATCGCCACCAGCGAGATCGACAGAAGCACGAACGCCAGGATGGGCAGCACCGGGTACAGCGGTGTGCGGTACGGCAGCGTCGTGATGTCGCCGCCTTCGCGCACGAACCGGCGGCGGTGGAAGAACTGCGACGCCACGATCGACATCCACACGGCGACGACGGCGAAACCCGCGATCGACACCAGCACCAGGTACACCGTCTGCGGCGCGATCACGCTGGAGATCAGCGACACCAGACCCAGCCCGAGGCTGACGGTGAGAGCGACGAGCGGGATCCCCCGGCGGGTGAGGCGCTGCAGCACCCGCGGCGCGTGTCCTTCCTCCGCGAGGGAGAAGAGCATCCGGGCGCAGGAGAACAGGCCGCTGTTGCCGGCAGACAGCAATGCGGTGATGATGACGAAGTTCATGATGTCGGCGGCGTAGGGGATTCCGACGTACTCGAACACGTCCACGAACGGGCTGCTGGTCAGGCCGGCATCCTCGTACGGCAGAAGCGCGGCGATGACCGTGATCGACCCCACGAACAGGATCAGCAGTCGCAGGACCGTCGACCGGATGGCCTTCGGGATGTTCTTGCCCGGGTCTTTGGTCTCACCGGCGGCGACGCCGATCAGCTCCGAACCGCTGAATGCGTAGAAGACGGCGAGGGCGGTGACGACGACGCCGGCGACGCCGTTGGGGAAGAGGCCGTCCGGGGTGACGAAGTTGCTGAACAGCGGGCCGGCGGGGTGTTCGGCCGAGAGCGGTGTGAAGCCGAAGATCGCCATGCCGCCGAACACGATGAGCGCGACGATCGCGACCACTTTGATCAGCGAGAACCAGAACTCGGTCTCGCCGAAGACCCGTGCCGAGATCGCATTGATGGTGAACAGTCCAAGAGCGAAGATCAGGCACCACACCCAGACGTCGACGCCGGGGAACCAGCGCTGCATCAGAATGCCGGATGCTGTGAACTCCGATCCGAGGGCGACGACCCAGCACAGCCAGTACAGCCACGCGGTGGTGAAGCCGGTGGCGGGACCGATCGACCGTGCCGCGTAGATGTGGAACGCACCCGAGACGGGATAGGCCAGCGCCAGTTCGCCGAGGCAGGCCATCACCAGCCAGACCACGAATGCGCCGATGAGGTAGGCGATGATCGCGCCCAGCGGGCCGGCCTGGCTGATGGTGTAGCCCGAACTCAAGAAGAGTCCGGAGCCGATCACCCCGCCGAGGGCGATCATGATCAGGTGTCGGGCGTCCATCGAGCGCTGCAGTCGTCGCAGCGGCACCTGTGTCGCGGTGGTGTGTGGCAGTGCGTTCGGAAGCGCACTCTGTTCGGGCAGCGGGCTCATGACTTCTCGCATTCGAGTCGGGAGTCGGTGTTGGGATGTCGCCGTGCTACATCATCACAACCATGTGTCTATGATGCACGACGCGCGTGTCGGGCAGATTACGGGGCACGGGGGCGGTGCACAAGGCATCCGAGGGAATTCGCGGCGTGCAAGACCGATTCGGGCAGACCTTCTTCGCGGTGGTCAGTTTGGCATCCTGTGCGAGCGATCCGACAGGCGCGGGCTGACGCGACCGCTGGGGATGCTGAGTCGAACCTCTTCCCGATTCTCTTGAAGGAGCTCGACGTGGACCGTCATGACATTGCGTTGATCGGTTTCGGCGGCGTGAACCGTGCGCTGGCGCAGATCATCCTCGACCGTGGCGACGAACTCGCCACCGACCTCGGCTTCGCTCTGCGTGTCGTGGCCATCACCGACCTCCGCCTGGGATCGCTGATGCAGGCCGACGGCATCGACCTGGCCGACGTGTTCGCCATGCGCGACGGCGAGACCTTCGTCGGCCGCCCGGGGGGAACGGCGGCGCCGCAGAACGACTACGTGATCCGCAACAGCACGGCCGACATCGTGGTCGAAGCCACCTTCACCAACCCCACCGACGGGGAGCCGGGGATCTCGCATGTGCGCGCCGCGCTCGAGACCGGCAAGAGCGTGACCACGACGAACAAGGGCCCGGTCGCGCTGGCCGGGCTCGAGCTGAACCGTCTCGCGGCCGCGAACGGCGTCACGTTCCAGTACGAGGGCTCGGTGGTCAGCGGCACGCCCATCCTGAGGTTCGCTTCCGAGACGCTCCAGGGTCTGCGGATCAACGCGGTCGAAGGCATCCTGAACGGCACCAGCAACTACGTGCTCGGTCAGATGGAGTCTGGCATGACGCTGGACGCCGCGGTGGCGGAGGCTCAGGCGCTCGGTTACGCGGAAGCCGATCCGACGGCCGACGTCGAAGGCTCCGACGTGCAGCTGAAGGTCGTGATCCTCGCGAACGAGATCCTCGGTGCCGACATCACCACGGCCGACGTGACCCGGCGGGGGATCTCCGAGGTCTCCGCCGCCGACATCATCGAAGCCGCTGCGAACGGCAAGCGCTACAAGCTGATCGGGTCGGCGTTCCGCAACGCCGCCGGAACGGTCACAGCCAAGGTCGAGCCGGTGGCGCTGCCGCTGACACACCCGCTCGCCAGCGTCAGCGGCCCGACGAACGCGGTCTCATTCGACACCGATCTGCTCGGCACCGTGACCGTCTCGGGTCCTGGTGCGGGGCGCATCGAGACCGCCTACGCCCTGCTGTCCGACATCATCGCGATCGACGCGCACCAGCGGGCTCGCGTCGGGGCCGGCCGGTGAGCATCGTGGCGGACACGCAGGCCATCACCGTCGGATACCCCGACTTGATCGTCACGAATCCGTTCGATGGCGAGCTGATCGGCGCCGTCCCGCAGACCGGTCCGGCCCAGCTCGAGCAGATTCTGCAGCGTGCTCGCACCGGGTTCCAGCTGTCGCGGTCGTTGTCGCGGTTCTCGCGGCACGAGATTCTCCAGCGGGCGTCTGCGCTGCTGCGCGAGCGCGCCGAGACCGCCGCCGACCTGATCGTGCGCGAGACGGGAAAAACCGTCCGGCAGGCGCGAAAAGAGGTGTCTCGCGCGGTCATGACGCTCTCCCTGTCGGCCGACGCGGCCCGCTCCGATGCCGGAGAGGTCGTCCCCTTCGATGCGTTCCAGGGGTCCGAGAACCGCCGCGGGTGGTTCACCCGCGAGCCGCTCGGCATCATCGTCGCCATCACCCCCTACAACGACGCGCTGAACCTCGTCGCGCACAAGCTGGGGCCGGCCGTCGCCGGCGGCAACGCAGTCGTGCTCAAGCCGTCGCAGCTGACCCCGCTCACCGCGCGGTTCCTGGTCGACCTGCTCATCGACGCGGGCCTGCCCGATGAGATCATCACCGTGGTGCACGGCGACCGTGAACTGGCGCAGGCGCTCATCTCAGCCCGCGAGGTGCGCATGATCTCGTTCACCGGAGGGTTCGCGACGGGCGAGGCGATCGCCCGCGACGCCGGTCTGAAGAAGCTCGCGATGGAACTGGGTGGCAACGCTCCGGTCATCGTGTTCTCGGACGCCGACATTCCCGCCGCGGTCGAGGCGTGTGTGTCGGGCGCGTTCTGGGCTGCCGGGCAGAACTGCGTGGGCGCGCAGCGCATCCTCGTGCAGAGCGAGGTGTACGAGGAGTTCCGCGACCGCTTCGCGGCGCAGACCATCGCACTGAAGGCCGGCGACCCACGAGACGAAACCACCGATGTCGGCCCGATGATCTCCATCGCGTCCGCCGAGGCCGCTGAGCGGCTCGTGGAGGATGCCGTCACGGCGGGAGCGCGCGTGCTCGCGGGGCACCGTCGAGAGGGGGGCGTGTATTGGCCGACCGTCGTCGAGGGAGTGCCGTTCTCATGCGAACTGTGGGCTGACGAGGCGTTCGCGCCGGTGGTCGCGCTGTCGCCGTTCGAGACCGAGGAGCAGGCGATCGCGCAGGCGAACGATGTCGACTATGCGCTGCACGCCGCCGCCTTCACCCGCGACATCACACGTGCGCTGCGCGTGTCGGAGCAGCTCGACGCCGGCGGCGTGATGATCAACGACTCCTCCGACTACCGCGTGGACAGCATGCCGTTCGGCGGCTCGAAGTACGGCAGCATGGGTCGCGAGGGCGTGCGATTCGCGTACGAGGAGATGACCCAGCCCAAGGTCGTCTGCATCAACACATGAACCGCCTCGAAACCCGACTTGAGCGTGATTCGCTCGGCGAGCTGGCGGTGCCTGTCGACGCATACTGGGGCATCCACACGGCCCGGGCGCGCGAGAACTTCACGATCAGCAGCACGCCGATCTCGCAGCATCCCGACCTCATCGACGCGCTCGTCACCGTGAAGGATGCTGCTGCAGCCGCCAACCACGAGCTCGGGCTGCTGCCCGCGGGAGTCGCGGAGGCCATCGCCGCGGCCTGCCGGAGGGTGCGGGGCGGTGACCTGCGTGACCAGTTCTGCGTCGACGTGCTGCAGGGCGGCGCGGGCACCAGCACCAATATGAACGCCAACGAGGTGATCGCCAACGCCGCCCTGGAGCACCTGGGGCTGCCGCGCGGCCGCTACGACGTGGTTCACCCCATCAACGATGTGAACCGGAGCCAATCGACGAACGACGTCTACCCGACCGCGGTCAGGATCGCCGTGGCGAAAGGCCTGCTGCGGCTCATGCCGGCGCTGGAGGAGCTCGCCGCGGCGTTCGAGGAGCGAAGCGTCGCGTTCAGCTCGATCGTCAAGATCGGCCGCACTCAACTGCAGGATGCCGTGCCCATGACGCTCGGCGACGAGTTCGCCGCGTTCGCCGTCGCCATCCGCGAGGACGTGGCGCGCATCGGCGACACGGTGCCGCTGCTGCTGGAGTGCAGCCTGGGCGGGACCGCCGTGGGAACCGGAGTGACCGCTCCGGCCGGCTATCGCGATATCGCTCTCGAACGGCTCCGCGAGCGTGCCGGCCTCCCGGTGACCCCGGCGGCGCACCTCTTCGAAGCGAGCTGGGACGCCAGCGCCTTCGTGCAGTCGTCCGCGGTGCTCCGACGCTGCGCGATCAAGCTGTCGAAGATCAGCAACGATCTGCGGCTGCTCGCCAGCGGCCCGCAGGCGGGACTGGGTGAGATCCGCCTTCCGGCCCGGCAAGCCGGGTCGTCGATCATGCCGGGCAAGGTGAACCCGGTGATCCCCGAGGTCATGAACCAGATTGCTTTCGCGGTCATGGGCGCCGATGTGACGATCGGCGTCGCCGCCGAAGGCGGTCAGCTGCAGCTGAACGCCTTCGAGCCGATCATGGCGCACTCGCTCCTGCAGTCACTGAGCTGGGTGACCAACGGCGTCTCGGCGCTGCGCCGGTTCTGCGTGGAGGGCATCGAGGCCGACGACACCGTGCTCGCGCGCTACGTCGCTTCGTCCGTCGGAACGGTGACGGCCCTGGTGCCGTCCATCGGCTACGAGGCGGCCGCCCATGCGGCTCAGTACGCGCTTCGCACCGGCATCCCCGTCGCCGACGCGGTGGCGCAGCACACAGCGCTGTCCCGAGAAGAGGCGGCAGCGCTCCTGGCGCACTGAGCGCGCTGCCGCCCGGATGCTCGGGCGGCAGCGTCACCGGCGGTCGATCGCCCGCGACAGCGACACCGCGGTCACGGTGTCGGCCACGCCGGGCAGGGCCGCGATCTGCTCCCAGATCTGGCCCACGCGATCCATCGAGTCGGCCTCCAGCGTCACGAAGAGGTCGTACGCCCCCGACAGCACGTCGCAGCGAGTGACCTCCGGGATGCCCCGCAACGCGGCGATCACCCGATCGTCCCGCATCCTGTCGACGCGATAGACCATGACCATCGCGGTCACGCGTGGCCGCGACGCGCTCCCCCTGATGACGCTGTAGCCGGCGATGACGCCGTCGCGCTCCATGCGCTCGATGCGCTGCCGCACCGCGTTGCGCGACAGATGCACCTTGCCTGCCAGGGCGACCATCGGCATCCTCGCGTCCGCGGTCAACGCTGCGAGCAGCTGCTGGTCGATGTCGTCCAGGTGCGATGCGGCCACGATGCCTCCGTGCACGATTGGCAATTGCAAGTGTCAATGGCACACACTACCGTAGATCAGGGATGCCGTCCCAGACGACCCACCCTGGTGCAGACGTCTCTTCGCGGGAAAGTAAGGAACGCAATGTCGCAACGGCCGGACCGCCGACGGGCTGAGACCCTGTCAGACCTCACCCTCGCCGTGCACGGCGGCAATCGACTCGACTCCACGAGGGCGCTGCGCACGCCGTTGGTGATGGCGAACTCCTACGCGCTTCCCGACGATCCGAGCGACATCAGCTGGTCCGCCTCCGCGCCAGGGCTGTACACCCGGAACACCGGCGTCAACCAGGCCGGTCTCCAAGACAAACTCGCCGCCCTCGACGGCGGCGAAGACGCCGTTGCGCTTGCTTCCGGCGTCGCCGCCCTGCACGCCGTCTTCTTCACCCACGTCCGCGTCGGCGACCACGTCATCGTCAGTGACGTCACGTACGAGGCGACCTGGAGACTGTGGACCGAACTCCTGCCGCAGCGGTACGGCATCGAGGCGACGTTCGTCGACGTCGGCGATCTGGACGCGCTGCGCGCGGCCTTCCGCCCCCACACCCGGCTCGTCTGCATCGAGGCGATCGCGAACCCCACCACCAAGGTGGCGGACGTCGGTGCGATCGCGGAGATCACGCACGCCGCCGGTGCGATCCTGATGGTGGACTCCACCTTCACGCCGCCGCCCTTCTACCGCCCGCTCGCCGACGGCGCGGATCTCGTCGTCCACTCCCTGACGAAGTACATCAACGGTCACGGCGATGCCATGGGCGGCGCCGTCATCGGTTCGCGCGAGCTCATCGAGCCGATCAAGGCCGATGCCATGGTCGACGTCGGGGGAGTGATCTCGCCGTTCAACGCCTGGCAGATCCACCGCGGCTCGGTGACCCTCCCGCTGCGCCTGCGGCAGCACCTGGCATCCGCGCTCGCCGTCGCCGAGTTCCTGGAGAGCGATCCGCGAGTGGAGTACGTCTACTATCCCGGCCTGCCGTCACACCCCGAGCACGACCTGGCGACGCGGCAGTTCGGCGGTCGCGGGTACGGCGGAATGATCGCCTTCGCCGTCGCCGGCGATCCCGACACACAGAACCGGTTCGTCGCCAACCTTCGGCTCATCACTTCGGGCTTCTCTCTGGGGCACGACGACTCACTGATCGTGCACACCGGAACCGAGGGCGGTCGCGTCGCCACCTACCCGCTGCCCTTCCGCACGTTCGGTCACCTGCGCCTCTCGGTCGGCATCGAAGAGACCTCCGACCTGCTCGCAGATCTCGAGGCAGCCCTCGACGCGACATTCCCGTCGTCGGGGTACCTCGTCGAGCCTCGTGACGCGGACTCCGCCGGGACCCGATCGGGGAGGATGAGCAGGTGACGAACCCGACGACACCTCGCGTGATCGTGCTCGACGGCGGACTCTCCAATGCGCTCGCAGAACGTGGCCACGATCTCACGGACGAGCTCTGGACTGCCCGACTGCTGCGCGACGCTCCGGGCGAGGTGGCTGCCGTACACCGCGCGTACTTCGACGCGGGCGCGCACGTCGCCACGACCGCCAGCTATCAGGCGAGCGTCGCCGGATTCGAGCACAGCGGCATGACCCGCACCGAGGCGGAGAACCTCATCACACGGAGCGTGACGATCGCCCGCGAGGTGCGCGACGACGTCGCCGAGTCAGCCGATGACGACGTCGTGCGTCTGGTGGCGGCATCGGTGGGTCCCTACGGAGCGGTGCTCGCCGACGGATCCGAGTACCGCGGTCGGTACGGGTTGAGCCGCGCAGCGCTTCGCGACTTCCACGCCCCGCGAGTGGAACTGCTCGCAAGCGCCGGGCCCGACATGCTCGCCTTCGAGACGATCCCGGACCTCGACGAGGTCTCGGTGCTCCTGGATCTCGCTGACGAGTTCGCGCTCCCCGCCTGGTTGTCGTGCACGGTCTCGGGGGATCGGCTTCGCGACGGCCGTCCGGCGACCGACGCCTTCGCTCTCGCCGCCGGCCATGGTTCCGTCGTGGCCGTCGGGGTGAACTGCTGCGCGCCCGACGATGTGCTGCCGGCGGTGCGGGCGGCGACCGCCGCGAGCCGCAAGCCTGCCATCGCCTATCCCAACTCGGGCGAGACGTGGGATGGCGCGGCACGTCGATGGAACGGCGAGCCGGGATTCGACCTGGCGCTCCCGAGCGCGTGGGCCGAGGCGGGCGCGCACTTCATCGGTGGATGCTGTCGCGTCGGGCCGGCCGCCATCGCCGCACTGGTGCGGGCACTGAGTTGAGTACCGGGCTGGATCCCCACCGCAAGCGCTACCGCCTGGGCTGCCCCACGCCTGACCAATCGGGCAGACCGACCAGCGCGGCTTCCTCACGAGGCGCGACGCCGACCTGTTCCTCGCAAGCGTCGAGGTGTCGAAGTGGACGCGACGGCGGGAGTCGAAACTCCTGATGGCCGAAGACGGTGTCGGAGGGATGAGCCCGGAAATCCGCGGGATGGACCGTTCCGCCGCGGAAAATCAGGGCCCTCCGGCTGCCTTGGGCCTCTTGTGTCGGTCGGCCTCGATCAGAGGTTCCGGGCTCGGTCTGCGCGGCTTGTGTCCAGAGTGTGTCCTCGCAGAGCGCGGATGAGATGACTGGCGTTCCACCAATTGCGGTCTCGGGTAGCCGCGCTATCAGATACTCGCGAGCGTCCGCCTGCAGGTGCGCGGTTGGCGCGCGCAGGCGGAGTGAGTCATCCGGCAGGGTAAAGGACGTCGAGTGGAACAGCCGCCACCGCGGGCTCCGAACACAGGCGTAGGTTCAGTCGGATGTCGTCGCAAGTGGACTACCTGTTACGACGACGTCGACGCGGCGGCGGGCTCTAGCTACAGAACCCTCGCAGCCCGGATCCCGCTACAGTGGTATGTGTGCTACAGATGGAACTGTGGCAAGCATCGCCGGCGAGAGCCCGGCTGCCAAGAGGAGTCCACGACATGCTTACAAAGGCTCGTCCCACCACGACGACCGCTGTCAGCCGTGCAACGGCACTTGTCGAGCAGGTCAAGGCAACTCCGATTGAAGACCTTCGAGAGAAGATGCTCGCGGCGAATGCACAAGGGACCGCTGCCATTCGGAGCGCCGCGGCAGAGCGCGATCGAGCGCGCGCCGAGGCTGCGGCGGCCAAGTTCCGCACAGCGTAACCGGCGCTCAGACGGTGCATTCGCCCCACCTGCGGGTAACCGAGCGTTGCCTCGTTGAAGATCTGAGACTCGACAAGTCGTACGCTGAGCGCGACGCACGCTATTTCTGCGCGGAACGCGAGATTTTGAGAGCGTTCGTCATCAAGCGGGAGGGCGCCCCAGACCAAGGCGAACACACGCGTGGCATCACGCCGTATGGAGCGTGGCTTAACTTGCACCATGGGCGGTCTCGAGCCGTCACTCTGTGGGACGCTGACGAGGACGTCTGCTGGTTGGTCGCGTTCAGTGAGACGCACGCTTCCGGAGAGGACCGCGACTGCTACAACTACTTTGTTGATCTCGGCAATGCTGGCACGCTTGCCCCAACCGACAGCGATTACAGGAAGCTCTTCGACCGCTCGATCCTGAATATCATCGACAAGCTGGGTGATCTGGGCGCCGATATGTTTGCGGATGCACGATCGAACCCGGGGTACGAATTCAACGAGACTGTGGCCGACTCGCTTGTGAGCATACTTATCGATCTCATCATCTTCGAGGACGGCGAGCTTGAGGAAGGCTGGGTGTCGTTCCAGTTCCCGCCCGAGACGAGCGTCGACCCCGATGATGCTGTGTTGCTGTTCGCCAAGTTGCTTCCGAAGGATGTGATCGCGCGGATGGACTTCGCCGCGGATTTCAACGGGCGTGACGCTCGACGGGATGAGATCATTTTCCACTGGGATCGCGCGCTCTCCTAGGCTTGCCAAGGTTCGTCGTTGCGCTGCGAGCCTTCGCTGGAACGAACGAGCCGATCCGGTAGGTCCGCTGAGAGCGCTGACTTGATTCGCATTCGGCGCGTCGTTCGTGCGCGAGTCCGTCAATGGGTACGTACCGGTGTGCCCAACGTCGCACCCATGACATTGAGCGAAGATGGCTACGAGGACGGGTTTTGGATCGCCGCCCCGAGCCGGTCTCATCCTATTCACGACCGTCGGCCAGCAGGCCCCGAAATGTCGGTGCGCGTCTTCAGTCCTCACATTCGGGACGGTTGCATAGGGCCCTCGCCAGTGGACCGAACTGAGCGCGGCAAGCGCGCTTCCCGCGGGTTGTACCAGAAATAGCTCGTGCGATCCCGACGGCGGCAGCATCGCTGCACACCGCATCGCGCCGCCGAAGCTCGACACTCCGCTGCTCGTCCCCGTCGGGGCTGGAATCGCTGTCGATGGCGGCTTGAGGGCCCCAACCAAGAATGCGTATCCGAGCACCGAATGGGCTAACGTCTCACGGCGACGCGCGGAGGTCGATCGGCTTCAGGGCGGTCATGCTGCGGGTCGTGTCGGTCAGCGTTGTCGTCCCGTACGATCACGCAGCATGGGGTCGTTTGAATGTCTGGTCGGGACTCGGAAGGTTGTCGTCACGATCGGAAGGAAGACGCAGACCGTCGCGATCTGCCGACCCGACAACAATCGCGGATCGTATGAGCGCAAATTTCGATTGCGGGCCGAGGAACCGCTGGTCGCCGAGGAACTTGAGAAGTTCACGTTCCTGGACGAACTCGGTGCATGGCTGGTCCACAGAGGCGCTATCGAAGAGCTATCAGCCACCCACTCCACGGAGCGTCCGTCGTCAAGGGGCGGATCGCTGATCGACACGAGCAGAGTGGACCCGAATTGGATCGCGCAAGCAGTCGCGGTCGTCGACTCCGAGATCGACCGACTCGTAGCGGACTTCATGCTGAGCCCGTACTTGCACCGCGTCGAGCACAGCATGCACGCGCAGTTGTTCTCGAACCTCAGCAGGCGAGATCTCTTCGTCGGTCATCATCCGATTGGCGCATCTGGACAAGTCACCCAGCTCATTCACAAGGAGTGGCCGGAGACCTTGGTCGACCTGGCGTCTGGATCTAATCGGCGCGGCTCGTTCGATCTCGCGATCCTCTCGCCCCATCAGCTCGCCACCGCAACTCTTGACGACTTGGTCTACGGGCGTATCGAGGCTCCGATTGTGATTGAGATGGGATTGAACTACCGTCACAGCCACCTTCATCAGGACTATCTGAAGCTGCTTGCGAACAACGCCCCCCATGGATATCTGGTGCATCTGTCGCGTAACCGTGGCTGGGATACGGAGGTGGAGGGCTTCCTGCTTGAAGAGAGTCGCGACCGCAGGGTGAAGATCGCGATCGGACACTGGGAATCCGAGAGGCGAGCCGTCAAACCGCTGGGCGATGAGCAGTTTCGCTTCCTTGCGGACTAGTGCATCGCTCGTTGACGCACGTTGCGAGCCGCAAAGTTGATGACGAGGACGCGCCCCCTTGCGGTTAGGGCGGCACCCGATGAGGTGCACACCGTCCGACAAGTTTGGAGTGAGAGCGAGCGGCGGGGGAGCCTCGATGAATCAAGCTCCCCGGATGAATCGCTCAGGCGGCGACCGGAGCTAGCCAGCCGAGCAAGCCCTCGAGTCGTCCAGCGATCGATTCCCAAGGTTGGTTCAAGTCAAGTGTTTGAGCACCGATTCTGTTTCCTTGGACGATCACGTCCAGCTCAGGTTGCGCGATTGCCTCGGTCTGTGCATAGAGCAGGAGGCCGCTAACTGCGCCGGTGCGCTTGCGATCCTCGTTCTTGACGTAGGCAAGCACCTGATACAGGTTGCCGGAGTGGACGGTCTCCTTTCCGCTCAGACCCTGCTGGAGAGTGCGCCCGTAGTACTTGGCGTCGATGATGAGCGTTCGGTTCCCGGAGCGAAGCGTGACGTCGGTGCGCATTTCGGGTAACTGTCCGCCGAAGAGGCTTGGCTGATCGAGATCCCACGGAATGATGCGCGCTCCCGGAGAGAGCTCGGGATGGTGGAACGCGTAGTACTCACGCAGAAACCGCTCGTAGAGCACGTTCATCTTCTCGTCGGGGAGCCAACTTGCAAGCCGGGCCGCGCCAGCGGACTCAGTGGGGAGCAGCCCGAGGACGATGAGTTCGCAGACGCCGAGCAGGAGCCGATACGACGCGTTCGATCGGTGGTACGTGAGTGACTCCCAGCGGATCGACCTCGGCGCAACAGTGGTCACCGTCTCGAGATAGGGGAGCACCCGACGGAGTGCGTCCTTCCGTGGCGGCGACACCTCGCCGTGCCGGATGAGCAGGATGATGGCGGCTTTCAGCGCCTGATTGTGCGGCGTGTCGATGTCGTACTCGTCGAACTCGCAGACCAGGTGCCCTCGGGTGATCGAGCGGGTGCTAGCCGTGCGCCCAATGTTTATGCGGCCGCGTACAGTGGCCAGTTCTTCACTCATCGCGAGGTAGTCGCGGTGAAGGCCGCGCTTGACCTGTGTGCCGACGCCGAGGGCAAGGATCTCAGCAAGGAGATCGTGCAAGTGGTCGAACTTCTCGCTCGCGATGCGATCGGTGCCTTCGTTACGCACGGTCCTGAAGGCGTACGCGAGCATGACGTACACGTTCCGGATGGCGATGCTGCGGTCGATCACGCGATAGCGCCCCGCAACCTGGTTGACCATTGCTGGGCGACGTCGGGCTCGTCGAACCAGTACTCGTCGAGGAGGGGTACGAGTTCGTCCTCAACAATGGAGTACAGCCACTCGTCGTCGATGCCCTGATCGGGCGGTGCGCCCAAATAGCTGTGTCCGACAGCAAAGCCCGGGCCGAGCGCCGGGTCCGCCGTGATGGCACGGTTGAGGTCGAGGATGACGCCAATCAGCGCATCGAGCGCCGGGCTCTGCACCGACTCCTGCCAAGACGTGAAACCGGTCGAGTCGAAGCCAGGGGTCATGTGAAAGAAGCCGAAGCGTCTGCGCAGCGCATAGTCGAGGACCGCGAGGCTCCGGTCCGCGGTGTTCATCATCCCGATGATGTGTACATTCGGTGGGACAGAGAACTTCTCGTTCTTGTATAGGAGGCGCAACTCCTGGCCGCGCTTGTCTGCCTCGATGAGCATGAGGAGTTCTCCGAGGATCTTGGAGATGTTGCCCCGGTTGATCTCATCGATGATGAAGAAGTACGGGCGACTGACATCGTCCTTCCGCGCCTCCTCGCAGAAGCGGTAGAACGGGCCCTCGGCGAGCGTGAACCCGCCAGACTCGGTCGGTCGGTAACCCATCATGAAGTCCTCGTATGAGTAGCTCTGATGGAACTGCACCATCTGTACCCGAGGAAGATCCTTCGCGCCCATGATCGAAAAGGCGAGGCGCCGGGCTGCGAACGTCTTCCCCACTCCCGGCGGTCCCGCAAGGATCACGTTCTTCTTCCGCAGCAGAAGCCCACGGAGCCGCTCGTATGCATCCTCCGTGAGATAGACCTCGTCGAGGAACGCCTCCCGGCTGTACGACGGCGGAGGGGTAACGAGTTCGACTTCCTCGTGGTCGTCGTCCTCCTCGCCTGCGAAGAGTGCCTCAAGGTTCCCGACGTAGTCCCGGTAAGACGTGATGTCGGTCAGGGTCTTCACGGCGGCGTCACCGGGATGCTCCCACGAGCCAACATGAGTCCAGTTCACGGACCGAACGTGACGGAACTGCCCGCGCTCGGGCTCGAACCTAGCTTCAGAGATCACCTCCCCTCGGCCGACGAGTTCCCGCCTGCCGCGTTTGGCGTAAACGACGTCGCCCACCGCGATCTCGTTCTGGAACTGCCACAGGCAGAGCACGTCATTCTTCAACGAGGACGTGGAACCGGATGCTGCTGCCAGATCAACTCGGATTGCTTCGCGGTCTGGATACCCGGCGAGGTCGCCAATCTCATCCCAGCCGAGCGCCATGATTCCCTCGGCGCGAAAGGAATCCCACTCTGAGGCTTGCGCCCCCGGTGAGTAGAGCCAGTGGTGCCGTGGACGCGGCTCGTCAACGGTGGGCTTCAGGGGCTTCACGGTGTCCCACATGGCGCGGACATTCGGAGTCCAGAAGTGGAACGGCTCCGCTATCTCTGCGGCCAGCGACGCCCGGATGGCAAGCAGATCGCGATCCAGGGACTGAGCGTCAACGCCGCTCGCCCCGCCGATCCGGTCGGCAAGTCCAGTCCGGATCTGCGTCTTCATGTTCACCGACGAGATGGGCTCAAACACGTCAGGGAACGCGAGAAAGAGCATTGCATTGCGGATGTCGGGGGTTCCGCCGTCCCCGATGTCGAGCATGATGCGCTGGACCTGCCACGGGTGGCCCATCGCGGCTCTGCGCTCCTCATCTGACAAACCCCGCCATTCACGTACAAACGTCGCTGCCCAGATCAGGTGAAGCCAGAGCCGACCGTTGTAACCCTGATTGCCTGCGAAGCCTGCATCACCAGAAGGCCGATCCAGCGCGTCGTTCATCCATTCCGGAACCTCAGGGACCGGCTCCGCCAACTTCAGGACCCGAGTCAGATGCTGTCGGCGTGTTGCCGGTGAGGCGTTCGAAACCGGCTGCTCACGTAGGAAGACCAACTCAGCCGCCATCAGCACGACATCGCGCGAAGCACCCGCGAGCTGAAGCTCCAGCTTGTCCCACTGGCCGGCATCCGGGCCGATCAGCGGATTGTCCTCGATCCGCCTGCGCAGGTCTTCAGCGACCGCCGCTGTCCAGACGGTCGCCGCTGGATCGATGACCGACCGACCATCCCCCAGCATGTGGTCGAAGACTTGAGCAACCTGCCGCGCAACGGCCATGTCCGCTTCCGGGCGGGACGGCAATGCGAGGGCAATCGTGTCTGCGTCATCGGGCAGGGTGTTCGCCATTCTCAGTGCTCCAACGCTCTCGCTACGCTCCACCGCACGGGACACGATCGAGGAACGAGTCTCAATTGACCGTATCGAGTTTCACCGTTTGAGGAGACGCGATCAACGCGCGGTGTCGCCTTCCGCACCGATTGACGCTCATACCGAGTTCGGGCGGTTGAGCGCGGCGGCGCCGATCAACTGGAGGCTGGTGTTGACGGCATGGGTGGCGTCGATCAGACCTTGAACGCTCTGGTCAGGTGCTTTCACGTAGCGGTACACGAAGTCAGGCGCGAAGTGGCCGAAACGCCCGCGCGGCATTTCATCGCCGTTGGGCGACGCAAGGATGTCGAAGAGCGATGCAAAATCGAACAACTCGGGATGCTTAGAGGCGAACGCCTCCCGAGCCTGTCTGTCCGTAACGGACCGCCCGGAGAGGTGGGGGAGGACTGCGCACAGTCGAAACTGTCCCTCTTGGTACTGCCACCCTGCCTGAATTTCGACGCCGTCGACGATGATGTGCCGCCTCCATCCGACAAGAGGATGTCCATGGCTGATGGCTGCCTCCGTCCAGCCCACGCCGGGGCCTTCTGCGGCGAGCACTGTCTGAACCCGGCGAGCACGGAGCTTTCGGAGCGCCGTGCGGGTTTGCGACGAGTCGATCTCTGAGAGTTCAGTGCTATCCAGCCACGCGGATTCGCTGTTCGCGTGGACAACAGTCGTGTCCAACAAAGCGCTCAGAAGCCGCACGACGCGGGAGTAGCGACGGAGGGTTTCGATCTCGTAGCTCTCGTCATCGACGTCCCCGAGGGCGACGTCAATGCGCTCAGCGAGGTCCTGATAGCTCAGATACCTCCAACCGTCGATAGGTTCACGGGGCGGAGACATGCTCAGGAGAACGTGCTGCGCGACCGCGCCCTTCCAGCGGGCCGTCTTCGCCCGGTACTCGTTCAGCTGATCGGCTTCGGGAAGCGAGAACACCTTGTTCTCGATGACGAGCGGTGCAGCGTCGGGCCAGTGCAGGACGAGATCGAGGTTCTCGCGTTCCCGCTCTACGTGTCGGTGATTCGCGTCGTCTTCGGTGTTCATGGAGAGGTCGCGGAAGACGGCGTCAGCGAGCTCCGGTAAGGCGTCGAAGAACCATGCGAGGAAGTTACTGTGGAACAGCTCGCGCTGCCCGTACATGATACGCGCGAGGGGCTCGACGTTGAGTTCCCGGGCGATGACCGCGACCGGCTTCTCTTCGCTCGGAGGGATGCCGTCCAGATAGAGACGCACGGGGTTCGCGGCACCTCGCGGAGGTGCAAGGCGCTCGATGCTTGTTCCGACGACCCCCAGCTCTGGCGCCGGCACGCCGTGGAAACCCCAGCGCCCTTTCGACTCCCCAGAATGCCACGACTCGATCCGATACGCGCCGCGCACAATCCCGCCCGCGACACCAAGTGCGTAGACCGCGCGCTCTCGCGTGGTCACGCCCACCTTCCAGTACATGCGCGTCGCGTCGTATGTGGCCTGATCCCCTGCGCCCGGCGCCCATGCACGATTGATGACGAAGATCACGGTCGGAGCGGCGACAGCGGGTATCGGATCGGGCTGGTGCATGACAAGAAGCTATCGGCAGTTGTGGCCCTGCAAGGTTGACGGTGAGTTGGCAGCAACGACGCACCGCAATCGCACGTGGATCAAGTTCTACGGAGCCGATCTGCGTGATGTGTCTCGGGTCGTTGATCTTCGCGGCCCACATTGTTCGACGCTTGGGCACTCAGTCATCCGCTCGCTGGCCGGCCCACGTTCGACGTCATTCCCGCCAGCCAGCCCGCAGCCCTGGCCTTCTGAACCCAATCCGAGGCGGTGCGCTCGGGCACATCGAGCTCGAGCGCGATGAGCTTGACGGGTGGAAGGTCGCTGAGTGCAGCGGTGCCGTAGAGGATCTCGATCACCTCCCACCGCTCATCCTTCATCCCTCGCTTCACGACGGCTTGTGCCATCCATGGGGGGATGATGCGGCCCTCCGCTGTGGTGAGAGCTGCGACCGTCGTCCACGGTGCGTTGGGGTCCTCGTCCAACTGAAGTGCGACGCAGTGCGGGATGGCGACCTGCAGGATCGCCTGCGGGGCTGCGTGCTTGAGGCGGTCTTCGTTGAAGTCTTCGGCAATCGCCCGATTGACGATCGTCGTGATGATGTAGCGACCACGCGTCGTGCTGTAGTGAGCCTCGATCGTCGTCTCGACTCCGGTCGTCTCGTCGACGGCGGTCGCGACGAATGCAGGCGCGATTCGTAGCGCAGATCCGACCGACTGTGACGCAGCATCCGCCGACATCATCTTGCCATCGGGGGTCTTCACGTCGACCTTCACCCCCTTATCTTGTCCTACTGGAGAGGAGTTCTGCAGAAACGCTTGACTAAGGATACGCATTAGGAGTGTACTGCTGTCAAACGTCAGATCGGATCCGCAAGAGGAGGCGAGTTCCATGACGACAGCGATGAACTCCGACACTTCCGGCCTCAGCCACGTCTACCTGAGTCCAGACGAGCTCGCGGCTGCTCTTCCGGGCGTCACCAAGAACACTCTCGCGATGTGGCGATACGAGAAGAAGGGGCCGCCGTACCGCAAGCTCGGCCGCATCGTCGTGTACGCAATCGACGAGGTCGAGGCGTGGATCGAAGACGGCGCTCGGGCGGGCGGCCCCCATGCGCACTAGCAGGTCGTCTCACGATCACGGACTTGACCACCACTCGCCGGGGCGGATGATCATCGTCTACACGACCGGGCCCGAGTGCATCCGGTGCACGATGACCAAAAAGCTGCTCGCCCAGGGGGGGATTCGATTCATCGAAGTCGACATCCGAACCAACCCCGCTGCTCGCGAATACGTCATCGATGATCTCGGATATACGCAAGCACCGGTGGTTGTCGTCAGCGACGAGGACCACTGGAGCGGATTCCGCCCCGACAAACTCGTTGAGCTTGCTTCGCGTCCGGGGGTACTCCGATGTGCGCCCTGAGTACCCCAGTGGACGGGGAGAGCCTCGCTGAAGCAGGCGAACGGATCCGCGCCGCGGCGCCGATCCGTGGCGAACGCGCGACCGACGAGGACTGCCGCATCCGTCGCGAACTCATCAACGACACACTCGTGGCTCGTGGAGTCGGACCACGCGAACGCAACTGGCACACGGCTCAGCTCGTCGAGGGTCACGTCGTCGGAGTCTGGGCCGACTCCGACGATGAGGCAGAACTCGACCTCACCGTGTGGTGGAGTGTCCGCTGCCACTGGGTCGTCATGGATCCGGGATGCAGGCTATTCCGCGAGTACTTCCCGCGAGGCAAGCGGTCAGCGGTCGAGGCCGACCGTCGGTTTCCGCTGGCGCCGCCGCGCAGCATCCATGATCGCTTCGAACCAGCCGACTCTTTGCTCGACAGAATCTGGGCACCGAGGCGGTCTGACGCGTCGATGACGAGGTGACCACGTGCCCGACGACGAAGCCGAGCGGCTTGAGCGCGAGAGCGAGGACATCCGGCTGCAGATCGCCCACGCACGAGCGGCGATCCACGACCGCGAGAAGCATCGCAAGGAAGCGCGCCGACAGTATGCGCGCGACTACTACGCGCAGCATCGTGAGGAGTATCTCGAGTACCAGCGGCGGTACCGCGCCGAGCAGCGGGCGAAGGATCCTGAGGCATACCGGCAGCGCAAGCGCGAGCGGAATCAGCGCTGGCGTGACAAGCACAAAGATGAGGTGAATGCGCGACTCCGCGAGAAGTACCGCGAGGACCCCGAGAAGCATCGGGAGCGTCGGCGCGAGTTCTACGCCGGGCACGCCGAGGAGCAGCGGGTGCGCCGCCGCGAGTACTACGCGCGCAACAAGGAGAAGCAGAATGCGGCCCACCGCGCCTGGCGCGATCGCGAGAAGCGTCGTCGTGACGCAGGGCTTCCGGTGCGTCGCATCCACCGCACGACGAAAGCTGAGCAGTTGGAGAACCGCGCCGCCGCCGACGAGTTCTTCTCACGGGTGCGGACGAAAGAGGAACTCAAGCTCGCCATGAAGAGCATCGAGACTCCCGCCGACGAGTGGGCTGCGTGGAAGCGCGATTGTCTCAAGGCCCGTGCGGGGTACGCGCTTGCAGAGCAGAAGGAAGAGTTGGCGCGGCTGCAGAAGGAACTCGGCCGCGTGAAGCCCGGCCCCAAACCGAAGCCGCGTCCGACGCCGCGAGAGATCGAGGAAGCCCGCATCGATGCCATCGCCCGCCAGGTCAACGAGCGCTTGCGTCACCGTGAGCAGCCCCGGCAGCCACACCACCTCGACCCCGCTGCGCCGCATCCGATGCTGCACCCGAACAACCCAATGGGAATGAGCCGATGAAGACGATTGACCGCAGCCACGCCGAGAAGGTGCTCTACCGCGTCGCAATCTGCGCGTTCACCTACTACCCGGAAAAGCCCGAGCAAGAGCCCGGCTACCACGTCGAGGAGGACGTCGCGTGGTGCGCGATACCGCTCGAGAAGCGACTGCCGCCGCCAGATCTCGAGATGTTGCGCAACACGATCCGAATGCTGATCACTGTACCGACGGCAGACCGGCGGCCGTTCATCCTGAAGCTGTCGGAACTGTCGGGTGATGAATGAGGGAGTCGTTCCCTCCCGGCGGCCGATCGTAGCGACCTACGTCGTGCTCCGTTCCGGCCCTGCGGCATATCCTCCCTCGCTGCGCTCAGTCCGGTAATCCTCGGACTCGGCACTGCGCACGCCTGCGGTCGCGATGTGAGCCACTGCCGGGAGGAACCCGACGAGTGGTCAAGGTCTGTCGGGGGACGCGGCAAGGGAGCGTTGAACGGCGTTCGCGCTCACGCCGAGAACGCGGGCGATATGCGTCACAGGCCGGCCGAGATTTCGAAGCTCTACGGCCATCGCAACCCGCTCCGGGGTCATGACTGTCGGGCGGCCCGGTCGCCGACCCTCGCTAGCCGCGGAAGCCATCCCCGCCCGAGTCTGGAGACTCGATAGCCGACGCCGCAGCGATTCGAGTGCAGCGAACACGTCTGCCGGGTCGACCTGCGCGCCAGCGGAGAGGGTCGGATCGGAGAGCGAACGGAAGCTAACGTCTCTTGCCGACAGCCCCGCGACCGTACCTAGGAACTGTGGGACTGTCGGTGCTAGCATCGCCGCGCTGGTGACGAGGAGGGTGTCGCCGGGCTGCAGAGACTCGAGACACTCGCGGAGCCCTGCACGCTTGGCGGAATCGGCGGAGTCCTCATCGATGTATACAGCGGTGGCGCCGGCGAGCATCAGTTGCTCCGCATCCGACGCCGTCCCGAGTCCCGGCGCGAGCTCGCGCGAGTAGCCGACTATGCGGGTCACCGGGAGATGCCCCCACGCTCCGGGCCGACAGGCACGATCACCGGGGCCGCGACATCCACTGCTTGCTCCCGCGCGAGCGAACGGCGCAATCCCACGAGGTTCGCCACTGTCTTCTGCTCGATCGCGATCGTGAACTTGCCGTCGCTGCGAACGTGCAGCTCTGGAATCACCTCGCGAAGCGCCACCTCATGCAGATCCACAAGGAGGTCCGTCACGCCGGGCGGGAGTTCACGACGGGAGGCCGCGAACTCGGTCACGTGGTGCAGTTCGCTCAGCCACTGCGTGGCGTCGAACCGGCTCAGTCGGGCTGACTGGGCAGCTTCCAACGCCGCACCGGCCCCGCGGAACGCGTCGCCGCCATCGACGCGGTGAGCGTCGAACGCAGTCTCCCCGCTTCGCTTCAGGATCGTGAGGCGGTCGGCGGATGCTGCATCCTCGACCGCCGCGACGAATGCGCGCGTCGCCTCGAAGGCTCGATCGTGAGCATCACGGCTCACAAACCGAGCGGGGCCAGAGGCGTGAACATCGCGAAGGTAGAGAGACGCCACCGACAATAGGCTCTCAGCGCGTCGGGAAGCCACCACGACGATGCGGGTCTGAAACCCCTCGCCGGCGAATCGCTCTGCCGTTCCAATCGCGACCATCGGATCGAGGAAGGTTCCCTCGAGAAGGAGCGAGCGCTTGTTCTCCCGTGCGTACCGAATGCAGTCGCGAACCCATCCAGCGGTAGCCCGTGCGAGTCCCTCTCGGGCTTCGGTCTCGCTTGACACGAGAATCTCCGCAAGACGGGGATGGAACGCCCGGAGATCGTCACCGTTGACGACTGCGGCCGCCTCCTCGGCAACGAGTGCGCTCGACACGCGAGATCGTCCTGCCCCAGGCTGGCCAGTGAGAAGGACAAGGCTCGGCGCAGCATCCGGTTCGGTGGGCGTCGGGAAGAGCAACGGAAGGATGCTGCGTCGAAGGATCTCGTCACGGTAGACATCCTCGAGTTCCCACCTGCTCACAGCTTCGGCTCCGTCAGCTCTTCGATTCGAAATCTGATCTGGTCCGTGAGCGCGGCCACGGCCGCACGATCGAATGAGTCCACGCTGAGAATGCGGGCTCGGAGCTGCCGGGCCTCGTCAAGCGCGGCTCTCCTTGCTGAGCCTTCACTTGACTCCCGAAGCAGAAGCGCGGTGAGCAACGTCGCCGATTCGCGCATGCCGTCATATGCGACGACGTCATTCACACGCCACGCATTGCTCCCAGCCACACAGGCCTCCCGTGCTAATGCTAGCCCTGCCACCGAAATGGGTGGTTCGCGCAGTTTCGTCTTCCGCGCCGCGCGGCGCCTAACGGATCTGGGTTCGCGTCCGTACCAGTGTGAGCGTCGTCGTCTTGATCGGGCGCACTGAACCGATGGCTCCCGGCTTCCGAAGGCGAGTGAGTACACGAATCTGGAACGGCTCGTCGTCGATCTGATCGATGACCTCTACCGTCCGACGGAGCGGCGGTGGTCCCGGTCGTAGAGGACGTCCCTCGATCCGAATTGCCGAAACCGACATGGTGCGGCACATGTGCATCGTGGCGCATCCGGGCGGTGCTCCAGCAGGAGCGCTATCGTCGGCGGGAGGGAGAGGGGTGAGCGAGAGGCAAACCTTTCGGGTCACTCCCTCGTCGTTCGAGTGGGGGTTGTATGTTCGCCGACGGGGTCGATCTCGTGTACTCGCCGGTTCGATCACCGGTGGAAGCCTGGCCCGGGCAATTCGACCGCATTCTCGTCATCGGGAACGCAGACGATGAGCTGGCGGCCTGGGTTGAGACCCTGCCTGCGCGGAATGTCCGCGCCACGGCCTTCCCGTCGGCGGCACGGAAGTTGCACAACGGGATCTACGGAGCGCTGGACGAAGGTGAAGTTTCACTCATCGTGGTTGCTGGCGCCCAGGACGTGACCCGGTCGGAGGCAGCGCGCATCCGAACCTGTCGTACGCATCTCGCAGACGCGTACGAGGCGCTCGAAGACCATTGGCGAAACTCGCGCGAGTTCGTTGGATCCTCACCGTTCCAATCCGGCGACATCGTCCGTCCTCTTGGACAGAGGGAACTCGGACGCGTCGCTGAAGTCAGCCGAACACCCGAGGGCCATTCCATCATCGTGTCGATCGGCGGTCGGCGACTGACCTATTTCGCGTCAGACCTCGAGCGGATCGAGGGAGACCCAGACTCCGCAGAGTTCTGGTTGCGGCAGGAAGCCGCTGGCGCGGAGGACATCGCGCGGACGCTCACGTGGACCAAGCTCGCGTACCCGCTCTCCGACTTCCTCTACTCATACGCAGCCACTCGCACGGCGTTCCGTGGGTATCAGTTCCTCCCCGCGATCAAGATCCTCAACGGTGTGAGCGGGAAGCTGCTGATAGCGGACGAGGTCGGTCTCGGCAAGACGATCGAGGCTGGACTCATCTGGACCGAGCTCGAACAGAGGTTGCAGATCGAGCGGGCCCTGGTCGTCGTTCCAGCGGCGCTGCAATTCAAGTGGAAGCGCGAGATGGAAGCCCGCTTCATGCGCAAGCTCGACATTCTCAAGAAGACGCAGATCGCCGAGTTCCTCGCTGAGATCCGGGCTGGTCGAGAGCCAGCGCTTATGGGCATCATTTCCATCGAAGCTCTTCGTAGCGATGCGTTGTTGCTGGCGGAGCTTAACGAGCTGCGACCGCGTTTCGACCTGGCCGTCGTTGACGAAGCGCATGTCGTTCGCAATCGCGGGACACGATCGTGGGAGGTCGGAAACTTCCTGTCCGACCAAGCTGACCATCTTGTGCTGTTGTCGGCGACACCGCTGAACCTCGGTCAGCACGACCTCTTCAACCTCGTCAACTTGCTAGACGCAGGGGCCTTCCCCGACGTGAATGTCTTCGTTGATCAGCTGCGCCCCAACCAGATCCTCAACCGAATCTCCAGGGAGATCAGTGACGCTGACACGAGGTCGAAGCAACGGGCGCTCCAGACCTTGCGCGAGCTGCATCGCCTCCAACACGGGGAGGTAATCACGCGGCATCCCGACTACAAGAGACTGCGCGCGATCCTGACGGATACTTCGCCTCTGGATGCTGAGCAGGTCACGTCGATCAAGCGACTGGCCGGAAACCTCAACACACTCAGCAGCGTACTAAACCGCACACGCAAGGTGGACGTCCAGGAGAAGAAGGCGCTCCGTGTGGTCGAGGACGTCGTCGTCGAGTGGACTCCCGAAGAACGCGCAGTCTACGACGCAATCGAGTCTTACTACATCGCGGAGGCCACAGACCGTTCCGTTCCGCGCGGGTTCATGCTCCAGATGCCGTTGCGCCAGGCCTCAAGCTGTCTCCACGTCGCCTTGGAACGGATATCCCGGCGAGAAGGCTGGCTGACCGAGGACGAGCGACTCACTGACTACGACGGAGCACTCGACCATGAACCGGGTCAGACTGGCGTATCCCGTACGCCGCTTGCGACTCTGAACACTGACTCGAAGCTGGACGCACTCCTTCGCCGCCTGCGCCAGGCGAGAGCGCAAGGGCTGACCAAGGTCCTGATCTTCTCCTTCTTCCGTGGCACGGTGGAGTACCTGACGCGGCGACTCGCTCCCGAGTTCCGCACGCGCTACCTGCACGGTGGTGTCGCGCCGGACGAACGGGATCAGATCATCACGCAGTTTCGCGAAGGCGACTTCGAGATCCTGGTCGCCAATCAGGTGGGTTCCGAAGGTCTGGACTTCGAGTTCTGCAACATCCTGGTGAACTACGACCTCCCGTGGAATCCGATGCAGATCGAACAGCGAATCGGCCGGCTCGACCGCATCGGCCAGGCCAACGAGAAGATCTTCATCTTCAACATGTCGATCCCGGGAACGATCGAAACTGAGATCGTCGGTCGTCTGTACACCCGGATCAACATCTTCGAGGAGTCGATCGGCGACCTCGAACCCATCATGCGCGAAACGATGCGGGAGATCAGCGATCGGCTCCTCAACCCTGCACTCTCAGACGCGCAGCGGCATGCCGAGATCGACCGCCAAGCCCAAGTCATCGAGCAGAACAAGGCCGATATCGAACAGCTCGAAGAGAACTCCGGGCTCCTCACGACGGTGCGCGAACTCGAGATCGACGGCTTGACAGAGACCGGTCCGGCAAGCGGCCGGTACGTCGGCCCCGGCGAGCTGAGGCGGCTGCTTGGTTACATTCTGGGCAAGTACGACGGGCGGCTCGTCACGCGAGGCGGTCGCACGCTCTTGACTGGTACTCCCGAGCTAGCCCGGGCAGTGCGGGGGGCGGCAGCGAACACTCAGAACGGCACCGTCCTCGGTGCCCAGCTGTACGCATACCTTCGGGACCGCCAGCCGATCGACGTCATTTTCCGCCCCGAGGACGAGGTGCCCGGGGAAAACGTCGAACTGATCAGCGGGAGGCACCCGCTGGTCAGGCTCGCGGTGGATGAGCTTCGCGCGGATTCCCTGTCTCGCCCACGGTTCGGGCGCGTAGCGATCGGGAAAGGCGGAAGCAGACATCTCGTATCGGTCTCTCTGGTGGAAACGCACGGGCTCCGCAATCAGAGGGAGTTGTGGGTCACTGCAGTCGACGCAGGTTCTGGCGAGAGACGACCAGCCCTCGAAGAGGAAATCCTGGTGGCCCTCGCAGAGGACACATTCACCGACACCAAGGGACGCGGCGAGGGCGCGATGCTCGCTCCCGTGCTATCGAGCCTAGACGCGATCGAACGTGCACGCGCGGCGGAGGCGCGCGCCATACGCGCAGCGGAAAATCACGCCCTCGTCGACGCTCGCATCGAATCCAAAGAGCACACGATACACATCAAGCTTGCCGGGGTGCAGAAGCAGTGGGACGAGCGGGTTTCAGAAGCGAGCGATCCCGGCTACGTACGAATGATCCGCGGGCGACTCGATGGCTTGCGGGCCGATCTCGATGCCGTGCGACCGGAGCATGAAGACCGACGTCACTTCGTGCTGACAAGCGAGAGGGTGGCGCTGCTCGAAGTCATCGCGTGATCAGTCACCCGATTGGTCGTACCACCACTCGCGCGACTGCACTGCCTCGCGGCTCGAGCGGATGGTGATCGAGTCCGACTCGCCACCGGTGCCCTTGATCACAGGCCACCGCTCGATGAAGAGTTCGCGGCTGTGACCCATCGTGTCGCGCAGGAATACCCGGCCGTTAGGCTCCAGGCTCAGAACGGGATTGGGGTTCGTACCGAACCCGAACTTGATGCCGTCCACTTCGCGTCCGTCGAGCAGCAACGTCAGTTCCTCGCCAGACACGGAACGCGCACGCAGATACCCCGAACCAGTGCGGGGGAGCTTGGCTGAAGTGAACCGATGGAGATACTTCACGCTGTTCTGGTGGAACACCTGAAGCTTGTTGTAGAAGGGTGTGTACGCCTCGTAAACCATGTGTTGCGCTGTTTCGTCACCATTGCGCCATTCCAGGTAGAAGTCGAACCCAGGGCGGTGCAGATTGAGGCTTTCGTATGCGCGGTTCTCGCCGAGTCCTCGCGCGATGAGCTGCTCCGGGCTCTCCTCGCGATAGATGCGGTCATGACCGAAGATCTCGCCGAGGCGCTCGGCGACCAGCGGAACGCGAGACATCCCGCCTGCCAGAAGGACGTACGAGATCCCGTCTGCAAGCAGGACGTCCTCCAGACCTCGGGCTTCCTGTGGTGTCAGGCTCTCGGTCGAAGTGCGCGTTGCAACTTGGCTCATCAGGGCCGCGCGCATGACCTCCCACATGCGCGTAAGAGAGTCTCGGAGTAACGGCGCGAATGCACTCTCGAATTCTTCACGTGACAGCGATACCGGTGGAACCTCAAGGGTGGGGTGGGGCACGACTACGGCGGTGTCGGTGACGTCCGTTAGTGCAATCTTCGCTTCGCGGGCTGCGCGGAGAAGCCATCCGCGTAGCTCTTTGCCATAGCCCGGGCCATCCGCGTCGAAGCCCTCAGCGCGTAGCTTCTCCTTGATGACGTCGGCGAGGGCTTCGTCGACACGATCACCGGCGACTGCGGTGCCGTCCGCCGCCTGAACCGCAATGTCCGTTGGTCCACCCGGCTGCGCATCGACGTGAAGGACCGCGATGTCCAACGTGCCGCCGCCCATATCGTAGATGAGCAGCTTGCCGCGAATCCGTTCGGTTCGGCTGGAAATCCATGCGACCCCCGCAGCGATCGGCTCGTCGATCAGTGTCGCGTTGCGCACTGCCATTCCCGCGCGGTTGGCCAGACCGATCAGGCGCTTGCGCTGGGCGCCATCCCACATCGCAGGGCACCCGAGCCGCACGACGACTTCATCGTCGGTGACCGAGACACCTTCTTCGGAAGCGCGGACCGCAATCGTCGACAGCATGTCGGTGATGGCATCGTCGGCGCTCGCGAAGACCGTTCGATGGCCGTCGCTGAGCTGCATCACCTCCCGTCGCTCGGTGATTGCTCGCTTTACTGAGCGGATCAAAGATGGCTCTGCGAAATCGGCAGCGTCATCACCGGCAGCCCATTCAGTACCTTGCAAACCGACGATCGACGGGATCCATGCCTCTCGCCGGCCGATCGGAACGACCTCAGCTCCGAACGCTGTAGCTTCGGATAGGAGGGACGTCGACGTCCCGAAATCAACGCCTCGGACTTCGTTCAATTGCTCTCCCCAGTGACAAGTGCTTTGACCAGCACTTCTCGCTGGTCGCCCCTTCTCCACACATAGCCGCTACGTCCGACAATGACCGGGGCGCCGTCGGCGGGCCGACCACCGGGAGCTTCATGGAGCGCCGGATCGAATGCCACGTTCTCACCGCGCACTGAGCTGGCTTCAATCCCACGACGCCGGACCTGCTGGCGAAGGCGCGTGAGTAGCGTGTCCGGATCGCCTTTAGGCCCCTCTGTCTCAACAGTCGCGAGGTTCTGCGCGAGCAACTTGTATGCATCGCGTTCTGCCTGAGCCAGTGTCGAGTCCCGCGCGGCCGCGCGGGACTCAGCGGCCTGCCCGAGGCGGCTCTGAGCGTCGGCAAGGCGCTCTGCCAGAGCCTGCAACTGAGCGTCGCGTTGTGCGACCGCCTCTGTTGCAGCGGCAGCCGCCCGCTCCGCCCGCTCGACTTGCGCCTGGAGCTTCTCAACCCGCTCGGCTTCTGCGATTGCAGCCAACCAGAGACGTACCTGGCTGTCCCGTTGAGCGACACCTTGAAGTGCTTCGGTCGCGATGGCTGGTTCGACGATGGAAGAGATCGTCGTGGACGAGAGCAACCGAAGAAGTCGGCGTCGCTCTGACGCGCCACGTACCGCGGTTGTGGCGATGTCCTTGATCTCGTCGAACCAACCCGCGTTCTTCAGGAGAGGCGATGTCGCCTCGTCGAATACGGTCAGATCATCCGCAGTGAGGTCCTTCAGCCAGTCTTGGCGCGCGGTAGCCGCCGGGTCGAGGCGACCGACGGCGGCAGTAACACGGAAGCGGGCCTCGGTCCAGGGCAATTCAGTGACACGCGAGCTGAGCCGCCGAAGCTGTTCTTGGTCCAGCGATTCCGCACCGGAGACCCACTTCGAAATCGAACCGAGCATGCGCACCGTCGCGTGGCGCGCCGCATCCGAATCGGACCGTCCAAGAACTGACAGCGCATCGACGGCCTCCAGCATGTCCGCCGCTGGTGGCGTGAGCCGCGTCAAGGCGTCTGCAGCGCGGGTGAGGCGACGAATCGCCGTGGACAGCTGGGTCTCGGGCAACGCCCGCGTTCGACGGGCCAGAGCTCCGAGTTGCGAGGCCGCACCCGGCTGCGAAGCCCACTCGCTCAGGAACTCCGGGCCGATCACGTCGGTCAGCGTGATGGCGCGCAGCGCCTGCCCGCGTGCTTCAGGATCGAGGCTCTCGATCGCATGCTTCACGTCGGCGGAGGTTGCCAAGGATGGTGGGAGCTGAGCCTCGAGATCGACCGCGAGTGATTGCGCGCCATCAACTTTGCGCACAAATACCAGCGACGCGAGGAACCGATCCAGCGGCGCGAGGTCACGTGCGAGGAGTTGCTCTAGGTCGTTCTGCCACGCAGGATCGTCGACGCTCTGATTCCGCAGCGTCTTCCAGAGCGCGGCGGCCTCTCGATCGATGGATGCCGCGGCGACGCGTTCCGGTCGAGCGGGCGGCACGGGTGGCTTCGTCAGGTCCTGTTTCTGCTGCTCGCGCTTCGAACCGCTCCCGGTGGTCTTCGATGACCGACGAGGGGCATTGAGGGTCCCAGTTGAGCGTTCTGCGTCGGTGTCGTCTTGTGTGGCGGTCGCATCATGTTGCTTCACGGCGGCTTGAGACTTGCGCTGCTTGAGATCGTGCCCTGCCTCTTCCGGAATTGGGCGTGGTCGTGCATCAGCAGAATCTTCCGCTCTGACCACAGCCGGCGCGATGACGTGTGCCCAGTCCGACTCGTGACCCTCAGGTACGACGGATGGAAGCACGTTGCTAGTCCACGAGTACTTGCGCTTGAGGCCCGTGCCCTCCGCATGCACCGATTCGAGCTTGTCCAACTTCGGTCTAACGCGCTCCCAGACCTTCTGCGCATCCACGCTCTTGGCCGAGTTCGAGATCTTCGCCTTCAGGTCCTTGACTGGGACGTCCCTTTTCGGTTCCACAAGGAGCAACGTCACAAGCTGCGGTGCCAGGCCGGCGTCTTCCCAATAGGACTTCAGCAGATCTGGATAGGCCCACTGGAGAAACGACATGCTGCCGATGCGCGCCTTCGTTCCCTGTTTGTGGGTGACGACAGCTGTGCTGCCGTCGGCCCACGTCACCTCGCACTCGAACGGTGCGGAGTGCGGCTTTGCGTCTCGGGCATGCAGACGGCCAATGCGCCGCGACGCGCGATCGACGAACACGTAGGTTGGGTCTGGCACGCTCTGAATTCTACGAGTCGGGTATCTTCGGGCGTGTCGGCGGTTTCTCGGGAGTTTGGTATGCGCAGCCTGTTCCTCTTCGATGCAGTCGACGCGGACGGCGTCGTCAGCGAAATCGGCTGCGTGGCGTCTTCGGAAGCCGATGCCACGCGCCTCCTGCAGACCGAGGGGTTCGAGGTGAGCTTCCGCGAGCAATTGCGGCTTTCAGGCGACTTCGCCTCGCACCATCCGGTGACCGAAGTCGCCGCTTCTTCGGCGCCGTCGGACTCGTCTGATTCGGGCGCCGATGAGCTATCGGCGGTATCTGCAGATGTAGACGAACTGGGCGCCGTACAACCTGACGACGCACTCATTAAAGATCAGGTCGAAGGAGCTGGATTAGCATCTGCCATCGCGTCGTTGGCTCGAGACGCGGCGATGCTTGACATCTATGCGGCCGGCCTCGACGTGCAGACGGTTGCGCGAGCGGTCGGAGGAACGCCCCGTGAGGTCGCGATCCGGCTCGCGTATCGCGCACTCGGGCTGAGCCTTACCGAACTCGAGAGTGCCGACGTCCCCGCGTTCGCTCGCCTACGTGACCCAGGCATCGCCCAGGCATTCCGAGAAGGACGCACGGTGACCGTGATCGCCTCCGAGCAAGGCATGAGCGCGCTCGAGGTCGCCTGGATGCTACTCGACGACCCTGGCAGACCTGTGCAGATCGCTGCGGCGCTCACCAACGATCTGCGGGCGCAAATGTCCCGCTCGGCGCACCCACCTGGGCCGGGCGCAGGATAGATTCGAGCCGCGAATGCGTCAGACTCGCAGAATGGGATCCGTGACGACCACAGTCGAGCAGCAGCTGGCGTGGCGTAAAGCCGCGTGGAGCAGCCTTCTGGCGTCGCACCCCACTGCGATCGCACCGGCATCTACGGTCCGGTCTCTGGGTCTCTACAACGGATACCGCGGAGTGTGGGTGGACAAGGCGAACACGGCGTGCGCATCCGCGACGTCGGGAATCACCATCGGTGTACGACACGACGGATCGAGCTACGCCGACATACTGTCCGCGACCGGCTTGGTCTACAAGTTCCCCGAAACCGAGCGCGCCGGCCACGATGAGCTCGAGATAGAGGCTACCCGCACCGCGATGCGCCTCGGCTTACCGATCTTTGTCGTCAGCGGACACAAGGATGCGCCCACACGGGAGGTACGCCTCGCGTACGTCGAGGCGTGCAACGAGGAGGCACGCGAGTTCCTGCTCGCATTCGTGCCCGAACCGATCCTTGGTCCGCGCCATCCCATCCTCGCCTCCCAGGACTCGGCTCCCGAGTGGCTCGCGAGCCGCATCGCGGCCCGCGCAAACGAACGCCGATTCGCGTTCGAGGTGATGGAGCTGTACGGACCCCGCTGCGCGGTGTGTGAGATCGACGAGCGCGCCCTCCTGGCGTCCGCTCACCTGCGCCCACGCTTCGCGAAAGGCACCGACGAGCCGCAGAACGGCCTCGTTCTTTGCGCGAATCATCACGTCGCGATGGACGCCGGGATATGGCGCGTGAACCCGAACGATGCCCGCGTCGTCGCGCGCTCCGGAATCGACTTGCGGCGAATCGGGGTAACACGGTTCGACCTGTCGCTTCTTCGCGCGCAGCCGAGTGCCGAGTCGCTTGAGTGGCTCTGGAAGCTCGACTTCAAGCATGTCAATACGATGATGCGAGCCCGCCGGTCGTACGCGGGTGAGCTCGCGAATCGATAGCCCCCCGCACAGCCACCTGAATACGGTCGGCAGCGTCGCCGGCTGCTTCGTGTTCCCAGACCCGCACTACAAGCCAACCCGCATCCGTTAGCCTCCGGTCCGTGTCGCGGTCGCGGGCGACGTTCGCCGCGAGCTTCGCCCCCCAGTAGTCGGCATTCCGCTTCGGCGCGGTGCCGTGGATCGGGCATCCGTGCCAGAAGCATCCGTCGATGAAGACCGCGATCCGCGCGCGTGTGAAGACGATGTCAGCCCGGCGCCGTAGACCCGGGACGGGTGCGAAGTCGACCCGGTACCGCAAGCCTCGCGAGTGCAGTTCGTGCCGCACGGCGAGTTCTGTCGACGTGTCGCGACGCTTGTTCGCGAGCATCGACTTCCTCGTCCCATCGGACGAAGCCCAGGACGCTGTTTCCGCCATTCTCAACCCAGGTCGGTGATCGCCCCGTGCTCCCAGAGCTTCGTGAAGCGCTGCCGCATGCGCGAAGCGAACTCGGCGTCGTGGATGATCACGCCAGCCTCCAGATTGCGCTCTGCACCTGCGGTCGACAGGTTCGCGCTGGTGACGAATGCGCTCCGCGAATCGATGATCACGACCTTCGAGTGCTGCGCTGAGTACCCACCGTCGGGGTGCACATATGTCCAGAACCGCGCTCCCGTGAGCTTCAGCCGCAGCATCTCGGCTGTCTGTCCGTCCTTGACCTTAGAGTCGACGAGCAGCGTCGTGCGAACTCCGCGAGCGATCGCGCGCCACAGGGCCTTCACGAACTCGGAATCGGGCGTTGCCGAGAATGTCGAGGCGAAGACATCCTCCGTGGCATCGTCGATGAGGTGCGCGACCGCGGACGTCGTGTGGTCTCCGTCCCCATCGAACGTCGGGCCGCTCCACACCGGGCGGAGGTCGGTCGCGTTCGCCTGCGCGGCCACCGCGAATCCGCGGAGCACCGCGGCAAGCACAGCGCCGCCGACCGTGTCGAACCCGCCCTTCAGCGGATCCGCTGCCGGTGAACCTGCGGGCAGCTTGTCGATGGCCTTCGTGAGCCGCCCGTCGATCTCAAGGCTCGATGCCACCTTCAGAGCGGCGTCGGGAGTCAGAAGTCGGCCGAGCTCGACGAACGGATCGACCATCAGCTCGCGCTCGCCGGGATGCCCGCCAGCACTGGCTTCACATCCCACGACCCTGCGTTGAGGTCGAGAACGAAGCGCCGGTCGAGGAAGCGGTTCGCGCGCTCGCACGATGTCTCCGATAGGAATGTGCAGAAGTGGCAGGCCGCTCCGTGCAGAAAGTCCTCCTGATTCCTCGGTACGCGATGCGCGCAGATCGGATCGGACGAGCAGCGCTCCGCGCGGTGCAGTGCCTCGTGCATGACCGATTCGAGTCGTTCGGTTCGGGCAAGGTCGACGAGCCCGCCCAGCGTCCCCTCGCTGTCGGGCGATGTCGTCGTGATGAGGATGCCCGCGGCAGGATCTCGTCCTTCCGACGCCCGCCACGCGTAGATGCGCTCCGACAGTGAGGCCGAGCCGTACCCGCTCGACATCGCCATCTCGCGAATGAGCATGTGCGACAGCGTATGGAGAGCCCAGTACCGCGGGGGAGGCATACGGTCATCCGCGCTCACGGCGACGGCGGTGCTGCTCTGGCGACGCTTGAGGTTGCGTTCGTGCGCGGCGACGTGAGCCGCCCACACATCGCTCGCGAGAGCACCTGCCTCCCAGGCGGCGACGACGGCCTCGTCGAAGCGGATGAAGACACCCTCGCCCCGGTCTTCTGTCGCGGGCACCCACCTCGGCTTGCCGGACAGCGCGATCGGCGCGATGCGCGTCGCGTCGTCGCCGATTCGGTCGAGCGCGTCGATGCGGGTGAACCCGACGAACGCGTTCGCCTTCCGGATGCGGTCGACCGCCACCACATCGCTGATCGCGGGGGCCAGCGTCGTCGCGACCGGAACGGGATGCACCTTGAACCCGTTGCGTCGGTCCTCAGCGAGGAACTCCTTCGGGTGCGTCAGCGTCCCCCACTCGGGCGCGAGCAAGTAGTTCGGGTCGTATCCCACCGGCCCGGTCACGTCGGAGGTCAACGGTGGAAGGTCGCCGCGCGCGATCTGTACAGCCTTCCAGAGATCCTCGTCGGAGATTCCCTGGAACCGATCGGTGATGCTCTCCGGGGCGAACTGCCGCCACGAGTTCACTGCCGCGAGCGACGTCAGCTTCGCCACCTGTGCGGGCGGCAGCCCCAGAACCTCGGTCACCGTATCGGCCGGCTGGGGCACCTTGCGCGACGGCAACACGAGCACGCTGATCGTCGCAGGGAACCACTGATTTGCAGCTCCGAGCAGCATCAGCCGCACTTCGCCCTGGCATGGCTTGTCCGCTGGCGCGTAGGAAGGCAGATGAGGATGACGCCCGCGACAGTTCGGAAGCGAGTCCTCCCCGCCTGCGCGCGTCAGCTCCACGATGTTCCGCGAGGTGCCGCAGACGACGCACTTGATCGACACCTGCGGGCCGAGATTGGAGCGCCACTCCAGCATCCGCATCTTCGGCTGTGCCACGCATTCGATGCGGTGCCCGTCTGCGCCGTGCACCCAATCGATGTAGGGGAACTCGTCGAGGTGACCGTTCGTGCACGCGATGAGGTACCGCGCCGGCACGGCGACGCGGTCACGTCCCTTTCCGCCGGCGTAACGTCCCTTGCATCCCTTATGCACGAAGCGAGCCATGTCTGGCCGGTGCTTGCGGGTGTTCTCGAACTCGAACGTGTTCCCGGTCGACACGGGCGCGAGCAAGTCGCATCCGGTGCAGCGAAGCCACTGCGGGAAGATCCGCGTCGGGATGCCGATGGGCGTGGAGTCTCCGCCGAGCTCGTCCGGCAGCCAAGGCGGCTGACGGAGCTCGCCGACCTGCTGACCGAGCTGACGGCGTACCGCTTCAATGAGGCGCGGGACGAGAACGAGCGTCGGCTCGCCGCCCATCCTCGTATAGGCCTTCTCCCACGCGTCGATGCCCTGCGGCATCACCGCGATCTGCGGAAGGTCCACGGTCGCACCAATGCCCGACGTGTAGAGCATCGCGCTCGGGCGGATGGATCCCACGCGTGCACGGTTCTTCGGTTGGCCGGCACCTGAGTACGGGTCGGCGACATCGCCGGCGACGCCGACCGTGGCCTCGTCCACCGACTCGGCGCCGGGAGCAGTCGTGCTTTCGGTCACTTCGCGTCCTTCTTCGTCTTCACGGTGAACGTCCACCCTGGCGTCGCGACGCTCGCCGGTTCGGCGAGCTTTCCCGGGAAGGGCGAGACGAGCAGGTCGATCTCAGGCTGCACTTCACGCATCGAGTTGGCTACCTGGAACAGGCGGTCGCCCTCCTCGCCAATGGTGTCTTCCGGACTGATCAGCATCGGCTCCACGATCTGCTTCGGAAGGCTCTTCTTCGAGTAGGTAAGCGAGCCTGACGTCTGAGTAGCGCGGTCGGTCCACTTGTCGAGGCGCAGCACGAGCTTGCTCTTCATGCTGGACGCGGCCTGCTGATCCGCCGCCTGCGCCACCCTCGCGACGAGCTTGTCGACCAGCGCGTCGACTGTGGCTCGGCGCGCGACGATCCGCCCGGCGCCCGCGTTCGCTTCCGCAGACAACGAAGTATCGCTGGGGACCATGGTGTCGATGACGCGAGCCGCTGAGACGATGAGGCCGGTGAGCCCGCGTTCGAGCGCGGCCTCGGAGAACGGCGTCACCGAGAGCGCTTCGACGTTCGCGTAGAATGTGTCATGGTAGTGCTCGAATTGTTCATAGTGGGCCATGTCGCGTGGCCGTGCGCGATTCGCGAGCGTCACGACCAGCCCTGGCTTCTCGCCATCACGTCCTACGCGCGAAGACGCCTGAATGTACTCTGCCGTGTTCTTCGGCTGACCCACGATCATCATGAGTCCGAGGCGCGGCACGTCGACGCCCACTTGGAGCATGGATGTCGCGAGCACAACGTCGTACGGCAGCTCCCTCGGGGCGAGTTCTTCGCCCGCCTTCAGCTTCGCCGCAATCACGGCGCGCCCGACGGTGGTGTCGGTCTCGGCATCGAACGGTGACGCCAGGTGGGTCAGCGTCTTGCCGATCTCGGATGACGAGATGCGGGAGGTCAGCTCGCCCAGCTTCAGCGGGGTCCGTCGTCGCGGGTACCCGTACACCTTGTCGGGGTTGCTGACTCGCGTTGTGACATCGTCTTCCAGATATCGGCGCATGCCGGCGAGCTCGCGGGTCGCGGAGAAGTAGTCCACGAGCGTCAGGTACGGCTCCGCCGCAGCGCCGTGCTCGTCGAACAGCTTCTGGCCGGCGAGGAGGAGGATCTCGCTGAGACGGATCTCGGCGAGTGTCAGCCGAGCTCCATGGAGGCACACACCGAGGTACCGACGACCGGGTGCCTCGGCGAGCGGGACCTCCTTGGAGAAGAAGGTGTCGGTGACGCTCAGGACCTGCGGAGGGAACACCTCCACGTCGCGTGCGTAAAGCCGCTGCACTTGTTCGGCGGCCTTCCGCACCGTCGCGGTGGAGGCGATGACGAGGGGCTTCACCGGCTTCGCGTCGTTGGCAGCGCCGCTCTCCCAGCTCGACAGGACATCGATCGCGCCTTCGAACAGCCCGACCGCAGTCCCGAGCGCGCCGGTGATGAGATGGAGCTCGTCCTGGATGATGAGGTCCGGGGGGCGCAGCCGGCCCACCGTCGTGACCTGCGTGGCCGGGTAGGTCCGTCCGTTCGCGGTCTTCGCGTTATGGTTGTCGGCGCCGCACACGCTTCCGTCGGTGTCGAGGTGCGTGTACCCGTGACGCGGACACTTCTTCGCGACATACCCGAACAAGCTGGCGGCCTCACCCTCCCGCGCCAGACGGGCGAACTTGTCGACGGTAGCGAGAAGGAACGTCGGCGGATGCCGGTAAATCTCATCGTCGACGGTGAGAACCGGCAGACCCACCTCCGCAGACCCGCCTGCGGCGAACGGGCACCGTGAACGACGGTCACCGCAATAGACCCGGATGCGCTTCGCAACGTCATCGGCTTCGACGTTCGCCTTCGGATTGATCGCCGTCCCGCACCAGGGGCAGTGATCGAATTGGAGAACGGTGAGCCCGTATGCGGAGTTGCCGTCCCGCTCCCGCACATCCTTCACCTGCTCGGCCGCTTCGGAGTAGCGCTTCGGGCTGACGCTCGAACCGACCCAGAGGCCGATCGTGAACGGGGCTAACCCCCACGTCGCCGGGTCCTCGCGGCGGACGACCTCTGCCGCGCACATCAGGGTTGTGGCGCGCAGGAACTGCTGTGACGTGAGCAGGCGCAGCGTGTATCGCATGAGCACGGCAACACCGTCCCCGCCGTCGAGGAGCCCTTCGGGTGTCTCGACTTTGCCCTGCAGTCGTCGGATGCCGAATGTGAAGGCGGCGAGGCCGAGATAGGCCTCCGTCTTTCCACCACCGGTGGGAAAGAAGAGGAGCTCGGCCCGGGCGAAGTCGGTGGACCGTCGGACATGCGTTGGATCGACGACCGCGGGAAGCTGCATCAGAATGAACGCGAGCTGGAACGCACGCCACGATGCCGCCTTCTCGCCGCGCGCATCGACGGTGGCGGCGGCGTCGGCGATCGACAAGTCCTTCTGCTCGATGCGCAGAGCCGCGACCTGCGAGCGCAGACGCTGGTCGCGCATCGTACGGTTCATGAACCAGAACGCACGCTGCGCCTTCTCGTTCGAGACCAGCAGGTCCAGTCCTGCCCGCAGGCGAGTCAGCGCGGCTGCACCGTCACCGAGCCCGATGCGGCCCTGCTCCTGCAGCCATGCCGGGAGTGTTTCGTTCTCAGACTTGCGCGTGTCGAGCCAGGCAGAGTACCCGTCGATGAGCGGGCTTAGTCCCGCCTCGAGCTCTTCGGGCGATGCCTCCATCAGCGCTCGCATGCTGAGTACCGCGTTCGCGACCGCCGGCGCCTGGGTCTGCGGAACCTCGGCCGTCGGCAACCAGGTTGTTTTGACAGCCGTCGCGCGACGATCGTCGGATTCTGAGAGATCCCATTCGACCGAGGCGGTGCGCCCGACGGCGAACTCAAGACGGTCGCGGTACAGCAGGTCAAGGCGCCGCACCTCAGGGTCACGGGAACCCCGGTCGGTGACCGTCGCGTCCCGAGCGGGGAGGAATACGGCCTCGCCATTCGGCGCCGTGACTTCGAGCTCTGCCTGGAACATCCAGAGTCTGGGAGGCAGTTCCCGCCCGGTGACGGCTGTGTTGAGGAGCGCCGCTTCCACGACTCGGCGTCCGTCGAAGTCGAAAACCTCCACAGCTATCTCGACGTCGCCCGTAAGCGCAGTTCGCTTCGACTCGCCCGCTTTGATCGCAGAGATGTCGACATCGGCTGGCTCGGTGAAGGGCGTCCGGTCGTAGTACGTCTGTGTCTTGCCCTGTTCGTCGGCCTCTCGGCGGGATTCGTACTTCCCCCATCTCGCGGTGAACCGAAGCGAGCCAGTGCCCGCCGGCACCTGGAATCGCAGGCCCATCGACGACGGCGCAATGATCTTCGACTCGGGGCCGCGGTCCTCATCTGGCTCGCTCGCGGATGCCTCGCCGATCGTCTCGTCCTCGTCGGCGGGAACGCCCTGGACTTCATGCGCGCCTGTGAGATCCGACACGGCGAGCGAGTCATCAGTGCGGACGTCGTCGAGCGTGGTCGCCGTGCTGTCGGGGGTCGGACCAGCGGGGGAACCGTCGAGAAGTGAGATCGGGGCAAGCGCGCCAGCGAGATAGCGGGCGCGCGGAGTGCCGACGATCGTCTCATCGGGCCCGTCCCACGGGCCGACCAGGTCACGGCTGATCAGATCGACTAGTTCCTCGCGCACTTGCTCCGAGGTGGTCGGGGCTTCCGTCGTCACTAGAACATCGCTCCTTCGGGCGCAATGGATTCTTCGAAGCTCCGGCCTCGCTTTGCCTTCTTCGCGGGCGCGGATTCCGCTTCGGACTTCGCGCGCCGGTGGTTCTCTTCAAGCAGTCGGTCGAGGATCTCGACCCGTGTGTCCGCACTGATCGTCCACCGGCATTCACCGCGGTGAGTATGGAATCCGCCTTCGAGCCGGATGTCGTCCCAACCGTATGCAGCAGTGACGGCCTCATCAATGCGGGAGTGCAAGTCCCGGATCATGTCGATTTCGGCATCGTCGGTATTGTGCGGCGAGTGGACCAAGTTGTACAAGCTGGTCAGTCCAATGCCACGGCGGGCAAGGACGTCCTGGCGAGCAGCCTCCAGCGAAGCGCCAAGCTCGCCAAGACGGCCACCGTCGGGGTCCGTCGGCATGGGAAAGGTCTCAAAGACATCGGTCGGCGTGTAGCGCGTTCTGGTCTCCAATGTTGATCCCCATTGAACCGTCCAGGCCCAGTGCAGACTGGAAGACAGGATCGCAAGAGTCGCGTAGCTGTCCGACGCAACCACACACAGTGTTTGGCTGAAAACCTGTCGGCTGTCGACGAGAGCGACGGGCATGCTCTTTGACGTCTGAGGGATCGCGATCACACGCTCGAAGTTTGCGATGGATGCGTATAGCCCTGGACGCGCATTCCAGTACTTCCACCATTCGTTGACCATGCGGGGGTACTTCCGGGCATCCTTCGTGATTCGTTCGGGGCGGACGGCCGCGAGTACATGGTCCCATGGCTCCTGGAATGCCTGAGCTTCGGCTTGCGTCATCTCCTTGAAGTCGATCGCGACGCGGCTCGCGGACAAGTCCGATCGTGAGAGTAGGTCTTCGCCATTCAGAAATGGGCGTAGCACTTCAGCGTTCTTCGGGTCCAGCGAGATCATTTCGTGGGCCTGCTCGGGGCGCAGCAAGAAGCCGCTGCCGAGGGTGATTGAACCCTGAAATGCGCGGTTGCGAGCCGCGTCCAGCTGGAGTGGTATACCACTCACTCGCCTCTGTGGTTCCAGAAGCGCAGTGATGCCGGAAACGATGAGTCCGTCGGCTACTGCTCTAGCCCCCACGGGGCGGCGAGTGGCCCAGAAGGCGGCGAAATGCAGCGCGGCGGACCGCGAGGGCCACGGCTGGGAACGGATGGCGCGATAGATCACAAAGTTCCGGAAAGCTAGACGATCTAGTCCGATCTCGCGAGTGTCGCCTTGAGCAATGGAGTTCGTGGCGATCAGACCAAGCGTGCCACTGGTGGAAAGAACGTCTCCAGCGCGAACGAGGAAGTATGCGACGAGGTCGCCATTCCCGGACGTGCGTGAAATGGTGTGTGCGAGCCACTCCCTAACGTTTGCACCAACTGTCGGCGTTATTTTCTTGCCGCCGAGGAACGGGGGGTTGCCCACGACAGCGTCGAATCCGCCATGAGAATGGACCACGTCGGGGGCTTCGAGAATCCAGTGGAGCGGCTTCCAGCGCGCCTCGCCCGTGTCTACGGCCGGAGTGAGGCCAGCAGTGATTATGGCGTCGAGTGCGCCGCGGTCCGGCGCAGCTCCGTCGGCGGGGTGGGCGGCTCGCAGCGCGTCGGCGAGGTCGTCGTAGCGGTCATCGAGTTTCTTGCCCGGCTTGCCCCCTTCGAAGAGTCCCGCGGCGATGATGCCGTCGGCGACGTCGCGGAGCTTCGCGGTGACCCGTGCGGACTGCGCGAGGAGCGCCTGCTTCGCCTTGGTCGATCGCATGCGGTCGGCGTCGTCGACCTGGCCGGAGGCAAGCTCGCGGCGGATGCGTGCGGCATCGTCGAGGTCCTTGTCGACATCGAACCAGAGCAGTTGCTCCCGACCCTGGCGGCGTTCGGGGTAGATGTGCTGGGCCTTCAGCTGCTCCTCCGTCGTGACGCCGAGGAGGGAGTTGCCGTGGAAGACGCGGTCGTCCACGAACGAGAACGGCTTGCCGGGGTCCATGGAGATCAGCCAGAGCGAGAGCTTGCACATCTCTACGGCCATTCCGTTGATGTCGGCACCGTAGAGACAGCGCGCCACGATCTCGCGCACTGCCCACCGCTTCAGGTCGGACTCGCGAGTCACGTCGAGCCCGTCGTTCGCGCGTGCTTCGATGAGCCGGTCGGCGAGGTAGCGGGCGGCGGCGACGAGGAACGCGCCGGAGCCGGCGGCGATGTCGGCGATCTTCAGGTCGAGGATCTCCGCCGACGACTTGAGCTTCCACTCGTTCCGGTTCTCGGTGTCGAGCGGGCCAGGGGAGTAGACGAGCGGTTCGAGAGCGTGCAGCACCACCTCTTCAGCGAGGGAACGCGGGGTGTAGTGAGTGCCGGTGTTCGCGCGTTGTGGCGACTCCGTCATCACCAGTCCGTCCGCGGGCACCACATAGGGGAACCCACGGAGGTCGTCGCGGATCAGTCCGTGGAACGGTTGCAGGCGTGCAGCGAGCTCGTCGTCGCCGAGGAGCGCGTGGCGCAGACGGGTTCGGGCGTCCGCCGCGGCGTCCGAGTCATACGCGCCGTAAGACTTGGCGATCTGGTTCGCGGTACGGGGTTTGGCCTGCTCCTGCGTCTTCTTCAGATGATCGACGAGACGCTTCGCAAAGTCGGCAGGCGACGACGCGGCACCCGCGATCTCTTCCAGCTCCGCGAGCGCGATCTCTGGCTCGAACCCGCCCTTGCCGTGAAGGCCGACCGTCACATCGGATACGTATGCGGCGGAGTAGCCGAGCAGGCCCTCGTAGACGTAGCCGATCTGCTCGACGTCGAGGTCGCGGAACGAAAGCTGCATCGCGCCGTCTTCGATCGTTTGCACAGCACGCAGAACCGCGAGCATCGCCCGATCTGTGAGCCGTACCCGCAGGCGACCCTGCTGATCGGTCGTTTGCAGCCACGGGAAGCGAGCCGGATCGAATAGTGAACCGCCGTACGCCGGCATTCGCATGTCTTGGAACGACGCCCCACCGAAGACGGCGTTGCTCGCGGCGAGGAGCCGGTGCCAGGTCTCCCACGAGTGGTCGAGTGCCTCGACTGACGTCGCGGTCGCGTCGCCCTGCAGTTGCCCGCGGATCCGCGCGATCGCATACGACGACCGGTACAGGTCGTGCTCCGGCAACAGCCCGCGTTCCTCCGCGAAGAGGAGGAACACGATCCGCATCAGCACGGTGACCGCGCCCTCGTAGACGGCTTTGGGGTCCTCCGGCAGCGGAGACGGCTCGCCCTGCGCGAGAGCACGCAGGTGAGTGTCGGACATCGACTGGAGCACGAGCTCGACGGCTCGGCGCACCTGATCACCGAGCGCCTCGGTGATCTCCTCCGCGCTGGCGACGCTCTTCGCGAAAACCAGCGGGAGACGCCTCTCCGGGGCCCCGCCCGCGACGGACGTGAAGCTCGCCAGAGCGAGGAACGCGTCGCGGCTGGGGCGTTCCTCCCGCCAGAGCATGGCGTCCCACACGCCACTGGCCGTCGTGACGTCCTTCGCGGCCGATACGAGCGCCCACCATCGGCCGTCGGTGACGATGCCGATCGACACTCCGGTCTCCCGGAGGAGCACCGCCATCCGATCGATCTCGTTTGCCGACCAGCCGTCGGCACCCGTCGAGCGCAGATCGTCGGTGCGGTCCACGACGGTCACGAGTGCCTCGGGCTTGCCCTCTCCTGAGAGCGCAGCCCACGCCGTCACGTTCACTGCGCCGTTCGGTGACGCTGCCGTGAAGCCGTCGGGGGAAAGTTGCAGGTCGTCGGACCAGTCGAGCAGGCGCCGCAGCACGACTTCCACCCAGCGGTCGCGCGCGGCTTCGTACACCTCGTCGGACGAGGACCAAGCGGCCGCCCAGCGGACGAACTCATCCACGAACACCGAGCTCGTGTCATCGGCGTTCGGGCGGGGAAGCCCCGACGGGTAGAACGACTTGAGCGCAGCCTTCGAGAGGAACGGGCCGTCGTGGTCGATCAGCGACAACCACTCCCACACATCAACGGGCACCAGCGGACTCCAGCTTCTCGGCGTCTTCGGGGGTTAGCGCGAACACCAGCGCCGCGACGAAGGTGTGCGGCTGCACATCGCGGTACCGGCGCTCCACGGCTTCGCGCTCAGCGTGGAGCTCATCGTCGAGGTGCGAGAGGCGGGTGCGAACGCGGGCCAGGTCCGTGTCGCGTTGCTTCTTCTCTTCGGGCAGCTGGAAGAGGGCCTCCTCGCCAGCGCGGCGGGCCTCCTCGGCCGCGGCTAGCGTGCTCTGCAGCGTCGAGCGGAAGTTGTCGAAGATCGCGTCGACGTTCTTGAGATCAGCATTGCGCCGCTCTTCGAGTTCCGCCTCGACGCCACTCTTCAGCCGGTCGGCGCGGTTTTCGATGGCAGTGCTCACTCGACTCCGAATCCCGTCCGACGCTTCGTGTTCCTGGTTCCAGTCGGTAGCGAGTGCTGCGAGAACGCGTTCGCTCGGTTGCCGCAGACGCGCGCCATCGAGGGCGGATGCCAGCAGATCTTCGGCTTTCTCCATCCCGAGCTCCTGGCGACGCGAGAGGCGGGTGCCGGCGAGGAAAACCTCCTCATGGAGGCGCGTACCGCCTTCGCCGACCAGTACAAGCCGAGCAACCCCGGCGGCGAAGGACGCGTCGAGACCGTCGACGATGACCGCGCTGATACCTCGGACCTGATCCGTCCGCGTCCAAACCTGACCGCGCAGCTCGCGCGCCGCGCGCTGGATGAGCGGGTGCCCGAGGTGGGCGTACACCACGTCGGTCTGGTGGCGGGCACGTTGCTCGTCGAACGTAATCGGTCGCAGCACACCAGGTGCGAGGCGCGTGTCGAGCCCGGCGAGCGCGGGCACCCATGTGCGCGAGAGCCCAGGCGGTACCTGGAAAAGGCGCGCCTCTTCGCGCGGGTCATCGACTTCAGTGAGCTGTGGTTGGCCTGAGATGCGCAGTCCTTGTTCGAAGACGCGCAAGAGGTTCCCCTCGTGGAGATGCATCCGGTCGCGTGAGGCCCCGAGACGCTCTGCGAGGCGTGTGAGGTTCTGACCGAGGGCGTGCTCGGCCTGAAGCACGCGGTTGATCACCTGCTCGCCGGCATCCTTCTGGGGTTTTCGCGCCGGCCCCTCGCCGAACCCGAGCTCGCGCTGGAGGTCGGGCGCGATCACCTCGTTGGACGAGACACCGTCGTGCTCGGAGTTGGCGATCTTGCTTGCCAGCCTCGCGAGCAGATCGTTGTCCTTCGCGTAGTTGGTCGTATTCTGCTTCGCCGCACGCGGATGCCAGACGAGGGGTGGCTCGTTCTGTCCGTAGCGATCGATGCGGCCGATACGTTGCTCGAGCCGGTTCGGGTTGAACGGGATGTCGAAGCTCACGAGGCGGTGGCAGTGCGTTTGCAGGTCGATGCCCTCGCCCGCAGCATCCGTCGCCAACAGGATCCGCACCGGTTCGTCACTCGGAGGTGCCGTGAATCGCGCGCGGATCTCCTCCCGAGTCTCGGCGTCCGTCGCTCCGTCGATGATCGCGAGCCGTTCCCCGCCGAGCCCTCGTGATTCGAGCACATCGCGCAACCAGTCGAGGGTGCTGACGTACTCGGTGAACACGACGATGCGTTCGTCGCCCCAATCGTGTGCGGGGTCGAGTAGCTCGCCCTCGATGAGTCGAAGGAGGGCCTCAAGCTTCGAATCGGGGCGACCGTCGTACCCTTGGCCCCATGTGATGAGGTCTTCGAGGTCTGCGATGTCGTCGGACGTCAATGCGACCTGAGCGCGCTTCGCCGTACGCAGCGCCCCCAGCTCGGGCTGCTCCGCCCGACCCTCCTCTTCATCGGAGGCCTCGTCGCCGAGAATGTCGTCGTAGTCGGGCAGCTGGACGTCCTCGTCGCCGCGCGCGTCCAGATAGGCCTGGGCGGTCGACGCGAACGCGACTGGCGACGAGAAGAAGCGCTTCTTCAAGATGATGGTCGCGAGGTCCGACGCGCGCTTGCCTCGTTCCTGCTTAACGGCGGTGTTCCTGCGCCTCGTGAACGCGATGAGCTTGTCGTACGCGTCCGATTCGTCAGGCGTCGGGTCGAACCACAATGCCTTCACCGATCTGGGAAGGAACCCTTCGTCGGGCAGGTCTCGCTTAAGGCGACGCACGGCGACCTGCTGCAGCGCCTTCTCATCGAGGTCGGCGCCGCGCGCGAACCGCTGCGGGTCCACCATCTCGAGGAGTGCAGTGAACGACTCTGTGTATCCGTTGTGCGGTGTCGCGCTGAGGAAAAGGCGGTGCTCGCAGAGCTCCGCGAGGCGTCGCACCGCCGTCGTCCGCTGGCTGTCGATCGCGTACCGCGGCCTGTCCGACGAGGAACGGGTCGGGGCCGAAGGGGCGACGTGGTGCGCCTCGTCGACGACGAGGATGTCGAACGCTCGGCGTTCGGCGGTGCGAGCATCCTTCACGCTCGCGTAGACCTCTTCGAGCATGCGCTCGGCGCGCGGCGAGGGTAGCCATGACATCGAGACGATCACGCGGGGGTAGATCCGGAACGGATTGGCGTGCACGCCGAAGGTGCGGCGGAACGTCTTCATCGTCTCGGAGTTGACGATCTCGAAGTGGAGGCCGAACTTGTCGCGCAGCTCCTCCTGCCACTTGATCACCAGGCCAGCAGGGCAGACGACGATGACCGAGCGTGCGCGGTGCCGGAGGAGAAGTTCCTGGACCACCAGGCCCGCCTCGATCGTCTTTCCCAGGCCGACGTCGTCGGCGAGCAGCATGTTGGCACGTGGCGAATCGATGGCGCGACGGAGCGGCTCGAGCTGGTAGGCCTCGACGGAAGCGCTGCTGCGGAACGGTGCCTGCAGCGTTCTCGGGTCGGCGCTCGTGAGCGCTCCCCAACGGAGCGCGTCGACGTAGGCGGCGAACGTCGTCGGGTCGTCGAACTGGTCGGACTGGATCGTGGTCGGCAGACCCTGCTCACGTACGACGCTTCGGCCGGGCTCGAGCTCCCAGATGACCGTGAGTTCCCGGCCGTAGTGGTCTTCTTCGATCGACTGCATCGTCACCGCATGCTGGAGCTCGGCTCGCCCGTCGTCTGCACTGCTGCGCGGGAGCGACTGCGCGGTCACGTCGGTGACAGACCATCGCGCTCCACGGACATTCACCAGGCTGCCGATCTCCGGTACCTCGGCATTACCTGTCGTTGTGTCGTCGACCACGCTCAAGCTCATCCTCAAGTCCCCGTTCGCATATCCCCAGAGCAAAGCCTTCCAGTATGTCGACTACTTCCGACACGTCAAGCTGGAATCGCCACCTGTTCGCTCCTGTCCTCTGTCGAAGCACTCGCGTGCGACAGATGCGCACCGATGAGCGATACGGCGAGAGCCGGAGGAATCGCGTTTCCGATCTGGATGCGAGCTGCCTCGTGCGCAGTGAGCGCCCGGATGCGATCGGAACCATACGTAGCGAGCCGTCCGAGCACTCGTGCGAGCGCGAAGCGGGTCGGCAGGCATGACGGAAGGCATCTCATGAATCACTCTAGTAACGCGGCCGACACGGCACGCGAGTGTCGTGCGCCGCCGATACGATGACGATTCCGGCACCGCAGAGAAAGCCCGATCGTCACATGCCCAACGTCGTCTGGACGAATCTCAAAGGCCCCGACCACGACCGGCGCGTCCGCGCGAAGATCTACTCTTTTCTCGACAAGCTGCGCGCCGACGACACCTCGCCCGGACTTCACATCGAGAAGATGCAGGGCGCCGCCGACCCGCGGGCTCGCACCGGCCGGGTCGATCACGGTCTTCGCGCGGTCCTCTACCGGCTGGATTCTGCGGGGGACCGCACTTACGTGTATATCGGCACGTTCGAGCACGACAAGGGGAGCGAGTACGCAAAAACCAGGGTTCTCGACTACAACCCGGTCAACGGCATCGCCGAACTGATCACAGCAACGGTGCCGGACGTCGCGCCTCATTCCGTTCAGTCGGCCACCGATCCCGTCGCGCCAAGCGAGGACGCGCCGGCCGCTTTTCTGGAAACGCAGGGATATCTGCGCTCGGGCCTCATCGACGAACTTGGATTCGACGAGATCGCCGCTGACCTGCTCCTCAGCGCCGCGGATGCCGATTCCGTGCTCGCGATCGGCGAGTCGTTCGAGAATGCATGGCAGCGGTCTGCAGCCCTCGGGCTCGCTGTCGGCGACTCCATCGAGAAGATCCGCGAGGACCTTGCGATCACGGCGCTGCCGCACGAACCGGCCGACGAAACCTCTGACGATCGCATCCTGCGCGCACTTCAGCATCCCTCCTCCAAGATGCAGTTCACGTTCCTCGAAGATGACGACGCGTTGCGAGCGATCATCGAGGGCGGTGACTTCGATGCGTGGCGCGTATTCCTTCACCCCGAACAGCAGAAGTACGCCACCGGTGACTGGGGCGGACCGTTCAGACTGAGCGGTGGGGCAGGGACAGGAAAGACTGTGGTACTTCTGCACCGCGCGAAGCACCTGGCCGGACTTGAGCCATCCTCCTCGATCGTGCTCACCACTTATACCCGCGCGCTGGCGGAGAACATGAAGCGCGATCTCGACCGCCTCGATCCCGCGATCCCCAAGTCCGACCGCCTCGGTGAGCCGGGGGTTCACGTGCGAGGGCTCGATCAGGTGGTGACCGCCGTCCGTGCCCGTGCCGGACGGACCTATGGCGCAGCCGCGGTCGCCGTGCTTGGAGAGGCGCGCGATCGCATCGTGGACACGATCGGGAATGGTGAAGGCTGGGCTGCGGCCATCGTGGCGACCCGTCCTGACCTTCCGTCCGAAGTAGCGACCCCAGCGTTTCTCGAAGCGGAGTACGTGCAAGTCGTGCTGCCCGCGCGCATCACGCTGCGAGACGAGTATCTCCAGGTGCGGCGACTCGGCAGGCGGACGGCACTCGACGCTGCGAAGCGCGCCGAGGTGTGGCGGGTCATCGAGGCATATCGTGAGCGCTCGCGAATCGCGGGAACGATCACGTGGGCCGAACAGGCAGCGATCGCGGCCGCTTGGCTCGACACTTACGGTCCGCAGGCGCGCGTGCTGGTGGATCACGTCCTCGTTGATGAGGGGCAGGACCTCACCCCGGCGCACTGGCAGTTCGTGCGTGCGCTCGCGCGCGTCGCTCGAAACGACCTCTTCGTGGCAGAGGATACGCACCAGCGAATATATGGGCCGTCCGTCGTGCTCGCACGGTATGGCATTCGAGTCGTCGGACGCTCTCGAAGGATGACGCTCAACTACCGCACCACCGCGGAGAACCTGCGGTATGCCGTGAGCGTGCTCGACGGCGGGGAGTTTGTCGACAGCGAGAGCCTCGAGGAGAGCTCGACGGGCTACCGGTCAGCGCGAAGAGGGCCAAAACCGGAAACCTTCGAGGCGCAGACGAGCGCTGAGCAGATCAGGTTCGTCGCACGACGGATCGACTCCTGGGTCGAGGCGGGAGTCGCCCCGGGGACCATCGCAGTCCTCACCCGTACCAATGAACTCGCAACAACGGTGCGCGATGGGCTCGCTGCCCACGGCGTCCCGGTCAACCTCATCAAGTCCGCTCAGCGCGGGGGAGACCGCCCGGTCGCCTTGACCATGCATACCTCGAAAGGGATGGAGTTCAGCAGGGTCATCCTGTTCGACATCTCCGAGGGTGCGGTACCTCTCGACCTGCCCGGAGTGCTTGGAGAGGAGGAGGAGCACGATGCGCTGCTCCGCGAGAGGTCCCTGCTGTACGTCGCCGCGTCGCGAGCGCGTGATGTTTTGGTCGTGACCTGGTGCGGACGACGCTCCCAGCTCCTGGGTGTGGTTGCATCTCCAGATCACACCGGGTGAGCTAATCGGTCGCCATGTGGCGGATGTCTGCCAACGACCACCTGGCGCGGGGCGATCGAGCTCGCGCGTGGGTGCCGATGGCAACCAGCCGATCAAACGCTCGACTGGGGTGGAGGCTTCATCCTTGGGAATACGTCCCCGTGGCCGTTGGCGCAGTACACGATCTGACCCGCACGTCGCCGCGCGACGGTGCGGCGTGAGGCCCGGCGACCGCCGAGCCTGGTAGACACTCACGTGTGACCCGCGCCGCCCCGGAGAAGAAGTACGACTCGGCCTCGTTCCCGCTCGCAATCGCACTGGACGCTGCCGAGCCAAAGCCGGATCCGAGGGGTGAGAGGGGTGACAAGAAGAACTACGCCCAGCGACTTTCGAACGCGCTCGCGCAGGTTATCGCAGACGCATTGCGGCCCTCCCATCCGGCGATTACTCCGACGGCTGACGGTCGAGATCAGGAGGCGCGGGTCAGAGTGGCCGGCTCGGGCACCAAGCGTTTGGACGTCAAGGTAACGGATCCGACGCTGGGACTTCTCTTGTCGGTGACGATCAAGACTCTTAGCTTCAGGGACTACGACAGCAAGAAGGACAAGCTGGAGCGCTTCACAAAGAACGTGGTGCGCAACGACCACGAGGTTCGTGGCGAAGCATCCGTGCTGCATCAACGACAGCCCTACTCCGTTGTAATCGGCGTTCTCTTCACCCCTGTCGACGCTTCGCAAGACGGGACGAGCGAGCAGCGAGGGTCAAGCCTGGCGCACATGGTCTCGACGTTCCGGAAGCGTGCTGGTCGAGGCCGTCGTCCTGTGATGGGGCTTGGATCTAGTGCATATATGCAAATCGGCGGGGAGGACACGCGCCTCGACCTTTGCGAGCGATTCTTCATCGGCGTGTACGACTGGGAGGGATCCGAGCGGGGCAGTGTCCGCTTCGTCGATGTAGAGAAGCCGTTCCCGTCATTGGGGATGCCGGACACAGGCTTGCTCAGCTTCGAGGAGTTCATCAAGGTGGTGTCCGACGAGGTCAACGAACGGAACTCGACCGCGCCGTCGGTGTTTGTCGCGGACATCGTCGACGAATAGAAGCTCTGTCGTTGGTTCCATCTAGTCTTGTCCGTGCGGGCGACGAGCAAGGAGATTCAGGTGCCGAGATTCACTGTGGCGGGACTCTTCGCAGGAATCGGCGGCCTCGAGCTCGGCCTCCAGAGAGCTCTTGGACATGATGTCGAGACCGCCATGCTCTGCGAGTGGTGGGATCCCGCGAAATCGGTTCTCGCGGCACGTTTCCCCGACGTCGAAATTCGCCCAGACGTCCGCGAACTCGGTGAGCTCCCTCGCGACGTCAACCTCGTGACGGCTGGCTTCCCCTGTACTGACTTGTCACAGGCGGGACGTACTGCCGGAATCACGGGCGTTGCCTCAGGTCTTGTTGTGCACGTTTTCGAGGCGCTCGCGGCGGTAAAGCAGCAAGGCCGCCTGCCGACCGTGGTCATCGAGAACGTCCCGAACATGCTCGTCCTGGATCGCGGACACGCGATGAAGTTCCTAATCGATGAGCTTGAGAAGCTCGGGTACCGCTGGGCGTACCGAGTGGTGGATTCGCGCTTCGTCGGCGTCCCTCAGAGGCGACGCCGTGTAATTCTCGTGGCATCGGTGGACCTGGATCCTCGTTACGTGCTGTTCGCGGACGACGCCGGAGCGCGCCCCGATGCGGACTACGCCGATGAGGCGTTCGGCTTCTACTGGACCGAGGGCAGCACCGGGCTCGGGTGGGCGCAAGATGCGGTGCCTACGCTGAAGGCAGGCTCCACGATTGGCATCCCATCACCTCCCGCGGTCTGGATTCCAAACGGTGAAGTTGGGCGCAAGGTGCTCATGCCGACCATCGAAGACGCAGAGGCGATGCAGGGGTTTGATCGCGGGTGGACGGATGTTCCGGATCTGCCTGGTCGACGGAACGGCCCCCGTTGGAAGATGGTTGGTAACGCCGTCACGGTTGGAGTAGCACAGTGGGTCGCGGGAAGGCTGGCGGAGCCAGGGTTTGTCGAACGACGCTACGTCGAATGGGAAGCGAAGCCAGGCGCTTGGCCGACGGTGGCGTGGGGCGAACGAGGCACCGTGTGGTCGGTCCCCGAACTCTCTGAGTTCCCACACCACGCTCCCTATCGGCACTTGATCGACTCGATTGACCTTGACGGTGCGGTGCCGGTGTCGTTGCGAGCGGCGAGTGGATTCTGGTCCCGATTGTCCAAGAGCAACCTGGGTCGTCATCCCGGATTCCGGGACGACATCGCCGAGCACGTCGAGGCGATGGCTTCCGTGCTGTAGACGTCTGAACTCGCTAACATCCACCCGGTGCAGTGACATCTCCGATGAGGGTGAGATTTCCGGCGGGGTGTTGAAGTCGTAGAGTCTGGCGAGCCATCGTGCGCGGTCAACATCAGTACCGATGAAGGCACTCAGCCTCGTAGGCGTCGCGGTACTCGACGTTCATCTCGAACAAGCGCGTCAAGGGCTCGACAGGCGGCGGCGGAGCTCGCGGATGCGGACGGCGGCGAGGATGTCCCGACGTAGACGTTGGGGCTCGGCCACGCACCGTAGGTGTTCATAAGCTAAACCGGCGCCGCCATCACTGTCAGAGCACCGACCCTCGGAGGGGATCCGCGCCGCACCCGCCGCTGACTCACACCCCTACACAGACACAAGTCGAAGACGTACCAATGCCAAATGCACGCAGGCACTTTCTGTGGAACGTCTGGCGAGTTAAGCATTTGGGTTCTACTCTTGACCCATGCGCGGAGGCCTGGAGCGCTGGAAGAGGGGTGTCGGATCGCAAGGGGTTCGACAAGCACTCGCGTACGCTTTCGAGGGGTCGTGCGACTCTCACCTCCGCAAAGCGGCCGGCGTCGAGGCGCTTGCCACCTACGGCGATGCCGACCCCGCCGGGGTCACTCGATTCACCGTCGAGGCCGGCGTCATCACCACCGACGCCCTCGATGAGCAGCAACTTCGGCGCTGGGTTGACGGCCGCGATTCGGCGACGGATGAGCGTCGAGGCCGAGACCTCACCTCGCCCGACGCCGACCTGATCCTCGACGGCACGATCAACGCTCCGAAGTCATATAGCATCGCGGCGATGATCGAGCCCGATCTCGCTCGAGAGTTCGAAGCCTTGCAAGATCGGTTGCGCGATCGCATCATCAAGACCTGGCAGATCGAGCTGAATGCGCGTCGCGGAGCTGGCGGCAGGATCCGTGAATCTCTTCACCGCATCGAGGTCGTCGAACTTCAGCATCGGCGATCGCGGGCACTCGACCCGCACATCCATCGGCACCTGTGGCTGAACGTCAAGGTGCTGGGCGAGGACCGCAAGTGGTCGAACGTCGACTCCCGCGTCGCGATGAAGATGCAGACGGTCATCAACGCCGAGGGCGAGCTCGCATTGCGGACCGATCCGCAGTGGGTCAGCGCGCTCGCGCACCGCGGCTTCACGCTCAACGCTGACGGCGAGATCTCCGAACTCGCGCACGCGGTGCGCCCGCTCTCGCGGCGATCGACGCAGATCGAGGCCAACCGGGCAGCCCTTCTAGCTGCGTGGCGCGGCGAGCATCCGGGACTCGAGCCGAGCCCCGACGAACTGCACCGGGTCGACAGGCTGGCTTGGGCGAAGGCGCGCCCGAACAAGCCCGGCGACATCGATGAAGCGACGTGGGAGCGGCTCATCGCCGACGAACTGGTCGCGATCGACGACACGATCATGCGTGTGCGAGACGAGATCTCGCTGAGGTCCACATCGGTTGACGAATTGGACCTGGGCCTGCTTGCCGCTCAGGCGGTGGTCGAGGCCGATGCCCGGTCAGCGAGCTGCGGCGGGCGCTTCAGCCTGTTCGACATCCGGGCCGGCTCGACGCGGGCGGTCGCGGCATCCGGAGTCGTTGCTGCACGTAAGGATCTGCAAGCGGTCATCGACGACGTCATCGACCGTGCGCTCGAACAGACGGTCGACCTGCTCGAAGGGGAGGCGGAGCGCCCCGCGCACATCAAGGGATACATGGCCTCAGTCACCGCTGCGGCCAAGGTCGACCTTGCCGCCCGTTTCGACGCGCTCACCCAGGCCGGCGTCCGTGTCGAAGACGAAGAGATCGCGGATGCCTCATCCACAGTCCTGACCGATGGCATTGAGCTTGAGGATCGACAGGTTGAAGCGGTAGCAGCGATCGCTGGCACGGATCGTTTGGTGTCGGTGACTGGGCCGGCGGGCGCGGGGAAGACGACGATGCTGCGTGTGGCGAAAGCTGGGCTAGCGCGCAGTGGACGCCGCATGATTGTGGTTGCGCCCACCAAGAAGGGCGCGTCGGTTGCAGGTCGCGAGATTGGTACATCCGCCTCGAGCCTGCACGCGCTTCTCGGCGATCACGGGTTCCGATGGGAACGCGACGCCGCCGGCGCCGAGGTCTGGACGCGCCTTGGCGTAGGAGAGATCGACCCCGCAACCGGGATCGTCTACGCGGGGCCGCACCGATATCCGCTCCGGGCGGCGGATCGGATCGTGGTCGACGAGGCCGGAATGGTCGACCTTCATGCGGCCATCGCGCTCGCTACGATTGCTGCCGAGTCCGGTGCTGGGGTCGCGATGGTCGGCGACCACCTCCAAGCTCGACCGGTCGGGCACTCCGGCGCGATGGCGACGATGACCCGCCGCGCGACGGCTGTAGTCGAGTTGACCGCGGTGCACCGCTTCACCGATCCGGAGTACGCGGCGCTCACGCTTCGCATGCGGGAGCCGGCATCTAAGGATGCTGCGCTCGCCGTTGCCAGCGAGCTTGCCGGTCGCGGTCAGGTGCACCGCGTGTCCGACCATGTTCAGGCACGCGACCTGATGGTGGAGTCGTACTTCCGCTGGGCTGCCGGGCGCCGACGGGTCGCGCTGGTGACGAGCACCAACGAGGAGGCGGGGGCGATCAACGAAGCGATCCAGCAGCGTCGGGTTGATCGTGGTGAACTCGAGTTGGCCCGTATCGCAGTCGGTCAAGGCGAGCAGCGGCTGCTCGAGGGCGACGTAGTTCAGACGAGGCGGAACGACCGCGCGACCGGGGTCGAGAACCGAGGGCTGTGGATTGTCCGTCGGATCAATTCAGCAGGAGTTGAACTGGCGAGTGTCAACGACTCCGTTGACGTCCGCGTGGTCAGCCACGAGTACGCAGCGGACCACGTCCACCTCGCATACGCATCGACTGTGCACGGTATTCAGGGTGAGACCACGGATGCCTCGATCGTTGGTCCCGGAGTGGATGCCTCCGGCCTCTACGTCGGGATGACCAGAGGTCGTGCACACAACGAGGCAATCGCGATTGCGCGAACGGATACCGCGGCCACGCATCAGATCGCGGACAGCATGATGCGCGGCATCCCGGAGGTCAGCATCGACGACTCGGTGCGTGCAGCACAGAGCGAACTCGCGAGGGCTGCGCGGCCGCAGGAAGATGGCACAGGCGCCGAGCTGCTCGAGCTGAATGAGTGGCTCCGCGATGCCAAGCTCACGTTGCTCGATCTCGACAGTCGGCTTGCTGGCACCGAGGCGAACGCGCACGGCCGGGCTGGCGACGGATCTGCCGCAGAGGAGCTGCTTGGGAACCGGAACGCCCAGGTTGCTCGGTATGAGTCGGAGATGCGGCGGTACAAGACCCTCCTGATCCACCAGCGAGAGCCGCGTCGTGTCGACAGCGGACGTCACAGTCGTATGGATGCTGCGGCGCCGGTCATCGCACCCCAAGCGTCGGACGGGATCGGGCGGGGCAGATGAGGATTTACGCGGCAACCGTCTGGTGTCGTCGGCGGCTGATAATGATTGACGATGACTAATCTGACGGGCTACCAAGCCCGCGAGGACTGGATGGGCACGGAGGTGCTCACGCTCGCCGACGTCTGGCCCACGACACCCCGAGCGATGATCGTTGGACTGAATCCTGCGCCATCAAGCGTCGCAGCGGGTCATTACTACCAAGGGCAGGTCGGCCAAGGGCAGCTGCGCAAGCTCGGTGCAGCGGGGCTATTCGCTCTCCCGAACGGTAGGTACTTCGAGGACGCGGCCTTGGCTTCTGGCGTCGGCTTTACAGACATCGTCAAGCGCCCCAGTCGCGGCGAGGGTGATGTCGGTGCCGACGAGATCCGCTACGGGAGCGAAGCGCTCGCCGAGAAACTGCGGGCGCGTGGCGTCGAGTTGATCGTTTGCGTCTTCCGGCATCCGGTGAAAGTGCTGCTCGGCAGCGAAGGTGCGCCGGGGATGCAGAAAAAGCAGACCTCGTGGGGCGCAAGAGTCTTTCGGATGCCTGGACCGTTCGACAAGCGCGAGAACGTCGAGCGGGTGATGGCGGAGCTGACGCCCCACCTTGAGCTCGCTCAATAGGCTCTGCGACGACTCTTCTCGGGAGTCGGAGCGCGAAGTTGCGACGTAGGCGCACGGTGTGTGGAGGTCAGGCAGATGGCTGCGTCGGTTCTCCAGGCTCCAGTCCGTGTTCTCGCATGTAAGCGATCGCGCGGACAACCGCATCGAGCTTGCGCTTCAGGTCCTTGAGCGTCGGCGAGGACTCGTCCGAGAATTCGTCGAGTCGCTCATGTTCACGTCTCAGCGCGATCTCGGTCTCGGTGAGTGTGATCCAGATCGTGGGATCCTGCTCGAGGGCTTGACGCTGTCGGAGGATGACGACGGTTAGTTGCCGAGCGATGACAGCCTCCACCGCTTCGGCCGGAGTACCTGAGCTGGCCAACCCGAAGGCGATCCCACCGCCACCGGCAGTTACGAGCGTGCCGGCCGTAAGCAGACCGCCGATCATTCCACCGGGGCCGAACGCCGCGAGCGCGCTTGTAATTGCCGCGGCGCCGACAAGCCCGGCGCCTGCTGCGAGAGCGAGCCCTCCTGTCGCGACGACGATCGCGATCGCGCCCGCGCCGATCGCGCCCATCTTGAGTAGGTTGAAGGCGCCGCCGGCCTTCAGCGCGTCTTGCGCGACTTTCGACGAGGTCAAGACGTTGGAACCGAAGTGGCTGGTCAGCCCCATCTCGGTCGAAAGCTGTAGCAGCGCTTCCTTCGCTACGTTCTTCGGAACTGCGATGTCGAAGGGGCGGATGACGTTTTCTCCGGGGATGACAGACAACGGCACGACCGCCTCCTCTCTGGACAAGAACGTGAGGATCGTGGGGGTGGGGAGCTTCGCCTCTGGGTCGGAGAGATCAAACGCAAGGCGCGCGATCGCGGACGGGATTGGACGCCCAGCGCGCGCGTTCTGTTCGCGGATGGTGTCGACGGCGGCCGCCTGTACCTGTCGCAGTGCACCGGTATATCGATCCTGCACATCGCCCTTCAGTCGGTCGCGGATGAGATGCGCGTATCGCAGGCCCAGCAGGGTGAACGTCTCGGCTGTATTCAACGGGATGTCGAAACCAGGCTCCACGGTCGCCAGCTCTTTGGACTGCGAGCCGAAGAGCGCGAACCCGATCGCTTCGACCACCGGCGGGGACGAGACGTAATCGACCGCGTAGTGCGATGCGAGGCCCACAGCCTTCGTGTGGATCTTGAAGTCGAGGAGCCAGGGAACGGCTGCCGAAGCACCGCGACGAGCGGCGACCGGGTCCTGTGGATTCCAGAAATTCACCCACCAGGACAGGTTTGTCGGGGGTTCGGCGAGCACATCGCGCAGCTTGTCGACGTCGAAGCTGGTGCTTGCCAGTGGGCTTCCGATCGTCACCATGCCTACGACTTCAAGGCCGACGGGGAGTCGGCGGACGAGGTCAGCGGCGATTACAGAGCCGAGGCTATGGCCGACAATCACGACCCGACCTTCGGGCGGCAGCAGTTTGAGCACGCGGTCCAACACATAGGCGCGAATCTCGGGATTCGTTGCGTAGTTGCGCGCCTGCGCAAGAGGCGGGGTGCCCAACGCGAAATCGGCGATGATCTGGGCCCCAGGAATCCCCGGACCCGGGTCGTGTCGTCCGATGCGGAACTCGACTGCGCCGATCCGGCGCTCGAAGTCCCGTCGGTTCTGGCGCGCTTCCTCTCGGGGCGGGCGGCTGATCGTGATTCCGGGGATCTTGCGATTCTCCGGATCAACGCCGTTGAGCCCGTGCGGGTACTTAGGAGCGATGACCACGACGTCGTCGAGCTGCGGAAACCGAGCGCGAGCGAGCGACTCGTTCAGCACCACCTTCCACGCGTCGTTCTGATCGCCGTTGCCGACCCCGTGCAAAAACAGCAAGATTGATTGGTCTGCCACGCGATCCCCTCTTGATGCCGCACGCGGAATGAGTCCCAGCCAAGCGCAACACCGCGCTACATCGCATCACGATACTTGCTTGTGTCGGGTAGCTATTTCTGCTCTGCGGACTGCTCCTCGATGGCCAAAGCCGAGGGGCGTCGCTGGACGGACACCTCGGCTACGTCGAGCCGAAGAGCGGCCCAGGAGTACGATGACTCCCACGCCGCTCTCCTGTTCCGATGGATCAGCGGACAACCCCGGCGCCGGTGGACGAGACCGGCTCGGCTACTGGCCCCGTGGCGGATCGATCCGCAGCGGGGCCGCTAGCTTTTGGGGCGCGGTCGACCTGGACTGTCGCGAACTTCAGCGACGCACCGATGCTGTCGGCGACGATGTCGCGGGTCTCGCGGGTGTTGCCGGTCTCCTTGTCGGTGTAGGTACCGAAGCGGAGGTCGCCGGCGACGATCACGTTGTCGCCCTTGCGGAGCGACGTGGCGACGTTGCGGGACTGCTGGTTGAACACGACGACGCGGTGGAATACCGTGCCGACGTCCTCCCAGCGGTTCGTCGTCTCGTTGAGACGGCGGTCGTTGACGGCGACGGTGAAGCGGGCGTACTCGTTGCCCGACTCGCCTGCGCCGTGCTCGGGGTCACCGGTGAGGTTGCCCTCGATTGTGACGGGGATTCTCGTGGTCATCCTTCTACCTTCCGTTCCGAGACGCCGGGGCGCCTCACTCGGCGTGAGCCTGGTTGGCCCACGCGTCCCATTCCTGCTCGTCGACCGCATTCATCCACGAGCGGGGCTTGTACGGGCTGTGACCACGCGAGCATCCACCTGCGTAGGCGTTCCTGAGACGCGGCATCGCCAGGCTGAGGCGCTCGTGCCAGCCGATCGGCCCGAATCCGGCATCCGATGAGTCGAATGCGACGCCGTGTGAGATGTGCAGTGCCGATAGCTCCTCGACGAGGTCGCCGTGCTTGAACCAGCACACCGGCACGATCGACTCCGAGATCTGGTATCGGACGGTGAACCACTCCACCCAATCGCGCAACGAATCCCATGCCGCCCGAGCGTCAGAATCGGGCAGCTTCCGCCAGTTGACGATGCGGGCGCCGATCGGCTCCGATGAGCCCGACCGGATGTCGGGATGGAAGTCAGTCATCTCCTGAGCCATCAGGTCATCGAGGTCTGGCGGGTCGTCGTAGTCGGTCATGACGCAGTCCCGTTGAGCGCCTGGAGCTTGCGGCGGAGTGCTCTGAGAGCGATCTCGGATGCTGCACGACGGGTGCGATGGCGCGACAGCACGGCGTCGCGATCGATGAGTCGATGCAGAAGTTCGTGGCAGTAGGGATGCATCGGCACGAGGTCGGCGTGACGCTCGCGTGCGACCCAGCGGCCGTCGTCGGTCTGGTGCACGCCGGTGTAGTCGAGGTGGTGTAACTCGAGTTCCCGCTTGCTCGCCGGACGACCGCAGCCGGCGCAGGCGAGGGGATGCAGCACCAGAGACTGCTCCGCGAACCACTCGTCGCGACGCGCGAACCATGCGCGGGATCGAAGAAACGCCGACCGGTAGGCCTTTGCATGTAGAGGCTTCCGTCGGTTGGTCATTCTTCACTCACCGCCTCGGCGGGCTCGGCAAAGGGCGGGGGAGCGATCGTCGCGCGACGAGCTTCCTCGAACGTGGTCTGCTGTTCGCGCTCGGTCTCGCGCTTGCCCGACTGGATCGCGCGAGCATCACGGCGCTCGTCCCAACCGGCGAGGTCGAGAAGCACGCTGCGCCTGTTGCGATAGGCGAGCAGACCGGCGCTGGGCGGGAGCCGGCGGATCTCGTCGACCGACATCAGCGGGCGACGCTCATGGTGCTCGCTGGTCGAGTATCCGGCATCCCGAGTCGACCAGGAGCGCTGCTCACGTCGCGTTTCACGCATACCGAGGAGCGACTCGACGTCGCGCAGGTGGTCGACGTGGCTCGCTCCGCCAAGAAGTACCTTCGCGGTCGCAGCGGCCCAGATTGTGTCCGCCTCAGCACGAGACCATGACGTCTCAGCCTGCGACAATGCCTGCAGCACGATGAAGGTGCAGATCCCGCGGCCGCCGCCGTCTGCCATGATTCGCGGCAGGCTGCCCCAGCGGAACATGTTCGCGATCTCGTCGAGGATGAGCCCGAGCGGGTGGGCGAGGCGTGCACCAGGCGAGGCGAGTGCCCGGTTGCGGGCAACCTCAACGATGTCGTCGAGCACCGCGCCGAGCCATCCACCCATCGCTGATGCGCCCGACGACGAGCCGATGAGGTACAGCGTGTTTGCGGCATCCAGGAACGCGCCGGGTACCAGCTCGATGTCACCGGGCCGGGGCGAGAGCGCGTCACGTATCTGTGGGACCGCGAGCGGTGCGACCGCACCGCTGACTCCGAACCAGATCGACGACACGAGCTTCTCGTCCCCGGCGATTGTCGCACCTAGGCTGTCGCCCCAGCCGGGCGCACCGTCGGCCTTGAGGATGTTGACGGCGTCGCGGGTCTGCGCCGGGCTCGTTCCCCAGTCGTAGAGCTCGGCGATCGACTTGCCGCCCACGGCGGCCGCGTGGAGAAGTCGACCCAGTACGACGCCCGCTGCCTGTGCCCACTCGCCGTTCGTGCTCGAGGCGCCGAGCGCGGTGCCGGTGATGATCGCGTTGCCGCGCTGCATCGCGACCATCGGGTCTTCGCAGCCTGCGATTGGGGAGATACGAAGTGGATGCCTCGCGCCCGACAACCTCTGAGGATCGAACACGTGAACATCGCCGCGCGTCTGCCGCATCCGCATCGTCGCAGTGAGGTTGTCGTTCGTCGTCGAGGTGGTGATGAGTGGTCCCGACCAGTCGACGATTGCGGAGATCAATACCCTGTACCCCTTGCCGGAGCGGGGTGGACCTTCGAGCGCGACGGAGTCTTCGATCGAGACGTACACGTCCTGCCCGCGCGACTTCCCGACGCGCCATCCCACGTCGGTCGGGGTGGGCTTGGTGAGGTCGGGGCGAAGATGCTTCGCTCGGCGGAGGACGGCCTTCGCGGAGAGATGATCGCGGACTTCGGTCGACGTGGCGAAACCTGGGCGAGCTCGCAGATCGGCGAGGAATCCGCGGTCCGATTCGCGGTACCTCCGCAGGGCAACGAGCCCCCATGCCACGAGCGCGCCGACAACGACGATCACCGCGATGTCTACGACACGGATCCAGATGACCGGCATCACGCATCCCGCAGGCGACGAGTACGCCGACGGATCGCCGGTGATCGCGAGCGCGAGTCCCGCGAAGAGGTGCTCCGGCGTCGGGCGGGCGCCGCACACCAGTTGCGTGAGCGCTTCCGCCAGGAAGCCGAATGCAAGCGAGAGAACCACTGCCACCGCAACGAGGACGGCGATGGTCTTTCCGAGCATGCCCTGACTCATCGTACTCACAACCCTTCGGCTGTCGCCGCCGCTGCGGCGAACCACGCATCGCAAGTGCGTCGTCGGAGGGCGTCGAAGCGCAGCTGGCCCGCTTTGAGTGCAGGATCGAACGGGATGACGTGAACCGCTCGGACGTGGCCGGCGAAGCCATCCGCGATCCGGCGAGCCTCGGCCGGCGCGGACTCGGACTGCGTGACGATCACAACCGCCCGCTGTGCGAGGACGCCCGACCGCTCGTCGCGTCCACGCAACGCGTCAAGCAGCAGCGCGGCCGATTCAGCCGACTCCGGTGTCGCAAGCGTCGGGATGACGAGTTGGTACGAGTTGTCGACCATGCGCAGCCAGCGCTCGGCCGATTCGTCGTTGCCGGAGTCGAAGATGACGAGCCGGTAGAACCGGGCGGCGACCTGCATCAGAAGGTCAAACTCCGCTGCCGCGATCCGCTGATCGGTGGCGAGCAACTCCGGGTTCGAGCGCAGCACGTCATACCGATCTGTGGCTTGGTGGTGCACGAACCGCGTGATGTCGGAGACCCCCGCCCCGAGCGTCAGTAGACGAGATGCCTCGGGCAGCAGGTCGCGGAGTGTGGTGTCGTACACCCCTTGCTCGGTGCGCCAACCGAGCGTGCCTCGAGTGTCGTTGTTGTCCCACGCGAGCACGTTCCCGCCGCCCTCGCGCGCGTAGACGGCGGAGAGCATCGCGGTGGTCATCGTCTTGCCGACACCCACCCTTGCCGTTCGCGATAGCGATGGTGCGGCATCCCGCCCACTGCCTTGAGACGACGGATGCCCACTCGGCGCGCTGACGATCCGCGGCCGACGGTCGAACCGTGATTCCGATGCGTCGCGCGACGCCGCGCCAGCCCGTCGATGCCGTGGGTGCGGTCGTCGGCGGCTCGAGGAACGACGGACGAGCGGGCGGCTCCGCAGCTTGTGCGTTCGGGGTCTCCGCTGCAGCCGGCTGCGGAGCCTGTTCGCTCACCTCCTCTCCATACGTCTGGGTGCGCCCGATGGGTCGGTCGGGCGGGTTGGATGCCGGCGCCGGCGGCTCGAGGGGCGTCACCTGCCCGTCAGGTGCGACGAGGAGTCGGTGCTTGCCGTGGTCGCCCGAGGTGATCAGCTCGAGCGGCGCACCTGAGCGGCGAGCCTCGCTGGTCGCGCGGCGGACGATTGCGTGGCGAACGTCGTCGTCGGTCTCAGCCTGGATCTCTTCGCCGTAGCCGTCGTGCGTGATGAACGTGATGTGTCGCCCAGTCACGTCGGCGTATGCGCGAGGGTGGCTGATGATCGTGCTCATGCTCACTGCTCCTCGGTGTTCTCGCGGGGGTTGGCAGTGAGCCATCCCTCTATTCCGGTGTCGGTGTCTCGTGCCTCCGGCCACAGGGCGTCGAGCGCCGCGGCGTCAATGACCGGGAGTTCGGCGTCATCGCGGTCAGCTGCGGTAACGGCGTCGTCGGTGGCGAAGAGTCGGTACTCCCACTCGGTCGACGTGGCGAAGCAGTCGACGAGGTAGGCGTACTGGCCGACGTAGGCGAGAAACTCGCCCTTGCGGAGGTGTCGAGCCATCTCGACGTGCGGCGCCGGCAGATTGAGGCGTGCTCGAAGCGCCGCTTGCTCCTGGTGGTTCACGCGGAAGATGAACTTGTTCTCGATGTCTCCGACGACGGAGTACGCGAGCGACCGCTCGAGCGAGCCCTCATCGCCCACGGCGTCGAGGTCGCCCATCTTGTGCAGGATGACGATGTTGCTGATGCCGTAGTGGCGCGAGAGTTTGAGCCATTGCTGGAACATCTGCAATGACGACAGTGAGGTCATGTCGCGCCAACCCTCTTCGCGCACCACGTAGCGCGTGCGCTGAGCTGCGCGGTCGGAGATCACGGCTTGGATCCAGGCGGTGGAGCACACCTGGGTGAGTTGCGCCGCGAGGTCGCCGCGGGCGAAGAGCTCGGAGGTGTCAGTGACCACGATCGGAGCAGCCTGGTCGAACTCGACCGTCGACTCGTCCTCGAAGAGACCCGCAAGGTCTCCTTCGACGAAGCGGCGCAGAACGAATCGCGGCTGGATCGCGCCATCAGCAGCGTGGAAGTCAGCGCTCGTGTCCCTCGCGATCGACCCAAGTTCCTCGTACACACCCCGGAGCGTTGGACGATCGGCGGTGCGATCGATGCAGCGGTCGAGCGCGTCAAGCAGCGCGGCATGCTCGACTGCGGACAGGCGCGAGCCCAACGTCATCTCGATGAGCGAGATGAGCGTATTGATCCGGCGCTGTTTGACCATTTGCTCGTGCTGCTCGTCCGTCGCGTCGGTACGGCGCGGTCCGCGGTCGAGCGGGTTGAGCCTGGTGCCCGTGCCACCGCCGAGTCGGATCACGCGACCGCCCGGGATGGCCTCGGCGACGGCAACCCACTCACCTTTCGGATCGGACGGCACGACGACCTGGTGCCCGAACGCGATGGACCGAGTGACGAGGGTCTTCACGGTCGCGGACTTGCCGCCTCGGTATGCACCGAGCACGAGGATGTTCGTCGAGAACGTACCGCGCTCGGACTCGTCGACGTAGGTCTCCCACGGGGAGAAGTGCCAAAGCGCATCGGCGTTGAGATCGACCCCGAGGATCGGCCCGCGGTGGCCGAGTCCAGAGTCGGCTACAAACGGGTAGATCCCTGCGATGTGCTGCGAGGTCGCTTGATGCGCGGGGATCCACGCCTTTGCGAGGTTCCAGTACCCGCCGTTGATGAGACCGGGACCGAACGGACCGGGGACACCGGCCTCAGGCAGGCCGCGGTCGCGACGCGACGTGCGCGCCGGCGTCTGGTCCTGGCGGGCTCGGTTGATCTCCCGCTGCATGTCGTGCCTCTCACGCCGCGTGAGTTCGACGGGAGTGAAGGATGCCGCGTGCCGCACCATCACTTCATCCCCATCCCGATCGGCAGCGCGTTGACCATCAGCGCCTCGGCCTGCTGGCAGTAAAGGATCTGCGCCTCCATGCCCGCGCGGGAGAGCGCGTTGCGCATGCCGGCGATCGCCTGATCGAGGCGTTCCTCATCAGGTGCGGTGACCGTGAGATAAGCGCCGTACTGGAACTCGCCGTGGCCTCGAGCGATCTCCTGCTCGCGCTGTTCGAGAGCACGCCAGTCCGCAGCATCCGCCGCCGACCCGTCTGCACCGCGCTTCGCGCGGAGGGACTCGTTGCCGCGCCACACCTTCTTTTCGTCGCGGATGCGCTTCAGCGCCTTCGACACGGGCACCGGAGTCAAGACGATCGAGAAGATATGCGTGATCGCTTCACCGGTATGCGGATGCCGCGCGAACACGACTGGCGACAGGAATCCAACGGGCGAGTCCGATCGCGGCCACTCGTGAATCCACATGGTGGTGTGCACACCGGAGTCGGTCATAACGATGCCATTGCGACCCTTCGGCTCCTCGAGGTACATCGGACCGATCGCAGCCGGATCCACACCCGTGACTTTCTCAGGCCGGTTCTGCACGATGGGTGCGAACTCGGGGTCGAACGACAGCCGACCCAAGGCGGCGACGTCGCGCGGCGAGAGCCAGCGGCGCACCGTGATCTTCGCGGACGTCAGGGCGTCGGCGAGGTTGCCAGCCTCGATCTGCGCGAGGGTGACGATCGCTTCCTTGCCCCCGCCGAGCGCCTTCAGTTGCGACCCGAGCGAGACAAGATCGAGGGTCAGCACGATGTAGTTCCGGTGAGCGACCTCGAAACGCTCCGAGCGATCCATGACGTCCTGGTAGTTGTGCGCGACGGGGGAGTCGGGGTTCAGTCTGCGGAGGCGCTGCACCTTCTCGTAGTGCTCGCGAGCTGCGCGGATCGTCGTGGGCAGTGTGCGCTCCTGTAGCGTGACCCGCTTGACTCCTGGTCGCTGTGTGAACGGCCCCAGCACCCGGTCGAACTGCTCGGCGAGATCGAAACGCTCGGGCAGGTCCTGCATGAGAAAGCCCTGCACTTCGAGCTCGGCGATCACCGACACAGAACGATCCTGCGGGTTGTACGTCGCTGCGACGTTGTTGACGTCCCAAAGCTGAATCGACGCGCGGGTGCCCGGCAGGTTGAGGGTTCCGGTCATACGCGGCCGCTCCGGGCGGAATTTCTCCGTCGTCGCGCCCGTCGAGTGGCGGAGTTGCTTCATGAACCAAAGCCCCGCCATCCGCGGGGTGGAGACGCCGTGGATGCTGGTGAGGGCAGTGACACCGAACGTCAAGTAGATCGGTGCGCCGTAGAGCAGACCGGGAGGCCCGAAGCGGTTCACGAAGATGAGCAGGACTAGAGCGGCCGCAGTGACGAACGCGAGTTGCCACGGGTCCATGCCCATGACGACGCCCTGCCGCGACCGGCGCGGCAGACGAACGGGGCGCGCGTACTCGGGAGTGCTGGTCATGATGAACTCCGATCAGGCTTGGGGTTTTGGGGAGGCTGTGGTGCTCGAGGCGCTGACGTAGAGGTGGGGGGAGTCGGGGACTCCGCTGCGCGCTGTGGTGTCGTGGTCGACGTCGTGCGCGTCTGAGCGGGCGTCGATGCACCGCGCGGAGTGGTGGACGTCGAGCGGGTTGTCGCGGGCTTCGGCGGCGGAGTGGTCGATCCCGGTCGATTACCCGCAGGGCGGATGCCCGAGGGGAGTGCGCCGAGGCGGGTAGGTATCCGCGCGGCGGAGCGAGCAGCGCCTGTGGCCATTCGTCCGCCGTGGGAGCCAAGTCGTGAACCAACCCCGTCCGCAGCGACAGCGCCCGCGAAACTGAACAGGCCGAAAAGTGCGAACGGAGCGAAAGCGACGAGGACGAGGCCGATGATCAGTGGCCACGACTGCGGATTCCAGATGGTCTTCACCGATGCGAGGCCGTTGATAATCAGCGTGACGAACCCGATCGTCAGCGGCCCGGTGAGAAGTAACACCACGACAGCCGACACGTAGCGCACGACCCACTGCGGCCCGATCCCGCGCACAGGGAACAGCATCCATGCCACCGGCCCGACCATGATCAGCGCCGCGAGCACGATGTTGCGGAACGCGAACACGAGCATGAGGAGCAGCATCCCGAGCATGAGCATGAAGTGGATGAGGAACGCGAAGAAGTAGTTCGCCTGACCGCCCGCCCACATGACCGACTGGAGTGTGGAGTAGAGGACATCGCGGCCGTCGCCGGTGAGGATGTACCACGTCATGTCGTCGACGGCGTTGAGGAGATGACCGGTGAGCCATAGGGTGATCGGCACGGCGGGGATCGCGATGAACGAGCGAACGAGGGCGCCGACGAGCCCTTCGCGGTCGCCCGAGACGACAGCGGCGGCGACCGCCCAGACCATTGCACCGAAGGTGATGATCAGGATCGCCCATTGCCAGAACGACCATTGATCGAGCGCGGCGCTCCACAGGAGGGTGGACGTGTCGAAGCGCATGTTGTCGGCGACGGAGAACATCATCCCGGTCGCAGCGAGGGCCATGCCGCGGCCGGCGTTCTCGAACGTCACGCAGACGGCATCGCCGATGCTGCAGCCGTACTTCACTTCAAGCGCGCGGCCGCCGTCAGCTTGAATCGCCCGCGCATGCCCGTCGAAGGTGGTGCAGACCGTGTTCTTCTCGCCCGCGATGTTGACGCCGATGAAGCACTGCTGCGCGGTGACGCTGTTGGGGTCCGTTGGCGTGCACGTGACCTGGTCGACCGCGCCCTGGCAATCGACGGGGTATGCGGGTGCCGACCATGGTTCGCCGCTGACAGCAGCCATCGGCATCGGGGCTGCGATATCCGTCACCGTCGCGTGCGCGGCGGTTCCTGAACCGAGCGCGAGCGCGATCCCGACGGTGAAGCCGAGGCGGAGAACTCGGACGAGGTTCATCAGAATCCGAAGTCGAAGTTCACGAACCAGGCGAAGAGACCGGATGCCGCGCCCAGCACCGCGGCAGCGATGAAGATCCAGAGGATGTTCTCACCCGCCCACGTGCGGACCCGATCGGATGCCAAACCGCGGAACGCGAGAGCGGCTCCCGCGATTATCAACATGATCAGGACGACGAGCATCGCTCCCGCCAGAATGTAGGACGCGATGACCTGGAAGCCCTGAAAGAACGGGGCCGAGAAGTCCGGCTGAATATCGGGGATATCGACATCCATCGGTGCGGCGTAGGTGTTCATGATCGTTCTCCTTCGCGGTGACTACTTCAGTGGTAGGCCGAGTGCGGCCATGAAGGGCTCGGGAGGTATCGGGTTACCTGATCTGCGGACTTCGAAATGGAGGTGGCAGCCGAAGGACTTGCCAGTGTTGCCTTCGGCGCCGATGGGTGTGCCGGCGGTGATGTCGTCGCCGACAGAGACGCGGAGCGATTCCCACTGCATGTGGCCGTACAGCGTGACCACGTCGTCGCCGTGATCGATCCGGATGGTGTTGCCGTAGCCCTGATACGAGCCGGCGGTGATGACGCGCCCTGGACCGGCGGCGAAGACCGTGGCCCCGCATCCCTGGGCCATGTCATAGCCCTGGTGATTCACCGAGCAGTAGCCGCATCCGACGACCGGGTTGTGGCCGAAGCCACGACCCTTGGAATAGCCGCCCGCGAGCGGGTGGCCCCAGTCGCCGCTGACAGCGGGCGCGGCACCGGTCGTAGTTTCGGTCGTGCCTGCGGCCGCGCCCATGATGGCGAACGGCACTGCTACGAGTGGGGTGACGAGGAACCCCGCAATGAGCAGGATGCCGATGAGCGCCCCCGCCAGGATCTTCCGACCAGTCCTCGTGTTGAGGGCTGCTGCGGCGATCACCGGGGCTCCCATGTCAGGGCTCCAAGGGCTCCGTGAAGTAGCGAACCACCTTGCAGTCGCCTGCCTGCTGATCGGAATTGGGTGTTGGCACGGATGCTGCGCCGCAGAGAACCTGCACGCTCACGCGCACCTGCTCGTCGTGCGACGTTTCGCCATCGGAGCCGTCCGAGCGAGTGAAAGTGAGCGTCACGTCGGACGTACCGATCGACATGTCACCTGACGCGTCGTCGGGTACCGGGACATACGCGATCTCGCCCGTCGTCACCGCCACGACTCGGCCATCCTCGCCAGCGAGTGAGTCCCACTCCTCCTGTGGCAGCACCACGCCTGTCCGGAGTTCGACCTGCGAGTCCTCCATCGCGGACAGCTGATCTGCTTCGGATGTGTAGCGGGTGTCGGGTGTGAACCAACTGTCGAGGTAGCCGAGCCACTCTTCGCGGGTGCTGAGGGTGGTGTCGAAGGTGGAGGCTGCTGCCAGCGCGGCGACGATGTAGGTATCGGCATCCGTGGTGATCGGCTCGGGCGTCCAGCCACGGTCGGCCACCGACTGATCGACGAACGTGTCGGCGGGCTCGCTGGACTCTGTCGGCTTGGGTGTGCTCGACGAGGTTGGCTCGCTCGGCGGAGTGGGATCTGGTTGCGCGAGGATGGCGCTTACGATGATCGCGACAATTCCGGCGATAAGGACGAGTCCGCCGATGATCGCCCACGCGATACCGCGTCGTCCTGAACTGTCGCTCATCATCATCGGTCAGCCCTCCTGATCCTTCAGGACAGCCACCGCGCACGGACGATTTTGCTCGCGCGACGGTCGCCGTGACCGCATCCTAGACACGCGATGCGCTCGCGGAAAAGGAATCGACGCAAGATTGTGGATAAGTCTGGTGTCGCTATCTGCTGTGGAGGAGTGGACGGATGCCTCCCCAAGGATCGCGGAGTTTATCTCTTGGATCTGGATTTTGTCTGTCGGCCGAACGAGGGACACCGTCGAGGGCGCATTTGCTGTGCGCAGTCTAAAAAGTACCCGACGGATGGACATCCCCACACGGTATACGAGTGTGGTGGGAAAGTAAACAACTAAATTGGATGCTTTGCTGGACTTCCCGGCGACCTCTGCGACACAATGGCGGCATGCCTCGTCTCGCGCAACCAGCGGGCTCTGAAGATGCTCAGGACCCGATCGCGCTTCTCGGCAATCTCGTCAAGGCGGCGATCCTCCGCTATCTGCGCTCAAACCCCGATGTGACGGTCGGGCCGATCTGCGACGCGCTGGATTTGGGCCCGACCACGATCCAGCCGCGGCTCAATGAGCTCGAGGCGGCTGGCCTCGTGATCGCTGACCCGCCCAGCGTTGCAGGGGAGTCTCGTAAGGGCGTCTGGGTCAAATACAGCGTGAATAACGAGGCCGTCACTGACCTCTACCTGCGTCTCGGGATGGCGATCGGAGAGTTCTGAGCTGTCGAGTGTCGGTGGCCGGGGGTATGCCTGGGGCTAGCCCGAGGAGGTGGTCGCCGTGGAGATCTGGCCCTGGGCGCTGGTTGCTGGCCTTGTCCTCGCTGCGATCGCTGCCGTGTGGTTGAAACGGCGCGCTCGCCGCGTCTATGTGATCGATCATGTTCGAGTAGAGATGCACCCCGCCTGCGTCGTAGAAGACCGCGTTGTTGAGCAGGTGTGGCGATCCGCTCTCTCGATGACGAATCTGTCACGTCGGCCGCGCGCCGTCCCCACCTTCGCCGAGCGGTCTACTGTGCGCGCCGGTCGACGTGAGTATCTTGCGAGCGTCTACTTCGATGCGGACAACCTCGAGATCAATCCGCGCGCGGTTGCGCTGGCGTGGATCGAGTATGTGCTGCCGATGGATGCGGTACCCGGTCGGGCTCGCTTGGCGCTCTTAGGAGATGGTCGACGGCCTAGGGGGTTGGCCTTTGCGGCACCTCGAGAGAACGACGTGAGGCGGTCGGTGGCCTGGCGCGGAAGGATGGATCCCGAACTCTGCCCAACCTGACCTGTGCAGCGACTCGGGTGAGGCGTACGTCGCCACTCATCTCAAGGTGCCCCCGGAGGGATTCGAACCCCCGACCCGCTCCTTAGGACGGAGTGGCTCTTCCACTGAGCTACGGAGGCCAGCGTTTCAATCTTACCTGTGAGTGTTTGCCTCGATGAATGCCGCGAGCGTCGCCCGCGAGATGTACTTGCCGGACCCTACTTGGGTGTGCTCGATGACCCCATCTTTCATCAGCGCATGCAACGTCCCGTAGGAGATGCCAAGTTCGCTCGCCGCGTCTTTCAGCTTGAGCAGCATCGGCCCCGACGCTGACAGTTGGCGCTGATCCGTGGTGCCCGGCTCAGGCTGCAATTCGACCACCTGGACGTCAGTGGCCTTCGTCTCCCACCGACCGGCGAATGCCCATGAGGTGGTCAACTCGTCCTCAACCTTCTTCGCTGCGGATTCTTCATCGGCGGCCCGAATCCACAACTCGGCCACTTCGACCTTCGTCACCATCACCTTGAACCGCATGATCCCTCCTGCGAACGAAGGCCCCGGGGTTGCCCCCAGGGCCCGAGCAGCTCCGTCCTGCGAGCATCGTACGCCCCAAATGCGCCAGTGAGCGGCATCCGTTGGCGGCCCTCTCGACCTGATGGATGTCAGGCCACTCGGTTAGGGTCGGGCATCTGAGCTCGCCGGTCGGGCAGCGAGGCCCAGTCCTCGAACTCGGGTGCGGGGCGCCGATCACCTGGGTCGCGATCTCGCGGCCGTGAGGACGCCGGGCATCGACTTCGTGCCTTACATGTCCGGTGCTTCCGCATCCAGCGCCGTCAGACCCTCATGATGGCGGTGCGCTGGTGGAGCGTGCCCCGCTTTCCCGGACACCTTGGTCTTGCCTCGGTTTCCCGGAACGATTGGTTGAGAGGATGTGGCTGCTTCCGAGAGGAGAAGTGGTCGTATGCCGAGACCGTATCCGTCCGAGTTCCGTGAGCGTGCGCTCGAGCTGGTGAGATCAGGGCGCACCGTCGTCGACGTCGCCGCGACACTCGGCATCGCGCAGTCCTGCCTTTACCGCTGGAAGCAGCAAGACCTTGTCGACCGCGGCATGAAACCCGCGTCTGGGCGTGCACCGTCGGCTGAGCTGGCTGCCGCGAATCGGCGCATCCGTGAGCTGGAGGAAGAGAACAAGATCCTCCGAAAAGCCGCCGCTGCGGTGGAGCAGGTGGTGCCCCCAAAAGACCGGTTCCGTCTCGTGGACGAACTCCACGCTGACGGAGTCCGCATCCGGAGGGCCTGCTTCGCGCTCGGTGTCTCGACGTCGGGCTACTACGAGTGGAAGTCCCGCGCACCCTCGACGCGGTCGATCCGGCACGCGTGGCTGACCGACCTGATCGGGCAGATCCACGAAGCGTCCTACGGCACCTATGGGCGGATGCGGGTGCGCGCGGAGCTACAACGCGCCCACGAGATCACAGTAGGACAGAACACTGTCGCCCTGCTGATGCGGCGATCCGGGCTGGTCGGCCTCCCATTACGGCGCCGCTCCAAGCGCGTCCCACGTCAGGTCACCGTCACCGACCTCGTTCACCGCCGCTTCCACGCCGACGGGCCAGACCGCCTCTGGGTGACCGACATCACGGAGCATCCGACGCGGGAAGGGAAGCTCTACTGCTGCGTCGTGCTCGACGTGTTCAGCCGACGCGTCGTGGGATGGGCGATCGACACCACGCAACGCGCAGAGCTCGCCACGAACGCGCTCGGAATGGCGATCGACTCCCGCCAGCCGGAACCGGGAACCATCATCCACGGGGATCACGGCACGCAATTCACCTCGTGGGCCTTCACCTCGCGCGCCCGAAATGCGGGCCTCCTGCCCTCGCTCGGGACGGTCGGGGACCCGTACGACAACGCCGTGGTCGAATCGTTCTGGGCGCGCATGCAAGTCGAACTCCTGAACCGCCGCCGATGGTCCACCAGGGTCGAACTCGCCAACGCGATCTTCGAGTACATCGAGGGCTTCCATAACCGCCGACGCCGGCACGGCTCGCTCGGCTGGGACACCCCGCTAGAGTTCGAAAACAGACACCGTCAACTAGCCACGACTCCTCAGCTTGAGTTCCGTGAAACCGGGTCATGACCAGACCGCGTTGAGTCCTCGGTCGAAAAAGTCCTCACCGTCCCAAGGCAGCGGTGTCTCGGAGAGCATGCTCATGTCCGCGCCATAGACACGCAGAACCCAACCGCGATCGACTCTGGCGACGGTAGCCGTAGTGGGTTCAGAAAGGCTCGGATCAGGGTCCACGTGTGCACGCTACGTTCTCTGGACGCCGGCAGCAATGCATTAGAGGATCCCAACCTGCTACAAGTGATGCAGATGCAAACTCCCGGCCAACAACCGACGCCTCCCACATGGGAGGCATTTCGAACGCGCGTCGAAGAAGTCGATCGGGACAGTCTGCTCGTCCAGGCTGCCTCTATGAGCGTCAAGGTCGCGAAGGCCCGGAATCCGAAGGCGTGGGCCATGAAGGGGCTCACTGCCTGGAACATCGCGGACGTCGCTCGTACCGCGTTGGCATGGGGATCACTAACTGAGTCCAAGCCAAACGCGAACGCGCTTCAGTTGCTGTGCGGGATGAATGCGGCTCTGGCTGAGGAGGACGCAGCGAATGCGCCGTCATCGGTCGAGGCGCTAAGCCGAGTGGTCGCCCGCATCATCTTCGAGCAGTTCCCGGCTCAGCGAGCCAAGCCACCCGAGATCGCCCGAACTCTTCTTCTCTTTGGCTCCTCTACTGAGTTCCCTCCGGGCTTCAAGCCTGAGGCAATGACGCCCGGCTGGTTCGAGAAAGTCCTCAACGGCCTGACCTTGGATGAGTATGTCGAGAGCGTTGCCCTACTCTCCGCCTTGGCGATGGGACATAACGGCACTCTGTCGCTGCACTGGCTCGACAGTCCCAAATTCCAGCAGATCCGCGACGTCTTCTCCTTCGACGCCGTGCGGCGCACCTTCACCGAGCACCTCGTCACCTCCGTCGACGAATTCAAGGACGCCAACTCGCGATTCCAAGATCCCCTGCCGCCGCCTTTGAAGAAGTACGCCTTCAACCCGCTCGCTGCCACTCCGTTTGTCGAGGGCGTCGCGCCCACAGCCATCGCACCGAGCTTTCAGGCCATCGCCGATAAGGCGATGCCGCCAGCGATCTATCACCTTGCGCTCCCCGTCCTCGGTGAAGGCTTTTCGCGTGACCTCGGCGCGGTGTTTCAGCATTACTCCGGTCGACAGCTGGCGCTCATCCAAGGCGCGCGAGAAGTGCTTCCCGAGGTGGCCTACGGGACCAAGACGAGTCCGCTCGACTCGTGCGACTGGTTCCTTGATCTGCCCGGCTTGACTGTGCTCATGGAGTGCAAGGCGCGTCAACCCATCGAAAGCCTCCGCGTGGGCGGGGAAGACTGGCTGAAGTCGGTCGAAGGCAGCATTGGCAAGGGAATCCGGCAACTCAACCGTTCCCATGACCACTTCGAGCAGATCGCTGCTAAGACGTCAGCGCTCGATTCGTCGAAGCCGCGCGTCGGCCTGGTCGTCACCCTCGAGCCGTTCTACCTGAACGAGATCGGGCTCCTCTGGCAGCACCTTCCTGCCCGCGATCTTCCTATCGGCGTCGTCTCGATCGAAGAGTTAGAAAGGCTCGTGCTTCTGGACGCGGACGAATTGTCGCGCTCGCTCCAGGCTGCAGCGCTGACGGCGGCCGGTCAAGGCAACGCTATGATCCTGAGCTCCGCGCTCGCTGACAGCGCCGCCACCATGAGATCGAACGCTCTGCTGGGAGCAGCCTGGGGCACGATCGGCATGCTTAAGCGCGTCGAGGTTGCGGCGCGCCGACTGCGCACTGCGGACGACCATTGCCGCTGAGTGGAGAGCGCAGACCCACCAACCTGCGCTTTTGCCCTCACATCAGTCATGGTGAGGGGTCATTCGAGGCACGTAGAAGGCCCGGCGCGTTCTCGGCGACTCCGTAAGGCTCCTGCCGGCTTTTGCGCGGAGATGGCCATCCAACCGGTCTCCTCTTTGCCTGGTCGGAGTGACAAGTGCGACCTCACCAGGTGTGACGGCGATGTCATTCCAGAGGAGTCGGCGCGAGGGTCTACCGCTCGGCCCCATGCGCACGGATATGTTGAATGACAGAATTGATCTGCAAGTGTTGGGGAAGATCTGATCTGAGGTGCGGAATGGGAAGCATCGAGCCTTACGACACCGCGTCCGGCCGTCGCTACCGGGTGCGCTACCGGCGTCCCGATCACCGGCAGGCAGCGAAGCGCGGGTTCCGCACCAAGCGTGAAGCCGAGCGCTACTTGATCTCGGTCGAGTCACAGATGCTGACGGGCGATTTCATCGATCCCGCAAGCTCACGAGTGACGGTCGGCGAGCTCGCGCCCGACTGGCTCGACGTCAAGCGGATGAAGCTGAAGCCGTCGAGCTACAAGCTGCTCGACGATGCCTGGCGCGTTTATGTGGAGCCTCGGTGGGGCTCAGTGCAGTTGGGGGCGATCGCGCACTCCGACGTGCAGAAGTGGATCACGGAGGTGAGCGCGGGGACAGCTCACACGGTCCGCCGCTATCACGCCAGGACGGCCGAACAGGGCAACCGACCGAAGAGCGCAACCGTCGTGATTCGTGCCTACGGCGTTCTTGCAGCCGTGCTCGACGTGGCAGTGAAGGACCGGCGCATCCCGCGTAATCCGGCTCGCGGTGTCGACCTGCCGCGGAAGGGCAAGAAGCGGCACGTGTACCTGAGTCACGAGGAGGTCGACTCTCTCGCCCGTGCCGCCGGCTCGGAACACGCGGCCATCGTCTTCGTGGCGGGCTACACCGGGCTGCGCTGGGGTGAACTCTCCGCGCTCCGGGTCCGCGATCTCGACCTGGAGCGTCGCCGACTATCGGTCAATGAGAACGCCGTGCGCGTCGGGTCGGATCTGCACGTCGGGTCTCCGAAAACGCACGAACTGCGTTCAGTGGGGTTCCCGAGCTTCCTGGCCGAGCCCCTCGGCGAACTCGCCAGCGGAAAGGAACCACGCGCCCTCCTCTTCGGTGATGGGGACGACCACATCCAGCGCCCACGATCCTCCGGCGCCTCGAGATCCTGGTTCATGCGAGCGCTAACCGAAGCCGGGCTGCCTCGAATGACGGTGCACGATCTGCGACACACCGCAGCATCCCTTGCCATCGCGTCCGGAGCGAACGTGAAGGCAGTCCAGCGAATGCTCGGGCACGCCTCGGCGGCCATGACGCTCGACGTCTACGCCGACCTCTTCGACGACGATGTGGACGCCGTCTCGGCCGCCCTTGACCAGGCCCGTACGACGGCGCTTGTGTCCAAACCGCGTCCACAAGCCCCAACTGACGAAGTCTGAAGGGCCGCGATCCCTTGAAAAAACTGGGATCGTGACCCTTCGAAAGTTGACGCGACGGCGGGAGTCGAACCCGCAACGCTGCCGGGTATGAACCGGAGCCCGGGACCGCCCGGATCGCCGCGATGACCCCACGCTAAACGCGATCCCCACGGATCGTCGGCGAGTGTCGGAGCGTGTCAGATGGTGACGAGATGTGACGCAACCGCTCGCGCACGCCGACAGCCGGCGGTGGCGGCATCCGTCATCAATGTCCGTCGTGCGTGACCACGGGCAGCACGGTGCCGTCGGCGCTGAGTAGCGCGGCCCCCTGGCACGCGCCCAGCGCCGGCACGACGAGAATCGTCACAACGGCCGCAGCAGCGACCATGCCCCACAGGCTCGTGCGCCGCGACGGACGACGCTGACCCCGCAGAATGCCGCACGCCACCACGACTCCGAGCGCCCCCAGCAGCGCGATCGCAAACACGCTCGCACGCCCCGGCGCGGTCGCCAGCAGACCCACCGCGACAACCACCCCCGCCGACACGCCGGCGACCGCCCCCCGCGGTGCCGGCGTGCGACCCATGGCGAGGCCGGCCGCGCCCCAGGCGAGCGCGGCCAACCCCACCACGACCGCGAGCGTCCCCAGCACTCGCGAGAGGGTGTCGGCCTGGAGTGCGACGATCGCCGCGGCCCCCAGCGCCGCGCTCACGAGGCCGAAGCCCCACGCCGCCACGGGCACCCACGACGGCGCGCGGGTGGCCGCGCGGTCCGTCGCGGATGCCTCGTGTCGCATGATCACGCCGTTGCGACTCGCGACGAGCGCTCGGCGCCCAGGCCGACACCGAGCAGCACGAGGGCGCTGGCGAGGTGCAGGAAGTGGTCGGGCGCGTTCAGCGCGAGGATGTTCGCCGGCGTGCCGACGAGGAAGAAGCCGACCACACCGAGCAGCAGGTAGGCCGCGCCGATGATCGTGTTCACGAGCTTCGCGGGGCGCACTCCGCGCAGGCCGGCGATGAACAGCGCCGCGCCGATCAGCAGGTGGGCGACGTTGTGCAGCGGGTTCACTTCGAAGATGCCCAGGAGCAGCCCGCCTTCGGTGGCGACGAAGCCGACACCTCCCGTGAACGCGAACCCGAGCAGGCCCACGAGAAGGTAGACGGCGCCGAAGACCGTGGCGACGATGCGATTCGGTGAAGAGCCCATGGTGAGACCTCTCTCTTGTCAACGGCGATCTGCCGTGCTGTGAGAGGTCTTCGGCGCGAGCTCGGAATCGGATGGGATGCCGCCCGGCGAAAGCGAATAGAGCGAGAGGATGGCGAGCGCGTCAGGTCGCTGCAGAGTAGTAGTCCGCCGAGTCAGGGAGCTTTCGCCCCTTGCTCGATCTTCTTCACCTGCTCGATATAGAACTCCTGACCCACGGGAGCCAGTTGCGCGACCAGTTCGCCCAGTTGCCGTTGCACTAGCCGTAGTCTCTCGCTCGTCGCCGCAGTGGGAAGGTCTCGAGAGATGAACTCAAACCACGTCGCGAACGTCTGCTCGTATCTGTCAAAGAACGTTGCGAAGCCGATGTAGCCCGCATGCCCGTCAGTGCCTCGCATCAATTCTGCGATCGCTCGTTGTTCCTCCCGCCAGACCATAAGCTTCGCTGAGTCATAACGGTCGCTCGCGAATGTTCGGCCAATATCGCGAAGCGTTGCGGCGACCGGCTGCGTGTCCGTATCCGTCAGTAGCTTTCCCAAATCGGCGCGGTCGTATAGGGATTCGACGACGCACCAGTACCTGGCAAACCGGTAGAGCGTGCCGCGAACCGCGACGTCGCGGCGCGACGGTTCGGAGCTCGGAAGATATGCGAGGAATGAGTTGTTGCGGATGTTGTCGATGCGGTGTGCCAGATCGACTGCCGCTAGCAGGAGCGGTTCGCGAACTCGATCCAACTCCGCCTTCGCCGTCAGCGCACGCTCTTCGACTCGCACTTGTCTCGCGAGTTCGCCTTTGTAGTCTTCGAGTTCGCGCGTGAGGTCGGCCTGCTTCCTAACCAGTTCTTGTTGGACTTCATTGGACTCTTGCGCTTGCCGACGACCGGAGAGCCACGCGAGGATCGCAACGGCGAGAGATGCGAGTGCGGCGACCAGGGCGGCCGAGAGCTGTGGATCCATGGCCAAATCAAAGTCAGCAACGGGGGACCGGTCAAGTGGCGCGCAATTGCGCACCCTCGGAATCGGATGGGTTTGAGCGGCCGCTCGCCTGACGCCTCGGTTCAGGGCGCCGCCTCCTCCTCCGTGCCCGTCGGCGTGGGCGTTGGCGACGGTTGAGGATCGACGGATGCCGTCGCCTCGGGCGTCGGCGTACGCGTGGGCGTACGCGTCGGCTCGGGTGCGTCCTGCAGCGACCCGTCGTCGTCGGCGGTGGGAGCCGGTGTGGCGCCGTCTGTGCCGGTCTCATCGGCCGGATCCGAGTCGTCCCCGGTGCGCGTGTCGCTCTCGGCGCGCGTTGCGGCGTCCTCCTCGATCACCTCGACGATGAGGGCCTTGTACTCCTCCAGCTGATTCTCGATGTCCGACAGCGGAACGCTCTCGAGGTCCTCCGCGAAGAGCATGATCTCTTCCCAGAGGGCTGACAGGCGCGCCATCCCGTCCTCGCTGAGCGGGCCGTCGAGGGTGACCACGAGCTGGCTGGCCAGCGCGTAGGCCAGGCAGTTCACGCAGCCGTAGTTGACCGCCGCCGACAGATTCTCGGGCACGACGACGTCGGCCTGACCGACGATGAGCACCACCTGGAAGCCGACCGCCACCGCGGCGCAGTCGGTGCAGCTCGCGAACGCGTACGCCTCGTTGCGCGTGTCGACGGTGTCGTCCTCCGCCCACACCAGGGCGAATGCGACGTCGTAGACGACCGACCCATCGCCGGTGTTGACGGCGAGGGCCTGATTGCCATCCGCCTCGGGCGGCAGCGGCCGGTCGAACGGGAAGACCCAGGTCGCGGCATCCGACCCCTCACGCGGAACGAGGATCATCGCCAGTTGCGGATCCGCGGCGGTGCCGAGCTCGGTGTTCTCGGGCAGAGCCGTGACGGTCGTGCCCTGCGCCCCGCGGCGCAGTCCTTCGGACTCGGCAGGGCCCAGCGCGGTGACGGCGCCGACCGCGTCGACGAGGGTTCCGCGCTCGTACGCCTGAACGGGCCGGTACCGGTGCGCGTCGGGCCACCACGCGAACGCGACCGCGCCGGCAACGACCGCGGCCAGGGCGATGGCGGCGGTGCGGCGGACGGGGCGGCCGCGCGTGCCGCGGATGATCCTGGTGCCGATGCCGCGCACGAGCAGGACGAGCATCGCTGCGATCGCGAGAAGGGGGAGCAGCAGCACGGCGATCGCCGCGACGTGCCCGATCACGCCCAGCCAGTTCCCTTCAGGCATTGCGCCTGCCAGCCGCTCCTGCTGGTCGAGCACGGACGCCCACGCGGTTCCGACGATCCGCGGGAGCGCGAGCACCATGAGCGCGACGCTCAGAATCAGGAGCGGCACCGTCACCAGCACCCACAGCGTCACCACGATGCGCGCCCAGGGCCGAAGCGCGTTGGCTTCCGGATCGCCCCATCGCCACGGCAGCGCCCCGAGAAGCGTCGGCTTGATGCGCTGGAACAGGTCGGGCACGCCGGTGAGATCCGCGAGGATGTGGTACCCGTCGAACCGGAGAAGCGGCAGAAGCTGCCGGACCATCTGCAGCACCTGGATCGCGACGACCAGCAGCAGCGCGTCCCAGCCGGTGGCGAGCCACACGGCCATGATCGCGACGGCGACGATCGCGTTGAAGTAGAGCCCGCCGAGGTCGGTGCGGATGCGACCGCCGCGACCCAGGCGGTACGAGTCGGTGACGTCGGTGTAGAACGCAGGCCAGACCAGGTAGAGCCCTGCGCCCATGGCTCCGGGCGTGGCCCCGCCGCGGCGGGCGGCGGCGGCGTGACCGAACTCGTGGAATCCGGCCGAGAACACCGTGACGACGAGCACCAGCAGCAGCAGGCCGGGGTTGGCGAAGGCGTCGTGCGTCGCCGAGCCGAGGCCCTTCACGAAGAGCACCCACCAGCAGGCGGCGAGGAACGCCGCCGTGACGGCGATCATGATCACGGGGTGGAACAGCGCGGCGAAGGGCCTGGTGAGCGCGTTCGTGCGGTCCGGGTCGGTGACGGTGTAGCGGAAACGGATGCCGAGCAGCGGGTCGCTCTTCTTCAGTTCCGGTTCGGAGCCGTCGGGCAGGCGCAGGAGTCCGAGCGGCATGAGCCGGTTCTCGATGAGCACCCGCACGTTGTCGGCGCTGACCTCGCGCCCGGAAGCCCGACCCGCTGCCTGTGCGATCTCGGCCAGTCCGCGCCCGCCGTCGATCGCGTCCAGCACGGCGTACAGCAGCGGTGTCAGCTGGATCGTCTGACCATCCGCCCGGCGCACGAGCCACGGCGGCTCGCGATAACCGGAGTTCTGCGCCTGACCGAGAAGCTCGACGGCCGACGCTCGGGCGGGAACCCACGCTCCGGCGGGGACGGCGGCGTCGGCGGCGGCCGGCGGAGCGGTAGCGGTCGGAGCGGTGGCGGTGGGCGGGCCGTCGGTCGACGACCCGCCCGGGGTTCGAGGCATCCGTGCCTACTGGCCGATGTCGGACTGCTGATCCGCCGTCGCAGTGGCCTCGCCGTCGATCTGCTGGTTGATGATCGCGTCCTGCTGCGCCAGCGCAGCGGCCTCGCTGTCGATCGAGCCGATGTTCGCGGCGACGGCCGCGTCGATGGGGGCGGCGACGTTCGCGTTGGCGGCCACCGCACCATTGATCGGCGCCGCGATGTCCGCATCGGCCGCCACGTCGACGTCCACGTTCAGCAGGTCGCCGTCGAGGCTCGACGTCAGGTCGGGCACGGTCTCGGCGTCCGGGAGGGCGCCGTCAGGCAGCAGCCCGGTGTCGGCGGTGCCGTCGGTGGTCGTGTCGTCGGTTCCGGCGGTGTCGCCCTGCTGGAGAGTGCTGTCCTGCGTGGACTCGGCCGTCGCGTCGGCGGTGACCCCCTGGTCGATGCTGACGCTCTGGTCGGCCAGTGCCTGAGCAGAGGAGCCCGACGAGAGGATGTTGGCCGACGCCGCGGCATCGATCGGCGCCGCGACGTTCGCGTTCGCAGCCACCGCGAGGTCGATGGGAGCCGCGGCGGAGATGCCGAGATCGAGGTCGGCGTTGAGGTCGAGGATCGAGGCCACCTCCTTGTCGGGAAGCGCGACGCCGCCCTCGGCCTCGAGTTCTTCACTGGTCAGCGGACGTGATGGGTTCTGCGTGCTCATCGTTCTTCCATTCCCGGTGCCCCCCTCGGGCCCCTCGTCTTGGACGGTGAGTGCGGCTGCCCGCCCCTGGGACTTGGGCCGCACCCTCGCTTCATCGAGCGCAGGGACATCGTAGGAAGACCCGCGGCGACGCGCCCGCGATCCAGGGAGGGATTGACACGGCGGCGCCGCAGGCAATATAGGCCGCCGACGAGGCCTTTCCCGGCGCGTGCGCCCGCGGGGACGGGTGCCGGTTCGGAGGCGCCCGGGGGTGCTTATCGGAGAGCTCGACCACACCGCCCGGTGCGCCGAGCCCGGATCACCTGGCGTTGGCCTCCAGCGTGAAGCGCTGCCCGCGCAGCCGCTTCGCCAGGTGCTCGCCCATCGCGACCATCGGCGTCAGCACGCCGGCCCGGTCGGGGAGGTCGTCGAGGGCGAGGCTCAGCGCCGACTCGGCGAGCATCACCCCGGTCCCGCCGTAGCCGGGATCGTACGGCGCGGCGACGCGGGTGCGCACCGGCGGGCCCTCGACCGGGTAGGCGTCGACGTCGAGGGCGAAGCGGCCGTGCTCGATCGCCTCCGCGCTGGGTCCGCTGCCGGGTGACGGCAGCACCCGGTCGAGCACGGCGCGCGTGGGAGGGAACCACATCGCGCCGACGAGGGCGGCCGTCCCGAGGGCGATCCCGCCGGCCCGTGCGAAGCCGGCGAGGCCGCGCCCGGTCGCCACGACCTCGCGGTACCGCATCAGCTGCCCGTAGCTCCAGCCGGTGAGGTAGTTGCTGCGCTGGACGATCTGCTGGTTGTAGCCGCCCATGACGAACGGCGCCTGCCACGTTCCCCGCACGGTGCCCCAGCCGCTGCCGGCCCGGTTCGGCAGACGCACCGACGGCCCGGGGGTGAGCGCATACGGGTCGGCGAGGATGCGGCGGGCCGAGGCATCCGTCTTCGCCTCCTTCACCTGCTGTCTGAGCGAGTCGATCGTGCCGCCGCTGATGCCGCCGCGCAGCGACCGCACCGTCAGGGTCGCCGCGACGATCGGCACACCGCCGGCGGCGGCGTGGGCGAGCCCGAGGCCGAGGTCGGACGGGATCGAGTCGAACCCGCAGGAGTGGACGATCCTGGCGCCGGTCGTCTCGGCGAGGGCGTGATTGCGCTCGATGCTGCGCGCGACGAAGATGCTCTCGCCTGTCAGGTCGGCGTACGACGTGCCGGCGCGCGCGCACGCCGCGGCGACGCCCATGCCGTAGCGCAGGTACGGTCCGACGGTGGTGGCGATGACAGAGGCGGATGCCGCGACCCGGGCGACGGCCGCGTCATCGGCGGTGTCGACCTCGAGGGTCGGCCAGTCGACGCCGAGCTCGCGCTTCACCTCGTTCAGGCGTGCGGTCGACCGGCCGGCGAGGGCGACCCGCACGCCGTCGGGCGCCGATCGCGCCAGGTGCCGCGCGGTGTACCTGCCGACGAACCCCGAGGCGCCGAGCAGGACGATGTCGTGGTCGCGGTCGTTCGTCCTCATGTGACGCGAGCCTAGGCGGGGCGGGGGCGTCAGGGCATCCGGTTGCGTGGCGGCGCGCGCCCGCTCTACAGTGCGATTGCGGTGAGGGGGGAGCCGGTGTCGACGTAGAGCAGCGCGCCCGGCTTCAGGGCTCGGCGCAGGTTCGCGAGCGCGGGCTCGTAGAGCCGCGGGTGCCGCCCGTCGAGGGCTCCGACGCGACACGCGAAGGCCAGGTCGAACGGCGCGACGCCGGCGGGCAGGGCGAAGTCCTCGACCGGCGCGTGCAGCACCGACAGCGTGCCGCCCGCGATCTCGCTGTCGCAATTCGCCTGGATCTGACGGATGCCGGTGGCCGACCGGTCCAGCACGAGCACGTGTCCGTCCGGTCCAACGCGGGCGGCGACGGCTCGCGCGGCGGCGCCGGGAGCTCCGCCGACCTCGAGGACGCGCATCCCGGGGCGGAGCGGGAGCGCGTCGACCACCGCCTGCAGGCGCGGCGAGAGTGCGTTCATCGCCTGTCGCCCGTGCGCATCAGTGGACCGGCCGTTCGGGACGCACCGTCCAGCCGAGCTTCTCGAGAGCGGCGGCCAGACGCTTGGCCTGGAAGAGTGCGGCGTCGCGTGAGGTCTTGGAGCACACGTCGATCGCGAGCGGGGGAGGGTCGGCGAACTTCGGGATCTCGACCTGCGCCCACGCGTCGACGCTGAGCCACACGCGCGGCCGCGCCGTGCCGGGGTTCTCCACCTCGCCGTCGGCGACGAACGCGATCGTGTCGAGCGCGTCGAGCTTCGTGATCGGAAGGTCGATCACCAGCGTCACGACGTGCAGCGAGCCCACGTGTCGAGTCTGCGACAAGGTCGGCGTGGAGGGAAGCCGTCGTTTCTGATCGGAGCTGGCGGTGGTGCTCGGTCACGACGGGCCGAAGCGGGCGACCAGCCGGACGACCGTCGGCAGTCCGCGCGAGGTCGCCCGGCCGCCGGTGAGGCGCTCGAGCATCGGCGTGGCGTTGCCCTGACCCTCGACGTCGTTGTGGACGAGCGTCCAGCGGGGACCGGCGTCGACGAGCGTGCAGCCGTACTGCGCGGCGAAACTCGCGACCTCGGGATCCTGCGCGTCGACGGTGCCTCCACCGTGGAGCGTGAACTCGTACCCGCGGGGTTCGGGCGTCGCCCCGTGCTCGGCGGCGATCGCCACCAGGTCGGAGAGGGGGATCCAGAGGATGTCGCGCTCGTGGCCGGATCGAGCGGCGATCGCCTCCGCCGCGCTCGCCACCGCTTCGGCGGGTTCGTCGGAGTCGAAGACGACGGTGCCGTTGCTCTGGAAGGTCTGCACGTCGTGGCATCCGGCATCCTCGAACCCGGCCACGATATCGGCGGTCGAGGGGTGCCCGCGCTGACCCTGGTTGACGTTCCGCAGGAAGGCGACGCACCGCATACGCCGAGGGTAGGGCCCGCCTCTTGTCTTGTGTCGGTGCCCGGTCGGTGGGGTCGCAGGCGTGTCACTCGTGAACGACATCGTGCGCGCGTCCCTCCGCGCCGCCGACCCAAGGAGCCGATGCTCGGCGACCCGCTGAGTATTGCGGCCGGCGCTGTCGGCCCTCCTTGTTCGATTCACCGCCCGCGCGGTGCAGCTTCGCGCGGCTGACACGAGAGACGGCACCATGATGCACGACGCCCTGTGGAGCGCCCAGCGCTTCCGCGAGTTCCTGACCCTTCTGCGCGGCGGCATGTTCGCCCCTCCCATCGACGACGACGAGCGCGACGAGTTCCTGCGCCAGGCGCGCGCCCGCATCGCTCCCGACGTGCAGCGGCGTGTGCTCGCCGAGGTCGGCGCGTCGGTCGACGGCGATGGAGTGGCGCTCATCGCGTTCGAGTTGCTCGAGTCCTGCGCGTGGGACCCCCGCCGCACGTGGCTTCTGGCCACTTCGGATCCGTGGCGGCACCTCGCCGACCTCGTCGCGCGCGAGGTGACGGCGGCGTACGGCGAGTCGGTGCGCCGGGTCGGAGACGACGACGAGCTCGCCGGGGTCCTGAGCGCCAGCACCCGGGCCCAGCTCGAGGCGGGCGACGAGGAGTAAGGGCGAGGGAGTAGCGGGGAGCGAGGGGCGAGGAGGAGCTGGGAGGGAGGAGCGAGGAGCAGTAGCGGGCGGTCGCACGGGGCGACGTCGGTTCGCTCGCTCCGCGCTGCGCGCTCAGCCGCCGGTGAGCGTGGAGATGAGCCCGCTGTACGTACTGCCGGCCACCGTGACGGCGATGCCGATGCCCGCGATGAGCACGCCGGCGCCCCAGAGGATGCGCACTCGGCGTGCCTGCTCGACCTCGCGTTCCAGCGCGTCGAACGCTGCTGCGTCGTGCGGTCCGGGTGCGGCGGGCTGCGGCATCCATGTTTCCCGTCGAATGACGGAGGCCGCCAGGCGCTCGCGGTCAGTCGGCTCTAGTGCGGATCGGCGACGCTTCAGCCACCGCGTCAGTTCTCCTTCGCGCAGCACGATGACATCGGCGGGGCGCTCCTTGAACGTGATGTCGCGTGCACCGACGATGGCGATGATCGGCGTCGCCGTCATGGGAGCGCCGGTGGCCGTCGTCATCAGCCGGGCGACGCGCTGCGCTTCGAAACGCGCGTTGCGCAGATGATCGGTGGGCTGACCGTTCACGAGGATGCGACGGCTGGCGACCCAGATCTTCGCGTCGTCGTGGAACTTCGTGTTGATGGTGAAGAGCCCAGGCGGCCCCACGACCACGTGGTCGATGTCGCTGCCGCGCTCGCCGATCGGCACCGAGTGCAGGACGGTCCACTCGTCGCCGAGCGCCTCGAGGCGCTGGGCGACGCGGCGCTCGCCGAGCGCACCCTGGTACCACGGGCGCGAGTTGTCGGAGAGGGGAGAACGGCCGAACAGCCTCGCCAGCGCCGAGCGAGGAGCGACGGATGCCTGGGCGCTGAGACATGCGGTGATCACCGACGCCGCGGGCACTCGCGCGAAGTCGGTGGCGGGCTCGGGCTCGGTCATTGAGGCGAGCATACGGGTGGCGGCGGGTGGGGGCGGCGGGGCGCGGCATCCGACCGCCACGCTGCGTTGGTCGTCCCGTCGTCGGCGTGGCTATCGCGGGGCGTTCGGGTGGCCCTCTGACTGGCGGCGGTTCCTCCCCAGGGGATGGTCTCGTCGGCGTGTTGCGAGTTATCCACAGAAGCGCGCTTGACCTGGGGTTTACGGTGCCCTCGATGTCGGAACCCCTCGCCAGAATGACGGGTATGAACTTCCCACTCGCCGACCTGACCGGCGTCGCCGATGCGCTCGGCGACGTGCTCGGGTCGGCGCTGCGCGGCGAGGCGCAGCGGGCGTTGTCGCATCGTGAGTTGGTCGCGGCGCTGGGTGTTGTCGAACGGCTGGGTCGGATCACGGATGCCGCGCGCTTGGCGCTTGCCGGTGAGGTGGCGCGTCGCGCGGATTCGGAGTTCGGCGAGGATGCGATCACGACGCTGTTCGGGTGCGGGTCCGCGCAGGAGCTCGTGGAACGGACGACGCTGGTGTCGGCCGGGACGGCGCGGGCGCGGCTGCGGGATGCGAAGGCGATCACCGGACGGGTGACGTTGACGAGGCAGTCACGTCCGGCTCCGCTGGAGCATGCCCGGGCTGCGCTGGCGGCGGGGCGGCTCAGTGCGGATGCGCTGACGACGATCGTCGACGCGTTGCGGCCGTTGCAGGGCCGGTGCTCGGTCGATGAGCTTCAGGCCGCCGAGTGCGAGCTCGTCGGGGCGGCGGTCGGGGATGGTGCGGCGCCTGGGTGCGGGATCCATGAGTTGAAGGTGATGGCGACGACGTGGGCGTTGTTCCTGGATCCTGACGGCACGTTGCCGGATGAGGAGTACTCGGAGCGGATGCGGGGGATCCGGATCAGTCGGCGGTCCCGGCGGGGGTTGCGCCGGATCTCCGGTGATGTCACCGAGGACGTCGCGGCGCAGTTCGACCGGCTCGTCGACGCGCACCTGAACCCGCGTTCGCAGGACCGCGGGCCGCGGTTCGTGGATGCCGCGGTTGACGGTGCCGAGCCCGAGGGTGCGCCCGAGGACCGTGTGCTGGATCCTCGCACCGTCGACCAGAAGCGGCACGATGCGTTCGCGTCGATCCTGTCCGCTGCTGCCGCCGCCGCCGGCACTCCGACGTTGGGGGGTGCGGCGCCGACGCTGATCGTGACGACGACCGCGGAAGACCTCGACCGGGCGGATGGTGTGGCGTTCGTGGAGAGCGCGGACGGTCCGGTGCCGGTGCCGGCGTCGTTGGCCCGGCACGTCGGCTGCCACGGCACCATCCACCGACTCGCCCTCGCGGCCAATGGTGCGATCAAGGCGCTGCGCGTCGAGGACCGGGTGTTCAACCACTGGCAGCGAAAGGCGATCGGCGCCCGCGACGGCGGCTGCATCATCCCCGGCTGCACCGTCCCGGCCGCCTGGTGCGAAGTGCATCACGTCATCGACTGGGCCAACGGCGGCCCGACCTCGATCGACAACGGCGTGCTGCTGTGCTGGCACCACCACCGCGGCATCGAGACCAGCGGGTGGGAGATCCGCATGATCGACGGCATGCCACAGGTTCGACCACCCGGCTGGCTCGACCCGCAACGACGATGGCGAGAACCCAACCGGCTCCTCCTCAACGAACTCAGACGCGCCAGATCCGCGTGAGCCCCTGCGCCGGTGTTCCGACCCTTCTATGAGGCGAGTCGCATGCATGGTGGGATGGGATCGGCGGGAGCGGCCGATCTGAAAGTCCTGGAGGTGATCCGTGCCGGACTGGCTCATCGTGATATTGAGCGTGGTCGGCGGATTCGTCCTGCTGTGGATGCTGCTTCTGCTTCTGCTGTCGATTCAGCAGCGTCGCGCGGGAGCCGATGCGGACTGGAGGGGGATGCTGCGGCTCGTGCCGGATGTGATCCGGCTGGTCAAGCGCCTCGCAGGCGATCCGACCGTTCCGCGAGGAACGAGGTGGTGGCTGCTGGGGCTGCTGGGCTACCTGCTGCTCCCGATCGATCTCGTCCCCGACTTCATCCCCGTGCTCGGATACGCCGACGACGCCATCGTGGTCGCGGTCGTCTTGCGGTTCGCGATCCGGCACGCCGGACGCGAAGCGATCGAGCGGCACTGGCCGGGCACGCCGGCGGGCCTGCAGAGCGTGCTCACGCTCGCGGGACAAGGGAAGGCGAAAGGCGTCGCCTGACAGGTGGTGTTCCGCACCGACCGCGAGAGCGCGGTGAGTGGGCCCGGACCTCCGTTCCTCGCCGCTCCTTCCCGCACACTCGTTTCCCGCTTATACCCGAGTGCTTGTATGTCCGACTCCGGCTTGCCGAATCCGCTAACTCGCGTTAGCATCGATCTCACGCACAACTCACGCGCGTTAGTACCCCATCGCGCGGCATCCAACGAAGGAACGACATGTCAGAGACGACCAGGCGCGCGGTGACCATGGCGGACGTCGCCCGTCACGCCGGCGTCTCGCGCTCGGCCGTCTCGTTCGTGCTCAACGACCGCCGCTCGGTCAGCATCGCCGAGGACACGCGCGACCGCGTGCTCGCTGCCGCGGCCGAGCTCGGCTACCGCCCCAACGCCGGCGCCCGCGCCCTCGCGAAGAAGCAGAGTGACTGGTACGGCCTCGTCACCGAGATCGTGACCGCACCCTTCGCCGTGGAGATCATCAAGGGCGCCCAGGATCGCGCGCTCGTCGACGACAAGTATCTGCTCATCGCGTCGACCGAGGCCGACCCGGCCGTCGAGACGGCGGCCATCGAGCGGCTGCTCGAGCAGCGCGTCGAAGGTCTCATCTACGCCGCGACGTGGCACCGCGCGGTCGTGCTGCCCGAGATCGCCCGCGAGGTGCCGACGGTTCTCGTCAACTGCTTCGACGCCGAGGGCCGGTACCCCGCCGTGGTCCCCGACGAGCGCACCGGCGGACGCCGCGCGACCGAGCGCCTGCTCGCCGCGGGGCACCGCCGTATCGGGTTCATCAACCTGGATCCCGACATCCCCGCGGCCGTGGGCCGGCTCACCGGCTACCACGAGGTGCTGCAGGAGGCGGGCATCACCCCCCACGACGAGCTCGAGATCTCAGGACACGCCACCGCCCACGGCGGCTATGACGCGGCATCCGCTCTTCTCGACCTCGCCGACCCTCCCACCGCCCTCTTCTGCGCGAACGACCGCATGGCGATGGGCGCGTACGACGCGATCAAGGAACGCGGTCTGCGCATCCCCCACGACGTCGCCGTCATCGGATTCGACAACCAGGAGCTCATCGCGGGCTACCTGCGGCCGGGTCTGACGACGGTTGCACTGCCCTTCGAGAAGATGGGCGCCCTGGGCGTGGAACTCCTCGCCGAGATCATCGCGGGTCAGCCGACCGCCACGGGAACCGTGACGGTCGACTGCCCACTCTTGGAACGCTCGTCGGTGTGACTGGACATCCGACCGCCGAGCGTCAGCCCCCTTCGGCTTCAACGAAGAAGAAAGGAACACCCTCATCATGACACTTCACCGCAAGGTGGCGGTCGTCGCGGCCGCCATGGCGGCGACGGCGGCGCTCGCGCTGTCCGGTTGCAGCGCCGGCGGAGGCGAATCCGCCGACGCGCTCGACGGGTCGCAGCTGTTGACCATCCCCCGTGAGGACATGGGGACGTTCGACCGCAACTTCAACCCGTTCGCGAACCCCGACTTCCCGATGACGCATCAGGCCATCTACGAGTCGATGCTCATCTACAACCCCGCCGACGGCTCGACCACCCCGTGGCTCGCGACCGAGTGGGAGGTGGCGCCCGACAGCACGGGCATCACGTACCACCTCCGCGACGGCGTCACCTGGTCGGACGGCGAACCGCTCGTGGCCGAAGACGTCGTGGTGTCGTTCGACCTGCAGCGCGAGGTGCGCGGCGGCTTCGACTACATCGAGTCGGTCACCGCGGTCGACCCGCTCACGGTGCAGTTCGACTTCAACCAGCCGTTCTCGCCCGCGCTGCTCGACATCGGCCAGCAGATCATCGCCCCCGCCCACATCTGGAACGAGGTGGACGACCCGACGAAGTTCGCGAACGAGGAGCCGGTCGGAACGGGGCCGTACACCGAGGTCACCAACTTCCAGGCGCAGTCGTTCGACCTGGGCAAGAACCCCGAGTACTGGCAGCCCGAGAAGCAGCAGATCGAGGGCATCCGCGTGCTCGCGTTCTCGGGCAACGACGGCGCGAACCTCGCCGCCGCCAACGGCGACGTCGACTGGGCGCCGCAGTTCATCCCCAACATCGACGAGGCCTACGTCGCGAAGGACCCCGAGCACCGGTTCTACTGGTTCCCGCCGACCGGATCGATGATCAACTGGCAGTTCAACACCACGAAGGCGCCGTTCGACGACCCCGACGTGCGCAAGGCGCTCTCGATGGCCGTCGACCGCGAGCAGGTCACCTCGATCGGCATGCAGGGCTACACCGCTCCGGCCGACTGCACCGGCCTGAGCGGCGGGTACGACACGTGGCGCGACGAGTCCGTCGTCGAGTCGTGCACGTGGACCGAGCGCGACCTCGAAGGAGCGGGAGAGCTGTTGGATGCCGCGGGCATCACGCTCGGCCCCGACGGCACGCGCGTCCTCCCCGACGGGTCGCCGTTCGCCTTCGACTTCTCGGTCGGCTCGACCTCGAGCGACTGGGTGTCGGTCGGCAACGTCATCTCGCAGAACCTCGCCGAGCTCGGCGTCACCGTCACGGTCGCCGCGAAGGACTGGGGCGACGTCGTCGCCGGGTACGAGAACGGCACGTTCGACTCCGGCATCGTGTGGAGCGCCGGCGCCCCCACGCCGTACCAGTTCTACCGCGGCGTGATGTCGACCGAGACCGTGAAGCCGGTGGGCGAGCAGACGTTCGACAACTACCACCGCTTCGGCAGCGCCGACGCCGACGCGCTCCTCGCACAGTTCGCCGCGGCATCCGACGAGAGCACCCAGCACGAGGTCATGGACCAGCTGCAGGCGCTGTTCGCCGAGCTCGCACCGGTGGCACCGCTCTTCCCCGGACCGGAGTGGGGCGCTGCCAGCACGGAGCGGTTCACCGGCTGGCCGACCGAGGACGACCCCTACGCGACGCTCTCGACGCGCGCGCGCACGACGGTCCTCGTCCTCACCACGCTCGAGCCGGTCGTCACCGACTGACCGATCGCGTCGTCCTGCTGCGCCGCACGCGCGGCGCAGCAGGACGACCCAGGAGACGCATCATGGGCTACATACTGCGACGGCTGGGGTTCTACCTCGTCGCGTTCTGGGTGTCGATCACCCTCAACTTCTTCCTTCCGCGCTTCATGCCCGGCGACCCGGTCTCGCGCATGGTCGCGCGGCTGCAGGGGCAGATCCGCCCCGACCAGATCGAGGCGCTGCGCGAGTCGTTCGGCCTGAGCGACGCCCCGCTGTGGGAGCAGTACCTGCGCTACCTGGGGCAGATCTTCACCGGCAACATGGGATTCTCGATCTCGCGGTTCCCGACGCCGGTGACCGACGTGATCGCGAGCGTGCTCGGCTGGACGCTGCTGCTCGGCTTCGTGTCGCTGATCATCGCCGTGGTCATCGGCAACGTGCTCGGCATCCTCGCCGCCTGGCGTCGCGGCGGCATCCTGGACTCCGTCGTGCCGCCCGTGCTGATCTTCATCGGCTCGTTCCCCTACTTCTGGCTGGCGATGGGGCTGCTGTACCTCTTCGGGGTCACGCTCCAGGCCTTCCCGCTGCGGCACGCGTACGAGGTCGGCACCGTGCCCGAGTTCTCGCTCGCCTTCCTCGGCGACGTCGCCTATCACCTGATCCTGCCTGCCACCTCGATCGTGCTCGTCTCGGTCGGCGGCTGGATGCTCGGCATGCGCAACACCATGATCGCCACGAACGCCGAGGACTACATCGTCATGGCCGAGGCGAAGGGCCTTCGTGCGAACCGCGTCATGATGCAGTACGCGGCCCGCAACGCCCTGCTGCCGTCCGTCACCGCGTTCGGCATGTCGCTCGGCTTCGTCGTCGGCGGCGCGCTGCTCACCGAGGTCGTCTTCGCCTACCCGGGCGTGGGCTACACGCTGCTCGCCGCGGTGCAGAACCTCGACTACCCCCTCATGCAGGGGCTCTTCCTCACGATCACCACGGCCGTGCTGATCGCCAACTTCCTCGTCGACATCGTGTACGTGCGCCTCGACCCGCGCGTGCGCGTGAGCTGAACGGAGGGTGTGACATGTCACTCGCCCAAGATCCCCGCGTCATGGCCGAGCTCGACCTCGGCTCGCCTCCCGGTCCCGACGGCCAGGTCGTCGCGGCGCCGCCACCCCGCCGCCGACGCGGCGGGGGAGGGCTCGTCCGCGGACTCGTCGGCAACGGGAAGGCCCTCGCCGGCGTCATCATCCTGGTGGTGTTCGCACTCATGGCCGTCTTCGCCCCCGTCATCGCGCCGGGCGACCCGACGCTCATCCAGGGCATCGGCTCTCAGCCGCCGTCCGCCGAGCATTGGCTCGGCACCACCGCGAAGGGACAGGACGTCTTCGCCCTCAACGTGTGGGGCTCGCGATCGTCGCTGTTCGTCGGGTTCACCGTCGGCATCGCCGCCACCTTCGTCGGACTGCTGGTCGGGCTCGCCTCGGCCTACCTCGGTCGCACGGTCGACAACATCCTGGCGCTGGTGACGAACGTGTTCCTGCTGCTTCCGGGTCTGCCGCTGCTCGTCATCCTCGCCGCGTTCCTGCCGCAGGGCCTCGGCACCGTCATCCTGGTGCTGGTCATCACCGGCTGGGCGGGCTCGGCCCGCGTGCTGCGCTCGCAGGCCATGTCGATCCGCGGCAAGGACTTCGTCGCCGCGGCGCAGGTGACCGGCGAGGGCGGGCTGCGCATCATGTTCCGCGAGATGCTGCCGAACATGGCGTCGATCGTCATGAGCACGTTCCTCGCGTGCGTCATCTTCGGCATCGGCGCGCAGGCGGGCCTGGAGTTCCTGGGGCTCGGCGACATCAGCACCATCAGCTGGGGCACGAACCTGTACTGGGCGAGCAACGACGGCGCTCTGCTGACCGGGGCGTGGTGGGTGTTCGTCCCTCCGGGTGTCTGCATCGCCCTCGTCGCCTTCGCGCTCGCGCTCGTCAACTACGGCGTCGACGAGACCACCAACCCGCGCCTGCGCCGGCCCCGCCGTCGCACCACTCCCGACGCGCCCACGCGCGTCGCCGTCCGCCCGCGGAAGGAGGCGGCACGATGACCGCTCCGCTGCTCGAGGTCGACGACCTCTCCGTCGAGTACGTCACCGAGGCGCGCACCGTTCGCGCCGTCGACCGGGTGTCGTTCTCGATCGCCGAGCGCGAGGTGTTCGGCCTCGCCGGCGAGTCCGGCTGCGGCAAGTCCACGATCGCCAACGCGATCCTGCGGCTGCTGCGCGACCCCGCGCTCATCTCGGGAGGCTCGATCCGCTTCGCCGGCACCGACGTGCTCGCCCTCACCGCCGACGAGCTGCGCGACTTCCGCTGGCGCCAGGTGGCGATGGTGTTCCAGAGCGCCATGAACTCGCTCAACCCGGTGATGACCGTGGGCGACCAGATCGCCGACATCTTCACCACCCACGAAGGCATCTCGAAGAAGGCCGCGCTTGCGCGGGCTGGCGAGCTGCTCGACCTCGTCGGGATCCCGCGTGAACGGCTGCGCGCCTACCCGCACCAGCTCTCGGGCGGGATGCGGCAGCGCGTCGTCATCGCGATGGCGACCGCACTGCGCCCGCCGCTGCTCATCATGGACGAGCCGACCACGGCTCTCGACGTCGTCGTGCAGCAGGAGATCATGGCGCAGATCAAGGACCTGCAACGCGAGCTCGGGTTCGCGATCCTCTTCATCACCCACGACATGTCGCTGATGGTCGAGCTCTCGGACCGCATGGCGGTGATGTACGCGGGGCGCTTCGTCGAAACGGCCCGAGCCGGCGAGATCTTCGCCGCGCCGCGGCATCCGTACACCCGCGCTCTCATGAACGCGTTCCCGCCCATGTCGGGCCCCCGGGCGCGCCTGCAGGGGCTCGGCGAAGGCGTGCGGTTCCGCGACATCCCCGATCTGGAGCAGGTCGGCCCCACGCATTTCGTCGCGCCCAGCGACGACGCGTCCCTCATCACGGAGGCGATCTCATGAACCGACACGACACCCCGGTGCTCTCCACTCGGGGACTCGAGAAGACGTTCACCATCGGCGGCACGCTGTCCCGCAAGCGGGTGCGCGCCCTCGGTGGCGTCGACCTCGACATCGCCCACGGCGAGATCGTCGCGCTGGTCGGGGAGTCCGGCAGCGGCAAGTCCACGCTCGCCAGATGCCTCGCGCGTCTGGAGCAGCCGTCGGCGGGCACCTTCCTCTTCGAGGGCGAAGACATGCTCGCCGCCTCGAAGCGGCGCGCCAGCCGCGAGTACCGGTCGGCCGTGCAGATGATCTTCCAGGATCCGTTCGGGTCGCTGAACCCGGTGCACCGCGTCGGGCACTTCCTCGAGCGTCCGCTGCGCATCCACGGCGCGGCATCCGGACGCGACGCGATGGAGCACGCCAAGCAGCGGCTGATGCAGAAGGTGGGCCTTCCCGCCGAGATGCTCGACCGCTACCCGCACGAGCTCTCCGGCGGTCAGCGGCAGCGCATCGCGATCGCCCGCGCGCTCGCTGTGAACCCGCGGCTGATCCTCGCCGACGAGCCCACGTCGATGCTGGACGTGTCGGTGCGGATCGGGGTGCTCAACCTCATGCGCACCCTCTGCGAGGAGCAGGGGATCTCGATGCTGTACATCACGCACGACCTCGCCTCCGCGCGCTACCTCGCCGACCGCATCATCGTCATGTTCGCGGGCGAGTTCGTCGAAGGCGGCGACGCGATGGAGCTGCTGGCGAACCCCGCACACCCCTACACGCGCCTGCTCATCTCGGCGGTGCCCGACCCGCAGCGCACGGAGCCGTTCGATCCCGTCGAGCGGGCCCGCCTGCGCCGTGAGGTGCTCCGCCCGACCGAGTGCCGCTGGACGGGTGTCGCCGACGAGGAGTGCTCGAACGAGAAGCCGGTGTTCCACCGGCTGAGCGAGACGCCCCAGCACTGGGTGCGCTGCGGCCTCTACGCCCCGCCCGCCGATGCGCCCGGAACCGCGCTGGAACAGCCCGCCGACGACCAGGAGAACGACGCCGCATGACCACGCCACCGATGACCAGTCCCGTATCCGCGGCGCCCGATCTCGTCGCGCGCGCCGCCGCCGACCCGCACCGGCCGGCGTTCCACTTCGTCGCCCCCGCCGGGTGGCTCAACGACCCCAACGGCCTCACCCAGCGCGACGGCTGGTACCACCTCTTCTACCAGTACAACCCGTACGCGCCCGTGCACGACCGCATCCACTGGGGGCACGCCCGCAGCACCGACCTCGTGCGCTGGGAGCACCTGCCGATCGCCCTCGAACCGAGCGCGGGCCCGGACGCCGACGGCTGCTGGTCGGGGGTGTTCGTCGACGACGGCGGCGTGCCCACGCTGGTGTACTCGGGCCGCCACGGCGGCGTCGAGCTGCCCTGCCTCGCCACCGGGTCGGACGACCTCGTCGAGTGGACGAAGGAGCCCGGCAATCCCGTCATCGCGGCACCGCCGGCGGACCTGGACATCGTGGCCTACCGGGACCACTGCGTGTGGCGCGAGGAGGCGACCGATGCGCGTCCGGCGCGATGGCGGCACATCATCGGGGCCGGCATCCGCGGCGAGGGCGGCACGGCGCTGCTGTACGAGTCCGACGACCTGCGCTCGTGGCGCTATGTCGGCCCGCTCCTCGTCGGCGACACGGCGGACCGGGCGCGGACGGCTCCGGACTGGACGGGAACCATGTGGGAGTGCGTCGACCTCTTCGCGGTCGACGGCACGGACGTGCTCGTCTTCTCCGCCTGGGACGACGGCGTGACGCACCACCCGCTGTACTGGTCGGGCTCCTACCGCGGCGACGGGTTCGAGCCCCGCTCGCTGCACCGCCTCGACCTCGGCGGGCGATTCTTCTACGCGCCGCAGTCCATGCGCGACGAGACCGGCAGGCGGCTCATGTTCGGCTGGATGCAGGAAGGGCGGACGGATGCCGCGGCCGTCGCCGCCGGCTGGTCCGGCGTCATGTCGCTGCCGCGTGTCGTGACCGCGCGCTCCGACGGCTCGCTGCACCAGGCGCCGGCGCCCGAGGTCGACGCGCTGCGGGCGGAGCTCCTCTACGACGGCCCGGCCGCCGGGGTCGCCGGGTCGGGACTCGGCGGAGACCAGCTCGACCTCGAACTCGAGGCCGTGCTTCCGGCGGGCGCCTCGGTCGAGCTCACCGTCCGCGCGACGGCGGACGGCGCGGAGCGCACCGTCTATCGCCTGCGCCGCGTCGGCGACGAGATCGAGTTCTCGCTCGATCGGAGACGGTCGAGCCTCGACACCACCGTCGACACGAAGCCGCTCGCGGGTGTCGTCGGCCTCGAGGGCGACACCGTGCGCCTGCGCGTCGTGGTCGACCATTCCGCGCTGGAGGCGTTCGCGAACGGCATCCCGCTCGCCGCGCGCGCGTATCCGACACGGCCCGACGCGCTTCAGGTCTCGGTCGATGTCGACGGCGGCGCCGGAGCCACGCTGCGGGCGTGGCGCATGGCATCCGCCGGCTGAGATTCCCGCGCAACCACCACCCACGGCAGCGCCGACGCTGCCACGACGAAAGGTCATTCATGGAGGAATCGACGACAGTCTCACGCCGCGCGCTCTTCGCCGGGGCCGGCGTCACCGCTCTGGCGGGCACCCTGGCTCTGGCTGGAGGAGGCGGAGCCGCCGCAGCCGCGGCGGAAGCGGCATCCGTTCCCGGCACGACCACCTCGAAAGGACGCATGAGGATGCGCCCCGCGTACCACGTCAGCGTTCCCGACAACTGGAAGAACGACCCGCAGCGGCCGATCTTCATCGACGGCGAGTACCACTACTACTACCTGTACAACGCCGACTACCTCGAAGGCGGCGCGGGCACGGCGTGGCGGCGGGCCACGACGCGCGACCACGTGGCGTTCCGCGACCAGGGCATCGCCATTCCGAAGTTCAGCAACGGCAACGGCGACTGCTGGTCGGGATGCCTCGTCATCGACGAGCAGAACACTGCCGGCTACGGGGTGGGCGCGGTCATCGCCCTCGTGACGCAGGCACCCGGCGGCCGGCAGGCGCAGTACCTCTGGTACTCGACCGACGGCGGCAAGACGTTCCGCCCCGGCGGCGACGACCCCGTGCTGCCCAACCCCGGTGTGCACGACTTCCGCGACCCGAAGGTCATCTGGGACGCCGACCGCGGGCGCTGGTTCATGGCGAACGCCGAAGGGCAGCGGATCGGGTTCTACGTCTCGGCGAACCTCCGCTCGTGGCAGCGCGTCGGCGAGTTCGTCCGCACCGACCTCGGGCTGCTGGAGTGCCCCGACATCTTCCGCATGACCGCGGACGACGGCACGGCGCACTGGATCCTCGGCATCAGCGCCAACGGCAAGGGGCGGGGTCTGCCGGCGACGTACGCGTACTGGACCGGCGCGTTCGACGGCGCCTCGTTCGCCCCCGATCACGGCGAGCCGCGCTGGCTGGACTACGGGTTCGACTTCTACGGCGCCGTGACCTACTCGAACCACGACGCGTCGGGTGCGGAGGACCCGACGCTGCGCCGCGCGATCGGATGGGCGAACTTCTGGGACTACCCGCACAACACGCCGACCCTCGCGACCGACGGCTACAACGGCGACGACATGATCGTGCGCGACCTGAGGCTCGCCGCGGGGGACGGCGGCTACTACCTCGCCTCCACCCCGACCGCCGCCCTCGCTCAGTATGCGAAGAAGACCCACACCCTCGGCGACGTCACCGTCGCGGGGACGCATGATCTCGACGTCCGGTCGCTCGCTTACGACCTGACGTGCGAGCTCGTGTGGGACCCGGCGGCGAGGCCCGCCAACATCGGCTTCGAGGTGTGCCGCGCCGCCGGCGGTGGCCGTCACATCGCCGTCGGCGCCTTCCTCAACGGGCCGTTCACGTACGTGAACCGCCGCCCGACGATCAATCCGACCGGCGGCGAATCGCAGACGCCGATCGATCCCTCGACGGGGCGTCTCACGGTCCGCATCCTCGTCGATCGCACGAGCGTCGAGTTCTTCGTGGGCGACGGCCGTGTGGTGCAGTCGCACCGGGTCTTCCCGCTCGACGGCGACGACGGCATCCGCCTCTACGCGCACGAGGGATCGGCGACGTTCCGCGGCCTCACCATCCGCGAGCTGGCGGTCTGAGGGAGGTTCAGCTACCGGACGGCTCGCTGGGCGACCCGGCAGTGATCAGACGTCAGCGGCGGCAAGTCCGCGTGGATCGGCGATTCTTGCGGCCGAAGCGATCGGATGCGGCTGATTCATCAGATCATTCCGTCTAGGCTGAACGGGACACCTGGCCAACGATCGAATGAGGAGAGCCGCGTGGCGGTCAGAACCGGATTCCGGAGTTCATCCATCGGGCACGACTGGGAGCACGGGCTCATCGCGGGCACCGGCTCGATCGGGGCGGTGCTGTCGGGGACGCCGGAGCGCCATGCGATCCACCTCTGCCACGAGGAGTTCTTCCTCCCCGTGAACTCCGCGAAGGCCGCTCCGCGCATCGCGCCCGTCATCGAGGAGGTGCGAGCGGCGGCCCTCGCCGGCGACTCCCGCGCGGTCGCCGAGCTCACCGACCGCGCCGCCCGCGAGGACGGGTACGACGGCTCGATGATCTGGACGGACCCGTTCGTGCCGGTCGGCGAGCTGTCCTGGACGCCCGACGCTGCTGCGGGCCACGAGGATTACCGCAGGAGCGGCGACTTCACCACGGGGCGTGTGGGCGTCGAGTGGACCGACGCGGCAGGCGGCCGCAGCGGCATCGCCCTCGTTCCCGACCGCGCGTCGGGAGGCATGGCGATCGAGCTGTGGTCGCAGCACGAGGCCAGCGGCGTGCTGGCCCTCGGCTTCGGTGAGGACGCGCAGGGGGAAGGCTCCTTCCCGTCGACCGACTACGGCGCGTATCTCGATCAGACGGTGCCGGTGTTGAGCGGGTCGCAGCTGGTGCTCGACGTGCGGGTGGACGAGGAACGGCTGCTGCCGTTCGTGCGGCAGAACCCGCCGAGCCCGTGGCCGCCCCGGCACGCCCGGCTGACCGTCGCGCTGCCGGAGGACGTTGCGGCGGAACCGGTCGAACGCGGCGTGCGCGTCCGCCTTCCCGGCGGCCGCCCGGTCACCCTGCCGGTCCGGATCGAGCTCTTCGGCGGACGCGCGGGAGCGGATGCCGTCCCCGCCGAGTCGCACGCCGCACTCTTCGACGCGTGCGCCCTCGACCTCCGCAGCGGCATCGACGACACCGTCTCGTACGACGACGTGCTGCGCGGTGCGAGGTCGGGCGACGCGCAGAGCGTGCTCGCGGCGGTCGAGCTGGCGTTCGCCTCCGGCCGCCACACCATCATCTCCTCGACCGGCGTGCTGCCTCCGACGCTCGTGGGCATCTGGCAGGGAACCCGACGGCCGGCATGGTCGGGCGATTGGACGCAGAACGGCAACGTGCAGCACGGCGGCGTGGCATCCCTCGTCTTCTCCGGCACTCCCCAGCTGTTCACCTCGTACCTCCGAGCGCTGTTCCGGCACGTCGACGACTACGCGGCCAACGCCGACCGCGTCTTCGGCGCCCCGGGATGGCTACTTCCGGCCCGCTTCGACTCGCACGGCAACAGCAGCCATTTCGCCGACACGTATCCGCACCTCTACTGGATGGCCGGCGGCGCCTGGGTGCTGCGACTGGCCTGGGATCAGTTCAGCACGACCGGCGACATCGAGCTGCTGCGCGAGTACGCGTGGCCGCTGGCCCGCAATGTCATGGGGTTCGCCCTCGCCGTCGCCGTCCCGGACGACGACGGCCGGCTGCGCCTGGCCCCGTCGTACTCGCCCGAGAACACCCCGGGCAACCGGTCGCTTCCGATCGCCGCCGACGCGACCATGGACGTGGCGGCCTTCCGTGACGCCGCGCGAGTGGGGGCCAGGATCGCCGACGTGCTCGGAGAAGACGTCGACCGTGACGCCTGGCGCTCGTTCGCGGACCGCCTCGCTCCCTACCGGGTCGCCGCCGACGGGACCTTCGCCGAGTGGCTCGACCCGAGCGTCGACGAGGAGATCGGGCACCGCCACGTCTCGCAGCTCTACCCGTTCTGGTACGAGGACGACCAGGCCGCCGACACCCCCGAGCTGCGCGCCGCGGCCCTCGAGACGATCAGGAGGAAGCTCGCGTGGCGCGACGAGAAGCCCTGGGCGGCTCCCACCGGCCGCATGGAGATGGCCTTCGGCCTGGTCGGCCTCGGGCTCGCCGCCGCGCGACTGGGCGACGCCGACGCCGCCCGCCGGTGCGTCGAATCGCTCGCGCGCGACTTCTGGAGGTCGAACGCGGTGTCGACGCATGACGGCGACGCGATCTTCAACGTCGATGCGAGCGGGGGGCTCCCGGCTGTCGTGATCGAGATGCTGGTGCAGTCCCAGCCCGGGCACGTGGCCCTGCTGCCCGCGCTCCCGGCGTCCTGGCCGAGCGGGTCGATCCGGGGCGTGCGAGCGCGTGGCGGTGTCGTCGTGGAGGAGCTGACCTGGGGGCCCGACGGCGCGACGGCCATCCTCTCGCTCGCCGAAGGATCGGAGGCGACGCGGGACGGCGACGTGATCACCGTCTCGGGCCCTGGCCGGTTCACGGCCGACCTCGACCTGTCGCGGGGCCCGGCGCGCGTCCGCATCCCCGGCTGAGTCTCAGCGGGCGGCGATCGCGACCGACGTCGTCGCCAGGCCGTCCGCGGACGCGCTCACGGTGATGGGCTCGGTGCCGGTCGGGCGGACGACCGCGAGTGCGCGACCGTCGTGCAGCCGGTGCCGTGCATCGGCGAACGACTCCTCGGTGGAGATCGCGGCGCTCCCGAGACCCTGCAGCGACGCCGGCCCGTCGATGTGCACCTCCACCTCGACGTCGGCATCGGCTGCTCTGACACCCGCGGCGTCGACGAGCTCGATGACGACGAAGGCGAGGTCGCGCCCGTTCGCCGCGAGGTCGCGCCCGTTCGACGCGAGGTCCGTCGGCTCGACGGTGAGCCTCAGCGCGCGGTCGGCCCCCGCCGTCTGCAGCGCGAAGCTCTCGGCAGCGACGCCGTCGCGCAGCGCGACGGCTTCCAGCCGCCCGGGCGCGAATCCCACGCGGAACAGCGCGCGGAACCTGTTCTCGGCCCCGGCGGGCAGCCGGCCCACGGACCGACCGTCGAGGAACAGCTCCACCTCGGGGGCGTCGCTGTACACCTCGACCTCCAGCGGCTCGGTCCCCACGTCGTTCCACGTCCACGACGGCACGCAGTCGGTCCACGACCAGGGCGCGGACCTCATCGTGCGGCCCCTCGTCTGCGGACGCCTGACCGCGATGTACGGCTCCGACCGCAGTCCGTAGACGATCTCGCGGTAGTAGGAGGCCGGGCGACGCTCCCCGGTGATGTCGATGTCGCCCGAACCCGCGACCAGGAAGGGGTACGCGCCGAGCGCGCCGCCGCCGGGCGGGTCGTCGGTGTAGTGCATGCGGCCGAGCCCGGGCTCTCCCAGGTAGTCCCAGCCCGTCCACGTGAAGTCCCCGATGACGTGGGGGTTCGCGCGGACGAGGGCCCACAGGCGATCGATCTGCGTCGGGAACGTCTCCGACCCGACGATGACGCGATGGGGGAAGAGCCGGCGATCGAGCTCGTACCGGCACGACTGGTAGTTCATCCCCGCGATGTCGGGTGCGTCGTACGCCTCCTCGGCGAGCGCCGTGACCGCGTCGGTGACGCCCAGCGCGCTCATCCGGTCCTCGAGGCTCAGGGTGCGGCCGTTGATCTCCGCGACCGGGTCCATCGAGGCGCCGCCGAGGAGCGCGGGGTCCGGTTCGATCGCGCCGTCCATCACGAACAGGGCGCCGTTGACGGCGGCCGTGACGTACCGCGACGGGTCGAGGCGTCGTGCGGCGGCGGAGATGGTCCTGGACAGCTCCGCGCCGGTGCGCGTGGCAGCCTCGGGGATCTCGTTCCCGAGCGAGTAGATGACGACGCTCGGGTGGTTGCGATCCTTGGCGATCATCGCCTCCAGCTCGCGATGCCAGGTGTCGGCGAACCGATCGGCGCCGTCGTCGGGCGCTTTGGACCGTGTCCAGAAGTCGGTCAGCTCGTCCATGACGAGCATCCCCAGACGGTCGCACGCGTCCAGCATCGCGCGGCTCATCGGCTGATGCGCGCTGCGGATCGCGTTGAACCCCGCCGACTTGAGGATGGCGACGCGGCGCTCCTCGGCGCGATCGAAGACGGCCGCGCCGATCACGCCGTTGTCCGCGTGGACGCAGGCGCCGCGCAGATCGACCGGTGCGCCGTTGATGCGCAGGCCCCGCGCCGCGTCGAGGTGGAGGGTGCGGATGCCGAAGGCCACCTGACTTCGATCCCGCTCGTGGTCGCCCGATCCGAGAGTCGAGTCGACGCGGTAAAGGTGCGGCGCCTCGGGCGACCACCGCAGGGGCGACATGACGAGGACGCGCTGACTCACCTCGATCGTGCGACCCGGCGGGACGGTGACGCGGGTGCGATCCACGCCGACGATCTGCCCTTCAGGATCGAGGATCGCCGTCTCCAGCCGCCGCACGACGGAGACCCGCTCGAGGTTGCGCACCGTCGTCACCACCTGCACCACCGAGGCCTCGGCGTCATGCTCGGGCGTCGTGACGACGATGCCGTCGAGGGGGATGTGCACGCGCGGCGCGACCGTCAGGTGCACCGGGCGGATGATGCCGCCGCCGGTGTACCACCGGGCGTCCCTGTTCGACCGCGCCTCCACGACGATCTCGTTGTCGGCTCCGTGGCGCAGGTGCGGATCGAGGTCGACGATGAACCCGGATGTGCCGGACGGATGCCGCGCCGCCGGCTCGCCGTTCACGAAGACCGCCGCCGAGCGGTACACGGACTCGAATTCGAGCGCCACGTGGCGGTCACGCCATTCCGCGGGCGCCGTGAGCCGGGTCCGGTACTCCCACGCACCCCCCGGGAAGTACCCGGTGGCCTGCAGTGACGAGTCGTCGATGCGGGCCGAGCCCGCCACGGCGTCATGGGGGAGCGCCACCGGGACGAACGCGGGCGGGTGATCGGTGAAGCGCTCCCGGTACTCCCACCCGCGGTCGAAGAGCTCACGTTGCATCCGGACATCCCGCCTCTCGGTTCGCCGTCACGCTAGCAGCGCGTCAGTATCCCGTAAAGATCTGACCTTTGGGCCAACCATGCCGAACAGATGTGGCAAGATCGCCCGAAGGCGCGCATTCACGCGGCCAAACGACTCCGATAGATCTAATGAAATCGGAGGATTGCGAGCATGAAGGAACAGACGATGCCCACCATCACCGGCTTCCGCGTCCATGACGTGCGCTTCCCCACATCGCTGGACGCCGACGGCTCCGACGCCATGAACAAGGACGGCGACTACTCGGCGGCCTATGTCGTCCTGGAGACCGATGACGCTTTGCGGGGCTTCGGATTCACGTTCACCATCGGGCGCGGCAACGACCTGTGCGTGGAGGCCGCTCGCCAGCGCGCACTGCCGCTCGTCGGGCGCGACGTCGACGAGCTGCTCGACGACCTGGGTGCGACGTACCGGGAGCTCGCCTCCGACACGCAGCTGCGGTGGCTCGGCCCGGAGAAGGGCGTCGTGCATCTCGCGATGGCGGCGGTGATGAACGCGCTGTGGGACATGGCGGCGCGCCGCGCCGGCGTCCCCCTCTGGCGGCTCCTGGTCGAGATGAGCCCCGAGCAGCTCGTGGACGCGGCGGATCTGCGCTACCTGTCGGACGTCCTGACCCGCGACGAGGCGATCGCGATGCTGAGCGCCGCCGCCCCGCGTCGTCGCGAGCGCCTCGACGATCTGAGGGCTCGCGGCGGGTATCCCTGCTACACGACGAGCGCGGGCTGGCTCGGCTATTCCGACGACCGGCTGCGCTCGCTGCTGCGGACGGCGATGGACGAGGGCCATCGCCACTTCAAGCTCAAGGTCGGGGCCGACCTGGACGAGGATCGCCGTCGGCTCCGCATCGCCCGCGAGGTGATCGGCTGGGACGCCCATCTCATGATCGACGCCAACCAGGTGTGGGACGTGCCGCAGGCGATCGAATGGGTCACCGCGCTGTCGGAGTTCCGGCCGCTGTGGATCGAAGAGCCGACGAGCCCCGACGACGTGCTCGGGCACGCGGCGATACGCAGAGCGGTCGCGCCGATCGGCGTCGCCACGGGCGAGCACGGCATGAACCGCGTGCTGTTCAAGCAGATGTTCCAGGCCGAGGCGATCGACTTCTGCCAGCTCGACTCCGCTCGGCTGGCCAGCGTGAACGAGATCCTGTCCGTCTACCTGATGGCCCACAAGTTCGGGGTGCCGGTCTGCCCGCACGCCGGTGGCGTCGGGCTGTGCGAGCTGGTGCAGCACCTCTCGGTCTTCGACTACGTCGCCCTCTCCGGATCCCTCGACAACCGCGTCACCGAATATGTCGATCACCTCCACGAGCACTTCGTCGACCCCGTGGTCGTCGCCCGCGGCCACTACCGGCTGCCCGCCGCGCCCGGCTACAGCGCGGAGCTGCGGAAGGAGTCGGTCGAGCGGTACCGCTTCCCCGACGGCGCGTACTGGCTCGAGCGCGCCGCCATGGAACCGCTGGCGGCTACTCGGTGACCTGATCCACCGGCGCCCCCGCCGCGGCGCCCGCCGCGGGGAGGGCGTCCACGGAGACCGGATGCTCCGCGGCGAACAGCTCGACGCCCAGCAGGTGCGCCGCCATGCGGATGCGCGCACGTTCGGCGTCGCGTGTCCGCAGCGCGGCGAGGATCGCCCGGTGGTCGGCGTGGGCCTCGCCCACGGAGTCGCTCTCGGTGATGGCGCGCCACAGCCGGCCGCGCAGCGTCCGGGTCATGAGGCTGTCGATCAGTGCGGCCAGGGCCGGGTTGCCGCTGGCCTGCGCGATCCGACGATGGAACTCGGCATCCGCGTCGATGAAGGACTCGGGGCCGAGCTCGCCCGTGCTCAGTCCCTCCTCGATGCCGGAGAGGATGCGGTCGAGCTCGTCGAGATCCTGGTCGGAGAGCCGCACCGCCGCCAGGCCTGCGGACTCCGTCTCCAGGACGCGGCGCACGGCAAGGAGATCGACCGCCTGCGTCGCCTCCTGCAGGCCCGCCCAGAACTCCAGGGGGCGCAGCAGCGACCCGGGGTCAAGCTGCGTGACGTAGGTCCCGTCACCCTGCCTGGTCTCGAGCACGCCCAGCGCGGCGAGTGACCGCACCGCCTCGCGCAGCGACCCTCGCGACACGCCCCAGCGCGCGGCGAGCTCCTTCTCGATGGGGAGGCGATCACCCGCGCGCAGCTCACCCGACGCGATCATGCGCTTGACGATCGCGATCACGTGGTCGGAGCGGGAGCCGGTGCTCGCTGGGGTGTCGTCGACGCCGTTCGCCACGCGAGCAGTCTATGTCGCACAGACTCTGCCGCCGCGTGCCACAGGCCCGAGAGACGGCGACAGGGCGCAGAAAGATTGAATCAATCTCGCGCCGAAGCCCCCGGAACGGCCGCCGTTTACAACGTTGACATGAAATCATCTGATGATTATGGTGAAGCAATGCCTGCGACGATGCGGATGGGAATGGCCGGATGATGCGCTGCGAGCTGCCGCGATCCACCCGCGCCGCCGTGCCCGATGCGGTGACTGAGTGCGCCCGTCACGGAGTGCGCGCATGGTGACGCCGCCCGGGGGCGTCGGTCTCGACGTCGGAGGCGTGACCCGCAAGGTGCGCGAGCGGGGCGGCTCACGCGGCATCCGTGGTTTCCAGCGGAGCTTCCGCCGCCACTGGCAGCTGTACCTGCTGATCCTGATCCCGCTGGCGTACTTCGTGGTCTTCAAGTACGTCCCGATGGCGAACACCGTCATCGCCTTCAAGGACTACAACGTCGTAGACGGCGTCTGGGGCAGCGACTGGGTCGGGGTGAAGCACTTCGAGCGCTTCTTCTCGAACCCGATCTTCTGGCCGGTGCTGGGCAACACCTTCCTGCTGTCGGCGTACGTCGTGCTCGCCAGCTTCCCGGTCCCGATCATCCTCGCGCTGGCGCTGAACGAGGTGCGGCTGAAGTTCTTCCGGAACACCGTCCAGATGGTGACCTACGCGCCGTACTTCATCTCGACGGTCGTCGTGGTGTCGATGACGATCCTCTTCCTCTCGCCGCGGGTCGGCCTGGCCGGAGACGTCACGAACTTCTTCGGGCTGGGCACCATCGACTTCCTCAGCGATCCCGACTACTTCCGGCACATCTATGTGCTCAGCGACATCTGGCAGACGATGGGCTACTCGGCGGTGATCTATCTCGCGGCACTGGCGGGGATCGATCCGACGCTCTACGAGGCGGCGAAGGTCGACGGCGCCAGCCGTTGGCAGAAGATCCGCCACGTCGACATCCCCGGCATCCTCCCCACCGCGATGATCATCCTCGTGCTGGGCGTCGGCAACGTCATGGCGATCGGGTTCGAGAAGGCGTTCCTCTTCCAGAACAGCCTCAACATCTCGCAGTCGGAGATCATCCCGACGTACACCTACAAGGTCGGCCTGCTCAACGCCGACTTCAGCCAGGCCGCAGCGATCGGCCTGTTCAACGGCGCCATCAACCTCGTGCTGCTGCTGGCGGTCAACGCCGGGGTCAAGAGACTGACGGGAAACGGACTGTGGTGAGCTCGACACTGATCCAGAACGACACCGACGCCGAGAGCCCGCGCGGGCGCGCCCCGCGCGAGGTCGGGCGCCCGCGGCGCATCAAGGAGACGACCACCGATCGCGTCTTCATGGTCGGGGTCTACATCCTGCTGACGACGTTCCTGCTGTGCGTGCTGCTGCCGCTGCTGTACATCCTCGCCAGCTCCTTCAGCGATCCGCTGGCGGTGTCGTCGGGTCGTGTCACGTTCTGGCCCATCGACTTCACCCTCGAGGGCTACCAGCGGGCGCTGAGCGACAGCTCGATCCTGACCGGCTTCACCAACTCGCTGATCTATACGCTGGCCGGAACCGCCATCAGCCTCGTGCTGACCGTCGCGATCGCCTACCCGCTGTCGCGTCGGGACTTCTGGGGGCGCCGCGGGATCACGCTGTTCGTCGTCTTCACGATGCTGTTCGCCGGCGGGATCATCCCCACGTACCTCGTGGTGCAGAACCTGGGGATGCTCGACACCCGGTGGGCGCTCATCCTCCCGCAGGCCATCGGGGTGTGGCAGGTCATCATCGCCGTCGCGTTCTTCCGCACCTCGATCCCGGAGGAGCTCTACGAAGCGGCCCAGCTGGACGGCGCCAGCGATCTGCGCTTCCTCTTCTCCACCGTGCTGCCGCTGTCCAAGCCGCTGCTGGCGGTGATCGCGCTCATGTACGCGATCTTCCAGTGGAACTCGTACTTCGACGCGCTGCTCTATCTGCGAGACCCGAGCCTGTATCCCCTGCAGCTGGTGCTGCGCAACGTGCTGATCCTCAATCAGGCGGCGCCGGGGATGGATGCCGCGGCCGCCCTCGAGCGGCAGCAGCTGGCCGACCTCCTCAAGTACTCCCTGATCGTCATCTCGACCGTTCCCGTGATGCTCGTCTACCCGTTCGTCGCGCGCTTCTTCAACAAGGGCATCCTCGTCGGCGCCGTCAAGGGCTGACGACGAGACCCGGCGGCGCCGACCGCACCCGCAGAGCCGGAGAGATCCGTCCCCTACAGAAAGGCAAGATCGTGTTCAGACAACCGTTGTCCGGCCGCAGCCGGAACCGCAGCCGTGCGATGACGGTCTCCGCCGTCATCGCCACGATGGGCCTCGTGCTCGTCGGCTGCACGGCCGATGCCGCGGACGACCAGAAGGTCATCACCATCTTCGGCGAGCAGGGCGGCCAGATGGACCTCAACACCAACTCCTTCACGAAGCTGCTGGAGGAGGAGTTCGACGTCGACATCGACTTCCAGACGACGGGGTACGACTCGGGCGCGGCCACCGAGGCCCGGCAGATCTCCCTCGCCGGCGGCGAGCTGCCCGAGGCGTACATGCTCGTGCCGTGGGCGTCGCAGTTCACGCAGGCCGAGCTGCAGCGCTACGGCGAGCAGGGGCTGATCCTTCCGCTGAACGACCTCATCGATGAGCACGCGCCTCACATCGCCGAGGCGCTCGATGCCGAGCCCGGCTTCGAGACCCTGGCCACCGCGCCCGACGGGACGATCTGGGGGCTTCCGCAGTGGAACGACTGCTACCACTGCTCCTACCCGTACAAGTTCTGGATCAACACCGTCTGGCTCGACAACCTGGGCCTCGCCATGCCGACGACGCCCGACGAGTTCTTCGACGTCATGGTCGCGTTCAAGACGCAGGACCCCAACGGCAACGGCGTCGCGGACGAGATCCCCATCACGGGAAGCGCGCAGTGGTCGATCGTGCCGTACATCATGAACGCGTTCATCTCGAACTCGTTCAACACGGGGGCGGGCGCGAACAGCCAGCCCATCTCGCTCGGCCTGGACGGCGACACCGTGCAGATGCAGACCATGCAGGACGGGTGGCGCGAGGGCGTGAAGTTCCTCAACCGTCTCTGGGACGCCGGCGTGATCGATCCTGCGGCCTTCTCGCAGGGCGGTGACACGATGCAGGCCACCGGCAACTCCGCGGAGGCGGTCGTGGTGGGCGGCTTCACCGCCATCCACCCCGGCATCGGCGTGAGCATCGGTCAAGAGGACGGGCGCGACAACCAGTACAACCCGCTGCCGCCGCTCGAGGGAGCGGAAGGCCCGATCACGACGTATCAGCTGCCCAGCGTGCCCGGCGCGACCTTCGTGGTCACCAAGGCCGCCGATGAGGCGGAGCAGAAGATCATCATGGAGATGATGGACTACATCTTCACTCCCGAGGGCCACGTCAGGGCCCAGCAGGGTGAGGAGGGGATCGGATGGCGCGCCCCGGAGGAAGGCGAGATCGCTCTCGACCCGGAGCTGGAGCCCAGTTTCGTCGATCTTCCGCTGGATGAGGAGAACGAGGCGGACTACAACGGCAACTGGGGCCCGATGGCCCAGGTGTTCGACACCGAGGAGTTCCGCAACGCCCAGGTGCAGCCGATGGACATCTACACGCAGGAGGGCTTCGAGCGCCGCCTCTTCCAGGCGACCGAGCTCTACGAGGGCAAGGAATCCGACGCGATCTTCCCGTACTGGAACCTGTGGGTCCCCGTCGAGGAGGCCAACGAGCTGTCCACGCTGACGACCAACATCGAGAGCAACGTGGCGACGTCGACGGCGGAGTTCATCACGGGCGTTCGCGATCCCGAGAGCGACGCCGATTGGGATGCCTACCTGCAGGGTCTGCAGGGACTCGGCGTCGACCGCTATGTCGAGATCTGGCAGGCGGCGTACGACGCCAGCTGAGCGACGGCTTCCGGGGCGGGGTGCGTGAGCGCCCCGCCCCGATGCCGCCCGCCTACCAAGAGAGGAACCGCGATGGGATCGCGCGTCGTCCGCTGGCGCCCGGGTGCCGTGGAGCTGGACCTGGATCTCGGGCCCGACGGCCCGCCGACGGTCTCGCGGCTGGCCCTGGCCGGTGACTCCGGGGCGCCGGCGCCCGCTGCGGCGCTGCCGATCGCGGAGGTGCATGTGAACGCGGAAGGCTCCGGCGTGGCATCGTCGGAGCGACTCATGGGCAGCGCGGTCGGGCTGCGCCTGCGTGCGGTCGAGCACCGCTCGTGGAGCGAGGCCGGCGTCTCGCACCTCGAGGTGAGCGCCCGGGACGCGGTGTCGGATGTCCTGGTCATCGCCCGCTGGTCGAGCTGGCCCGACCTCCCTGTCGTCCGCGCCGAGACCGAAGTCGTCGCCGGAGATCACGCCGTCGATCTGCGAGCGGTGTCGTCGGTCGCCCTGGGCGGCATCTCCGCGCCCGGTTCGCAGTGGTGGCTGGATCACGAGGTCGGATTCGCGCACAACACGTGGTTCCGCGAGATGGCCTGGCAGCGACGCACGCCGGCGGAGCTGGGACTCGACGACACGGGCCTGCGGACGTGGGGCCTGCCAACCTCCCGCGCCTCCTTCGCCGTGGCGCAGCGGGGCAGCTGGTCCACCGGCGGCCACCTGCCGATGGGAATGCTCCGATCGCGCGTGGAGCCGCGCTCTGTGCTGTGGCAGATCGAGCACAACGGGCCGTGGCGATGGGAGATCGGAGACCACGGCGATGCGCTCTACGTCGTGGCGAGCGGACCCACGGATCAGGGTGCGGCGTGGATGCGGCGACTCGAGCCCGGGCGCCGGTTCCGCTCTGTCCCCGCGATGCTCGTGCTGGGCGGCGACGACGACGACCTCTTCGGCGCGCTGACGGAGGCGCGGCGCCGGGTGCGTCGCCCCCACCCCGATCATGACGGGCTCCCGGTCATCGTCAACGACTTCATGAACGCCCTCATGGGCGATCCCACCGCGGAGAACCTCCCGCCGTTCATCGACGCGGCCGCCGCGGCCGGAGCCGAGGTCTACTGCATCGACTCGGGCTGGTACGCCGAGGGCGAGCGATGGTGGAACGAGCTCGGCGCGTGGCGTCCGTCGTCCCGCCGATTCCCCGAGGGGCTCGAGGCGATGACGAGGCGCATCCGCGACAGGGGCATGGTGCCGGGGCTGTGGCTCGAGCCGGAGGTCGTCTCCGTCGGCAGCCCGGTCGCCGAGCTGCTGCCGCCCGAGGCGTTCTTCCAGCGCGACGGGCGCCGGGTCGTCGAGTCCGGCCGGCTGCAGCTGGATCTCCGGCATCCGTCCGCTCGGGCGCACCTCGACGACGCCGTCGAGCGGCTGATCGCGGATCTCGGACTGGGTTATCTCAAGTTCGACTACAACATGGACGTCACGCAGGGCACCGACGTGCGGGCGGACAGCCCCGGCGATGGCGCGCTCGGCCATCAGCGGGCCCTGCTGGAGTGGGTGAGCGAGCTCATGGACCGGCACCCCGGGCTGGTGATCGAGAGCTGCGCGAGCGGCGGGCAGCGGATGGACGGCGCGACGCTGCGGGTGCATCCCGTCCAGTCCACCAGCGACAACCAGGACCCCTTGATGACCGCCGCCATCGCGGCGGCGGCCCCCACGACGGTGACACCCGAGCAGGGTGCGGTGTGGGCGTACCCCGACCCGTCGTGGTCCGACGAGCGCATCGCCTTCTCGCTCGCCAGCGCGCTCCTCGGTCGCATGCACCTGGCCGGCCGCATCGACCGGCTGTCGCCGGAGCAGATGCGGCTCGTGCAGGAGGCGACCTCGGCCTATCGCAGCATCCGGCACCGCATCCCGGGAGCGCGGCCCTTCTGGCCGCTCGGTCTGCCCGGCTGGCACGATCCGGTCGTCGCGGTGGGCCTGCGCGACGCCGACGGGGACCTCCTCACGGTCTGGCGCCGCTCCGGTCCTGCCCGCGTCCGTGTGCCGCTGGCCGCTCACACGGGCGCGGGTCTCACGGTCGAGGCGGTGTTCCCCACCAGTCTGGAGACGAGCGCGCAGTGGGACGCGGATGCCGGCGAGCTGACGCTGGACCTGCCTGAAGAGCCGGCGGCTCGCACTCTGCGGTTGCGGGTGGCCGACGCGTCCTGAGGCGGACGCGGCGCGCGTGCCTAGGCAGCAGGCAGACCCCGCTCCCGCGCCCGCTGCGGCGGGACCGGCGGCGGGGGAGCGTCGAGCGCCCGCAGCATCCGCTCCAGCGTCTCGCGCAGCTCCTCGCGCGCGGGCGACGCGAGGTCGGTCGTGTACTCCACGCCTGCGGGGATCCACGACAGCCCGTACATCGTCTCGCGGAAGTCGCCGCCGCCCACCGGCCACCGCGTGCGGCCGTCGCCCTCATCCGAGGCGCCCTGACCCCATTGGCCGAAGTACTCGCGCATCGTCTCCAGCGGCAGCTCCATCACGGCATCCGCCTCGACGGCCTGGCGCACCCACGAGCGCGCCACGAAGATGAACTCCTCGATCTGCTCGGGCGTCAGCGGCTTGGGCTCGAACAGCACGCGGGTGTGCTCGACCGACGACAGCCGGTCCACGCGGAAGGTGCGCCAGTCGTCCTTCTCGAGGTCCCAGCACAGCAGGTACCAGTGCCGGTCGGCGGGGGCGAGGGCGTGCGGCTCGACGCGGCGTCTCGTGACCTCGCCCGACGCAGCGGTGTACGTGAACCGCACGCGCTCGTGGTCGCGCGTCGCCAGCGCGAGTTCGCCGAGCACCTCGCCCGACACTGCGGCGCCCGAGTTGATCCCGGCCGGCTGCACCGCCTCGGCGAGGGCCGTCACCCGCCGGCGCAGGGGAGCGGGGAGCACCTGCTCGAGCTTCGCGAGCGCCGTGATGGTCGTCTCGGCACCGCTCACGAGTCGCTGGGATGCCGCGACCCGCAGCCCGATCGCCATCGCCACCGCCTCCTCGTCGGTGAGCAGCAGCGGCGGCACGGCGCTGCCCGCCTCGAGCCGGTACCCGCCGGCGGCACCCGGCGTGGACTCGATGCGGTAGCCCAGCTCGCGCAGGCGCTCCACGTCGCGGCGCACGGTGCGCTCGGTCACGCCGAGCCGTTCCGCCAGCTCAGGTCCCGGCCAGTGACGGTGCGTCTGCAGCAGGTTGAGCAGCGAGAGGGCTCGTGTCGTCGTATCGGACATGGGTCAAGACTGCCGCACATCGCGGACTGTATGTGTCCGCAATGGCTTCTAGCGTGGACGGCATGGCGAACGAATCGATCATCGAGGCGCAGGGACTGACCAAGCGCTTCACCGTGAAAGGCAAGACCGTCGAGGCCGTCACCGACCTCACCTTCGACGTCGCACGCGGCGAGCTCGTGGCATTCCTGGGGCCGAACGGCGCCGGCAAGTCGACGAGCCTGCGCATGCTCACCACCCTCATCCCGCCGACATCGGGCACAGCGCGGGTCGTCGGCTTCGACATCCTCACGCGGCCGGCCGACGTGCGCGCCCGCATCGGCTACGTCGGGCAGCTCACCAGCGGCAGCTTCTCGCAGCGGGCTCGCGACGAGCTGCTGAGCCAGGGCGCGTTCTACGGCATGTCGAAGGCGGCGGCGCGGCAGCGGGCCGACGAGCTCATCGACTCGCTCGACCTCGCGCCCTTCGCGACGCGGTCGGTGCAGCAGCTGTCGGGCGGGCAGAAGCGCCGCCTCGACGTCGCGCTCGGTCTCATGCACGCCCCGCCGCTCCTCTTCCTCGACGAGCCGTCGACCGGGCTCGACCCGCAGAGCCGTGCGAACCTGTGGCAGCACATCCTCGAGCTGCGCCGCAGCCACGGCACCACGGTGTTCCTCACGACGCACTACCTCGAGGAGGCCGACCGCTACGCGGAGCGGGTCATGGTGATGGACAAGGGCCGCGTCATCGCCGACGACACCGCGTCGCGCCTCAAGGCCGAGCTCGCGGGCGACCTGCTCACCCTCGGCTTCGCTTCGGAGACGGATGCCGCAGCCGCCGTCCCTGTCGTGCAGCGGCTCACCGACCGCGAGGTGCGGCGGGAGGGGGCATCCGTCACCGTCACGGCACCGGAGGGCGACGCGCTGCTGCCCTCGGCCGTCCGCGAGCTCGACGCCGCCGGAGTCGCCGTCCGCACGGCCACGGGCGTCCCGCCGACGCTGGACGACGTCTTCCTCGCCCTGACCGGACGCACCCTGCGCGAAGCCGGCGAGGGCGGCACCGACACCGAAGAGACCGATCAGGCGACGGATGCCGCAGGCGGCGCCGCCGGAACCGCCGACGCGGCGGCCGAGAAGACAGGAGCGAGCCGATGACCACCGAGATCCAGACCCGTCCCGACACCGCGGTGCGGGCCAACCCCGCCCGCGACACGTGGAACGTGCTCACCCGTGAGCTGAAGCCGGTCGTGCGCGACCCCTTCACGCTCATCTTCAGCCTCGTGCAGCCGCTGGTGTTCCTCGGGCTGTTCGCGCCGCTGCTCGTCGGATCGTCGGGCGCACCCGTGGGCGAGACGCTGCAGTGGTTCGTGCCCGGAGTGCTCGTCATGATCGTGCTGTTCGGCACCGGGGCGACCGGGTCGAACCTGCAGTACGAGATGATGACGGGCTCCCACGAGCGCACGCTCGTCGCCCCGCTCGCCCGGTCGTCGCTGCTCGTCGGGCGCGCGCTCAAGGAGATCGCGCCGATCGTCGTGCAGGCGCTCATCATCGTGCTCATCGCGTGGCCGTTCGGGTTCACGATAAACGTGCCCGGACTCGTCATCGGGCTGCTGCTGCTCGCGGTGTTCGGCGTCGGCCTCGGAGCGCTGTCGTACACGCTCGCCCTCAAGACGAAGGACCGTGAGTGGCTCTTCTGGGGCGTGCAGCAGACGCTGATCTTCCCGCTGCTGATCCTGTCGGGCATGCTGCTGCCGCTGGACGAGGGCCCCGCGTGGATGCGCGCGGTCGCCGCCGTCAACCCGGTCAACTGGGTCGTGCAGGCCGAGCGCGCGCTGTTCGCCGGCGACCTCGGCGCCATCGAGGTGCTGTGGGGCTGGATCGCCGCGCTGGCGCTGGCGGCGGTCGGACTCGCGGTCGGCATCCGCGCGATGCGCAGGAGCAGCTGAGCCCGCGGCGCCCGCGCGAGGGGGGGCGGAGGCGAACCGTAGCCGATCGCCGCCCCCTCGTGTCGGAGGTTGCGACGGCGCGGCAGAACGGGTGGACTGGACGGATGCGCACGGCCGAAGATCTCGCAGACGATCTGGCGATCGCTGTCGGGAGCTCCGAGATCTTCGCCGTCTTCCAGCCTCAGGTGTCGCTGGAGAGCGGGTCGATCGTGGCCGCGGAGGCTCTGTGCCGGTGGTCGCACCCGCGCCTGGGCGACATCGACCCGGTGACGATGATCAGCGTCGCGGAGCGCAGCGGGGTGATCCACGCGCTCGGCCGGCGGATGCTCGACGAGTGCCTCGACATGCTCGCCGAGTGGCGCCGGACCGGTCGCGACTGGGCGGTCGCCGTCAACGTCTCGCCGCGGCAGTTCGACGACGACTCCTTCGTCCGACACATCGCCGCTGAGTCCGCGCGCCGGACGCTCGCTCCCGGCTCCCTCGTCCTCGAGCTCACGCAGGACCTGCTGCCCGTCGACGAGCGCGCCGTGCTGCCGCAGCTGCGCGCGCTCCGCGAGATCGGCGTGGAGATCTCCCTGGGCGGGTACGGCGAGGGCTCTCCCTCGCTCGAGCGGCTCCGCCACCTGCCGCTCAACGAGGTCAAGCTGCCCGGGCATCTGGTGCGGTCGGCGGAGCCGCAGGCACTGGATGCGCTGCGGGCCGAAGTCGAGGTCGCGCACGCGCAGGGCCTGCGCGTGGTGGCGGAGGGCATCGAGACGCTCACCCACCTCGACATCGCGAAGCGGCTGGGGTGCGATCGTGCGCAGGGCTTCCTCATCCGCGAGCCGGACGCGGAGATCACCTTCCCGTAAGGAGCGCCCCGCGAGGCGGAGTAGCGTTGTCGCATGACGGCGACACGGCGAGGCATCCTCGCCGTCGCCACCGCAGTGATCCTCCTCGCCCTCGGTCTCGCGGTCGGAGTCGTCGTGGGCGACGCGCTCGGCATCCGCACCGAGCCGGCGACCCAGATGCAGCCGGCCGAAGCCACAGTCGCCGACGTCGCCGACGCCGTCGCGCCGCCGGAGTTCACGACGATCGACGCGCCCGACACCGAGCGGGTGCGCGTCGCGGTGGCCGAGCTGACGGATGCCGTGGACTCCGCGTCTGCACGGGAGGGCGAGGCGTCGCTGACGGTCACGCTCCTGCCCACGTTCGTCGCCGAGACGGGTGACGGCTACACCCTCGAGGGGGAGTCAACCGGGCTGCGGATCAGCGCGACCTCCGAAGCCGGGGCCGTGCGCGGCATCTACGACCTCGCCGCTCAGGTGCGCGCCGCGCTGCCGGTGCAGGACCTCGTCGGCAGCCACGAGACCTCCCGTCTCCCGCTGCGGATGACCGACCTCGGCGCCGTCGGCGTCCTTCCCGACCCGGCGCAGTGGCAGTCCGGCGACGACTACTCGCACGCGTCGGAGGCGTTCGCCGACGTGCTCCAGCCGGAGGCGCCGTACATCGACGAGGCGGCGCTCGCGGTGGCGTACGACGACTTCGACGCCTTCCTGCGGCACTCGCTCGCGAACGGGTTCAACGCCGTCGCGTTCCCCGGGTTCGTCGAGTTCGTCACGTTCGACGGCGTCCCCGGCGGCCCCGTCTACCTCGAGGGCGACGACCACCGCGACAAGGCCTTCGCGCTGGTCGAGGCGTTCTCGCCGTTCTGGGAGCGCGCCGACGAGCTCGGCGTGAAGGTGTTCCTGCGCACCGACATGCTCGCGCTGACGGGTCCGCTCGAGCAGTACCTCACCGACCGCTTCGGCTCGCTCGACACCGAGAACCCCGAGCTGTGGGACGTCTACGCCGCGGGCCTGGACGAACTGTACGCCGCCGCGCCCGCGCTGGACGGGGTGCTCGTGCGCATCGGCGAGGCGGGCCCCGTCTACGACGTCGAGGGCTGGGACTACTACTCCGCCCTCGAAGTCACCACTGTCGACGCCGTGCGGGCGATGCTCGAGACGTTCTCGGCGCAGGCGGAGGCATCCGATCGCGAAGTCGTCTTCCGCACGTGGTCGGTGGGCGTGGGCGCCGTCGGCGACATGCACACGAACGCCGAGTCGTACGAGGCGGTGCTGGGCGGCCTCGACTCGCCGGCGCTCATCGTGTCGACGAAGTACACGCTGGGCGACTTCTACACGTGGCTCCCGCTCAACGACACCCTCGAGCACGGCTCGCAGCGGCGGATCGTGGAGTTCCAGAGCCGGCGCGAGTTCGAGAACTTCGGCGCCTTCCCCAACGATCTCGGCACGGAGTACCAGGCCGCGCTTCAGCAGCTCCTCGAGGCGAACGACCGGATCGAGGGCATCTGGGTGTGGACGCAGGACGGCGGCCCGTGGCGCGCCGGCCCGATGACGCTGTATCTCAAGGCCGGCTTCTGGCAGCTGTACGAGCTGAACACGCAGGTGGCGGCATCCCTCGCCCGCGATCCCGACGCCGACGTCGCCGCGGTGACCGCCGCGTGGGCGCGGGAGTGGTTCTCGGAGGACCCCGCGACCGTCGAGGCGATCGCCGAGGCCATGACCGCGTCGCGCGACGCCATCGCGCAGGGCATGTACATCGAGCCGTTCGCGAAGCAGCGGGTGTTCGCGATCGGGCTCGAGCCGCCGCCCATGATGTGGATCTTCGAGTGGGACATCCTCACCGGCGACTCCGCGGTGCTCGACGTGCTGTACGCGATCGTGCGCGACAGCGCGGCCGAGCCCGCTGCCGGGGTCCAGGCCGCCGTCTCCGGCGGCGAGCAGGCGATCGCGGCGGTCGAGCGCATGCGCGACACCGTGACGGCGACGGATGCCGCGACCTGGCGTTCGCCCGAGATCCGCGAGGCGTTCCTCTCGACGCTGGACTACGAGCTCGACACCCTCCGGCTGCTCGCGGCCTACCGCGCGATGATCCTGCACCAGGGGCAGTGGCACGACACGCTCTCGCCCGACGCCCACGCCGCGTGGGACGCCGATCGCGCCGAGTTCGAGGAGCTCGCCGCGGCCCACCTCGACCGGTACGAGGGCGACATCGACCACCCCGCGTTCAACCTCACCGCGGCGCAGCTCGGAGTGGAGCGCGCCGAGCGGGACGCGACCATGGCGTGGCTCGCGCGCGGGCTGCTCGTGCTCGCGGCGGCCTGGGTCGTGATCGGCATGCTCGCGGCGCGCACGCGCCTGGTCGCCAAGCCCGGCGCCGCCGCCGCGCGGGCGACGTGGATCGCCTCGACCCGCCCGTGGCGGGCCCGCGAGTCGACGCTGGGCATGCTCGAGCTCGACCGCTGGCTGCTGCTGGTCGTGCCGGTCGCGCTCCTCGTCGCGACGCGGGCGGTGCAGACGTCGTTCCTGTCATGGACGCACCTCGCCGTCATCATCGGGGCGTGGGCGGTATTCGCGCTGGTGCTCCGCCTCTTCGTCTGGAACCGCTCGCCGTGGCCCGTCATCGCCGCCGTCGGCGGGGTGGTGATGCTCCGCTGCATCGTCACGCTCTTCGCGCTGTCGTTCACCGGCCCCGGCGGCTACTGGTTCGCGTTCTGGACCGACCCGGTGCTGCGCACCCTCTACATCGCCGTCGCGTTCGCGCTCTTCGTCTGGGTGTTCGTCGCGGCCGGCTGGGCGCTCGCGGCCCAGGTGCGGGCGCGGCGCGCGACCGGGGCGGTGCTCGCCGCGGTCGGCGCCGGGCTGCTGGGGCCGTCGGCGGTCGTGGGGTTCGTCGGCCTCGAGGCGGCGCTCACGCTGTGGAACGACGAGCTCGGTCTGCTGCCGTGGGGCCTCGCGCGCATCCTCGGCATCACGACCTACCTCGAGATCCCGGATGCCACGCCCTGGGCGGCCGCGGCCGTCGGCCTCATCCTCCTCGTGGCGGGTTCGCTGCTGGCGCTGCCGTGGCGCCGGCGAACGGCATCCGTCCCCTGAGCCGGGCACTCGGCCGCGTTTCGTATCCTGGTCCCTCGTGTAACGGTTGGGAGAAAATTCCGATCGGGAGATGACATGCGGTTGTTTCTTCCATAGTGTGGTTTCGGCCGGAAGGTCCACGCACAAGGGAGTTCTCATGAGGAAGCGCATCTTGCCCATCGCCGTGTTGGGTGTGGCAGTACTCGGCATCACCGCCTGCAGCGGTGGTGGCGGCGGAGACGACTCGGGCTCGAGCTCGGGCGAAGGAAAGACGCTCGACGTCTGGATCATGCAGGGAACGAACCCCGACGCCGAGCCGTTCTTCGACGAGGTGGCCGAGGCGTTCGAGGAGGAGACCGGCGCCACGCTCAACGTCGAGTTCGTGCAGTGGGCCGACGCCCACGACCGGTTCGTCACATCGATCGCGGGCGGCACGACGCCCGACGTCGCCGAGACCGGCACGACGTGGACGGCGGAGTTCGCCGACGCCGGCGCACTCGCGCCGATCGGGGAGTACGTGAGCGAGGCGGGCCTGGACGACGACCTCGTCGAGGGGCTCGTGAAGGCGGGCACCTACGAGGACGAGCTCTACGGCATGCCGTGGTACGCCGGCGTCCGTTCGCTGGTCTACCGCACGGATGTCTTCGAGGAGCTGGGTCTCGAGGCCCCCACCGACTGGGCCGAGCTGCGCGAGGCGGCTCTGGCCATCAAGGCGGCCAAGCCGGACATGACCGCCATCGCGGTTCCCGGTGACGCGGAGTTCACCGTCTACCCGTGGGTCTGGGGCGCCGGCGGCGAGGTGGCCACCGAGGACGGCGGCGAGTGGACGAGCGAGCTGGATTCCGCCGAGTCGATCGAGGGCCTCGAGTTCTGGACGGGCCTGGCCACGCAGGACGACCTGTCGTCGGCGGGCGCGACCACCTGGAAGGAGACCGACGTGCTGGACGGCTTCGCCGCGGGCACGGTCGGCATGGGCGTCATGGGCTCGTGGACGCCGTCGGCGATCGTCGAGAAGAACCCCGACATGGAGGGGAAGTTCGCCGCCATCCCGATCCCGGCCGAAGACGGCGGCATCGCCCCGTCCGTGCTGGGCGGCTCGCACCTCAGCGTCTTCGAGACCGCGGACGACAAGGACCTCGCGTTCGCGTTCGTCGAGCTCATGACCACCGGCGAGTTCGCCGAGAAGTGGGGCGCGCAGAGCGGCTACTTCCCGGGCCAGACCTCGCTCCTGGAGGAGACCATCGCCAACGCCGACCCCATGGTCGTGCCGTTCGCGACGCAGATGGTCGAGGGCGGCGCATCGCTCCCCGTCACGCCGACCTTCGGCGCCGTGCAGGCGAAGAAGACGACCAGCGCCATGATGCAGGCGATCCTGTCGGGTCAGAAGGACGTCGAGACGGCGGCGACGGATGCCGCGGCCGAGATGACCGCGACGCTCAACGGGCAGTAAGAGACCGACGCATGGCCTTCATGACCCAGGCGCCGGCGGCGGAGGAGCGCACCTCCTCCGCCGCCGGCGCGGCGGTCGCGACGGGAGGATCCCGCCGTCGCCCGATCGACCGCCTCCGGCCCTGGATGCTCCTCGCGCCCGCGCTCATCGTGCTCGCGGGGCTCCTCCTCTGGCCCCTCATCCGGGTCGTCCTCTTCTCGTTCCAGGACTACGGCCTGCGCGAGATCGTCTCGGGCGAGCCGAACTTCATCGGCGCCGACAACTACGTCGAGGCGCTGACCAGCCCGACGCTGTGGACCGTCGTTCTGCCGAACACGGTCGGCTTCGCCGCGCTCGCCGTCTTCGGCACCGTCGCCTTCGGCACGCTGGTCGCGCTGCTGCTGCAGTCGCTCGGCTCCTTCTGGCGCACCGTCGTGGCGAGCGCCATCATGGCGGCCTGGGCGATGCCCGCCGTCACCGGCACCTACGTGTGGGTGTGGATCTTCGACGCCGACCGCGGCATCGTGAACCAGCTGCTGATGCAGCTCGGGCTCATGGCCGAGCCCTACAACTGGTTCACCAACCGCTGGTCGTTCTACGCCATCGTGCTGCTGAACGTCATCCACCACGGCTTCCCGTTCGTGGCCGTCACAGTGCTCGCGGGGCTCCTCGGGGTGCCGAAGGAGACGCTGGAGGCGGCATCCCTCGACGGCGCCGGCGCGTGGCGCCGCTTCTGGAGCATCACCTTCCCGCAGTTGAATCAGGTGTTCGCGGTCGTCATCATCCTGTCGACCATCTGGGACTTCAAGGTCTTCGCGCAGGTGTACCTCATGCCCGGCGGCGCCGGATCCAACCGCGAGGTGCTGAACCTCGGGGTGTGGTCGTACGTCGAGTCGTTCGGGCAGAACCGCTACGGCTTCGGCTCGGCGATCGCCGTGCTGCTCACGCTCCTGCTGCTCGTCATCACCGTCGTGTACGTGCGGCGCCTACTCAAGGAGGACCAGCTGTGACCCGGCCCTCGCTCGCGCGACGCGCCCTGAAGGGCGTCGCGGTCTTCCTCCTCCTCGTCTTCACGCTCTTCCCGACATACTGGATGCTCGTCAGCGCGGTCGACGAGAACCCTTCCGGCGGTGCCGAGCTGGTGCCCCGTCAGTTCACTCTCGACCACTTCGTCTACGTGCTCACGGACGGCGGCTTCGCCACGTTCCTGCGCAACTCCGCGGTCGTGGCGCTCGTCGTCGTGCTGGCGTCGGGGCTGCTCGGCCTCCTCGCGTCGATCGCCGTCGCGCGCTTCCGGTTCCGGCTGCGCACCCAGATCGTCATGATGATCCTCATCGTGCAGATGGTGCCGCTCGAGGCGCTCGTCATCCCGCTGTTCGTGCAGGTGCGCGACCTGCAGCTGCTGGGCACGCTCCTCGGTCTCATCGTCGTGTACACCGCCCTCGCCCTGCCCTTCGGGATCTGGATGCTGCGCGGCTTCGTCGCGGCCGTCCCGGTCGAGCTCGAAGAGGCGGCGTACATCGACGGCGCCTCGTGGTGGCGCATGTTCCGATCGGTGCTGCTGCCGCTGGTCGCGCCGGGCCTGGTGGCCACGAGCGTGTTCGCCTTCATCACCGCGTGGAACGAGTTCATCTTCGCCATGACTCTCCTCGGTGGCGTGACCGAGAACTACACCGTCTCGATCGGTCTGCGGCAGTTCTTCGGCCTGCACTCCAACGACTGGGGCTCGGTCATGGCGGCGTCGACCATCATCACGATCCCCGTCATGGTGTTCTTCATCATCGTGCAGCGGCGCCTGTCCAGCGGCTTGGTGGCCGGGGCGGTGAAGGGCTGACATGGGCGTTCACGAACTGGTGCCTGGCGTCCTGCTGCCCGGATTCGCCGGTCCGCAGCTCCCGGAGTGGCTGCGCGTCGAGCTCGAGCGCGGGCTCGGCGGCGTGTGCCTCTTCGCCGGCAACGTCGACGCCGGTGATCCCGACGGCACCGCCCGTCTGGCCGCCGCCATCCGCGCGGTGCGCCCCGAGACGCTCGTCGCCGCCGACGAGGAGGGCGGCGTCGTCACGCGACTCGAGGGCCGCGACGGCTCGACCCTGCCGTCGCCTGCGCAGCTGGGCCTGGTGTCGACCGCGGTCGCCGAGCGGGTCGGGGCGGTGCTCGGCGAGCGCGCGCGTCGGGCGGGGATCGACCTCCTCCTCGCGCCGAGCGCCGACGTCAACGACAACCCGGCGAACCCCGTGATCGGAGCCCGGTCGTTCGGCGCCGACCCGTACGAGGTCGCCGCGCGGGTCGCGGCGACGGCGCGCGGCATCCGTTCCCGCCAGGGTGTGTCGGCCTGCGTCAAGCACTGGCCCGGCCACGGCGACACCGACGTCGACTCGCACCGCGGCCTGCCGACCGTGCCCGCAGCGACGGTCGCGCGTCATGCCGAGCCCTTCGCCGCCGCGATCCGCGAGGGCGTGCCCGCCGTCATGACCGCGCACATCGTGGTTGCGGAGTGGGGCGCCGAGCCGGTCACCGTCAACCCCGACGCGATCGCCCGGCTGCGGGCCGAGGGCTTCGACGGCGTGGTGATGACGGATGCCGTCGACATGGCCGCCATCGCCGACACGTACGGTCTCGGGGGCGGGGCGGCTCGCGCTCTGGCCGCGGGCGCCGACCTGGTCTGCCTCGGCAATCCCGAGCTCAAGGGCGAGGACGCGGCCGCGCAGTACGCCGAGGTCACCGCGGCCATCGCCGCCGCGCTCGACGACGGTCGCCTCGCGCCGGAGCGGCTGCGCGAGGCGCACGGCCGCGTGGCCCGGCTGGCTGCGCGGATGACCGCCGCGCGCACGGCCGGGGAGGGCGAGACGGATGCCCCGGCTCCGATGTCCGTCGCCCCCGATGACGTCGCGGCGATCGGGGCCGCGCTGGCGGAGGCATCCGATCCGTCCGCCGTCTCGGCGCTCGCCCGCATCGAGCGGATCGTCGACGCGCGCGCCGGTGCCACGCAGGCCGCCGCGACACGGGCCGTCCCCGTCGTCGACACGCTGCGGCAGCTCGCGGGGCCCGCGTCCGGCGGAGGCTCCGGCGTCACCGTCGTCGTGGCCGATCGGCCGAGCGCCGCGCAGCGGGCGGTGATCGAGCGCGTACGCGCCGCGGGGGAGAGCGTCGTGGTCAACGTCGGCGCCATCCCCGGTGGCTTCGACGCCGCGGTCGTGCAGCTCGGCGCCGACTCGCGGCTCTCGTCCGCGATCGTGCGGTCATGGGCGGGGGAGGGCCGGTGAGGGTCCTCGCGCTGCAGTCCGGGACGAGCGCCGACGGAATCGACGCGGCGCTGGTCGTCATCGAGCCGTCCGACGACGGCCTCGACCTGGAGATCGAGCGGTGGGGCACCGAGCCATGGCGTCCCGACGAGCGGAGCCTCGTGCTGCGCGCGGTGCACGGCGGCCGGCTCGATCCGGCCGAGTGGTGCGCGCTGCAGACCGCCGTCGGACAGGCGTTCGCGCGCGCGGCCGTGCGCTTCGCCTCTGACGCCGACCCCGTCGACGTGGTGTGCTCGCACGGGCAGACCGTGTTCCACGGCGTCCAGGGCGGCGCGGTGTGGGGCACGCTGCAGGTCGGCGAGCCGGCCTGGATCGCCCGCGCCACCGGCTGCCCGGTGGTCTTCAACCTCCGCGTCGCCGACGTCGCTGCCGGCGGCCTGGGTGCGCCGCTCATCACCGCGTTCGACGAGCGGTGGCTGGCGGCGTCCGCCGAGGAGACCGGCGTCGCCGTCGCGTCGCTGAACCTGGGCGGCATCGCCAACGTCCAGGTCGTCCGGGCCGACGGGAGCGCGTCCGGCTTCGACACGGGACCCGCGAACGCGCTGCTCGACGCGTGGATCAGCCGGGCGACCGACGGCGCGGAGACCTTCGACCGCGACGGCGCGCATGCACGTGCCGGACGGGTCGACGATGCGCTGCTCGCACGTCTGCGCGCGCATCCGTACTTCGCGCTCACCGCCCCCAAGACCACCGGCCGCGAGACGTTCACGATCGGCACGGTCGACGAGGCCCTCGACGGCCGTGAGCTGCCGCTCGCCGACGTCTGCGCGACGCTCCTCGAGCTCACCGCCACGACGGTGGCCGACGCGCTCGCGGGCACCGCCCCCGATATCGGCCGGGTCGTCGTCTCGGGCGGCGGCGCGCGCAACCCCGTGCTGATGGCACGACTCGGCGAGCACCTCGGCGTCCCGGTCGAGCCGAGCGACGCATGGGGAATCCCGGCCGACGCGCGCGAGGCCGTCATGTTCGCCCTGCTGGCCTATCTGTCGGCGGCCCGCGTCCCCCTCGAGCTTCCCGGCACCCCGGCCGGCCGCGCCGCCGTCGCCGGTCAATGGGACCTGTCAGCCGCACCCCTGCCTGTCCCGCCCACCGTCCCCGCGGCACCGCCGCCGCCGCGCCGCCTGCGCGCGCGCACACGAGAGGAGCGATCGTGAGCATCGTCGCCGTCGATCTCGGAAAGACCGGATGCCGCGTTCGAGCGACCTCCGGCACCACCGTGTCATCCGCCGCCGCGGCGGGAGTGCCCGGCCTCGCCGACGCCGAAGGCGACGCGCGGGCGTTCACCGCGATCGTCGCCGCCCTGGGCGAGTTGCCCGCGGGGATGCGCGGCAACGTCTCGTCGATGGGCGTGGGCGCGGCCGGTGCCGAAGCCGCGCCCGCGGCGGCGCAGGCGCTCGCCGAGCGCGTCGCCGCGCACGTCGAGGCGCCCGTCGCCGTCACCAGCGACGCCGTCACCGCCCACGCGGGTGCCTTCGCCGGGACCCCGGGGACCATCGTCATCGTCGGCACCGGGACGGTGCTGCTCACCCTCGACGGCGCGGGCGCGCTGTCGCAGGTGGACGGCTGGGGCCCGTGGCTCGGCGACGAGGGGAGCGGCCGCGCGATCGGCCAGGAGGGCCTGCGGGCGGTGCTCGCCGCGCACGACGGGCGCGGACCGGCCACCGCGCTCACGGCCGCCGCCCTCGAGCTGCACGCACCCCTCAGCACGCTGCCCCGGTGGGTCGCCGACACGGCGGCGCCGGCCCGGCAGCTCGCACGCTTCGCCCCGTTCGTGCTCGAGGCGGCGGCCTCCGGCGACGCCGTCGCCCGGGGCATCGTCGACCGGGGGGTCGAGGCGGTCGTCACGGCCTGCTCCGCGGCATCCAGCCCCTACTGCCTCCTGGGCGGCATCGCGGGATCCGGCGTCTTCGGCGACGCGCTGCGCGCCCGTCTGCGCGATCGAGGGCTCGCCGTGGCCGAACCGTTCGGCGACGCGCTGGCCGGGGCGGAGTACATCGCCCGCACGCCGGGCAGCGTCTATGAGAGGAACGTGGTGCGCCATGGTTGACCTGGACGATCTGCGGCGCCAGCTCGCCTCGCTCACGACCGAGGCGATCGACCCCGACTTCAGCGACCTCGACCTCATGACCACGCCCGAGCTCGTCGCGGCGATGATCGACCACAACCGGCAGGTCACCGACGCGCTGACCGACGCGTCGCACCAGCTCGCCTCGGCCGTCGACGCCGCCGCCGAGCGCATGCAGCGGGGCGGGCGGCTCCTCTACGTCGGCGCCGGGACGCCCGGTCGTCTCGGCATCCTCGACGCCAGTGAGATCCCGCCGACGTTCGGCGAGCCGGCCGAGCGCGTCGTCGGCATCATCGCGGGCGGCGAGCGGGCGATCCAGTGGGCGGTCGAGAATGCTGAGGACGACGTCGCCGCGGGCCGCGCCGACATCGCGCGTGCGGGCGTGGGCCCCGACGACTGCGTGGTGGGGCTCACCGCCTCGGGCCGGACGCCCTACGTGCTCGGCGCGATCGCCGAGGCCAGGGCGCGCGGCGCGGCAACGGTCGGCGTGAGCTGCAACCAGGACTCGGAGCTGTCGGCGGCCGCAGACGTGGGGGTGGAGGTCATCGTCGGGCCCGAGCTCGTGGCCGGGTCGACGCGGCTCAAAGCCGGCACGGCGCAGAAGATCGTGCTCAACACCATCTCGACCTTCGCCATGGTGCGCATCGGCAAGACCTACGGCAACCGCATGGTCGACGTGCGCGCGACGAACGAGAAGCTCCGTGCCCGGGCGGTGCGCACGGTGATGGGAGTGGCCGACGCCGACCCCGTGCTGGCGCGCCGCGCGCTCGCCGACACCGGGTGGGAGGTCAAGCCCGCGATACTGATGTGCATGAGGGGATTGACCGCGGATGCCGCGGCTCGCGCGCTGTCGGACACCCAGGGGCGACTGCGTGAGGCGCTGGACCGCACGCGCGAGGCGGTGTGATGGACGTCCTGCTCCGCGTGCGCCAGTCGCGCGACCGGCTCAGCGCGTCCGAGCGCCGGGTCGCCGACGCGGTGCTGGCCGACCCCGAGGTCGTGCGCACCTCGACGATCATGCGGCTCGCCGATGTCAGCGAGGCGTCCCAGTCGACGGTCGCCCGGTTCTGCCAGAGCCTCGGCTACCCCGGCTACCGCGAGTTCCGCCTCGACGTCATCGCCGCGCTCAGCCGCGATCAGGCGCAGCGGGTCAGCTTCGACATCGCCGAGGGCGAGATCGGCTCCGACGACTCGATCGCCGACACGGTCGCGAAGATCGCGTTCCAGGAGGTCCAGGCGATCCAGGACACCGCCCAGATGCTCGACACGGATGCTGTCGCCCGTGCGGTCGACGCGCTCCGCTCGGCGCGTCGCATCGAGCTCTACGGCGCGGGGGCCTCGTCGCTCAGCGCGCAGGACCTGTTCCAGAAGCTCAGCCGGATCGGCAAGCCGGCCGCCGTGTCGGTCGACATCCACCTCGCCCTCGTGCAGGCCGCCCTGCTCGACGACGCGTCCGTCGCGGTCGGCGTCTCCTTCCGCGGCGAGACCCGCGAGACCCTCGACTTCCTGGCGACGGCGCGGCGCGCCGGCGCCCTGACGATCGGCATCACCAACGCGGCCGAGTCGTCGCTCGACGACGTCTGCGACATCGTGCTGCACACCAGCGTCCGCGAGAGCCGCTTCCGCAGCGGCGCCATGGCCAGCCGCATCGCGCAGCTCGCGCTCATCGACATGCTCTTCGTGCTCGTTCTGCGGCAGGACTTCCCGCTCATGACCGAGAGCCTCCGGCGCACCTACGACGCCGTCAGTTCCCGGCGCCCTGACCCCGGAACCGCCGTAAGCTTCTGAGCACCGCACCGATCGAAAAGGGCACCCGATGACTCTCGAAGACATCCCCGTCACCACCATCCGCGGCGAGCAGACCACGTTCGGCGCGCTGGTCGACGGCCGCGTGGCGCTCGTCGTCAACGTGGCGTCGCGGTGCGGGCTGAGCCCCCAGTACGAGCAGCTCGAAGCGCTGCAGAAGGCGTACGCCGACCGCGGCTTCACGGTCGTGGGGTTCCCGAGCAACCAGTTCCTGCAGGAGCTGTCCAGCGACGAGGCTGTCGCCGAGTACTGCTCGACGACGTGGGGCGTGACGTTCCCGATGTCGGAGAAGGTGCGCGTCAACGGCCGCAGCGCGCATCCGCTGTATCAGGAGCTGACCGGCACCCCCGACCTCGACGGCAAGCAGGGCCGCATCACATGGAACTTCGAGAAGTTCCTGGTGAGCCCCACGGGCGAGGTCAAGCGGTTCGCGCCGCAGACCACGCCCGACGCGCCCGAGGTCGTCGAGGCGATCGAGGCCTGGCTGCCAGGCGACTAGCGGATGCGGTGCGCGGCGCCCGGCCACCTCTAGGCTCGGGGCGTGGGCGGTGCGCAGAAGGACCTCGCGATCGGGACGGTGCTCGGCGACATCATGCGCCGCGCGGCGGACGAGGTGGCCCGCACCGAGGCGCCGGCGCTGGCCGACGAGCCGGACGGCGTGCACCAGCACCGCGTGCGGGTGCGGCGGCTGCGCAGCGTGCTGGCCGGGTTCGAGGAGTCTTTCGACACCCGCCAGACCGAGCGGCTCCGCGTCGCGTACGCCGAGTGGGGGAGCCAGCTCGGGGTCGTGCGCGACATCGAGGTGCGGGCGAGCGTCGCGGCCGAGACGCTGGAGCTCGCGGGGATCGACGACCCGGCGGTCGTCCGCAGGCTCGTCGACAGCGAGCGCGAGGCGTATCCGGTCGCCCACGCGCGCCTCGTCGAGCTCGCCGCGTCACCCCGGGCGCAGGAGCGCGGCCGGGTGCTGCGCCGCTTCGTCGAGGAGATGCACGTCGTGGCGCACGACAGCCCGGCCACGGCGGTGCTGGCGGAAGTGCTGCGCGCGCAGGTGAAGCGCGTCCGCAAGGCGGAGCGCCGGCTGGACGACTCGGCCGAGCGGTTCCACGACCTGCGCAAGGCCGCCCGACGGGCCAGGTACGTCGCCGAGGCGATCGCGGACGCCGTCCCCGACTTCCTGCCGAAGCCGGTGCAGGCGATCGCCGAGGCGGGCGACGACCTCCACGACGCGCTCGGCGGGCACCGAGACCTCACGCTGCTGGCCCGGCACGCCCGCCAGGAGGGGGCCCGCGCGGCGCACGCCGGGCGGTGGTCCGAGGACTACGAGACACTCGCCGCGCTCGCGGACGACGCCGCCGAGGACCTGCTGAGCGATGTCGGCCCCGCGGTCCGTCAGCTGCGGGCGGCGGCATCCGACCTGCCCTGACGTCCCCGCGCCCGCGGCGGTGTCGGTGTCGGTGCGCGCGCCTAGACTTGATGGGCAATGACCGACGCCAGCACCCCCATCATCGTCGGCAGCGACATCGGTCCGCGCGCGTCGTCCGCGCGCGCGGACGACGACCTGCTGGCAGGCCTCAATCCTCCGCAGCGCGAAGCCGTGACCTACCGCGGTCAGGCGCTGCTCATCGTCGCGGGCGCGGGCTCGGGCAAGACGAGCGTGCTGACCCGGCGCATCGCGTCGCTGCTGCGCAACCGCGAGGCGTGGCCGAGCCAGATCCTCGCGATCACGTTCACCAACAAGGCCGCCGGTGAGATGCGCGAGCGGGTCGAGCAGCTCGTGGGCGACTCGGCCCGCGGCATGTGGATCTCGACGTTCCACTCGGCGTGCGTGCGCATCCTGCGGCGCGAGGCCGAGCAGTTCGGCTTCACGAAGTCCTTCACGATCTACGACTCCGGCGACTCGCGGGCGCTCATCAAGCGCCTGGTGAAAGAGCATGAGGCCGACGCGTTCGGGCTCACGCCGGCCGCGACGCAGTCGAAGATCTCGCGCCTGAAGAACGAGCTGGCCGACGCCGAGTCCTACGCCCGCACCGCGAACATGAACGACCCCGCCGAGCGGGTCTTCGTCGAGCTGTTCGCGGCGTATCAGCGCGAGCTGCAGCGCGCGAACGCGTTCGACTTCGACGACCTCATCGCGCAGACGGTCTTCCTGTTCCGGGCGTTCCCGCAGGTCGCCGATGTGTACCGGCGCCGGTTCCGTCACGTGCTCGTCGACGAGTACCAGGACACCAACCACGCCCAGTACGCGCTGATCCACGAGCTGACCCGGCCGCCGGGATCGGATGCCGCGCCCGTCGCGGCGTCGGGCGGCATGATGATCTTCGAGCCCGAGCCGGCCGCCGAGGACGGCGCCTCGCTCACGGTCGTCGGCGACTCCGACCAGTCGATCTACGCCTTCCGCGGTGCCGACATCCGCAACATCAGCGAGTTCGAGAAGGACTTCCCGGGCGCCAAGGTGGTGCTGCTCGAGCAGAACTACCGCTCGACGCAGAACATCCTGTCGGCCGCGAACGCGGTCATCGGCCACAACTTCGACCGCAAAGACAAGAAGCTGTGGACCGACGTGGGCGCCGGCGAGCAGATCGTCGGCTTCACCGGGTACTCGCAGCACGACGAGGCGCAGTTCGTCGCCGACGAGATCGAGGTGCTGCGGCGCGCGGGCGTGGACTACTCGCAGATGGCGGTGTTCTACCGCACCAACTCGCAGTCCCGTGCGCTGGAGGAGATCTTCATCCGCTCGGCGCTGCCCTACAAGATCATGGGCGGCACGAAGTTCTACGAGCGCGCCGAGATCAAGGACGCCCTGGCCTACCTCGTCGCCGTGGCGAACCCCGCCGACGAGATGGCGATGCGCCGCATCATCAACCGGCCGCGGCGCGGCATCGGCGATGTCACCATCGAGACGATCTCGCGCTACGCCGTCGACCAGCAGATCACGTTCCGCGACGCGCTGGCGAACTCGTCCGCGCTGGGCGTCGGCCCCAAGATCCAGGCCGCCATCGCGCATCTGGACGCGGTGCTGGCCGAGGCATCCGAGATCATGCTCCCGTCGTCGGGCGAGCTCGCACCGCCCACGGCGGTCGCCGAGGGGCTCCAGCTGCTGCTGAACAAGAGCGGCTACTACGACGCGCTGCGCGCGAGCAAGGACGCGCAGGACGAGGCGCGCATCGAGAACCTCGACGAGATGGTGGCCGTCGCCCGCGAGTTCGCGCGCAACAACCCCGAGGGCACGCTGCTGGACTTCCTCACCGAGGTCGCGCTGGTGTCCGACGCCGACGACCTCGAAGACGCCTCGGGCTCGGTCTCGCTCATGACGCTGCACACCGCTAAGGGCCTCGAGTACGACGCCGTGTTCGTCACGGGCGTCGAGGAGGACCTCATCCCGCACCGCATCTCGGCGGGGGAGCCCGGCGGCCCGCAAGAGGAGCGGCGACTGTTCTACGTCGGCATCACGCGCGCCCGCAAGCGCCTCTACCTCTCGCTGGCGATGACCCGCGCGCAGTTCGGCGAGGTCACGGTGGCGATGCCGAGCCGCTTCCTGCAGGAGATCCCCGCCGAGCTGCTCAACTGGCGCCAGTCGCCGGGCGACGTCAACTCGCGCGGCGGCACCCAGTCGCGGGCGCTCAACGCGCGGCGCGGCTCGGGTTCGGGGTTCGGCGGCTCCGGCAAGCGGTACGGCGACGACCTGGTGCCGCTGGCCCGGCGCGAGCCGTCGGCGAACCTCGAGCGCTTCGCGAACCGGATCCCGTCGAAGGTGCGCGACAACGGCGACCTCGAGCTGGCGCCGGGCGACCGCATCCGTCACGACGACTTCGGCGATGGACGCGTGGACGCCGTCACCGGCGACGGCGCGAAGCGCGTGGCGCACGTGCGCTTCGACGCCGCGGGCCCGAAGAAGCTGCTGATCAAGATCGCGCCCATCGAGAAGCTCTGACCCGCTTCCGTCGGCCGATCCTCAGTCCGGACCCAGCCGCGACCGCCACCAGGCGACCGAGGCGACCGAGGCCACCAGCGCGCCGAGGGTGTTGAGCAGGATGTCGTCCACCGACGCGACGCGGCCGAGGTCGAGGACGAACTGGAGCACCTCGACGACGAGCGCGAGCCCCGCGACGATGAGCGCCACCACGAGGGGGACCAGCCCCGGACGGGCCAGGCGCAGGCGGATCGGCAGGAAGAAGCCGACGGCGGCGAAGGCGAGCAGGTTGCCCACGATCTGGGCGGCGGCGTCGGAGTCGGAGAGCAGATCGACGAGGTCGTGGAACGGCACCGGGTCGATGCGGCTCCTGCCGGCCCGCGCCGCGAGGATCATCCAGAGCCAGGGCAGCGTGCCGACGACGATGCCGACGTCCGCCACCGTCGCCCGCCACGCCCAGCGGCGCTCCCAGCCCTGGTCGATCCGTCGCTGCGCGAGCACGATGGACACGATCGCCCCGATGGGGACGCCCGCCAGGACCGCGATGAGCACGACGTCCCCGTACCGCTCCCACGCAGGCATGAGGCGATCCTGTCAGTCCCGGCGCCGCGTGTCTCCGGGTCGTCTCCGGGGTGTCTCCGGGGCGGGGCGTACCGGACGCAGGATGGGCGGGGTTCAGGGGCACTGACGGCCGCGACGGTCCGCCGCTTCGTGGCGGCGCGGGGCCGTTCAGTCCTGCGAACGGTAGGTGATCGCGTCGAGCACGCGGGTTAGGCTCGGGCAATGGCCTTGTTCTCGCGCCGTCCGAAGAAGCCCGCCGAGTCGCCGGAGCCGGAGCCGGAGCCGGCCGCGGCGCCGGACGCCGAGGCGGCCACCGCCGCGGAGACGCCGGCCGGGACCGATGCTCCGGCCCCGCAGCCGGAGGCCGGCACGGATGCCGCGGCCTCCGTCCCCATCTCGGTCTCGTCCTTCGGCGGGCTCGGCGTCGGCCCCTCCACATCCCGGCCCGCAGGCCAAGCGACGACACCGACGCCCGCCGCTGCCACCACCACGCCCCCTGCGCAGCGCCCGCGGGTCGGGGTGCGGGAATGGATGCGCACGGCCCCGGAGCAGACCGAGACGATCCCGGGCCTCCGCGACAACGTGCTGCTGCACGCCGCGCTCGGCCGCGTCGGCGACGCGCCTCCCGCGCAGGCATTGCTGGACGTCGCGCGCCAGCTGCTGCAGGGCCACGTCTTCCTGCGGGTGAAGGGCGACGCGCGAGCGCTGCTCGCCGAGGGCAAGGGACTGCCGCTGGCCGTCGCGACCGTGGGCGAGCGCACCTTCGCGCTGGTGTACTCCAGCGGTGCGGCGCTGCAGGCGAGCCTGCGCGCCGACGGCGACGGCGACACCTCGGCGATGGCGCAGCCGGTGCTCACCGTGCTCCAGCACGTCGTCTCGAGCTCGCACGACGGGATCATCCTCGACCCGGCGTCGTCGCCCTCGCGGGCCGTGCTGCCCACGGAGCTGCTGCAGCGGGCGCTCGAGCAGGCCGACCCGAAGCTCACCCTCAAGACGCTGCTCGCCGCCGAGCGGACCCTCGCGGTGACCACGGAGGTCGCCGAGGCGCTCACGCGCGTGCCGCTGTGGGTCGCGGTCGGCACCGCCGAGAGCGGAGCGCGCGGGCTGGCCGAGAGCCGCAGCACCGACGGGACCCGCCACCTCGAGGTGTACTCCCACCCGCTCGAGGTCGCGGTGATGGGACGCGGCGACAGCGCCGCGCCGATCACGCCCTTGCAGCTGTCGCGCGCCCTGCGCACCGACGAGGGCATCACCGGCGTGCTCGTGGATCCCGCCGGTCCGTGGCTGCGTCTCACCCGCGACGAGCTGGCCCCGGTCCTCGCGCTGAGCTGAGGCCGCAACGTCACCGGCGGCGGCGGGGTGACGGATGTCGCGGCTCCCCGCTAGCGTCGGATCCATGGCGTCGCCGCGCATCACCCTCACCGTTCCCGGTCCCGACGGCGATCGCGAGGTGGGGATCTCAAACCCCGACCGCGTGATCTGGCCGAAGCTCGGGATCACCAAGCAGGAGCTGGCCGAGTACCTCATCGCGGTGCGAGAACCGTTCCTGGCGGCCAACGGCGATCGACCGGTGTCGCTCGAGCGGTTCCCCGAGGGCGTCGAGGGCGAGCGCTTCTACTCGAAGAACCCGCCTAAGGGCGCGCCGGCGTTCGTCGAATCGCGCACGGTGACGTACAACAGCGGGCGGCGGCATCCGCAGATCGTCCTCACCGAGATCGCCGCGGCGGTGTGGGCCGTGCAGATGAACACGATCGTGTTCCACCCGTGGGCCTCGCTCACCGCGAACACCGACAACCCCGTCGAGCTGCGCATCGACCTCGACCCCCAGCCCGGGACGGATTTCGCGGATGCCGCCGCCGTCGCCCCCGCGATGCGCGACGTGCTCGCCGAGGCGGGGCTCACGGCGTTCCTCAAGACCAGCGGCAACCGCGGCATCCACGTCTTCTGTCCCATCGAGCCGCAGTGGGAGTTCCTCGACGTGCGGCACGCGGTCATCGCCGCCGGCCGGGAGCTCGAGCGGCGCCTGCCAGACAAGGTCACGATGAACTGGTGGAAGGAGGAGCGCGGCGAGCGCATCTTCATCGACTTCAACCAGGCCAACCGCGACCGCACGATGGCGGGCGCCTACAGCCCCCGCGCACTCCCCACGGCGACGGTCTCGACCCCGCTCACGTGGGCCGAGCTGGAGGCCGGCGTCGACCCGGGCGCCTTCACGGTGCGCAGCGTCCCGCAGCGCATCGCCGACCAGGGCGACCCGTGGGCCGAGCTGCTCGCCAGGCCCGGGCGCATCGACACGCTGCTGGAGTGGTGGCAGCGCGATCTGGACGCCGGGCTCGGCGAGCTGCCCTTCCCGCCGGACTTCCCGAAGATGCCCGGCGAGCCGCCGCGCGTGCAGCCCAGTCGCATCAACCCGGAGAACTGGCAGTAAGACGCGCCCGATTGCACGGCGGTTGCACGGCTCATCGTCCGCCGCGGGGCCGACGACGCTTCCGTAGCTTCGCTGGGAGCCGGAATGACCGGCCCCTGAGCATCGGAGCACACATGTCCATCCCCGGCTTCAAGCCCCATGGCATCACCAACGTCCACGTCAACCACACCGGTCCGCGATCGTCGTTCGCCCTCGCACTGGCAGGAGCCGTCATGGCGGGCGCCTTCGTCCTCACCGCGTGCGCGCCGGCCGCGAGCCCGACGGCCGCCGAGGCCACCGCGGCTTCCGAGCCGTCGCCCGCCCCGAGCGATGCGGGCGCGGCCGGCACGCAGCCCGCCGGGGGCGCGGCATCCGTCCTCGCCATCGAATCCGACGCCGTGCTGGCATGGCAGGACCGCTGGTACGACAACTTCTGCAGCAGTGCGGTCATCGCCCTGGGCGACGAGAACTGCATCGGCATCGCGCTGGAAGGTGTCGAGCAGGCGCGCACGGCGCCCGAGCGCATCGAGGCCGAGGTGCCGTCGGGAGCGCTCGGCGACGAGCTGCGCGCCGCGGCGGCCGAGGTCGCGGCGGCCGGCGAGGCGTTCCTCGCCGCGAGCTGCGACACCGTGCCGACGGAGTGCGTCGCCGAGGCCGACGACCTCACCGACGCGGTCCGGATGTACGGCGACGTCGTCGCCGAGGTGGTCGCGGCGAGCTGACCCGCCGTACCCGGGAGCGGGCTGCGATCGACGGATCGCGGCCCGCTCTTCGGCGTCTGCGGGCCCTTCGATTGCACAGCGGTTGCACGGTGCAACGCCCGCCCCGCAGCACCGTTGCACGCCAATAGCTTGCTCAACCATGAACACGACCACACACCGCTCACGCCGCGGCCTCGCTCTCGCGGGTGCCGCCCTCACGGCCACGTCGGCGCTCGCGCTGACCGGCTGCATGTCCTTCACCGTCTCGCCCGGCCAGGGCGCCGCCGGCGGGGCCGGCGGCGCCGGAGGCGTCGGCTTCGACGACATCCAGACCGCCACCATCCAGATCGAGGCCGTCGGCACGTTCGTCTCGCCCGAGATGGGCGGATACGAAGCAGCCGGACGCGGCTCGGGGTTCCTCATCAGCGAGGACGGCCTGGCCGTCACCAACAACCACGTCGTCGTCGGCGCCGGCACGCTCAAGGTGTGGCGCGGCGGCGACACGTCCGAGACGCTCAACGCGAAGGTCCTCGGCTCGTCGGAGTGCCTCGACCTCGCGGTCATCCAGCTGCAGGAGGACGACTACCCGTACTTCTCGTGGCACGAGGGCGACATCACCACGGCCACTGACGTCTACGCGGCCGGGTTCCCGCTGGGGGACCCCGAGTTCACCATGACGCGCGGCATCGTGTCGAAGGCCGACACGGCGGTCGACACCCCGTGGGCGTCGCTGGACCACGTCATCGAGCACGACGCGCGCATCCGCGGCGGCAACTCGGGCGGTCCGCTCGTCGACGCCGACGGAAGGCTCATCGGCGTGAACTACGCCGGCAACGACCTCCACGACCAGAACCTCGCGATCCACCGCGACGAGGTGCAGCAGGTGCTCGACCAGCTGGCCGCCGGCGAGAGCGTGCTCAGCCTCGGCATCAACGGCACCGGCCTCATGACCGAGGAGGGCGAGGGCCTGGGCATCTGGGTGAACTCGGTCGCCTCGGGCTCGGCCGCCGACAAGGCCGGCGTCGAGCCCGGCGACCTCATCACCAAGATGGAGGGTGTCAGCGTCGGCACCGACGGCACGATGGCCGACTACTGCGACGTGCTGCGCACCCACGGCCAGGATGCGACCCTGGGAGTCGAGCTGTACCGCCCCGCGGACGGCATCTACTACACCGGCCAGTTCAACGGCGAGCCCGTCGAGGGCGTCTCGGTCGCGAGCGAGGCGGGCGCGAGCTCGGGCGGCTCCGGCGGCGGCGCCAGCGCCGCGGCGGACTTCGTGTCGGTCGTCGACGACACCGGCAGCGTGACCGTCGACGTGCCCGAGGCGTGGTCGAGCATCGACACCAGCGTCTACACCGACCCTCGCGGCGGTCAGTGGGCCCGCATCGACGCCTCGACCGACGTCGCCGCGTTCGCGAGCGGCTGGTCGGTGCCCGGTGTCTCGGTGGTGGCGGCTCCCGCAGCCACCGCGACGATCCAGCCCGAGGAGTGGCTGCAGATGACCGCCGACTACCTCACCCAGTCCGGCTGCTCGCAGCAGGCGATCGACGAGTACGCCGACGACCTGCACTCGGGGGTCTTCCAGTACTGGACGGGCTGCGGTGAGACGGCCGCGGACTACCTGATGCTCGCCGCGTACTCCAACGACGGCCAGTACCTCATCGTGCTGTCGGTCACCGCGCTGAGCGAGGGCGACTTCACCGCGATCGACCGCGCGCTGGGAAGCTTCCAGGCGGCGTTCTGACACCTGGGCGACACGGAGGAGCGGATGCCGCGGCACACTGCGTGCCGCGGCATCCGCTCGCTCGTGGGTGGCGGATTGCAGCGCGCCGCGCCTGCCGACCCGTCCGCGATTGCACCAAGATTGCACCGTGACCCGCGCCCGGCGGCGCGGGCCGCGGCGCGCCTAGCATCCTGAGAGACCACGAACCGGAGGAGACCGACGCGCATGGGGATCGACATCGAACTGCTCGGGGCGTTCGAACTGCGGATCGACGGGAGCGCGGTGCCGGTGCGCGGCGACCTCCCGCGCGCCCTGCTCGCGCGTCTGGCGAGCACGCCGCGCGAGCTCGTCCCGTCGGAGGAGCTCATCGCCGACGTCTGGGCCGATCGTCCCGAGAACGTGGTCTCGACGCTCCGCGCGCACCTGTCGCGACTGCGCAGTGCGGGCCTCGGCGCGTCGATCGTCGGCGCGCGCGGCGGCTACCTCATCGACATCCCGCGGGAGCGGGTCGACCTCACGCGGTTCCGCGACGACCTCGCGCAGGCCGCGCAGATCACCGACGCCGAGCAGCACCTGGCCCGCCTCGTCGAGCTGGCGGGGATCGCGGGGCAGGAGCCGCTCGCCGACCTCGACGGGCATCCGTTCCTGGCGCGGCTGCGCGCCGATCACCTGGAGGAGCGGCGGCTGCTGGACGAGGACCTCGCCGAATCGGCCATCGAGCTGGGCGACGACAGCCTCGCCACCGCCGTGCTGGCCGGAACCGTGGAACGCCACCCGCTGCACGAGCGGCCGGTGCGGCTGCTCGCCCTCGCCCTCGCGCGCTCCGCGCGCTACGCCGACGCGCTGGCCGTGCTGGACGGCTACCGCGAGCGGCTCACCGACCAGGGGCTCGACGCCTCGGCCCGCGTGGACGCGCTGCGGGCCTCGATCGTGCGGCTCGACCCCGCCGTCGTCGCGCCGATCGGCATCGGCGGGACGGTCAACCGCGTCGGCATCGCCATCCCGCTGACCCGCTTCATCGGACGCGGGAGCGACCTGCTCGCCCTGCGCGAGGCCCGGCGCGGGCACCGGCTGGTCACCGTCGTGGGGCCGGCGGGAGTGGGCAAGACCCGGATCGCCGTGGAGCTCGCGCGCGAGGCGACCACCGCCCTGGACGACGACCAGTACATGGTGGACCTCGCCGACATCCGCGACCCCGACGACGTCGTGGCCGCCATCGCTGCCGTCGTCCGGGCGCGCGAGCTCAGCATCGACGGCATCGTGCGCCGCCTCAGCCGCGGTCGCGTGCTCCTGGTGCTCGACAACGCCGACCATGTGATCGGCGCCCTCGCCGTTGCCGTCGACGCCCTGCTGGCCCAGACCGAGCACCTGCGCATCATCGTGACCAGTCGCGAATCGCTGCGCCTCGCGCAGGAGCACGTCGTCGTGCTGCGTCCGCTCGTCGGCGACGACGCGGCTGACGCCTGGCGGCTGTTCAGCGAGCGGGCCGCGGATGCGCGCGGCGGTCGCGCCTTCCACGACGAGGAGCTCGCCGAGGCCCGGCAGCTGTGCGCGCAGCTGGAGGGCATCCCGCTCGCGCTCGAGCTCGCGGCGGCGCGGCTGGACGTGCTGGACGTCGAGCAGGTGCGCGAGGGCATCGGCGGCCGCGGGGCGGGCACCGGCCGGCACGACAGCGTGCGCGCCGCGATCGGCTGGACGTTCGACGAGCTCGACGACGACCAGCGGGCGCTCCTGGCGGACGTCGCCCGGTTCGCCGGGACCTTCACCGTCGGCGCCGCGGCCGGTACGAGCGGTCTGGACACCGCCCGGACGTCCGAGCTCCTGATGCAGCTCGTCGGTCGCTCGCTCGTCGCCGTCGACCGCAGCGGCACCGGCCGGCGGCGATTCCGCGTGCTCGAGTCGACGCGCGAGTTCCTCGCCGATCGCGACGACCCCGCCCGCATCGCCGCGTGGCGGCTGAGGCACCGCTGGTGGTTCGCCGACCTCGCCAGCCGGCTCGGCCCGACCCTGCGCACGTTCGAGGCCCGCGACACCATGGCCGTGCTCGACGGCTTCCGCGCGGATCTCGCCGTCGCGTTCGAAGGAGCCATCGAGGCCGGCGATCGCGAGGCGGCGGTGCGCATCGCGGGCTGGCAGGCGCAGTACTGGTTCCTCCGCGGGCTGCTGCGGGAGGGCCGCACCCGCGTCGAGCGGGCCCTCGCGCTGCCGGGCGACCCGACCGACTCGGACGGGCTGGCCCTCACCGAGCTCGCCAACCTTGCCTACCAGACCGGCGACGCGATGGCCGGGTTCGAGGCGATCGCCCGCGCCCGCGCGGAGGGGGAGCGTCGCTCGGACGCCTCGGTCACCGCGGTCGCGCTGTCGCGCGAGGCGTTCGGGCGGTCGATGTTCGGCGAGCCGGACCTCGGCGAGCAGCTGATGGCGCAGGCGCTGGACCTGCTCCCCGACGCCCAGGCCTGGGCGCGCGCCGAGGTCCACATGTCGCTCGGCCAGCTGCGACGGGCGCAGGGGCGGCCGGACGACGCCCTCGCGGCGCTGAGCGAGTCGCACCGCATCGCATCCTCGGTCGGCTACACGTGGATGATCACGTCGTCGCAGTACATCATGGCCAAGTCGCTCGTCGACGCACGACGGCCACGCGAGGCGATCGCCGTCGCGCGCAGCGCGATCGCGGCTGCGCGTGCGAACGAGGACGCCGCCGGTGCCCTCGCCGTCGTGCACGTCGCGGCCGGCGCGTGCGCGTTCGTGGAGCGGCACGAGGTGGGCGCGCGCCTCATGGGCGCGGTGGACGAGCTCGGACGGCGCTACGACTACGACATCGCCGCCGCGGAGGGCGACGATGCGCGCCGCCTGCGGGAAGCCGTCGCGCAGGGTCTCACCCCCGGCGAGTTCGAGCACGAGTACCGCAACGGGCGCCGGCTCGGGTGGGACGAGGTCTCGGCGCTGATCGAGCGTCTTCCGCAGACCGCGCCGCTCCCCGCCGAGGCGACGGCGTGACAGCCGTGCGCATCGCGCTCTTCGGCGCCTTCGAGGTGTCCGGCGACGGTGCGCCCGAGGCGGTGCGGGGCACGATCCCGCAGGCGATCCTCGCGCGGCTCGCCCTCGAGCCCGGACGCGTCTTCTCGGCCGACGAGCTCGTCGAGGCACTGTGGTCGGAGCCGACCGCCGCCGTCGTCAGCAGCCTCCGCGCGCACATCTCCCGCCTGCGCGCCCGCGGGTGGGGCGAGGCGCTCGTCGGCGGCCGCGCGGGCTACCGACTCGAGCTGCCCCCGCAGGCGGTCGACATCGTCCGCTACCGCGCTCTCGTCGCCGGGAACGGCGCCTCGTCGCGCGCGGCCGAGCTCGAGGACGCCGACCGCCTGTGGCGCGGCGCGCCGCTCAGCGGGTTCGGCGAGTTCCCGTTCGCCCGGCCCGTCGCGGAGGACCTGGCAGCGCTCCGTCGAACCGCGCTCCTCGAGCTGACCAGTCTGCGACTGGAGGCGGGGGATGCCGCGGGGGCGGTCGCCGCGATCTCGCCGCTGGCGCAGGACCTCGGCGACGAAGAGATCGGCGCGCTGTACGCCCGCGCCCTCGACCGCTCGGGGCGGACGGCCGATGCCCTGGCGACGATCGACGCGCGCGCCACCGCGCTGCGTGACACCGGCACCCGCCCGCCGCGGGACCTCGACGCCCTGCGTCTCGCGATCGCCCGGCAGGACGAGGCCGAACCTGCCGTGGTCGACCGCCCCGTCGACCGTGTCGGGATCCCGGTCCCCGTCACGAGGTTCGTCGGACGCGAGAATGAGCTCGAGGTCATCCGGCGCGGCCGCGCCGAGTCGCGCCTGGTCACGCTCACCGGCCCCGCGGGGGTCGGCAAGACGCGCCTGGCGATCGAGGTCGCCCGGCGCGCACGCGCCGACGAGGACGAGCAGCAGCGGCTCATCGACCTCGCGGTCGTCTCGTCGCCCGACCGCGTCGTGGGCGCCGTCGCCGACGCCGTCGGTGCGGCCGCCCACTCCGTCGACGCGATCGCCGACGCGCTCGGCGGCCGGCGGACGCTGATGATCCTCGACAACGCCGAGCACGTGCTGGGCTCCACGGCATCCCTGGCCGCACGGCTGCTCGAGCGATGCGCCGGGCTCAGCATGCTGGTCACGAGCCGGGAGTCGATGCGGATGCCGGGGGAGCGGGTCATCGTCCTCGATCCGCTCTCGAGCGCGGCCGCCGGTGACGCCGTCGCGCTGTTCCTGCAGCGCGCGAGCGAGTCCAGCGGCATCCGCGACTGGAGTGCCGCCGAGATCGGCGAGGCTCAGCGCCTGTGCACCCAGCTGGACGGACTGCCGCTCGCCATCGAGCTCGCCGCCTCGCGGCTGGACGTCCTCACCCTGGAGGAGCTCGCCTCGTCGCTCGACGCGGCACCCACCGGGCCGCGGCGCGGAGGCCGTCATGACTCGATCGACGACGCGATCGCGTGGAGCGTGGCGACGACGTCGCCCGCCGAGCGTGCGCTGCTGGCGCAGCTGGCGGAGTTCTCGGGCTCGTTCACCCTCGACGCCGTCGCCGGCGTGTGCGACGCCGGCGACGGCGACCCCCGAGAGGTCGCGGTCGCCCTCGCGCGCAAGTCGCTCGTCGCCGCGGTCGCGCCGACGCCCGGCGAGCGCCGGTTCCGCGTGCTCGACACCGTCAAGCGCCACATGCGGGCGCGGCATCCGATCGAGGATCTCGAGTCGTGGCACCGGCGGCACGCGGCGTGGATGACCGAGGACGCCGAGCGCCGGGCGCCGCTGCTGCGCACCGCCGACAACCGCCGCGCACGGGCGGCGCTCACCGCCAACCGCGCCGACCTGGACGACGCGTGCCGGCGGCTCATCGACGGAGGGGACCGCCCCACGGCCGTGCGTCTGGTCGCGGCGCTCGCATGGCACTGGTACGAGCGCGGCAGCGGGCACGAGGCGATCGCGACGATCGACCGGGTGCTCGACATGCCCGGCCCGACCGCCCCCGACGCGGAGGCGACGGCGCTGTACGCCGCGTCGTTCATGCGGTCGGTCTCGGGTGACGTGCTGGCGACGCTGCGCACCATGGAGAGGTTCGCGCTGGTCGCCGACCAGGCCCAGGACCCCTCGCTGCCCATGATCGCGCACACGATGCAGGCGACGATCGCCGCGCACGGCGAGTCGGTCGAGGCGGCGGAGGCGGAGCTCGCCACGGCCCAGCGGCACCGGGAGCGCCTCGCCGACGACAGAGTCTGGGCGGTCGTGGACCACCTGTACATCCGCGGCGACGCACTGCGGGTGTTGGGACGGCCCGCGCAGGCGCTGGACTCGCTCGAGCAGGCCTACCGGCTCGCCACCGAGCTCGGGCACACGTGGGCGCTCGCCTCCACCTGCTACATCACGGGCAAGGTGCTGACGCAGGTCGGCCGTCCGCGCGATGCGATGGGGATGCTGCGGACCGCCGCGCACCGCTCCGCCGAGCGGGAGGATGCCACGAGCACGGTCGCCGCCGTCAGCGGGTACGCGATCGCCCTCGTGGAGGCCGGCGAGCATCGCCGCGCCGCCGAGCTCTTCGGCGCGGTGGACGCGCTCGGCCCGCGGTTCGGCTTCCACCCCGTCCTCTCGGACGGCTCCTACGCGGCGCCCTTCCGCGAGCGCGCCGCTGCCGGGCTGGGAGCGGCGGAGTGGGACGAGGCGATCGCGCGCGGGCGCGACCGAGATCTGCGCTGGGCGCTCGCCCAGCTCGCGTGACGCGGCGCGGCTCGTCAGACCAGCACGTCGGCCAGATCGTACGCTGCCACGACCTCGAGCTGCTCGTACGTGCACGACCGCGGGTCGCGGTCGGGGCGCCAGCGCTCGAACTGCACGGTGTGGCGGAAGCGCCAGCCCTCGAGCTGGTCGTAGCGCACCTCGAGCACCCGCTCCGGGCGCAGCCGCACGAACGAGGAGTCGGCCCGGCCGGACTGGAAGCGCGACTTCTCGCCTTCGCCCCGCAGCACCTCGCCGTCGGCGTCGCGCTCCACGAGCGGGGCGAGCTCGTCGATGAGCTCGAGCCGGCGCTTGTCGCTCCACGCGGCGACCCCGCCGACCGGGTACAGCGTGCCGTCCTCGCCGTAGAGCCCCACGAGGAGGGAGCCGACGCCCTGTCCGGACTTGTGGATGCGATAGCCGAGCGCCACGACGTCGGCGGTGCGGGCGTGCTTGATCTTGAACATCGAGCGCTTGCCCGGGGCGTACGGCTGGTCGAGGGGTTTGGCCACGACGCCGTCGAGGCCCGCCCCCTCGAACTCGGCGAGCCAGCGCCGCGCGAGCTCGGGGTCGTCCGTCGTGCGCGTGACGTGGACGGGATGGGGAACGCCGCGCAGCAGCGTCACGAGCGCCTCGCGCCTCGTGCCGAACGGCTCCGCTTGCAGGTCGCGGTCGCCGACGGCGAGCAGGTCGAACGCGATGAACATCGCCGGCGTCTGCTCGGCGAGCATGTTCACCCGCGACGCCGCGGGATGGATGCGCTGCGACAGCGACTCCCAGTCCAGGCGCCGCCGCCCGTCGCGATCGACCGGCACCACGATCTCGCCGTCGAGCAGGCACGGCTCGGGGAGGACGCGGGCGAACGCCTCGACGAGCTCGGGGAAGTACCGCGTCAGCGGCTTGGCGCCCCGCGACCCGATCTCGACGTCCTCGCCGTCCCAAGAGATGAGGGCGCGGAACCCGTCCCACTTCGGCTCGTAGCTGAGACCGCCGGGCGCCTTCGCCGGATCGGGGATGTCGGGCACGGACTTCGCCAGCATCGGCGCGGGGATCTCGTACGGCATGCGCTCCATCCTGCCGCTGCGCGCCGACACCCGACAGTCCCGGCGCGCCCCGCCCACCTGCCCGGCCCGGCTCGCCCGGCCCGGATGGATGCGCGACGGCGCGGGAGTGGGCAGACTCGGAAAGCGCCCGCGTCAGCCCCGGGCACGGAGGTGAGCATGGACGTGGTCTTCCAGTTCCTGGCCGAACGCCCGATCGTGCTGCTGTTCCTCCTCCTCGGGGTGGGCGCGGCCCTGGGGACGGTTCGCGTCGCGGGCGTCTCGCTCGGTGCCGTCGGCGTGCTCTTCGCCGCGATCGGCATCACCGCGTGGGGCGTGTCGACGGGGGTGACGATCGAGCTTCCGGCAGCGGTCGGCGACCTCGGGCTCGTCGTCTTCGCGTTCTGCACCGGCCTCATCGCGGGGCCCGGGTTCTTCAACGCGCTGCGCACCTCTTACCTGCTGATGCTCGCTGTCGCCGGCGTGCTCGTCGCGGCGGGCGGCCTGGCGTTCTGGGTCGGGTCGGCTCTCGGCATCCCGCCGCTCACCATCGCCGGAACGTTCGCCGGCGCCCTCACGAACACCCCCGCCCTCGCCGCGACCGGCGGCAGCCCGGAGGCGACCGTCGGCTACGCCAGCGCGTACGTGTACGGCGTCATCGCCGCGATGATCGGCGTCGCGCTCGCGCTGCGCTCGCGTGCGCGCGACACCGACGCGCAGGCCCCGATCGTCGGCAAGCCGATCGAGGTCGACACCACCTCGCGCCCGACCGCGGCCGACATCGCGGCCGGGTACGGCGGCCGGGTGGCGTTCTCGCGGCGGCGGCACGTCGACGGCGAGGTGGAGATCGTCGGCCCCGACACGGCGCTGGAGCCGGGTGACATCGTCAACGTCGTCGGGCCGAGCGACGACGTCGAGGCGGTGAAGACCGAGCTCGGCCACACGTCGGCGATCGACCTCACCCGGGACCGCAGCCGTCTCGACTTCCGGCGGATCATCCTGTCGGATGCACGGCTGGCCGGACGCTCGATCGCGAGCCTGCGCCTTCCCGAGCGCTACGGTGCGACGATCGCGCAGGTGCGGCGCGGCGATGTCGACTTCGTCGGCAGCCCCGACTTCGTGCTGCACCAGGGCGATCGCCTGCGCGTGGTCGGGCCCACCGGATCCATGGGGGAGATCACCCGCTTCCTCGGCGACTCCGAGCGCGGTCTCGCCGACATCAACCCGGTCGCCCTCGGCATCGGCGTCCTGCTCGGCATGCTGCTCGGGTCGATCGTCGTCCCGCTCCCCGGCGGCGGGCAGTTCAGCCTGGGCTACGCGGCGGGCGTGCTCGTCGTCGGGCTGATCATGGGGCGCATCGGCCGCATCGGGCGCGTGGTGACGTCGCTGCCCAACACCGCGTCGACCGTGCTCGCCGAGTTCGGGCTGCTCACCTTCCTCGCCTTCGCCGGCACCAAGGCGGGTTCGCTCATCCTCTCGGCGATCGCCTCGGGCGAGGTGGTGCGCCTGCTCGTGCTCGGCGCCGTGCTCTCGACGTTCTTCATGGGCGCGACCTTCGTGCTCGCCCGCGCCGTGTTCCGCCTCGGCGGCACGCGGTCGTCGGGCGTCATCGGCGGTGCGCAGACGAACCCGGCGATCCTCGGCTTCGCCAATTCCCGCACCGACTACGACGTCCGCGTCGCGCTCGGCTACACCCTGGTCTACCCGGCCGCGATGGTCGTCAAGATCCTGATCGCGCAAGTGCTCGTCGAGCTGTGACGACGGATGCCGCTCCCCGCGGCATCCGTCCCGCTCATGCGGACGCCGAGGCCGCGGCGGAGGCGGCGTACAGTGCGGCGGCCTCGGCGCGGTTCGCGGCGCCGATCTTGGCGAGGATCGCCGACACGTGCACCGACGCGGTCTTCGGGCTGATGAAGAGCCGCTGGCCGATCTGCGGATTGGTGAGCCCCTCGGCGACCAGCTCGAGCACCTGCAGCTCCCGCGGCGTCAGCGCCGCCGCGCCCTTCGTCTGCCGCGCGCCGGCGCCGGCGAGCCGGGCCTGCGCCGCCAGCTCGGCCGCCCACCGCGCGGCGCGGGCGACGCCCTGCGCCGGCGCCTCGGCGGCGACCTCGTCCAGAACGGCGGCCGCGCCCGAGCGGTCGCCGTCATCGGCGAGCGCCCACGCGAGGCGGATCCGCCCGGCCTGCCGATGCCACACCGGCAGCCCGTCGTCCCCCGGTGCGCCGGACACCTCGCGCCATGCCGCCACCCGGTCGGCCGGGGTGGCGGCGTCGCCGGCGTCGGCGAGGAGCGCCCGCACGAACCGCGCGGCCGCCTGCGCCGCGTCGTGGCGGGACCAGCCCGCCATCGCCCGCTCGAACCGGGCGCGCAGCTCCGGGGCGGCGGGCCTTCCGGCGGGCAGGCTCAGCAGTCCTGCGGTCACGAGCGCGTAGCGGCGCGCGGCGGGCGAGCCGGCCTCGCCCTCGGCGACCGCCAGCACGTCGCCGGCGGTCTCCGTCCCGCCGTCCGTCGCGTGCAGCGTCAGGGCGCGATCCGCAGCCTCGATCACCCACCATCCCTCCTTGTCGGGGTAGCGGCGCTGGGCCTCGTCGATCCGTGAGCGCTCGGCGGCCAGCAGCTCGTCGCGCTCGTCGGGGCGGTCGTCCCACGAGAGGTGGGACGCGAGCAGCCGCACGACGAACGCGCTGTCGACCGGGTTCATGAGCCGACGGGCGCGCTGCGCGAAGCGGTGGGCCTCGGCAGGCCGGCCCGCAGCGAACAGGGCGAACGCCAGCGAGTGCGCGATCGACGCGCCCGAGCCGCGTTCGATGCCCGCCCGCGCGACGTCGTCGTAGTGCTGGGTCCCGACGACGATGGCCTCGTCGTACCGGCCCACGCGCACCAGCATGTCGGTCAGGGCGTGCCCGGCGTACGCGCGCAGCGGCGGGTCGAGCCGCAGCGTGACGGCCCGCTCGAGCGGTGCCAGCGCGCCGGGCTCGTCGTCGTCCTCGCCCGCGATGCGCCACGCCTCGACCGTCAGCGCGACGGCCAGCGCGGCGTCGTCGCCGGCCTCCTCGGCGAGGGCGATCGCCCGGTGCGCGTGGGCGGCGGCGGCCTCGCCGTGCTCGTCCAGCGCGATGTTGGTGAGCACGCGCGACAGCAGGATGCGGGCACGGGGGTCGTCGATGCCCTCCAGCAGGGCGACGGCCTTCTCGAGGTCCTCGTTGCGGCCGTGGTGCTCGAGGTTGTACGTCTCGACGAACCGCTGGCGCAGCAGTGCCGCGCGCGTGTACGGGTCGTCGGGGCAGACGGCCAGGCCCTCGTTCGCCGACCGCAGTGAGCGCTCGGGGTCGCCGAGGTCGTGCCACGCCTGTGCGGCGTCGAGGTGCAGCTCGGGGAGCGTCGTGCCGGCGCGGGTCGCGGCATCCGGCACCTGATCCCACAGCTCGGTGAGACGCTCGGTGAGCTTCGCGGAGGTGGCGGGCGAGAAGCGCGAACGCGACTGCCGCAGCGCCGCGACCGTGGCATCGAACGCCGCGGTGAGGTCGCGTGCGGCGAGCCAGTGCTCCGCGACGGCCGACGCGTCGTCGGGCGAGTCGCCCCGGTGGTCGCGCAGGTGCTCGGCGTAGCGACGGTGCACCCGCACGCGCTCGCTCGGCAGCATCTCCGCCTCGACGGCCTCGCGCGTCAGCGCATGGCGGAAGGCGTAGCCGGCGCCGTCGGCGAGGATCACCCTGCTGTGGACCGCCTCGCGCACGGCGAGATCGAGCGCCGCCTCGTCCAGCGCGCACACCGCCGCGAGCACGTCGTGGTCCAGGTGCATGCCACCGGCGGCCATGGTGCGCACCGCCTGCTGCGCATCGTCGCCGAGCCGTGCGTAGCGGGCGAGCACCAGCTCGCGCAGCGTGTCGGGAAGCGGACGGTCGCCGAGATCCACGAGCTCCTCGACGAGGAACGGGATGCCGCCGCTGCGCTCCGCCAGCGCCTCGACGAGCCGGGGGTCGAGCCGTCCGGTGAGCTGCTCGACCTGCTCGGCGACCTCGTCGGGGCTGAGCGGAGTCACCTCCACGCGCACGACCGACCGGGTGCGGTCCAGCTCCGCCAGCACCGGGCGCAGCGGATGGAACCGGTCGATGTCGTCGGAGCGGTAGGTGGCGACGATCGTGAGGCGCCGCCCGCGAAGCGTGCTGGCGAGGGTCTTCAGCAGCGCCATGGTCGCGGCATCCGCCCACTGCAGGTCCTCGAGCACGACCACGATGTGCCGCCGCTGCGACAGCCGCTCGAGCAGCACCTCGATCGCCTCGGCGAACTCGCCCGCGGGCTCATCGTGCTCGGGGGTCTCGGGTGCGATGCCGGGAACGAGCGCGGCCAGGCTCGCGATCGCCGCCGCGGAGCCCGCCGCCTCGCGCAGCTCGTCGGTGCCGACCGCCGTGTGCAGGTCGCGCAGCACGCGGCGGATCGGCCCGAACGGCGCGCCGATCGGGCCGAGGTCGACGCACTGCCCGAACGCGACGACGGGGCGTTCGGTGACGGCGGCCGGCTGTCCGGCCTCGAAGGGGTCGGTCGCGACGAGCGCGAGGAACTCCTGGACGAGCCGCGTCTTGCCCACACCCGCCTCGCCGCGCACGACGACGGTGCGGGGGTGGCCGCCGGAGCCCTCGTCGAACGACTCGAGCAGGGTGGCGAGCTCGGCGTGCCGGCCGACCATGCGCGAGCTCGAGGGGAGTGCGGGCATGGTCATATCGTGGCACCTTCCCGGGCTCGGCGGCGGGTCATCGCGCGGCGACGAACGTCGAGCGCCGCACGCGCGTCGCCCCGCGGGACCACGTGGCGAGCGGACGCACGCGCGGGCGGTCCGCCGCCGGGCCGTGCTCACGCTGCCTGCGCACGAGCTCGGCGTCGCGCGCGAGGTCGGACGCGCGGTGCCGGTCGAGGGTGTAGGCGGTGTAGGTGATGTCGTTCATGGGTCGCTCCCGTCTGCTCGCGATCCCCGGTGCGGGGTGCGGACTGCTGACAGGAACGACCTTCCTCCCTGAGGAGGGGGCGCTTCATCGGGCGGATGCCCAGTCTTGGGACGCCCGATGCCTTAGACCGCCGCGACCGGCCCCCTGAGCCGTAAGGCGGCGGAGGACGCGGAGCCGCGCGTCACCCGGCGACGGGATGCTTCGGGCGCGCCCACCGGGCCGCGAGGTTCGGACCGTCCCATACCTGCACGGCTCCCCACGCCGCCGCCGCGATCGGCACGGCCAGCACGGCGCCGACGATGCCGCCCAGCACCGTGCCGATGGTCAGGGCGACCAGGATGACGAAGGCGTGCAGCTTCATCGAGCGACCCATGAGCACCGGCTGGAGGAAGTTGCCCTCCAGCTGGTTCACCAGCACCACGACGCCGACCACGAAGAGCGCGTTGACCCAGCCGTTGGCGACGAGGGCGACGAGGGCGGCGATGATGCCGGCGAGCGTGGCACCCACGATGGGGATGAAGGCGAGGAGGAAGACCAGCACCGACAGCGGGATCGCCAGCGGCACGTCGAGGATGAGGAGGCCGATCAGGATGCCGACCGCGTCGACGAGCGCCACGAGCGCCGTGCCGCGCACGTACGAGCCGAGCACGCCCACCGTCTTGTCGCCGATGCGGTGCGCCCGCAGGTAGTTCTCGCCGCGGAACGGGCGCAGCATGAACTCCCACATCTGCGGGCCGTCCTTGAGGAAGAAGAAGAGGATCGTGACCATCAGCACGAAGCCGGTCACGAAGTTCGCCACGGCGCTCACGCCCGCGAGGGCCCCCGAGCCGAACTGCGCGCTCGTGATGAAGTCCAGGACGCCCTCGAGCCACTGGTCCAGCTGCTCCTGCGTCGGCGCGAACGGAAGCGTCCGCACCCACGCGATCACCGCCTCGATGCCGTCCACCGCCTGCGCGTACAGCTCGTCCCACTGGTCGCGGATCGCCCATACGATCAGCCAGCCGACGCCGGTGAGCAGCACCGTGACGACCAGGAGCGTGATCACCGTCGCCAGCACCGCCGGGACCCCGCGTCGCACCATCCACCGCATGACCGGCGCGAACGCGCAGGCGAGGATGAGCGCGATCACGAGCGGGATCGTGACGAGGGTGAGGAACTGCAGCGCGAAGACGATGCCCGCGACCAGCAGCACCACGACGATGATCTGGATCGAGCGGATGCCGAGCTTGCCGAAGCCGTCGGCCCACAGGCTCCACGGGGGTCGCGTCGCCTTCGGCTCCACGTCCTGCGTCTCGAGCACGACGCGCTGCGGGTCGTTGCGGAAGAGTCCCATGTGCCGAGAGTAGGCGCACAGGGCCGCGCGACCGGGTGGCTTGCGCGCGAGTCCCGCAGCGGGCTAGGCGAAAGCGCTCAGGCCGGTGATGTCGCGGCCGATGAGGAGAGCCTGGATGCTCTCGGTGCCCTCGTAGGTGTGGATCGCCTCGATGTCGGCCATGTGCTGCATGACGCCGTTCTCGAGCAGGATGCCGTTGCCGCCGAGGAGGTCGCGGGCGACGGCGGCGATGCGGCGCGCGGCGCGGGTGTTGTGGTACTTCGCCAGCGACGCCTGCGTCGGGCGCAGCCGGCCGCCCTCCTCGAGGTCGGCCATCCACCGGCAGTACAGCTGCATCGCCGTGAGCTCCTCGAGCATCTGCGCGAGACGCTCCTGCACCATCTGGAACTTGGCGAGCGGCTTGCCGAACTGCACGCGCTGCTGCGAGTAGGCCAGAGCCGCCTCGTAGCAGGCGGTGGCGTGGCCGAGCGCCGACCAGGCGACGCCCGAGCGGGTGGAGTACAGCACCGTCGAGGCGTCCTTGAAGCTGCGCGTGCCCGGAAGGACCGCGTCGGCCGCCACGCGCACGCCGTCCAGGACGATGTGCGCCTGATGGATGCCGCGCAGCGACGCCTTTCCGGAGATCACGGTGCCGGTGTAGCCCGGCGTGGTCTGCTCGACCAGGAAGCAGCGGACGGCGCCGTGGAACTCGTCGCCGGGGGAGTCCACCCGCGCCCAGACGAGGGTGATCCCGCCCGAGGCGCCGTTGCCGATCCACTTCTTGGCGCCGTCGAGCACCCACTCGCCGCCGTCGGCACGGGCGACCGTCTCGAGCGACACCGAGTCCGAGCCGTGGTCGGGTTCGGTGAGCGCGAAGGATGCCGCGACCTCGCCGCGTGCCACGGGCACCAGCCACCTCGACTGCTGCTCGTCGCTGCCGAACAGGGCGAGCGTGCGAAGCGCCAGGCCGCCCTGGACGGCGAGCACCGTGCCGAGTGAGCCGTCGCCGCGGGAGATCTCCATGTTCACCAGCCCCGCCGCGAGCGGGGAGAACCGCGTGAGCGCGGGGTGGACGACGCCGTCGTTGAAGAGGTCCAGCTCGCCGGCGCGCATCGCGATGTCGAGGGGGTAGTCGCCGGTGTCCCAGGCATCCTGCATGCGGCTGCCGACCTCGTCGATGTACGCCTTGGCGCGATCCCACGCCGCGCGGTCGGCGACGGGGATGTCGGCGAAGACGGCGTAGTAGTCCGTGTCCTGGCGCGAGGTCACGTCGTAGCGGGCGACGCTCTGACCGGGGCGGGGCTGGAAATCGGTCACGGGGGACTCCTGACGCGGTTGCGACGATGCGGCGGGTGGAACTGAATACCAGCATCAATAGTACTCAGTGTCACCTCCGCCGTCGTCGGCGGCGTCAGGTGCGCGCTTCGTGGCGGCGCGGCTTGAGCCGTGCGGGGGCGTCGTGCGCCGGCATCCACTCGCACCGGAACGAGCCGCGGTACCCGAAGAGGAAGCCGAAACGGCGGTTGTGCACCTCCAGGTCCACGTGGAAGAGCCCGTCGGCGTCGTCGAAGTACTCGTGCAGGCGCGCGCGGCCGCTGAAGAGCATCGGGAAGCGGAAGGCGACAGGTCCCTCGTAGAACCGCTGCGCGTCGGAGGTGAGCACGAGCCCGCCGCGGTCGTCGACGCGCAGATCGAGATCGACCGCGAGGTGCTGGTGGGTGCCCAGGTAGTCCACGATCCTGTCGCCGTCGAGGATCATGGTGGCGTCGAACCGCCGATGATGCCGCCCGATCGTGTACTCGCGGACGAAGGTGACCGTCTCGCGCCCCAGCGGGTCGCGGTACGGGAAGTTCTCGATCGTGAACGGCACGTCGGTGCCGGAGTCGGGGACGAGGATGTTCCGAAGCCGGCCGATCTGCAGGAACGGCACCGTCCACCACGGGCCGCGACGGACCGAGGTCATGACACCGCGGCCGACGCAGGCCTCACCGGACTGCAGGCCGACGCCGAACCGGCGCTGCATCATCGGGTGCAGGCGCTCGAACTCGGCGCCGAGCGCCTCGTGGAAGATCGACGTCATCGCACGCGCTCCGGATCGGGAAGCGCCGCGAGGGATGCCGGAGCCGCGGCGAGGTGGTCCGCCCGGCGCGAACCGCCCGCGGGTGCCCGGCGGCAGCGGGCGGCGCGCGGCCGGTCGCTGCGCCACCACCACAGCACGCTCCACAGCGGCCAGCGCTCGGGCGGAGTCCCGGTCTCGAGCCAGATCCGCAGCCGGTCGAAGCTCCATGCCGTCGCCCAGCCCAGGACCGGGCGGACGACGGCATCCAGCACGCCCCATCCGGGCGTGTAGTCGTAGCCGGTGATGAACACCGTGCCGCCGGGGCCGGGCACGTACCGCCAGTAGCCGCGGCCGGCACTGATGGGCGACATCCGGTCGCTCGTGTGGAACCGCAGCGCAGACGTGCGGGCGCCGCCGGCGCCGTGCCGCTCGCCGATGCTCACGCCGGTGCCGTGCACGGTGTGGAAGGGCACGCGGCGCTCGTACGTGAACGCGGTGGCGCCGCCCTCGGCCGTGCCGGTCGGCGTGATGCGCGTGAAGCGCACGTCCCACCGCACGTGTTCGGCGGGGTCCTGCGTCGCGTTCCAGACGGCGTCGGGAGGGGCGGCGATCGACGTCTCCACGTAGATGCCGCTGCGACTCACACCACGACGTTACGACACGCGCATGCGCGGACGGCGCGGCGCACCGGCGCTACCGCGTGGTGAGACCGGCCCGCCAGCGGCGCTGCTCGCGGGCGAAGAGCACGGCGAAGACCGCCCACACGCCGACGTCGTCGGCGAAGCCCAGCGGGCCCAGCACGAGCTCGGGGATGAGGTCGATCGGGACGACCGTGTAGACGACGGCGGCGACGGCCGCGACCCATGTCGTCGGCGCGACACGGTGCTCGCGGCGCGTGATCGCCTTGAGGAACCTGAACCACATGCCATCCAGTGTGCGCCACGCCGGGGGGAGGAGGGCGCGGTTCGCACAACGAACTGGTCACGGCCGCGCGGGCGGTAGCATCCGGGGAAACGACCGGAGGCGTCATGAAGGCCAGCTGGACCCCGCTCGCGATCGTCTACCTCGTGCTGGCGATCATCGGCCTCGTCGGGACGTTCTTCTTCAATGCGTGGACCGTCGTCGCCGGTCGGGACTTCCTCGGCGACGTGTTCGGAGGGGGCCCGGCTGTCTCCTCGATCGGCGTCGACCTGCTCGTGGTCGCCGTCGCCGGCGCCGTGTTCATCGTCGTCGAAGCGAGGCGGCTGGGGATGAAGCGCGCGTGGCTCTACATCGTCCTGTCGCTGGTCACCGCCTTCGCGTTCACCTTCCCGCTGTTCCTCGCGATGCGAGAGCGCAGGCTGCGGTCACCCGCGGCGGACCGGTCATGATCGCACTTCCGGTCCGCCGCGGCGTGCGCGGCTAATCGCGCTCGACGGGCAGCCACAGCTCGCAGGTCGCGGTGCTGAAGTCGTCCGCGCGATCCAGCACGGCGACGATCGATGGTCCGGGCCGCAGTCGCCATGGGTTCGACGGGAACCAGTCGGTCGCCGTCGCGGCCCACGCCGCCTGCAGCGCCGACGGGTACGGGCCCTCGCTGCGGAAGACCGCCCAGGTGCCCGCCGGCACCTCGATCGCGTCGAGGTCGTCGGGAGCCGGGGTGTCGTGGCCGACCGCGACGCCGTGCAGGTAGGTCAGCTCGCTGCCCTCGGCGTAGTCGGGGTCGACGTCGGCGCTCACCTGGAGCAGTCCGTGCGGCTCCATGTCGCTCAGCTCCTTCAGCCGGGCGTGCTCGGCGGCCGGGAGCCCGGCGATGTGAGCCTGGATGTGCGGATTGACGCCGTCGTGGATGAGCGGGACGCGGGTCGCGTGCCCGATCAGGCGGAAGGCGGGTCGGTCGGCGATACGGGTGTCCATGGGGGAGCTCCCTTCTACGGTCAGGCGGAACCTGAGCTGCGGTTGTGTGCGAAGGGGGCCGCCGTCGCGACGCACGTCGCCGGGGCTCGCGCCGTGCACCGCCCGGAACGCCCGGCCGAACGCCTCGGTCGAGCCGTAGCCGTAGCGGACCGCGACGCCGAGCAGGTCGCCGCCGCCGAGAACCTCGGCCGCGGCGACGGTCATGCGCCGCCGCCGGATGTACTCCGACAGGGGCATGCCCGCCAGCGACGAGAACATGCGCCGCACGTGGTACTCCGTCGTGCCCAGGCCCGCGGCCAGGGCGCCGAGGTCGATGTCGCCCTCGAGGTTGTCGTCGACGTACTCCACGACGCGGTTCAGGATCGCGATCACGGTTCCTCCTTCGACATCCAGCCTTCCGGTCGACGCGCGCCCGCACCCGATCATCCCGGTCCGATCCGATCGGGTCACCCCTGGTCTCGTTCGACATACACCACGTTTCGTTCGACACACCACGATGGGGCGTGGCGTCTCGTCGCGGATACGGTGTTCACCCGCTCCGGCTGTCGGCATGCACCACGTTGCCCGCGAGACACCACGGGCGGAGCGGGGGTCAGTCGACGGCGGCGAGGGTGAGGCGGTTCTTGCCGGCGCGCTTGGAGCTGTACATCGCGGCATCCGCTCTCACCAGCAGCTGCTGCGCGTCGGGACGCTCGTCGATCCCGGGCAGGTACAGGGAGATGCCGAGGCTCACGGACGCCGAGACCACGCCGCCCGCGACGGTGATGGGCGCGCGGGTGACGGAGAGGATCCGCTCGGCGATCGCCTCGGCCGCCAGCGCGTCGGCCCCCGGGCAGATCGCGACGAACTCGTCGCCGCCGATGCGCCCGACCAGGTCACCGGTGCGCACGGATGCCGTCAGCCGGGTGGCGATCTCGAGCAGCACCATGTCGCCGGACGCGTGGCCGAAGGCGTCGTTGATGCTCTTGAAGTCGTCGACGTCCAGGAAGAGGACGGCGAGCGGCTCCCCCGAGGCGATGGACGCCTCGATCTCGTCATCCAGGCTCAGCTGCAGCAGCTGGCGGTTGGCGACGCCGGTGAGCTGGTCGTGGAGGGCCAGGAACGCCAGGCGGCGCTGCAGCCGCACACGCGTGAGGGTCTGGGATGCCTGCCGCCCGAGCGCCTGCTGCAGCTCGAAGTACTGCGCGTCGAAGTCGGTGCGCCGTGCGAAGAAGCACGCGAGGTTGCCGAGCCGCCGGCCCTCGGCGAGCAGCGGGGTGACGGTGATCGACGACAGGCGCTCGGCGCGCATCGCCGTGGCGAGCTCGGGGTGCACGTCGTCGATGTCGTCGGCGTTGACGACGGTCACCTCGGGGGTGTTGCGCAGCGACGGGATGGGGGCGACCTTGCCCGCGAGCGGATTCGTGCCGCCCCTGAGCACGAGTTCGCCGTCGTCCTCCCGGAGGTAGACGGCGGCCTCGCGCGCGGCGAACGCATCGCGCGCGGCGGCGGCGAACGACTCGGCGACCTCGTCGTCGGTGGCGCTGACGTCGAAGCTGCTGGAGACGTCCTGCAGGACGCGCACCCGCTGCTCCGAGGTCTCGGCGGTCCGCCGTGCGGCCAGGAGCTCCCGCTCGTACTGCGCGCGTTCGGTGGCCTTGAAGATCGCCATGCGGACGAGGCCGGTTTCGTCGTCGCGCACCGCGTTGACCAGCGTCGGCAGCGGCGTCCCGTCGGCCGCGACGAGGGTCAGGGCGACCTCCTCCACCGCGCCCACGAGGTGCATCAGCGGGGTGTGGCGGGTCTCGTAGAAGATGCGGCTCCCCCCGTCGAGCAGCGACGCGAACGGCCGGCCCACGACGTCCTCCCGCGCGCGGGCGGTCCACGCCAGGAAGGTGTCGTTCGCCTCGACGACGTCCCCGCCCGGCGTGGTCGCGACCAGCCCGCACGGCGCGAGCTGGAACCAGCCTCGATCGTGCAGGCTCATGCGACGAACGCGAGGATCTGGTCTGCCACCTCGTCGGGCGCGGAGAGGTTGGGCACGTGGCCGGTCGCGTTCAGCAGCGTGAAGCGGCTCTCCTTGATGGCGGCGTGCACATAGCGGCCGACCTCCTCGGGCGCGATGGCGTCGTCACGACATTGCAGCACCAGGGTCGGCACGGAGACGAGCGGAAGGTCGGCCCGGTTGTCGGAGAGGAACGTTACGCGCGCGAAGTGCCGGGCGATCGTCGGGTCGATGCTGCAGAAGCTGTCGGTGAGGCGCTCGCCGAGGGCGGGGCGATCGGGGTTGGCCACGATCGCCGGCGCGATGACCCGCGACCACCCGAGGTAGTTCGCGTCGAGGGCGTCCATCATCGCGTCGATGTCGCTGCGCCGGAAGCCGCCTCGATAGCCGTCTTCGTCGGTGTACCGCGGCGAGGGGGAGACGAGCACGAGCGCCTTGAAGCGGGACGGATCGCGGTTGGCGGCCAGCACGCCGATCATCGCGCTCACCGAGTGGCCGACGAAGACGACGTCCGTCGCGTCGAGCGCCTCCAGGATCTCGAGCACGTCCGTCGCGTACCCGTCGAGCGAGTCGTACTTGCTGGGGACGTACGCGGACGAGTCCGAGCCGCCTGCGCCGACGTGGTCGAACAGGACGACGCGGTGGCCGGCCTCGAACCGGGGTGCGACCAGGTTCCACGCTTCCTGGCTGCAGCCGAAGCCGTGGGCGAACATCACCATCGGGCGACCGGGTTCGCCCGTGACCCTCACATTGTTTCGGCGCAGCGCGTCGGTCATGGCGTTCCTATCCTCGGCGCAGGGGGACGCCTCAAGTGATCGTATGCGACGGCGCCGACGCCGGCGCCCACGGGCCCGCGCCGCCGCCCGTGCCCGTCATGCGACCGCCGCCCGGCGGCGGAGGCGGCTGCGCCGGATCCACTTCTCCAGCTCGATCAGCACGGGCACCAGCAGCGCCAGCCCGAGTGCCGTGAGCCACTCGTCGCCCGACAGGCTCGTCGTTCCGATGAGCCGCTGCATGAAGCCGACCTCGACGGCCGCCACCGTGAGCACGAGCGGGATGGAGAGCCACTTCACCGCGATGAGGATGGGCGGCGCGAGGCCGGACTCGGGATCGCGGCGCATCACCAGGCCGCCGAAGATCGAGCCGAGGGCGCACACGACGAATGCCATGGTCACGGGCACGTTCGGCTGGGTGGAGCTGAGCTGGTCGGGGTAGATCAGCAGCGGGATCAGCGTCGTGAGGAAGATGAGGCCGCCGTAGATGAACCACAGCGTCACCGCCGCGGGATTGGCGATGGTCTTCTTCGGGTCGCGCGGCGGCTTGAGCATGATGCCCTCGGGAGCCGGGTCGAGGAGGATCACGATGACGGGGAAGATCGCCACGAAGAAGTTCAGGAACAGCACCATGATGGGCGTCAGCGGCACGCCGTCGTTGATGCCGAAGATGCTCGCCACGAGGAACAGCAGCACGAGCGAGAACAGCTGCGACATCTGGAACCGGACGTAGCTGACGATCTTCTCGTAGATCGAGCGCCCGAGGCGGACGGCCGTGACGAGGGTCCCGAAGTTGTCGTCGACGAGGATCATCTTCCCCGCCTGCTTGGTCACGTCGCTTCCCGACCCCATGGCGACGCCGATGTCGGCCTGCTTGAGCGCGGCGGCGTCGTTCACGGCGTCGCCGGTCATCGCGACGACGGCGCCCTGCTCCTGCATGAGGCGGGCCAGGCGCAGCTTGTCCTCGGGCGTGACCCGGCCGAACATGTGGAGTCGGGGGAGGGCGGCCTGGAGCTCGTCGTCGCTCATCGCCTGGATCTCGGCGCCGCTGGCGGCGCCCTCGCCGAGACCGAGCTTGGAGCCGATCGCGGCGGCCGTGATCGCGTGGTCGCCGGTGATCATGCGCACCTCGATGCCCGCCTCCCGGGCGATCCGCACCGCCTCCTTCGACGACGGGCGCAGCGGGTCGATGATCCCGACCAGCCCGACGAAGATGAGGTCGGACACGGCCGCCATCGGATCCTCCGCCACCGCCGCGTCCGGCGCGTAGCGTCGGAACGCGAAGGCCAGCACGCGCAGCCCCTGCTCGGAGAGCGAGCGGTTGGCTTCCAGGATCTGCTCGCGGCGGTCGGCGATCGGCACGACGCCGTCCATGGTCGCCACCGCGCTGCAGCGGTCCAGCACGACGTCGGGGCCGCCCTTGACGTAGCCGACGAGCGTCTCGGTGCCCTCCACCGGGATGCGGTGGAAGGTCGCCATGAACTTGTACGCCGAGTCGAACGGCACCTCGGCCACCCGCGGGAACTTCGCGCGCGTGAGCTCCGCCTCGGCGCCCAGCTTCGCCGCCAGCACCACCAGGGCGGCCTCGGTCGGGTCGCCGATGACCGCGCCGTCGTCCGACACGGTGGCGTCGCTGCAGAGCGTGAGCCCGAGGGCGAGCTGGGTGAACTGCGGCACGGGGAGTCCGGCGGCGTGGCGGACCTCGCCGGTCTTCTCGTAGCCGGAGCCCGCCACCGTGAACCACTCGCCGCGGTAGTACAGCGACTCCACCGTCATCTCGTTCATGGTGAGCGTGCCGGTCTTGTCGGAGTTGATGGCGCTCGTCGCGCCGAGCGTCTCGACGTCGGTGAGGTTCTTGACCACCGCCTTGTGCTCCGCGAGCTGGCGGGACCCGTACGAGAGCATCGCCTGCACGAACGACGGCATGCCCGTCGGGATCGCCGAGATCGCCATCGAGATGCCGAGCAGGATCACCGAGGCGATCTCCTGCCCGCGCAGCAGGCCCGTCACGATGATGACGGCGACGGCCCCCCACGCGATCCAGCCGAGCACGCCGGTGAGCGAGTCGAGCTCACGCTGCAGGGGCGACTTGGCGGGCTTGACGGACGAGAGCATCGACGCGATGCGACCCATCTGCGTCTGCATGCCGGTGTCGGTGACGACGATCGCCGCCGTGCCGCGGGTGACCTGGGTGTTCTGGAAGACCATGTCGGTGCGGTCGCCCAGCGTGGTCTCAGGATCGGCGAGGGTCGAGGCATCCTTCGCGATCGGCGCGCTCTCGCCGGTGAGCGCCGCCTCTTGCGTCTCGAGCGTCGCCGACCGGAGGATCCGCCCGTCGGCGGGGACCAGGTCGCCCGCCTCGAGGTTCACGATGTCGCCGGGGACGAGGGTCGTCGCGTCCAGCTGGACCAGCGTGCCGTCGCGGACGACCTTCGCCTGCGGGATCTGCATCTTCGACAGCGCGTCGACGGATGCCTTCGCCTTCATCTCCTGCCGCGTGCCGAGCACGATGTTGAGCACGACGAGGGCACCGACGAGGATGCCGACGCTCACCTGGTTGATGAAGAGGCTGATGATCGCGACGGCCACCAGCATGATGTTCATGGGATCGGCCAGCTGCTGCAGCGCCACCTGCCATGTCGACGGGGGCTTCTCGGCCGCGATCGAGTTGGGGCCGTGCTCCGCCAGCCGCTGCGCGGCGTCGGCGGAGGTCAGTCCGCGCTCGCGGTCGCTGCGCAGGGCGGCGACGACGGCGTCGGGATCCTGGGCGAACCAGGGGGCGGGCGTTGCCGTGTCTTGCGAGGCGTCCACGGTGCTCATGGCTTGAACATACAGCGGGGGATCCCCCGCGGAACAGGAAAATTCCTCTTCGCCGGGCGGGTCAGGCGTCGAGCTGCTCGCGGAGTCTGCGGGTGAGCTCCGCGGTCGGCGTGCCCCGGCGGAACACCGCGACGACCACGTCGTCGGCGGCCGCGTCCGACTCGCCCTCCGGAAGGACGCCGAACCGGCGGCGCGCGTCGTCGAGCGCCCCGCGCAGCACCGAGACCGGGACCTTCTTCGGCCCGCGGATCAGGCGCCGGAGCACGTGGTTGTGCACCGCGGTGACGAGTGCGGCGAATCCCACGGCGTCGAGGGGGTCGAGCCCCGGCAGCGACGCGCGCAGGTACTCGTCGAAGAGCCGCTCGTAGCGGAAGACGGTCACGATCTCGCGGTCCCGCAGCGCCGGCACGCCGCGCACCACCGCGTAGCGGCGGCGGGCGAGCTCGGGGTCGGCGGCGAAGTGGGAGTAGACGAGGACGGATGCCTCGCACACCGCGGCCCACGGGTCGCGGTGCGCCTGCCCCAGGAATTCCCGCAGGCGGTCGAGCAGCACCTCGTGGTCGGTGAACACCACGTCGTCCTTGCCGCCGAACTGCCGGAAGAAGGTCGATCGCGACACCCCGGCCGCCTGGGCGATCTGCTCCACGGAGGTCTGGTCGAAGCCCTGCTCGTCGAAGAGCTCCAGCGCGGCGGCCACCACGGCCGCGCGCGAAGCGGCCTGAGCGGCGGAGGCGGCGGTGTCGGACATCTCGGGGAGAGCCTAGTCCGTGCGTTCCGCGCCCGCCGCGACGCTCCGCCGCGCGCCGAGGACGCACGGACCCGCCGCTGTCAACGGGGCTCGACGCGGCGTCGATCGTGCACTTCACTTGCTCCATGACGCCGATCTGGAAGCGGGGGGCGCCACGGGTCGCCGGAACCCCCTTCGAACCGGGACGACACCGCGACGTGGTGGTCGTCGGCGCGGGGCTGACGGGCCTGGCGACCGCCCTGATGCTGGTGCGCCAGGGGCGCGAGGTCGCCGTGATCGAGGCGGGCGAGGTCGGGGAGCTCGCGTCCGGTGCGAATACCGGCAAGCTCACCGTGCTGCAGGGGTCGGTGCTGTCCGCGCTGCGCCGCCACCATTCCGCGCGCCTGGCCCGCGCCTACGTCGACGCCAACCTCGACGGCGCCCGATGGCTGACCGCGACCGCCGACGAGCTCGGCGTGCCGTACTCCCGCCGCGCCGCCTACTCGTACGCCCAGACGCCCGAGGGCGTGCACCGGGTGGACGCGGAGCTCGAGGCGGCACTCGACGCCGGACTGCCGGCGCGACGCGTCGAGCCGGACCAGCTCGCGCAGTCGCCGTTCCCGATCCTCGGCGCGGTGGCACTGGACTCCCAGGTGGCGATCGACCCGTACCGGCTCCTCGTCGCGCTCGCCGAGGCCTTCGTCCGCGAGGGCGGGACGCTGCACACCGGCGTGCGCGTCACATGCGCGCACGTCGTCCCGCGCGCGGCCGTCGACACGACCGCCGGCTACGCCGAGGCCGATCACGTCGTGCTCGCGACCGCCACGCCCATCGTCGATCGCGGACTGTACTTCGCCAAGGTGCGCGGGCTTCGCTCCTCGTGCGTGGCGTTCGCGACGGACGGGCCGCTTCCGGAGGGGCTGTACGTCACGGTCGACGGCGAGACGAAGTCGGTCCGATCCATCACGGCCGAGGACGGGCCCGTCGACCAGGCGCAGCTCGTCGTCGGCGGCAACGGGTTCCCCACCGGACGCTCGTCCTCGCCGCGCACGCGGATCGACGCGCTCGTGACGTGGACCCAGCGCCACTTCCCCGGGGCGGAGCCGATCGCGGCGTGGTCCGCGCAGGACTACGAGTCGCACAACCTCGTGCCGTTCGTCGGGGCGATGCCCCGGTCCCTCGGACGCATCCGGTTCGCCACCGGCTACGCGAAGTGGGGCCTGTCCAACGCGCCCGCCGCCGCGCTGCGCCTGGCCGCCGAGATCGACCGGGTGCCCCGGCGAGATCGTCCGGACTGGATGAACGTCCTCTCGACGCGCTTCACCGTCCCGGCCGACCTCGCACGCGGCGGCGTGCAGAATCTGCGGGTCGGCTGGGAGGCGACATCCGGCTGGATCGGCGCCCAGAGCGTTCCCACGCCGGTGCGTCGCCCCGCCGAGGGGTGCGGCGTCGTCGCGAGCCGTGCAGGACAGCCTGTCGGCATCTCGACGGTCGACGGGCGCACCAGGGCGGTGAGCGCCGTCTGCACCCACATGGGCGGCGTCCTGCGGTGGAACGACGCAGAGTGCACGTGGGACTGTCCGCTGCACGCGTCCCGGTTCACCGCGGAAGGGCGCCGCCTGGAGGGCCCTGCGCTGCACGACCTGTCCGGACTGCCGCGGGTGCCGGGCGAGGAGGTCGAGGAACCGCCCGGCGCGTCGCTGCGGTCAGAACCGGACGACGACCGGTAGTAGGCTGGGGCACTGGTCGATATCTCGACATCAAGACGCTTTCCCCGCGTCATCCCGCCCGTTCGCCCCAGCGAAGGAATCACTGTGGATCTGTACGAGTACCAGGCACGAGACCTTTTCGAGAAGTACGAGGTGCCGGTGCTCCCGGGCATCGTCGCCGACACCCCCGAGGAGGCGAAGGCAGCGGCCGAGAAGCTCGGCGGCGGCGTCGTCGTCGTGAAGGCCCAGGTCAAGACGGGCGGCCGCGGGAAGGCGGGCGGCGTCAAGGTCGCCAAGAGCCCCGACGAGGCCTACGAGGCGGCCAAGGCCATCCTCGGCCTCGACATCAAGGGCCACGTCGTCAAGCGGGTCATGGTCGCCGCGGGCGCCCGCATCGCCGAGGAGTACTACTTCTCGGTGCTGCTGGACCGCGCCAACCGCTCCTACCTGTCGCTCGCCTCCGTCGAGGGCGGCATGGAGATCGAGCAGCTCGCGGTCGAGAAGCCCGAGGCGCTCGCCCGCATCGACGTCAACCCGGGCACGGGCATCGACAAGGCCAAGGCCGTCGAGATCGCCGAGGCCGCCGGCTTCGACGCGGGCCTCGTCGACAAGGTGAGCGACGTCTTCGTCAAGCTCTACAACGTCTACAAGGGCGAGGACGCCACCCTCGTCGAGGTCAACCCGCTCATCCTGTCGGAGGACGGCGAGGTCATCGCCCTCGACGGCAAGGTGACGCTCGACGACAACGCCGAGTTCCGTCACGCCGCGCACGCGCTCCTCGAGGACAAGGCCGCCGCCGACCCGCTGGAGGCCAAGGCCAAGGAGAACGACCTCAACTACGTCAAGCTCGACGGCGAGGTCGGCATCATCGGCAACGGCGCGGGCCTGGTCATGTCGACCCTCGACGTGGTCGCGTACGCCGGTGAGAACCACGGCGGGGTCAAGCCCGCCAACTTCCTCGACATCGGCGGCGGCGCCTCGGCCGAGGTCATGGCCGCGGGCCTGGACGTCATCCTCGGCGACCCCCAGGTCAAGTCGGTGTTCGTGAACGTCTTCGGCGGCATCACGGCGTGCGACGCCGTCGCCAAGGGCATCGTCGGTGCGCTCGCGGAGCTCGGCGCCACCGCGTCGAAGCCCCTCGTGGTGCGCCTGGACGGCAACCGCGTCGAGGAGGGCCGCAAGATCCTCCAGGATGCCAACCACCCGCTGGTGACCCTGGCCGCCACGATGGACGAGGGCGCCGACAAGGCCGCCGAGCTCGCCAACGCCTGACCGCCGCTTCGACAAGCTCAGCGACCCACATAAGGAACAACAGACATGTCGATCTTTCTTGACAAGGACTCCAAGGTCATCGTCCAGGGCATCACCGGCGGCGAGGGCACCAAGCACACCGCGCTCATGCTCAAGGCCGGCACCAACGTCGTCGGCGGCGTGAACGCGCGCAAGGCCGGCACCACGGTGCTGCACAAGGACAAGGACGGCGGCAGCGTCGAGCTGCCGGTGTTCGGCTCGGTGGCCGAGGCCATCGAGAAGACCGGTGCGGACGTCTCGATCGCGTTCGTCCCCGCCGCGTTCACGAAGGCCGCGATGATCGAGGCGATCGACGCCGAGATCCCGCTGCTGGTCGTCATCACCGAGGGCGTCCCCGTCGGCGACTCGGCCGAGGCGTGGGCGTACGCGTCGGCCAAGGGCAACAAGACCCGCATCATCGGCCCCAACTGCCCGGGCATCATCACGCCGGACGAGTCGCTCGTGGGCATCACGCCCGCCAACATCACCGGCAAGGGACCGATCGGCCTGGTCTCGAAGTCGGGCACGCTCACGTACCAGATGATGTTCGAGCTGCGCGACATCGGCTTCTCCACCGCCATCGGCATCGGCGGCGACCCGATCATCGGCACCACCCACATCGACGCGCTCGAGGCGTTCGAGGCCGACCCCGAGACCAAGGCGATCGTCATGATCGGCGAGATCGGCGGCGACGCCGAGGAGCGCGCGGCCGACTTCATCAAGGCCAACGTCACCAAGCCGGTCGTCGGCTACGTCGCCGGCTTCACCGCCCCCGAGGGCAAGACGATGGGCCACGCCGGCGCCATCGTGTCGGGTTCGGCCGGCACCGCGCAGGCGAAGAAGGAGGCCCTCGAGGCCGCCGGCGTCAAGGTCGGCAAGACGCCGTCCGAGACCGCCGAGCTCATGCGCGAGATCATCGAGTCGCTCTAAGGGGTACAGCTCGACAGGCGATGGCGGATGCCGCGACCCCGGGTCGCGGCATCCGCCATCGTCGTCTCAGCCGGCGACCGGCGAGCCGCCGAAACGCGACACCTGGCCCGCGCGGTCGGCGTCTTCGCTGGCGAGGACGCCGCCGTTGGCCACGAAGTCGGCGGCGACCTCTTCGAACATGATGCGGACGTCCTGCCTGCGGGCCCCGAGCGCCTCGACGGCGGCGCGGGTGACCTCCTCGGCGAAGCGGCGGCGCTGGTCCACGGTGCGTCCGGGAAGGAGTTCGACTCTGATGTTGGGCATGACTCGAACATAGAGGGCGCGCGGCCCGCCCCTGCGCAGGCCGAATACGCTGGTGGCATGCCGTTGACCGGAGAGTACAAGCCGTCCACGTCCGACTGGGCGCGCAAGCAGGCGGAGGTCTTCGAGGCCTCCAACGGAGAGAAGGCGAACACGCTGCGCGGCGTGCCGATCATCGTGCTGACGACCGTCGGCGCGAAGTCCGGAGCGCTGCGCAAGACCGCGCTCATGCGCGTCGAGCACGACGGCCGCTACGCCGTCGTCGCGTCGAAGGGCGGCGCGCCGGACGAGCCGAAGTGGGCCGAGAACATGCGTCGCCACCCGCTCGTGGAGCTGCAGGACGCCGATGTGAAGCGCGACTACCTCGCGCGGGAGCTGGACGGCGACGAGCGCGCGCAGTGGTGGGAGCGCGCGTGCGCGGTGTGGCCCGACTACGACGCGTACCAGACTCGCACCGACCGACAGATCGCCGTGTTCGTCTTGGAGCCGCAGGACGGCTGAGCCGGCCCGCATGACCGACATCGAGCTGGCGTCGATCGGCGCCGGGACGGTCACCCTCCACGACGCCCGCCGCAAGGCGCGCTGGAGCGTCGAGCTCGAGCCGTTCGAGATCGGCGTGTTCCCCGTCACCCAGGAGCAGCTCGCCGAGCTCCTCGGCGAGCCGTCGACCCACCCTCGGCGGCCGGCGACCGACGTGAGCTGGCTGCGGGCCATCCGCTTCTGCAACGCCGCGTCCGAGTGGGAGGGACTGGACCCCGCCTACACGTTCGACGGCGAGGTGGTCACGTGGCACGTCGATGCCGACGGCTTCCGCCTGCCGACCGAGGCCGAGTGGGAGCACGCGTGCCGCGCGGGGTCGGCCGGCCCGCACTACGGACCGCTCGCCGACATCGCGTGGACGAGCGCGGACGGCGTCACGTCGCCGCAGGACGTCGGCGGGAAGCATCCGAATCTCAACGGGCTCTTCGACACCCTCGGCAACGTGTGGGAGTGGTGCTGGGACCTGCTCGACCCCGCGCGCTACGCCGACTACCGGGTGTTCCGGGGCGGCGGCTTCGCCGACGACGCGTGGAGCGTGCGCGCGTCGACGCGCCGGGGTGGCGCGCCGCGCATGCACCACGACGATGTCGGCTTCCGGGTCGCGCGCGGCGGCTTCGATGCCGTCGACGCCGCCCAGGGCTGGTCGGCCGCGGTCGACCGCGAGCGCGCCGACCTCGACGGTCCGCTCCCGCCCGGCTGGACGCCGTTGCGCTGAACCCCTGGTTCCCGGGTTTGGGGCGCGTCCTGCTCGTCCGGGGCGCGTCGCGTGCGCCCCGGATGCACGTCGCGCGCCCCGAACCCGAGGCGCGCCGGGCCGGGAGATGCCGAAGGGGACGGATGCCGCAGCACCCGTCCCCTTCGCGGTGAGACTCAGCCGAGCACGGCCTCCAGCGGCCCGCGGGCGAAGTAGAGCACGAAGCCGGCCGCGACGACCCACAGCAGCGGGCTGATCTCGCGCGCCTTGCCCGACAGCGAGCGCACCGCGACCCATGCGATGAAGCCCGCCCCGATGCCGTTGGCGATCGAGTAGGTGAGGGGCATGACGGTGACGGCGAGGAAGACCGGCAGCAGGATCGAGAAGTCGGTGAAGTCGATGAAGCGGATCTGCGACATCATCAGGGCGCCGACGATCACCAGCGCGGCGGCGGCGACCTCGGTGGGCACGATCGACACCAGCGGCGTGAAGAACATCGCGATGAGGAACAGCGCACCGGTGACGACGTTCGCGAAGCCGGTCCGCGCCCCCTCGCCGATGCCTGCGCCGGACTCGATGAACACCGTGTTGGACGAGCTCGACGTGAATCCACCGGCGACCGCGCCGACGCCCTCGACGATCAGCGCCGACTTGATGCGGGGGAAGTCGCCCTTCTCGTCGGCGAGCCCCGCCTCCTTCGACAGGCCCGTCATGGTGCCCATGGCGTCGAAGAAGTTCGTGAAGACGAGCGTGAAGACGAGCATGAGGGCCGCGAGCACGCCGATCCGCTCGAACGAGCCGAACGAGATCTGACCGACGAGCGAGAGGTCGGGGACGCTCACGAGCGACGCCGGCAGCTCCGGCACCGACAGGCCCCAGCCGCCCGGGTTGACCTCGTCGCCAGCGAACTTCGGCCCGATGTTCCAGATCGCCTCGACAACGACCGCGACGACGGTGCCGGTGACGAGGCCGATCAGGATGCCGCCCTTGACCTTGCGCGCCACCAGGACGCCGGTCAGCAGCAGCGTGAACACGAAGATGAGGGTGGGGACCGTCGCGACAGAACCGTCGACGCCCAGGCCGACCGGGGGAGAGGACGCTCCCGTCGAGGTGACCAGGCCCGCGTCGACGAATCCGATGAAGGCGATGAACAGGCCGATGCCGACCGTGATGGCGATCTTCAGCTGGATCGGCACGGCGTCGAAGATCATGCGCCGCAGCCCGGTCGCCGCCAGCAGCACGATGATCAGACCGTTGATGACGACGAGACCCATCGCCTCGGCCCACGTCACCTGGCCGACGACCGAGACCGCGAGGAACGAGTTGATGCCGAGCCCGGCCGCGAACGCGAACGGCAGACGGGTCACGAGGCCGAACAGCACGGTCATGACACCGGCGGTGAGCGCGGTGGTCGCCGCCACCTGGGTGAAGCCGAGGGAGTCCCCGGCGACGTCGACGCCGCCGGAGAGGATGATCGGGTTGAGGATGACGATGTAGGCCATCGTCACGAACGTCACCACACCGCCGCGCACCTCGGTGCCGATGGTCGATCCTCGCCGGGTGATCTCGAAGAACCTGTCCAAGCCGTTCTTCGGCGGGGGTGTCTCGCTGCCGTCGAGTGCCTCGGGTGCGTTCGACGTCGTGGACGGGGCTGCGCTCATGTGTGGTTGACCTCCGTCAGAGAACGTTAGTCGCTCCGGCGGCCGGCAGATTCCGCAGAACGGATGCCGCGCCTCCGCGGCGCGGGCGACCGGGAGGCGGACGCGGCGCGAAGTAGGGTCTATGGCGCATGCATCGCCTCATCGTCGCCCTCCTGTCATCCGTCGACGCCGCCATCGCGGTCGCCGTCGGGATCGCGGCGACCCTCGCGCCGCTGACGCTGCTGTGGGTCTTCGGGTTCGGCGGTGGCGCCGACTGGGGGGTGCTGTGGCCGGCGGCCGTGGCGGTGTGGCAGCTGGGCAACCTCGTGCCGCTGCACATCACGCTCCCGCCCGAGTACCTCGCCGCGACCGGCATCCCCGCCGACGCGGCATCCTTCGCCCTCTCGCTCGCCCCGCTGGCGTTCGCCGTCTTCACCGCCGTCTTCGCCGCCCGGTCGGGCGTGCGCGCGTCGCGCGCCGACGCGTGGATCACCGGGGTGGCCTCGTCGATCGTCGTGTTCGCGGCGCTCGCGACCGGCGCGGCGCTCACGGGAGTGAACGGCGTCGCGGTCGCGGTGACCTGGCAGGCGATCCTGGTGCCCACGCTGGTCTTCGCGCTGCCCGCGCTCACGGCCGCCGTGGTGACGGAGTGGATCGAGGCTGGATCGGGTGCGATCGCGCGGCTCCGCGACCGGGTCGAGTCGATGCCCCACGGCTGGGCCGAGACCCCGGCGCTCATCGCGCGGGGATCCGCCGTCGTGGTGGTGGGGCTCGTCGGCCTCGGCGCGGCCGTCGCCGCCGTCGCGGTGTTCGCGCGGGCGGGTCGGATCGTGGCCCTCTTCCAGGCGGGCGACGCCGACGTGCTCGGCGCGACCCTGCTCACGCTCGCGCAGCTGGCGTACGTCCCGACCCTCGCCGTGTGGGGCCTCAGCTTCGTGGCCGGACCGGGTTTCGCGGTGGGCGAGGGCACCTCCGTCTCGCCGGCCGGCACGCAGGTGGGCATCGTGCCGGGTCTTCCCGCGCTGGGCGCCGTGCCGGAGTCGACGACCTCGTGGCTGCTCCTGCTGGCGCTCCTCCCCGTCGCGCTCGGCGCGCTCGCGGGGTGGATCGCCCGCTCCCGTCTGGTGCACGCCGGCGCGCCGACGCCCGGGCGCGCGGAGGACGCCGTCGCGGCGCGGCTCACGATCACCGCGGGCATCGCGCTCGTGTCCGGCGCCGCCGCCGCGCTCCTCTGCGTCGCCGCGTCCGGATCCGTCGGACCGGGGCGCCTGGCGCACTTCGGCCCGGACGCAGGGCCCGTGGCCCTCGCGGTGGGGCTCGAGGTGCTCGTCGGCGCGGCCATCCTGCTGCTTTCCCCCCGCGGCTCGCACGATCCGGCCGCGCCCGAACCGCCCGCACCCGCCGCCGCCGCGGAGGCGAGGACCGAGCCCATCGAGCTGCCGCGGCTCACGTCGCACGGTCCGAGCCGGGTTCCGGACTAAACTGAGTCGGTGCTCACGGTCGCCGTCCTCATCTCGGGCACAGGGTCGAATCTGCGTGCTCTGCTCGACGCGGCGGCCGAACCCGAGTTCCCCGCCCGCATCGTCGTCGTCGGCGGCGACCGCGAGGCCGACGGCTTCGCGCACGCGGAGGACTACGGCATCCCGACCTTCATGGTGCCGTTCGCGCGATTCGGCACCCGTGAGGAATGGGGCGCCGAGCTGGGTGCGCAGCTGGCCGTGTGGAAGCCCGACCTCGTCGTGCTCAGCGGCCTCATGCGCCTGCTGCCGGCCGACCTCGTCGACGCGTGGTCGCCCCGCATCATCAACACCCACCCGGCGTACCTGCCGGAGTTCCCCGGCGCGCACGGCGTGCGCGACGCGCTGGCCGCCGGCGTCGCGCAGACCGGAGCCAGCGTCATCATCGTCGACAGCGGCGTCGACTCGGGGCCGATCCTCGCCCAGGAGCGCGTGCCCGTGCTCCCCGACGACGACGAGCACGCCCTGCACGAGCGCATCAAGCCCGTCGAGCGCCGCCTGCTCATCGACGTCGTGCGCCGCATCGCGACCGGCGACCTCGACCTCGCGGCGGCCTCCGCACGCGCCCAGCTCTGACCCACCCCACCGAGGAGAACCCGCCATGGCCGGACCGAGCCACGACCCCGCCCTCTACCGCTCCCGCGACGTCGTCCCGGTGCGCCGGGCGCTGGTGTCGGTGAGCGACAAGACCGACCTCCTGACGCTCGGCGCCGCCCTCGCGGAGGCGGGCGTCGAGATCGTCTCGACCGGCGGCTCGGCGACGCTGCTGCGCGAGGCGGGGTACGAGGTGACCGACGTCTCGCGCGTCACCGGGTTCCCCGAATCCCTCGACGGCCGCGTCAAGACGCTGCACCCGAGCGTGCACGCGGGCCTGCTCGCCGACCTCCGCCTCGAAGACCACGAGCGGCAGCTCGCCGATCTCGACATCGCCCCGTTCGAGCTCGTCGTGGTGAACCTCTACCCCTTCGTCGAGACCGTGCGCTCCGGCGCGCAGGGCGACGACGTCGTCGAGCAGATCGACATCGGCGGGCCCGCCATGGTGCGCGCGTCGGCGAAGAACTACGCCAACGTCGCCATCGTCGTCTCGCCGTCGTCGTACCCGGCCGTCATCGAGGCCGTGCGGTCCGGCGGCACCTCGCTCGTGCAGCGCCGCGAGCTCGCCGCGCGCGCGTTCGCGCACACCGCGGAGTACGACCGCGCCGTGGCGACCTGGTTCTCGGAGGGCACGCTCCTCGAGGACGACCTGCCCGCGCACCTCACGATCAAGGCCGAGCGCCTCGCCACACTGCGCTACGGCGAGAACTCGCACCAGCGTGCGGCGATCTACACCCGCAACGGCGGCCACGGCATCGCCCAGGCCACGCAGCTGCAGGGCAAGGAGATGTCGTACAACAACTACGTCGACGCCGACGCCGCCCTCCGCGCCGCGTTCGACATGGTCAAGCCCGCCGTCGCGATCATCAAGCACGCCAACCCGTGCGGCATCGCCGTGGCGGCTCCGAAGTCGCCGGATCCCATCGCCAGCGCCCACCTGCGCGCGCACGAGTGCGACCCGGTGTCGGCCTTCGGCGGCGTCATCGCGGCCAACCGCACCGTGACGCTGAAGATGGCCGAGAACCTCCGCGACATCTTCACCGAGGTCATCGTCGCGCCCGATTTCGAGCCCGAGGCGCTGGAGGTGTTCCGCCTCAAGAAGAACCTGCGCGTGCTCCAGCTGCCGGCCGACTGGCAGCAGGAGCGGATGGACGTGCGCCTGGTGTCGGGCGGCCTGCTGCTGCAGGACGCCGACCGGTTCCCCGACGACATCGAGTCGGTCGCCAAGGACTGGCAGCTCGTCTCGGGCGAGCGTCCGTCGGACGACGAGATGACGAACCTCATCTTCGCGTGGAAGTCGTGCCGCGCCGTGAAGTCCAACGCCATCGTGCTGGCCAAGAACTCGGCGACGGTCGGCATCGGCATGGGGCAGGTCAACCGCGTCGACTCGTGCCGGCTCGCCGTCGAGCGCGCCGGGGACCGCGCGGCGGGGTCGGTGGCGGCATCCGACGCGTTCTTCCCCTTCGCCGACGGCCCGCAGGTGCTGCTCGACGCCGGCATCTCGGCGATCATCCAGCCCGGCGGCTCCGTGCGCGACGACGAGGTGATCGCCGCCGCGCAGGCTGCGAACGTCACGATGTTCTTCACGGGCGAGCGCCACTTCTTCCACTGACGCCGTGTTCCGATGACGGCGCCCGCCGGGCGCCCGGGTTAGGGTCGATGCGGAGTTTTGGCCAGGAGGACCGCGTGATCTGGGAGATCGACGAGTCGACCCGTGGTATCGAGGGTCTCGACGACGACGGGCGACCGCGGCCGGAGTACGCCGCGTCACTCGGCCTCGTGCGGGCGCCCTTCGGTCGCCGCGCGCTGTCGGCGACCATCGAGGCGGTCGTCTACGTCCTGATGCAGCTGCCGCTGCTGCTGGGCGCGCTGCCGGCGCTGCTCGCCGCGTCGGCGGAGGCGGATCCCGCCGAGGCGCTGCAGGGGCGGCTCGTGCTCGTCGTGGTGCTCACCGCGATCTCGACCGTGCTCACCACCGTCTACCTCATCGTTCAGCTGGTGCTGCACGGCCGGCGCGGCATCACGCTCGGCAAGGCGCTCACCGGCCTGCGGTCGGTGAACGTCCGCACGCTCGAGCGCCCCGGCTTCTGGCGCGGCGCGGTCGTGCGCGGGCTCGTGCTGTGGGCGAGCTTCGCGGTGCCGCTCCTGGGGCCGCTGCTGGTGATCGCGCTGTCGCCGTTCTTCGACCCGGAGCGCCGGGGCCGGGGCTGGGCGGACCTCGCGGGCGCCACCTGGCTCGTCGACGCCCGTCGCGGCCTCAACCCGTACGACGACAAGCGCATGCGCATCGCGCGCAAGACGGTCGCGACGGACCTGGCGGACGTCCGCAGCGAGCTGCCCTCGCTCGCGACGGCCGCCGGCCCGCGTCCGCCTGCCGCCTACGTCCCGGCCCCGCGCAGCAGCGGCGGCGTCCTCGGGGCGGCACGCGGCGAGGCGGCATCCGGCATCGCGACACCCGCTCCCGCTCCGGAGCACGGGGCGCCCGCGCCCGCGACGACGCCGTTCGACGCGCCGGATCCCGTCGCGGCGCCCGCCGGTCCCACGGCTTCGGGATGGGTCCCGCCCCAGCTGCTGCCCGACGGGAGCGCCGCGTCCCCGGTGCGCGAGGCCCCGGCCGTCACGGGCGCGCAGGGCGGCCCCGCAGCCCCCTCCCGTCCGGGTGCGTCCGCCGCGCGCTTCGTGCTGGATACCGGCCGGGTCGTCGACGTCGGCAGCGGCATCCTGATCGGCCGCGATCCCGCCCCGGTCACCGGCGACGACGGCGTCGCCCCGGTCGCGATCGACGACCCGACGATGTCGGTCTCCAAGACGCACCTCGCGGTGCTGCCGCACGGAACCGACACCGTCGTGGTCGATCGCGGGTCGACCAACGGCAGCGCCGTCGTGCGCGGCGGGGCGGAGCATCCGCTCGTCCCCGGTGCCCCGGTCGCGCTGCGGCCCGGCGATACGATTCGGTTCGGGGACCGCCACGCAATGATCCGCATCGGCTGAGGCCGATGCTCGACCGGGACAGCGAATGAGACTCAAACTGACGCTCCAGCGTCGCGACGGCCATCACACCGACATCGTGGTCACCTCCGACACGACCGCGACCGTGCAGGACGTGGCGCGCCGGATCGCCGAGGCCGATCCCGCCCGCAGCTTCGTCTCGTCGCCGCGCGACGTGCTCACCCTCCAGGTGGCGCCGCCGACCTCGTCGATGTTCCAGCTGCTCGAGCCCGACATGCTGATCAGCGACGCGCCGGTGGGGTCGGGCTTCGTCGCGACGATCGCGAACCTCGGGGCGGACTACGTCTCGGGCCGCCGCGCGGGCGCGCCGCCGGCGGCGATCCTGTCGGTCGTGGCCGGCCCGTTCGCGGGGCGGGAGTTCCAGCTGCCGCGCGGCCACTTCACGATCGGCCGGGCGGCGGGCGCCGACGTCGTCCTCGACGATCCGCTGGTGTCCAAGCGGCACGCCCGCATCGAGGTCGGATCCTCCGTCGAGCTCGTCGACCTCAACTCGGCGAACGGCATCGTCGTGGACGGCGGCCTGGTGCAGCGCCTGAAGGTCATCCCGGGGCAGCGGTTCGCGCTGGGCGACACCGAGCTGGTCGTGCGCATGGTGCAGGACTTCGCACCGCTGGACCAGGACCCGGTGCTGGAGCGCGGCGGATCGCTGCTATTCAACCGCAGCCCCCGCGTCGAGCCGCGGTACGTGGGCGAGGAGCTGCCGGAGCCCCGTCTTCCCAAGGATCCGATCAGCCGCCTGTTCCCGTGGCCCATGCTGGTGGCGCCGGTCATCCTGGGCGCCTCGATCTTCGCGATGACAGGCAACCCGCGCTCGCTGCTGGTGGTGCTCGTGTCGCCCCTCATGCTGCTCGGCAACTTCATCTCGCAGCGCACCCAGGTGGGTCAGCGGGTGCGCAAGGAGGCCGAGATCTTCGAGCGCACGTTCGAGGAGCTCGAAGAGACGCTGTACCGCGAACGGCCGCGCGAACGCGAGGTGCGCAACGCCGAGGTGCCGCCGGTGGCCGTGGTGTTCGACGAGGCGATGCGGCTGGGGCCCATGCTGTGGACCAGGCGCCCCGAGCACTGGAACTTCCTCTCGGTGCGGCTGGGGACGTCCGAGGCGCCCTCGCGCACGACGATCAAGCGCGCCGAGAACCCCGACGCGCTCCAGGAGTACGTCGACCGCGTCGATCGGCTGCGCGAGCGCTACCGCATCATCGACGGCGTGCCGGTGCTGGAGTCGCTGCAGAGCGTGGGCGTCATCGGCGTCGCGGGGCCCCCGCGCGAGGCGGCGGACGCGCTGCGCGGCCTGTGCGTGCAGCTGTTCGGCCTGCACTCGCCCAACGAGCTCGTCGCCGTCGCGCTGACCGAGCCGCAGTGGGCGACGCAGCTGGAATGGCTCAAGTGGCTTCCGCACACCACGAGCGAGCGCAGCCCGTTCCGCGACATGCCCCTGTCGGACTCCGCGTCGACCGGCGCGGCGCTGCTCTCGGCGCTCGAGGAGCTCGTGATGCGCCGCTCCAAGGCGGCCTCGTCGCCGCGTCTGCCGCTGGACGACGACTGGGACCCGATGCGCTACGGCACCGACGTGCGCCGCGCCGCCGAGGATGCGACCTTCCCGGGGCAGACGGCGGTCGTGGTGATCGTGACGGCGGATGCCCCGGTGGACCGTGCCCGGCTCACCCAGGTGCTCGAGCGCGGCGCCGACGTCGGCGTGTACGGACTGTTCGTCGCGCCGGTCGTCGAGGCGCTGCCGGCCGTATGCCGCAGCTTCGTCGACGTGGCGGGGGGTCTCGAGGCGGCGCGGGCGGGGACGGTCCGCAGCGGCGTCGAGTACCCGGCCACCGTCGTGGAGGGCGTCTCCAACGAGCTCATGACCGTGCTCGCCAAGCGCCTCGCGCCCGTCGCCGACTCCAGCACCGTCATCGAGGACTCCTCCGACATCCCGAACTCGGTCATGTTCCTCTCGGTCGTCGGACCCGAGATCGCGACCGACCCGTCGTTCGCCGTGGAGCGCTGGCGCGAGAACAACACCATCGTCGACCGGTCGGGGGCGGCGCTGCCGCGGCTGAAGAAGGCCGGCAACCTGCGCGCCATCGTCGGGCAGGGCGCGACCGACGCGATGACGCTCGACCTGCGCACGCAGGGACCCCACGCCCTGGTGGGCGGCACCACCGGCGCGGGCAAGTCGGAGTTCCTGCAGGCGTGGGTCCTCGGCATGGCCGCCGCCCACAGCCCCGACCGCGTCACGTTCCTCTTCGTCGACTACAAGGGCGGTTCCGCCTTCGCCGACTGCGTCGAGCTGCCGCACTGCGTGGGCCTGGTGACCGACCTCAGCCCCCACCTCGTGCGACGCGCCCTCACCAGCCTCCGCGCCGAGCTGCACCACCGCGAGCACCTCTTCAACCGCAAGAAGGCCAAGGACCTGCTCGAGCTCGAGAAGCGCCGCGATCCCGACGTGCCCCCGGCGCTGGTCATCGTCATCGACGAGTTCGCCGCGCTCGCCGGCGAGGTGCCCGAGTTCGTGGACGGCGTCGTCGACATCGCCCAGCGCGGCCGGTCCCTCGGCATCCACCTCATCATGGCGACCCAGCGTCCGGCGGGCGTCATCAAGGACAATCTGCGCGCCAACACCAACCTGCGGGTCGCGCTGCGCATGGCCGACGAGTCCGACTCGAAGGACGTCGTCGACGACCCGGTCGCCGCGCGGTTCGACCCCGGCATCCCCGGGCGCGGCATCGCCAAGACCGGTCCGGGGCGGCTGGTCCCGTTCCAGTCCGCGTACGCGGGCGGCTGGAGCACCGACGAGGTGCCGGCGGCCGACGTGAGCGTCGCGGAGCTTCGGTTCGGGTCGGTGCAGAGGTGGGAGCTCGAGGATCCGGGCGACGCCGCCGACGACACCGCCGACCCCGGCCCCAACGACCAGAAGCGCATCGTCGCGACGCTGGTGGCGGCGGCCGCGCAGGCGCGCATCCCGGCTCCCCGGCGCCCGTGGCTCGACGACCTCGAGACGACGGTCGACATCCGGGCGCTCCGCGCCGGCCGTCCCGGCAGCATCCTGCTCGGCAAGCGCGACGTCCCCGAGCGACAGCTGCAGGAGCCCGTGTACTTCGAGCCGGACCGCGACGGGTCGCTCCTCGTCTACGGCACGAGCGGCTCGGGGAAATCCACCGTGCTGCGCACCGCCGCCATCGCGGCCGCGATGGGGCGTCGCCCCGAGAACGTCGCCGTGTACGGGCTCGACTTCGGGGCGGGTGCGCTCAAGAGCCTCGAGGTGCTGCCGCACGTCGGCTCGATCATCCCGGGCGACGACGCCGAGCGCGTGCAGCGCATCCTCCGGTCGCTGGGCGCGGTGCTCGACGACCGCGGCAAGAGGTTCAGCGCGGCCAACGCCTCCAGCATCGCCGAGTACCGTGACCTCACCGGCCGGGACGAGCCCCGCATCATCCTGCTGCTGGACGGCCTGCCGCAGTTCCGGGCGGAGTGGGAGACGACGACGGCGCGGATGCCGTTCTATCAGGCGTTCATGCGGATCCTGGGCGAGGGGCGCCCGCTGGGCGTGCACGTCGTGGCCACCGCGGACCGCTCGGGGTCCGTTCCGACCGCGGTGAGCTCGAACATCTCGCGCCGCGTCGTCCTGCGCCTGGCCGACGAGAGCGCGTACTCGGTGCTGAACGCCCCGAAGGACGTCCTGGACGAGCGGTCCGCGCCCGGCCGCGCGATCATCGACGGGTTCGAGACGCAGATCGCGGTGCTGGGCGGGACGCCCAACGTGGCGGAGCAGACCAAGCTGCTCGTGCAGTGGGCGCAGGAGCTGCGCGCGCTCGGCGCCCGTGAGGTCGACGAGATCGGCTCGCTGCCGACCCGCCTGGCGTGGTCGGCGCTGCCCGACCGCGTCGGCGAGTTCCCGGCGCTCGGCATCGCCGAGGACACGCTCGCGCCGCGCGACTTCGACCCGGTCGGCACGTTCGTCGTGGCGGGCCCGCCGCTGGCGGGCAAGACCAACGCGATGAAGGCGCTCGTGACGGCGATGGTGCGCTTCGACCCGGGCGTGAGGCTGTTCCACTTCGGCGGCCGCCGCTCGCAGCTGAAGGAGTTCGCGCCCTGGATGCGCAGCGCCACGACGCCCGACGAGGCCAAGGAGCTCGCGACCGAGCTCGCCGAGCTGGTCGCCGACGAGTCCATCGACACCCGTCTGATGATCGTGATCGAGGACGTGCCGCAGTTCGCCGATTCGCCCGCCGAGCGCCCGCTGAAGGCGCTGTTCCAGGCGGTCAACCGCAGCGAGCACTTCCTCATCGGCGACGCCGACGTGACGCAGGTCACGAGCGGCTTCGGGCTCGTCGGGGACTTCAAGGGCGGTCGCAAGGGCGTCATCCTCAAGCCCGACGCGTTCGACGGCGATGCGGTGTTCAAGGTGCCGTTCCCCAAGGTCAAGCGCGCCGACTTCCCCGACGGACGCGGCATCTTCGTGCAGGCGGGCCGCCAGGTCACCGTGCAGCTGCCGCTGGTCGAGGCATCCGCCCTGCCCGTCGCCCAGGCCGCCGCGCAGCACTGACCGCGGCGAGAGGCCATGGGTCATGCCATGGGGAATGGTCCCCATCGCGTGGCGTCGTGGGCGTCGGTTAGGTTTCTGAGTGTCCCGCCCGGGGTGGGTCGGGTTACCTGAGTGAGGGAGTTGACGATGGCGGATTTCGGTGCCTCGTATGCGGAGATGGAGCAGGTGGCGTCGTCGCTGTCGCAGGCTCGTGATGACATCCAGGGTCAGCTGGACGCGCTGAAGAGCCAGGTGGACACGCTGCTGGGTGAGGACTTCAAGACGCAGCACGCGTCGGGGAAGTTCGGTGAGGGCTATTCCGAGCTGACGACGGGTCTGAAGGGTGCGGTGGACGGCATCAACGACATGTCGGAGGCTCTGCTGGGCATGATGCGTGCCATCCAGGACCTCGACCAGCAGCTCGCCGGCGGCTGAACCGACGGACTTCACGCGTGGGGAACCACGGTTCCCCACGCGTCCTCTCGTTCGATCACGGCCTTGGGAGTGAACACACGTGTCGGTGAAGATCTCATACGACGAGCTCGGTGCGCTGTACACCAACCTGCTCGCGACGCAGACCGAGTTCGAGTCGGCGTCCAAGCGGCGGAGCGACCTCAGCCATGACATCGGGTCGCCGTACGGTCGCAGCGACCTCCGCGACAAGACCGACGACTTCGAGGAGCGCTGGGACGACCGGCGCAACAAGCTCAACGAGGGCCTGAAGGCGGTCACCGAGCAGGCCAAGACGGTCCTCGAGGGCTTCGGCGACTTCGACACCCAGGTGGCCGCAGAGCTCGCGGCGCAGATGCAGGAAGTGGGCGAGTAGATGGCGATCCATCAATCCCCGAAGGGACGCCCGATCGAGGTCGTGTCGGGCAACGGCGACGACGTCCGCGAACGCGGCCAGCAGATCATCAACCTCGGCGCCGCCATGTCGGAGGCCGAGACGCTGCTCACGCGGCTCGTCGACGACGGCGCCGACATGGAGGGCAAGGCGGTCGACAAGCTCCGCGAGCTGAGCGGGGAGGTCAACGTCGAGCTCGGCCGGGCGGCGGAGCTGTACCAGGCGGTCGGTCCGTTCGTGCGGGACTACGGCTCGGAGCTGGCCGCGGTCAAGGCGCTCATGAAGGTGACCGTGCCCGACGCCGACACCTACTGGCAGAACTACCAGCAGGCCCTCAGCGAGTGGCAGAGCGCGCAGATGGCGCCGGTGCCCTACCCCGAGGGATCCGGCGACGACGACTCCGCCCGCACCGAGGCGGAGCGCACCCACGACAACGCCGTGGAGTCCGCCGAGGGCGACAAGGACGCCGCCTACGCACTGTGGAAGGGCGCCGCCGACGACTTCGACGAGCAGTACGACCGGTGGGAGACCGCGTTCGATGCGGCCGTCGAAGGCGTGCGGTCCTCGAACGCCAACGCGATCAAAGACGGCTGGCGCGACAACCTCGACGGCTTCGTCGACTTCGCGCTGGACGTGCTCGCGGTCGCGGGCGTCGTGCTCGCCGTGCTCGCGATGGTGGTCGGCGGACCCATCGTCGCCCTGCTGGCGCTCGCCGTCGGCGTGCTCACGCTCGCGGGAACGCTCTGGCAGTACTCGCGCGGCGATGCCGCGCTCTGGGAGGTCGGCCTCGCGGTGCTCGGCGTGCTCCCGTTCGGCGCGTTCGGCGAGTTCGCCAGTGGCGGCTTCGGGGCCGGCATGCGGGCGTGGGCGGGCCTTCCCACGGGCGGCATGTCGTACGGCGACGACTTCGCCCGGTGGACGCTGAGCATGGGATCGCGCAGCCCGGGTCAGTGGATCTCGAACATGCGCTCGCTGGGCCCGGAGGCCGGGTACGTGGTGAACTCCTTCGACGACATCCTGAGCACGGTGATGACCGGACAGGATCCCTTCATGTGGGAGGTCATCGGAGCCCTCGGCACCACGGGCGAGCAGCTCACCTACGCCTTCAGCGGCCTGGGTGCCCACTACAACAACATCGCCACGCTCGCCGGCGGCCTGCAGGGCACCGTGGAGCTGGCGACGGGCATGGACCGCATCGCCTACCCGACGTGGTGACCGGGTCGACTGTGGCAGGGTGGAGCGGGTGAGTTCACTGCGCGATCAGCTCGCCGGCGGGCGTCCGGGAGTCCCCGAGTTCCGGATGACGCTGCCCGAGGGCTGGACCATGTACGACACCTCCGGCGCGACCGAGCGTGCGCTGCTGGACCGGGCGAAGGCGCGGCTGCGCGAGGCGCACCGGCCCGACGTGTACGCCGCGCTGGAGACCCACGTCACCGGCGCGCTCGGGGCGGCGCGGCGTCAGGGGGCGTTCGTGATGATCATGGCGGGTGAGGATGCCCCGCAGTGGTCGACGGTCCCCATCAGCGTGCTCGGCACGATCACCGAGGGAGCGCCCGGCGTGTCCCTGGACGCCATGGTCGCCGACGCCGTCGAGCGGCGCGGCGCCCGCGCGCTCGAGGGCAGCCGGCAGTTCCTCCGCTGGACGGATCGTCGCACCGTGGAGCTGTCGGGGGAGTCGGCCGGTGCCTACACGATCGTGTACCTCACGCCCCTGCCGGGATCCCGCCGCACCAAGGCCCTCCAGCTCACGGCGACGCTGGTCCACCCGACGGACGTCGACCCCGACGAGGACCCGTACATGAAGAACTGGCTGTCCCTGATGGACGCGCACGTGCTGACGTTCGCGTGGACCGGGCGATGACGCGCGTCGACTTCGGCTTCGACGCCGCGACCGTCGTCCCGCTGCCCGGAGCCGACCTCGGCTCCGGTGACGTCGAGGCCTGGGCCGCCGAAGCGGCGGCGCGGATGGCCGGGCTCCACGACCTCCCCCCGCAGGAGACGGAGGTCCTGGCCCGGGCTCTCGCGCGTGCGCAGCGGTCGGCGGCATCCGGTCCCGGCACCAACCTGCTCACCTTCGAGCCGGCCACGTGGTCGTGGGCGCCACTGCGCCTCACCCTGGCCGACTGGGAACCGGATGCCGACGAGCAGCGGCGGTACCTCTGGCCGCCGTCGGTCCTCGCTCCTCGGATCCGGCCTGCCCGCTCGGCCGGTCTCGGCGAGGGCTGCTCGGTCACCCTCATGGACGAGGACGGCCGCGGCGTGGTCCGCTGGCTCTTCATGACCACCGGCGCGTCGTTCTTCGCCGTCCTGGGACCGCTCGACCCGGCGGCGATCGCGCTGTCCGCCGCGCGGGTGGAGGACCTGCTCGACACCGTGCGCATCGACGGCGCGCCCTGGACGCCGTCCGGCCTGCTCGACGTGCCCGCCCTCGTCCAGTCCGCGCAGGACCCGGAAGGACTGTGGCGGGTATGACCGACGCGCCCGCGACGGCGTACGCGCGCAGGGTGAGCGCGTGGACGCCGCTGGACTGGTGGAAGCTCGAGGCCCGCGCCCTGCACCACGTGCCCGACGCGCGCCGCGCGCTGGCCTTCTTCGCGCCGCCGGCGGCGTGGAAGGACCTCGCGAAGAACGTCGCGCCCGCCTGGGGGTGCCTGCTCACCCTGTCGCACATCGCGAGTTTCACGCTGCCCGTGGTGGCGCTGCTGATGCTGCTGCCCTGGCTCTTCGACCGCACAGAGACCGCGCTGGTCGGGTGGGCCGGCATGCTCGCCGGGATCGCCGCCCTCCTCGGCGCGAACGGCATCCTCACCGAGATCCGCGAATCGCTCGGCACCGAGCCCGGCATCCACCGGCTGCTGGGGGCGCTCCACCTCGTCCCGTCCGCGATCGCCACCGCCGTCGCCGCGCTGGCGATCGCACAGGGCGCCGCCGACGCCCCGATCGGCATCGTGGGCCTCGCGGCAGACGTGGCCGTGGGCGTGCTGCATCTCGTACTGTTCCGCGGTCCCGCGCACACCGGCACGGATCGATGGCGGCGGAGCCTCACGGCCCTCGAGAAGGCCGTCGAAGGGATGCCTCCCGACGAGCGCGCCCGCATCTACGCGGACGTCCAGGGTGCGCTGGCCGTCCTCGCGGAGCGGGGGCTCATCACCGAGCCGGAGCTCGTGCGCGCCCGGGACGTGCGCATCGGACTGCTCGGCATCACGATGGCGCCCCGTGAGGACCTCACGCCCCGAGGCGGACGAACGGCGTGAGCGCCGGATGGGGAATGGTCCCCATGGGCCCCGGCGCCGGCCCGGGTTAGCGTGGAGGGCATCGGCCGGCTGGGTCGGGTTATCTGAGTGAGGGAGTTGACGATGGCGGATTTCGGTGCCTCGTATGCGGAGATGGAGCAGGTGGCGTCGTCGCTGTCGCAGGCTCGTGATGACATCCAGGGTCAGCTGGACGCGCTGAAGAGCCAGGTGGACACGCTGCTGGGTGAGGACTTCAAGACGCAGCACGCGTCGGGGAAGTTCGGTGAGGGCTATTCCGAGCTGACGACGGGTCTGAAGGGTGCGGTGGACGGCATCAACGACATGTCGGAGGCTCTGCTGGGCATGATGCGTGCCATCCAGGACCTCGACCAGCAGCTCGCCGGCGGCTGAACCGACGGACTTCGGCGGCCGGTCGTCGCCCCGCTTCGCGGCGGGGCCGCGACCGGCCGCTTCGTCGTCTGCGGGCGGCGCGCGGCCTGCCTCGCGGGGCGTCACCGTCGTGTCCGATTTCCGCGAGCCGATGTCGGGGGAGCGTGTCAGGCTAGGGACATGAGCCTGGCGATGACGTTCGACGAGAGGTACCGCGCGATCGACTCGCGCGATGCGCGCTTCGACGGCCAGTTCGTCACGGCGGTGCGGTCGACCGGCATCTACTGCCGTCCCAGCTGCCCCGCGCGCACGCCGAAGGCGTCGAACGTCACGTTCTACCCCACGAGCGCCGCCGCCCACGAGGCCGGCTACCGCGCGTGCAAGCGGTGCCTGCCCGAGGCCGCGCCGGGGTCGCCGCAGTGGAATCTCCGCGGCGACACCGCCGGCCGCGCGATGCGGCTCATCGCCGACGGCGTCGTCGAGCGCGAGGGCGTGCCGGGCCTCGCCCGGCGGCTGAGCTACTCGCCGCGCCACCTGTCGCGCCTGCTCACCGCCGAGCTCGGCGCCGGTCCGCTCGCGCTCAGCCGCGCGCACCGGGCGCAGACGGCCCGCATGCTCCTGGTGGGCACCGACCTGCCCGCGGCGGACGTCGCGTTCTCGTCGGGGTTCGCGAGCGTGCGGCAGTTCAACGACACCGTCCGTGAGGTGTTCGGCCTGTCGCCGCTCGAGCTGCGCGCCCGGCGCCGCCTGCCGCGCCCCTCCAGCGCGCCGGAGGACGCGATGCTCGGCGCGATCGACCTCGTGCTGCCGCATCGCGGGTCGCTCGATGCCGACGGGCTCTTCGCGTGGATGGCGGCCCGCGCCGTGCCGGGCGCCGAGGTGGCGACCTCGACGTCGTTCGCCCGCACGCTGCGGCTGCCGCACGGGCCGGCGTGGTTCGAGCTGCGTGTCGACGATGCCGGACGCGTGCGGCTTCGGGCCCGCCTGACGAACCTCGCCGACCTCTCGACCCTCGTCACGCGGGCCCGGCGGCTGTTCGACCTCGACGCCGATCCCGTCGCGGTCGACGAGGCGCTCGGTGAGCATCCCGAGCTCGCGCCGCTGGTGGCGGACCTGCCCGGCATCCGGGTGCCGGGGGCCGCCGATCCGCACGAGATGCTCATCCGCGCGATGGTCGGGCAGCAGATCACGGTGGCGGCGGCGCGCACTGCGCTCACGCAGCTCACGACGGCGCTCGGCGACGACGTGGACGGGGCCGAGGGCACGGTGAAGCTGTTCCCGACGATGGCGGCCATCGCCGACCGCGGCCACGAGGTACTGCGCGGGCCCGCCGCCCGCATCCGCGCGATCACCGAGGCGGCGGCGGCCCTCGCCGACGGCTCCCTCACGCTGACGACCGGCGACGACGCCGTCGAGCAGCGGGCCGCGCTCCTGGCCATGCCCGGCATCGGCCCGTGGACCGCCGACTACGTGCGCATGCGCGTCCTCGCCGACCCCGACGTGTTCCTCCCCGGCGACGTCGCCGTGCGCACCGGCGCCGCCGCCGCGGGACTCCCGTCCGAGCCGCGCGCCCTCACCGGCTGGGCGGCGCGCACGGCGCCATGGCGCAGCTACCTCACCGCGCACCTGTGGCGCGCCGTCCCGCCGAAGGGCCCCGCGCAGCGCAGGGGCGCCGCATCCGTCCTCTCCGTCCCGCCCGTCCCGACCACCGGAGGCATGCCATGACCACCGCGACCATCCAGACCATCGACACCCCCGACGGGGCGTTCACGATCCTCACCGACGACGAGGGGCGCGTGCTCGCATCGGGCTGGACCTCCGAGGCCGACCGCATCCTCGAGCGTCTGCGGGCATCGGACCGCCCGTCCTCCGTGGCGGAAGGGCGAACGGATGCCGCCGCCGCCGTCTCGGCCTACTACGACGGCGACCTCGCCGCCATCGACGGCATCCCCGTCGTGCAGCACGGCACGGTCATGCAGCTGACCGGGTGGAGCGCTCTGCGGCGCATCGCCCCCGGCCGGCCGCTGACGTACGCGGAGTTCGCCGCGCAGCTCGGGTCGCCGAGCGCGGTGCGGGCCGCGGCCTCGATCTGCGCGCGCAACGCGCCCGCGCTGTTCGTCCCCTGCCACCGGGTGCTGCGCACCGGGGGCGCGCTCGGCGGCTTCGCGTGGGGGCTCGACGTGAAGCAGCGGCTGCTCGACCGCGAGGCCGGTGTGCCCGCCCTCGTGGTCTGACACCGCTCGCCGACAACCGCTTTCCGGGGGACCGGAAAGCGGTTGTTGCGTTCAGTCAACTCCCAGGTATAGGCTGGTCGGCTGTCGCACCGCGAGGAAACCCGCGGTGCCGACATGCCCATTCCGCTCATCCCAAGGAGGAAGAAATGTCTCAGGCCGCCGTCGCTGCGAACGCCGCTCTCGTCCTCCGCTCCGCGGGACCCCGCACCGCCATCCGGCTGCCGCGTCCCCGCATTCAGGGGTAGCAGCCTCCTCCGCACGCCCCGGCTCGGCCGGCTTCGGCATATCGCCGCCCGGCGAAGCGTTTCCCCACTCGGAGCCTTCGCACGACGACGCCCGCCCATGGGCGCCGTTCAGACACGACCCGACGACGGGTCACCGCATCACCGCCACCCACAAGGATCATGACCTCCACCGCCACCCCTGAGCGATCAGAACCGCAACGGTCCGAACTGTCCACCTTCCAGGCCCTCGGCCGGTTGACGCCCTTCGTCAAGCCGGTGCTTCCGCGTCTCGCGCTCGGCGGCGCCAGCGCGCTCGTCGCGAGCCTGCTCGCCCTCGGCATCCCGCTCGTGCTCGAGCAGGTCGTCCGCGGCCCGATCTCGTCGGGCGACATCGCCGCCATCGGGTGGGGCGCCGCCGCCATCCTCGCCCTGGGCCTCGCCGAGGCCGCCATGGTGTGGCTGCGCCGCTGGTTCGTGCTGGGGCCCGCCACGCTCGTCGAGTACGACCTGCGCCAGACGTTCTACTCGCGGCTGCAGCGGCTCCCGGTCGCGTTCCACGACCGCTGGCAGTCCGGCCAGCTGCTCAGCCGCATGATGCAGGACATGAGCATGCTCCGCCGCTGGCTCGCCTTCGGCCTGGTGCTGCTCGTCGTGAACGCGATCACCATCGCCGTCGGAACCGCGCTGCTGTTCCGCTGGCACTGGCTCCTCGGCACGATCTTCCTCATCACCTCGGCGCCCCTCTGGTACGCCGGCTACCGGTTCGAGAAGACCTACGGCACGCTCGCCCGGCAGTCGCAGGACCAGGCGGGCGACCTCGCCACGTCGGTCGAGGAGAGCGTGCACGGCATCCGCGTGCTCAAGGCGTTCGGTCGCGGCAAGCACGCGCTGCAGAAGTTCGCGCGGCAGGCCGAGACGCTGCGCCAGACCGAGCTCAGCAAGGCCCGCGCCATCGGCTGGATCTGGTTCTGGCTGGTGCTGCTGCCCGACGTCGCATTTGCGCTGTGCCTCGGCGCCGGCATCTACCTGACCGCGATGGGTCAGCTGCAGGGCGCCGAGCTGATCGCGTTCTTCGCGATGGCGACCGTGCTGCGCTGGCCGATGGAGTCCATCGGGTTCCTGTTCTCGTTCCTGCTCGACGCCCGCACGGCGACCGACCGCATCTTCGAGGTCTTCGACGAGGAGAACACGATCGTCGACCCCGAGAACCCCGTGTCGATCGCGAAGCCGCGCGGCGAGCTGGCGTTCGAGGACGTCCACTTCCGGTACCAGGACGCCGCGTCCCGCGAGCGCGATCTGCTGGACGGCGTCGACCTCGTGCTGCGCCCCGGCGAGACCATGGCGCTGGTCGGGCTCACCGGCTCGGGCAAGACGACGCTCACCACGCTCCCGACGCGCCTGTACGACGTGACGGGCGGCCGCGTGACGCTGGACGGCGTCGACGTGCGCGACCTCACCCTCGCCGAGCTGCGCCGGCACATCGGCATGGCGTTCGAGGACGCGACGCTCTTCTCGCAGTCGGTGCGCGACAACGTGCTGCTCGGTCGTGAGGACCTCGAGCCCGGCAGCGCCGAGGCCGAGCGCGTGCTGCGCGAGGCGCTCGGCGTCGCGCAGGCGTCGTTCGTCGACGACCTGCCCGACGGCGTCGACACGGTCATCGGCGAAGAGGGACTCTCGCTCTCGGGCGGGCAGCGGCAGCGGCTCGCGCTCGCCCGCGCGGTCGCCGCGCGCCCCGCGGTGCTCGTGCTCGACGACCCGCTGTCGGCGCTCGACGTCGACACCGAGGCGCTCGTGGAGGACGCCCTGCGCGAGGTGCTCCACGAGACGACGGCGCTCGTCGTCGCCCACCGTCCGTCGACCGTCATGCTCGCCGACCGGGTCGCGCTGCTCGAGGCGGGCCGCGTGACGGCGGTCGGCCGCCACTCCGAGCTGCTGCGCACCAGCGAGCACTACCGGCACGTGATCTCCAGTCTTGAGATCGAAGAAGCCCGCATGCGGGAGAGGGAGGTGACCCTGTGAGCGCCACCGTCGTCGGAACGAGCGGGGAGGACCGCTCCGACTACACGCGCGACGAGAGCAGGGCGATCCGCAAGCGGTCGCTGCGCCTGCTCGGGTCGCTCATCACCCCGGTGCGCGGTCAGCTGATCCTGGCTGCGGTCGTGCTCGTGGTCTCGACGGCGCTGCGCGTCGCCGGCCCGTGGCTCATCGGCATCGGGATCAACAACGCGCTGCCGGCGGTCATCGAGCGGAACGACTGGATGCCGACGATCGTGGTCGTCGCCGTCTACCTCGTCGCCGCGATCGGCGGCGCCGCCCTCATCGGGTGGTACGTCGTCGTCGCCGCGCGCCTCACCCAGGCGATCATGCTGGACCTGCGCAAGCGCATCTTCCTGCACACGCAGCGGCTGAGCCTTGAGTTCCACGAGTCGTACACGTCCGGCCGCATCATCTCGCGCCAGACGAGCGACCTCGACACCATCCGGGAGCTCCTGGACGGCGGTCTGAACGAGCTGGTGTCCGGCATCCTGTACGGCGCGTTCACGCTGGTGGCGCTGTTCCTCGTGGACTGGCAGTCCGGGCTGATCCTGACGGTCATGGGCATCCCGCTGTTCCTGCTGATGCGGTGGTTCTACACCCGCTCGCAGCGGGTGTACCGCGAGTCGCGCGTCATCAGCGCCGGCGTCATCGTCAAGTTCGTCGAGACCATGACCGGCATCCGCGCCGTGAAGGCCTTCCGCAAGGAGGTCCGCAACGACGAGGAGTTCGGCGTGCAGGCGATGAACTACCGCGACGTCAACATGCGTTCGATCCGCCTCTTCGGCACGTTCGAGCCGGGACTCATGGCCGTGGCATCCGTCACCCTCGCGGTCGTCATCGCCTGGGGCGGCATCCGCGTCGCCGGCGGCGTGATGGAGATCGGCTTCCTGCTGTCGGCGGTGCTGTACGTGCGCAACTTCTTCTCGCCGCTGCAGGAGGTGGCGTTCTTCCTGAACTCCTACCAGTCCGCGACGGCGGCGCTGGAGAAGGTGTCGGGCGTGCTCGAGGAGCAGCCGACCGTCCCCGACCCCCGCGACCCGGTCGACCTGTGGGAGGCGAAGGGCCACATCCGGTTCGACGACGTGGTGTTCGGGTACTCCCGCGACCGCGTCATCCTGCCGGACTTCTCGCTGGACATCCCCGCGGGGCAGACGATCGCGCTCGTCGGCACGACCGGAGCCGGCAAGTCCACGCTCGCCAAGCTGGTGTCGCGCTTCTACGACCCGACCGAGGGGGCCGTGACGCTCGACGGCGTGGACCTGCGCCGCATGCACCCGAAGGACCTCCGGCGGGCGATCGTCATGGTCACGCAGGAGGCGTACCTGTTCAGCGGCACGGTCGCCGACAACATCGCGCTCGGCAAGCCCGACGCGACGCTCGACGAGATCAAGGCGGCGGCGCGGGCGGTGGGGGCGGATGCCTTCATCGAGCGCCTGCCCGACGGCTACGACACCGACGTCAACAAGCGCGGCGGCCGCGTGTCGGCGGGGCAGCGGCAGCTGATCTCGTTCGCGCGGGCGTTCCTCGCCGACCCGGCGGTGCTCATCCTCGACGAGGCCACGGCCTCGCTCGACATCCCGTCGGAGCGGCAGATCCAGGACGCGCTGCAGACGCTGCTCGCCGACCGCACCGCGATCATCATCGCGCACCGCCTCTCGACGGTCGCGATCGCCGACCGCGTGCTGGTGATGGAGCACGGCCGCATCATCGAGGACGACACCCCCGAGACGCTCATCGGCGGCACGGGCAAGTTCGCCCAGCTGCACGCCGCCTGGCGGGAGTCGCTCGTCTAGCCCGCGAACCCGGATGCCCCGGCCCGCCTGTCCACGCGGGGCCGGGGCATCCGCCGTCTCCGGGCTCCCGCTGTCCGCGCCCGCCCAATCGGATCCGGAATCCGCGCGCACAGCGAGGGAGCGACGACCCTCAGGCGTGGGCGAACGACACGGCGTGGGCGAGCGGATGCCGCGCCTCGAGGCCCGCGAGCGCGACGGCGCCGTCGATGCCGTGGCCGCGGGGCTCCACGAGGGCGACGTCGAGCTCGCTCGCGGCGATGTGCGAGGCGAAGGCCTCGCGCAGCTGCGGCGAGCGGAAGACGCCGCCGATCGCGCACACCGAGAAGTGCTCGCGATCGTCGGAGCGCACCCGCCGCAGCGCCGTCTCGACGCTGTGGGCGAGCTCGCCGCCGGCGCGGACGGTGATGTTCTGCGACACCGCGTCGCCCTCGGCGGCCAGCCGGGCGACGTGCTCGGCGAACGACGCGACGAGGCGCACGCGGTCGGGGTCGGACTGGATGTGGATGTACGCCTGGCTGAGGTCGGGCCAGCGCTCCTCGGCCACGGCGCGCAGCGACGTCGCGGGGCCGCGGCCGTCGAACTCGCGCATGACCGCGTCCAGCGCCTCGCGCCCGATCCAGTAGCCGCTGCCGGCATCGCCGACGAGGTAGCCCCACCCGTCGACTCGGGCCACGCGCTCGGCTCCGACGGCGAGGGTGACCACCCCGGTGCCGGCGGCGACGACCGCGCCCCGCTCGTCGCCCAGCGCGCCGAGGAACGACGTGGTCGAGTCGTGGGCCAGGATCACCTCGTGCACCGCGGGGTCGTCGATGCGGGCGAGGAGGGCCGCGGCATCCGCTTCCCGCGTCGTCAACCCGGAGACCCCGGCGGTCACGACCGAGACATCGGCGCCGATGCGCACGATGGTCGCGTCGGCGACGGCCGCCAGCTGGGGGAGCAGCGGCTCGTCGGTGCGGATGCCGGGGAACACCAGGTCCTGCTCGCGCACCCGCACCTTGATCCCGGTCTGCCCGGCGTCGATCGCCAGGACGCCGGCGGTCACCGCGTCACCGCCGCGGTCAGCGCGGTGTACCGCTCGCGCAGGAGGTCGCCCGCGGGCTTGCCGTACAGGCAGTAGTCGTCGTTGCGCGCGGCATCCGCCACGTCGTAGAGCCGAGCGGGCCAATCCCACATCATGAATCCCCCCAACCACGGGCGCTGCGCGCACGCGTCGAACATGACTCTGTAATACCGCAGCTGCTCCTCGGCCGAGGGGGCTCCGGGCAGCGACCAGTCGTTCGGACGCTCCGCCGACCCCTCGCGCGAGGGGCACCCGGCCTCCATGAAGAAGAACGGCTTGCCCGTCGCGGCGACGGCGCGCTCGATGCGGTCGAGCTCGGCGTCCCACCGGTCGATGGGGTAGTACCCGCTCGACGTGACGACGTCCACGGCGTCCCACCAGGTCAGGCGGTCCTCCTGGTACTTGTCGCAGTTGTACGTGACGATGCCGGAGTACTCGGCTCGGACCGCCGCGATCAGCTCGCGCCACTCGGCCTCGCGCGCGTCGGCACGCACCATCTCGCAGCCGACGCAGAGCATCTCGCAGCCCTCGGCCTCGGCGATGCGGGCGGCGTGGACGACGAACGCACGGTACGACGCGAACCACTGCGCCCACGTCGGCTCGCCGGGGACGTCCTGGTCGAAGAAGCCGATGTGCGCGCGCCACGTGCCGTCGGCCACGTTGACGACGGGCTTGAGGCACACCTTGAGCCCGAGCGCCTTCGCCTCACGGATCGCCCACACGATCTCGTCGTCCGTGACGGTCGGCTCGTCGCCGAACCGCACGTCGGTTGACTGCGCGGTGTCCTGCAGGGCCGAGTACGCCAGCGCCGTCGAGTTCACGCCGTGGTCGGCCATCGCCCGGAGGGACGCGGATGCCTCTGCCGTGCCCCACGTGCCGCGCACGCCGGTCCACCCCCACGTCATCCCGGCCACGTACGGCTCGAGCGCGCGGGCCGTCTCGGCGCTCACGAGGCGACCAGTTCGTTCGCGGTGCGGAGCACGCGCGGATCGGACAGAGCGGATGCCTCGAGCGCGGCGCCGTCGTGCCGCACGAGGATCGTCGTGCTCTCGCCGGGCAGCAGCGTCAGGAGGGCGTCGGAGGCCACGGCATCCGGGTCGACCTTGTCGACGAGCAGCGTGAGGTCGCGCACGAGGCCGGCACTCGTGAGCGTCACGCGGGTGCCGCCGTCGGCGGGCTCGGTGCTCACCGCGACCGCTGCCGCCTCGAGGGCCGAGTCGCGCGGTTCGGCGAAGAACCAGAACCCGCGCGTCTCGCCGACTCCCGCGACCACGAGCTCGCGCGCCGCGTCGGCCGGCGTCGCCACGTCGGCCGGCAGGGCCACGGTCACGGTCTCACGCGGCGCGAGCGACACCGGCGACGTGAAGCGGGCGAGCGCGTCCCCGGCGACGTCGAGGCGACGGGCGACGAGCTCTCCCGTCCACGGCTCGGCGGTGTCGTTGACCAGCACCGCGGCCAGGCCGCCGTCGCGCGGCTGGATCGTCGCCAGACGCGGCGCGAAGGCGTTCTTCAGCCCGTAGTACAGCGGCTTCGGCCGCTCGTCGCCGTCGATCGCGGCCCACGAGGTCACCGGCCAGCAGTCGTTGAGCTGCCAGACGACGGCGCCCTGCGTGTGCGGCGCCCACGAGCGGAAGTGCTCGAGCGCGGTGCGCACCGCGAGGGCCTGGTTGAGCTGCATCGCCCAGTGCCAGTCCTCCATGGCCTCAGGCATCCGGAAATGCGGGATCAGCCCGTTCGTGAGCTTGGTGTTCCCCTCCATCGCCTTCTGGTGCACGATCATCCCCGGCGACTCCGGTGTGAGCGGGTCGTCCGAGACCGATCGCGTGAGCGTCGTCCACGTGGGCGGGCCCTGCCAGCCGAATTCGGCGACGAACCGCGGCCGGTGGTCGCGGTAGGTCGCCCAGTCCTGACGGTTCCACTGCTCCCACAGGTGCATCGACCCGTGCTGCTCGTCGTTGGGGTGGGGGCCGGTCTGGCGCTCGCCGTCCCAGCCCATCCCCGGGCTGAACGGGCTGCCCGGCGCATACGGGACGTGCGGGGCGAGCTCGGCGACCAGCCCGGGGAACAGCTCGTAATAGTAGTGCGCGCCCCAGCTCTTGCCGTCCAGGCGCAGCTTCCAGCCCCAGTCCTCGTAGCCCCACAGGTTCTCGTTGTTGCCGGTGAGCAGCACGAGCGAGGCGTGGTGGGCGAGTCGCACGATGTTCTCGCGCGCCTCCGCCTCGACCTCGGACCGCAGCGGCTCCTCCTCGGCGTACGCGGCGCACGCGAACAGGAAGTCCTGCCACACCAGCAGCCCGAGCTCGTCGGCCAGTTCGTAGAAGTCGTCGGACTCGTACAGCCCGCCGCCCCACACCCTGATCAGATTCAGGTTGGCGTCCAGGGCCTGCGCGAACCGGCGCCGAAGCCGGTCGCGCGTGACGCGGACGGTGAGGGCATCGTCGGGGATCCAGTTGACGCCCTTGACGAAGACCGGCTGGTCGTTGACGACGAGGGTGAACGGCGTGCCGTCCGCGTCGGGCGTCGTGTCCCACCGGACGTCGCGGAATCCCACGGACCGGTGCGTCGCGTCCAGCGGCTGCGGGGCGTCGCCGTGCAGGCGGACGTCCACCACGTACAGCGGCTGGTCGCCGTACCCCGCCGGCCACCAGCGCCGGGCGGCGGGCAGGTCGACGCGCACCTGCGCGCGGTCGCCGACCACGTCCACGACCGTGCCCGGCAGGTCGTCGCCGAGTCCCGGACCGTTCACGACGACGCTGACCGAGAGGGGGACGGATGCCGCACCCGCCGCCCGTTCGAGCTCCACGTCGACCGTGATCGTCCCGCCGTCGCCTGCGGGCGTCGCGACCACCCTCGTCTGCGCGAGGCGGGCGACCGACCACGATTCGAGGCCGACGGGCTTCACGATCCCGCTCGTGTAGGTGGCGATGCCCCAGTCCCACCCGAAGCTGCAGGCGGACTTGCGGATGGCGTCGTACGGCAGTGGGTAGGGCCGCTGGCGCACGCCGAGCGCCACGCTCTGCTCGTTCGCGTACTTCACGGGGGAGCGGAAGCGCACCACGAGCTCGTTCTCGCCGGCGACGAGTGCGTCGCGTACGGCGAACCGGTAGGAACGGTGCTGGTTGGCGGTGGACCCGAGCACCCGGCCGTTGAGGGCGACGGATGCGACGGTGTCGAGCCCCTCGAACACGAGGTCCGTGCGGTCCGAGCCGTCGGGCTCCCACGCGAACGACGTCGCGTACGTCCAGTCCACGAGGCCGATCCACGAGAGCGCCGACTCGTTGTCGTCGAGGAACGGATCCGGGATGAGGTCTGCGGCGAGCAGGTCGGTGTGCACGCATCCCGGGACCGCGGCCGGGACGGGGCCCTCCAAGCCGGCCGGGGCGGGGCCCGACTCGGCGCGGAGGGTCCAGCCCGAGTCGAGCTGTCGGAAGGTGCGGGAGAGGGTCACTTGACGGCTCCTGAGGTGAGGCCCTTGTAGATCCAGCGCTGAAGCAGGAGGAAGGCGATGAGGGTGGGGATGATGACGAGCACGGTGCCGGCCGCGATGACCTCCCACTGCGCGCCGAACGGTCCCTTGAACCGGAACAGCGACGTCGAGATGAGGCCCTCCGACGGCAGGTAGAGGAAGGGTGCGTAGAACTCGTTGTACACCGCGATGCCCTTGATGATCACGACGGTCGCGATGGCGGGCTTGAGGAGCGGCAGCACGATGCGCCAGTAGATGGTCCAGCGGTTCGCACCGTCGATCATCGCCGCTTCGTCGAGCGACACCGGGATCGACTGCATGAACTGGATGAACAGGTAGATGGCGATGATGTCGGTGCCCATGAAGAGCAGGATCAGGGCGGCCTTCGTGTCGTACAGGCCCAGGCCGTTGATGAGCTGGAAGGTCGCGACCTGACTCGTCACGCTGGGGATGAGCGTGGCGACCAGGAACAGGCCGAAGACGAGCTTCTTCCCGCGGAAGGCGAAGCGGTCCAGCGCGTATGCGGCCATGGTGCCGATGAAGATCGTGCCGGCCAGCGACACCACGAGCACGATCGTCGTGTTGACGAAGCCCTCCAGCATCTCGCCGCTGGTGAACGCCGTGACGAAGTTGTCGAAGTTGAGCCAGTTCGACGGCGGGTCGAAGGGACCCGTCTGCGCATACTCGGGCGCCGTCTTCAGGCTCGCGAACAGCAGCACCGACAGCGGCAGCAGCGTCACGACGGACGCGATGACGAGGCTCAGGTACTTGGCCGTCGTCGCGCTGATCCCGCGCAGTCGCTCGAGAGGGGAACGGCCCCGGATGCTGCGTGCCGGCGCAGCCGGGGTCGTGGCGGTGCGCGGCGATTCGGTGATGGTCATGTCAGGTCGACCTTCTCGTCGGGGAACACCTTTCGCTGGATCCAGGTGACGACCAGCACGATCGCCAGGAGCACGACGGCCATGGCGGAGGCGAGGCCCACCTGCCGGAAGGTGAACGCGGTCTGGAGCGTCTGGATCACGAAGGTCGCCGATCCGTTGGCGCCGCCGGTCATGATGAAAGGGATCTCGAAGACGCTGAGGCTGCCGGCGATCGCGAGGATGAACGACAGGCCGACCACGCGCCGGATGCCGGGGAAGATGATCGCCCAGAACTGCTGCCAGCGGCTCGCCCCATCGAGCTCGGCCGCCTCGTACAGCTCGTGCGGGATGGACTGGATGGCACCCAGGAACAGCACGAAGTTCATGCCCGTGTAGCGCCACACCGACGTGCCCGCCAGCGACCAGTTGACGACGTCGGGGTTGCCGAGCCACTGCGGCGGGTCGCTGACGCCGAACCAGCTGAGGACGGTGTCGAGCGTCCCACCGGGCTGGAAGAGGTAGAGGAACACGAAGCCGATCGCGACGCCGTTGATGAGGTAGGGGAAGAACAGGATGCCGCGGAAGAGGTTGGAGAAGCGCGTCGAGAAGCTGAGGATCGTCGCGAAGTAGAGCGCGATCGCCATCTGCGCGAAGGACGCGAAGAAGTAGTAGAGGCTCACGCCGAAGACGGAGAAGATCCGCGGGTCGGTGAACACCTGCACGTAGTTGTCGAGCCCGACGAAGTCCTTCTCGAGATCGATGCCGTCCCAGTCCGTGACGCTGAAGTAGAAGAGGTTCACCGCCGGCCAGTAGGTGAACAGCAGCAGGAAGCCCACCGCCGCGGCGAGGAAGAGCCACGGGGTGAGGTGCTGCAGGATGCTCCGCCCGGCGGAGCCGCCGCGCGGGCGGCCGACCCGGCGGATTCCTCCGCCGAATCTCCGCGCCCGCGCGGGCGCGGAGAGGACGGCAGGGGCATCCGCCGGTGCCGCACCAGGTGTCGCGATGGCCATGAGTGCCGTCCCCGTCCGCTCAGCCCGCGGGCTTCTCGACCGACGCGCCCCAGCGCTCGTTCAGCTCGGCGAAGTAGCTCTCCTTGTCGCCGTCGGCCGCGCCGCGGGCGATGTCGACGAGCTTCTGCCGGTAGATCGGGCCGTACAGGTCGATCTGGGAGTCATCGGCGATGTTGTTGATGAGTCCCTCCTTGCCGGCCGGGGCGGGGTTGATCTCCATCAGCTCGACGCCCGCCTCCTCGAAGCCCTGCAGGTTCTCGGGGAGCGGCTTGTCGAGCACCGGCGAGATCATGCCCTGCGCCTCGGTGTAGCCGGAGTCCTCGACCACCCACTGGATCCAGGCCCACGCCGCCGCCTTGGCCTTGGAGTGCTTGCTGACCGCGAGGTTGTAGTCCCCGCCGATCACCGCGAGCTGCCGGCCGTCGACGTTCGCCGGGAACGCCATGTAGCCGATGTCGTCGGCGGATGCGCCGTTGTCCTCGGCGGCCGCCTGCATCTGCGAGATCGCCCACGATCCGAGCGTCATCGCGGCGATCTTTCCGGTGCCGAGGTCGACCTTGGACTGCTCCCAGTTGGTGGTGAGCGGGTCGTCCTCGGTCAGGCCCGCCGCCACCGATTCGTACAGCAGCGAGTCGATCGCGTAGACGTCGGTGCCCTCGGTCCACGGCGCGGGATCCTCCGCCATGGTGATCGGCGCGTCGGCATCGTCGGTGACGACACCGAGGTTGCCGAAGCTCTGCGTCAGCGGCCAGCCGTCCTTGTAGTTCGTGTACAGCGGGATCGCGTCGGTGTCGTCCTTCACCTGCTGCAGGGCATCCAGCCACTCCGCCTCGGAGGTCGGCAGCTCGGTGACGCCGGCCTCTTCGAAGATGCGCTTGTTGTAGACGACGCCGTTGGCGTTGCCTCCCCAGGCGATGCCGTACTGGGTGCCGTCGTAGCTCGCGGCGGGGAGGAAGCGGTACGTGTCCTCGAAGTCCGACGTCTCGCCGAGGGGCTCGAGGAACTGCTCGTACTGCTCCGGCTTGATCGCGGGGATCCCGATGACGTCCCCGTAGTTGGTCGTGCTCATGCGCGTGAGCATCTCGCCGGCGTAGTCGGTGATGCCCTCGAACGTCACGTTCACGTCCGGGTACTTCTTGTTGAACTCCTCCGCGTACTTCTCGAACGTGCCGTCCTCGACGAGGTCGGTGCGCCAGGTGACGACCTTGATGTCGCCCTTCACCTCGCCGTCGATCGTGTTGTCGGCGTCGTCGCCGGCCCCGCCGCCGGCGCAGCCGCTCAGCGCGACCGCGGCGGTGGCCGCGAGCGCGATGCCCGCGAGTGCCTTCTTGGCCATGTGATGCTCCTTGTCAGGTTCGCCCTTGAACTTTCCGGTGCGGCTGTTCGCACCGTTGCGTGGTTCGTCGCGCCGTCAGGCTAAAGGCATTCGAAGCGGTTTCGCAAGCGTCGGATGTCAGCGCTGTCTAAGCCTGTCCGCGATGTGACGCGTGAGAAATAAAATGTTACGACCAGGTGTATTTGCTCCACCTGTCGCGCGGAGGCCGTCCGAATGTCTGTGAAATGTCCTACGTGGACATCAGCCGGAGGAGGGTGCTAGCGTGGTGGCGTCGGCGAGGAGGCCACACCGATGACCGTTCAGCAGCGCGCAACGCTCGAAGACGTCGCCCGTCTGGCGGGCGTGAGTTCCAAGACGGTGTCGCGGGTGTTCACGCATCGCGACCTCGTCGCCCCCGACACGGTGGATCGCGTGCTCGTCGCCGCCAAACGGCTGCGCTTCCGTCCCAACCCGCTCGCCCGCAATCTGCGGCGGGGCGGCCCGACGAACACGATCGGGTTCATCATGGGCGAGCTGAACAACCCCTTCTACTACAAGGTCGCGGCGGGCATCGAGCGCGAGCTGTCCGCGAACGGGTTCTCCCTCGTGGTGGCCACCACCGACGACACCGCCGAAGGGGAGGAGCGGGTCGCCGAGACGCTGCTGGGTCAGCGACTGGGGGCGCTGCTGCTGATCCCCGTCGCCGAGGACCAGTCCTACCTCGAGGGGGAGCGCCACCTGGGGACCCCGGTCATCGCGATCGACCGACCGGCACGCAACCTCGTCGCCGACTGCCTCGTCCTGGAGAACCACCGCGGCGTCTTCGACGCCACGACGCGTCTGCTGGAGCGCGGGCATCGGCGCATCGGCTACATCTGCAATCCGGCATCCGTCTACACCCAGGCCGAGCGGCTGCGCGGCTACCGGGACGCGCTGGCCGCCTACGGCATCCACGACTCATCCCGATGGGAGCGGCTCGCCGACGACCTGTCGGTGCCGGCCGACGGCTTCATCGCCGACCTGCTCGACCAGCCCGACGCGCCGACGGCGATCATCACCGGCAACAACCGGGTCACGGTCGGCGCGCTCCGCGTGCTGCGCGACCGCCACGACGACGGCCGCACCGCCCTCATCGGCTTCGACGACTTCGACACCGCCGACGTGCTCGGCGTGTCGGTGGTCACCTACGACCCGCTGGCGCTCGGACGCGCCGCGGCGACGCTCGCGATCGAGCGGATGCAGGACCCCGCCGGGTTCACGCGCCGACTGGAGCTGCCGACGTGGGTGGTCGAGCGCGGCACGGGCGAGCGCCCGCCCGCCGACCGGGCTCCGGCCTGACGAGGGCCGGGGTGCGTCAGAGGAGTCCGGCGAGGAAGCGGGCCTGCTTCGGGAACTGGAACGCCTGGCCGCCTTCGTGGCCGTTGTGCGTGTAGACCTCGATCCGCTTCGTGGCGGCGGTGTGGCGGTTGAACGCCGCGTACACCGTCGACGGCGGGCAGATGGTGTCCATGAGCGCGACGGAGTACAGGGCCGCGGCATCCGCCCGCTTCGCCATGTTGACCCCGTCGAAGTAGGACAGCGTCTCGAACACCCGGTCGTCGGCGCCGCGGTGGACGGCCAGATACCGGACCACCTCCTGGTACGGGTCGTCGCCGGTCAGCCCGACCGCGCGCTCGAAGTGGCACAGGAACGGCACGTCGGGCATGACCGCGACCAGGCCCTCCGACAGTCCGGCCGCGGCGATCGCGATGCCGCCTCCCTGGCTCGCGCCGCAGACCGCGACGCGCTCCGCGTCGACCTGCGGGAGCGAGCGCACCGCGTCGACGGCGCGGACCGCGTCGGTGTAGACGCGGCGGTAGTAGTAGGCGGCGGGGTCCTCGATGCCGCGGGTCATGAACCCGGACGAGGAGGGACCCGTGCCGTGGGGGTCGAGCGTGTCGCCGCCGGAGCCCCACATGGACCCCTGGCCGCGCGTGTCCATGAACAGGTGGGCATAGCCCGCGACCGCCCAGTTGACCCGCTCGCCCGCGACCCCGCGGCCGCCGCCGTAGCCCTGGAACTCCACGACGGCCGGCAGCGGGCCCTCTGCACCCGCCGGGAGGGTGAGCCAGGCGCGCACCGGGTCACCGGCGAAGCCCGGGAAGGTGACGTCGTAGACGTCGACCAGGGTGAGCGCCGTGTCGACACGGGTGAGGACGGGCGCGGCATCCGCTCGGCGTGACTCGGCGAGGGTATCGGCCCAGAAGGCGTCGAAGTCGGCGGGTTCGCGGACCTCCGGGGCGAAGGTCTCGAGCTCGGCGGGGGACAGATCGAATCTCGGCACGGGCATACCCTAGCGCGTTCGCGACGAAGCGTTTCGACGGTGCCGCGGAGGGCGACGAGGCCTCGATGGGGGAGGGGTATTCGAGGCCCCGCCGCCGGTCTCGGAAGCCCCAGTCCGGGCGGCGTCGTGGCAGAGCGAGTGTCGCGCCCGCGTCTTACAGGCGCATCTCCGCGATCACTTCACCGTACTCGGTCTCCCCGACCGGTGTGAAGCCCACGCGCTCGAAGAATGCCTGCGGGCCGCCCTCGCCCGCCTCGTAGATGACGTTGACGTGGTCCATGCCCCGGTTGCGGGCCTCCTCCAGGAGTCCTGCGACCGCGAACCGGCCGACGCCGCGGCCCTGGTCGTCGGCGTCGACGTTGATGCGCCACAGGACCGAGCGGAAGTGCTCCTGCGGGGCGTCGGGGTCGAAGTTGCCGCTCACGAAGGCGACGACCTCCTCGCCGTCGAGCACGACGCGCTGCCAGGTCGTCTGCGGATTGACCACCGTCGCGGCGATGCCGTAGCTGACGGGGGACAGGTACTCCTCCTGCCCGGGCTTCAGCGACATATTGTTGACCGCCACGATGGTGGCGGCGGACAGTTCGACGAGTCGCAGGTCACCCATAACGCACAGGCTAGCGGGGATGGACGCATTCGGCACCGCCGGGATGTCGGATTAACACGGTGTTCATACGCGGAGATATCTTGACGTCGAGATATCTCCGGGCCTGTTGCGATAGGCTGACAGCCGACCCGCAAGAAGGACGTGACAGGTGACCGACTCCACCATCATCTACACCTACACCGACGAGGCCCCGGCTCTCGCGACCGCATCGTTCCTGCCGATCGTGCAGGCCGTCACCCGCCAGGCGGGTGTGGACGTCGAGACGCGCGACATCTCACTGGCCGGCCGCATCCTCGCGGCATTCCCCCAGAACCTCACCCCCGAACAGCAGGTGGGCGACGCGCTCGCCGAGCTCGGCGGCCTCGCCACCCTCCCCGAGGCGAACATCATCAAGCTGCCGAACATCTCGGCGTCGATCCCGCAGCTCAAGGCCGCCATCGCCGAGCTGCAGTCGCAGGGCTACGACATCCCCGACTACCCGGACGAGGCCGAGACGCTCGAGCAGAAGGACGTCCGCGCCCGCTACGACCGCATCAAGGGCTCCGCGGTCAACCCGGTGCTGCGCGAGGGCAACAGCGACCGGCGCGCACCGCTCTCGGTGAAGAGCTACGCGCGCAAGCACCCGCACCGCAACAAGGCGTTCGCCGAGGGCTCGAAGACCCGCGTCGCCACGATGGGCCACGACGACTTCCGCTCGAACGAGAAGTCCTTCGTCTCCCCCGCCGACGACGTGCTGACCATCCAGCACGTGGCCGCCGACGGCACGGTCACCGAGCTCAAGACCGGCCTGAAGGTGCTGCCGGGCGAGATCATCGACGCGACCTTCCTCTCGGCGTCCGAGCTCGACGCCTTCCTGGCGCAGACGCTCAAGGATGCCGCAGCCGACGACGTGCTCTACTCGGTGCACCTCAAGGCGACCATGATGAAGGTCAGCGACCCGATCATCTTCGGCCATGTCGTCAAGGCCTACTTCGCCGACGTGTTCGCCACCTACGGCGACAAGATCGCCGAGGCGGGCCTGACCCCGAACGACGGCCTCGGCGCGATCCTCGCCGGCCTTCCGTCGGTCGAGGGCGGTGACGAGATCGCGGCGGCCATCGCGGCCGACCTCGAGCGCGGTCCTCGCCTGTCGTACACCAACTCGGACAAGGGCCTGACGAACCTGCACGTTCCCTCCGACGTGATCGTGGACGCCTCGATGCCGGCGCTCATCCGCAACGGTGGCAAGCTCTGGGGCGTCGACGGCGGCGAGGACGACACGCTCGCCGTGATCCCCGACTCGTCGTACGCCGGCGTGTTCCAGACCGTGATCGACGACGTGAATGCCCACGGCCCGCTCGACCCCGCCACGATCGGCTCGGTGCCGAACGTCGGTCTCATGGCGCAAGCGGCCGAGGAGTACGGCAGCCACGACAAGACCTTCGAGATCGCGGCTCCCGGCGTCGTCCAGGTCGTCGGCGGTTCCGGCGACGTGCTCCTCGAGCACGCCGTGCAGCGGGGCGACATCTGGCGGGCGACCCAGACCAAGGACGTCGCGATCCGCGACTGGGTCAAGCTCGCCGTCACGCGAGCTCGCGCGAGCGCCACTCCCGCGGTGTTCTGGCTCGATGAGACCCGCGCCCACGACGCCGAACTGATCGGCAAGGTGAAGACGTACCTGGCCGACCACGACACCGAGGGCCTCACGATCGAGATCCTCGCTCCGGCGGCGGCGACGCAGTACTCGCTCGACCGGCTTCGCAAGGGTGAGGACACCATCTCGGTCACCGGCAACGTGCTGCGCGACTACAACACCGACCTGTTCCCGATCCTCGAGGTCGGCACCAGCGCCAAGATGCTCTCGATCGTGCCGCTGCTCTCGGGCGGTGGGCTCTTCGAGACCGGCGCCGGCGGTTCGGCTCCGAAGCACGTGCAGCAGCTCGTCTCGGAGAACTACCTGCGCTGGGATTCGCTCGGCGAATTCTTCGCGCTCGCCGCGTCGCTGGAGCACCTCGCGGACTTCACCGGCAACGTCAAGGCGCAGGTCCTGGCCGACACGCTGGATGCCGCGACCGGAACGTTCCTCGAGAACGACAAGTCGCCCGGCCGTGCGCTCGGGACGATCGACAACCGCGGAAGCCACTTCTACCTCGCGCTGTACTGGGCGCAGGAGCTCGCCGCGCAGCAGGCGGATCCCGAGCTGGCAGCGGTCTTCGCGCCGGTGGCCGAGGCGCTCGCGGCCGACGAGCAGAAGATCGTCGAGGAGCTGAACGCCGTCCAGGGCTCGCCGGCCGAGATCGGCGGCTACTACCGTCCCGACGCCGAGCTCGTGGCGGGAATCATGCGTCCGTCGGCGACCTTCAACGCCGTGATCGACGCGCTCTGAAACCCCGAGAGCAGGAAGGGCGGATGCTGCGGCATCCGCCCTTCCTCGTTCTCAGGTCGTCGCCGAGCAGGTCAGTGGTGAACCCACACCTCGGTGCCTCGGGCGGTCCAGTCGTAGACGAACTTGGCGGCCGACTCGGTCATGTTCACGCAGCCGTGGCTCATCGGCGTACCGAAGTTGTTGTGCCAATACGTGCCGTGGAAGGCGATGTCCGGCGCGAACCACGTGATCCAGGGCACGTCCTCCGTGCAGTAGCTGTTCTGTGCCTCCGGGTTGTAGCAGAGCGCCCCCAGGTCCTGGATGCGGGTGTACGCGTTCACGGTGAAGTGTCCCGTCGGGGTCGGGGTGGCGGCCCGCCCTGACGAGATCGCGTACGTGCCGACGACGTTGCCGTTCTCGAAGAGATACGCCGTCTGGCTGGACAGGTTCACCTCGACCGTGCGAGCCAGAGTCCTCATCTCAGGTGCAGTCTCGGTCACGGGCGCCGCGAACACCGCGTTTCCGGTGGCGAGCTGCTCGGCGAAGTCGGAGGCCACGTTCGAGGTGTCGCCGAGCTGCCGCCCGGACACTCCCGCAGCCTCCTCGCGGAGCACGGTGCCCGCCGAGTTGGTGATGACCGCGCCGTTCTCGACCGGCCGGTTGATGGCCGCCGCAAGGCCGTCGACCGCGGTCTGGATCGCGGCGGCGTCGGCGGTGATCTCGAAGCCGCCGCTCTCGGTGTCGGGCGCCACGTTCAACCACCCCGCCAGGGTGGCGCGATCGATCGGCACCGTGCGCTCCTCGCCGACGTAGAAGCCGGCCGTGTCGAGCATCCCGTTCAGCTGTGCCACCGCGGCGTCCGCCGTCTCGGTCGAGATGCCGGCCGGGATCTCGACCGCCACGGGCTCGACGTCGGCGCTCCGGGCGCCGGTCATCAGGGCGTCCTGCAGGGCGGCCTGCACGGTGGCGAGGTCGATCCCGGTGCCCGGAACAGCCGGCGTCACCACATACGAGGCCGACGTCGGATCGAAGGCCAGCGTCGCGTCGACCGGATCGGTGTACAGCTGGGGGACCGCCTCGCTGAGTGCTGCGGTCGCGGTGGCGGCGTCGAGCGCGACCTCTGCGTCGGTGCTCTGGAACCACGACGTCACGTTCCACATCGGGTGCTGCGCGAACGCGGCGTCGGCGAGAGCCTGCGCGTCGACGGTCGCTCCGAGCTCGGCGCCCGTCAGTTCGACGTCACCGTCCTCGCCGGCGATGACGACCGTGGTCTCGGCGAGGCTGCCGTCGATCGCGTCGGCGGCGGCGCCGGGCGTCAGCCATCCGACCGGAACCCCGGCGACCGTGGTGCCGGGGGCGATCAGCACGAGCGATGACACCACCAGTCCGACGACGGCGACGCCGGCGGCCGCGGTGATCCAGAGCCCGGTGCGCCTCTTCTTGGCCTTGGGCTCGGCGGGCGCCCACGCGTAGACGGCGGCGTCGGCAGAGATCGAGGGGAGCGGCGGCACCGGAGTCGTGGCCGCCGGCGTGGCGAGCGCGGCTGTCGCGGCGGCCTCCGGCTCGGGCTCGTCGGCCGGCTCGGGCTCGTCGGCCGGCTTCGCCTCGACGGCCTCCTCGGCGTCGACGGCCCCCTCCGACTCGTCGGCCGGCTCCGTCTCGACCGCGGTCTCGTCGCTTTCGACGGCCTGCTGGGCCCGGTCATCGTCTTCTGAAGACGCCTCACCGGCCTGCGACTGGGTCGCCAGATCTGTCACGCCAACACCCCCGACTGTGATAAACGCTTCCCCCATGGTAGGTGACGGAGGCCACCCATGAGGTTACGGCCTGATCACGCATGAATCGCCGGTCACGCTGCGAAACGTGCGTGGACGCGTTTCGGACCGCCTGCGCGGGAGGTCACGGTTTTGTAAAGCCTCCGCGCAAATAGGCTCTGAGGGTTGCGGAAAGTTAGTTCGTAAGCTCTACTAACAAACATGCCGAACACGGAAACGCAGCGCAGCGCCTCTGTCGCGGACGCCTCACCGGTGTCCGGGTCCGGCGCGTTCACCCCCGGACGCACGCTGCGCCAGGGGCGCAAGGTGCTGCCGGAGCACGCTCGCGGCCACAACCGGTCGCTGGTGCTGCAGACCCTGTTCCACCAGGGCGCCATGAGCCGCGCCGACCTGTCAAGGGAGACCGGGCTCACGCGCGTCACGATCTCCGACCTCGTCGCCGAGCTCATCGCCGACGGCTTCGTCTCGGAGCGGGGCGTGCGCGAGGCGTCAGGCCCGGGCAAGCCCGCCATCCTCGTCGACCTCGACCACGACGGCCACCGCATCGTCGGCCTGGATCTGTCCGGCAGCGACACCTTCATCGGCGCGGTGCTGACCCTCGACGGCAGCATCGTCGCGCGGCGCGAGGTCCCGCTGCCCGCCGACGAGGACGTCGTGACGACGGTCGTCGACCTCGCCCGCGCGCTCGTGGCCGACTCGCACGCGCCGGTGCTCGGCATCGGCGTCGGCACGCCCGGCGTCGTGGACGACCGCGGTGTGATCCTCACGGCCCCGAACTTCGGCTGGGCGGGCTTCGACCTCGAGGGCGCGCTGCGCGGCGCGCTCGGGCTCCCCGTGCTGGTCGCCAACGACGCGAACGCCGCGGTGCTGGCCGAGTACACCTTCGGCGGCGCACCCGACGACGTGCTGCTCGTCAAGGTCGGCCGAGGCGTGGGCTCTGGGCTGCTGCTGGCAGCTCAGCCCATGCGCGGCAGCCGCTTCGCTGCGGGCGAGATCGGCCATGTGACGGTCGGGACCGACGGCGGTCCCCGCTGCGCGTGCGGTCGGGTCGGATGCCTCGAGGCCTGGCTGTCGGTGCCCTCGCTGTCGTCGCGGCTGGCCGCGGCATCCGATCCCGATGCCCGCGAGGGCGTCCTCCGCGACGCGGGGGAGCGACTCGGGATCGCGCTCGCACCGGTCGTCGGCACCCTCGACGTGTCGGAGATCGTCCTCTCCGGCCCCCCTGAACTCCTCGGCGGGTCCCTCGCGGACCAGACCGTCGAGACCCTCCGTGCGCGCACGCTCGCGTCGTCCGACGACGAGGGCGTGCGGGTGCGGATGACGGAGCAAGGCCAGGACATCGTCCTGCGCGGCGCGGCCGTCATGGTCCTGTCAGGTCAACTCGGGGTGTCCTGACGGCGCTGTCTGTCCGGGTTCGTCCCGGAAACCCCGATTCCCCCCGGATGGGCCACCCGGCCCACCCGAACCAAGAGAACACCGAACAGAACACGAAGGAAGACACCATGAAGAAGACGCTCGGAGCTGTGGCGCTCATCGGCGCCTCGGCACTGGTGCTCGCCGGCTGCGCCGGCAGCAGCGACGAGGGCGGCTCCTCGTCGGAGGAGGGCGCCGAGATCCGCGTGTGGCTCGTCGGCACCGACACGCCGCAGGACGCGCGGGACTACCTGAAGGAGACCTTCGAGGAGGAGAACCCGGGGTCGACGCTGGTCATCGAGGAGCAGCAGTGGACGGGCCTCGTCGACAAGCTGACCACCAGCCTGTCGTCCAACGACAGCCCGGACATCGTCGAGATGGGCAACACGCAGGCTCCGGCCTTCACCTCCAGCGGCGCGCTGCTGAGCCTCGACGACATCGAGGGCGACCTCGGCGGCGACGACCTGCTCCCCGGCTTCGTCGAGGCGGGCAGCTGGGACGACACGCTGTTCGCGGCCCCGTACTACTCCGGCGCCCGGGTCGTGTTCTACAACACGGCGATGTACGAGCAGGCGGGCGTCGCGGTACCCACGACCCTCGACGAGTACGTGTCGAACGGCGTGACCCTGGCCGGGGCGCTGCCGGGGGTGTCGGGCGTGTACTTCCCGGGCAAGGACTGGTACAACGCGCTGCCCTTCATCTGGGAGAACGGCGGAGAGATCGCCGTCCAGGACGGCGACGAGTGGGATGCGCAGCTGACCAGCGACGAGTCCCTCGCCGGTCTCGCGCAGGTGCAGCAGCTGATGACCGAGGCCTCCCTCGCGCCGAAGGACGGCGACGAGGCCGAGGGCTGGGTCCCCTTCCGCACCGAGCAGTCGGCCACCTACTCCGCGCCGAGCTGGGCGTACTGGTCGATCGTCGCCGATGAGGACAAGCAGCCCACCCCGGTCGCAGACCTCACGGGCTACTTCGCCCTCCCTGGCATGGACGGCGGCGCTGCGCAGGTCTTCGCGGGCGGATCCAACATCGGCATCGCGGCCAAGTCGCAGAACCCGGACCTGGCCAAGAGCGCGCTGCAGATCATGCTGAGCGAGGAGTACCAGACGATCCTCGCCGAGAACGGTCTGGTCCCCGCCCTCGTCTCGCTCGGCGACAAGGTGGCCGCGGCCACCCCCGAGCTCGCGACCGTCATCGCCGAGGCGGCTGCCGACGCGAAGCTCACGCCGGCATCGCCCAACTGGGCCGACGTCGAGGCGCAGGGCATCATGCAGGATCTGTTCGTCAACATCGCGAACGGCGGCGACATCGAAGAGCTCGCCACCGCGGCCGATGAGCAGATCGAAGAGATCCTGAACGGCTGATCTTCGGGAGCGGGGTGCCTCGTGCCGCGGGGCACCCCGTTCCATGCCCGCCCCCAGGGCTCGCACGATCTTGAGAGGAGGTTCGCCATGACGACCATTCCCGCGGAGGCATCCGCACCGCCGGCCTCGCCGTCGGCGTCACGGCCCGAACCCGAACAGCCGCGACGGCGCGGCTTCCCGTGGGCGCCGCTCGCGCTGCTCACACCCGCGCTCATCATGCTCGTCGTCTTCATCGGCTGGCCCCTGGTGCAGCTCGTGATCATGTCGTTCCAGGAGTTCGGGCGTGCGCAGATCTTCGGCGCCGCACCGGAGTTCATCGGCATCGACAACTACGTCTCCGTGCTGACCGACCCCGAGTTCTGGGCCGTGCTCGGACGCAGCGTCGCCCTCTGCGTCGTGAGCGTCGTGGCCACCATGCTCCTCGGCGTCGCGATCGCGGTGATGATGACCAGGCTCGGCGCGGTGATGCGCACCGCGGTGTCGATCTCGCTGCTCCTGGCCTGGGCGATGCCGGCGCTGACCGCCACCATCGTGTGGGGCTGGATCTTCGACACCCAGTACGGACTCGTGAACTGGCTGCTGACCCAGCTCACGGGTGAGAACTGGATCGGCCACAGCTGGCTGATCGACCCCACGAGCTTCTACGCCGTCGCGGCGATCATCATCACGTGGGGAGCGATCCCGTTCGTCGCGTTCAGCACCTACGCCGCGCTCATGCAGGTCCCGGACGAGGTGCTGGAGGCGGCCTCCCTCGACGGCGCCGGCGGCTTCGCCCGGTTCCGCCTCATCGTCATGCCCTACCTGCGGTCCGTGCTGCTGGTGCTGCTGGTCCTCCAGATCATCTGGGACCTCCGCGTGTTCGCCCAGATCTACGCGCTGCAGTCGATCGGCGGCGTCCGCGCCGAGACCAACACCATCGGCGTCTACATCTACAGCGTCTCGATGGCCTCCGGCGACCTCGGCGCGGGGGGAGCGATCTCGGTGATCCTCGTCATCCTCCTGCTGGTCATCTCGGGCTACTGGATCCGCACCATGCTGAAGGAGGAGTCATGACAGGCCGCCCCCGCCGCGCCGTGGCACGGGTGTCGCTGAACGCCGCCGCCCTCGTCGTCATCGTCGCCTCGCTCTTCCCCGTCTACTGGATGGTGAACACGTCCCTGCTGCCGGCATCCGCGGTGCGCTCGACCACGCCGCACTGGTGGCCCGACGAGTTCACCCTGAGCAACTATCAGGAGGCGCTCGGCGACGACAGCCTGGTGAACGCGCTCTTCAACTCGATGGCGGTGACCGGCATCACGCTCGTGGTGGCGCTCGCCTTCGCCTTCCTCGGGGCCGTCGCGGTGTCGCGCTACCGTTTCCGCACGCGGACGTCCTTCATCGTCGCGATCCTCGTGATCCAGATGATCCCCGCGGAGGCCATGATCGTCTCGGTGTTCCGCGTGCTGGACGGCTGGTACCTGCTCAACACGATCATCGGCCTGAGCTTCGTCTACATCGCGTTCGTGCTGCCGTTCACGATCTGGACGCTGCGCGGCTTCGTCAACGGCGTGCCCGCCGACCTCGAAGAGGCTGCGATGATCGACGGATGCAGTCGCTCGGGCGCCTTCTGGCGCATCACGTTCCCGCTGCTCGCGCCGGGACTGATCGCGACCGGGGTGTTCGCCTTCATCCAGGCCTGGAACGAGTTCGTCTTCGCCCTCGTCATCATGACGCGCCCGGAGTCGCTCACGCTGCCCATCTGGCTGCGGGCCTTCGTGCAGGCGACGAAGGCGACCGACTGGGCGGTCGTCATGGCCGCCTCCACGATCATGGCGGTGCCTGTCATCGTCTTCTTCCTCATCGTCCAGCACCGCATGACCAGCGGTCTGGTCTCCGGGGCGGTCAAGGGCTGATGCGCGGGGGTTCTGGGCCGGCGTCCCGCGGGGAGGCCGGCGGATGAGGATCGGGCTGGACGTCGGCGGAACCAAGACCGACGTCGTCGCGGTGGACGATGCCGGTGCCGTCATCGGTCGTCTGCGGGTGGCCACGGGATGGGGACCGGATGCCGTCGTCGACACGGTGGTGGACGCCGTGCGGGCCCTCGGCGCCGAGACCGGTGTCGACCTCGGCGCGGTGCGGTCGGTGGGGGTCGGCATCCCCGGCCAGGTCGAGCCGGGGACCGGACGCGTCGTGCATGCGGTCAACCTCGGCGTCGACGAGCTGGACCTCGCCGCGGCGGTCTCGCCCCGGCTCGGCGTGCCCGTGCGGGTGGAGAACGACGTCAAGGCGGCCGCTCTCGGCGCCCACGCGCTGCATGCGGTCTCGGGACCGCCGCCGCGGTCGATGGCGTATCTGAACCTCGGCACCGGCGTCGCGGCCGGCATCGTGTCGGAGGGAACGCTGTGGCGAGGGGCGCGCGGTGCCGCCGGCGAGGTGGGTCACATCTCCATCGACCCGAACGGGCCGGTCTGCCGCTGCGGGCAGCGGGGGTGCATCGAGGCCTTCGCGGGCGGCGGGGCCATCGCCGAGCGATGGGGGCGGCGCTCGGCCCTCCCCGTGCGCGACGTGTTCGACGCCGCCGACGCGGGCGATCCGTCGGCGCAGCGGCTGCGCGCGGGTCTCGCCCTCGGCGTGGCGGCCGCCGTGCGGGTACTGGTGCTCACCGCCGACGTCGATATCGTGGTCCTCGGAGGGGGTGTGACAGCGCTGGGCGATCGGCTGATGACGGATGTCGCAGCCGAGCTGTCGGCCAGCGCCGAGGCATCCCCGTTCATGCGCTCCCTGCACCTCGCCGAGCGCGTCGAGCTGCTGCCGCCGGGTTCGCCCGCGGCGGCGCTGGGCGCCGCGCTCGTGGGTGCGGAGGGCGATGCCACACACGACACCGAGGAGGCTCTGGTCCATGGCTGAGATCGTCATCGTCCGCGACAAGGAGGCCGCGGGGGCGCTCGTCGCCGATCACATCGCGGCGCTCGTGCGAGAGAATCCCGAGACGGTCCTGGGTCTTGCGACCGGGTCGACCCCGCTTCCGGTGTACGAGGCCCTGAAGCCGCGGCTGGAGGGTCTGGACGTGTCACGCGTGCGCGGCTTCGCGCTGGACGAGTACGTCGGGATCGACCCGGCCCACCCCGAGAGCTACCGCTCGGTCATCACGCGGGAGGTCGTGGAGCCGCTGGGCCTCGACCCCGAGCTGATCCGCACGCCCGACGGCACGCCGGAGGGCATCGAGTTCCACGGCGACGAGTACGAGGCGGCGATCCTGGACGCCGGCGGCATCGACCTGCAGATCCTCGGCATCGGCACCGACGGCCACATCGGCTTCAACGAGCCCGGCTCGTCGTTCGCCTCCCAGACGCGCGTGAAGACGCTCACCGAGCAGACCCGGCGCGACAACGCGCGGTTCTTCGACTCGATCGACGACGTGCCGATGCACTGCATCACGCAGGGGCTGGGCACGATCCTGCGGGCGCGTCACCTGGTGCTGCTGGCCTTCGGCGAGGGGAAGGCGGCGGCTGTCGCCGGCGCGGTCGAGGGGCCGCTGAGCGCGTCGCTGCCCGGGTCGGCCATCCAGCTGCACGCCCGCGCGACGGTGGTCGTCGACGAGGCGGCCGCATCGCAGCTGCGTCGCGCCGACTACTACCGCTACGCGTTCGACAACAAGCCCGACTGGCAGGGCATCTGATCCCGGCTTCGGACGCGTGACGGATGCCGCGGCTCAGCGCCAGGCGTAGCGGATGAGCTGGTTCCTTGAGAGCGGTGCGAGGGGCGTCGCCTCGACCTCGTGCTCGCCGATCCACCGCAGCTCGGCGATCTCGGCCGCCGGGATCGCCGTGCCCGAGCCCGCCGCAACCCTGAGGACGTAGGCGTCGGCCACGACGAGGTGACCCGGCTCGTTGGCGGCGGCATCCGTGAACCGTCCGAGCGGCTCGAACGCGGCGCGGTCGGCCACGATGCCGGTCTCCTCGGCCACCTCGCGCACGACCGCGTCGAGGGCGGTCTCGCCGGGGTCGGGCTTGCCGCCGGGCTGCTGGAACACCGTCGCGCCGTGCTTGCGGACGACGAGCGCCCGGCCGGCGTCGTCGACCACGACGGCGGCGCTGACGTGCACCGTGGCGGTCACGGCGCGAACACCTTGCCCGGGTTCAGGATGCCCTGCGGATCGAACAGGCGGGTGATCTGCCGCTGCAGCTCCCACTGGTCCTCGCCCAGCTCGTCGGCGAGCCACCGGCGCTTGAGCACGCCGACGCCGTGCTCGCCGGTGAGCGTGCCGCCCAGCCGCAGCGCGGCGCGGAACAGGTCGTCGGCCGCGCGCCAGATGTACTCGGGAGCCTCGACGACGCCGAACTCGTCGGGCACGCCCTCGAAGATGAAGTTGGGGTGCAGATTGCCGTCGCCGGCGTGGGCGACCGTGGGGATGACGACGCCGTGCTCGCGCTCGACGCGGGCGATCTCGTCGAACATCGCCGGGAGCGCGCTGCGCGGCACCGAGACGTCCTCGATGAGCGCGGTGCCGAGCGTCTCCATCGCGGGGTGCATCGATCGGCGGACCGTCAGCAGCCGCTCGCCCTCCTCGCGATCGTGCGAGACCGCGACCGTGCCGCCGGCGCCGCGCAGCACCGCGGCGATCGCCTCGGCCTCCGCGATGGCCGCGGGACCGTCGGTCTGGATGGTCAGCTGGGCGGCGCCCGGGGTGGGTGGGCCCAGCGACAGCAGGGCGTGCACCGCGGCGAGGGACGCGGCATCCATGAGCTCCATGATCGCCGGCTGCGTCCCGGACGCCGTGACGGCGGCGGATGCCTCGGCGGCCGTCCGCACGTCGGGGAAGGTCGCGGCGATCGTGCACACCTCGCCGGGCATGAGCCGGCGCAGCTTCAGGGTCGCGCCCACGATCACCCCGAGCGTGCCCTCGGACCCGATGACCAGCGACGTGAGGTCGAGGCCGGTCACCCCCTTGACGGTGCGGTGGCCGAGCGTGAGCAGCCGTCCGTCGGCCAGGACGATGTCGACGCCCAGCACCGCGTCGCGTACCACGCCGTACTTGGCGCACAGCAGTCCGCCGGCGCCGGTCGCGATGTTGCCGCCCACGGTCGAGATCGCCCGGCTCGCGGGGTCGGGCGCCCACCAGAGGCCGTGCGGGGCGAGCGCGGCGTTGAGGTCGGCGTTGAGGATGCCGGGCTCCACGACGGCGAGGAGGTCGTCCGGACGCACCTCGAGGATGCCGTCCATGGCGCGCATCGAGAGGGCGATCTCGCCGGCGCCCGCGTTGGCGCCGCCCGCGAGGCCGGTGCCCGCGCCGCGGGTGACGACCGGCGTGCCTGTCTCGCTCGCGATGCGGAGGGTGCGCTGGACGTCCTCGACGCTGCGGGCGTGCACGACGGCGATCGGGTGCCCGGATGCCGCATGCCCCGACTTGTCGGCGCGCGCGGCGGCCAGCGACGCGGGTGAGGTGTCGACCCGGTCGCCGAGCTCGGCGCGCAGGAGGGTGAGCGCGTCCGCGCCCGTGGTCACGAGAGGCGCCGGCGGCCGACGATCACGCCGGCGGTGACGGCGATGACGCCGTAGGCGAGGCCGATCCAGGCGTTGCCCATGCTCCACCACGCGATCGTCGCCGACGCGTACACCAGGAGCTCGACGACGGCGCGCACGAACGGATGCACGGCGAGCACGGCGCGCGGTGAGACGAAGAGCGCCCAGGCGAGGATGGCGACGACCGGAGCCGCGATGCCCGCCACGATGTTCCACGGGAACGGCCACATCGTGAAGCCCCACAGCGCCAGGGTGGCGAAGGCGAAGAGCTCGCACAGGAACGCCACGATGTCGATCGCCGAGAGCGGCGGGCGGGTGCCCGGTGCCGGTTCGGACGCCTGCGGCGCAGCCTTGCTCGTGGGCGCAGGCGTGGCGCCGGTCGTGTCGGACATGGCCTCCAGTCTACGGCGGGATGCCGCACCCGCCGGCCGGGTCAGTCTCCGGCGGGCGCCGCCCCGCGCGCGTCCGCGGCGGCGTCGGCGCGTGCCGCAGGCCCCCGGCTGTCCGTGGCGTCGGCAGCCGCCTGGGCCGCCTCGGCGGCAGGCGCCGCCGGGGTCTCGCGGGCGGGGGTTTCGCGCCCGGTGGCGGTCGGAGTCGGGCGCTCCGGCGTGGCGGGCGTGCCGGGCTCGGCGGCGGGCGCCGCCGGGGTTGCGCGCTCCTCGGGCTCCGCAGCAGCCGGCGAGTGCGGTGTCGAGCCCCTCGTCGCCGTCGGGCTGGTCTCCGCCGGTCGATTCCCGGGGGCCTGGCCTGGGCGGGCGTCTGCCGCCTGCTCGGCGCCGGTCGCGTCCTGGCCGCGTGCATCCGCGGCCGGCGACGCCGCCCGCTTCTCCTCGGCCGGGGAGCCGGCGGCGGTCGGTCGCGTCGGGGCTGCGGCCTCCGGCGTCTCCGGCGCTGCTGTCTCGGTCTTGCCGGGCCGCGTGCTGCTGTTCGGCGCGCCGCTCGGCTTCTTCTCGTCCACGCCGGCCGCATCGTCGTCGCCGGCCGGCTCCTCGCTGACCGCGGCGCCGCCGTTGCCGCGGCCGGGGGTCTGAACCGGCGTGCCGGGCGTGGTCGCCTCGTCGCCGCGTCCGCTTCCGTACGCATTGCCGTTGCCGGTGCCGTACGCATTGCCGTTGCCGGTGCCGTACGCGTTGCCGTTGCCGTTCTTCGTCGGGCCGTCGGGGGCGTCGCCCGCCTCATCGCCGGCCTCGTCGCCGTCTTCGGCGGCGCTGCCGTCGGCCTCGTCGTCGGTGGCGTCGCCCCGGCTGGGGCGCTCGCCGTCCGCGCCCTGACCGCCGGTGTCGCGCCTGCCCCGCACCACGTCGTCCGACGGTCCGTGCTCGGCGATCACGGAGATGTCCGCGGGATCCGGGCCCGGCTCGTCCGAGAGCTGCAGCGCGGGTTCGTCCTCATCGACGATGCCGGGCAGCGCGTCGAGGAGGCCGGGCTCGGACGCCGTCACGGCCGGTGTCGGCGCAGGGTCGGGTGCTGCGGCCGGCAGCGCCACCGCCGCCACCACACTGCTGACCACCACGAGGCCCGCAGCCGCCAGGCCCGAGGCGGCGCCGATCCCGGCCAGGGTCGACCCGCCGACGGCGCCGGCGACGATGCCCGTCGTCGTCCCCGCCGCGACCGCGCTGCCCACGGCGCCGGCGCTCGAGGTGACCGCGACGGCGCTCGCCCCGACCCCGGTGCCGGTGCTCGCGATCGCACTCGTCGAACCGGCGAGCGTCCCGCCGGTGGTCGCGGCGGCGCCGCTGCCGGCGCCTGTGGAGGTCCCGGCGCCGATCGCGAGGTCGGCCGCGCGGGGGAGGACCGCGGCGGCGCCTTCCACGACGGCGGACGGCATCTCGGCCATCGCGACCAGTGTCGTGCCGCCGCCCTGGACCGTCGCCAGGTAGCCCGCGGTGCCGGTGGCCCCGATCGCGAGCGGAAGCAGCACCAGGGCGAGGCGGCTCGAGACCTCCTTGGCCTCGCTCGCGACGATCGAGCACCGCACGCAGCTGGACAGGTGGCGCTCGACCTTGGCGTGGTCGCGGCGTCCGAGGTTGCGCCGGGCGTAGGCGCCCAGGCGCTCGATCGTCCACTGGCACTCGGACCCGTCGGCGACCGAGCGCAGGTGCGCCTGGATCCACGCCTCGCGCAGCCCCTCACGCGCGCGGAACGTCAGCTGCGCCACCGCCGTCGGCTTCATGCCGAGGAGGGGCGCGATCTCGGCCGGCTTCATCTGCTCGATCTCGGAGTACCAGAGCACCTCCTGCCAGCGCGTGGGCAGGCTGCGGAACGCCTGGTGCGTGAGGCCGCGGTCGAGCGCGGCCTCGCTCTCGTGCTCGCCGGCCGCCGGGTCCTCGACGCCGTCGAGCTCGTCGTACGCCGTCTCGCGGCGCGCGCGTCCCCACGCCGCTGCGGTGTTGCGGATGCTCGTGAACAGGTACGCGCGGAAGGATCCGGTGGGGCCGCCGCCGGACACGATGGAGTGGTAGATGCGGGTGTACGCCTCCTGCACCAGGTCGTCCGCGTCCAGGCTCGACGTCATGTTGCGCGCCACCGTGACGCCCGCCCGGTAGTGGCGGCGCCACAGCTCACCGAAGGCGCCGGAGTCGCCCGAGCGGGTGCGGGTCACGAGGTCGGAGTCGGCGACGACGTCGGCATCGACCGCGTCGTGTTCGCGTACCTCGTCGTGTTCCATGAATCCCCAGACTCCACAGCGCCACGATCGCGCACGCCCCGGTGCGCGGCGCGTCTCGCGTCGCGACTGGGTCCATTGTCGCGGCCCTGCCTCGATTTGACCAGTGGTCTGCGCAGCCCGCCGGCGCAGCGGCGCGATGCGCGCTCCTCGCCGTGCTCCGCGAGCCCGAAGAAAATCTTCGCGAAGTCGCGTAATAGATGCCGGGACCCGCGGTCTCTCTGGTCAGAGTGGCAGGCCGCCCTTGTGTGGGGCACGACGGCGGCGGCCCCCCGCAGGATCATCCCGCGGATATGGCGGGGCTCGAAGGTATCTCGGGGGAGGGACCTTCGGCCCCGCCTTCATCGTGCCTGCGTCAGTCGGAGCTGCCCGCGACCCACACCCGGCGCACGGCGAGGTCGTCGTCCAGCAGCACCGCGTCGGCGAGGGAGCCTTCGTCCAGCCGTCCCAGGTCGGGTCGGCCGATCGCCTGCGCGGGGGTCTGCGTCGCGGCGCGCACCGCGTCGTCGAGAGCGACTCCGGCCGCGACGACGTTGCGCACTGCGGCATCCTGCGTGAGCGTCGACCCGGCGATCGCGCCGCCGTCCTCCAGGCGCGCCACTCCTCCGTCCACCCGTACGGCGAGCCCGCCGAGCACGTAGCGCCCGTCCGCCGCGCCCGCCGCCGCCATCGCGTCGGTGACCAGCGCCATGCGGTCGCCGTCGGCGGCGAAGAGCGTCGCGATCAGGGCGAGGTCGACGTGCACCCCGTCGGCGATGATCTCGACGGTCACGCGGTCGTCGCGCAACGCCGCGACGACCGGTCCCGGTGCGCGGTGGTGGATGCCGTTCATCGCGTTGAAGGCGTGCGTGAGGATGGTCGCGCCGGCGTCGAACGCGCGACGGGCGACGGCGGCGTCCGCGTCGGTGTGCCCGACCGCGACGGCCACGCCCGCGTCGACGAAGCGGCTGATGGCCTCGAAGGCGCCCGGGAGCTCGGGAGCGAGGGTGACCTGCCGGATCGATCCTCGTCCGGCCTCGAGCAGGCGGTCGACGGATGCCGCGTCCGGGGCGCGCAGCAGCGCCTCTGCGTGCGCGCCCTTGTGACCGGGGTCGAGGAACGGTCCCTCCAGGTGGGAGCCCATGATCGTCGGGTCGGATTCGGTCAGGTCGGCGACCATCGCGACCCGCGCGGCCAGCTCGTCGATCGGCGCGGTGATCAGCGACAGCACGGCGCGTGTCGTGCCGTGGGCCCGGTGCACTGCGCGCGCTGCGCGGATCGCCTCCGGGCCGTCGTCGAAGCCGGCACCGCCCCCGCCATGCCCGTGGATGTCGATGAAGCCGGGGACGAGGCATCCGCCCCTGCCGTCCACGACGTCCTGGGCAGCAGGGAGGTCGCCGCCCGCCCCGGCGCCCGAGACCCGGCCGTCCTCGAACAGGACCCAGCCGTCGCCGCGGCCGGAGTCGACGCCTGCCGACCCGAGCAGGCGGACGGTGTGGACGAGCGTGCTCATGCGGTGCGTCCTTCCTCGGCGGCCCACGGGATCTCGTCGGAGGGGTGGAAGCCGATGCCCATCGCGGTCCACAGCGGACCCAGCGCGCCGACGCGCTCGCGGAAAGACGCCCACGTGCGGAGCTCGCTGTCGCCGGTCGCCGGCGACCACCCGGCCTCGGCCGCCGCGGCGATGCGGGGGAAGGCCATGGTGTCGATGTCGGCGGCGGTGCGGACCGTCTCGGTCCACAGCGCGGCCTCGATCCCGAGGATGGCGGCCTCGTCGACGCCGGGCACGACGTCGGACGGCTCCCACGAGTACGCGCGCTCGACGCTCGTCGGTCCGTCGGCCCACGTCAGCCCGAGCGCGGGACCGGACGGGTACTTCATGTCGAGGTAGATCGCGTCGGCGGGGGAGAGGATGAGCCCGCCGCCGTTGTCGACGAACGCCCTCGCCTTCTCGCCGGAATCGCCCTGCGGCCTCACGAAGCCCCAGTACTGGCCGATCGTCGTGTCCGCGATGTCCTTCGCGGCGCCCGCCTCGTGCCACGCGACCGGCGTCTTGCCGAGGTCGGCGATGATCGCGCTGACGCGGGTGACGAACTCGTCGAAGTCCGCGGCGCTGGTCGACAGCGATTCGTCGCCCCCGAAGTGGAGATAGGGCCCGGGCGTCATGGCCGTCAGCTCGCCGAAGACGTCGGCCACGAAGTCGTAGGTCGCCTCCTCGTGGATCTTCAGCGAGGAGAACCCCACCGCCATGCCGTCGTACGGCACGCCGGCGACGGGCGCGTCGCCGCCGTACTCGGCGAGCGTCTCGAGGATGTGGTCGCCGACCACCGGCTCCTCCGCCAGCTCGGGGTAGGCGAGCCCGACCGCGTGGGTGTGACCGGGCATGTCGATCTCGGGCACGACGATCATGTGCCGCGACGCGGCGTACCGGACGATGTCGCGGTAGTCGTCCTTCGTGTAGAACCCGCCCGGGTCGCCGCCGACCGAGCCGGCGCTCGCACGCTCCACGAGCTCGGGACGCGAGTCGAGCTGGATGCGCCACGCCTGGTCGTCGGTCAGATGGAGGTGGAGCGCGTTCATCTTCAGCGAGGCGGCGCGGTCGATGCAGCCCTTCACCGCCTCGACGGGGTGGAAGTGCCGGGCGACGTCGAGCATCAGCCCGCGGTAGGCGAACCGCGGTGCGTCGTCGATGCTCACGGCGGGCAGGCTCCAGCCCGCCCCGCGTGCGATCAGCTGCCCGAGGGTCTGCACGCCGTAGAACAGTCCGGCCGCGTCGGCTCCGGTGACGACGACGGATGCCTCCGCCACGTCGATCCGGTAGGACTCCGGCGCGCCGCCCGGCGTCACGCGCAGCTCGACGTCGGCGGCGCCCTCGGCGGCACCCAGGCTCAGCCCGGTCCGCGCCAGGACGATGGCGGCGAGGGCGGCCGTGGCATCCGCGTCCCCCGCCAGCGAGGTGGTCTCGGAGAGCCGGAAGGGCGCACCGCTGCCCGCCTCGATCGACGACGGTGCAGGGACGACGGCGGGAAGCGACGCGGCATGCATGTAAAGAGTCCTAACAAATCGGTCGGGCATCAGCCTAGCGGTTCGTCTTCGGTTATGCTCGGGATGTCGCGACTGGCGTTGAGGTGGGCCACCACCGGGGAGCGACCGACTACGGCATTCGACCGCACGCCTGGGCCGATGTGGGACACCCCTATCTGGAAGCCGTGAGTCAGGAGATCGCATGACCGATCAGTTCTTCAACGCCCCGCTCGCCGAGGTCGATCCCGAGATCGCCCAGGTGCTCGACCGCGAGCTGGACCGGCAGCGCGGATTCCTCGAGATGATCGCGTCCGAGAACTTCGTCCCCGTGTCGGTCCTGCAGTCGCAGGGCTCGGTGCTGACGAACAAGTACGCCGAGGGCTATCCCGGCCGCCGCTACTACGGCGGCTGCGAGGAGGTCGACGTCGCGGAGGAGCTTGCGATCCACCGCGCGAAGAAGCTCTTCGGCGCCGAGTTCGCCAACGTGCAGCCCCATTCGGGCGCCACCGCGAACGCCGCGGTGCTCCACGCGATAGCGCGCCCCGGCGACACGCTGCTCGGTCTGTCGCTCGACCAGGGCGGCCACCTCACGCACGGCATGAAGATCAACTTCTCGGGCCGGCTGTACAACATCGTCGCGTACGGCGTCGACCCCGAGACCTCGACCATCGACATGGACGAGGTCGCGCGGCTCGCGCGCGAGCACCGGCCGAAGGTGATCATCGCCGGCTGGTCGGCCTACCCCCGTCAGCTGGACTTCGCCCGCTTCCGCGCGATCGCCGACGAGGTCGGCGCCACGCTGTGGGTCGACATGGCGCACTTCGCGGGCCTCGTCGCGGCGGGTGTGCACCCGAACCCCGTGCCCCACGCGCACGTGGTGTCCTCGACGGTGCACAAGACCATCGGCGGCCCGCGCTCGGGTTTCATCCTCACCAACGACGCCGAGATCGCCAAGAAGATCAACACCGCGGTCTTCCCTGGCCAGCAGGGCGGCCCGCTCATGCACGTGATCGCGGCCAAGGCCACCGCGTTCAAGCTCGCGGCCACGCCCGAGTTCAAGGAGCGGCAGGAGCGCGTCCTGCGCGGCGCCCGCATCATCGCCGAGCGCCTGTCGCAGCAGGACGTGAAGGATGCCGGCATCACGGTGCGCTCCGGCGGCACCGACGTGCACCTCGTGCTGGTCGACCTGCGCAACGCCGAGCTCGACGGCAAGCAGGCCGAGGACCGCCTCCACGAGATCCGCATCACCGTCAACCGCAATGCGGTTCCCAACGACCCCCGCCCCCCGATGGTCACGTCCGGTCTGCGCATCGGCACGCCGGCGCTCGCCACGCGCGGGTTCGGCGACGCCGAGTTCACCGAGGTCGCCGACGTCATCGCCCTCGCCCTCCAGCCGGGCGCCGACCTCGAGGAGCTGCGCCTGCGGGTTTCGGCCCTGACCGCCGCGTTCCCGCTGTACCCCGACTTCCGCCATTGAGCGGAAGCGGGCGCCGCGGCGGGGGCGCTCGTCTGGTATCACTATCGAGATAGGGATTTCGGATGCCGCGGGTACGGCATCCGTCGACGGAGGCACGACATGACGGCACAGAAGCTCGACGGCAAGGCGGCCGCGGCCGAGATCAAGGACGAGCTGCGCGGGCGCATCGCCGCGCTGAAGGAGAAGGGCATCACGCCGGGCATCGCGACCGTGCTCGTCGGCGCCGACCCCGCGTCGCAGCTGTACGTGGGGATGAAGCACCGCGAGTCCGAGGCGATCGGGATGAACTCCATCCAGCGGGAGCTTCCGGCCGACGCCACGCAGGAGCAGGTCGAGGCGCTGATCGACGAGCTCAACGCCGATCCGGAGTGCCACGGCTACATCGTGCAGCTGCCGCTCCCGAAGCACCTCGACACCGACGCGATCCTGGAGCGCATCGATCCGGCCAAGGACGCCGACGGCCTGCATCCGACGAACCTCGGACGCCTCGTGCTCAACGTCAACGCGCCGATCACGACGCCGCTGCCGTGCACGCCCCGCGGTGTCATCGAGCTGCTCCTGCGCAACGGCTACGACCTGAAGGGCAAGGACGTCGTGGTGGTCGGCCGCGGAGTCACCATCGGCCGCTCGATCGGCCTGCTGCTCACCCGCCGCGAGATCAACGCCACGGTGACCCTCACACACACCGGCACCACCGACCTCGGCCACCACCTGCGCCAGGCCGACGTCATCGTCGCCGCCGCCGGCGTGAAGCACATCGTGCGCGCGGAGGACGTCAAGCCCGGCGCGGCCGTGCTCGACGTCGGCGTGACGCGCGAGGAGGACCCCGAGACCGGCAAGTCCCGCGTGTACGGCGACGTCGCCCCCGATGTCGCCGAGGTCGCGGGCTACCTGTCGCCGAACCCCGGCGGCGTGGGGCCGATGACCGTCGCGCTGCTCATGACGAACGTGGTCGAGGCCGCCGAGCGCGCCGCCGGCTGACGCCGGACGGGCTAGCCCGCCCGGCTCGTCGGCGGGCTCAGCGCAGCCGCGCCTCGGCGGCGGCGAGGGCCGCCCGGGCCCCGTCGGTCGGGGCGATCGCCACCAGTCCGCGGTAGAGCTTCACGAGAGCCTCGACGTCCAGCTCGCCGGTGCGGGCGCGGTCGCAGTGCACGGCCCGGATCGCCGCCTCGAGCTGGAAGCGACCGAGCGGACGACCGAGCGCGGAGGCGCGGCGCAGCAGCGCGGCGCCCTCGGCGATGAGCGAGCGGTCCCACAGCGCCGGGTCCTGTTCGTCCAGTGGCGGCCACGGCGCGGCCGCGCGTGCCAAGGCACGCGACTGGGCATACGTCAGCAGCGCGGCCAGGCCCCACGCCTCGGGCTCGTCGTCGAGGAGGGCGGCCGTCAGCACCGCGAGCCAGCGCGCCTCGTCGGCGAGCGACTCCCGCGGCTCGTCGCCCTGGTCGAGCCACGCGATCGCGTACGCGCCGTACACGGCCTCGAGCACGGCGGGCAGCCGGGCCGGCATGTCGGCCCGCGACGGCACCCGGAACGGGATCCCGGCGTCGCGGATGCGGCGCTTCGCGCGCACGAGCCGCTGCGCCATCGTCGCCGGTGCCACGCCGAACGCGCCGGCGATCTGCGCGGCATCGAACCCCAGCACCGTCTGCAGCATGAGCGGCGTGCGGGCGGCGGGATCGATCGCGGGGTGCGCGCAGGCGAACAGCAGCTCGAGCCGCCGGTCGGGGATGACCTCGCGTCGCGCGACGGCCGTCGCCGCGTCGCCGTCGTCGGCGAGCGTCGCCAGGAGTGCCTCATCGAGTGGCACGCCCGTGCGGCGCGCGGCGGAGCCCAGTGCGTCGCGGATGCGGTTGCGGGCCACGGTGACGAGCCACCCTTCGGGATTGGCGGGGATGCCGGCATCCGGCCACGTCCGCAGCGCCTTCTCGAACGCGTCGGCGAGGGCGTCCTCGACCAGCGCGATGTCCGGGCCGACGTGCCCGGAGGCTCCGCGCGACGCGCCGGCGGCGCGGGGAGGAGGCGAGGGGAGCGTCGAGGCGGCGACGACGGCGAGCAGCCGGCCGTACGACGTCCTCGCGGCGTGCTCGGCGGCCGCAGCAGCGGCGCCGGGCGCCACGCCCCCGGTCGATCCGCCCGGAACGACGGGCCGGTCGGGAGGGGGCACGGCGGCCGGCGGCATCAGCTCGCGAACGGGGTCCAGGCGCCGTCGCGGAAGTGCGTGGCGCTCGGGCGCACCTCGATGGTGCCCCAGCCGACCGAGGGCGCCTTGCCGGCCCACGCGACGGCGGCGTCGAGGTCGTCGACCTCGATCACGAAGGTGCCGCCGAGCTGCTCCGTCGTGTCGGCGAACGGGCCGTCCTGCACGCGCAGCGCACCGTCCGGCGCCGTGACGGTCGTGGTCACCGCGGACGGCTGGAGCACCTCGGCCGACACGAGCACGCCGGCGTCATCGAGCGCCTTGGCGTACTCGTCGAACTCGCGCATGCCCTCGGCCCACGCATCGGGGCCCATGTCGTCGGCGGTCATCTCGGGGTAGTGGAGGAGGAGTGCGTAGCGCATGGCGTCGTCCTTTCTGGAGGGGTGTGACACCTCTATGACGATCGGGGTCGACGCCGATCGACAGATCGGGCCCGATCAGCCCTTGCCGAGTTCGTCGAGCATGCGGCGCTGCTCGTCGGTGAGGCCGTCGTTCAGCTCGCGCCGGCCCGCGGCGGCCTCGGGGCTCGGCACCGGCGGGGCGGAGGCATCCGGCCCCGGCACACTGCGCGTACCGGTCGCCCGGTCGTAGAGGGTGCCGGCGTGCGTCTCGACCCGGTCATCGATCGCGGCGTAGATCGCCCAGCCGATGAGGAGGAAAACCGGGGGCAGCACCCACCCCCAGAATGCGCCGAAGATCCCGCCGCCGATCGACACGCCGGTGAAGACCACGGTGGCGATCCAGACGAGGAAGGCGACGGCGAAGGCGAGGAGGAACTCGACGAGCTTCTCGCCTGCCCGGGTGCGCTGGTGGGACGACCGGGCCGCCATCGAGCGGAACCACTTCTCGACGAGGGGCTTGATCCAGATCACGAGCGCGGTCAGGACGATGCCCGCCCACAATGCCGCCCAGCCGACGCGCGCGGGAGTGAGCCAGCCCACGACCAGCAGCACGACGATGTTGAACACGAGCAGCGACGTGAACCGCACGACCCACTTCTTCATGCCTCTCACTGTGCCATGTCCGCTCGGGCGCGGGTGACCGATGCCACCGCCCACCGTCCGGCCGGGGGGACGCTCAGGCGATCGAGACGAGCCTGTCGAGGTCGTCGTCCGGCAGCACGTCGGCGGTCGCGCCCACGGTGACGTCGACGAGGTCGGCGCGGCCCGACACCACCGTGAGGAACGCCGTGTCGGCGGCATCCCTCCCCGTCGCGATGCGGACGAGACTCGAGCGCGGGGCCAGCGTGGTGGCGTCGACGGCCCGCCACGCGTCGTCGATCCACGCCTCGGCGACCGCGTGGAAGTCCATCGGGTGCAGACCAGGCGCGTAGACGGCCACCATGCGGGCCGGGATGCCGAGCCCGCGCAGCAGCGCGATGCACAGGTGGGCGTAGTCGCGGCACACGCCCTGACGTGCGAGGAGGGTGCGGGTGGCGCCGTCCGTCGGGAGCGACGAGCCGGGGACGTACGCCAGGCGCGTGCCGACCCACGACGACACGGCGGCGAGGAGCTGGGTGGCGCCCTCGATGCCGGCGAACTCCGCGGCCGCTGTGGGGGCCATCGCATCGGACTCGGCGTAGCGGCTCTGACGGAGGTACACGAGCCGCTCGACGTCGTCGCCGCCGGCCGGGTCGCCCTCGTCGAGCGCGGCGGCGTACTCCATCGCGAACGCGCCGACCGGGGCGAGCACGCGGTGCAGACGCGTCCCGTGGGCGTCCAGGAGCTCCTCGATCTCGAGGGACCGGCCGTCGACGGTCGCCGAGATGCGCTCGGACGCGGGGGAGTAGTGGCGGGAGGCCGCGATGGCGAACACCAGTTCGGCGGGCTCGGTGATGTTCAGGGCGATGCGGCTGGAGACGTCGCGCTTCATGGGCCCAGCGTGTCACGCCCGCGCTGCGGGTGGGGGCCCTTGACAGGGTTCGCCCGGCGCCTGTCGCCGGGAGCAGCAGCGCTCGTGCGCCTCAGTACGACGCGCGGTCGCCGTCGCCGGATGCCACGACCCAGCGCGCCGCGAGGGCCTCGGACCCGCGCGCGAGCAGCGCGACGTCGGCGCCGACGAGGATGAAGGATGCTCCGGCGCCGAGGTACGCGTCGGCGGCGGCCGGATCGAACGCGTTGACGCCCGCGGGCTTGCCGGCGGCGCGCACGGCGTCGAAGGCGCGGTGGACGGCGGCCACGACGTCCGGATGCGTCTGCTGACCGAGGACTCCCATCGAGGCGGCGAGGTCGGACGGCCCGACGAACACCCCGTCGACCCCGTCGACCGCGGCGATCTCGGCGGCCGCCTCGACGCCCGCGGCCGTCTCGATCTGGACGAACAGCGACACGTGGTCGTCGGCGTCCCGCAGGTATCCGTCGACGCGGTTCCACCGCGCCGACCGGGCGAGCGCCGAGCCCACCCCGCGGTTCCCCCGCGGGGGATAGCGCACGGCGGCGACGGCGGCCTCGGCATCCGTCCTGGACGACACCATCGGCACGAGCAGGTTCTGGGCGCCGAGGTCGAGCACCTGCTTGATCGTCACGACGTCGCCGATGGGCACGCGGACGACGGGCGTCACCGGGTAGGCGGCGACCGCCTGCAGCTGCGCGAGCACGGACTCGAGGCCGTTGGGCGAGTGCTCCATGTCGATCAGCACCCAGTCCAGGCCCGAGCCCGCGCAGATCTCGGCCACCAGCGGCGATCCCGTGCACACCCACATCCCGGCCAGCGGGCGATCGGCGCCCGCGAGGGCGGCGCTCAAGGTCGGGCTCAGACGAAGCGGCATTCGATGACTCCCATCGGTCCGTAGTCGCACCTGACGCTATCTCCCCGCGAGACCCACATGGGGCGCGTGAAGGACCCGGCGAGGATGATCTCGCCCGCCTCCAGTCGTGCGCCGTGCTGGTGGAACTTGTTCGCGAGCCACGCGACACCGGTGGCGGGGTGGCCCAGCACGCCGGCGGCGACCCCGGTCTCCTCGATCTCGCCGTTGCGGCTGAGCACGCCCGGGACCCACCGCAGGTCGATCTCGTCGGGCCGCTTGCGCACATCGCCGAGCACCATCGCACCGTACGCGGCGTTGTCGGCGATCGTGTCGACGATCGTGCGGCCCTCCAGCTCGATGTGCGAGTTGAGGATCTCGAGGGCCGGCACGGCGTGCTCGATCGCGGCGAGGGCGTCCTCGAGCGTGCAGTCCGGACCGTCGAGGGGCTTCGCGAGCACGAAGGCGAGCTCGACCTCGATGCGCACGTTCGAGAAGAGGTCGACCGGGATCTCGGCGCCCGACTCGTAGACGGTGTCGTCGAACATCACGCCGTAGTCCGGCTCGGTGATGCCCGTCGCCTGCTGCATCGCCTTGGAGGTGAGCCCGATCTTGCGGCCGACGAGCCGGCGCCCGGCGGCGATGTTCTGGTCGCGCCACACCCCCTGGATCGCGTACGAGTCCTCGACCGTCGCGTCGGGATACCGTGCCGTGATCCGGGGGATGACCCCGTGCGTGCGGTCGGCCTCGGCGAGCTCCGCCGCGATGGCCGCGATCTGCTCGTGTGTCAGCATCCGATTCTCCTTCGCTTCGAATTCAACGGGTCGTGTCACGCGTGCGGTGGGTGTCGGATGCTGCGACCAGCCCATTGTGTGACACGGCTGAGAGCCGTGTCACACAGCCGGCGGGTCGATCCACCCCGCACCCGCGACGAGCGTGACATCGGCGGGTCTAGAGCTGGTGGCCGAGCTTGTACTCGCCCTGCTTCCAGCTCGGCAGCTCCTCGGCCCGCTCGTCCGGGCGCGTGTACGAGAAGCCGTCCGCGCCGATCGTGACGGCCATCTCGGACGAGTCGGTGCGGGCGACGACCGGCTGCGGGTTGCCGTCGAGGTCGAGCACGAGCGAGGCCTCGGTGTACCAGGAGGGCACGACGGGGTTTCCCCACCAGTCGCGGCGCTGGTTGTCGTGCACGTCCCACGTGACGACGGGGTTGTCGGGGTCGCCGGTGTAGTAGTCCTGCGTGTAGATCTCGACGCGGTGCCCGTCGGGGTCGCGCAGGTAGAGGTAGAACGCGTTGGAGACGCCGTGCCGCCCCGGCCCGCGCTCGATCGCATCGGAGCGGCGGAGCGCGCCGAGCTTGTCGCAGATCGCGAGGATGTTGTGCTTCTCGTGCGTGGCGAACGCCACGTGGTGCATGCGCGGGCCGTCGCCGCCGGTCATGGCGGTGTCGTGCACGGTGGGCTTGCGGCGCATCCATGCGGCGTAGACGGTGCCCTCCTCGTCCTGGATGTCCTCGGTGACGCGGAAGCCCAGCGACTGCATGAAGTTCACCGCGCGGGGCACGTCGGGGGTCACCTGGTTGAAGTGGTCCAGGCGCACCAGCTCGCCGGGGGTGTGCAGGTCGTAGCGCCACGACAGGCGCTCCACGTGCTCGGTGGCGTAGAAGAACTCGTACGGGAAGCCGAGCGGGTCGGTGACGCGCACCGCGTCGCCGATGCCCTTGACGAAGCCGTCCGGGCGGCGCTCGACACGGCAGCCGAGCTCCTCGTAGAAGGCGACGGCCCGGTCGAGGTCCTCGGGGGAGCGCACTCGGTACGAGAACGCCGCGACAGCGGCCACCGGCCCCTGGCGCAGCACGAGGTTGTGGTGGATGAACTCCTCCGTCGAGCGGAGGTAGATCGCCTCGTCGTCCTCCTCGGTGACGTACAGGCCCAGCACGTCGACGTAGAACGTGCGGGAGGCGGCGAGGTCGGTGACCACGAGCTCCATGTACGCGCAGCGCAGGATGTCCGGCGCCGGAGCCGTCGGCGTCGGGATCGGGTCGTCCGAGAGGATGGGCGCCTCCTGGCTCACGAAGAAGCCGGATGAGGTCAGGGTCTTGTCGTGGGTCATATCAGGCTCCCTTGCCGAAGGTCGGGTTGTGGGCGGGGCCGAGCGTGATGTGCACGGCCTGCTGGTCGGTGTAGAAGTCGATCGAGCGGTAGCCGCCCTCGTGACCGAGGCCCGACGCCTTGACGCCGCCGAACGGGGTGCGCAGGTCCCGCACGTTGTTCGAGTTCAGCCACACCATGCCGGCCTCGATCGCCTGCGAGAAGTTGTGCGCACGCTTCAGATCGTTCGTCCACACGTACGCGGCGAGGCCGTAGCGCACGCCGTTGGCGAGCTCGAGCGCCTCTTCGTCGGTGTCGAAGGGCGTGATCGCGACGACCGGGCCGAAGATCTCCTCCTGGAAGATCCGCGCGTCGGGGGCGACGTCGGCGAAGACGGTCGGGCGCACGAAGTTGCCCCCGTCGAACCCGTCGGGGCGGCCGCCGCCGGCGACGAGGCGCGCCTCGCCCTTGCCGATCTCGATGTAGCCCATCACCTTGTCGTAGTGCTCGGGGTGCACGAGCGCGCCGACCTCGGTGGCGGGATCGTGCGGGTAGCCGACCACGACGCGCTCGGCCTGGGCCGCGTAGCGCTCGACGAACTCGTCGTACACCGATCGCTCGACGAGGATGCGCGAGCCGGCGGTGCAGCGCTCGCCGTTCAGTGAGAATACCCCGAAGATCGTCGCGTCGATCGCGGCCTCCAGGTCGGCGTCGGCGAAGACGACGGCCGGGCTCTTGCCTCCGAGCTCCATCGACAGGCCCTTGAGGAACGGTGCGGCGTTGCCGAAGATGATCTGCCCCGTGCGGCTCTCGCCGGTGAAGGAGATGAGCGGCACATCCGGATGCTTCACCAGCGCGTCGCCCGCGTCCTCGCCGAGCCCGTTGACGAGGTTGAACACACCCTGCGGGAGCCCCGCCTCCTCGAAGATGCCGGCCCACAGCGATGCCGACAGCGGGGTGAACTCGGCGGGCTTGAGCACCACGGTGTTGCCGGTGGCCAGGGCGGGGCCGAGCTTCCACGACTCGAGCATGAACGGCGTGTTCCACGGGGTGATGAGCCCGGCGACGCCGATCGGCTTGCGGTTGACGTAGTTCATCTGGCGGCCCGGCACCTTGTAGGCGTCGTCGGCCTGCGCGACGATCAGGTCGGCGAAGAACCGGAAGTTCTCGGCCGCGCGGCGGGCCTGACCGAGCGCCTGCGTGATCGGCAGGCCCGAGTCGAACGACTCGAGTTCGGCCAGGCGGGCGTCGCGGGACTCCACGATGTCGGCGATGCGGTGCAGCACGCGCGAGCGCTCGCGCGGCAGCATCCGCGGCCAGGGTCCTTCGGTGAAGGCGCGCCGCGCGGCGGCGACCGCCCGGTCGATGTCGGCCTTCTTCCCGGCGGCCGCCTGGACATAGGTCTCGTTGGTGACGGGGTCGAGCACGTCGAACGTGTCGCCGTCCAGCGAGTCGACGAACGCGCCGTCGATGTAGTGCTGGATGCGGTCCGGCAGGCCCTCGGGCACGTGCCGCGTCGCGAGAACGGTCTGGGTGTCGGTCATTTCGCTCCTTCGTCGGAGATTCGTGACGGGTGCGGGTCGGGCAGCCGTCGAGGTGTCAGAACGCGGGGAGGCCGAGCGCCTCGTCGGGGTGCTCGTGGATCATGTACGCGTCGAGGGTGGCGGCGCGGTGGCGGCGGGCGGCCTTCTCGATCTCGCCGAGCGGGGCGCCGACCTCGATGAGCCGGACGATGTTCTCGTGCTCGTGCACCGACTCCTGCGCGCGCCCGGGCACGAAGCTGAACGTCGAGTCGCGCAGGTGGCCGAGGCGCGCCCACTCCGCGTTGACGAGCTCGAGCATGCGGGGGTTGGCGCACTTGGAGTACAGCGCCGAGTGGAACTCGTGGTTCAGCGACGTGAAGGCCCGCGGGTCGAAGTGGTTGAGCGTCTCGATCATCAGCTCGTTGATGCGGCGTGCGGCGCGGAGGTCGTCGGCGGTGAGCCGGCGCGCGGCGAGGGCGGTGGCGGTGCCCTCGAGGATCGACAGCGCCTGCATGCTGTGCCGGTACTGCGAGTCGTCGACCATCGACACCCGGGCGCCCACGTTGCGCTCGAACGTGACCAGGCCCTCCGCCTCCAGCTGGCGGATCGCCTCGCGCACCGGCACGACGCTCATGTCGAGGTCGCCCGCGATCGAGCCGAGCACGAGGCGGTAGCCGGGAGTGAACTCCTGCCGCGCGATGCGCTCCTTGATCCAGTGGTAGGCGATCTGCGACTTGCTACGGCTCGGCGTGTCGACGCCGGTCTCGACCTCGGTCATCGCTCCCGTCCTTTCTGCGCCTCGTACCGCTCGCGCCACTGCGCGTTCATCGGGAAGAGGCCGTCGACGGGATGCCCCTCCGCGACGCGTTCGGCGATCCAGGCGTCCTCCACCTCCTGCGCGAGGGCCGCGTCCGCGACCTCCTCGACGATTCCGGGCGGGATGACGATGACGCCGTCGGCGTCGCCGACGATCACATCGCCGGGCTGCACCGTGGCGCCGCCGCACGCGATGGTGAGGTCGTGGTCCCACGGGACGTGCCTGCGGCCGAGCACGGCCGGGTGGGCGCCGGAGGTGTACACCGGGATGCCGACGGCCGCGACGGCTGCGGCATCGCGCACCCCGCCGTCGGTGACGATGCCGGCGGCGCCACGGGCGTGGGCGCGGATGGCGAGGATGTCGCCGAGCGTGCCGGAGCCGGCTTCGCCGCGCGCCTCGATGACGACGACCTCGCCCTCGCCGACGGCGTCGAACGCGCGCTTCTGCGCGTTGTAGCCGCCGCCGTGCGAGGCGAACAGGTCCTCGCGGTTGGGTACGAAGCGCAGCGTCCGGGCGGTGCCGACGAGCTTGGCCCCCGGATGCAGCGGCACGACGCCGTCGATGTGCACGTTGTCCAGGCCGCGCTTGCGCAGCTGCGCCGAGAGGCCGGCGACCGGCACGGCGTCGAGCTTCGCCCGCAGCGCGTCGCTGAGCACGGGTGCGGCGGAGGCTTCGGGCTCCTCGGGCGGAAGCCCGGCCGCCTCGCGGGAGCCCCACGCCTCGGAGCGCTGCAGGTCGTCGGCGGCGGGGAGCGACCCGAGCGCGCCGTCGAAGCCGACGGTGCCCTGCACGACCGTCGTGACCAGGCGTCCCGAGGTGGGGCCGCCGGGGACGTCGACCTCGACCTCGACGACGTCGCCGGGGACGGCGACCGAGGAGCCGGCCGGCGTGCCGGTGAGGATGACGTCGCCGCGCTCGAGGGTGAAGTGCTGAGAGAGGTCGGCGACGAGCTGGGGGAGCGCGAAGATCATGCCGGCGGCGGTGTCGTCCTGCACCGGCGTGCCGTTGAGCCACGTGCGCACCCGCAGGTCGCGAGGCTCGATGGTGCGCGCGTCGATGAGGGAGGGGCCGATCGGCGTGTAGCCGTCGCCGCCCTTCGACCGCACATTGGAGCCCTTGTCGTTGGCGCGCAGGTCGTAGAGCCCGAAGTCGTCGGCCGCCGTGACCCAGCCGACGTGGTTCCACGCGTCTTCGAGGGAGACCCGTCGTGCGGGCTCGCCGATCACGAGGGCGATCTCGCCTTCGAACGCCAGCAGCTCGGTGCCCGCCGGCCGCTCGATCGTGCCGCCGGAGGCGGCGACCGAGCTCGAGGGCTTGAAGAAGTACGACGGATGCTGCGGCCGACGCCCGCGCTGGTCGGCGCGCGACGCGTAGCTGAGGTGGATCGCGACGATCTTGCCGGGGCGCGAGGGCAGCGCCGCGAATCGCGGGTCTGCGGCGTCGGGGGTGTCTGCCATGAGCTTCCTCACTCGGTGGGCTGTTGCGTCGTATCCGAAATCGTATATGATCATCCCGCATCCGGCAAGCATCCCGAATCGTTCGCCGGTGACGACGACGTCAGCCCCGACACAGGAGTCAGAATGAGCTCATCGAAAGCCCCGCAGGGGTTCACCCCCACCGGCACCATCGCCACTTCGGCCGATCGGCGCCGGGTCGTCTTCGCCACGGTCGTCGGCACGACCGTCGAGTGGTACGACTTCTTCATCTACGCGTTCGCGGCCGGCCTCGTCTTCGCCGAGCTGTTCTTCGCGCCCGCCGGTGAGGGGTTCGCCCAGATCCTCTCGTTCATCACGGTCGGCATCAGCTTCCTGTTCCGCCCGCTCGGCGCGTTCCTGGCCGGGCACTTCGGCGACAAGTACGGCCGCAAGGTCGTGCTGATGTGGACGCTGATCCTCATGGGCGCCGCCACGACCCTCGTCGGTCTGCTGCCGACGTATGCCGCGATCGGCATCGCCGCACCGATCCTGCTCATCCTGCTGCGCGTGCTGCAGGGCATCTCGGCCGGCGGCGAGTGGGGCGGCGCGGTGCTGATGGCCGTCGAGCACGCGCCCAAGGCGCGCCGCGGCATCTTCGGGGCCTCGCCGCAGGTCGGCGTGCCCATCGGCCTGCTGCTGGCCTCGGGCGTCATGGCCCTGGTCGCGATCCCCGGCGACGAGTGGTTCAAGGAGTGGGGATGGCGCATCCCGTTCCTGCTGAGCGTCGTGCTGATCCTCGTCGGCTACTACGTCCGCCGTCGCGTCGAGGAGAGCCCGGTCTTCGCCGAGCTCGCCGAGCGCAAGGAGGAGGCGCGCATGCCGATCGTGCAGCTGTTCAAGAAGCACACGCTCCTGGTGATCATCGCCGCGCTCGTCTTCGCCGGCAACAACGCGGTGGGCTACATGACCACCGGCGGCTACATCCAGCGCTACGCCACCGACCCCGAGGGTCCGGTCGGCCTGGCCACCGCGCCGGTGCTGTGGGCGGTGACGGGATCGGCCGTGACGTGGCTGATCGCGACCTTCGTCGCCGGCTGGCTCAGCGACAAGATCGGCCGCCGCACGACGTACATCATCGGCTGGATCCTGCAGCTGGCGGGTGTCTTCCTCCTCTTCCCGCTGGTGAACACCGCCGACGTCGGCCTGCTGTTCTCGGGGCTCGCGTTCCTCACGATCGGCCTGGGCTTCACCTACGGTCCGCAGGCGGCGCTGTACAGCGAGCTGTTCCCCGCCTCGATCCGGTTCTCGGGCGTCTCGATCTCGTACGCGATCGGCGCGATCGTGGGTGGTGCGTTCGCCCCCACCATCGCGCAGGCTCTGGTGCAGACGACCGGCTCCACCGACGCCGTGACCTGGTACCTCGCCGGCATGACGCTCATCGGCCTCATCGCCACGCTCCTCCTCCGCGACCGCTCAGGCATCCCGCTCGGCCCCGACCACGAGGCCGAGCAGGCGAAGAGCCCGATCTACGGCCTGTCCCGGGCCTGACGCCTCGACGGCGGATGCCGCGACCCCGCCCCCTCACGGGCGGCGGGTCGCGGCATCCGTCGTCCGTCAGCGCGTGCGCATGCCGTCGAGGGCGACCGCCACGACGTCGTGCGCCAACTGGTCGCGGCCCGTGGGACCGCCGGGGCGGTACCACTCGACGATCGAGTTGACCATGCCGAACACGAGGCGGGTCGCGACGGCGCCGTCGACGTCGGCGCGGACCTGACCGGCCCGCTGCGCCTCGCTCACCAGCGCGGCCACGCGGTGGTCGAAGGCGCGACGGCGCTCCAGCGCGGAGCGCTCGACGGCGCTGTTGCCGCGCACGCGCAGCAGCAGCGTGACGTACGGCAGCTTGTCGACCAGCACCCGCACGGCGCCGCGCAGCACGGTCGCCAGGCGCTCGGCCGGGTCGCCGATTGCGGCGGAGGGATCGTCGAGCACGCCCTCCAGGCCGTCGAGCGCCTCGTCGAGGGCCAGCGCGAGCAGCTGCTCCTTGGAGTCGAAGTGGTGGTACAGCGCCGATTTCGTCAGGCCCAGCCGCTCGGCGAGGCCGGCGACCGAGGTGGCGTCGTACCCCTGCTCGTTGAACAGCGTCACGGCGACGGCGAGCACCTGGTCGCGGTCGTACCCAGGGCGCCCGCGCCGCACGGCGGCCTGCGCGGGCTCGGACGGCAGCGGCATACGCCCCAGTCTGGCACGGGAAGGGGTATTACTGAACGATCGGTCACGTAATATGGAGGCGACCGCGACGGAGCGGATCGAGAGGATGCCGATGCCCGAGCCGCTGCAGCTCCAGCGCCGCACAGACCGCGTCATCGCCACGCTGTCGCGGCCCGAGGTGCGCAACGCCATCGACCAGGACATGATCGAGCGGCTGCACGAGCTGTGCCGTGAGCTCGAGAGCGAGCCCCGCACGCTGATCCTCATCGGCGCGGACGGCGTGTTCGCCTCCGGCGCCGACATCGCCCAGCTGCGCGAGCGGCGGGCCGCCGACGCGCGCAAGGGCATCAACACCCGGGCGTTCCAGCGGATCCGCAACCTGCCCATGCCCGTCATCGCCGCCGTCGACGGATACGCCCTCGGCGGCGGCGCCGAGCTCGCCTACGCCGCCGACATCCGCATCGGCACGCCGCGTCTGCAGATCGGCAACCCCGAGACCGGCCTCGGCATCATCGCCGCCGCGGGGGCGACGTGGCGGCTGCCGCAGCTGGTCGGCGAGGCCCGCGCCGCCGAGATGCTGCTGACCGGACGGATCCTGGATGCCGAGACCGCCGTCGCGTGGGGCCTCGTGTCGTCGCTGTACGAGCCGGACGAGCTCCTCGCCGCCGCGAACACGCTCGCCGACCGCATCGCCCGCAACGATGCGCTGGCCACGAGGCACACCAAGACCGCGCTGCTCGCGCCGCCCGCGGCGCACCCGGAGGTGGAGCTGGAGCTGCAGGCCCAGCTCTTCGAGAGCCCCGAGAAGGACCGGCGCATGGCCGCCTTCCTCGAGAGGCGCACGCGATGAGCGCGGGCGTCCCCGCGCGCGTCGGCGTCATCGGCGGAGGCCGCATGGGGGCCGGCATCGCACACGCCTTCGCGCTGGCCGGCGCCGCGGTGACCGTCGTCGAGCGGGACGCGGATGCCGCGGCCGCGGCATCCGCTCGCCTCCTCGAGAGCCTGCGGCGCAGCGTCGAGCGCGATGCGACCGAGCGCCGGTTCGAGGCGCTCGCGGCCGCGGTGGAGACGACGGCGGATGCCGCCGCCCTCGGCGGCTGCGGCCTCGTCGTCGAGGCCGTCCCCGAGGAGCGTGGGCTCAAGCTCGAGGCGCTCCGGCGGGCCGAGGGGACCCTCGGGCCTGAGGCGGCGCTGGCGACCAACACGTCATCGATCTCGATCGACGACCTGGCGTCCGGGCTGGAGCGTCCGGAGCGGTTCCTGGGCCTGCACTTCTTCAACCCCGTGCCGGCCTCGCAGCTGGTCGAGGTCGTCACGGGCTCGGCGACCGGCGCGGGCCTGGTCGACGCCGCGCGCGGCTGGGTCGAGGCGCTCGGCAAGGCGGCCGTGGTCGTACGCGACAGCCCGGGCTTCGCGTCGAGCCGGCTGGGGGTGGCGCTGGGGCTCGAGGCGATCCGCATGCTCGAGGAGGGCGTCGCATCGGCGGCCGACATCGACGCGGCGATGGAGCTCGGGTACCGGCATCCGCTCGGCCCGCTGCGCACGACCGACCTCGTCGGCCTCGACGTGCGGCTCGGCATCGCCGAGGAGCTGCACGCGAAGCTCGGCGACCGCTTCGCGCCCCCCGACCTGCTGCGACGGCTCGTCGCCGACGGACATCTCGGCCGCAAGACCGGCCGCGGCTTCTACGAATGGAGTGACCAGTGATCGACGATCGGACCGAGGTCGGCATCCTCCCCAGCTACCTCCAGGACCGGTGGTGGGCTCCCGAGCCCGGCGCCGAGGCGGCCGAGGTGCTCGACGCGTCGACGGGCGAGGTCGTGACCCGCGTGAGCACCGCCGGCATCGACCTCGCGGGCGCGATCGCCTGCGCGCGCACGACGGGGCAGGCGAGCCTCGGTGCGCTGACGTTCCACCAGCGGGCGCTGCTGCTCAAGGAGTTCGCCATCGCGCTCACCGCGCACAAGGACGAGCTGTACGAGCTCTCCAAGCGCGCCGGCGCGACGGTGCGCGACTCCCTCAGCGACGTCGACGGCGGCATCGGCGTGCTCTTCACGTACTCGTCGAAGGGGCGTCGCGAGCTGCCGAACGCGCAGGTGTACCTCGACGGCCCGGCCGAGCCGCTCTCCAAGGACGGATCGTTCCTCGGCCGCCACGTCTACACGCGCCTTCCCGGCGTCGCCGTGCAGATCAACGCCTTCAACTTCCCGATGTGGGGGGCGCTGGAGAAGTTCGCGCCGGCGTTCCTCGCGGGCGTCCCGACGATCGTGAAGCCCGCGACCCCCACGGCGTACGTGGCCGAGGCCTGGGTGCGCATCCTCGTCGAGACGGGGAGGCTCCCGGCAGGATCGCTGCAGCTGGTGAGCGGCGGCGTGCCCGGTCTTTTCGACCATCTCGGACTCGGAGACCTCGTCGGCTTCACCGGAAGCGCCTCGACCGCCGAGCGGCTGCGGGCCCAGGCGGCCCCGGGCGTGCGGTTCACCAGCGAGACCGACTCCATCAACGCCTCGGTGCTCGGCCCCGACGCGGTGCCGGGCACGCCGGAGTTCGACGCGTACGTCACGCAGCTCATGGTCGAGCTCACCACGAAGGCCGGGCAGAAGTGCACGGCCATCCGCCGCGCGATCGTGCCCGTCGCGTCCGTCGAGCCGCTCGTGGCGGCGCTGCGGGCGAAGATCGTCGAGCGCGTGGTCGTCGGCGATCCGCGCGCCGACGGCGTCACGATGGGGCCCGTCGTCTCGCGCGCCCAGCGCGAGGAGGTGCTCCGGGCGGTCGGCGAGCTGCAGGCGGCGGGCGGCTGGCTGCTGATCGGAACGACGGATGCCCCACACGTCACGCACGCGGACGGCTCGAGGGGACCCGCGCCCGACGGCGCGTTCGTCGCGCCGATCGTGGTCGGCTTCGACGGCGACCCGGCGTCGCTGCCGGACGCCGTGCACGAGGTCGAGGCGTTCGGGCCCGTCGCGAGCATCCTGGCGTACCGCACGGTCGACGAGGCCGCCGACCTCGTGGAGCGCGGCGGCGGGTCGCTCGTGACCAGCGTCGCCACCTCCGACCCCGCGGTCGCCGCGACGCTGCTCGCCCGCACCGCGGCCTACAACGGGCGCCTGCTGTTCCTCGACCGCGACGACGCCCGCTCGTCGACCGGCCACGGCGCGCCCGTGCCGCACCTCGTCCACGGCGGACCCGGCCGCGCCGGCGGGGGAGAGGAGCTCGGCGGCATCCGCGCCGTCCTGCACCACATGCAGCGCACCGCCGTGCAGGGATCGCCGCAGATGCTCACGGCCCTGACCGGCGTGTGGCACCAGGGCGCGGCATCCCGCTCCGACCGCCACCCGTTCCGCAAGTCGCTCGCCGAGCTCGCCGTCGGCGACCAGGTGGCCTCGCCCACGCGCCCGGTCACGCTCGACGACATCGAGACGTTCGCGAACTTCACCGGCGACCTCTTCTACGCGCACATGGACGAGGCGGCCGCCGCCGCCAACCCGTTCTTCCCGGGGCGGGTCGCGCACGGCTACCTGCTCGTCTCGTGGGCCGCGGGCCTGTTCGTCGACCCCGAGCCGGGCCCCGTGCTCGCCAACTACGGGCTCGAGAACCTGCGCTTCATGACCCCGGTGTCGCCGGGCGACGAGATCCGCGTCGTGCTCACGGCGAAGCAGATCACGCCGCGCGAGACCGACGCGTACGGCGAGGTGCGGTGGGATGCCGTGATCCTCAACCAGGACGACGAGATCGTGGCGACCTACGACGTGCTCACCCTCGTCGCGAAGACGGCGGAGGCGACGGATGCCCTCCCGTCCGGCTCTCCCGCCGCCGAGGTGCCGATGTGACCGACCCGGCCGAGCACTTCGCGGGGCAGCGGCCCATGCTCCGGCGCGACCGGGCGTCGGCGGCGCTCGGCATGGTCGTCGAGCGCGACGAGCCGGGGGAGGCGGTGGTGTCGATGCGGGTGCGCGACGACATGACCAACGGCTTCGCGATCACGCACGGCGGGATGGTGTTCGCGCTCGCCGACACCGCGTTCGCGATGGCGTGCAACGGTGCGGATCCGGGCTTCGCGGGCGACCCCGCCGTCACGGTGGCGGCCGGGGCCGACATCTCGTTCCTCAAGGCGACGCGCGCGGGGCAGACGCTCACTGCACACGCGCGCCGCGTGGCGGTGACCGGCCGCAGCGGGCTCTACGACGTGACGGTCACCGACGAGACGGGCGACGTCGTGGCGGAGTTCCGCGGGCGCTCCTTCACCACGCGCCGGGCCGGACCCGAGGAGTCGGTGTGAGGTCGTGGCGAGGCATCCGTCGCCGTACTACACTTTTACTGAACGAACGGTCTGTAATCCTTTCGACAGGCTCAGGAACCGAACGGAGTCGACGATGACGACCGATGCGACGTCCGCCGAGACCGCCGAGCAGGCGGCCTTCGACGCGATCATCGAAGCCGACTCGCGCATCGAGCCGCGCGACTGGATGCCGGCTGCGTACCGGAAGACGCTGATCCGCCAGATCTCGCAGCACGCGCACTCCGAGATCATCGGCATGCAGCCGGAGGGCAACTGGATCACCCGGGCGCCGAGCCTCAAGCGCAAGGCCATCCTGATGGCCAAGGTGCAGGACGAGGCGGGCCACGGCCTGTACCTCTACTCCGCCGCGCAGACCCTCGGCATCACCCGCGACGAGATGACCGAGCAGCTCATCGAAGGCCGCGCGAAGTACTCGTCGATCTTCAACTACCCGACGCCCACGTGGGCCGACATGGGCGCGATCGGCTGGCTCGTGGACGGCGCGGCGATCTGCAACCAGGTGCCGCTGTGCCGCGCCTCGTACGGCCCCTACGGCCGGGCGATGGTGCGCATCTGCAAGGAGGAGTCGTTCCACCAGCGCCAGGGCTTCGAGATCCTGCTGACGCTGATGCAGGGCACCGAGGCGCAGCGGACGATGGCGCAGGATGCCGTCGACCGCTGGTACTGGCCGTCGCTGATGATGTTCGGGCCGCCCGACGACGCCTCGCCCAACTCGGCGCAGTCGATGGCGTGGAACATCAAGCGGTTCTCCAACGACGAGCTGCGGCAGCGGTTCATCGGGATGCTGGTGCCGCAGGCCGAGGTGCTCGGGGTCACGCTCCCCGACCCCGAACTGCGCTGGGACGACGAGGCCGGACGCTGGCACACCAGCGAGATCGACTGGAGCGAGCTGCAGGAGGTGATCGCCGGTCGCGGCGCGATGAACGCCGAGCGCATCCGCAACCGACGCAACGCCCACGAGGAGGGCGCGTGGGTACGCGAGGCCGCCGCCGAGTACGCCCGCAAGCAGGCGCTCGATGCGCAGAAGGCGGTGGCATGATGCCGACCCCCGGATTCTCCGACCGCGAATCGTGGCCGCTGTGGGAGGTGTTCGTGCGCGCCGGGCGCGGCCTGTCGCACGTGCACGCCGGGTCGCTCCACGCGCCCGATGCGGACTTCGCGCTGCGCAATGCGCGGGACCTCTACACCCGGCGCGGCGAGGGCACGTCGATCTGGGTCGTGCCCGCCGACGCCATCACGACCAGCGACCCCGACTCCAAGGGCGCGTTCTTCGAGAGCCCCGCCGGCAAGAACTACCGGCACGCGACCTACTACACGGCCTCGGAGGGGGTGCCGCACCTGTGACCCTCCGACACGCCCAGGCACCGGATCTCGGCGGCGACGCTCACGGCGACGTCACCGTTGAGCGGATCGCGCTCTCGGCCGAGCTCGCCGGCGGCGAAGGCCGCGCGCCGTCGGCCGACGTCGCGGAGTACGCGCTGTGGCTCGGCGACGACGCGCTGATCCTGTCGCAGCAGCTCGGTGCCTGGATCGCGCGGGCGCCCGAGCTCGAAGAGGATGTCGCGCTGGCGAACATCGCGCTCGACCTCCTGGGCCACGCGCGGTCGCTGCTGCACTACGCCGGCTCGTTCGACGGACGCACCGAGGACGACCTGGCCTACTGGCGCGACGAGCCGGAGTTCCGGTGCGCCTGGCTCTTCCAGCAGCCCAACGGCGACTTCGCGCAGACGATCGCGCGCCAGCTGGTGGCATCCGTGTACCTCTTCGAGCTCTACACCGCGCTGCAGGGATCCTCCGACGAGACCCTCGCGGCCATCGCCGGCAAGGCGGTCAAGGAGGTCGAGTACCACCGCGACCACGCCGTGCAGTGGACGCTGCGCCTGGCCGGCGGCACCGACGAGTCGCGGCGGCGCATCGTGCGCGCCGTCGGCGACGTGTGGCCGTACGTCGGCGAGCTGTTCCGCGACGAGCCGCTCATCGACCGGCTCGGCGACGTCGCGGTGCGCCCGTCGGCGCTGCAGCCGGGGTTCGACGCCGTCATCGCGGCGGTCTTCGCGGAAGCGGAGGTCGAGGTCCCGGCCGGCCCGGTGTCGTCGGCCGGCGGACGCCGCGGGGCCCACTTCTCGACGCTGGGGTACCTGCTCGCCGAGATGCAGGTGCTCGCGCGAGCGCACCCGGGGGCGACATGGTGACCGGGGCGGTTCCCTCGCCGGCAGCTTCCGCCGGCCGCTCTGTGCCGATTGCAGGATCGGGCGTCTCGGCGGCGGGCACACCCGCGGATTCCCGCGGGCGCGCGTGGGCGCGGGACGAGACGCTCCTGCGAACGGTACGTCTCGAGGCTGCGACGGGAGACGGAGACCCCGCGCGCACCCGCGCATGGGCGGTGGCGGCCTCCGTCCTCGACCCGGAGGTGCCGGTCCTCACCATCGAGGATCTCGGCGTCCTGCGTGACGTCGTGGTCGAGGGCGGCCGCGTCACGGCCACCATCACCCCCACCTACTCGGGCTGCCCCGCCATGGACGCGATCCGCGACGACGTCGTGCTCGCGCTGACCGCGGCCGGGTTCGAGCACGTCGACGTGCGGCTCGTGCTGGCGCCCGCGTGGACGACGGACTGGATGACGGATGCCGGCAAGCGCAAGCTCGTCGACTACGGCATCGCCCCGCCTACCGGCCGGGCGGCGGTGCGCGGCCCGATCCCGGTGCGGCTGTCGGTGCGGTGCCCGCGGTGCGGGTCGCTCGACACCCGCGAAGTCGCCCGGTTCGGGTCGACCGCGTGCAAGGCGCTCTACGAGTGCCGCGCATGCCTCGAGCCCTTCGACCACTTCAAGGCGCACTGATGCGGCCCGACGACCTCGCCGACGCCGAGCGCCGGCGCATCGCCGAGACGCTGCTGACGACCGCGGTGGGCGGTCCCCGCGGCGCGAGGCACCGCGCGCGGTTCCACACGCTCCGCGTCGCCGCGGTGCGGCCGCTGACGGATGCCGCCGTCGAGGTGACCTTCGCCATCCCCGAGGAGGCGCGCGGCGACTTCGACTACCTCGCCGGTCAGCACGTCGCGCTGCGGAAGGTGATCGACGGGCACGAGCTGCGCCGGTCGTACTCGCTGTGCCGGGCGGCGGACTCGGGCGGCGGGGGCGACGGCCCCCGCACGATCAGCGTCGCGATCAAGCGCGATTCGGGCGGCCTGTTCTCGACGTGGGCGCAGACCGAGCTGCGGGTGGGCGACCAGATCGACGTCATGAGCCCGCAGGGTACGTTCACCTCGAAGCTGGCCGACCTGGACGACGCGCACGTCGCCGGTATCGCGGCGGGGTCCGGCATCACGCCGCTGATGGCGCTCGCCGCGACGGTGCTCGCGCGCTCCGCCACCTCGCGGTTCACCCTGGTCTACACGAACCGCTCGAGCCTCGATGTTATGTTCCTCGACGAGCTCTCCGACCTCAAGGACCGCTACCCGACGCGCCTCGCGCTGCACCACGTGCTCTCGCGCGAGCAGCGCACGGCGCCGCTGCTGTCGGGGCGCATCGACGAGCCGCGCCTGCGGCGCATCCTCGGCGACCTCGTGCTCCCCGACACCGTCGACGAGTGGTTCCTCTGCGGGCCGTTCGAGCTGGTGCAGCTGTGCCGCGACACGCTCGCCGACATCGGCGTCGACCCGGCACACGTGCGCTACGAGCTGTTCACCACCGGCGAGGGCGAGCGGGCTGAGCCGGCCGCGGGCCGGCCCGTCGCCGTGGCCGCGGACGAGCCGGTGCGCCGCATCGAGTTCACGCTGGACGGGCAGTCGCAGGCCGTCGACAGCCCGGTCTCGGCGCGCGAGTCGATCCTCAACGCCGCGCTGCGCGTGCGCCCCGACGTGCCCTTCGCCTGCGCGGGCGGCGTGTGCGGCACCTGTCGTGCCCGGCTGCTGGAGGGCTCCGTCACGATGACCGAGAACTACGCGCTCGAGCCGGACGAGCTCGAGCGCGGCTACGTGCTCACCTGCCAATCCCACCCGACGACCGACACCGTGGTCGTCGACTACGACGTCTGAGGAGGAACGCATGATCGAACTGTCCATCACCGGCGACGTGGCCGACGTCGTCCTCAACGCGCCGGAGAAGCTCAACGCCCTCTCGCTGCGGGCGCTGGGGGAGATGGATGCCGCCTATCGCAGTGCCGAAGAGGCCGGCGTCCGGGCGCTCGTGCTGCGGGCCGAGGGCCGCGCGTTCTGCGCGGGCCGCGACATCGCCGGCGTCGACCCCCTGACCGACGACGTGCCCCAGTACCTCGCGGGCGTGGAGACGCTCATGCGGAGGATCGCCGCGTTCCCTGCGCCGACCTTCGCGGCCGTCCACGGCGCATGCCTCGGGGTGGGGCTCGGCCTCGCGATCGCGACCGACGTCGTCTACGTCGCCGATGACGCCAAGATCGGCTCGCCGTTCGCGAGCCTGGGCGCGATGCTGGACTCCGGCGGCCACGCCCTGCTCTACGAGCGGCTCGGCGCCCACCGGGCGCTCGACCTCATCTACACCGGCGAGCTCATGACCGGCGCGGAAGCCGTCGCAGCGGGCCTGTTCAGCCGGGCGATGCCCGTCGAGGACGTGTTCGACTTCACCCAGCAGCGTGCCACGGTCGCGGCATCCGGCCCGACGGCGGCATTCGTCGCCTCCAAGCGCCTGATCGCCCGGCTGCGCGGGGAGCGGCTGTGGGATGCCGTCGCCGAGGAGGCGCGCGCCCAGGAGGCGCTGCGCACCACCGCCGACTACCGCGAGGGCTTCGCCGCGTTCCAGCAGAAGCGCCGCCCCGACTTCAAGGGGGAGTAGCCCGGCTCGGCCCGTCAGGAGTTCACGCGGATGATCTCGAGCTGATACGGCGCGACGACCGCGCCCGAGATGCGGCAGTCCAGGACCAGGAAGCGGCGGGATGCCTCGGGCTCGGCCGCCCAGGTCGCGAGCCGGTCCAGATCCTCGAGCGCCCGCACGACGACGCCCTCGGCGCCGACTCCCGCGGCGAGGGCGGCGAAGTCGACCTCGGGGATGAGCATCGGCTCCTTCGCGAGCCCCTTCAGGCCGTACAGGTTCACCTCGGCGCCGTAGGCGGCGTCGTTCCAGACGACGGCCAGTCCTCGCCCGCCCGCGACCCGCACGGCGCTCTCGAGATCGGCGAGCGCCATGAGTCCGCCGCCGTCGCCGGTCGTCAGCACGACCGTCGACGAGGGCTTCGCGAGCGCCGCGCCCGGCACGGACGGCCAGCCCAGCCCGATCGACTGGAATGCCGTGCCGACCATGCTCATGCGGTCGGGGGAGGCGACCGGCCAGTACATGTTCGCCCAGCCGATGAAGTGCCCGCCGTCCGACACGACCACGCGGTCGTCGGGCAGCAGTTCGCCGATGCGCGCCGCCACCGAGCGGGGGTCCAGGCGTCCGTCGGGTGCGGCGCGGTCGCCCGGCTCGTAGGTGCGCAGCGCCGCCACGTCGATCGACTCGCGCCAGCCGCTCGGCGCCGCGCCTCGCGCGCGCAGGCCTTCCGCGACGGCACGCGCCACGACGGCGGCGTCCCCGCGCACGAAGCCGCCGACGTGCGGGTGGGTCGCCGCGCCCGTCACGTCCACCTGGAAGACCCGGGTCCCCGGCGCGAACAGGTCGCCGAAGCGCATCGTGAACTGGTTGAGGGATGCCCCGAAGACGACGGCCACATCGGCCGTGCGCACGAGCTCCATGGCACCCTCGGCTCCGAAGCCGCCGGTCACGCCCAAGTCGAACTCGCCGCGCGGGAACACGCCCCGCCCGAGCGCGGTGGAGGCCGTCACGGCGCCGACCGCGTCGGCGATGTCGCCGAGCGCCTCCCCGGCGCGGGAGATCCAGGCTCCCCGGCCGGCGAGCAGGAAGGGACGCGCCGCCGACGCCAGTGCATCCACGATGCCCTCGACCGCGCCCTCGGCGAACGGCCCGGCGGGCACCAGCGGTCCGGGAAGCCGGGGCTCCGGAGCCTCCGGCACCGGCCCGGCGTCGCGCGCCGCGACGTCGTAGGGGATCGCCAGCACCGTCGGCACCCGGTAGGTGAGGGCGTGCTCGATGGCGATGACGGTCGTGGCCGCGGCATCCGCCCGCCCCACGGTGTAGGTGCGGGCGCCGACCGCCGACGCGAGCGCGATCTGGTCCACGTCCCACGGGCGCGGTCCCGACGTGGGCTCGTCGCCCACGACGAGCACGAGTGGCACGTGCGCCTGCACGGCCTCGGCGAGAGCGGTGATCGTGTTGGTGAACCCCGCACCGTAGGTCGCGGTCGCCGCGGCCAGGCGTCCGGAGGCGCGGTGGTACGCGTCGGCGGCGACCACGCCGCCCGCCTCGTGGCGCACGGCCGTGAAGTGCACGTCGGTGGAGCGCTCGAGCGCGTCGAGGAAGTACGCGTTGCCGTTGCCCATCACCCCGAAGACGTGGTCGATGTGGCGGGCGAGGGTGAGCGCGACGTGCGCGGAGACGGTGGGCATGGCGGAGCCTTTCGAGACGGAACGGAGGATCAGGCCGTATGTGTCTCGCGCTTCGCGCTGCGTGCCCATTTTTCGAGCACCGGCGGGCTTCGGTGCCGCCGGACGAGTCGAGTATATGACTTCGGCCAAGATGGGTTCATGAAGACGATCCAGCTGCGCCGGTACACGCTCGTCGAAGGGGAGTACGACGCGTTCGTCGCGTGGTGGACCGAATGGATGCCGAGGGTCCGGCCCGCCGCCGGCTTCACGGTCGAGTTCGCCTACGGCCTGCCCGAGACGAACGAGTTCGTATGGGCCGTCAGCGCGCCCGGCGACGAGGACGCGTTCACCGCCCTCGAGAAGGAGTACATGGCGTCCGAGGCGCGGGCCGAGGCGTTCGCGGGCGTCCCGCAGCGGGTCGCCGAGTACAACATCCGCTTCGTGACGGACTTCCCGACGACGGCCTGACCCCCGCCCCCCGGAACGGGTCAGCCGCCGAGCGCGTCCCTGATGGCGGAGGCCGAGCGCGACAGCCGCTGCGCGATGGCGTCGTCGCTGTGCGCGCTGGCCACGAACACCACGGCGATCGCCGCCGGTCCGCGCCCCCGCACGGCCAGGGGGACCGCGACCGCGCGCAGGCTCGGGATGACCTCGTCGTGGCTCGTCGCCCAGCCGCGGGCCGCGGCATCGCGGATCTCGCCGGCGAGGTCGTCGCCGACGCCGTCCGGCCACGATCGCTCGGGCACCAGCGACAGGATCGCCTTGCCGGGCGCGCCGCGGGTGACCGGATGCCGCGTGCCCGGCCGTTGCGCGACCGGGTTCACGGCGTGCCGCGGCTCGACGCTGGAGAGCGTGACGCACTCGTCGTGGTCGAGCACTGAGAGGAAGCAGGTCGCGCCGAGGTCTCCGGCCACGGCGGTGAGCTCGGGGAGGGCCTCGGCCTGCAGGTCGTGCGCGACGCCCGCCGCGAGGGCGGCCATGCGCGCGCCGAGCTCGACGCGTCCCGCGGAGTCGCGCTCGATCAGGCCGTGGTCCTCGAGCGTCCGCAGCAGCCGGTAGGCGACCGAGCGGTGCACCTCGAGGCGGCGCGCGATCTCGTCGATCGTGAGAGGCCCGCGCGCGTCGGCGAGCACTTCGAGGATCCGGATGCCGCGACTCAGCGTCTGCGACGCCGGCGCCGAACTGCTGCGCGGAGGGGCCATGTGTGCTCGCAGTCTTGCCGCTGCGCGGCAGGTCGTATACGATCTGTTCAATAGTAGAACGATGTGTTCGAATATAGAACACCTCGCCCAGGCTCACAAGCCCTCGACACCGTCGTCCGAGGAGGACACGATGCAGTTCCACCACCACGGCTACGTCTCGGGCGACCCCCGCGTGCAGGACGCCGCCGGCACCGGCATCGACCGCCCCGCCGAGCTGCCCGACGAGATGGACGTGCTCATCGTCGGCTCCGGGCCGGCGGGCATGCTGCTCGCCGCGCAGATGTCGCAGTTCCCCGGCGTCACCACGCGGATCATCGAACGGCGCGACGGTCGCCTCGTGCTGGGGCAGGCCGACGGCATCCAGCCCCGCAGCGTCGAGACCTTCCAGGCGTTCGGCTTCGCGGAGCCGATCATCGCCGAGGCGTACAACATCGCCTACATGAACTTCTGGGGTCCCGACCCCGAGAACCCCCGCGACATCGTGCGCACCGCCCGCACCGAGGACTACGCCTTCAAGATCAGCGAGTTCCCGCACCTGATCGTGAACCAGGCCCGGGTGCTCGACTACTTCGCCGACGCCGCCGCGAAGGGTCCCGGCCGCATCGTCCCCGACTACGGCATCGAGTTCGTCGGCCTGACCGTCCACGGCGAGGGCGAGCATCCCGTCGAGGTGCGCCTGCGCCACGTCGCGGGGGAGCGGGCCGGTGAGGAGCGCACGGTGCGCGCCAAGTACGTGGTCGGCTCCGACGGCGCCCGCAGCGGTGTGCGCGAGGCGATCGGGCGCAAGCACGTCGGCGAGTTCGCGGCCCACGCGTGGGGCGTCATGGACGTGCTCGTCAACACCGACTTCCCGGACTGGCGCACCAAGTGCGCGATCAACTCCAGTGCCGGCAACATCCTCCACATCCCGCGCGAAGGCGGCTACCTCAGCCGCATGTACATCGACCTGGGCGAAGTGGCAGCCGACGACGAGCACCGCGTGCGCCGGACGCCGATCGAAGAGATCATCCGCCGCGCGAACGAGATCCTCCACCCGTACACGATCGACGTGAAGCAGGTCGCGTGGCACAGCGTGTACGAGGTCGGCCACCGCGTGACCGACAAGTTCGACGACGTCGACGTCGACCAGGGGCACGCCCCGCGGGTCTTCCTCACCGGTGACGCGTGCCACACGCACAGCGCGAAGGCGGGCCAGGGCATGAACGTCTCGATGCAGGACGGCTTCAACCTCGGCTGGAAGCTGGGGCACGTCCTCACCGGGCTGAGTCCCGCCTCACTGCTGGAGACCTACTCGGCCGAGCGGCAGCCGGTCGCGCAGCAGCTCATCGACTTCGACCGCGAGTGGTCCTCTCTCATGGCGCGCAAGCCGGAGGAGATCTCCGACCCGCAGGAGCTCGCGAACTACTACCTCGGCACCGCCGAGTTCCCATCGGGCTTCATGACGCAGTACGGCCCGTCGATGATCGTGACGGATGCCGCGCACCAGGCGCTGGCCGAGGGCTTCCCGCTGGGCAAGCGCTTCAAGTCCGCGGAGGTCGTGCGCGTGTGCGACGGCAACGCGGTGCACCTCGGCCACCACGCCAAGGCCGACGGGCGGTGGCGTGTGTACGCATTCGCCGACGCGCCGGCCGCGGGAGAGGCATCCGCCCTCTCCGCCTGGGCGGAGTTCATCGCGTCGCCGGACTCACCCGTGCGTCGCTTCACCCCTGCGGGCGCCGACGTCGACGCGGTCTTCGACGTCAAGGTGATCTACCAGCAGCGCTACGAGGACGTCGACCTCGCGCGCGTGCCCGAGGCGTTCCTCCCCCAGACGGGACCGCTCGGGCTCACCGACTGGGAGAAGGTCTACGCCGCCGCGCCGAGCGCGTGGACGACCGACGACATCTTCGCCGAGCGCGGGTTGTCGCGCGACGGCGTCGTCGTCGTCGTGCGGCCCGACCAGTACGTCGCCGCGGTGCTGCCACTGCAGGCGCACGACGAACTCGCCGCGTTCTTCGCGCAGTCCTTCCTGCCGCAGCAGGAGCCTGCGGTCCTGGCCGGCTGATCGCGTCCAGGCCGGCGAAACAACCATCCCCGGTGTACAGCGCGTACATCGGCCGCCCCGGCGGCGGCGGGCAGAATTGGCCCGGTAGACATCGAATGAGCGGATGCCGCGACGGGCGGCATCCGGAACCGACGAGGGAGTCCCCGTGAGCACGACGATCACCGAAACCCGTGAGTCCGAGCTGCTGGCGTCCGTGCCCGACGGGCTGTTCATCGGCGGGCGGTGGCGTGCGGCATCCGGCGACAGGACGCTGAAGGTCTACGACCCGTCCAACGGCGAAACGGTCAAGGAGATCGCCGACGCGTCGCCCGAGGACGGCAAGGCCGCGCTCGATGCGGCCGTCGAGGCGTTCCCCGGATGGGCGGCGACGCCGGCGCGGGAGCGGGCCGAGATCCTGCGTCGCGCGTTCGATCTGCTGCAGGAGCGCAAGGAGGACTTCGCCCTGCTGATGACGATCGAGATGGGCAAGCCGCTGGCCGAGGCGCGCGGCGAGGTCGCGTACGGCGGCGAGTTCCTGCGCTGGTTCAGCGAGGAGACCTCCCGCGTGCAGGGCCGCTACGGCGCGAACCCGGAGGGCACCGGCCGCATGATCGTGTCACAGCATCCCGTCGGGCCGTGCTTCCTGATCACGCCGTGGAACTTCCCGCTCGCGATGGCGACCCGCAAGATCGCGCCGGCGCTGGCCGCCGGCTGCACCGTGGTGATCAAGCCGGCTGAGCTGACGCCGCTGACCACCCTCTACTTCGCGAAGCTGCTCGAAGACGCCGGCGTGCCCGCGGGTGTGGTGAACGTGTTCACCACCTCGACGTCGGGGGCGGTGTCGGAGCCGATCATCCGTGACCCGCGGCTGCGGAAGCTGTCGTTCACCGGGTCGACGCAGGTCGGTCAGCGGCTGCTCGAGCAGGCCGCGCAGGGCGTGCTGCGCACGTCGATGGAGCTCGGCGGCAACGCCCCCTTCGTCGTGTTCGACGACGCCGACCTCGACATGGCGGTCGACGGGGCGATCGCGGCGAAGTTCCGCAACATCGGCCAGGCGTGCACCGCGGCGAACCGGTTCATCGTGCACCGCTCGGTCGCCGAGGAGTTCGCCCGCCGCGTCACCGAGCGCGTGAACGGCTTCAAGGTCGGCCGCGGCACCGAGGAGGGCGTGACGATCGGGCCGCTCATCGACGACCGTGCGGTCGCGAAGGCGTCGCAGCTGGTGCAGGACGCCGTGAAGCGCGGCGCGAAGGTGGCCACCGGCGGCAGCGAGGTCGAGGGGCCCGGCACGTTCTACGAGCCCACCGTCGTCACCGACGTGCAGCCCGGCTCGGACATCCTGCGCGAGGAGATCTTCGGACCGGTGCTCGCCATCGTCCCCTTCGACACCGAGGATGACGCGGTGCGTCTGGCCAACGACACCGAGTACGGCCTGGTCTCCTACGTCTTCACCGAGAGCCTCGCCCGCGGCCAGCGCATGATCGAGCGCCTCGAGACCGGCATGATGGGCCTGAACATGGGCGTCGTCTCCAACGCCGCCGCGCCGTTCGGCGGCTGGAAGATGTCGGGCCTGGGCCGCGAGGGCGGCGCCGAGGGCATCCACGAGTACCTGCAGACCAAGTACACGCTGACCCCGAACCCGTTTTGACGCGACACGGCGCGGAGAGCGATCCGCGCCCTGCGGGGCGCGGATCGCCCGCACGGGATAATGGACGCATGACCTCCTCCGTCGAACGCCGCTCCAACCCGACGGCCTGGGCCGCGTTCTGGTTCGCGCTGGCCGGCCTCGTGCTCATGCCCATCCCGCTGTTCATCGGTCTGATCCTCGGCGGCGGCCTCTCCATCGTCGCCGCGGTGCTCGCCGTGATCGCGCTCCTCAAGGGCCTCGCACGCAACGGCAAGGGCATCGCACCGGTCGTGTTCGCCGCGATCTTCATCGCGCTCACGTGGGGCGGCATCTCGCTCGGCGGCGGCACGATCTGGTAGCTCACACCGGCACGCGCACGCCGGTGAGCTGTTCGGAGAGGTCCCGGATGCGTCGGCCGTCCTCCTCGCTGGCGAGGCGCGAGTACACCGGCTGCTCGGCGGGGAGTCCGCCCAGGTGGCGGAAGCCCTTCGGCCCGTACAGTCGGCCCCCGATCGCATCCGCGCTGGTCGCCGCGTAGACGGCGGAGAGCGCCGCCGAGGAGGGAGTGCCGACCAGGATGCCCAGGCGCGACAGCGTCCGGATCACCTTGACCGCCGTCGTGTCTTCGGGGCGACCCATGCCGGGCTGGGCCGAGAGCAGATTGGTGGGCGTGATGCCGGGGTGCGAGAGGTTGCTCCGGATGCCCCATCCGGCCGCCTGCGAACGCCGGTGCAGCTCCATCGCGAACAGTCCGAACGCGATCTTCGACGAGCTGTACGCCTTCATCGGGTCGTAGTGGCGGCTCCAGTTCGGGTCGTCCCAGTTCACCGTGCCCTGATCCGCGGCGATGCTCACCTGGCTCGTCACGTGGGCACGCCCCTCGCGCAGAAGCGGCATCAGCCCGGCGATCAGGGCGAAGTGCCCGAGGTGGTTCGTCGCGAGCTGCAGCTCGAAGCCGTCGGCGGTGAGTCGACGCGTCGGCGGGTTCATGACGCCGGCATTCAGGATGAGGATGTCGATCGGCCGTTCGTCGCGGAGCAGGCCGTCGGCGAACGCCGACACCGAGTCGAGCGACGACAGGTCGAGCGAGCGGACGACGGTCGTGGCATCCGTCGTCCGCTCCCGGATGCGCGCGGCTGCCGCCTCTCCCTTCTGCTGGTTGCGGACGGGAAGGACGATGTCGGCGCCGGCGCGGGCAAGACGCGAGGCGATCTCGAATCCGACGCCGTCGCTCGCGCCGGTGACGACCGCCAGCTTTCCGGCGAGATCCGGGACGGAGATGTCGAGGGAGGTGGGCATGAGGTGGCTCCTGTTCGGTCGGTGACCTCCATGCTGGAGGTCTCGTCCCGACGGATTCAGGGCGCGCTTGTCCAGGGACTGCGGGTCCCTGGCAGCGAGATCAACCCGCGACGTCGGCCGAGCGACCGGCGGGGCTCGCCGGTGCCGGCGCCTCGGGCTCCCACCGGAGGAGGTCGCCGGGCTGGCATTCGAGCACCTCGCACAGGGCGTCGAGCGTGGTGAAGCGGACGGCCTTCGCCCTGCCGTTCTTGAGCACGGCCAGGTTCGCCGGTGTGATGCCGACCCGCTCGGCCAGGGTGCCCACCGACATCTTCCGTCGTGCGAGCATCACATCGACATCGATGACGATCGGCATGTCAGACCACCTCGTCCAGCTCGGAGCGCAGGGCCGTGGCCTCGGTCTCGCGGTCGATGGCCTGCCGCAGCAGCGTCTTCATGACCACGACGAGCAGGGCCATCCCGCCGAGCACGAGCGTCGCCCCGCAGATGAGCCCGACCACACCCGGCGCGGCCTCGCCGCTGGCGAGCAGGACGGCGATGGCGAACGTGATGACGGCCGCCGCCGCGATCGACCAGATGACCACGTCGACGTACCGGAAGGACGACTCCGAGAACACCGACCCCTTGCGCACCTTCGTCAGCAGCTGCCAGACGCAGACGGCGAAGACCTGCATGGTCACGACGCCGAGCACGAGGAGCGTGACGAAGGTGATCCGGGGCACCGGGGGAGCGCCGTCGAGGTCCACCCAGACCGCCGGGACGATGAAGGTCTGCACGATGAGCGACCCGGCCAGTGCCAGCGCGATGACGACCTGCAGCACGAGAGTTGTCGACTTGGCCACGGCATCCGTCCTTTCTTCAGCTAACGACAGAAAACTATCGTTCCTCGATAGATATCGCAATACTGTCGATAGATCAGTGGGGATCGGATGCCGCGCAGCGATGACGGGACCCCGGGCGCGGGCGCCCGGGGTCCCGACGATGATCGCTAGAGCGCGGCCGTGTAGATCGTGCCCAGGTTGGTGCCGAAGTAGAACACCCCGTCCTTCACGGCGATGCTCGCAGCGGTCCCGCGCATCTCGGTCGTGATCTCGCCGTTGTGCCAGGTGTGGAGCCAGTTGTCGACGGGGATGTCGATGTTCATCACCGGGGTCCACGTGAGGCCGTCCTTCGACGAGTACAGGGTGTCGTCGGCGGTCACCGCGTCCGCGCGGACGAGGCCGTAGATGGTCGAGCCGTCCACGTAGAGATCGACCAGCACGCCGCCGCTCGTCCCGAGGGTCGCCCCCTGGATGGTGGCCTTCCTCGCCGCGGTGTCGAAGACGAACACCGAGTTGTTGATCGACTTCGCCACGATCTTCGTGCCGAAGGTCGTGAGGTGGTGCGCCTCGAGCACGCTCGCCGGGCTGGACGACGGGAGGGTGACCGTCGACCAGGTGCCCGCGGCGTACACGTCGATGATCTTGTTGCGGTACCCGTTCGCGTCGGCGACGGTGGCGGCGGCGTAGACCTTGCCGTTGACGGACGCGAGCCAGTAGTAGCGGTCGTTGTCGTTGCTGCCGCGCAGCGACGAGCGCGTCTTCTCGATGGTCCAGGTCTTTCCGCCGTCCGCGGATTTCTTGATCGCGGCGAGGTACGGCGCGGGGCCGTAGGTGGCGGTGTCGGGGTTGACGATGCTGCCGGCCAGGAAGATCTCGCTTCCGGCGACGGCGACGTCGAAGACATGGATGAAGGGGGTCGCCGCGTTGTATTTCCACACGCCGCCCGCGTTCGTGGCATACCCGGCGTTGGACTGCCAGCCCACCTTCGGGTCGATGTCCGCGGTGTAGACGCTCCCGTTGACCACGCGCAGCGCGTTGAGCTCCTCCCCGTTGACGGTGAGGTGGTGGGTCTGCGCGCCGGTCGCCAGGTTGTGCGAGTTCAGCGCGATCGGGCCGATGTTGCCGTTGTAGTCGCCCCATGACGAGTACAGCTCACCGCCTGCGATCGCGAGGTCGGTGAGCGACCGGTGCCAGTGGTCGGAGAGCGCGTTGGCATCGGTGTTCGTGGCGAACAGCGTGCCGGAGACCGTCGGGGTGGGTGCGGCGGTCGTCGTGGGGACGGGGCCGGGCTTGCCGGGACCTCCCGGCTTGGCGGCGAAGGCGGGGCTCGCGCCGAGCACGGCGGTCGCGATGAGGGCGGCGGTGGCGAGGGACGCGACGGTCCGACGCGGTCGGGGGTGGGACAACTGACCTCCAAGGTTCGGTCGACCGTCCCCAGGTGCACGCGGAACTCGTGCCCTGTGGGGTGGGAACAGGCCGACAACAGCACCGTATTGGCAAGCGTTTCCGCGATTCTGTAGACCTTTCGGGGGACATGCCGCCGCGCCCCGCCGCTCCGGGCGCCGGCACTACGCCTCTCGCGCGCGTCCGTCCACCCCTTTCTTCCGCATGCGGATGCGGGTCAAGGTGGGGTGGTGCATTTCACGGATGAGATCGGCGCCTGGGTGGCGCAGCAGCGATGGTACGCGGGGAAGGGGCACGAGCCCAGATTCCGGCTCCTCGACGCCCGACCGGTCACGGGGGCCACCCGCTATCTGCTCATGGACGACGCGGGGACGCTGCCGGCGCTGTACCACGTGCCCCTCGCGCTGGTCGCCGAGCCGATCGAGCCGCCGGACGCCGTCGTCAGCCGCGGCGAGGGCGGATGCCTCGTCGATGCGGCCCGGCATCCGGAGTTCGCCGTCGGCATCCTCGCGGAGATGGGCGTCGACGTCAGCCGTGTGACGGGTTCGCGGGTGCTCACGGGGGAGCAGTCGAACACGTCGATCGTGTTCGACGAGGACGGTGAGCCGACGATCATCCTCAAGCTCTTCCGCACCCTCCACCACGGCGAGAATCCCGACGTCACGGTGCAGCGCGTGCTGAGCGGCGAGGGCTCGCCGTTCGTGCCCCGCTTCTTCGGCAGCGTGGACGCCGAGTGGCCGGATGTCGGGCGCGAGGCCGGCGTCGCGCACGGCACCCTCGGCTTCGCGCAGGAGTTCCTCCCCGGCGTGCGGGACGGGTGGGCGGTCGCGCTGGAGGAGGCGCGCGAGGGGCGGGACTTCACCGCCGCGGCGCATGACCTCGGAACCGCGGTCGCCGGCGTGCACGGCGCCCTCGGAGCGGCGCTGGAGACGGCGGATGCCGGACCCGACGAGGTGGCGTCCACGGCGACCGCCTGGCGGCGGCGCCTGCGGATCGCGTCGGCCGAGGTGCCCGCCGTCGCCGAGCGGCTCCCCGCGATCGACGCCGTCTACCGTGCCGCACTCGAGCGCGCGTGGCCGCGGCTGCAGCGGATCCACGGGGACCTGCATCTCGGTCAGGTGCTCGCGGTGCCCGACGGCGGGTGGCGCATCGTCGACTTCGAGGGCGAGCCCCTCCGCCCGATGAGGGAGCGTGCCATCCCCGACCTCCCGCCGCGGGACGTCGCGGGCATGCTCCGGTCCTTCGACTACGCGGGTGCGGTGGCCGCCGGCCCCGACGGCGCCGGCTGGGCGGCGGCGTGCCAGGCTGCGTTCGTCGAGGCCTACGCCGGCGCGCCCGGCGCCGTGGCGCTGGACCCCGTTCTGCTGCGGGCGCTCGTCCTCGACAAGGCGGTGTACGAGTCGATCTACGAAGCGCGCAACCGCCCCGCCTGGCTGCCCGTGCCGCTCGCGGGGATCGACGCAGCGCTCGCCTGAACCGCCCGCCGGTGCGGGCCGGGGCCGGGCCCGGCGACGTGCGCCGGAGGCATCCGACCTCCGGCGCGCGGGCTGGGGCCTACTCGGCGGATTCCGCAGGCCGGAGCACCAGGAACAGTGCTCCGTAGGCGGGGAGCGAGACCGAGAAGCTCTGCAGGTCGTCGACGCGCCCGACCGGCTCGCCCGAGGCCGCGTCCACGACCTCGCTGCCGGGAGCGAGCTGCTCCGATCGCACGGTGCCCTCGGTGGGGTCCTGCGAGAAGTTCAGCACCGTCACCTGCATCGGGGCCTCGGCGTGCGGGTCGCCGTCGTCGAGGCGGTGCACGAGCACGAGCATGCCCGCGTGGGCGACCTCGGGGATGTCGATCTGCGACGCCGTCGCGATGCCGTGCTCCCGGCGCAGAGCGAGGATGTCGGCGAGACGCGACGCGAACGACTCCCGGTCGGCCAGCTGCGCCGGCAGCGCGCCGTACAGCGCGCGCCCGCGGGGCATGCCCGCCGCCGACCGCGTGGCGCTGCCGTCGACGTCGAGCAGATCGTGGGCGCCCCGCTCGATCCACCGCGTGTCGCCCGCGGCGACGAGATCGGCGACCTGGTCCGCCGGCACGGTGAGCATGCCGGTGAGGTCCCAGCCCGAGAGCGCGAAGACGCCCGGCTGCCACGCGTTGTAGGCGCACAGCAGCAGGTGCGCGTCGCGGATGGCCGGCAGGTCGTCGTCGGTGATGTCATCGAGCCTGGCCAGTCCGCGGGTCGCCGCGATGAGCGACGCCGTCGTGCAGGCGATGCCGTTCTGCGTGAAGACGCGGTTGTAGTCCGCCGTGCCGGTGAGCCGCTCGGTGAGGTCCGCGCGCACCTCCTCGGCGAGCTGGCTGCCCGGGATCTCACGCCCCCGGAAGGGGAACGTGTCGTCGCCGTGCCGCGTCGCCCAGTGCACGAGCTCGTAGGTGAGCTCGTCGTGGTTCTGCAGGCCGTGGACGAGCTGCACCGGCTGCACGCCCAGCCGCAGCGACGTGGTCAGCGCGAGCCGGAGGAACTCGGTCTGCCCGGTCGCCAGCGCGTGGTGGTAGCCCGGGCGACCGATGAAGTCGTACGACAGGTCGGCGCCGACGGCGCCCGTGTCGCGGATGTCCTCGATCGTGAGGTTGAGCTCCTGGAAGGTGAAGCCGCCGACCTTGCGGACCATGCCGGCGATGATGTGGTTGGCGGCGTGCGAGAGCGGATGCCCCTCCGACCACGCCGGAAGGCCCTCGGCGCTCTTCTCCACGCCGAGGAATCCGTTCGCGTCCAGGCGCAGCGCACTCGTGCCGAGCTCCCCGAGCGAGTGCAGCGCGTCGCCGATGACAAGGCGCATCCCCGCGAACGTCGGGTCGAGCCAGTTGATCGACGGCTGGCCCTGCTTGAAGTAGTGGAGGTACACCCACCGGCGGGTCACGCCGTCCGGTCCGATCACCGGGGCGGTCGCGCTCCAGTTCGTCTCCTTCACGCCGGGGGTGTAGAAGATGACGCGCTGCAGGGCGCCGATGATGTACCCGTGCCCGGCGAGCTCATGCTCGGTCGCGGCGTCCAGGTTGACGCTGTCGACGCCCTCGGGCACCTCGGGCAGCAGCTCCCAGTCCTCCGGCGGGATCTCGATCATGTGGTAGATCCCCGGGTAGTCCTTGAAGCCCATCTCGGCGAGGCGGAAGTCGGCGCCCTTGCCCGTGTGCCCGGGCACGATGTCGTCGATGATGCTCCCGCCGTGCGTGTCGGCGACGTCGCACAGGGCGCGGAACTCGTCCTCGGTGCCGAAGGCGGGGTCGATCTGCGTGCTGATGCGGTCGAAGTGCCCGTCGACGCTCGGGGTGTCCAGCCACCCGGCGATGCCGCCCGCCCGCTTCACCGGCCCGGTGTGGATGGCGGTGATCCCGATGCGCTCGAAGGCCGACCAGAGCGCGTCGTCGCCGAGCGAGGCCAGGAACGACTGCCCCGGCCGGGTGATGAGGGAGATCGGATACGCCGTGAACCACACGTCGCTCGTCGCGATGGCCCGCCGGGCGTCCGGACGCGCGTAGGCATGACGCCACATCGTCGGCTGCCCCGACAGCTGGCGGGCCAGGACGTCGGCGTCCTTGAGCATCGACTGCCGCACGAGCCACTCGACGTACGACGGGTTGGTGCCGTTCGCCGTGCGCGGGTCGGTCCGGATGCGCCGCACACTGCTGCCGCGCAGGTGGTCGCGGGGGCGCAGTCGCCGCGGACGGGCAGGGTAGCGTTGCTCGTCGTAGCTGATCTCGGGCGTCTCGGCCTCGGGCTCCGCCCCCTCGATCGCCTCGATCCCGGCCAGGTCGATGGGTCCGGTGTACAGGGCCTCCGGCCATTGCTCGTCGCGCGCCATCCCTCCACGCTAGAGATCCCGGCTCCCCGGCACGAGGGACTGGTGCGCACCCTCCGCCAGGGGTTATAGGGGACACCGGCTGTCCGCGGGCTGGGCCATGATGGGCGGATGGATGCCTCGACCGTGCGTCACGAGCGGCTCCGGTCGCATCGCCTGACCGCTCCCGCGGCGTCGGTCGCCGACGCCGCTCGGCACATGCTCGCGACGCAGAGCCAGGAGTTCTGGGGCGGCCGCTGGGCGCTCGCGGCACGCACCCGCGGGCGCATCACGGTGCGCGACGTCGACGCCGCCTACGGGCGCGGCGAGATCGTGCGCACGTGGACGATGCGCGGGACGATCCACACGATCCCGGCCGCCGACGTCGCGTGGGTGCTCTCGGTGACCGCCCAGCGGCAGCTCCGTCAGGCCGCCGCCGTCCATCGTGCCGAGGGGATCGACGCCGACGAGGCCGATCGGGCCGAGCGCCTCGCCCGTGCGGCGCTCGCCGGCGGCGGTCGCCTCACCCGCAGGGAGCTGCTGGCGGTGTGGGAGCAGGGCGGCGTGTCGACGCTGCGCCAGCGCGGCTACCACCTCCTCGTCGCGCTGTCGCTGCGGTCCGTGCTGTGCCAGGGCCCCGTCGTCCCGCGCGAGAGCGGGCCGACCCGCGAACAGTACTGGGTGCTCGCCGACGAGTGGATCACGGATGCCGCCGCCCCCGCCGATCCGCTCGCCGAGTTCTTCGTCCGCTACATCGCCTCGCACGGACCGGCCGGGCCGCGGGACTTCGCGTGGTGGACCGGGCTGCCGCTGGGGGTGTCGCGGGCCGCGGCGGAAGCGGCATCCGACCGGCTCGTCGTCGTCGCCGACGAGCCCGAGCCGCAGTATCTGGTCGCCGGCGCGGCGCCGCGACGCAGCGCGGCCGCACCCGAGGTCGTGGCCCTCCCGCCGTTCGAGGAGTACTACCTGTCGTACGTGGACCGCACCGTGCCGTGCGCGCCGGAGTTCCTGAGCGCGATCGGGCCGAGCATGAACGGCATCGTCCGGCCCATCCTCGTCGCCCGCGGCGAGGCCGTCGGCGTGTGGACCCACTCGGTCGCGGTGGGCCGGCATGCCGATGCGCCGGTGCCCGAGCTGTTCACGCCGGGGGCGGCGACGGATGCCGAGATCGCGGCCGCGCTCGACCGCTACCGGGACTTCATCACGGCGTAGGCGGGCGGCACGCGCTCAGGCGTGGCGGTCGAGGAAGTCGTAGACCTCGTTGTCGTCGACGCCGGGGAAGGTGCCGCGGGGGAGCGGCGAGAACATCTGCATGTGCACGCGCGCGCTCGGCCAGGCCTTCCCCGACCAGCGCTCGAGCACGTCGGGCGCCGCCCGGCGGCAGCAGGACTCGTCGGGGCACGTCGACGTGGCGCGCTTCTGGGTCTCGCGTCCGCGGAACCAGCGGGCGTCGTCGAAGGGCACGCCGACGGTGATCGAGAACTCGCCCGCCGAGGTGGTGCCGGTCTGCGTCGAGCACCAGTACGTGCCGGCCGGAGTGTCGGTGTACTGGTAGTGCTCCGTCGTGCGGTTCTGCTCCGAGAACGCGGCGCGCGCCGAGAACTTGCGGCAGGCGATCTGGCCGTCCACCGCGCCGGTGACGTCCATCGGCAGGGGGAGGTCGTCGTTCTCGTAGACGCGCGAGATCGCCCCCGAGCCGTCGACGCGCAGGAAGTGCAGCTTGATGCCCAGGTGGTGGGTCGCGAGGTTGGTCAGGCGCATGCCCGCGGCCTCGTGCGTCACGCCGAAGGCGTCGCGGAAGTCCTCCACCGCGAGGTTGCGGTCCTTCTTGGCCTGCTGGAGGAACGCCACCGACGCCGTCTCGGGCATGAGGCAGCACGCGGCGTAGTAGTTGATCTCCAGTCGCTGCTGCAGGAAGTCGGCGTAGTCGGTGGGGCGCTCGTGCCCGAGCAGGCGGTGGGCCATCGCCTGCAGCGCCATCGAGCGCAGGCCGTGGCCGCCGGGGATCGAGGCGGGCGGCAGGTAGATGCGGCCGTGCTCGAGGTCGGTCACCGAGCGGGTCGAGTGGGGCAGGTCGTTGACGTAGATCAGCTCGAATCCGAGCTTCTCCGCCATGATGCTCACGGTGCGGTGGGTCAGCGCGCCGGTCGTGTGGCCCGCGGCCTTCAGCTGCTTCTCGGCGAGCTTCTCGATCTCGGGGAGGTAGTTGTCGCGCTCGCGCATCATGAGCCGCAGCTCGGTGTTCGCGCGGCGGGCCTCCTCGGGTGTCGCGATCGCCTCCTTCTCGCGGCGCTGCAGCTCGCGGTGCAGCCCGAGGATCGACTCGATCGTCTCGTCGCTCATGCCCTTGGACACCTTGACGGGGGCGATCCCCAGCTGGCGGAAGACGGAGCTCGACTGCGCCCGGTCGAGCTCGATCTCGAGGGCCGCGCGCCGGTTGGGAGGCTCGGCCGACAGCAGGTCGGCGACCTCGACGCCGGTCGACGACGCGATCGCCTGCAGCAGCGAGAGCTTCGGCTCGCGCTTGCCGTTCTCGATGAGGCTCAGCTGGCTGCCGGCGACGCCGACGAGGGCACCGAGCTCGTCCAGCGTGTAGCCGTGGGCGAGGCGCTGATGACGGATGCGGTGACCCAGGGTCGAGAGTTCGAGCGCGGTGGCGGGCATTCTTTGATGCTAGCGAAAGAATCAAGACTCTTGACGCCATGTTGCGTGGGAAAACAAGCTCAAGGGCATCCAAAGTAGAGGAAGAGCACGAATCTGAATCGTCTACCCGACGGTCGAATCAACGAGGAGCGACACTATGGCCCTTGCCGACATCTTCACCCGGACCGAAGGCTCCACCCCCGCCCGTCCTGCCGCGACCCGGTCGTACGGCGCGGTGCCCACCGTCCAGGGTGAGGGCATGGCCGCCCTCACGCAGTGGGTCGACGAGATCGCCGCGCTGACGAAGCCGGCGCGCATCCACTGGGTGGACGGCTCGCGCGCCGAGAACGACGCGCTGCTGCGCGAGATGGTCGACGAGGGCAAGCTCATCAAGCTCAACCCCGAGTGGCGGCCGGGTTCGTACCTCGCCCGCTCGCACCCCAGCGACGTCGCCCGCACCGAGGCGCGCACCTTCATCGCCTCCGAGCGCGAGCAGGACGCGGGGCCGACGAACAACTGGGCCGCGCCCGACGAGATCCGGGCCACCATCACCCCGCTGTTCGAGGGCTCGATGGCCGGCCGCACGATGTACGTCGTGCCGTTCTCGATGGGGCCGGTCGGCGGGCCGCTGTCGCACATCGGCGTGCAGGTGACCGACAGCGCCTACGCCGTCACCTCGATCGGCATCATGACGCGCGTGGGCACCGAGGTGCTGCGCGAGATCGCCGGCGGTGCGCCGTGGGTCAAGACCGTGCACTCGGTGGGGGCCCCGCTGCAGCCTGGCCAGCAGGACGTCGCGTGGCCGTGCAACGACGAGAAGTACATCGTGCACTTCCCCGACACCCTCGAGGTGTGGTCGTTCGGCTCGGGCTACGGCGGCAACGCGATCCTGGCCAAGAAGTGCTTCGCGCTGCGCATCGCGTCGGTGATCGGCCGCGACGAGGGCTGGCTCGCAGAGCACATGCTGCTCATCCGCGTGATCGACCCGGCCGGCCGCGCCTACCACCTCGCGGCCGCGTTCCCCTCGGCGTGCGGCAAGACGAACCTCGCGATGCTGCGGCCGACCATCCCCGGCTGGCGCGTCGAGACCCTCGGCGACGACATCGCGTGGCTCCGCCCCGGCGAGGACGGGCGCCTGTGGGCGATCAATCCCGAGGCCGGCTTCTTCGGCGTCGCCCCGGGCACCGGCGAGTCCACGAACGTCACGGCCGTCGAGACGCTGTGGGGCAACACGATCTTCACCAACGTCGCGCTGCGCCCCGACGGCGACGTGTGGTGGGAGGGTCTCACCGACGAGCCGCCGGCGGAGCTCACCGACTGGGAGGGGAACCCCTGGACCCCGGCATCCGGTCGTCCCGCCGCGCACCCGAACTCGCGCTTCACCGTCGCCGCTGCCCAGTGCCCGCAGATCGCCGACGACTGGGACGCCCCGCAGGGCGTGCCGCTGGACGCGATCCTGTTCGGCGGGCGCCGGGCGACGAACGTGCCGCTCGTCGTGGAGGCCACCGACTGGACCCACGGCGTCTTCATGGGCTCGAACATCTCGTCCGAGCGCACCGCCGCCGCCGAGGGCACGGTCGGCGAGCTGCGCCGCGACCCGTTCGCGATGCTGCCCTTCTGCGGTTACAACATGGCCGACTACTTCGGGCACTGGCTCAAGGTCGGGCAGAAGCTGCGCTTCGACCGCGCCCCGCGCGTGTTCCAGGTGAACTGGTTCCGCAAGGGCGCCGACGGCCGCTTCCTGTGGCCGGGCTTCGGCGACAACTCGCGCGTCATCGACTGGATCATCCGGCGCATCGAGGGCGAGGTCGGCGCGATCGACAGCCCGATCGGACGCCTCCCGCGCAACGAGGACCTCGACCTCGACGGCATCGAGGTGTCGCAGGCCGACCTCGACGAGCTGTTCGCCATCGACCGCGACCTGTGGCTGCACGAGGCCGACCTCACCGAGGAGTTCTACCGCACCTTCGACGGCCGCGTGCCCGCCCCCCTCTGGGCCGAGCTCGCCGCCCTGCGGTACCGGCTCCAGCGCGCCTGACGCGCCCCCGACCGGCGCCCGGCCCCTCTTCTTCGCAGAGGGTCCGGGCGCCTCATCACGGGCGCCGCGTCAGACGAGCAGCTGGTGCTTGGCCAGCTCGCGGTACAGCGGCGTCGACTGCACGAGCTCGGAGTGCGTGCCCTGGCCGACCACCCGGCCGTGCTCCATGACGACGATGTGGTCGCTGTCGACGACGGTCGACAGGCGGTGCGCGATCACGATGAGCGTGCGGCCGGCCGCGACGGCGTCGATCGCCTCGCGCATGCGCTGCTCATTCAGCCCGTCGAGCGACGAGGTCGACTCGTCGAGCAGCAGGATCGGGGGAGCGGCCAGCAGCGCCCGGGCGATCGCCAGGCGCTGGCGCTCGCCGCCCGAGAGCATGACGCCCGACTCGCCCACGGGCGCGTCGACGCCGAGCGGGTTGCGATCGAGCACCTCGCCGAGATTCACGGCGCGCAGCACGGCCTCGCATTCGGAATCGGATGCCTCGGGCGAGGCCAGCCGAAGGTTGTCGCCGATGGTCCCGGCCAGGGTCGGGGCGTCCTGTTCGACGTAGCCGAGCTGCGCGCGCAGCTCGACGCGGTCGAGCGTGCGCACGTCCGTGCCGTCGAGCAGGATCGCGCCGCCGGTGGGGTCGTAGAAGCGCTCGATGAGCGCGAGGGTCGTGCTCTTGCCCGCACCCGAAGGGCCGACGAGCGCGACGCGCGCGCCGCGCGGGACCGAGAACGACACCCCCCGCAGCACCTCGGCATCGCCCGAGACGGATGCAGCGGCATCCGTCCGTCCGTCCGTGCTGCCGGAGACGGACTCGTCGCCGAGCGCGATCGCCGAGGTGTCGACGTGAGCGCTCTCGAGCACCGCCCGCGCCTCGGACTCGGCCTTGCGGCGCGCCTCGACGACGTTCTCGGGGTATCGGAACCGCACGTCGCGGAACTCGATGGCCGGCGCTTCGGCACGCTCAGCGACCGGGTCCGGTCCCTGAGCCTGTCGGAGGGCCCGTGCCGCGATGGCGGCGTCGTCCTGCGACTCGGTGGGAAGGTCGAGCACCTCCTGGATGCGGCCGAGGGCGCCGAGCGCCTGGCTCACCGACGTGATGGCGCCGAAGAACGAGCCCAGCGGTGCGATCAGCATGAACAGGAACATGATGAACGTCACGAGGCTCGCGATCGACAGCGCGCCGGTCGCGACGCGGAAGCCGCCGAGGCCGATGACCACCAGAAGCGACACCTGCAGTGCGACGCTGGCGATGGGCACCACCAGCGCCGACACCTTCGCGATGCGCACGCCGACGGTGTAGGCATCCGTCGCCTGCGCGGTGACCGCGTCGATCTCACGAGCGGTCGCGCCGGACGCGCGGACGGTGCGGATCGATCCGACGGCGCGCTCGACGCCCGACGCGAGCGCGCCGACCTTCTCCTGCTGCTCGGTCGAGGCGGTGCGGATGCGGCCGCTCAGTGCGGTGACGCCGAGCACCGAGATGCCGATCACGACCACGATGATCGCGAGCAGCACCGGGTCGATGATCGCCATGGCGACGAGCGCGCCCACGAACAGCAGCGCGTTGCCGATCGAGTCTGCGAGCCCCTGCGTGAGCGCGGAGTAGAGGAGTGTCGTGTCGCTGCCGACGCGCGAGACGAGGTCGCCGGTGCGGCGCGCGTCGAACTCGCTGACGGGCAGGTGCAGGATGCGCGCGATGAGCCGGCGGCGGCTCGAGTAGACGACGGCCGTGCCCGTGCGCTGCAGCAGGTAGTGCTGCCACCCCGAGATGAGCGAGGCCAGGAGGACGAAGCCGACGAGCGCCCAGACCAGCAGGCCCAGGTCGAGCCCCTCCTGCACGCGCGTGATGACCTGGCCGACCAGAAGCGGCTGCACGAGGGATGCGGCGGCGCTCAGGATGCTGAGCACCACCACGACGGCGAGGGTGCGCTTGTGCTCGAAGAGGTAGGGGAGCAGCTGCCCGAAAGAGGCACGGGGGCCGTCGTCCTGCTTGCCGCGGCGCGAGCGGCCGCGCGGTGCGCGAGGGGAGGAGGACGCCGTGGGGGGTGCGACGGCGGGGGCTTCGTCGAGTTCGGCGGAGGGCATGGGTGTACCTCGTTCGTGAAAAGGGGTTACCTTCGACCGTACTTCTTGTGGACGGCCTGCCGGCTCACGCCCAGGGCGCTCGCGATCGCCTGCCACGAGAAGCCGAGGTTGCGGGCCTTGCGCACCTGCACCTCTTCGGCGCGGGCGAGCTCGCGGCGCACCTCGGCGAGGCGGTGCAGCTCGGCGAGGGGTTCGCGCGCGCCGGCCGCCCCGATCAGGGTGCTCAGGTCGTCGCCGCTCATCGTGCGCCTCTCGTGCGGGCCGCCCATCGGTCGATGAGCTGTCGGATCACGGATGCCGCCGGCCGCGGCATCCGTCGTCAACCATAGTTGACACGCCGCGGCGCCGTCAACTCGCGTTGACGCTGCAGCCGCCAACTCGACCGAGGAAGGGTGCGGGCAGGGGAGCGCCGTGGGCGCATGACGGCGCTGGGCGGTGTCGGAGCGGGGCGTTAGGGTAGTCCGGTGCCCGCCCCCGTGATCACCGCTGAGAACCTCGTCAAGGCCTACAAGGTCAAAGGCAAGCCCGACTTCCTTGCGGTCGACGGACTGTCGTTCGAGGTCGCGCCCGGCGAGTCGTTCGGCCTGCTCGGCCCGAACGGCGCGGGCAAGTCGACGACGATGAAGATGATCGGCGCCGTCTCGACGCGCACCGGCGGCGAGCTGTCGATCCTCGGCCTCGACCCCGACCGGTACGGGCCCGAGATCCGCTCGCGCCTGGGTGTCGTGCCCCAGCAGGACAACCTCGACGGCGAGCTCAACGCCCGCGAGAACCTGTACATCTACGGCCGCTACTTCGGCCTGCCCGGCCGGGTGTGCGCCGAGAAAGCCGACGAGCTGCTGGCCTTCGCCGCGCTGGAAGACAAGGCCAAGTCGAAGGTCGACCAGCTCTCGGGCGGGATGAAGCGACGGCTGACGATCGCCCGCGGCCTCATCAACGACCCGCGCATCCTGCTCCTCGACGAGCCGACCACGGGCCTGGACCCGCAGGCGCGGCACGTGCTGTGGGACCGGCTGTTCCGCCTCAAGGAGCGCGGCACGACGCTCGTGCTGACGACGCACTACATGGACGAGGCCGAGCAGCTGTGCGACCGCCTCATCGTCGTGGACAAGGGCCGCATCATGGCCGAGGGCACGCCGGCGTCACTCATCCGCGACCACTCCAGCCGCGAGGTGCTCGAGGTGCGGTTCGGCTCCGACCGCAACGAGCAGGTCGCGCCGCTGCTCGAGGGCATCGGCGACCGCGTCGAGGTGCTGCCCGACCGCGTGCTCGTCTACGCGCGCAACGGCGAAGAGGCCCTCGAGGCCGTCACGCACCGCGGTCTCCGCCCGATCACGAGCCTCGTGCGCCGCTCGAGCCTCGAGGACGTCTTCCTGCGCCTGACCGGAAGGTCGCTGATCGAATGACCGCGCGACCCGAAGACGCCGGCGCCGCCGCGACGACCGCGGCGCCGTCGCTCGACGAGCTGCGTGCCGAGGCGCTGCAGTGGGGGCGCAAGCCCCGCATGTTCGGCACCTGGTACGTCACCGAGCACATGGTGCGTGCCATGCGCGCCTACGGCTGGACGATCATCGTCGGCGCGCTGGGCCAGCCGATCCTCTACCTCCTGGGGCTGGCGGTGGGGCTCGCGGCGCTCATCGACGCGCCGATCGTCGAGAACGGCGTGGAGGTGTCGTACCTCGTGTTCGTCGCCCCCGCCCTTCTCATGACCGCCGCGATCTCGGTCGCGTCCGAGGAGTTCTCCTACCCGGTGATGGCCGGCTTCAAGTGGCGGCGCTACTTCTTCGGCTTCAGCGCCTCGGCGCTCTCGCCCGGTCAGATCGCCGGCGGTGTGGTCGCCGGCGCGTCTGCGCGCATCATCTTCGTCGTCGTCGCCTACTACGCCTTCCTCTGGATCTTCGGCGCCGTGCCCGACCCGGCGACCGGCTGGCTCACCATCCCCATCGGCCTGCTCGCGGGGCTCGCGTTCGGGATCCCGTACATGGCGTACGCCGCCTCGATCACGGAGGACAAAGGGCAGATCGCGCTGGTCCAGCGCTTCATCTTCATGCCCATGTTCCTGTTCTCGGGCACGTTCTATCCGCTGGCCACGCTTCCGCTGTGGCTGCAGTGGATCGGATGGGTCTCGCCCCTCTGGCACGCCACCGAGCTCGGCCGCATCGTCACCTACGGCAAACCCGCCGAACCCTTCATGATCGTCGTGCACGTCGGCTACCTGCTCGTGCTGTCCATCGGCGGCTACCTCGTCGGCAGGCGTCTGTTCGGCAGGAGGCTGGCCGAATGACCGCCGTCCGACAGTCCTCCGGACCGGAGGAGACGCAGGCGCAGGTCCGCCGCGGCGGCGTGCGGGCGCTGTGGGCGGGCAACCCGCAGGCCGTGGTGCAGCGCGGGCTCCTCGCCGCCCGCTCGTCGAGCTGGGCCGTCGTGCTCTCGGGCTTCTTCGAGCCCGTGTTCTACCTCGCCTCGATGGGCATCGGGCTCGGTGCCCTCATCGGCGATGTCCAGACCTCCAGCGGCGTCGAGGTGCCCTACGCGGCCTTCATCGCCCCGGCGCTCCTGGCGGTGTCGGCGATGAACGGCGCCATCTACGACTCGACGTGGAACGTCTTCTTCAAGCTCAACTACGGCAAGCTCTACGAGGGGATGCTGGCGACCTCCATGGGGCCGCTCGACGTGGCGCTCGGCGAGATCCTCTACGCGCTGCTGCGCGGCCTGCTCTACGCCACCGGCTTCATGGTGATCATGCAGCTGCTCGGGCTGAATCTGGCCTGGACCGCGATCCTCGCGCTGCCGGCGGTGCTGCTCATCGCCTTCGGTTTCGCCAGCCTCGGCATGGCGGTCACCAGCTACATGAAGACCTTCCAGCAGATGGACTGGATCAACTTCGTGCTGCTGCCGATGTTCCTCTTCTCGGCGACGCTGTACCCCATCACCATCTACCCCGAGTGGATCCAGGGCATCATCATGGCCTTCCCGCTGTGGCACGGTGTCGAGCTGGTCCGCGGCCTCACCACCGGCATCCTCACGCCCGACATGTGGTGGCACGTCCTGTACTACGTCGTCATGATCGCCGTGGGCCTGGTCTTCACCACGAAGCGGCTGCGCGCGCTGTTCCTGGACTGAGGTCACAGACGACGGATGCCCCGACCCGGCCGGGTCGGGGCATCCGCTCATCCGATGCGATATCGCTAGAGCGAACCGGTCGCACCGACGCCCAGGTCGGCGTCGTAGTCCACGTCCTTCGTCTCGGGCGCGAGGAGCAGCGCGATGAACGTCAGCACCGCCATCGCCGACAGGTACACCCCGACCAGCACGGGGCTGCCGCCGGCGGATGCCCACAGCCAGACCGCGACGATCGGCGCGAGGGCCGCCCCGAGGATCGACGACACGTTGTACGAGATGGCCGATCCCGAGTAGCGCACGTTGGTCGGGAACAGCTCCGGCAGCACGGCGCCCATCGGCCCGAACGTGGAGCCCATCAGCATGAACCCGAAGACGAGGAACGCCTGCGTGAGGGCTCCGGTGAACTTCGGGTCGGCCTGCGGGAGCAGGAAGATGTTGAAGGTGAGGCCGAACACGATGATCAGACCCGTCACCCACAGCAGCAGGCGGCGGCGGCCGATCGCGTCGGCGATCGGACCGGACAGCAGCGTGAAGATGCCGAAGAACACCACGCCGATGATCTGCATCAGCACGAAGTCGGTGTAGCCGAAGCCCAGACCCGGGTAGAACTGCGCCGCGAAGGCGTCGGCGTCGAACGGGTTGCCCGCGGCCTCGGCGGCCGCCTGCGCGGCGGCCGATGCCGTCTCGAGGTCCGCCGCCTTCGTGCCGTACGAGAGGGTGAAGTTCGTCATCAGGTAGAACAGCACGTACGTCGCCAGCATGATGAACGTGCCGAGGATCAGGTGCCACCAGTGGTGACGCAGGACCGTCGCCAGCGGGAACTTGCGGATCGCGCCCTTGGCCTCCGCCTTGACGAAGGTGTCGGACTCGACGAGGCGCAGGCGCACCCACAGGCCGATGATCACCATGACCGCCGAGAACAGGAACGGCACGCGCCATCCCCACGCGAGGAAGTCGTCCGAGCGCTGTCCTGCGCCGTCCGGGTGCGGGAGCAGGTAGTTGATCGCGAGGAACACCGAGTTGGCGATGATGAAGCCCAGCGGGGCACCCAGCTGCGGGAAGGTGCCGTACCAGGCGCGCTTGCCCTTCGGGGCGTTCTCGGTCGCGACGAGCGCCGCGCCAGACCACTCGCCGCCGAGCGCGAAGCCCTGGGCGAGGCGGAGCACCAGCAGCAGCACGGCCGCCCACACGCCGATCTCGTTGAAGGTCGGGAGGCATCCGATCAGGAAGGTCGCGATGCCCATCGTGAGGAGCGAGGCGACGAGGGTCGCCTTGCGCCCGAAGCGGTCGCCGAAGTGGCCGAACACCACCGCGCCGAGCGGCCGGGCGATCATGGCGGCGCCGAACACGCTGAACGAGAGCAGGAGCGACGTGGTGTCGTTGCCGGTGGGGAAGAAGAGGATGGGGAAGACCAGGACGGCGGCGGTCGCGTAGACGTAGAAGTCGTAGAACTCGATCGTCGTGCCGACGAGGCTCGCGGTGATGACGCGGGAACGGGGATTGGCGGGGGCCGCGGGCGTGGCGGCGGACGTGCGGGAAGTCATTGTCACCTGGGGGAGTGCGGAGCGAAGCATCCGGGTCGGATGCGGCGGTGGGCGTCCGCACGGCGCAGGGTGATGCGTCAGGCGGCACTGCACTGGATCACCGTGAGCACGGGCGGGGTCGCCCGGCACGAGGATCGAGTCTACCCCCGGCTGCGGATGCCGCGACGCGGGGTCGCGGCATCCGCTCGTTCCCGCTGGATCAGCGCCAGAGCACCGCGATCGCGGCGTTGGCGAAGGTGAGGATGCCGATCGACCAGAAGATCGCCGGCGGCACCGAGCCGGACTTGCGCTGGCGGCCGGCGCCGATGCCCAGCAGCGCGCCGATGATCAGGAGGATGACCAGCTTCACGCCGATCTTGGCGTAATTGAGGTCGTACTCGATTCCCCAAGGGGCGGCGAGGATGAGGCCGGCGACACCCGCGATGCCGAGACCCCAGTGCATGAGACGCGTGATGTGGTGCTTCCCGTTGACCAGTTCGACGACCCAGGCTCCGAAGAGGATGGCGAAGCCGACGAGGTGGACGAGCACGACGACGTGGCGGAGGATTTCCATGCCATCAGCCTACCTGAAGGTTGCCTCGCCTTCAGGGCCGATCGCGGCGGCGCGGCGAGGCCCGCGCCACCCGGTCACCGAGCCTGGCGGAGCTCCCGCAGCACGAGCGCGGTGCGCAGCGCGGCGTCCGCCGCCTCGTACCCCTTGTCCTCCTTCGACCCCTCGAGTCCGGCGCGGTCGATGCCCTGCGCCTCGTCGTCGAGCGTGAGCACACCGAAGCCCACCGGCTTGCCGGTGTCCAGCGCCACGCGCGTGAGGCCGTCGGTGGCCGCGTTCGAGACGAAGTCGAAGTGAGGCGTACCACCGCGGATGATCACCCCGAGCGCGACCGCCGCATCGGCGCCGGCGTCCAGCGCCGCCTTCGCGACGACCGGCAGCTCGAACGAGCCCGGTACGCGGACGAGGCGCCAGGAGGCGCCCGACGCCTCGAGGGCGCGCTCGGCGCCGGCGATGAGGCCGTCGGTGATCGTGTCGTGCCACGTGCCGGCGACGACGACCACGTCCAGGCCCGCGCCGTCGATCCGGTCGGTGGCCTGGGGAGCGCCCTTGCCGCTCATCGCTCTGCTCCTTCGTGCATCTGGGCCAGCGCGTCGGCGAGATCCGCCTCGGCGATGATGTGGCCCATGCGGTCGCGCTTGGTCGCGAGGTACTGGTGGTTGTTCGGGCCGACGCCCACGAGGAGCGGAACCTGCTCGACGATGTCGAGTCCGAGGGCTCGCAGCTGCGCCACCTTGTCGGTGTTGTTGGTCAGCAGGCGCACCTTCTCGATGCCGAGGTCGGTGAGGATCCCCGCCGCCGCCGCGTAGTCGCGCGCATCGGCCGGGAGGCCGAGCGCCAGGTTCGCATCGACGGTGTCGAGTCCGCGCTCCTGCAGCGAGTACGCGCGCAGCTTGTTGATGAGCCCGATGCCGCGCCCCTCGTGGCCGCGCATGTAGATGACGACCCCGCCGTCCTGCTCGATGGCGTCCAGCGCCGCATCGAGCTGGGGGCCGCACTCGCACTTGAGCGACCCGAAGGCTTCGCCGGTCAGGCACTCGGAGTGCACGCGCACCAGCGGCGCGTCGGAGAGCTCGCCCGAGACGACCGCGATGTGGTCGGTGCCGGTGACGCGGTCCTTGTACGCGAGGAAGCGGAAGTCGCCGTGCGAGGTGGGCACGCGCGCCTCGGCGCGCAGGCTCACGCGGCGCTTGTGCGCGCCGTGGGTCGCCGGGTCGCACGGCGCGGTCTCGTCGAGGTGGGCGATGAGCTGCTCGATCGTGATCACCGGGATGTCGTGCTCGGCGCCGAGCTCCTGGAGACCCGGCAGTCGCATCATGCTGCCGTCGTCGGCCACGACCTCGCCGATGACGCCGACCGGCGTGAGCTCGGCGAGGCGCATGAGCTCCACCGCGGCCTCGGTGTGGCCGGCCCGCTCGCGGACGCCGCCGTCGACGGCGCGCAGGGGCAGGATGTGGCCGGGACGGATGAGGCTGGCAGGCGTCGACTCGGGGTCGGCGAGCACGTTGAGCGTGTGCGCGCGGTCGGATGCGCTGATGCCCGTCGACGAGCGGTCGGCCGCGTCGACGCTGACGGTGTACGCGGTGCCGCGGGCGTCCTCGTTGACCTCCACCATCGGGGGGAGGTCGAGACGGTCGGCCCAGTCGGCGGGCATCGGGGCGCACAGGAAGCCGCTGGTCCAGCGGACGGTCCAGGCGACCCACTCGGGCGTCGCGAGCTGTGCCGACAGCACGACGTCGCCCTCGTTCTCGCGGTTCTCATCGTCGGCGACGATGACCGGCCGGCCGGCGCGCAGCGCCGCCAGGGCCTCGGGGATCGTGGAAAGGCTCATGCGGAGCCTCCTTCCGTGGGTGCGGACGTCGCCGCGGAGACTGCTGAGGCGGCCGGGGCCGTGGAGGCGAAGGAGAGGAGGCGCTGCACGTGCCGCGCCAGGATGTCGGTCTCGAGGTTGACGCGGTCGCCCGGGACGCGGGCGCCGAGGGTCGTCGCGGCGAGGGTCTCGGGAATGAGCGAGACCTCGAACCAGCCGTCGCCGGGGGAGGCGGGGCTGGCGGCGCTGACCGTGAGCGAGACGCCGTCGACGGCGATCGAGCCCTTGTCGACGACAAGGGGCGCGAGCGGTGCCGGCAGCGAGATGCGCAGCACCTGCCACTGCGCGCCGGGGCGCACCTCGAGCACCTCGCCGGTGCCGTCGATGTGACCCTGCACGATGTGCCCGCCCAGTCGTCCGTGCGCGGCCGTGGCGCGCTCGAGGTTCACGCGGCGTCCCGCTGCGACCCCGGCGAGGGTCGACATGTCCAGAGTCTGCTTCATCACGTCCGCGGTGAACCAGTCCGCGCCCTGGTCGACGACGGTGAGGCACACGCCGCTGACCGAGATCGAGTCGCCGTGCGCGGCATCCGACACCGCCTTCGGGGCGGTGACCGTCACGCGCACGCCGTCGCCCGACGGCTCGACGGCGGCGATCTCGCCGATCTCCTCGACGATTCCGGTGAACATCACTCGTCTCCTTCCGACGACGGGCGGGCGACGATGAGCAGATCATCGCCGAGGGGGGTGACGGATGCCACGGCCAGGCGTCGCGCCTCGGTGATCGTTGTCACGCCGATGTCCTGGAGCGCGAGGCGGTCGCCGCCGAGCAGCACGGGGGCGACGTACACGAGGAGCTCGTCGGCGAGCCCGTCGCGAAGGAAGGAGGCGGCGACGGAGGGCCCGCCCTCGACGAACACGCGCTGCACGCCGCGACGGCGGAGGTCTTCGAGCAGCGCCGGGAGGCCGCCGGACGCGGGGTCGCCGGGGAACTGCAGGAATGCGTGCGGGTGCCGGCGCAGCGCCGCGGTCTCGGGCACCGCGCGGGCGCCCACGACGACGGGGACAGGCTGTCGCGACAGGAGCGAGCCGTCCTCGGCGCGCGCGGTGAGGGCCGGGTCGTCGGCGAGGACCGTGCCGGTGCCGGCCACGATCGCGTCCGCCTGCGCCCGGCGAACGTGGACGTCGGCGCGCGCCACCGGTCCGGTGATCCACTGGCTGGTGCCGTCGGATGCCGCAGCCCGCCCGTCGAGGCTCTGGGCCCACTTCACCGTCACGTGCGGGCGACCGAGGCGCTGCACCGTGAGCCACGCGTCGAGCAGCGCGGCCGCCTCCGGCGCGAACAGGCCGGACTCGACGTCCACGCCGGCAGCGCGGAGCCGGTCGGCGCCGCCGGAGGAGTGGTCGCCGGGGTCGGCGACGGCGTACACCACGCGGGCGACCCCGGCGGCGATGAGCGCCTGGGCGCACGGGCCGGTGCGTCCGGTGTGGTTGCAGGGTTCGAGGGTGACGACGGCGGTCGCACCGCGGGCTGCGCCCGGCGCCAGCTGCGACAGGGCATCGACCTCGGCGTGCGGCGTCCCGGCGCCGCGGTGCCAGCCCTCGGCGAGGATCTCGCCGTCGGGCGAGAGCAGCACGGCACCGACCTGCGGGTTCACGCCCCGCGGGCCGCGCACGGCGAGCTCCAGCGCGCGACGCATCGCGTCGTGTTCCGCTGCGCTTGCCATCCGGCCCCTCGTCTCGTCGTCGTCTACGACGCTCCGGGGCACGGGAAGCCGCGGCGCGCAGGGCGCCGCTCGTGCTGCCTCCCATCCGGACTAGCGACGGATACCCGTCGCATCACCGTCGGTTCCGGAGTTCCACCGGATCGGCCGTGGCGGCATCCGATCGGATGCTGATGCCTCGGCTCGCGGACTGTCACCGCCGGTTCGGATTCTCACCGACCCCGGAGCACGTTGATGCTCACGAGTGTAGTCAACGCGGCATCCGTTCATTCATTCCATGTCTTCGCATGTACTTCGTCGCGAGGCGGGCGCGGCATGCGGCCGTCACTCCAGCAGCGCGCGCGCGGTGGCCTCGTCCACGACCAGGTCGGTGGCGATGCGCGCGGCCAGCGCCCCGCGCAGGCTCGCGAGCTTCGAGACGCCCGAGACGATGCACAGGCGCCGGGGGATCCGCCGCAGCAGGTCGAGGCTCGGGCCCGTCGCGCGGGCGTTGAGCGTGATGCCGTCGCTCGAGCCGTCGGCGCGGTAGAAGACCGTCGCGACGTCGCCGACCACGCCCTCGTCGGCGAGCTCGTCGAGCTCGCCCGCCTCGAGGTAGCCGCCGCTGTACACGTGGCTGGGCACCTGCGAGCCCGCCGAGCCGGTGCTGAAGACGACGAGGTCCATCGACGTCTGCATGTCGAGGATCCGGCGGGTGCTGCGCTCCCGCCACATCGCCCGCTTCGTCGCCGGGTCGTCGAAGAATGCCGGCACCGGGAACTGCTGCGCGCTGCCGTCGTACGCCGCGGCGAAGCGGCTGAGGATCTCGCTGGCGTACAGGAGGCCGGTCGTGTGCGTGTTGCCCGAGCCGTTGAGCTGCACGAACGTCGCGCCGTGGACCGGCTTGGGCACCAGATGCCGGCTCACCGCGGCGGTCGTCGACCCCCACGCGACACCCACCGTCATGTCGTCCTGGACGAGGTCGGCGACGATGTGGGCGGCGGCGATCGCGACGCGCTGGAGGCGGTCGACCTCGGTGGCGTCCTCGGGCACCGGAACGACGTCGGCCGCGATGCCGAACCGTTCGGCCAGGCGCTCCTCGAGCCCCTCGGGGGCGGCGAAGGGAGACCGGATGCGGATGTCGACGATGCCCGCGGCGCGCGCATGGGTGAGCAGGCGCGACACCGTCGAACGCGACGTGCCGAGCTCGCGGGCGATCGCCTCCATCGTGCGGTCCTGCACGTAATACAGGTGCGCGGCGGTGAGGGCCCGCTGCACCGTCCGGGCGTCGCCGATCTGCTCCATCCGCCCATTGTGCACGTATGTGCATATGGCCTGCAAGGACGTCCAGAGGTGTCATCATGGTCACCAGCGACACGAGAGGGGGCCGGCGATGACGGCGGGTTCGGAGCGAGGATTCGAGGCACTTTCGGCGCGTCCGTATGCCGACGTGCTGATCATCGGGGGCGGCATCAACGGCCTCGCCACCTTCCGCGACCTCGCCATCCAGGGCGTGGACGTCGCGCTCGTCGAGAAGGACGACTTCGTCAGCGGCGCCTCCGCGGCCTCGTCCCACATGATCCACGGCGGCATCCGCTACCTCGAGAACGGCGAGTTCCGTCTCGTGCACGAGGCGGTCACCGAGCGCAACGCGCTGCTCAAGACCGCACCGCACTACGTGCGCCCGCTGCAGACGACCATCCCGATCTTCTCCACCTTCTCCGGCGTCCTCTCCGCTCCGCTGCGCTTCCTCCGCCACGGCGGCGGAAAGCACCGAGAGCGCGGCGCCGCGCTCATCAAGATCGGGCTGGTCATCTACGACTCCTTCTCCCGTGGCGGAGGTCTGTTCGGGCGCGGCACCGTGCCACGCCACACGTTCCACGGCCGCAAGCGCTCGCTCGCGCAGCTCCCTCAGCTGAACCCCGACGTGAAGTACACCGCCACCTACTGGGATGCCTCCCTCCACGACCCCGAGCGCCTGGCGATCGACGTCCTGCGCGACGGCCGCATCGCCGGCGGCGAGCGCGCGCGCGCTGCCAACCACACCGCGGCGGTGGGGGTCGACCGCGGACGGGTCGTGCTGCGCGACGCGCTGAGCGGGGAGGAGACGCGGTTCGCGGCATCCGTCGTCGTCAACGCCAGCGGACCGTGGACGGATCTGACGAACCTGGCCCTGGGCGACCCGACACGCTACATGGGCGGCACCAAGGGCTCGCACATCGTGCTCGACCACCCCGAGCTGCTCGCTGCGACGGGCGGCCGGGAGCTGTTCTTCGAGAACGAGGACGGCCGCATCGTCCTCATCTACCCCCTGAAGGGTCGCGTGCTGGTCGGCACCACCGATCTCGAGCACGAGATGGGCGACCCGGTCGTGTGCACCGAGGCCGAGGTCGACTACTTCATCGACCTCATCGGGCAGGTGCTGCCCACCGTGCCGGTGCAGCGCTCGCAGATCGTCTACCGGTTCTCGGGCGTGCGGCCGCTGCCGGGCCACGGCGAGCTCTCGCCCGGCTTCGTCTCGCGGGACTATCGCATCGAGTCCGCCCCGCTCGTGGGAGGGGACGCCACGGTCCTGAGCCTCGTCGGCGGCAAGTGGACGACCTTCCGCGCCTCGGCCGAGGACCTCGCCGGCCGCGCCCTCGAGCTGCTCGCCCAGCCCCGCCGTCGCTCCACCCGCGGCCTGCCGATCGGCGGCGGCCGGGGCTACCCCGTCACCGAGCGCGCGCGGCAGCAGTGGATCGCCTCGCACGCCGTGGACGTCCCCGCCGCGCGCGTGGCGACGCTGCTGGACCGCTACGGCACGGTCGCGGCATCCGTCGCCGAGGCCATCGCGCAGGACCCGGACGACGCACTCCTGGACCACGCGCCCTCCTACAGCTCGGGCGAGCTGCGGCACCTCGCGGCGACCGAGGACGTCGCGCACCTCGACGACCTGCTCCTGCGCCGCACGAGCATCGCCTTCACCGGCGGTGCGACGCCCGACGCGGTGGCCGAGGTCGCCGACGCCGTCGCGCCGGTGCTCGGGTGGGATGCGGACCGCGTCTCCCTCGAGATCGCCCGTGCTCTCGAGCGGGTCCACGCCGCCGACCCGACGTGGTCCCCGGCGTCGGCACGATAGCCTGACCGCACCGCGCCCGAGGGCGCCGTCGCGGGCACTGCCGCCCGCCGAGGAAGGAGACGAGGTTGCCCGGCCACGTGCTGTCCATCGATCAGGGCACGACCTCGACGCGCGCGATCGTGTTCGACTCCGGCGGCGCGGTCGTCGCCGTCTCGCAGCGCGAGCACGAGCAGATCTTCCCCCGCGCGGGCTGGGTCGAGCACGATCCGGTCGAGATCTGGACGAACACCGAATGGGTGGTGGCCTCGTGCCTCTCGCGCGCCGGGATCGGCGCGTCCGAGGTCGCGGCGATCGGCGTGACCAACCAGCGCGAGACCGCCGTCGTGTGGGAGAAGCGCACCGGCCGGCCCGTGCACAACGCCCTCGTCTGGCAGGACACCCGCACGCAGCCGCGCATCGACGAGATGTCGCGCGACGGCGGGGGCGACCGATTCGCCGACACCACCGGTCTGCCGCTGGCGACCTACTTCTCGGCGTCGAAAGTGGCGTGGATCCTCGACCACGTGCCCGGCGCGCGCGCGGCCGCGGAGGCGGGCGACCTGCTGTTCGGCACGCCCGACACGTGGGTGGTGTGGAACCTCACCGGCGGCGCGCGCGGCGGCATCCACGTCACCGACGTCACCAACGCCTCGCGGACGCTCCTGATGGACCTGCGCACCCTCGACTGGTCCGACGAGCTGCTGGCGACCTGGCGCATCCCGCGGGCGATGATGCCGGCCATCCGCTCCTCATCGGAGGTCGTCGGCGAATCGCTGCTGCCGGAGGTCCTCCACGGCGCCCCGATCGCCGGGATCCTCGGCGACCAGCAGGCGGCGACCTTCGGGCAGGCGGCGTTCGACGCGGGAGAGTCGAAGAACACGTACGGCACGGGCAACTTCCTGCTCGTCAACACCGGGACCGAGATCATCCGCTCCGGCAGCGGGCTCATCACCACCGTCGGCTACCGGATCGGCGACGAGCCCGCGCGCTATGCGCTGGAGGGCTCGATCGCCGTGACCGGCTCGCTGGTCCAGTGGCTGCGCGACAACCTCGGCATCATCCAGCGCTCGGAGGAGGTCGAGACGCTCGCCTCGACCGTCGACGACAACGGCGGAGCGTACTTCGTGCCGGCGTTCTCGGGGCTTTTCGCGCCGTACTGGCGCCCCGACGCACGCGGCGCGCTCGTCGGCCTCACACGCTACGTCAACAAGGGGCACATCGCGCGGGCCGCCCTCGAGTCGACGGCCTTCCAGACCCGCGATGTCATCGAGGCGGTCGTCGCCGACACAGGACGGACGCTCGACGAGCTCCGCGTGGACGGCGGCATGACGCGCAACGACCTGCTGATGCAGTTCCAGGCCGACATCCTCGGCATCCCGGTGGTGCGCCCGAAGGTCGTCGAGACCACGGCGCTCGGCGCCGCGTACGCCGCGGGCCTGGCGACGGGGGTCTGGCGCGACCTCGACGAGCTGCGCGCCCACTGGCAGGAGGACGTCCGCTTCGAGCCGCGGATGGCGCAGGACGAGCGCGAGCGGCGATTCCGGCAGTGGCGCAAGGCCGTGTCGAAGTCGCTGGACTGGGTCGACGACGACGCCCGCGTGCTCATGGGCACCACCGAGACGCCGCCGTTCGGCTGAGGCCTCGACGGGCGCCGCGGGGTCCCGGCGCGTCGGCGCCTACTTCAGCAGGCGCGAGAGGCGGCGGTCCGCGAGGATCTTGCCGCCGGTCTGGCAGGTCGGACAGTACTCGAGCGAGTTGTCGGCGAAGAACACGCTGCGCACCTCGTCGCCGCACACGGGGCAGGTCTCGCCTCGCCGGCCGTGCACCTGCATGCCGCGGCGCTTGGCGTCTTTGAGCTCGGCCGGCGGCTTGCCGGACGCCTCGGCGACGGCATCCGTCAGCGTCTGCGTCATCGCGTCGAAGAGGCGCGTGATGTCGGCGTCCGACAGCGAGGACGCGAGCGCGTACGGCGACATCTTCGCCGCGTGGAGGATCTCGTCGGAGTAGGCGTTGCCGACGCCGGCGATGATCGCCTGGTCGCGCAGCACGCCTTTGATCTGCGTGCGCCGGCCCTCGATGAGGGACGCGAACACGTCGCGCGAGAAGGACGGGTCGAGCGGGTCGGGGCCGAGCCGGGCGATGCCGGGCACGTCGGCGGGCTCGCGGACGACGTAGACGGCGAGCGACTTCTTCGTGCCCGCCTCGGTCAGGTCGAAGCCCGCGCCGTCGGCGAGCGCCACGCGCAGCGCGATCGGTGTCTTGCCGGGGCGGATCACGGTCTTCGGCAGCTCGTCGTACCAGCGCAGCCACCCCGCCTTGGCGAGGTGGAACACCAGGTGCGGGCCGGTCGTGGCGAGGTCGATGAACTTGCCGTGGCGTTCGGCCCCCGTGATCTCGGCGTCCTTCAGCGCGTCGATCGGCGGGTCGTACGTCTTCAGCGCCGCGATGTTCGCGACCGTGGCGCGCTCGATGCGCACGCCGGTGAGCCGCTCGCGGAGGAAGTCGACGAGCCCCTGAACCTCGGGCATCTCGGGCATGCGCTCATCCTGCCATGGGCCCGCGACGGCAGGGCCGGCGAACCCGCCGGGTTCGCGGCGAGCGGCGGGGGCCGGTCAGTCCGCGAGGACCGCCCAGCGCTGCGGCCCGCGGTCGTCGGATGCGAGGAGGCCGGCGATCCAGCCGTCGTCGCGCCCGTGCGCGCCCGTCAGCGCCTTGCGCAGCAGTCCCTCGTATCGGAAGCCGAGCGTGCGGGCGAGCTTCGCCGAGGCGACGTTCCCCACGACCGCCCGCCACTCGATGCGGACCAGGCCCAGACCGTCGGACGAGAACCCCCAGTCGATCACCGCCTCGGCCGCCTCGCGGAGCCGACCGCTGCCGCGAGACCAGGGCGCCATCCAGTAGCCGATCTCACCGGCTCCTCGTCCGTCGACGCGGTAGAACCCGATGGTGCCGACGAGGCGGCCGCTCTCGCGGATGATCCAGGTCAGGTGCTGGCCCGCCTCCCAGTCGCGCGGGATGCGCTCCACGAACGCCGCCGCGTGCTCCCGCTCGTACGGGACCGGCACCGGGGTGTACCGCTGGATGTCGGCATCCTGGCAGGCCGCGTGGATCAGGTCGACATCGTCCTCCCGGGGGAGCGACAGCTCGAGGCGAGGCGTGCGCAGGACGACCGGCTCCATCGGCCCAGCCTAGGGCCGGGCGCGCCGGGTTGCCCGCCGCAGGCCGGGGAGTCAGCGGGTACGGCGGAGCAGCCCCACCTTGTCGTAGACGTCGGCGAGCGTGCGGTTGGCGACTTCTTCGGCCTTGGCGGCGTTCGCGGCCAGCACGCGGTCGAGCTCTGCCGGGTCGTCGAGCATCTGCAGCGCGCGCTCGCGCACCGGACCGAACTCGTTCACCACGACCTCGGCCAGGCCCTTCTTGAAGTCGCCGTAGCCGCGGCCCGCGTACTCGTCCTCGATCGCCGGGATCTGGCGGCCCGTCAGCGCCGCGTAGATCACCAGCAGGTTCGACACGCCGGGCTTGGTCTCGCGGTTGTACCGCACCGACCCCTCGGAGTCGGTCACGGCGCGCATGATCTTCTTCGCCGAGACCGCCGGGTCGTCCAGCAGCCAGAGCACGCCGGCATCCGTCTCGGCAGACTTCGACATCTTCGCGGTCGGGTTCTGCAGGTCGTAGATGCGCGCGGTCTCCTGCTGGATGACCGGCGTCGGCACGCGGAACGTCTTGCCGAAGCGGCTGTTGAAGCGCTCGGCGAGGTCGCGCGTGAGCTCGACGTGCTGCTTCTGGTCGTCGCCGACAGGCACGATGTCGGTCTGGTAGAGCAGGATGTCGGCGGCCATCAGCACCGGGTAGGTGAAGAGCCCGACGGAGGTCGCGTCCGTGCCGTAGCGCTGCGACTTGTCTTTGAACTGCGTCATGCGGCCGGCCTCGCCGAAGCCGGTGATCGTCGACAGGATCCACGCGAGCTCGGGGTGCGCGGGCACGTGCGACTGCACGTACAGCGTCGACTTCGACGGCTCGATCCCCGCCGCGATGTACTGCGCGGCCGTGCGGCGCGTCTTCTCGCGGAGGTGCTCGGGATCCTGCGCGACGGTGATCGCGTGGAGGTCGACCACCGAGAAGAACGCGTCGTAGGACTCCTGCAGATCGCGCCACTGCATGAGGGCCCCGATGTAGTTGCCGATCTGGAGCGAGTCGGCGGAGGGCTGCATGCCGGAATAGAGACGCGACTTGGTCATCCGACAATCCTACAAAGCGGATGCCGCCGCTCCGCGCCGCCCGCGGGTGCCGGCGCGGCTTGGCGAGCGGTCAGCGGCCGATCGTGTAGTCCGCGACGACGGGGGAGTGGTCGCTCCACCGGGTGTCCCACGAGGGCGCCCGCGCCACGCGATAGTCGGCGACCCGCGCCCCCAGCTCGGGCGTTGCGAGGTGGTAGTCGATCCGCCACCCGGTGTCGTTGTCGAACGCGCGTCCGCGCATCGACCACCACGTGTAGGGGCCGTCGACGTCGCCGTGGAACCGGCGGCCGACGTCGACCCAGCCGAGGCCCGGGCCGACCGACCCGTCGGCGCCCGTGACGTCGGCACCCTCGTCGCCGAAGAACCGGTCGAAGTACGCGCGCTCGCGGGGGAGGAAGCCGGCCTTCTTGACGTTGCCCTTCCAGTTGCGGATGTCGAACTCGCGGTGCCCGACGTTGAGATCGCCCATCACGAGGGCGAGCGGCGAGGCGGCGCGCAGCTGCGGCATCCGCTTCTCCATCGCATCGAGGAAGGCCCACTTGGCGTCCTGTTTCGGCGTCTCGGCCTCGCCGGTGTGGACGTAGGCGCTGACCACGATCAGGCGCTCGCCGTCGATGTCGAAGTCGGCCTCGATCCAGCGGCCCGCGCTGTCGAGCACATCGGCGGCGTCCTCCGCCGCGGGCCCGAGCACCCGCCGCACCTCGACCGAGGGCATCCGGCTGGCCACGGCGACGCCGGCGCGGCCCTTCGCCAGCGCCTCGTCGTTGACGATCTCCCACCCGGGCAGGGCCGCGCGCAGCTCGTCCTCGGTCGCGCGCACCTCCTGCAGCGCCATCACGTCGATGTCGGCGGCGTCGAGCCACTCGAGCATGCCCTTGCGCGTCGCCGCGCGGATCCCGTTGACGTTGACGGAGGCGATGCGAACACGGCGAGACACGACGGCAAGACTATCCGGCACCGCCGACACTCACTCGAACAGGCTGCCGGCCTTCTTCTGCACGGGCGGCGTCGCCGCCTCGACCTGGGCCAGCTCGTCCTCGGCGGCGCGGACGGCGCGGTTCGCCGTCCAGATCCGGTACCACGGCGCGCTGTCGCGCGCCTCCTCGGCGGTGCGCAGGCGCACGCGCGCGGCGACCAGGAGCGCCGCATGCTCGGCCGCCAGCCGGTCGGCCTCCGTCTGCGGCAGGAGGGGGATCTCCTCGTCCTGTGCCGACACCGCGATCCACGCGGCGGCGACGAGCATGATGATGCCGATGATGCGGAACCACAGCAGCAGGCCGACGAAGATCGCGAAGGTGGCCAGCAGCGCGTTCGTCGGCGTGTAGACGAAGAGCCAGCCGGTGAACAGCTGCAGCACGGTGATCGCGCCCCCGCCGAGCAGGGCGCCGGGGATGATCCGCCGCGGGGGGAGCTCGGTCCCGGTGAGGAAGCGGATGAGCGCGCCGAGCGCGGCGCTGTAGATGGCGAACGAGATGAGGATCGTGCCGACGGTGGCCGTGACCCCGATCCACCCCGACGCGTCGTCCCAGCCGAGGATCGAGAACACCCACGTCAGCGCCCACGTCCCGATCGAGGTGGCCGCGAAGCCCAGCACGAGGGCGAGCGCGAACAGCCCGGCGCCGATGAGGTCGCGCACCTTCAGGTAGACGTAGCTGCGGCTGTCGGGCGGCAGGCCGAAGATGTCGCGCACCGCGCGGCGCGTGAAGGTGACGAACCCGATCGCGGTCCAGATCAGGGTGCCGAGCGCGATGATGCCTGTGATGCCGAGCACGCCGGCGTTGCTCGTGGCGACCTCGGTCACCTGGTCGGGGGTGAACAGCCCGCCCTCCGGCGCGATGAGACCGGGGATGTAGCTGTTGATGAGGTCGATGAGGCCCTCGATGGCCTGCTCGCTGCCGCCGAGCCAGAGGCCGGTGATCGCGAACGCCACATAGATCGCCGCGAACGTCGCGAACAGCGCCTGGTAGCTCACGCCCGCCGCGAGCAGGAAGCCGTTGTGCTGCAGGAAGTGGCGCCACACGCGCACCGGGAACCAGGCGAGCGTGCGCTGCGTGATCGCCGTCGCGCGGCTCAGCGGCTCGTCGAAGCGCTGACGCAGGCTCGTCTGCGTCGCCTCCCACCGCGCGCGGAGCGACTCCTCCTCGCGCTGGGCGGCGTCGGCCTGGTCCCGGGCTTGCTCGTGGCCCTGCGCATGACGGCGCGGCTTCTCCTGCGCGTCGTCCCGATGGCTCACGGACCTCACATTATCGACAGACGGATGCCGCATCGCAGTGCGATGCGGCATCCGGTCGTCCAGCGTGCGCGGCGTCTACGGGCGTCCGCGCAGAACCGCCTGCTTCACCTCGGCGATGGCCTTGGTGACCTCGATGCCGCGGGGGCACGCCTCGGTGCAGTTGAAGGTGGTGCGGCAGCGCCACACGCCCTCCTTGTCGTTGAGGATGTCGAGGCGCACATCGCCGGCGTCGTCGCGCGAGTCGAAGATGAAGCGGTGGGCGTTGACGATCGCGGCCGGTCCGAAGTACTGGCCGTCGGTCCAGAACACCGGGCACGACGAGGTGCACGCGGCGCACAGGATGCACTTCGTGGTGTCGTCGAAGACCTCGCGGTCGACGATGGACTGGATGCGCTCCTTGCCCGGCTCCGGCGTGGAGCTCGCGATGAGGAACGGCTGCACCTCGCGGTACGACGCGAAGAAGGGCTCCATGTCGACGACGAGGTCCTTCTCCAGCGGCAGGCCCTTGATCGCCTCGACGTAGATCGGCTGGGAGATGTCGAGATCCTTGATGAGGGTCTTGCACGCCAGGCGGTTGCGGCCGTTGATGCGCATCGCGTCGGAGCCGCAGATCCCGTGCGCGCACGAGCGCCGGAAGGTCAGCGACCCGTCGACCTCCCACTTGATCTTGTGGAGCGCGTCCAGCACGCGGTCGGTCGAATAGAGCTCGACGTCGTAGTCGACCCAGCGCGGCTCCTCGTCGACCTCCGGGTCGAAGCGACGGATGATGAACGTGACGAGGAACGACTGGATGCCGGTGTCGCTCGCGGTCTCCTGCGCGCGCACGGGGGCGTCGGCGTCGGTGCGCTCGATGACGTCGGTTGCCGAGGTGGCCATCAGTACTTCCTCTCCATCGGCTGGTAGCGGGTCACCACGACGGGCTTCCAGTCGAGGCGGATGTGGTCGTCGGCCTTCGACGAGCCGGCATCCCCCGAGAGGTACGCCATCGTGTGCTGCATGTAGTTCTCGTCGTCGCGCTGGGGGAAGTCGTCGCGCATGTGACCGCCGCGGCTCTCCTTGCGGTTGCGCGCGGTGACGACGACGACCTCCGCGATGTCGAGCAGGAAGCCGAGCTCGACGGCCTCGAGCAGGTCGGTGTTGAACCGCTTGCCCTTGTCGTCGACGTGCACGTTCCGGAAGCGCTCGCGGAGCTCCTCGATGACCTCGAGGACCTCGCCGAGCGACTCCTCGGTGCGGAAGACCTGAGCCTTGCGGTCCATCTCGTCCTGCAGCTTCTTGCGCAGGACGGCGATGCGCTCGGTGCCCTGGTTGTTGCGCAGGCCCTCGATCAGGTTGCGCACCTCGGCGGCGGGGTCTTCGGGCAGCGGCACGAAGTCGGCGCTCTGCACGTACTGGACCGCGTTGCGGCCGGCCCGCTTGCCGAACACGTTGATGTCCAGGAGCGAGTTGGTGCCGAGGCGGTTGGAGCCGTGTACCGACACGCACGCGCACTCGCCGGCGGCGTACAGGCCTGGGACGACCGTGGTGTTGTCGCTGAGCACCTGCGCGTCGTTGTTGGTCGGGATGCCGCCCATCGCGTAGTGCGCGGTCGGCATGACGGGCACGGGCTCCACCACCGGGTCGACGCCGAGGTAGGTGCGGGCGAACTCGGTGATGTCGGGGAGCTTGGTCTCGAGGACCTCGGCGCCGAGGTGGGTGCAGTCCAGCAGCACGTAGTCGCGGTGCGGGCCGGCGCCGCGTCCTTCGGCGACCTCTTGCACCATGCAGCGGCTGACGATGTCGCGGGGCGCGAGGTCCTTGATGGTCGGCGCGTAGCGCTCCATGAAGCGCTCGCCGGTCACATTCCGCAGGATCGCCCCCTCGCCGCGCGCGCCCTCGGTGAGCAGGATGCCGAGCCCGGCGAGGCCCGTCGGGTGGAACTGGAAGAACTCCATGTCCTCCAGGGGCAGGCCCTTGCGCCAGATGATGCCGACGCCGTCACCGGTGAGGGTGTGGGCGTTGGAGGTCGTCTTGAAGATCTTGCCGAAGCCGCCGGTGGCGAAGATCACGGCCTTCGAGTGGAACACGTGCAGGTCGCCCGTGGCGAGCTCGTACGCCACGACGCCCGCGATCTCGGTGCCGCCGTCGGCGTTCTTCACCGTGATGAGGTCGAGGACGTAGAACTCGTTGAAGAAGTTGATGCCGAGCTTGACGCAGTTCTGGAACAGCGTCTGCAGGATCATGTGGCCGGTGCGGTCGGCGGCGTAGCAGGCGCGGCGCACCGGCGTCTTGCCGTGATCGGCGGTGTGGCCGCCGAAGCGGCGCTGGTCGATCTTGCCCTCGGGCGTGCGGTTGAAGGGCAGGCCCATGTTCTCGAGGTCGATGACCGCGTCGATGGCCTCCTTCGCGAGGATCTCGGCCGCGTCCTGGTCGACCAGGTAGTCGCCGCCCTTGACGGTGTCGAAGGTGTGCCACTCCCAGGAGTCCTCTTCGACGTTGGCCAGCGCCGCCGCCATGCCGCCCTGCGCCGCGCCGGTGTGGGAGCGCGTGGGGTACAGCTTGGTGATGACGGCGGTCTTCGCGCCGGGGCCGGCCTCGATGGCGGCGCGCATGCCCGCGCCGCCGGCCCCCACGATGACGATGTCGAACTGGTGGTAGTGGACGCCGTCCTTGACGTAGGAGTCCGCGGTCTGAGTGCTCACGTGTGGGGTGCCTCTGTTCTGTGCTGCGTTCTGAGTCGTGGCGAGGGGGTCTGCGTCAGGCGCTGCAGATCTCGGCCAGGACGCTTCCGTCGCTGAGGTTGGGGATGCACGGGTCGAAGGTGAAGACCACGAGCGTGCCGAGGAGGATGAGGAAGGCGGCGGTGAGCCACAGCGCCCACACCAGCACCCGGCGGGTCTTGTCGTGCATGACGTAGTCGTTCACGATCGTCCGCATGCCGTTGGCGCCGTGGATGAGGGCGAGCCAGAGCATCAGCACGTCCCACCACTGCCAGAACGGCGAGGCGAACTTGCCGGCGACGAAGGCGAAGTCGATGCCGTGGATGCCCTCGCCGAGCATGAGGTTGACGAAGAGGTGGCCGAAGATCAGCACCACCAGCAGCACGCCCGAGGCGCGCATGTAGATCCAGCCCCACTTCTCGAGGTTCGGTCCCTTGCGGCGCACCGCGGTGCGCGGGGAGCGGGGGTCGGCGATCGCGGCGCCTCCCTGCGTCTGTCCGAGGGTCATCAGTGCTCTCCTCCCCAGCCGTAGGCGAAGACGATCGACAGGTGGCGTACGGCGAAGGGGATCATCGTCGCCAGGAACAGGGCGATGACGCCCCACCACAGCTGGCGCTGGTGGCGGGTCGCCCAGGGCCAGAAGTCGACCAGGATGATCCGCAGCCCGTTGTAGGCGTGATAGGCGACGGCGCCGACCAGCACGACCTCGCCGAGCCCCATGATCGGGTTCTTGTACGAGCTCATCACTGCGTCGTACGCGTCCGGCGCGACCCGGATCAGGGCCGTGTCGAGGATGTGCACGAGGAGGAAGAAGAAGATGGCGACGCCGGTGATGCGGTGGAGCACCCATGACCACATGCCCTCGTTCCCGCGGTAGAGGGTGCCGCGGGGGACTCGGGAGGTGGTCTCGGATACCGACGGTGTGACGCGTGCTGGTGCAGACACGTGCGTCCTCCTTGGATCGAAACACGGTGGGGCGGCCTCGGCGGACGAGGACGGCCCCCGGAGAGGGCCCCAAACGGTGGGCTTCGGGCCGTCGGCGTCACGCGGGCGCTGCGTCCATCCTATTCCCGCATTCGGGGCACGGGCGACGAAGGGCATCCTTACGATGCCTTCTTCCGGAGGGATCTTCGCATGCGTGAAGAACACCGTTTGTTTCGCCCGGCGGCCACCTCAGCAGCGCTCGGCCGGGTCCGGTCGCGGCCGGTGTCGAAAATGCGCCGAAACTCTTTGCCCGCCCGGGAGACCCCGCCTAGCTTTTGTTGGACACAAGAACATATGCGTCGCTGCGGCGTCGCCGACGAAGATGTCAGGAGTTCTCAATGCGTCGATCCCTTCGATCGCTTCTGGTGGCCACGGCCGCCGCTTCCCTCGTGGTGCCCCTCTGGGCGGGCACGGCCGCCAACGCCGAGCCGCCCGGATTCAGCCACGCCGACAAGGACACCCTGCGCAATCAGGCCCCGCGCGATCTCGCGATCGGCAGCGCCGTCTGGGCGCAGCGGGACCTCCTCTCCTATGACCCCGCCGCGCCGACGGAGCTGCAGCGGGTCCTCGGCGCCCAGTTCTCCTCGGTGACCCCCGAGAACGACATGAAGTGGGATGCCATCCACCCGGCGCCCGACGTGTACGACTTCGCGTCCGCCGACGCGCTGGTCGCCTTCGCCGAGGCGAACGGCCAGGAGGTCCGCGGCCACACGCTGCTCTGGCACAGCCAGAACCCGGCCTGGGTGACCGCGGCGAGCAGCACGTGGACCTGCGACGACGCTCGGGCCGTGCTGGAGGACCACATCCGCACCGTGGTCGGCCACTTCAAGGGCGAGATCTACGAGTGGGACGTCGCGAACGAGATCTTCCAGGACAACTGGGACGCGGGCGGGGTCCGGCTCCGCACCGAGGCCAACCCGTTCCTCCGGGCGTGCGCCGACGACCCGGTCGCGCTCATCGGGGATGCCTTCCGCTGGGCGCACGAGGCCGATCCCGACGCCGTGCTGTTCCTCAACGACTACAACGCCGAGGGCATCAACGAGAAGACCGACGCGTACTACGACCTCGCGCAGCGCCTGCTCGCCGACGGCGTGCCGCTGAGCGGGTTCGGCGCGCAGGGGCACCTCAGCCTGCTCTACGGCTTCGACACCTCCATCCAGGCGAACTTCGAGCGGTTCGCCGCGCTGGGACTGAAGGTCGCCGTGACGGAGGCGGACGTGCGCATCCCGCTGCTCGACGGCGAGACGGGCCCGACGCCCGCCCAGGTCGCCGAGCAGGCCGCGCGCTACGACGCGATGCTCGAGGCGTGCCTGAACGTCCCCGCATGCTCGTCGTTCACCGTGTGGGGCTTCCCGGATGCCAACTCGTGGGTTCCCGCCGTCTTCCCCGGCGAGGGCTGGGCGACGATCTTCGAGGACGACTTCTCGCCGAAGCCGGCCTTCGACGCCATGCTCGCGTCGCTGCGCGACGCCACGCCCGGCATCTCGCCGAGAAGGGGCTGACCTCCACGACGGCGGCGGGCAGGCGATGCCCGCCGCCGTCGTCATGCGCCCGCCACGCGCGCGCCATCCCGGCGAAAACCGGCCCGATAGCCTGGGGTCATGTCCGGACGCATCGACGACTTCTACGCCGTCATCCCCGCGGGTGGCATCGGCAGCCGGCTCTGGCCGCTCTCGCGAGCCGACGCCCCCAAGTTCCTGCACGATCTCACCGGCTCCGGGCGCACCCTGCTGCGCGACACCTGGGACCGGCTGGAGCCCCTGGCCGGTGCGGACCGCATCGCCGTGGTGACCGGGCGCGCCCATCGCGCGGCCGTGGAGAGGGAGCTCCCGGGCATCCCCGACCACAACGTCTTCCTCGAGTCCGAGCCGCGCGACTCCACCGCGGCGATCGGCCTCGCCGCGGCGATCCTGGCGCGCCGGGAGCCCGACGTCATCATCGGATCCTTCGCGGCCGACCACGTCATCCGCGTGCCGCAGCTGTTCGACTGGGCCGTGCGCCAGGCGGTCGCCACCGCCCGCGAGGGGTACATCTGCACGATCGGCATCCAGCCCTCCGAGCCGTCGGTCGGCTTCGGCTACATCCGCAAGGGCGATGCGCTGACCGTGGAGGGTGCGCCCGAGGCGGCCCTGGTGGAGAGCTTCGTGGAGAAGCCCGACCTGGAGACCGCCAAGGAGTACTTCGCCGACCGCAACTACCTGTGGAACGCGGGCATGTTCATCACGCGCGCCGACGTGCTGCTGGGAGAGATCGCCGAGAGCGACCCCCACCTGTACGCGGGCCTCATGGACCTGGCCGAGGCCTGGGACGACCGCGACCGCCGCGGCCCGGTCGTGGACCGCGTCTGGCCGACCCTCACCAAGATCGCCATCGACTACGCCGTCGCCGAGCCCGCCGCGGCGAAGGGCCGCCTCGCCGTGATCCCCGGGCACTTCGACTGGGACGACGTGGGCGACTTCGCCAGTCTCGCCAAGCTCAACTCCGGCGGGCGCAAGAACGATCTGGCGATCCTGGGTGAGAACGCACGGGTGCTGTCCGACGCCGCCAGCGGCATCGTCGTCAGCCAGACCCGCCGCGTGATCAGCGTCATCGGGGTGCGCGACATCGTGGTCGTCGACACCGAGGACGCCCTCCTGGTCACCACGAGCGAGCATGCGCAGCGGGTGAAGGGCGTCGTCGACGCGCTCAAGCTGAGCGGGCGCGGCGAGGTGCTCTGACGAGGAAGTGATGGGACCGGATGCCGCGAGCCGCGGCATCCGGTATCGAACTCGTCTCGCGATATTGCGTCTTTGTAACCATTCCGCTCGCGGGGGCCCGGACGCATGCAACTCCGGCGTCACAATGGGTAACTTGATGCAGTCCCCGTGAAGGCCGCGGGGGAACGTAGTGGAGGCTGAGTTGACCATCTCACGCACCAAGAAGCTCGTCGGCGTCACCGTCGCCGCGGGCATGCTGATCGCCCTCGCGGGCTGCGGCTCCGCCCCGGAGGAGACGGACCCCACCGGTGACGCAGGCGGCGACGTCGTCGAGGGCTTCACGCCCTGCCTGGTCTCGGACGACGGCGGCTTCAACGACAAGTCGTTCAACCAGTCGGCGCTCGAGGGCATGGAGCGCGCCGCCGAGGAGCTCGGCGTCGAGGCGATCGAGGTCGAGTCGAGCTCGGCCAACGACTACGCCCCGAACCTCGAGAACCTGATCGCCGAGGGCTGCACGTTCATCGTGTCGGTCGGCTTCAAGCTCTCGGCCGACACCATCACGTCGGCCAACGCCAACCCCGAGGTGAGCTACGCCATCATCGACGACTGGGCCGACAACACCGGCGCCAAGGACGACGAGGGCAACGACATCGGCGACGGCACCACCGACGCCCCCAACATCAAGCCGCTCATGTTCGACACGGTCCAGGCCGCGTACCTCGGCGGCTACGCCGCGGCCGCGTGGTCGGCGCAGTCCGGCGTCAACAAGGTCGGCACGGTCGGCGGCATCCCGATCCCGCCGGTGACCATCTTCATGGACGGCTTCGTCGACGGCGTCGAGAAGTACAACGAGGACAAGGGCGCCAACGTCGAGACCTTCGGCTGGGACGTCGAGGCTCAGCAGGGCTCGATGACCGGTGGCTTCCAGGCCAACGACACCGCCAAGCAGGCCATGCAGGGCGTGCTCGACCAGGGCGTCGACGTCATCCTCCCGGTCGGCGGCCCGATCTACCAGAGCGCCCGCGACGCCATCACCGACGGCGGCACCGGCACCGTCATGCTCGGTGTGGACTCCGACCTCGCCGTGGCCGACCCGTCGGTCGCCGACATGGTGCTCGTCTCGATCATGAAGCGCATCGACGAGGCCGTCTACCAGGCCACGCTCGAGGCGTCGACCGGTGACTTCGACGTCACCCCCTACGTCGGCACGCTCGAGAACGAGGGCGTCGGCCTCTCCGGCTTCGGCTCGTTCGAGTCGCAGCTGCCCGAGGGTCTGACCGACGAGCTCGACGCGCTGCGCGAGCAGATCATCTCGGGTGAGCTCGAGGTCACCTCGCCCAGCTCGCCGTAAGGCAGGGCAGGTGTGACACGCGGCCGGGTGGACGACTCCACCCGGCCGCGTTCTTCCGGGCACGGCAGCCACCATGGCGCCACCGCCGAATGGATATATAAGGTGCAGATATGAAGCTCGAGCTCCGTGGCATCACGAAGCGGTTCGGCTCCCTCGTCGCGAACGACCACATCGATCTGGTGGTCCAACCGGGTGAGATCCACGCTCTTCTGGGGGAGAACGGCGCCGGCAAGTCCACGCTCATGAACGTCCTCTACGGCCTGTATCAGGCGGACGAGGGCGAGATCCTGCTGAACGACGTCGTCCAGCACTTCCGAGGACCCGGCGACGCGATGAACGCCGGTATCGGCATGGTGCACCAGCACTTCATGCTCATCCCCGTCTTCACCGTGGCCGAGAACGTCATGCTGGGCCACGAGGACACCAAGGCGCTCGGCGCCCTCGACCTCGCCAAGGCGCGCCAGCACGTGCGCGCCGTCGCCGACCGGTTCGGGTTCGAGGTGGATCCCGACGCGATCGTCGGCGACCTCCCCGTCGGAGTCCAGCAGCGCGTCGAGATCATCAAGGCGCTCTCCCGCGACGCGAAGGTGCTCGTGTTCGACGAGCCCACCGCGGTCCTCACGCCGCAGGAGACCGACGAGCTGATGGCGATCATGCGGCAGCTGCGCGACGAGGGAACCTCGATCGTCTTCATCACCCACAAGCTCCGCGAGGTCCGCGCCGTCGCCGACCGCATCACCGTCATCCGGCTCGGCAAGGTCGTGGGCGAGGCCGCGCCCACCGCGTCCAACGCCGAGCTCGCGTCGCTCATGGTGGGCCGCGCCGTCGAGCTCACCGTCCACAAGGAGCCGGCCACGCCCGGCACGGGCGGCCTGGAGGTGCGCGATCTGCGCGTCGTCGCCGCCGACGGCACCGTCGTCGTCGACGACGTGAGCTTCGACGTGCGGCCCGGCGAGATCCTCGCGGTGGCCGGTGTGCAGGGCAACGGCCAGACCGAGCTCATCGAGGCCATGGTTGGCCTCGCCGACCGCGTGACCGGTTCGATCGAGCTCGACGGCGTCGAGCTCGTCGGCAGGAGCGTGCGCGGCATCCTCGACGAGGGTGTCGGGTTCGTCCCCGAGGACCGCACCGAGGACGGCCTCGTCGGCACCTTCACCGTCGCCGAGAATCTGATCCTCGACCGCTCCGGCGACAGCGCCTTCATCTCGGGCGGCACGATCCGCCGGGGCGTGCTGGACGAATTCGCCAGGGCGCGGATCGCCGAGTACGACATCCGCACGCAGGGCCCGGACCTGCCCGCCGGCACGCTCTCGGGCGGGAACCAGCAGAAGGTCGTCATCGCCCGGGAGATGAGCCGCGACCTCAAGCTCCTCGTCGCCGCGCAGCCCACGCGCGGCGTCGACGTCGGCTCCATCGAGTTCATCCACAAGCGCATCGTCGAGACCCGCGATGCCGGCATCCCCGTCGTCGTCGTCTCCACGGAGCTCGACGAGGTCGCCGCGCTGGCCGACCGCATCGCCGTCATGTACCGCGGTGCGATCGTCGGCATCGTGCCCGGCGGAACCCCCCGTGACGTTCTCGGCCTGATGATGGCCGGCGAGAAGCCTGAGGAGGCGGTCGCGTGAGCGGTCAGACCCCTGCCGCGAGCGGCGAACCGCTGAAGGGCGGCTTGCCCCCCGAGCAGCTGCCCCCGGTCTCCGGACCCCTGACGGGGTCGCCCGACCTCCCCGCACCCTCGCCGACCGCGCCCGGCGCCGTCGACGGCGAGGTGCCGCCGCCGCCCCGGCAGAACGTCTTCATCAAAGAGCTGCTGCGCAGCAACTGGGTGACGACCGTTCTCGCGATCGTCGTGGCCATGGTCGTCGGCGGCATCCTCATGGCGCTCACCGACGAGGACGTCCAGGAGGCGGCGGGGTACTTCTTCGCCCGCCCCACCGACACACTCGCGGCCATCTGGAACGCGGTGTACGGCGGGTACGAGGCGATGTTCCGCGGCGCCATCTTCAACCCCCGCGCCAATGACTTCGCGACGCAGATCCGCCCGCTGACCAACACCCTCGGGTTCGCGGCGCCGCTGATCGCCGCGGGCCTCGGCGTGGCGCTGGCGTTCCGCGTCGGCCTGTTCAACATCGGCGGTCGCGGCCAGATCCTCATCGCCTGTGCGACGGCGGCGCTGCTGACGTTCAACCTCAACCTCCCGATGTTCCTGCAGCTGCCGCTGACGCTCGCCGCAGGCATCGCCGGCGGCGCGATCTGGGGTGGCATCGTCGGTGTGCTGAAGGCCCGCACCGGTGCCCACGAGGTCATCCTCACGATCATGCTCAACTACGTCGCGTTCTACCTCGTGACGTGGATGGTGCGCACCTCCGGCATCCTGCAGCGGCCCGCCGGGGACCAGCCGATCTCGTCGGCGACCCCCGCGAACGCGCAGTTCCCCGAACTGCTCGGGCCGCGCTTCCCGCTGCTGGACTGGGGCTTCATCATCGTGATCGGGGCCACCGTCTTCGTCTGGTGGCTCGTCGAGCGCTCCGGCCTCGGCTTCCGGCTGCGTGCCGTGGGTGAGAACCCGCACGCCGCGCGGGCGGCGGGCATCTCGGTGCAGCGCATGTACATCTACGCGATGCTCTTCGCCGGCGGCCTCGCCGGCCTGGCCGGCATGAACCAGATCCAGGGCTCGGTGACCACGGGCTTCGACGGCCTCATCGACGCGGGCATCGGCTTCGACGCGATCACCGTGGCGCTCCTCGGCCGCAGCCGGGCGTGGGGCGTGTTCGCGGCGGGCCTGCTGTTCGGCGCGCTCAAGGCCGGATCGTTCACGATGCAGGCCTCGCAGGGCATCCCGGTCGACATCGTGCTGGTCGTGCAGTCGCTCATCGTGCTGTTCATCGCCGCACCGCCGCTGATCCGCACGATCTTCTTCCTGCCCAAGACCGATGCCGAGAAGGCCGCGAAGGCCAGAGCCAAGGCCGCGAAGAAGGCGGTGTCCGCATGACCGCCCTCGCCCCCGCTCCCGCCGCAGGAAGCACCGTGCAGCACTCCACGGTGAAGGTCCGCCATCTGAAGATGCCCATCACCCTCGCCATCGCGACGGTGCTGCTGGCCCTGCTGTTCCTCCTCGTGCCGCGCGACGGCGTCAGCACGTTCCGGCTGGGCGACCCCGGCTCGTCCATCGCGCTGCCGAACGTCAGCGTCCCGACGGCGCCGACGTGCTGGATCCTGATCGTCCTGCTCGTCCTGCTGACCCTGTTGGCCTTCTGGAACGCGGTCTCGTATCGCCGCACCGGCATGTGGCTTCCGATCGTGTTCGGCGTCCTCGCCGTGTTCGCGTTCCTGGTGTGGGCCTCCGCCGGCGGTCTCGTGCCCGTCACGGGGCTGCTCTTCGGCGCGCTGTCGCTGTCGATCCCGCTGATCTTCGGCGCCCTGGGCGGCGTCATCGGCGAGCGCGTCGGCGTGGTCAACGTCGCGATCGAGGGTCAGTTCCTCTTCGGGGCGTTCAGCGCGGCGCTGCTGGCGAGCATCACGCACAACCCGTTCGTCGGCCTCGTCGGCGCGATGATCGGCGGCGTGCTCGTGGCGTTCGTGCTGGCCGCGTTCTCGATCAAGTACCTCGTCGACCAGGTGATCGTCGGTGTGGTCCTGAACGTCCTGGTCACCGGCCTGACCGGATTCCTCTACGGCGCGCTGCTGGTGCCCAACGAGTCCGAGCTCAACCGCCCGGTGCGCTTCACGCGCTGGGAGATCCCGGTGCTCGGCGAGATCCCGATCATCGGGCCGGTGGTGTTCAACCAGACGTTCATCGTCTACCTCATGTACATCACGGTCGCGGTGGTGGCGTGGGGCCTGTACCGCACCCGGTGGGGCCTGCGCCTGCGCGCGGTCGGCGAGCACCCGCAGGCCGCCGACACCGTGGGCATCAAGGTGAACACGAGCCGCTTCTGGAACGTCTCGCTCGCGGGCGCCATCGCCGGAATCGGCGGGGCGTACTTCACGCTGGTCTCGGTGGGGCAGTTCACCAAGGAGATGACGGCGGGCCTCGGCTTCATCGCCCTCGCGGCCGTCATCTTCGGCCGCTGGGATCCGATCCGCGCGACGCTGGCGGCGCTGCTGTTCGGCTTCGCGACGAACCTGCAGAACCTCCTCACGGTGCTGCGGACGCCGATCCCCAGCGAGTTCATGCTGATGCTTCCGTACGTCGTGACCATCATCGCCGTCGCCGGCTTCGCGGGGCAGATCCGCGGCCCCGCGGCAGCGGGCAAGCCGTACATCAAGGGATGACTCCGTGACCGATATCGACTGGGACGAGCTGCGGGCCGCGGCGACCGATGCGATGGAGCGCGCGTACGCGCCGTACTCGCGCTACAAGGTCGGCGCGGCGGCGCTCGTGACCGACGGGCGCATCGTGACCGGCTGCAACGTCGAGAACGCGTCGTACGGCGTCGGCCTGTGCGCCGAGTGCGGCCTGGTGAGCGAGCTGCAGAACTCGGGCGGCGGCGGTCTCGTCGCCTTCGTGTGCGTCAACGGTCACGGCGACACGATCATGCCGTGCGGTCGCTGCCGGCAGCTGCTCTTCGAGTTCGCGATCCCCGGCATGCTGCTCGAGACCGTCTCGGGCATCCGCACCATCGACGAGGTGCTGCCCGACGCCTTCGGGCCGCGGGACCTCGAGGAGGCGGGGCGATGAGCGAGCAGAGCACGGATGCCGCGGTGGAGCCCTTCGACGCCGTCGACGTCATCCGCGCCAAGCGCGACGGGGGAGCGGTCCCCGAGGCCGCGCTGCGCTGGATGGTCGACGCGTACACGCGCGGCTATGTCGCGGACTCGCAGATGGCGGCGTTCGCCATGGCGGTGCTCCTGAACGGCATGACGCGCGACGAGATCCGCGTCATGACCGATGCGATGATCGCGTCGGGGGAGCGTATGAGCTTCGCCGGCCTCGGCAAGCCCACGGTCGACAAGCACTCGACCGGGGGCGTGGGCGACAAGATCACGCTGCCGCTGGCGCCCCTCGTCGCGTCGTTCGGCGTCGCCGTGCCGCAGCTGTCCGGCCGCGGCCTCGGCCACACCGGCGGCACCCTCGACAAGCTCGAGTCGATCCCGGGCTGGCGCGCGGCGCTCTCGAACGACGAGATGTTCGCGCAGCTGCGCGACGTCGGCCCGGTCATCTGCGCCGCCGGGTCGGGCCTCGCACCGGCCGACAAGAAGCTCTACGCGCTGCGCGACGTCACCGGCACGGTCGAGGCGATCCCGCTCATCGCCTCGAGCATCATGTCGAAGAAGATCGCCGAGGGCACCGAATCGCTCGTGCTGGACGTGAAGTTCGGCTCCGGGGCGTTCATGCGCGACGTCGACCGTGCGCGCGAGCTGGCGCGGACGATGGTCGAGCTCGGCACCGACTCGGGCGTCGCGACGACGGCGCTCCTCACTGACATGAACACGCCCCTCGGCTTCGCGATCGGAAACGCCAACGAGGTCCGCGAATCGGTCGAGGTGCTCGCCGGCGGCGGACCCGCTGACGTGGTCGAGCTGACGGTGGCGCTCGCGCGCGAGATGCTCGCGCTCGCGGGACAGCCGGACGCCGATGTCGAGGCCGCGCTGCGCGACGGCCGTGCGATGGACACATGGCGCGCGATGATCTCCGCGCAGGGCGGGGATCCGGATGCCGCCCTCCCCGCGCCGAACGACACCCACACGGTGTCGGCGCCCCGGAGCGGGTTCGTCACCCGCCTGGAGGCGCTCCCGTTCGGGATCGCCGCCTGGCGCCTCGGCGCGGGGCGGGCGCGGGCCCAGGACCCGGTGCTGCACGCCGCGGGCATCGACCTCCACGTCAAGCCGGGCGACGAGATCGCCGCCGGACAGCCGCTGTTCACCCTCCTCGGACAGGATGACTCGCGGTTCGAGCGCGCCCTGGACGCACTGGAGGGCGCGTGGGAGATCGGGACGGATGCCCCCGCCTCGTCGCCCCTCGTCCTCGAACGCATCACTGCCTAGACTGTTCAGTCGCGCGTGCCACGACACGACGCGGCGCCGGGCAGCGGCATCCGTCATCACACCCCCACTCGCGATCGCAACCGAGGAGAACTCCATGCCCATCGATCAGCACGGCGACGCCATCCTCGACGGACTGTCGGTCCGCGGCCTGCCGAAGGTGTCGCTGCACGACCACCTCGACGGCGGCGTGCGCCCGGCGACGATCATCGAGCTCGCCGACGCGATCGGGCTGGAGGTTCCCGAGACCGACCCGGACGACCTCGCGGACTGGTTCGCCGAGAAGAGCGACTCGGGCTCGCTCGTCGAGTACCTCAAGACGTTCGACCTGACGACGGCGGTCATGCAGACCCGCGAGGGGCTCACGCGCGTCGCGCGGGAGTTCGTCGAGGACCTCGCCGCCGACGGCGTCATCTACGGCGAGGTGCGCTGGGCTCCCGAGCAGCACCTCGGCCGCGGCCTGTCGCTCGACGAGGTCGTCGCCGCCGTGCAGGAGGGCATCGAGGAGGGCGAGGATGCCGCCGAGCGTCGCGGACGCGACATCCGCGTCGGACAGCTCATCACGGCGATGCGCCACACCGACCGCTCGCTGGAGATCGCGCGGCTCGCGGTGGACTGGCGCGGCCGCGGCGCGGTCGGCTTCGACATCGCCGGGCCGGAGGACGGATTCCCCGCCTCGAATCACCGCGACGCCTTCGACTACCTCGCGTCGGAGTTCTTCCCGGCGACCGTGCACGCCGGAGAGGCCGCGGGGCTCGACTCCATCCGCTCGGCGCTGATCGACGGCCGCGCGCTGCGACTCGGCCACGGCGTGCGCATCGCCGAGGACCTCGAGGTCGTCTCGCGGGCGGGCGAAGAGGTGCTCGTGCAGTTCGGCGATCTGGCGCGCTGGGTGCGCGACCGCGAGATCCCGCTCGAGCTGTCGCCGTCGTCGAACCTGCAGACCGGCGCGATCGAGCGCTGGGGCACCACGATGGAGGATCACCCCTTCGATCTGCTGTACCAGCTCGGCTTCTCGGTGACGGTGAACGTCGACAACCGCACGATGAGCCGCACGTCCCTGACGCGCGAGCTCGCCCTGCTGGCCGAGACGTTCGAGTACGGCCTCGACGACCTCGAGGCGTTCCAGCTCAACGCCGCCGCGGCCGCGTTCCTCCCGGTGGAGGAGCGCGAGGAGCTCATCGAGCTCATCGCCGAGGGCTTCGGCGCCTGACGCCACCCGTGCTCGGTACCCCCGGGCTGAGGCGCACTCATCGTGGGTCGGAGCGCGACGGTCACCGGCCGGCGACGGCGGTGAGGGCGAAGGCGCCGACCAGCTCGGTGAGCTGCCTCCGCATGTCGTCGTCCGAGATCGTGGGCGTGCCGTCGCCGGCCTGCGGGCCGTAGTCGCCGAACGACGAGTGGCTCGCCCCCTCGATCTCGTGCATCTCCGCGTCCTCGGGCAGGAGGTGTCGCCCGTCGGCGATCTCGCCGGGCGTCGAGAGACCGTCCTCACTGCCCGCGACGCTGATCACGGGGAGCCCCGATGCCGCCAGGTCGGTCGCGCAGTACGAGGCGAAGAGCGCGAGGCCGTCGGCATCCGTCGCCAGCTGGCACGCGCGGACGCCGCCCAGGGAGTGCCCGCCGACGAGCCACGTGTCGACGTCCGGGGCGAGCTCGGTGAACGCTCCGAGCGGGCGCAGGTCGAAGAAGGCGAGGTTCAGCCACGGCTTGGTGATGACGACGGTGATGCCGTCCTCGGCGACGAGGCCCGACAGCTTGTCGGCGTACGCCCACGGCTCGACCTTCGCGCCCGGCACATAGACGAGTCCCACGTCCGCGCTGCCGTCCGCCGGCGCGAGGACGATGCCCGCGTCCGTATCGGTGACCGCGATCGCGGAGTTCGCCCGCACGGCCGCGACCGGCCCTTCCTCGGCCGCCATCACGCCGACCTGGCTCCAGACCAGGATCGCGACGACGCCGAGGAGGATGACGGCGGCGAGCGAGCCCAGGATCCACCACAGCACCCGCAGTCCGCGGCGTCGCGGCCGCGTCGCGGACGCGTGCGAGGTGGCGTGCGCGGGGTCGGCGTCGCGTGCGGTCACGGCACGAGCCTATTCCGCGCCGCCGCCTACTCCGATGACTCCGGCTGCTCCGCCAGCTCCGCCTGCCGCGCCGCGACGACGGCCGCCACGCGGGGGAAGAGCGGATGCCCGGGCTCCAGGCCGGTGACCGCGGCGGTGAACTCTCCGGCGTCCTGCTCGCGCAGCATCCGCTGCAGGTCGACCGACTGCGCGTCCTCGGCGTCGTCGAACGCGAGTGCCGCGCCCATCGCCGCGAGGAGGGCGTCGACGCCGAGCCCGCGCTCGGCGGCTTCGGCCGCGGGACCTGTGAAGCGCTCATGGCGCGACAGCTTGCGCAGCGGCTGGCGGCCGACCCGCCATACCGTGTCGGGGAGGGCGTGGTTGCGGAACCGCTGCAGGATCGTCGCCCGGTAGTCGGCGAGCGACGGCGCGCCGAGCCCGTGCTTGGCCTCCAGGAGCGCCGAGGTCTCCTCCAGCGCGGCCGAGACGCGTGCGGCGATGGCCTCGTCGGCGAGGGCGTCGGCGATCCCCTCGATCCCCGCCTGCGCCCCGAAGTAGGCGGTCGCGGCGTGCCCGGTGTTGACGGTGAAGAGCTTTCGCTCGATGTAGGGAGCCAGGTCGTCGACGAAGTGCGCGCCCGGGATGCTCGGCGGGTCGTCCCCGAAGGGAAGCCGCTCGATCGCCCATTCGAAGAACGGCTCGACGGTCACGTCGACGCCGCCGCCGTCGGGCTGGGCGGGGACGATGCGGTCCACGGCGGTGTTGGCGAACACGGCGCGGGAGGCCAGGCCGTCCCACGCATCGGCCGCGAGGGCCACCATCTCGTCGCGCAGCAGGTCGGTCGCATTGATCGCGTTCTCGCACGCCATGATCTGCAGCGGCGGGCTCGACGGGTTGCGCAGCGCGAGTCCGGCGACGATGTGCGGGGCGACGAACTTGAGGATCGTCGGCCCGACGGCCGTGGTGACGACGTTGGCCGTGGCGATCTCCTCGACGACCTCGTCGGGGTGCTCGGCGCTGTTGATCGCGCGGAAGCCGGTGACGACGGTGTCGCGGCCGCCCTCGCCCACCTCGTGGACGGTGTAGCGGTCGGTGGCGTTGATGGCGTCCACGAGCGACGCCGCGACGTCGGAGAACACCAGCCGGTAGCCGCCCTGGTGCAGGAGCAGGCCGACGAATCCCCGGCCGATGTTCCCGGCCCCGAAGTGGACCGCCTTCATCAGACGCCCGCCGCCGACACGAGGGCGAAGAGCTCCTCCGGCGTCTGGGCGGCCTTGAGCTTCTCGACCTCGTCCTCGTCCGAGAACAGGATCGCGATCTGCGACAGGATCTCCAGGTGCTCGTCGCCCTTGCCTGCGATGCCGATCACGAAGCTGACCGGGTTGCCGTCCCAGTCGACGCCGCCGTCGTACCGCACCACCGAGAGGGCCGACTCCAGGATCTCGTTCTTGGTCTCGTTGGTGCCGTGCGGAATGGCCAGCTCGTTGCCCATGTAGGTCGAGACCGTCTGCTCGCGCTGCAGCATGGCGTCGTAGTAGGCGCCGGTGACGGCTCCCGCGCTCTGCAGGATGTCGGCGGCCTCCCGCATCGCGTCGTCTCGCGTCGCGCTGCCGGAGTGGATGCGCACCTGACCGATGCTCAGGACCTCGCGTGCCATGTCATCGCCTTTCTGGTTGATCGTCTGTGGCTGTGGGGGACGGATGCCGCGGCCGGCCGTGTCCTCGACCTTACGGGCCGCTCGGGAGAAGGGCGATGGGACCGGGGGCATCCGCCTGCCCGGCCCCATCGCCGCCTTGTTACGCCTTGCCCTCGTGCTGGGCACGGACGAGATCGACGACCTCGTCGTAGCGCGGCGAATTCATGAAGTTGTCGACCGAGACGTGCACCGCGTCGGGCGTGCGGTGGCGCGCCCGGTCGGTGAGCTGGTTCTGCGTGATGACCAGGTCGGCCGACGGGTCGAGGTTGGCGATCGCCTTGTTGACGACGGTGACGTCCTCGATGCCCGCCTTCTTGATCTTGTTGCGCAGGACACTCGCGCCCATCGCCGAGGAGCCCATGCCCGCGTCGCACGCGAACACGATGTTGCGGATCTGGCGCTCCGTCATGGTGGGGGGCTCCACGCCGCCGCCCGCCTCGGTCGCCGCTCCGCCGCGGAGGCCGGTCAGGTGCGACGAGGACTTGCCCTTGGCCGCCTCGGTCTGCGTGATCGCGGCGCCGAACGCGTCGTCGGTCGCCGCCATCGCCGCGAGGTCGCGCTTGCGCGAGGCGCGCAGGATCAGCGCGGCGATGACGAAGGTCACCGCGGCCGAGAGGATCACCGACAGGATCACCGCGAGGTACGCGCCCGTGGCCGTCTGCGCGAGCACCGCGATGATGCTGCCCGGAGCGGCCGGCGCGCGCAGCGCGCCGCCCAGGAGCATGTTCGTGGTGACGCCGGTCATGCCGCCGGCGATGAGCGCGACGATCAGGATCGGCTTCATCAGCGCGTACGGGAAGTACACCTCGTGGATGCCGCCGAAGAACTGGATCACCGCGGCACCGGGGGCCGAGGCGCGCGCTGCGCCCAGGCCGAAGAAGGTGAACGCCAGCAGCAGGCCGACACCGGGGCCGGGGTTGGCCTCGAGGAGGAACAGGATCGACGAGCCCTCCTCGGCGGCCTGCGAGATGCCGAGCGGCGTCAGCACGCCGTGGTTGATGGCGTTGTTCAGGAAGAACACCTTCGCCGGCTCGATGATGATGCTGGTCAGCGGCAGCAGGTTGAAGTCGACGAGCCACTCCACCGCGCGCGACAGCACGCCCATGATGCCGTTGACGAGCCACGCGACCGGGTAGAACCCGACGATGGCCATCACGAAGCCCCAGATGCCTGCCGAGAACATGTTCACGAGCATCTCGAAGCCGGCCTTGATCTTGCCCTCCCACAGGCTGTCGAGCCACTTCATCGTGTAGGCCGACAGGGGGGCGAGGATCATCGCGCCGATGAACATGTGCACCTGACCCAGCTGCGCCTCGCCCTCGGGGAGCGTCGCGTTGAACTGGGCGATGAGCAGGTCGGAGCCGGCGATCGCGCCCATCGTGGCGATGGATGCCACGACGCCGCCTCGGATGCCGTACACGATGCTTCCGCCCGTATAGGCGATCAGGATCGGCAGCAGGTAGTGGATGAACGGACCGACGATCGTCGCGAGGTCGGCGTTGGGCGTCCAGCCGACTCCGATGAAGAACGCGGTGAAGATGCCCCACGCGATGAGCGCGGGGATGTTCGGCATGATCATGCCGGACAGGTACGTGCCGAAGCGCTGGACTCCGACTCGCGCCTTGCTGGCGCCCGATGTGGGCGCAGACGCCGTTGTCATGACTTTCTCCTTCTCTCCGCGGCCGCTCAGGCGGCGGGCTCTCGGGTGACGGCCGCCTGGGCGGCGGCTCGGGCGGATGCCGCGTCCGACGCGGCGACGGCGGCCGAGGCGATCTCGCGCGCCTGGTCGAGGGTGTACTGCAGCAGGGTGGCCCGCACGTCGGCGAGAGCGGTGGGGGCCATGGACAGGCTCGTGGCGCCGAGGCCCACGAGCACGACGGCCAGCAGCGGGTCCGCTGCCGCCTCGCCGCAGATGCCGACCGGCTTGCCCGTGGCGCGGCCGGCTTCGCCGACCTCGCCCACGAGCCGCAGCACCGCCGGGTGCCACGGATCCTGGAACGAGGCGACCGATCCGAGGAGCCGGTCGGCGGCGAGCGTGTACTGGGTGAGGTCGTTGGTGCCGATCGAGGCGAAGTCGGCCTCGGCGAGGATGCGGTCGGCGAGCAGGGCCGAGGACGGCACCTCCACCATGACGCCGGCGGTCTTGATGCCGTAGTCACGGGCGACGTCGACGAAGTAGGCGGTCTCCTCGACGGTGGACACCATCGGCGCCATGACCCACAGGTCGGCGTCGGTGGCGGCATCCGCCTCTGCCAGCGCGGTGAGCTGCTCGCGCAGGATGTCCTCACTGGCACGCAGCGCGCGGAGGCCCCGCAGGCCGAGCGCGGGGTTCTCCTCGTGCGCGTCGTTGAGGAAGGGCAGCGGCTTGTCGGCGCCGGCGTCGAGCACGCGCACGACGACCTTCTTGCCGGGGAACGCCGCGAGCAGCCTCGTGTACGCCTCGCGCTGCTGCTCGACGGTGGGTGCCTGGCTGGCGCTGAGGAACAGGAACTCGGTGCGGAACAGCCCCACGCCCTCCGCGCCGAGCGCGACGGCGTCCGGTGCCCCGTCGGCATTGCCGAGGTTGGCCAGCAGCGGCACCGGGGTGCCGTCCGCGAGCGCGCCGTCGGTGATCGGCGCGGATGCCGCGGCCGCGCGATCGGCGGCACGACGATGCGCCCGGTCGAGCTCGTCGGCGGTCGGCTCGGTCGTCACCACGCCGGCGGCGGCATCCACGATCACCGTCTCGCCCTCGCGCAGTCCCTTCGCGTCCACCGCGCCGACCACGGCGACGATCGACTTCTCGCGGGCGAGGATCGCGGTGTGCGAGGTGGGCCCGCCCTCGGTGGTCACGAGCGCCAGCACCTTGTCGAGGTCGAGCAGGGCGGTGTCGGCGGGCGCCAGGTCCTTGGCGACGAGCACGAAGGGATGCCCCGGGTCGGGCACGCCCGGCGCCGCCACGCCGCGCAGCCTCGCGATGACCCGCTGGGCGACGTCATCGAGGTCGGCGGCGCGCTCGCCGAGGTAGCCGCCGAGGGCCGTCAGCTGGTCGCGGAACGACGCGAAGGCGTCGAACACGGCGAACTCGCCGGTCTTGCCCTGCGCGATGCGGGCGTTCACCTCGTCGGCGAGGCTGGGGTCCTCGGCCATCATCGCCTGCGCCTCGAGCACCTCCTGCGCGGCGCCGCCCGCCTGCACGCCGCGAGCCTCGAGCTCGCGGGCGACAGCGGCGACGGCATCCGCCACCCGCGCCTTCTCCTCGTCGTGGGTCAGCGTGCTCGGCGCGTCGGACGGCGCCGGCAGCGGCTCCGCCATGCGCGCGACGGGACCCTGGGCCACGCCCAGGCCGATTCCCACACCCCGAAGCTCGGTCATGTTCACGCCTCCGCGTCGTGGTCGGTGGTCAGCAGTTCCGCGAGCCGGTCGAGCGTGGGCTCGGCGCCGTCGCCGTCGGCGGTGAGGGTGACGTAGTCGCCCTGCTCCACGCCCAGGGCGATCACGCCCAGGATGCTCGCCGCGTTGACGGGCGCGCCGGAGTCCTTCGCGATGGTGATCGGGATGCCGGCATCCTTCGCCGCCTGTGCGAAGAGCTTCGCGGGGCGGGCGTGCAGCCCGTGCGCCGATCCGATGCGGACGGTGCGGGAGATGGGGGGCATGTCGTGACCTCTCTGTCGGAGTCCGGCGTCGTTCAGTCTTCGGGTGAGGCGGTGCCGGCTGCGGGGGCCGCGTCCGTCGCCGGCCGTGGACCCTCGTCTGCTCCGGCTGCGGCGCGGACCAGCTCGAGTGTCCGTGTGCCGTCCCGGTCTCCGAAGATGTCGGGCGGCAGCAGCACCACCGTCGTGCCCCGCGCGGCGGCATCCCGTTCGATGCGCTCGAGCGCATGAGCCAGATGCGGTCCCACGAGGACCATGTCGGCGGCGTCGAGGTCGATCGGGAGCGACCTCTCGGTGCCGGCGAAGGCGGAATAGTCGAGCCCCCGGGCTTGGGCTGCGTGGCGCACGCGCTGGGCGACGAAGGTGCTCGAGGCACCCGCTCCGCAGACCACCAGGATCCTCATCGATCCGCCTCCTCTGGAGCCATTCTTGTGAGAACGCTGAGAGGGGACAACCAGTCCTTCTTCCGCGGGGGCGGAAACGCGGACCGGCCGGGGCGTCCCGGCGCGTGATTGACTGGGCGTGTGACCCGGGCCCGGCAAGATCGCGTGCTGGGGCTCCTCCTGCGCGACGGGGACTGGATGACCGCGTCCGCGCTCGCCGACGCCCTCGGCGTCACGCCGCGCAGCATCCGCTCGTACGTCACCGCGGCCAATGCGCGGGTGGCCCCGGGCGTCGCCGTCGAATCGGGCCCGCAGGGATACCGGGCGGGATCGGACGCGGCGGCCGCGCTGCGCGCCGGCGGTGATGCCGGGACGCCGCGCGATCGGCTCCACACGCTCGTGCGCGCCCTGCTGGACGCACCCGACGGCATCGACGTGTTCGAGACCGCCGACGCGCTGCACGTGTCGACGGCGACGCTCGACGCCGACCTCGCGCGGGTCCGGGGACTGCTGGGCGGCACCGAGCTGACTCTCGAGCGCTCCGCGTCGCAGGCGCGCCTGCGCGGCACCGAGAGCGCCCAGCGACGGCTGCTCAGCCGGCTCGCGCACGACGAGATGGACGCCGGGTCGTTCGACATCGCCGCCCTGCGGCGGACGCTCGGCGAGGGGTCGGTGGGGGCGCAGGCGTTCGGGCCGTTCAAGTCCGACCTCGTCGCGCGGCTCGGCGAGCTCGGCTGGTTCGTCAACGAGTTCGGGATCGGCGACGTGGTGATGCACATCGCGATCGCCGCGGACCGGACGGCCCGGGACCGGCCGCTGGACGCGGCGGGCGCGGATGCCGCGGGCGACCGGCCGACGCAGCGGCAGGTCGCCGAGATCATCGCCGAGCTGTCCGCGCAGCATCTGGGGGTGCGGCTGGGCACGGCCGACCTGCAGCACCTCGCGACGCTCGTGCTGACGCGCGTCGTCGCCCCCGACGGTGCGGCGGGCGAGGCATCCGGATCCCGGCCGGCCTCGCTCGACGCGGAGGTGGAGGAGGTCGTGCGGGAGGTCGTGACGGCGGCGGCCGACGAGTTCCTCGTCGACATCGTCCACGACGACTTCGTCGCCCGGCTGGCGCTGCACGTGCAGAACCTGCTGCACCGCGCCCGCGAGCAGGCGTGGTCGCGCAACCCGCTCACGCGCTCGCTCAAGTCGACCTACCCGATGATCTTCGAGGTCGCGGTCTTCATCGCCAGCCGCCTGCAGCAGCGGCTGGGCATCCCGCTGCCCGATGACGAGATCGCCTACATCGCGATGCACGTCGGCGGGCGTCTCGAGCGGAGCCGCCGCGCCGACCAGCTGCTGACGGCGACGATCGTCTGCCCGGGCTACTACGACCTGCACGAGCTGCTGCGCTCGAGCGTCGATCGCTCGCTCGGGCGGGCCGTCGAGGTCGTCGGCGTCGAGACGCGCGTCGACCCCGACTGGGGCTCGATCGACACCGACCTCGTGCTGACGACCATCGACCCGCCCACGACGAGCGACCGCATCGTCCGTATCCAGCCGTTCCTCACCGACGCCGACGTGGAGCGCGTGCACACGGCGGCGGGACGCATCCGCAGGTCCCGGCGCCTCGCGCGCCTGCGCGCCGAGCTCGAGCGGTACTTCGAGCCTTCGGCCTACCTGCGCGGGCTCGACGGCGTCGCGGCCTCAGGGGACGAGGGCGTGATCCGGGCGCTGGGGGCGCTGCTGGTCGGACAGGGCGTCATCGACGACGAGTACGTCGAGCGCACCATCGAGCGCGAGCGCCTGTCGTCCACGGCGTTCACCGACGCGCTGGCGGTGCCGCACGCGCTCGAGATGACGGCATCCCGCACCGCGATCGCCATCGGGATCGCCGACCCGTCGATCCCGTGGGGCGACGGGCGCGTGCAGGTGGTGGCGCTGGTGGCGTTCTCCGAGACCGACCGCGAGGCCTTCCAGACCGTCTTCGAGCAGTTCGTCGAGGTCTTCAGCGAGCGCGACAGCGTGCAGCGGATCGTCCGCCGCGGCACCGACTTCAACGCCTTCCTCGACGAGCTCGTCGCCGTGATCGACGGCTGAGCCGCGGCATCCGTCTCCTCCGGGGCTGCCGGCGTCCGTCCCCTCCCTCGGGATTGCCCACGGGTTTGGGGCGCACGGCGACCGTTCGGGGCGTGCGGTGACCGTTCGGGGCGCGCGCGGTGCGCCCCGATTGCGCGTGGCGCGCCCCAAACCCGCGGCGTGGCCGCAACTGCTGCACGCCGGCGTCATCTCGAGCGCACAGGGTGCCGCTCGCCTCGGTTCGGGGCGCGTGGCGACCGTTCGGGGCGCGCGCGGTGCGCACCGAACGCACGCGGCGCGCCCCAAACCCGGCGTCCGTCCCCTCCCGGGATTGCCACGGATTCGGGGCGCGTGGCGCCCGTTCGGGGCGCGCGCCGTGCGCCCCGAACGCACGCGGCGCGCCCCAAACCCGGCGGCGGCTCCGAGCGCGCGCTGTGGCCGAAAGGCTTGGGGCGCGCCCCAACCCGCAGGTGGCCCCGAACCCGCGCGGTTCGCGGCGAACCCGCGGAGGACGTCAGCGGGGCGGCCGGATGCTGAAGGCCTCGAGTCGCATCCGCAAGTCCGTCGCCGTCGCGAGGTGCGGCCACCCCCAGCGGGCGTAGCGGCGCTGGGTGGTCCCGCGGATCCAGTCCTCGCGCTGCTTCTCCTCGTCGAAGACCTGCGACGACGTGCGGCCGTCGAGGATGCTCCCGTCGACGTACTTGATCGCTCCGTCGAACTCCCCGAAGGCGTCGGCCTCGTCGAGGCCGAAATCGACGTAGTACGGATGCATGCCCCGCCCCGGCACCGCGACCTGCAGCTCGAGGGAACGGAAGCCGATCTCGCGGAGCCGGATTCGGCTGATGCTCTCGCCGGGCAGCTGTGCGCGCCCGTCGGCGAAATCGAGGGCGCGACGAGCGCGCGTGCGACCATGAGCTGATCGGCTCGCGATGACGAGCACCTCCCGCCGGAACCGCTCCGCTCCGGCGAAGTCGTACTCACCCGGAGCGGTGACGAACTGCCGGCGCAGCGCGGCGTCGGCGATGGCGACCGACTGCTCGAACGAGGCGGTTCGGGCGACGTCTGAGACGGTGCGAGCGAGCGATGTGACCTGGAGTCCGTCGATTTCGACCATGTCATCGTCCCGGAGTTCGCCGCGGTGACGGATCACGCCACCGGCAGCACCCGGTCGCGCGTGCGGCGCGATGACGTGCACCCGGTTCCGATCCGCGCGATACAGCGGCAGGCCATGCACCGCGGCGGCCGTCTCGTGAGAGATCACGGGTGCCGTCGGCGAGGCCAGCGCCAGGGCACGAGCGCGCGCAAGGACGCGAGCTTCGGGCCTCGCGGCATCCCACGCCACCGTGTCCACGTAGACCCCGACTCTCAGCCGCGTGAGCTCGCCGGCGGTGACCGCCTTCGTGAGCCGGCGGGGCGTCATCGCGCCGAGGAGTTCCTCGCGCCTGAGCAGTGTGAGGGCGGCCATGTCGGCGAGTCTCCGTCGCACCGCCGTGGGTGCGGCGCCCGGGCTCGGAAAGTGTGGACAACTTCAGCCTGTGGAGGAGGTGCCGCGTGTTCGCGGCATCCGCTCTCCCCGTTCCTTCCGGCCTCGGGGCTCCCGGCATCCGGCATGGCCCTGCTTCGTGCGTTTGGGGCGCTGGACGCACGTTCGGTGCGCGCGCGGTGCGCCCCGAACGAAACCGGTGCGCCCCAAACCCAGAGGACGTGAGTGACGGATGCCGCGACCCGCCGCCGGTCGAGGCCATGGGCATCCGGCATGGCCCTGCTTCGTGCGTTTGGGGCGCTGGACGCACGTTCGGGGCGCGCGCGGTCCGCCCCGAACGAAACCGGTGCGCCCCAAACCCCGATGGGGGGCCGGACGCAGCCAGGGCGGGACGACACGGATCCAGAACGACGGATGCCGCGGCCGGGCCGCGCCGAGCTCCCCGGGTCAGCCGCGGGCGAGACGCTCCGTGAGGTCGAGGCGCACGGCCGGCCACTCGCCGGGGAGGATCGAGAACACCACGGTGTCGCGCAGCGTGCCGTCGGGGCCGAGGCGGTGGTTGCGCAGCACGCCGTCCTGCTTCGCGCCGAGCCGCGCGATCGCGGCGCGCGACTGCCGATTGTGCCAGTGCGTCCGGAACTCGACCGCGATGGCGTCGCACGCCTCGAAGGCGTGCGCGAGGAGGAGGAGCTTCGACGCGGTGTTCACGGCCGTGCGCTGCGCCTCGAGCCCGATCCAGGTGTGGCCGATCTCGACGTGCCGGTTCGACTGGTCGATGTTGCAGAAGGTCGTGGTCCCCACGACGCGGCCGGTGTCCAGGCGGCGGACCGCCCACGGATTCATGTGCCCCTCGTCGCGCCACGCGAGCCGCTGTGCGATGTCGGCGTCGACCTCGCCGGGACGCGGCACCGAGGTGTACCAGGCGTGCTCCAGCCCGACGGCGGCCGCACTCAGGTCGGCTGCATGCTCCGGCGACAGCGGCTCGAGCCGGACGTGGGCGTTCTCGAGCGTGAGGGGCTGGGTGAGGAGCATTCCCCGAGCCTAGGGCTGGATCGGCCCGAATCCCCGTGCGGGCCCGGCGTATACGCCGCGTCGCGGCATCCGATGCTCAGGACTCCTTCGCGTGCATCTCGGCCTCGACCACCGCCGCTGCGGTGCCCGGGTCGTGCTCGGCCACCTGGGACGCCCGGCGGGCGGCGGCGATCGCCCGCCGGCCGGCCGGCAGCCACACCGAGAGGCCGACGACGACGAACGTGAGCACGCCGGCGGCGATGAGGAGCGCCTCGATGGGCACGAGGTCGGCGAGTGGGCCGAACACGACCATGCCGATCGGCATCGCGACCGCCATCACGATGCCGACGAAGCCGAACACGCGGCCCTGGCGCTCGGGCTCCACCGTCTCCTGCAGCAGCGTCATCGACGGCGTCGAGAAGAAGGGCACCGCGAGGCCGACGAGGAACATGAAGCCGAAGAACACCCAGACGTTCGGCGACAGGCCGAGTCCGATCGACAGCACGCCGAACACCAGCGACGACGCCACGATCATGCCGATCCGGCTGCGCTTGGCGAAGAACGACGCGACCAGGATGCCGCCGAGCATCATGCCGATGCTGAAGGCGATCTCGAGGACGGCCAGGTTCACGACGTCCTGCGACTCGCCGGCGGGGAACGACCGCACCAGCATGAGCGGCGTGAGGTTCGACGGCGCGACGGTGAGCAGGAAGATGATGGCGAACAGCACCAGGAGCCAGCGCACGAACGCGTGGTGCACGATGTAGCGGACGCCGTCGACCAGGTCGGCGAAGTAGCCGGTGTGGGCGTCGGCGGCGCGTCGCACGGTTCCCACCGGGATGAACGCGAGGATGCCGACGCCGATGACCGCGGTCGCGACGTCGATGAAGAAGATCGGGATGAGCGACGCGGCGGCACCGTCGGACGCCGCCGACGCCCACGCGTACAGCGCCCCGGCGGCAGCCGGCGCCAGCAGCGCCATCGCGGACTGGATCGAGCCGTTGATGCCGTTGACCCGGATCAGGTTGCGCGTCGGTGCGATCTGAGGGATGAGCGCCGACACCGCCGGCATCTGGATGCCCGCCCCGGCGGACCGGATGGCCATGGTGGCGAAGATCAGCCACACCGCGTCGTAGCCGGTCATCATGATGAGTGCGAGGGTCAGCGTCGACAGAGCGATCGCCGCATCGGCGCCCATGATGAGGTACTTGCGGTTGTGGCGGTCCGCCCAGACACCGCCGAAGATCGACACCACGGCCTGCGGCAGGAAGCCGAACAGGGCCGCGAGGGCCATCACCAGGCCGGATTGATAGGTGATCGTGAGGTACCAGAAGACGGCGTACTGCACGAGCATCGACCCGAAGAGGCTGACGGTCTGCCCGCTCAGGAAGAGGATGACGTTGCGCAGCCACCGCGGGGGATCGGGGGTCTGGGTAGCGGCATCCGTCCGCTCGTCGTCGCTCCCGCTGCCCATCGTCGCTCCCGTCGCTCGCCCGCGCGCAGGCGCGAACCGTCCAGGCAGGGGAGGGTTCGCGGTCTACCGCGGACGCGACTCTAGCACCGGGCCCGGACACACGCCGGACACCCGTGAGGGTCAGCCTCCGTAGGTGTTCAGGAGCGTGCGCGCGCCGTCGGCGAGCGCACGGATCCGCGCAGACGCGTCCTCGCGGTCGTCACCGCGCACGTCGAGGTACAGCTTGAGCTTGGGCTCGGTGCCGCTCGGCCGCACGATCACGCGCGACCCGTCCGAGAGCCAGAGGCGCAGCACGTCGCCGGGCGGCAGGTCGCCGAACCCGCCGAGCAGGTCGTCGACGCGGTCGACCGCGACATCTCCCACGGATTCCGGATGCCGCTCCCGCAGCGCAGCCATGATCCGGCCGATCTGCGACAGATCGTCGACGCGCACCGAGATCTGGTCGCTCGCGAACGACCCGAACTGCTCGTCGAACTCCCGCAGCAGGTCGGCGAGGGACGCGCCGCGCTCGCGGGCCTCCGACACCATCCCGAGGATCGCCACGGCCGCCGAGATGCCGTCCTTGTCGCGGACGGTCTCGGGGTTGACGAGATAGCCCAGAGCCTCCTCGAACCCGAACACCATGCCCGGCGCGCGCGAGATCCACTTGAACCCGGTCAGCGTCGCGTGGAAGTCCAGGCCGTAGTGCTCGGCGACCGCCTGCAGACCGGGCGAGGACACCAGCGAGCACGCGAGCGACGCGCCGGCCGGCGTCCCGTCGGCGGTCGCGAGGCGCGCGGCGCGCCAGCCCAGCAGCAGGCCGATCTCGTTGCCGGTGAGCCGCCGCCAGCCGCCCTCCGCTGCGTCGTCGGGCAGGGCGACTGCGAGCCGGTCGGCGTCGGGGTCGTTGGCGATGACCAGCTCGGCGCCCGACTCGCGCGCGAGCTCGAAGGCGAGGTCCATTGCGCCGGGCTCCTCCGGATTGGGGAAGGCCACCGTCGGGAAGGCGCCGTCGGGCTCGAGCTGCGCCGTCACCGGCACCGGCGGCGGGTAGCCCGCGGTCTCGAGGATGCGCGCGAAGGTCTCCCAGCCGACGCCGTGCATGGCCGTGTACACCCAGGTGAGTCCCTCGGCCCCGTGCGTCGCCGGGGCGACGGCGGCGGTCGCGGCGACGTAGTCGTCGACCACCGCCTCGGTCGCCAGCTCGAACCCGAGCGAACGGGGGAGCGTCGAGATGTCGCCGGCCTCCGCCACGCGCTCGATGTGCGCGGCGATCTCCGCGTCGGCGGGGGAGACGATCTGCGAGCCGTCGTCGTCGCCGCCGAGGTACACCTTGTACCCGTTGTCGTCGGGCGGATTGTGGCTCGCGGTGACCATCACGCCGGCCGCCGCGCCGAAGCGGCGGACGGCGAAGGCCAGCACGGGGGTCGGCAGCAGACGCGGCAGCACGATGGCGCGGAGCCCGGCGCCCGCGAAGATCTCGGCGGAGTCGCGCGCGAAGACGTCGGAATTGCGGCGGCCGTCGTAGCCGATGACCACGATCGGCGCATCGTCGAGGATGCCGGGGACCTCCGGGCCCTCCGCCTCGAGCGCGTCGTGAGACGGCGCCTCGATGAGCGCGCCGTCCGGTGCGGCATCCGACGCGCTGTCCGGTGCGGCATCCGGCGACGCCTCGGGCTCGGCCGGCGCCCCCTCCGGGGCAACCGCCGCCGGCCGATCGCTCTCGCCGCCGTGATCCGCGCCGAGCGGCGGCATCCCGGCCCGCTCGCGCACGTAGGCGGCGAGGCCTGCCGCGGCCTGCGCCACCAGGACGCGGTTCATGCGGTTGCTCCCGGCTCCGAGGGCGCCGCGCAGGCCCGCCGTCCCGAAGGCGAGCCGTGTCGCGAACCGGTCCTCGAGGTCGTCTGCCGCCCCGGCGTCGCCCGCTTCGGCCGCGTCGATCAGCGCGCGCAGCTCCGCGCGCGTCTCGCCGTCGGGATCCTGCGCCAGCCAGGCGTGCGCCCGCGCCAGGATCGCCGTGGCGTCGTCCGCGCCGGCGGACACCGCGTCGGGCGCCGGCTCCTGGACGTCGGGGCTCGCCGCGGGCACCTCCTCGCCGCTCACAGCGAACCGATCACACGGGCCAGCAGCGACGAGATGACCGGCTCGGCCTCGCGGCCGGCGTCGAGCACCTCCTGATGGCTGAGCGGGGTCTTCTGGATGCCGGCGGCCATGTTCGTGATGAGCGAGAAGCCGAGGATCTCCATGCCCGCTTCGCGGGCGGCGATCGCTTCGAGGGCGGTCGACATGCCGACGATGTGCCCGCCGACGGCCTTGACCATCTGCACCTCGGCCGGCGTCTCGTACTGCGGACCGCGGAACTGGCAGTACACGCCCTCGTCCAGCGTCGGATCGACCCTGCGCGCGAGGTCGCGCAGTCGCATCGAGTACAGGTCGGTGAGGTCGATGAAGGTGGCGCCCTCGAGCGGCGTGGCTCCGGTGAAGTTGATGTGGTCGCTGATGAGCACCGGGCGGCCGGGCGTCCAGGTGTGCTTGATGCCGCCGGCGCCGTTGGTGAGCACCATCGTGCGGGCGCCGGTCGCGGCGGCCGTGCGCACGCTGTGGACGACCCGGCGCACGCCGTGGCCTTCGTAGTAGTGGGTTCGCGCGCCGATGACGAGCACCCGGCGGCCTCGGGGGGTGACGATGCTGCGAAGCGTGCCGACGTGCCCGGCGAGGGCCGGCGCGCTGAAGCCGGTGATCTCGGTGGCGGGGAACGTCGCGGTCGTCTCGCCGAGGAGCTCGGCGGCCTTGCCCCAGCCGCTGCCGAGGGTCAGCGCGATGTCGTGGCGCTCTACCCCGGTGACGCGGGCGATGTCCTCGGCGGCGGCCGCCGCGACTTCGAACGGGTCGACGGCGGGATCGTCGAGGGGGTTGCCGGTGGTGTCTGACATGGGACCACTCTAGGAACCGGCGGGCATCAGAGCCAACGATCCTGTTTCGGCGCCCCGCCGGGAGTGTCGCGGCCGATGTCGTGCCCGCCCCCGCGGGCAGGAGAGAATGGAACCCATGTCGATCAGCTTCGAGCGCACGCAGAGCGTCGCCATCATCGGCGGCGGACCCGGCGGATACGAAGCGGCGCTGGCCGCCGCCCAGCTCGGAGCCGAGGTGACGGTGGTCGAACGGGCCGGCATCGGCGGCTCCGCGGTCATCACCGACGTCGTGCCGTCCAAGTCGCTCATCGCCACCGCCGACGCCGCCGTGGCGATCGCCGGCGCGGGCGACCTCGGGGTGCAGGTGTTCGCCAAGGGGAAGGACGGCAAGCCGCTCAAGCCCGAGATCGCGATCAACCTCGCCGCCGTCAACAAGCGCCTGCTCACCCTCGCCCGGCAGCAGTCCGACGACATGCGGGCGACGCTCGCCGAAGCGGGCGTGCGGATCATCTCCGGTCACGGCCGCCTCGAGGGGGATGACGCGGTGGTCGTGTCGACCGGCCCCGGAGGCACCGACTTCGACCGCATCGAGGCCGACACCCTCGTGGTCTCCACGGGCTCCTCGCCCCGGGTTCTGCCGTCTGCGATGCCCGACGGGGAGCGCATCCTGACCTGGACGCAGCTCTACAACATGGCGGCGATCCCCGAGCACCTCATCGTCGTCGGCTCCGGCGTCACCGGCGCCGAGTTCGCCGGCGCCTACATGAACCTCGGGGCGAAGGTCACCCTGGTCTCGAGCCGCGACCAGGTGCTCCCCGGCGAGGACAAGGACGCCGCGGCGGTGCTCGAGCGCGTGTTCAAGCGCGGCGGCATGAAGCTCCTGCAGAAGTCCCGGGCCGACAAGGTCGAGAACACCGGCGACGGCGTCGTGGTCACCCTGTCGGACGGCGCGACGGTCGAGGGCAGCCACTGTCTCATGGCGGTCGGGTCGGTGCCGAACACGAAGGGCATCGGCCTCGAGGAGGCAGGCGTCCAGATGACCGAGTCCGGTCACATCCAGGTGAACCGCGTCGCGCGCACGTCGGTCCCCAACATCTATGCCGCGGGCGACTGCACCACCTTCGTCCCGCTCGCGTCGGTCGCCTCGATGCAGGGCCGCACCGCCGTCTTCCATGCGCTGGGCGACGTCGTGATCCCGCTCGAGCGCCGGCGCATCACCTCGAACATCTTCACCGCGCCCGAGATCGCCACGATCGGCTGGCAGGAGAACGACATCGTCGACGGCCACATCAACGGCGTGGTGCACAAGCTCCCGCTGGCCGCCAACCCGCGCGCGAAGATGATGGGCGTCAAGGACGGCTTCGTGAAGCTCATCGCGCGCGAGGGCAGCGGCACCGTCATCGGCGGCGTCATCGTCGCCCCCCGCGCGTCGGAGCTCATCTACCCCATCGCGATCGCCGTCGAGCGCCGTCTCACCGTCGACCAGGTCTCGCGCGTGTTCGCGGTCTACCCGTCGCTGTCGGGCAGCATCACGGATGCCGCACGCGCGATGCACGTCGTCGACCACAACCTCTACGGCGGCTGACCGCGAGCACCGCGTTCCCCAGGGGCCGACCTCACCTTTCCGCGGATCCGGAATTCGGAGAACCTGCCGCTTTCCGGCGAGCCCGCGGCGTGTCGGTCCGGAGACAGCGCGGAAGTCCGGATTCCGCATCGGACGAGGATGACGGATGCCGCGACCCGCGGCATCCGTCGCGCGTCAGCTGATGGTGAGGAGCTGGTGGCCGGCAGACACGGTCGTGCCCGGATCGGCGTCGATCGCGCCGATGACGCCGTCCTTGTGCGCCTGGATCGGCTGCTCCATCTTCATCGCCTCGAGGACCACGACCAGGTCGCCCTTGACGACCTGCTGCCCGTCCTCGACGGCGACCTTCACGACGGTGGCCTGCATCGGCGATTTCACGGCGTCGCCCGACGCGCCGGCCACGACCGAGGGGGAGTGCGAGCGGCGCGACGGCGGCACGGCGGCGGGGCGCCCCGCGACGCCGACGGGGGTCACGACGCGGTCGGGCAGGCTCACCTCGAGACGCTTGCCCGCGACCTCGACGACGACCGTGTGGCGCGCCTCTGCGGCGGTCGGCTCGCTGAGCTCGCCGTCCCACGGCGGGATGTCGTTCACGAACTCCGTCTCGATCCATCTCGTGAAGACGCCGAAGCGGCCGTCCTCCGCGGTGAAGGCGGGGTCGCGCACGACGGCCCGGTGGAACGGGAGCACGGTGGGCAGGCCCGAGACCTCGAACTCGTCGAGGGCACGGCGTGAGCGCTCCAGCGCCTCGGCGCGGTCGCGGCCGGTGACGATGATCTTCGCCAGCAGCGAGTCGAAGGCCCCCGAGACGCTGTCGCCGGCGGTGACGCCGGAGTCGAGGCGGATGCCGGGACCGCCGAACGTCTTGAACACGTGGATCGGCCCGGGCTGGGGGAGGAAGCCGCGGCCGGGGTCCTCGCCGTTGATGCGGAACTCGATCGAGTGGCCGTCGGCGACCGGGTCGTCGTAGCCGAGCTCTTCGCCCTCGGCCAGGCGGAACTGCTCGCGCACCAGGTCGATGCCGGTGATCTCCTCGGAGACGGGGTGCTCCACCTGCAGGCGGGTGTTCACCTCGAGGAAGGAGATCGTGCCGTCGGCGCCGATGAGGAATTCGCACGTGCCCGCGCCGACGTACCCGACCTCCTTGAGGATGGCCTTCGACGCCTCGTACAGCGTCTTGTTCTGCGCCTCGGTCAGGAAGGGTGCCGGTGCCTCTTCGACGAGCTTCTGGTGACGGCGCTGCAGCGAGCAGTCGCGCGTCGAGACGACGACGACGTTGCCCGCGGCATCCGCGAGGCACTGCGTCTCGACGTGACGCGGCTTGTCGAGGTACTTCTCGACGAAGCACTCGCCGCGTCCGAAGGCGGTGATCGCCTCGCGCGTGGCGGATTCGAAGAGCTCGGGGACCTCGTCGAGGGTGCGGGCGACCTTGAGGCCGCGGCCGCCGCCGCCGTAGGCCGCTTTGATGGCGATGGGCAGACCGACCGACTGTGCGAACGCGACCACCTCGTCGGCGCCCGACACGGGGCCGGGGGTGCCGGGGGCGAGGGGCGCGCCCACCTTCTCGGCGACCGCGCGGGCGGTCACCTTGTCTCCGAGCGCCTCGATGGCCTCCGGGGACGGGCCGATCCAGACGAGCCCCGACGCGATCACGGCCCGCGCGAAGTCGGCGTTCTCGGCCAGGAAGCCGTACCCGGGGTGCACGGCGTCGGCGCCCGCCCGGCGGGCGACCGAGAGGATCTTGTCGATCGAGAGGTAGGTCTCGGCGCTCGTGGAGCCGTCGAGCGCGTAGGCCTCGTCGGCGAGGCGCGCGTGCATCGCGTCGCGGTCCTGGTCGGCGTACACGGCGACCGAGGACTTCCCGGCGTCGCGGGCGGCGCGTATGACGCGGACGGCGATCTCGCCGCGGTTGGCAACGAGAACCTTGGCGATCTGAGGCATGAGTGCCAGCCTACCGACGGCACCCCGAGGGCTTTTGACCGGTTCGTACAAGAACCGACCAGAAACGTGGGATTCCTACTACAACGCCGACGGCTCCGCGACGCGCGCCGAGCTAGTGCGCGGACGTCTCGTCGAGTGACGGGTCGGTCGTGTTCCACAGCGCCGTCCAGTCCACGCCGAGCGCGCGGACGAGGTCGCGGAGGGTCGACAGCGACATCCCGACGACGGTCGACGGGTCGCCCTCGACGCGCGAGATGAACGCGCCCCCGAGGCTGTCCACCGTGAACGCGCCCGCCACGTGGAGCGGCTCGCCGGTGGCGACGTACGCGTCGATCTCGGCATCCGTCACATCCTCTGCGAACGAGACGGATGCCTCGGCCGTCGCGTGCACCTCCCGCGGCTGCTCGTCCGGCGCGACGCGGACGACGGCGTGTCCCGAGTGCAGCACGCCGGTGCGTCCGCGCATCGACCGCCAGCGGGCGACGGCGTTCTCGGGGGTGTAGGGCTTGCCGAGCACCTCGCCGCCGATCTCGAACATCGAGTCGCCGCCGATCACGATGCCGTCGAAGTCGGGGATGTCGTCGCGCAGCCGGGCGGCGACGTCGGCGGCCTTGCGGCGCGCGAGCAGCAGCACGTGCTCGTCGGGCGCCAGCGTGCGCCGCTCCGCGCTCTCCACCGCGGCGATCACCGCCTCCTCGTCGACGGCGGGCGCGAGGGTCAGCGGGCGGATGCCGAACTGCTGCAGCAGCATGAGCCGGGCGGGGCTGGTCGAGGCGAGGCAGACGCGCATGCGTCCACCGTACGCAACGGCCGGGGGACGTAGGCTCGACGGGTGAGCGGAACCGGCGACATCCTCGACCTCGACATCACGGGCGTCGCCCACGGCGGCGTCTTCGTCGCCCGCCACGAGGGGCGGGTGGTCTTCGTGCCCGACACGATCCCGGGGGAGCGTGTGCGTGTGCGGCTCACCGACACCGCGAAGAAGTCGTTCTGGCGGGCCGAGACGCTCGAGGTCCTCGACGCGTCGCCGCACCGGCAGCTGCACGTCTGGCGGCAGGCCGATGTCGACGTGCCGCCCGAGCAGCGCCCCGGCGGCGCCGACTTCGGGCACATCTCGCTGGAGCACCAGCGCCGGCTGAAGCTCGAGGTGCTCCTGGACGCGCTGCACCGCTTCGGCGGCATCGCCGATCCCGCCGCGACGATGAGCGGCGCGTCCGCTCCGGTCGACGGCGAGGAGGTCGACGGCGACGAGGCCGACGCCGAGACCGTCGACGGCACCGGATGGCGCACCCGCGTGAGCCTGCACGTCGACGCCGACGGCAACGTCGGCCAGTACGCCGCGCGCAGCCACCGGGTGATCCCGCTCGAAGACCTGCCGCTGGCCACCGCCGAGGTCGAGCGCGCGGCCATGGCTCTCCACGGCGGCGAGCCGGGGCGCATCGACCTGGTGCAGCCGGCGGACGGCCGCGTGCGCGTGCTGCCGCGCCCCGATGCGGTGCGGCCCACCGGTCCTCGCGGTGGCCGGGGGCGGCCCGGGCGACGTCCGGGGCGGCCCCAGGCCAAGGCGCCGACCCCCGAGGTGATCGTCGAGCGCGTCGGCGGGCGCGGGTTCCGCGTGGACGCCGGCGGGTTCTGGCAGGTGCACCGGCTGGCGGCGCACACGCTCACGACCACCGTCGCGGCGGCGCTGCGGGCCCGGGCGGGCGACGCGCCCGCCGTCGATCCGGACGCCTGGCACCTGGACCTCTACGGCGGCGTCGGCCTCTTCGCCGCGACGCTGGGGGAGCTCGGCGGTCCCTCCACCCGTGTCACGAGCGTCGAGTCCGACTCCCGTGCGACCGAGCATGCCGGTGAGAACCTCGCCGAGTGGGTGGGCGCGCGCGCCGAGACCGGGCGGGTCGACCGGTGGCTGGCGCGGCTGGCGGCCGAGGCATCCGCCGCCGAGAAGGAACGGCTGGCGCGCGGTGTCGTGCTGCTCGACCCGCCCCGCTCGGGCGCGGGACGCGAGGTCGTGGAGCACATCACGACCCTGTCGCCGGCCACGATCGTCTACGTCGCGTGCGACCCGGTGGCCCTCGCCCGCGACATCGCGACGTTCCGCGCCGGGGGGTACGAGGTGGCGGGCATCGACGCACTGGACGTCTTCCCCAATTCACATCACGTCGAGGCTGTGGCCCTCCTCACCCGCGCCGACGCACGTGGATAGGCTGAGCGCATGACGCGCGTCGCCCTCATCGACGACCACGAGTCGGTGCGGCTCGGGCTCCAGGCGGCGTGCGCGCGGGCCGAGAGCATGAACGTGGCCTTCTCGGGCAGCACCGTGACGGAGTATCTGGACTGGCGTGCCTACGCGCGCCAGGCGCCGGCCGACGTCGTCGTGCTCGACCTCACGCTCGGCGACGGGACGACCGTTACCGAGAACGTCGGCCGTCTCGTGCGCGACGGCTCGAGCGTCATCATCCACAGCGTCGCCGACCGCCCTGCCGCCGTGCGCGAGGCGCTCGCCGCCGGCGCCGCCGGGGTGGTGAGCAAGTCCTCGCCGATCGACGACGTGATCGCCGCGGTGCGCACCGTCGCCCGCGGCGAACCCCTCAACAACGTCGAGTGGGCCAGTGCCGTCGAGGGGGATCGCGCGTTCGCCGACGCACAGCTGTCGGCGCGTGAGCGCGACGTCCTGCGGCTCTACGCCGCCGGGCTGCCGCTCAAGGTCGTCGCGGACCGCCTCGGCGTGGCCTATTCCACCGCCAAGGAGAACATCACCCGCATCCGCGTCAAGTACGTCGAGGTCGGGCGCCCCGCGCCCACCAAGATCGATCTGCTCCACCGCGCGGTCGAGGACGGCATCCTCGTCGAGCCGTCCGCCGACCCGGGAGACGTGGCGCGTGGCCGCTGACGTGCAGACGGGCGTGCTCGACACGGCCTGGGGGCAGATCCCGCATGCCACGCATGCGACGGCGGGGATCGGCTCGTTCACCCGGTCGCGGGTCGAGCGCATCATCTCGCTCGCCGCCGGCCTCGGGTCGGTCATCGTCGGCCTGCAGTCGTTCCTGACCGCGCTGGGATCCGCCGACGAGCGCCCGGGCTGGCACGAGGCGCTCATGATCTCGGTGTTCGGGTCGCTCGCCGTCATGATCCTGGCCTGCATCATCGGCCGCGGGGTGCGCATCGCGGCCGGCGCGTTCGCGATGATCTACGTCCTCGCCCTCGTCGCCTGGCCCATCGCGACGGCCGGCGTCGCGCCGCCCTCGCTCGAGGAGCCGTGGATCTGGCTTCCCCTCAACCTCGCGACCCTGGCGGCCGTGCTCGCCTTCCCCTTCCCGCTGCAGGTCATCTGGACCGCGCTGACGCCGCTGCTCTTCGGGATCGTGCGCCTGATCCAGGTCGGCTTCGCCCAGGAGTACTGGCTGGTCGTCGGGCTCGACGTGTCGTTCACGCTCATCCTGGGCGGCGTGATCCTCACGCTCGGGTGGCTGTTCCGCTCGATGGCCGTCAACGTCGACGAGACGCGCGCCCGCGCCGTGGCCTCGTACGCGAAGGCGGCCGCCGCGGACGCCGCCGAGCAGGAGCGCGTCGCCGTCGCGGCGCTCATGCACGACAGCGTGCTGGCCGCGCTGATCGCGGCGGAGCGCGCGACCACGCCGCGCGAGCGCACGCTGGCGGCGACGATGGCGCGGGAGGCGCTGACGCGGCTGGCCAACACCGAGCAGGACGACCACGAGGGCACCGACGAGCCGTGGGATGCCGCCACCCTCGCCGCCGAGGTGGGCGAGGCCGCCCGCGACCTGGGCGTCGAGGTCGACGTCCAGCGCGACATCGACCCCGCCTCGCCGCCGATCCCGGGGCGCGTGGCGCGGGCGCTCACGCTCGCCGCGACCCAGGCCGTCGCCAACGCGATCCAGCACGCCGGCGGCGCGGGTCTCGGCGTGGCCGTGATCTGCGGCGGCGGACGGGTGCGCGTGGAGGTGCACGACGCCGGGGAGGGCTTCGATCCGGATGCCGTCCCCGACGACCGCCTCGGGATCCGTGCGTCGATCGTGGCGCGGGTCGCGGCCGTCGGCGGGAAGGCCGACCTGCAGACGGGACCGCACGGCACCGTCATCCGCCTGTCGTGGCAGGAGGCGGCCGCATGATCAGCGTCAAGAACGTCCTGGCCGTGCTGGCCGTCGCCTTCACGGCGTACCTCGCCGCCCGCGGGCTGTCGTGGACGGGCCCGGTGCCCTACCCGCTCGTGGTCGTCACCACCCTCGCCCTCTATCTCGCCACCACCTGGCTCTGCATCTTCTGGGAGCCTGCGGCGGTGAGGGCTGCCCGCGCCGCGGCCGAGGCGGCCGGACCCGGCGCGCCCCGCGACCCCGCAAGGCCCGAGGCCGCGGGCGACGGCATCCGCGGTTCGATGCCGCTGCCCGTTCCCGCCCAGGTGCTCGCTCTGGCGTGCGCCCTCATCGTGCCGAGCGCCATCGCCCTCTCGGTCGGCGAGGCCGCGCGCACCGATCCCTTCGCCACCTGGTACCTGGGCGGCATCGGGGCGCTGATGACCATCGTCATGGTCCGCCGCCGGCCGTGGACGGCCTGGGCGGGCATCGTCGCGCTGTCGGTGGCGTCGATGGCGTGGATGGGGCCGCTGACCGCGCTCGGTATCGGCCTCGTGGGCTCGATCGTCTGGGTCGCCGTCGCGCAGCTGCTCGTGCGCTCGATGGATCGCGCCGCGCGCGACACCTCGCGTCTCACGCGCCTGCAGCGTGCCGCGACGGCCTGGCAGACGTCCCAGGTCGTGCGTCAGCGGGAGCGGCGGGTGCAGGTGCAGAAGGCGCTCGCGGTCGCCGGGCCCGTGCTCACGCGGACCGTCGCGAACGGCGGCGCCCTCACCGACGACGACCGCCTCGAGGCGCGCATCGCCGAGGGGCGGTTGCGCGACGAGATGCGCGGGCCGCGTCTCCTCGACGACGACGTGCGCGCCGAGCTGGAGCGGGCACGACGGCGCGGTGCGAACGTGACGGTGCTCGACGAAGGCGGGCTGGACGACGTCGACGAGGACACGCTGGCGGTCATCCGGGCGCAGCTGGCCGAGACCCTGCGTTCGGCCAGCTCCGACCGCCTGTACATCCGCACGTCGCCGGACGAGCGGGTCGCGGTGACGGTGGTGGGGCGATCGCCGTCGGTCGGCGCCCCCAGCGACGAGGACGCGGTCGACCTCTGGCGCGAGATCCCGCACCCCGGGAGGGTGTGACGGCGCGCCGCGACCGCCCGCACTCGCGGACGGCGTCTGTCGGCGCACACGATCCCCGCCCAGCAGGGGGAGGGACGCCGGACGGGGAACGAAATCGAAGGAGGCGAGGGGCGGCGAAGCCGCCCGCCCCTCGCCTGGCGGACGGTTACCCGAAAACCGTCCGCGTGGCCGGACCCGGGGTATCCGCATGACGGATCCGGGTCGGCCGAACGCAAAAGCGTTCCAGCGAATCCAGTATCCCCACGCGATGCGACCGGTGTCTGTAGGTATTTCGGGGGACACGGGCCATGCCCGCGCGGGGCGTCAGCCGAAGCGTCCCCAGCCGAGATCGCGCCGCAGCGGGCGGCGAAGGTCGCGCTGCGACAGCTGCCACGCGGTGCGGCGGGCGCTGTCGTCGGCGACGGCCTCCGCGGCCTCGCCGACGTAGGCCTCGCTGACGACGGCGATGAGCGCCGCGAGCTCCTCCTCCGTGGCCGTGCCGCGGAGGACGTCGATCGTGACGCGGTCCGCCTGCGACCCGTCGTCCGCGATGCTCACAGCGGGATGTTCCCGTGCTTCTTGGGCGGCAGGCTCGCGCGCTTGCCGCGGAGGGCCCGCAGCGCCTTGGCGACCGACACGCGGGTGGCCGCGGGCTCGATGATGCCGTCGAGCTCGCCGCGCTCGGCGGCGAGGAACGGCGAGGCGACGTTGTAGGTGTACTCGTTCGCCAGGCGCGTGCGCACGGCGGCGACGTCTTCGCCCGCCTCCTCGGCCCGCTTGATCTCGCCGCGGTACAGGATGTTGACCGCGCCCTGCCCGCCCATCACGGCGATCTCGGCGGTCGGCCACGCCAGGTTGATGTCTGCGCCCAGCTGCTTGGAGCCCATCACGATGTAGGCGCCGCCGTACGCCTTGCGCAGGATCACGGTGACCAGCGGCACGGTCGCCTCGGCGTACGCGTACAGCAGCTTCGCGCCGCGACGGATGACGCCCGTCCACTCCTGGTCGGTGCCGGGGAGGTAGCCGGGCACGTCGACGAGGGTGACGATCGGGATCGAGAACGCGTCGCAGAAGCGCACGAAGCGGCTGGCCTTCTCGCCGGCCTCGATGTTGAGGGTCCCCGCCATCTGCGACGGCTGGTTGGCGATGATGCCCACCGAGCGCCCCTCGATGCGGCCGAAGCCGATGACGATGTTCGGGGCGAACAGAGGCTGCACCTCGAGGAAGTCCTCCGCGTCGACGATGCCGCGGATGACCTGATGGATGTCGTACGGCTGGTTGGGCGAGTCGGGGATGATCGCGTTCAGCGCGCGGTCGGCATCCGTCGTCTCGAACTCGAATCCCGTCTCGTAGACCGGCAGCTCGGCCATGTTGTTGTCGGGGAGGAAGCCGAGCATGGTGCGGACGTAGTCGATCGCGTCGTCCTCGTCCTCGGCGAGATAGTGCGCGACGCCCGAGCGGGTGTTGTGCGTGTGCGCGCCGCCGAGCTCCTCCATGCCGACGTCCTCGCCGGTCACGGTCTTGATGACGTCGGGGCCGGTGACGAACATCTGGCTGGTCTTGTCGACCATGACGACGAAATCGGTGAGGGCGGGGGAGTAGACCGCACCGCCGGCGGCCGGGCCCATGATGATCGAGATCTGCGGGATGACGCCCGACGCCTGGGTGTTGAGGCGGAAGATCTCGCCGTACTTGCCGAGGGCGACGACGCCCTCCTGGATGCGCGCGCCGCCCGAATCGAGGATTCCGACGATCGGGATGCCGGAGCGCAGCGCGAACTCCATCACCTTGATGATCTTCTCGCCGGCGACCTCGCCGAGCGAGCCGCCGAAGGTCGAGAAGTCCTGCGAGTACACCGCCACCGTGCGACCGTGGATGGTGCCGACGCCCGACACGACGGAGTCGCCGTAGGGGCGGGACCGGTCCATGCCGAACGCTGTGGTGCGGTGGCGGACGTACTCGTCGAGCTCGACGAAGCTGCCGGTGTCGAGGAGCATGTCGATGCGCTCCCGCGCGGTGCCCTTGCCCTTCGCGTGCTGCTTCTGCTTGGCGACCTCCTCGGGATCGAGCACGGCCTCCTGGAAGCGGGCGCGGAGGTCGGCGATCTTGCCGGCGGTCGTCGAGAGGTCGGGCTGCTCGGTCACGGATTCCACCCTATCGGCGGGGTCGGCGCATCCGTTGGAGGGTCCGCACAAGGGGTCGCGGCATCCGCTGTGCACCTCACCGCACGGTCGCGGCGCGCGCCACTCACAGATCCTGATGGACGGCGGCATGAACGGCGTAGCGTGGGGACCATGACGTTCTCGTCCGACGGGTTCCCGCTCACCGCCGCCATCAGCCCGCGCGTCCAGGTCGTGGAGTCGACGGACTCGACCAACGCGGACGTGCTGCGCCACGTCGCGGAGGCGCCCGCGGACTGGCCGCACCTGTCCCTCCTCCTGACGAACGACCAGCGCGCGGGCCGCGGTCGCCTGGACCGCACGTGGGTGACGCCGCCGGGCACCGCCCTGGCCGTGTCGGTGCTCGTGGACGTCACCGGCCTGCCGGCCGCCGCGCGCGGCTGGATCCCGCTCATCGCCGGCGCCGCGATGACGCGGGCGATCGGCGCACAGCTGACCGGCAGCATCCACACCGCGACCCTCAAGTGGCCCAACGACGTGCTCCTGGACGGCCAGAAGGTGTGCGGCATCCTCGCCGAGGTCGTCCCCGGCCGTCCGGACGCCGTCGTGGTCGGAGCGGGCGTCAACACGCGGATGCCGCGCCCCGACCTGCCGGTGACCACGGCCACATCCTTCGCCGTGCACGGCCTCACGTGCGACGAGGACCGCCTGCTCGCCGACTACCTCGGCGCGCTGGACGAGCAGCTCAAGGCCCTCGTCGCGGCGGGCGGGGATGCGGGGGCGTCGGGGGTGCAGGGCGAGGTCGAGGCGCTGTGCGGCACCCTCGGTCACGACGTGGCCGTGTCGCTGCCCGACGGCCAGACGCTGTGGGGGCGAGGTCACCGCATCGACCCGGACGGGCGGCTCGTGATCGTCCAGGACGACGAGTACGAGAGCGTGGTCTCGGCGGGCGACGTGGTCCACGTCCGGACCCGGCCGTCGACCGCACCGGACTGAGCCGAACCGGCGGGTGCGCGCCGCGGTGTCGCGGCCACCGGTCACAATGGGAGCATGACGCAGCCGACGAGCTACGGCGGCAGGCCGCTCACCCCTGCCCCGGGCGCCCCCACGCCGGAGCTGCTCGTCGCGCGCTTCCGCCCGCACGCCCGCAGGCTCTTCTGGTCCGCGCTGGTGCTCATCGCCGTCGCAGCGGCCTGCGGGTACCTCTACGGCAACCTCCCTACGCCGTTCGAGGACTGGATGCTGCTGGGTGCCGGCGCCGCCATCGTCCTCCTCCTCGTGCTCCTGCCGTTCCTCGGCTGGTGGGCCCACGTCTACACGATCACGACCCGGCGGGTCATGGAGCGCCGTGGCGCCTTCGGCGTGAAGAAGCGGGAGCTCGCCCACGTGCGCGGCTACACGCTCACGGTGCGCCGGGGCGTGCTGCAGCGCCTGTGGGGTGCCGGCACGATCACTCTCGCGAACGGCGTCGACGAGCCCCTGCGCCTGGCCGACATCCCGAGCGTCGAGCTCGTGCACGAGGCGCTCGTCGACCAGGTCGAGGTCAACCAGATCCTGGCGCATCGCGACGCCCAGCCGCTTCCGCCGGGCCCGCCGCCCGCGGTCCCGCCACGGCCTCCCGCGCCGACCTCCTGACGCGCCGCGTCCCGCTCGCGGGTGCGGGATGATGGAGGAGGTCTGTCTGCAGTCGAGAGGGAGTGGCATGGCGCTGCGAGTCGGAGTCGTCGGGGGCGGGCAGCTGGCCCGCATGATGATCGCGCCGGCGGTCGAGCTCGGGGTCGAGCTGCGGGTGCTCGCCGAGGAGGAGGGCATGTCGGCCTCGCTCGCCGCGACCGCCGTCGGCGACTACCGCGACGCCGCCACGGTGCTGGCCTTCGCCCGGGACGTCGACGTGCTCACCTTCGACCACGAGCACGTGCCGCAGGAGGTGCTGGCGGCGCTGGTGGCCGAGGGCGTCGCCGTCCACCCTGGTCCCGACGCGCTGCGGTACGCGCAGGACAAGCTGTTGATGCGCGCACGCCTGCAGGAGCTGGGGATGCCGCAGCCGGACTGGGCGGCCGTCACGACCGCTGAGGAGCTCCAGGCCTTCATCGACGACCACGGCGGCCGGGCGGTCGTGAAGACGCCGCGCGGCGGGTACGACGGCAAGGGCGTGCGCGTCGTCGCGGCGGGCACGGAGGCCGAGGACTGGTTCGCGACGCTCGCGGAGGACGCCCGGGGCGGCGCGCTGCTGGCGGAGGAGCTGGTCGAGTTCACGCGCGAGCTCGCCCAGCAGGTCGCCCGCCGTCCTTCGGGCGCCGTCCGGGCGTATCCGGTGGTCGAGACGGTCCAGCGCGACGGCGTCTGCGCCGAGGTGATCGCGCCCGCCCCGCACGCGGGGGACCGGCTGCAGCAGGTGGCGGCCCAGGTCGGCGTCGGCATCGCCGAGGGCCTGGGCGTCACCGGGATGCTGGCGGTGGAGCTCTTCGAGACCACGGACGAGCGGCTGCTCGTCAACGAGCTCGCGATGCGGCCGCACAACAGCGGGCACTGGAGCCAGGACGGCGCGGTGACCAGCCAGTTCGAGCAGCACCTGCGCGCCGTGCTGGACCTTCCGCTGGGCGACACCGATCCGCTGGCCGAGTGGGCGATGATGGTCAACATCCTCGGCGGCCCGGCGCAGGACTCTCTGGACGCGCGGTTCGCCGCGGCGATGGGCGAGCACCCGCAGGCGAAGGTGCACACCTACGGCAAGGCGCCCCGCCCCGGGCGCAAGGTCGGTCACGTCACCGTCGTGGGCGACGACCTGGACGACGTCGCGTACCAGGCGCGGGCCGCGGCATCCGTCTTCCTCGACTGAGCGCTCGAGCAGTCCCTGGGCTTGCCGACGGGGCCGCGCCGTTGCGGGGATCTTCCAGCCTCGCCCCCTACCCTTGACGAGTGACTGCGCCCCTTCACTCCTCCGAGGCGCCGCTGGTCGGCGTCGTCATGGGTTCCGACTCGGACTGGCGGGTCATGAGCGATGCCTCCCAGGCCCTCACCGACTTCGGGATCCCCCACGAGGTGGAGGTCGTCTCGGCGCACCGCACCCCCGACAAGCTCATGCGCTACGGGCGGGACGCCCGCTCGCGCGGCCTGCGGGTCATCATCGCGGGAGCGGGGGGCGCTGCCCACCTGCCGGGCATGCTGGCGTCGGTGACGCCGCTGCCCGTGATCGGGGTCCCGGTGCAGCTCGCGACGCTCGACGGCATGGACTCACTGCTGAGCATCGTCCAGATGCCCGCAGGAATCCCGGTGGCCACGGTCTCGATCAACGGCGCCAAGAACGCCGGGCTCCTGGCCGCGCGCATCCTGGGAGTCGCCGACGATGCCGCGGCGGATCGCGTCGAGGCCTACGCCCGTGACCTGGAATCCCAGGTGGAGGAGAAGAACCGGCGGCTCAGGGAGTCGCTGTGAGCATCGCCAGTCCTCCGCGCACGGGCGCCAGGGCGGCGACGGCCGCGGTCGTGAACGAGCGTCCGCTGCGGTATCCCGACACCTCGTCCCGCGCCCTCATGACCCGGCGCGGGTGGTGGCTGGTCGGCCTCAACTTCCTCATCCCGGGCTCGGCGCAGGTGCTCGCGGGCAACCGGCGGCTCGGTCGCTTCGGGATCGCATCCACGCTCGTGCTGTGGGTGCTCGCGGTGGTGGGGGTGCTGTTCGCGCTGCTCGCGCCGACCGCGGGGCTGAGCCTGGTCACCAGCGCGTGGCTTCCGGACTGGCTCGGACTCCTCCGCCCGCTGCCACTCCTCGTCGCGCAGGGCGTGCTCATCGCCTACGCCGCGCTGTGGATCGTGCTCACGATCGACACGCTGCGCCTCGTGCGGCTGGTCAGGACCGGGCGTGGCGCCCGCTTCGCGATCGCGACCGTGGCCGTGGGGCTGCTCGTCGTCGCCAGCGGCACCGCCGCCTACGCATCCACGGCGGTCGGCACCGCGCGCAGCACGATCTCGACGATCTTCGGGGCGAGCGGTCCGACCGTGCCACCGTCGGACGGGTACTACAACATCCTCCTGCTCGGCGCCGACAGCGGCGAGGGCCGCGACTCGATGCGGTTCGACAGCATCTCGGTCGTGTCGGTGAACGCTCAGACGGGGGCCACCACGATCACCGGCATCCCACGCGACATGCCGCATTTCCCGTTCTCGGAGGGACCGATGCGGGACCGCTATCCCGACGGCCACGAGGGCTTCTCCGACCCGTCGTGCGGGTGGGGGAGCGGCATCAACCAGCTGCGCACCGAGGTCGAGGTGTGCCAGGACGGCGCGGAGCTGTATCCGGATGCCGAGTCCAACGGATCGGCCCCCGGCATCGAGGCCACCAAGGACGCCGCCGAAGGCATCCTCGGCATCGAGATCCCCTATTACGTGTTCATCGACATGCACGGGTTCGCGTCCCTCGTCGACGCTCTCGGCGGCGTCGAGATCACCGTCGCCGAGCGCCTGCCCAAGGGCGGCGGGCCGTCGTACACCGGCCAGCCCGTCGAGGAGTGGGCGATCGGCTGGATCGAGCCCGGCACGCAGCGCATGGACGGCGACACCGCGCAGTGGTACGCCCGCTCCCGCTACACCACGAGCGACTTCGACCGCATGGAGCGCCAGCGGGAGCTGCAGGCGGCGATCCTCGCGCAGTTCACCCCGCAGGTGGTGCTGACCCGGTTCCAGGACGTCGCCGCGGCGGGTGCCGACATCGTGCAGACCGATCTGCCGCAGTCGCTCATCCCGACGCTCGTGGACCTGGCGATGAAGGCCAAGGAGCAGCCCGTGCAGACGCTCGAGCTGACGCCGGCCGGCGGGATCGACGAGTTCGACCCCGACTACGCCTATATCGCCGAGCTGATCCAGACGACGCTGCACCCGCCGACCGAGACGCCGGAGGGCTGAGCGGTGGTGGCGACCCTTCGCGTCATGCTGGACCAGCTCGTGGCGCCCAATGAGCCGCAGCTCGCCGAGGCATCGCTCGAGCTGGCGCGGGCTCTCGTCGTCGCCGCGCCCGACGGGTGCGAGGTAGAGGGCATCGGCCCCGCGGGCGGCGCGGACGACGCGTTCGCGGCGGTTCCGGGGCTGTCCGCCGTCCGGCGCAGCGCGCTGCCGCGTCGCGAGCTCGCCGGTGCGCTGCAGCTCGGGGTGGGCAGCGGCCTCGGCGGCGGCATGATCCACGCGCCGTCGCTGTTCGCGCCCCTCGTGCGGCACGACCGCGTCCACGACCACGACCAGACCGTCGTGACGATCTGGGATCTGCGGCCGTGGGAGGCGTCGTCCGAGCTGCCTCGCTCGGTCGTCGGGTGGCACCGGGCGATGCTCAAGCGCGCGGCCAAGCACGCCGACGCGGTCGTCGTGCCGACGCACTCCCTCGCCACGCGGCTGCTGGAGATCGCTCCTTCGCTGGCGAACAGGGTCCGGGTCATCGCCGGCGCCGCCCCGTCCCGATTCGCGGTGCCGACGGACGAGGTCGGTCGTCGTCGGGGGCTCGACCTGCCGGAAGGATTCGTGCTGATCTCCGGAGGCCCGCCCCCTTCGGAGAACCTCGCCACGGCGCTGGCAGCGGTGGCGGCATCCGGCATCGACCTCCCCGTCGTGGTCATCGACGTCGATGAGGGGGACGAGCCGGCGGTCGCCGACATCGCCTCCGCCGCGGGCGTGCCCGAGCGCGCCGTGCATGTGCGGGGCGCGCTCGATCCCGCCGACCGCGCCGCCGTGTTCGGCGGGGCGGTCGCGCTCGTCGCGCCGTCGCGACGGGCCGCGTTCCCCTGGCGCGTGGTCGACGCGCTGCGGCTCGGTGTCCCGGTGATCGCCGCGGCCTCCGCCGTGCACGACGAGGTCGTGCTCGACGGGGGAGTGCTCGTCTCGGCGACCGACGCCTCCGAGCTGTCCGACGGCCTCGGTGCGGCGCTCGCGTCGGCGCTCGCGTCCACGGCACAGGCCGAGCGGCTCGGCGTGCTGGCCGGTGATCGCGGCCGCGCCTTCTCGTGGCGCGAGGCGGCGGACAAGGTGTGGCTCCTCCACGCCGAGCTGTAGACAGCCTTCGAGTCTTCCGAAAGCGACGTGTCGATGCGCCGCTTTTCGGTGTCGTGTTGTACTCATCCGTCCCATCGGTCACACTGGTCACATGGCGGGGGCTATCAGAAGGCGCGTGCGCGCGTCGAGATCGACGATCATCGGGATGCTGGCCGTGACGGTGATGCTGATCTCAGGCCTCACCGGAGCGACCTCCGCCGCCGCGGCAGCCGGGCCCCAGGCCCGCGAATCCGGCATCGTGGCCGCCGCCGATCTGAGCTCGTTCCAGCCGGGCAACATCGTCAGCGACGCCGTCTTCTTCTACAAGGACGCGATGACGGAGGCGCAGATCCAGGCCTTCCTCGAGCAGAAGGTGCCGAGCTGCAAGGCGGGCTACACGTGCCTCCGGGACTGGTACGACACCTCGCGCACCACCTCCGCGGACGCCATGTGCGGCGCGTACCAGGGCGGCGTCCGCGAACGCGCATCGCGGATCATCTACAAGGTGGCCCAGGCGTGCGGCATCAACCCGCAGGTGATCCTCGTCACCCTCCAGAAGGAGCAGGGCCTCGTCACGCACACCTGGCCCAGCGACTGGCGGTACACGATCGCCATGGGACAGGGATGCCCCGACACCGCGGCGTGCGACACGCGGTATTACGGCTTCTTCAACCAGGTCTTCGGGGCGGCATGGCAGCTCAAGCGCTACGCCAACCCGCCCGGGACCAGCCAGTACTTCACGTGGTACGCGCCGGGCAAGACGTGGAACGTGCGCTGGCACCCGAACGCCGCGTGCGGCTCGTCGCCGGTCTACGTGCAGAACCAGGCCACCGCCAACCTGTACTACTACACCCCGTATCAGCCCAACGCCGCAGCGCTGCGCGCGGGCTACGGCACGGGGGACGGATGCTCCAGCTACGGCAACCGCAACTTCGTCAACTACTTCACCGACTGGTTCGGCTCGACCCAGTACGTGAGCACCGACACTGCGTTCGCCGACGTGTCGGGGGTGGCGTCGTCTCCGGTGTACAGCGTGTTCGCGTCGGATATCTCGTGGCTGGCCTCGGCGGGGATATCGAACGGGTGGCCGCTTGCGAACGGCGGAAGGGAGTTTCGGCCTGGCGCACCGGTGACCCGCGACGTGATGGCGGCGTTCCTGTATCGCTTGGCGGGACAGCCGGCATTCACACCGCCGGCGCAGTCCCCCTTCACGGACGTGCCCACGAGCTACCTGTTCTACAAGGAGATCGCTTGGTTGGCGGCGAGCGGCATCAGCACGGGCTGGGCGAAGGGCGCGGGCTGGGAGTTCCGCCCGGGTGCGGTGGTCACCCGTGACGTGATGGCGGCGTTCCTGTACCGCCTGGCGGAGGAGCCGTCGTTCGTGCCTCCGGAGACGTCGCCGTTCGTGGATGTCAAGGTCACCGACGTCTTCTACGACGAGATTTCATGGCTGGCCGCCACGGAGATCAGCACGGGGTGGCCTGTCGGGGGCGGCGTGAGCGAGTATCGCCCGGGCGCCGTGGTGACCCGCGATGTGATGGCGGCGTTCCTCCACCGCGAGCACGCGTATCTGAACGCGTTCGCCGACGTGTCGGGGGTGGCGTCGTCTCCGGTGTACAGCGTGTTCGCGTCGGATATCTCGTGGCTGGCCTCGGCGGGGATATCGAACGGGTGGCCGCTTGCGAACGGCGGAAGGGAGTTTCGGCCTGGCGCACCGGTGACCCGCGACGTGATGGCGGCGTTCCTGTATCGCTTGGCGGGACAGCCGGCATTCACACCGCCGGCGCAGTCCCCCTTCACGGACGTGCCCACGAGCTACCTGTTCTACAAGGAGATCGCTTGGTTGGCGGCGAGCGGCATCAGCACGGGCTGGGCGAAGGGCGCGGGCTGGGAGTTCCGCCCGGGTGCGGTGGTCACCCGTGACGTGATGGCGGCGTTCCTGTACCGCCTGGCGGAGGAGCCGTCGTTCGTGCCTCCGGAGACGTCGCCGTTCGTGGATGTCAAGGTCACCGACGTCTTCTACGACGAGATTTCATGGCTGGCCGCCACGGAGATCAGCACGGGGTGGCCTGTCGGGGGCGGCGTGAGCGAGTATCGCCCGGGCGCCGTGGTGACCCGCGATGTGATGGCGGCGTTCCTCCACCGCGAGCACGCGATGCTGCACCCCTGACAGCGGGGGAGAGATCGCTGGCCGAGCCGATGCCTGTCGGAGAGCCGGCGTCGGCTCCGGCTGGATGCGTGCGTCAGTCCTGCCGGGACGCGTGCTCGCGGAACCGGGAGAGCATCACGACCAGGGACTCGCGTGTCAGCGCGCCGGAGGGCTGATACGTGGGCGGGCCGAACGGATCTTCCCAGCCGCGCGCGATATCGGCGGAGTGGAGCCACGTGATCGCCGGGGCGTCGGGATCCGATTCGTCCACGTCGGCGAACGGCGAGGCGGCGGGGGCCTCGGGCAGCCCAGCCAGCGCATGGAGGTACGCCGCGATGTCAGCGCGCGTCGCGGGACGGCCCGTATCCCCGCGGTCCCCACGGTCCCCAGACTCGCCGATCGCCCTCGCGAGCCAGCGGGCTGCGGCCTGCTCGGGGGACGCGCGATCGTCCGGGGGCACGCTGGAAGCCGGCTCGGCGACGTGCACGTCGCGGTCGCCCACGAGGGTCTGCAGCGCCAGGGCGACGGTGCCGCGTGACACCGGCTCATCGGGTCTGAACTCGGTCCGGCCGGCGGCGTCCGGGTACCCGGGGAGGATGAGCGCCTCCGTGGCCTCGACGATCGCATCGAAGTACGCGTGGTCACGCGCGACGTCGGTGAACGGCGACTGGCTCAGTGCGCGCAGCGCGCGCACTGCGTCGGTCGACGGACCGTCGAAGACGACCTTCCCGTCTTTGAGCACGATGCCCCGCTCACAGAGCCGGGAGACCATGCTGAGGTCGTGCGACACCACCACCAGCGTCTTGCCGCTGGCGTGCAGCTGACGGATCCGCGCGAGGCACTTGCGCTGGAACGGCTCGTCTCCGACCGACAGGATCTCGTCGATGAGGAGGATATCGACCTCGGTGTGGATGGCGACGGCGAATGCGAGGCGCAGGAACATCCCCGACGAGTAGTGCTTGACCTCGGTGTCGATGAACTGCTCGATCTCGCTGAATGCGACGATGTCGTCGAAGCGCTCCTCGGTCTCCTTCCGGCTCATGCCGAGGATCGCCGCGTTCAGGAAGATGTTCTCGCGCCCCGACAGATCGGGGTGGAATCCGGCACCGACTTCGATGAGACCAGCCACGCGGCCGCGGGTGAGCACCTCACCGCTGTCGGGGCGCAGAACTCCTGAGATCATCTTGAGCGTCGTCGACTTGCCGGAGCCGTTGAATCCGAGCAGCGCGACCGACTCGCCTTCGCTGATCTCAAACGACACCCCGTCCAGCGCGTGGAATCGGGTGGACAGAGGCTTTCTCCGCGCGGCCGCGACGAACGTCTCCTTGATGGAGTGGGTGTGCCGGAGAGTGAAGTCCTTGTGGACGTCGTCGACGATAATGCGGGCGTCGGAGCGGCGAGGTTCAGAGATCCTGGGCAAATCGTCCCTCCAGACGGCGGAAGACCATCTGGCCGGCGGCCAACACGACCAGAGATGTCGTGAGGGCGACGGCCGTGTACAGCCAGAGGTCGGGAAGCGGTTCGGCTCCGCGCGGGTCCAGCGGAAGCCACAGGCCGTAGTGGAACAGCTCCACCGTGGGCGTCAGTGGGTTCAGCCGGTAGAGCACGAAGAGCCACTCGGGAACCTGATCGGCGACCATCTGCCACTGGTACATCACCGGGGAGGCCCAGATCGACATCATCACGATGATCTCGACGAAGCTCTGTGCATCGCGAAACGTGACGTTGACTGCGCTGAAGAGCAGCCCCAGTCCCGTCGACAGGATCGCGACGATCACGATGGCCAGGACGATGGCGGTGATCTGGAGGAGGCTCGGAGCCCAGCCGAAGAACAGCGCGATGGCGATGATCACGATGATCTGGGGCGCGGTGTTGACCGCGGCCACGAGGACGCTCGCCAGCGGGAACATCTCGCGGGGCAGGTAGATCTTCTTGATGAGCGGGGCGTTGTCGACGAGCGACCTGGTGCCGTTCGAGAAGGCCTCGTTGAAGAACGTGACGATCGTGATGCCCGCAAGCAGATAGATCGGGTAATACTCGATGCTCTTGTTCAGGCCGAGGAAGACGCCGAGTGCCACGAAGAACACCACGAACTGCACGAGCGGCTTGACGTACGACCATGCCCAGCCGAAGACCGACCCCCGATAGCGGATGCCCACCTCTTTCCTCACGATCAGCGAGAGGAGGTACCGTCGCCGGACGACGTCGATCAGGCCACGGTTCGCGCCAGGACGGTCGAACGTACCGGCAGACGATGCGTGAGCCATGGATCAGATCCTTCGAGGGTCGCGGCGCAAGTGGGCAGCGGAGATCTTACTGAGGTGCTCATGAGAGCGGGGTGGGACGGCGCCGCAGCACGCGCGCACCGGCGCCGTCGGTCAGACGCGCGGGCCGTCGCCGATCCCGAACGTCTGCTCCCAGGCCGTGGGCGACGTCACCTGGTCGAGCGCACCCCGATACTCCTCGGCGAGGTCGTCCCAACGACGCAGGAGTTCGAGATGCAGACTGCGGCTGCGCCGAAGGAGTCGACGGAACTCTCCGCGATCACGGCGGTACACGGACGCACCGGTCCCGTCCGCGGTCGACACCAGCGCGGCATCGAGCCCAGCGAACCGCCACCACCGCACCTGATCGGAGGCGACGCGGTCCTCGGGCTGGTCCCACCGGCCCGAGGGCTTCAGATAGTTCCGGGCGGCCGCGACACCAGCGCGAAGAAGCCACTTCGGAGCGGATGTCGGAGCCGACGGCGCGCGTCCCTTGCGAGAGGGCTTGCGGCGCGCGACCTTGGGGTACTTGGCGACCTCCTTCAGCACCTGACCATCGGGATAACTCGCGTGCAGGCCGCGCATCTCGGCCGCGCGCTGCTCGAGCGTCTCGTGGAGATGTGCCGGTCCTCGCAGAAGGTCCTCGAGCGCCTGCACACGCATCGCGACGGGGGAGTACTGCAAAGTCAGAAGATGCTTGACGTCGGCGAGGAAGCTCTCACGCGGGAGCGCGCCGCCCTTGCGGTACGGCGAGTAGAGAAGACCGACGAGCCAGCGGTTGCGCTGGTGGTAGTAGGCCTGCCAGTCCAGACGGTCGTCCTTCTCCGTCCATGGCATGTGCCAGACGGCGGCACCGGGAAGAGAGACGGTCGGGATCCCAGCCTTGCCGGCGCGGAGCCCGTACTCGGCGTCATCCCACTTGATGAAGACCGGCAGCGACAGTCCGATGCGCTCGATCGCCGCGCGGGGGATGAGGCACATCCACCACCCGTTATACGCGACGTCGATCCGTCGATGCAGGGTCGCGTCTGAACGGAGCGCCTTGACGTTGAAGTCGAAGGACTCGAGCGACTCCTCGACCGGGTGCCACATCGCGCGGTAGAGGTTGACGCTCTCCCCGAAGCTGTGAAGGACCGAGCGCTCGTAGAGGTTGAGCATGTGGCCGCCCACGATCGTGTCGGTGCGGCAGAAGTCTGCAAAGGCAATCGCGCGCACGATGCCCTCGGTCTCGACCACCACGTCGTCGTCCAGGAGCATGACGTAGTCGGCCGAGGTGCCCTGCGTGCCCTCGTACATGCCGCGGGCGAATCCGCCGGATCCACCGAGGTTCGGCTGGCGCATGAGTTGGAACTTCTCGCCCAGGGCAGCCGCCGCCTCGTCGAAGCCGTCGGCATCGCTGACGAGCTTCGACCCCTGGTCCACGATCATGAGCCGGTCCAGCACCGCGAGCAGGTCGGGGGAGCCCGCGAACAGGCGCATCTGCGACACGCAGTCGTCCGGGCGGTTGTAGGTGGTGATGGACACGGCCGCAGTCCCCCGTCGGCGCGCATGGCGCTCGTCGACCGTCCAGACCGCCGAGACGACCTCCGCAGGCGCCGCGCCCGCTTCCAGGTCGAACCAGAGCCAACCGCCGTCGCCGAAGTCCGTGAGCGAGATGTCGAACTCGACGGTGCCACTCACGTTCATCTCCGTGGCGACGCGACGGAATGAGCCGCGGACCGTCGATCGGAAGACGTTCACACTGGCCTCGCCGTTGATCTCCACGGTGAGGCGCACGGCGTCCACATCGGTCCACTGGCGCCAGTATGCGGCCGGGAAGGCGTTGAAGTAGGTGGCGAACGAGACGGTGGAACGTGCGGCGAGGGTCACCGAGTGGCGTTGGATCTTGGACAGGGACTTGCGGGCGGTTGCGAGCATGGTCGGACCTACGGACTGGACGTCCTTGGCCTTCAGCCCGAAACGCTCCTTGTCCTCCCGAGACGGAGCGTGCGAGGCCTGGGGGTTGGAGACCGCCGTGCGCGTGTCTACGTAGAGGGGAAGCGCCATGGGATCGGCGTCGCTCGGGAACGTGAGACGGTGGACGATTCGGCGACCAGCGGCCGCTGAGGTTTCAGACATGGACAACCTTCATCATTTCCGGGAGACGGGTCCCGCCGCCGATTCGTTCAGGGCGGAGGCGCCACGACATCCTATCCGTGCGATCTTGGGAGACTCCTCCGGTCGGCCCGTGCGGGCACGCGACCTGCGCCGGATCAGCCGAGCTCGCAGCCCACGACCTCATACAGGCGGGCCTCGCCGATCTCATCGACGAGCGCGACGGCGTCCGAGCGGTCCAGATCCTCGAAACCCGGGTACCGGTAGTTCTCACCATTGATCTGCTGTGTGCCGAAGTCGAGAATGTAGTTGACTCCGGTCCGATCGAGGGCGCCGCAGACGGCGCTCCCGGGGGAGGCTTCGTTCGCGGCGCTGTCGATCAGGGCGATGTCGTCGTTCATGTCGATGATGACCGCCGGATGGAGCACATCGATGCCCGAGACGGCGTAGGCCATAGCCGTACCCGTGCCGGGGTTCCCGGCGATCACGGCGTCTGCCGGAACGAGGTCGGGAAGCTTCCGGAGGAGGGCGAACTCGTCGGGCGTCAGCAGCGGCGATGCCTCCGAGGGGATGTAGACGTGTCTCGCGCGCTGGATGGCGTTCGGAATGGAGATGAACTGTGTGACCGCGATGAGGGCGATGCAGCCGATTCCCACGAGCACGAAGTACGACGGCGTACCGGCAGCGGAATAGCGCGCCGGGGCCCGCCTCACGAGCCACGACCAGAGTGCATCCACGGCGAGGGCGGCGATCGGCACGGCCAGCATCGGGATCAGCGCAGCCAGCCGCGGCGAGTTGTTGTACCAGCCGGCCGCGATGTCGTGCCGGAGCCACAGCCACTGCATGGAAGACGTGACGACGAAGAGGGTGCCGAGTACCACGAGGAAGCCGACCGCTGTCCGCGCCGCCGCCGTGCCGCGTCGCCAGGCGAGCACTGCGCCGGCGAGTACGCAGACGGCGAGCACGACGGGGATCACCGCTCGTTCCATCGACATCGTCAGAACCTCGCCGATGGCCTGCCCCGGGGTCTGGGAGGGCGGCCAGATGTCCTCGGGTACCGGCGGCCTGAGCTGGCGCCACAGCAGCAGGGCCACCACTGCGGCGATGACGAGCCCGCTCGCGGCGATCCAGAGAGATCGACGCTTCGGGCGGGCTCTGGCGAAGCCGACGAAAGCGGTGAAAGCGGACACCATCGCCAACAGCACCCATGCGATGAAGGCACTGGGGTGCACGAGGAGGAGTCCGGGAACGGCGGCGAGGAGGACGAGGAGCCACGGTGCTGGAGCGATCCACGGCGACGGGCTCACCAGCTTCAGCATCGCGAGCGTGGCGGCGAGGATTGCCGGAAGAGTGCTGACGGCGAGGAAGTACGGGTAGAGCACCCCGTAGTCGATCATCAGGATGGGGAACGCGGGTGCCGCCGCCGTGAGGATCCCCAGCGCCACGACGTACGCGGGCCTCCGGCCGAAGACCATCACGCCGAGCATCATCACGGATGCAGGCCAGACGAGCGCTCCGACGGCGATCATCACGGCGTTTGAGGACGCGGCGAGTGATGCGCCCGAACTCTGCGCGACCAGGGCGACGAGCCCGTGCCACAGCGCCGGGTAGAACGTCAATCCTGACGCACCGGACTGCGTGAGCTGGGAGACGCTCAGCGGCGATGCGTTGCCGGTGTCGAGGATGAACCGGGCCGCGTTGAGGTGGAAGATGTTGTCGAATGTCTGAGAGATGTTCTGCGGGTCGCCCACGATCAGGACGAACTGCGCGGCGACGAGTGCGCCGCCGACGGCGAGCCCGGTCACGACAGTTGCGCCGCCCCGGGGCCGGATGTCCTCGCCTCGGCGCCACCACCTCCCGAGGGTCACGCGGAGGACGAGGGCGAGGATGCCACCGATGACCGTCATCGCGAGGACGGGCAGCAGGGACCATGTCAAGCCTGCCAAGGGGGCGACCAGCGAGGCGCCGGCGATGATCGGGACGGAGACCGGCGCAGCCAGGCTCCATGCGGGCACCCCGCGGAATCCGAGTAGCCGGACGATGGCATAGCCGGGGACGATGACGACCGCGGCGGCGACCGCGATCGGGAGGATCATCGCGAACCACCCGCTCACGAGGCGACCCCCGACGATGCGCCGACATGGGTCGTCGGTCGATCCACGGACGCATGGTCAACCGACGGATGTGCTGCGCTCATCGAAAAATGGGTCCTCTGGGGCGGGGGAAGATCGGTGCGATGGTACCAGCCGGGTCTTGTGGTCGGCCCGAACGCCCGGCGCGAGTCCGGGGGTCGGCGGGGCACTCACGTATGCTGGTGGGCGGCATCCGCCGGCGCCCCGCGCCGCCCGCCGCCTCCGAAACCCCGCATCGCTCACGTCATGACCGCTCTCACGCCCCTCGCTTCTGCCGAACAGCGGCGACCCCAGCGGTCGCAGCGCTTCCGCCTCGACATTCAAGCGCTGCGAGCGCTGGCGATCGCGCTCGTCGCGATCAATCACCTGTGGCCGGCCAGGCTGCCCGGTGGCTATGTCGGTGTCGACGTCTTCTTCGTCATCTCCGGATACCTGATCACCGCACACCTCTTCGCCGAGGTCGCCGCCACGGGCGGTATCCGCCTGGGGCAGTTCTACGCGCGCCGCATCCGTCGTCTCCTCCCTGCGGCACTCCTGGTCCTCGCCGTCTCGGCAGTTCTGGTCGCGGTCTTCCTTCCCTATCCGCAATGGGCGCGCAACGCCGCGGAGCTCGCCGGAAGCGCGGCATACGTCGAGAACTGGATCCTTGCGGCACTGGCGGTCAACTACTCGGCGGTCAACGACGCGGCAACCGTCGCCCAGCACTACTGGTCCCTGTCCGTGGAGGAGCAGTTCTACCTCTTGTGGCCCGTTCTCCTGCTCGGGGGTCTGTGGCTGATCGGCCGGAGACGCAGGAAAGTAAGCAGCCGACGGCGCGCCTTCGCCCTGCTCGCGGTGGTCGCCGCGCTCTCCCTCGCGGCCAGCATCCTGTACACCGTGGCCCAGCCTGCGCAGGCGTATTTCGCGACGTTCACCCGGGCGTGGGAGTTCGCGCTCGGTGGACTCATTGCGCTCGCCGGGCACCGCCTCGCGCCTCGAGGGATGGTCGCGGGACTGATGGCTGCCGGCGGGTTCGTCGCAATCCTCGCGGCCGCGGTGTGGTTCGGGTCCGAAACCCCGTTCCCGGGCTGGGCGGCGCTGCTCCCCGTCGTCGGGACGGGGGCGATCATCCTCGCCGGCACGCGAGGCGGCACCACATGGCACACCCCCGTCACCTCGAGTGGGCCCGTGCAGTGGCTGGGAGACATCTCCTACTCGCTGTACCTCTGGCATTGGCCGCTCATCGTCGTTGCGCCATTCGTCCTGCGTGCTGAGTTGACGACCATGTCCAAGCTCGGCATCCTCGCCACGGCGGTCGCCCTGGCCGCCTTCACGAAGACGTTCGTCGAAGATCCCGGCCGGCGCGCGAAGGTGTGGAACGGCTCCGTGAGGCGCTCGCTTGCCGGGATGGGAGCAGGGATGCTGGTCGTGTTTGTCGCGGCCGCGGGGCTGTACGCCGGGTCCGTCGCGCGCGACGCCGCGGAGTCGCCCGACGCCGCGCTCCCGGTCGGTTCGTGCGTCGGTCCCGGGGCGATCCACGATGTCGCGTCATGCCCTGACGCCTTCGGTCCTGCGGTCTCGACGGTGATGACGCGCAAGAACTCGCCCTTCTTCTCCCCGCCGGAGTGTCAGGAGACGGCCGACCTCGTGTTCGGTGACCGCAAGACCACGCGCCTCTGCGACTTCTCCGCCGACGACCCCGAAGCGGTCGAGGTCTGGCTGGTCGGCGACTCGCACGCGGAGCATTGGCAGGGTGCGGTCTTCGAGCTGGCGCAGAAGCACCGCTGGCGCGTGACGGTGAGCCTGTTCGGGGGATGTCCGGCTGCCGATGTCGCGTTCGTCGGGTTCCGCGGACCCGCCTCACCCGCTGAGGGGGCGGACTGCCGTGCCTGGGGGCGTGCCGTGAGCGATCGGATCGTCCGCGATCGTCCGGACGCCGTGCTGACATCGATGGCTGCCCGGCTCCAGCTCGTGGACGACGGGTCGGGGCGATCGCAGACGGATCAATTCGTCGGCGGCCTAGTGCGGGACTGGATGACGTGGGCGGACGCGGGCGTCTCGGTTTTCCCCATCGGCGACCCGCCTCTGAACGGCGAGGTTCGCACCGCCGACTGCGTAGCCCTGCACTCGGCCGACCCCCTGGAGTGCGCGCGCCCTCGCGAGCTCGCCCACCCGAGCGATCCGCTGATGCTGGCCGCGGCGGCCATGGACCATGACGACGTGCACCCCATCGACTTGACCTCCAACTTCTGCGACGAGAAGCTGTGCTACGCCGTCATCGGCGGCGAGCCCGTCTACTACGACGCCGATCACCTTAATCTGCGGTTCACGCGCATGCTCGTCCCCCAACTGGATCGAGCCCTCTCCGAGCACCTCGCCTCGACTGCCGGGTGAACCCCGACCTCAACCACGAACGAAAGCATCTGCATGGACATTCTCATCGTCGGCTCCGGCTTCTTCGGCCTCACGATCGCGGAAAGGGCGGCGGCATCCGGCCGAAAAGTGACGGTCATCGACCGCCGTCATCACATCGGGGGCAACGCGTACAGCGAGGATGAGCCGACGACCGGCATCGAAGTGCACCGGTATGGCGCGCACCTGTTCCACACGTCGAACCCGGCTGTGTGGGAGTACGTCAACCGATTCACGACGTTCACGACCTATGTGCACCGCGTGTACACGAACCACAAGGGCGTCGTGTTCCCGCTGCCGATCAACCTCGGCACGATCAATCAGTTCTTCCAGGCCGCGTACTCGCCCGACGAGGCGCGCGAGCTCGTGCACGAGCTCGCGGGCGAGTTCGACCCCAGAGAGGCGCAGAACCTGGAGGAACGGGGCATCGGCCTTATCGGCCGCCCCCTGTACGAGGCGTTCATCCGCGATTACACCGCCAAGCAGTGGCAGACGGACCCAAAGGAGCTCCCAGCGGAGGTGATCAGCCGCCTTCCCGTCCGCTACAACTACGACAACCGCTACTTCAACGACACCTGGGAGGGGCTTCCCACGCATGGGTACACCGCGTGGCTCGAGCGCATGGCCGACCACGCCAACATCGAGGTCAAGCTCGACACCGATTTCTTCGACGAGTCCCAGCCGCTGAACAAGAAGGCGACCGTCGGTCAGGTGCCGATCGTGTACACGGGTCCTGTCGACCGGTACTTCGACTACGCCGAGGGCGCCCTGTCATGGCGCACGCTCGACTTCGAGGAGGAGGTGCTGGAGGTCGGCGACTTCCAGGGCACGTCGGTGATGAACTACGCGGACGCGGGTGTCCCGTACACGCGCATCCACGAGTTCAAGCACTTCCACCCCGAGCGCGCCGACCGGTATCCGACGGACAAGACCGTCATCATGCGCGAGTACTCGCGCTTCGCCTCGCGCGAGGACGAGCCGTACTACCCCGTCAACACTCCTGAGGACCGCGCCGGCGTGCTGGCGTATCGCGAACTGGCGAGGGGTGAGAAGGACGTGCAGTTCGGCGGGCGTCTCGGCACGTACCAGTACCTCGACATGCACATGGCCATCGGCTCCGCGCTGTCGATGTGGAACAACCAGCTCGCGTGAGGTCCCCGTTCGCTCCCGGGATCGACCAGGGGCCGCTGACTAGAATCGAACCCATGCCCCTCCATTCTTCGCGCGTGCTCGTGGTCATGCCGGCGTTCAATGAGGAGGAAGCCATCGGCGACGTCGTGAGGGAGGTGCGCGCTGCACTGCCGTCGGTGCGTTGCGTGGTCGTCGACGACGGATCGAAAGACGACACGATTGCGGTAGCAGAGTCGGCCGGTGCCGATGTGCTGCGGCTCCCGTTCAATCTCGGGGTCGGTGGTGCGATGCGGCTCGGATTCAAGTTCGCCGTGGAGAACGGCTACGACACCGTCGTACAGATCGACTCGGATGGACAGCACGACCCGTCGGCGGTTCCGGAGCTGCTCGCGCATCTGGACCGGGCGGACATCGTGATCGGGGCTCGCTTCGCGGGCGTGGGCGATTACCGTGCACACGGCGTGCGACGCCTCGCGATGCGCGTGATCGCAGGCGTTCTCAGCCGCACGGCCAAGACCAAGCTCACCGACACGACGTCGGGGTTCAAGGCGTGCGGACCCCGGGCGGTCGCGTTGTTCGCCGAGAATTATCCCGCCGAGTACCTCGGCGACACGATCGAGGCGCTCGTCATCGCCGCCCGTGCAGGTTGCCGGATCGAACAGGTCCCCGTCGCGATGCGCGCCCGCGCAGGCGGTCGGCCCTCCCACAATCCGTTCAAGGCCGCGGTCTATCTGATGCGAGCGTTCCTTGCGCTCGGATTTGCCTACCTGCGGCCCGCGCCGTCCATGGCCGAGCGGGGAGCGACGGCATGACGCCCACGAGCTATCTCCTCGGCATCGCGGCAGCGATCATCACGCTCGTCGTCGTCATCGAACTCCTGCGTCGGCGTCGTCTGCGTGAGAGGCACGCGGTGTGGTGGCTCCTCGCCGCCGGGCTGGCTCTCATCGTCGGGATCTTCCCCGACCTGCTGGTCTGGGCGACGTCCATTGCCGGTGTGGTGCTGCCCACGAACCTGGTGTTCTTCGTGAGCATCGCGATCTTGGTGCTCGTCTGCATTCAACACAGCGCCGAGCTCACCGACCTGGAGGCGGAGACGAGGGTTCTCGCCGAGCGGACGGCGCTGCTGGAGTTGCGCGTCACGCAGCTCGAGCGGTCGTCGGCCGAGACCGCTGACGAAGAGACGGCCGAGGGCTGAGGCGCGACCCATGGACTCCGTACACACCGGCGCGGGGGCGCCCACGCTCAGCGTCGTCATCCCCTCCTTCAACTCCGCGCCATGGCTGCCCTCGACGCTCGGTGCGCTCGCCGACGCCATCCGCGAGGCCGAGGTCGCAGCGGAGGTCATCGTCGTCGATGACGGTTCGACCGACGGCACCGGCGAGATCGTCGCGGGCCTCGCCGCGTCATTCCCGGGAGAGCTCCGCGTGGTTTCCCAGCCCAACCGAGGACGATTCCTTGCGCGCTGGGAAGGCATCGGTGCGGCGGCAGCAGATCTGGTGCTGCTCCTCGATTCCCGGGTGCTGGTGCATCGGGGGTCGCTCCGTCACGTCCTGCACGAGATCGAGCGGGAACCGGATCGCAGCGCCTGGAACGCGACCGTCGTGACCGACCCGCGAGCGCCGCTGGTTGGGCTATTCTGGGAGGTCCCGACCCACGTCTTCTGGGGGCGCTATCTGCGATCGCCTCGACCCATGGATTTGACGGCGGACAACTTCGACCGCGCGCCCAAGGGCACCACGATGTTCCTCGCCAAGAAGGCAGTGCTGGTCGACGCCTTCGAGCATGCGTGGCCTGACGGCGATGCGAGACTCGTCTCGGACGACACGAAAGTGCTTCGCCGGATCGCCCAGACCCGGGCCATCCGCCTGGATCCCGGCTTCTCCGCCACGTATCGGCCGCGCACGACCGTGCGTGGTTTCGTCAAGCACACGTACGACCGCGGAACACTGTTCGTCGACAGCTACGCCGGCACCACTGCAGCGCGTTCGGTCATCCTGGTCGGGCTCGCTCTCCTGCCGATCCTGCTCTTCGGGGCATTGGTCGCCCTGTTCGCTGCAGGCCTTACCGCCATAGCGTGGGCCCTCTTATTTCTTGCGCTGCTGTCGGCACTCCTTCCTGCCGCGATCGCGGCGATGAATCGATGCGGCGGAAGAGCCGTCCTGGCTTTCGTCAGCTGCCTCCCGCTATTCGTCATACCTTTTTGGCTCGGGCTGGGCCGGGGAGTCTTTATTCACCGGGGATCGTTCACCGGCTTCCGGAAATCCAACCTGGCGATCGCGCCGAGAACGGAGCGCCGATGATCGTTTTCATCTACGGAACTACGGCGGAGGCGATCAAGATCGCGCCGGTCGCCCGGCGCCTTCAGGCGCAGGGCGTGCCGTACCAGCACTGGATCACCCAGCAGCACACCGAGGCGCTGAGGAAGGCTGTTCCTGAGCTCGGCCTCACTCCGCCTGATCGGGTTATCGCTAATGGCTGGCGCGGCAAGCCCCTCAAGTCGCCGCTGCAGATGGTCGGGTGGGCATTCGACGTCGTCGCCTGGGCCGCGCGCAACCTGCGCTCCATCAGGCGCGAGCTGCCGCCCGGATCGGTCGTGGTGGTCCACGGCGACACCATGACGACGGTTCTCGGTACCTTCATCGGGCGCCGGCTGCGCGTGCCGGTCGCGCACATCGAGGCGGGATTGCGGTCGGGTAACTGGCGGCACCCCTTCCCCGAGGAGTTGGATCGCCGCATCGTCGGGAGATTCGCCGACATCCACTACGTACCTTCCCACGAGGCGGCGGATAATCTCGCCGGACGCCGAAACGTCGTCCTTACTCACGGAAACACCGCCAAGGATGCGGTGCGGGACGCCGCTGCGGCCATCCATGAGCTGCCTGCCGACGATGCATTCGGCCTCGTCTTGCTCCATCGGTACGAGTTCATCTCCAACCCGTCGCTCGTGCGCGAGACGCTCAAGACGTTGGATTCCGGAACGCCCATCCCCCTACGGCTGATCGTGGACCAGTATTCTCGAGCTGCCATCGAGCAGAGCATCCGGGAACTGGAGCTGCGTAACTTCTCCATCATGACCAAGCTCGAGCACGGGCAGTTCGTATCCGTGATGAAGTCGGCCCGGTTCATCGTGACCGATTCCGGGGGTATTCAACAGGAGGCCGCCGCGCTAGGCGTCCCGACGCTAATTCACCGGGTCGTCACCGAAGGACGCGAGGGATTCGGCGCCAGCGCCGTCTTGTCCGGATGGGACCAGCGCGTCGTTCGAGACTTCCTGAAGTCGTACGACGACTACCGGCGCGTCGATGTCGTGGCGGGCGAATCCCCCTCGGACATTATCGTCGCGGATCTCCGCGCGCGCGGCCTCGCTGTACCTCTCGAACGTAAGTCAGGTCCGCGCCACGGCGACTGACCGCTTACGTCAAGCCGGCACGGTCGACTGCAGATCGGACCGTGGCTTCGCCGAGGAATGCGACACCGATCAGCGAGCGTCGAGCGTGATCCAGTCGGGACCAAGGAGGTCGGCCTTCGCCGTGCCCGTCTGAGTCCACGGACGCGGCGCAACGACGGGGACTTCACTGCCGAAGCGGCGTCGCATGAGTTCCGCGCCCCACCAGCTGAAGCTGCTGTTGCTCATGATCATCGCGGTGCCTGCAGACATCGCCTTCAGCGTCGCCCAGGTACCGAGCGTGACGTCGTCCTCCACGAAATGGAAGTCGCCGGGAACGCCCCGCAACTCCGTCTTGACCAGCTCCACCGAGTCTGAGAACACGCGCACCGGGTCATTCAGACCCATCGAGCGGAGCAACCGGATCGCTCGGATCGCGTAGTCGACAGAAGCGATGAATTGGCGATCGACCGAGACTGAAAGATAGTCACCGCGGCGGAGGTGAAGGGAGATCGCGGGCTGGTCGACCATCGAGGCGATGCGTGTCGATTCCGCTTCGCTCTCTCGGGTCTCGAGCATCGCAGATGCCAGTTCGTCGCGCACCGACGGGAAGTACTTCGGAGACTGGAAATAGCCGACGAGCGTCGTTCCCGGGCGCACCGAGTCGATGGATGGGGAGTACGTGTCTCCGTCCCGCTCCAGGTATACCCGACCCCATGGACGCCGAGGGAACGGCAGGACACGCTCACGGTTGATCCGGATCGACCGCCACGGGCTCTCGGTCGGTTCAAGTACGCGTCCCGGATGTTGCACCGCGTCAAGTCCGTAGTTGAATGTGCCCCCGACTGTGAAGTGCGATTTGTCGAGGTACAAAGGCGCGTCGAGCCGACGCGCTTGTTCCCAGGCTGCGGCGAGGATGAAGAGCTGATTGCCAAGGCCCCCCATTACGTACGCGCAGACTCCGTCGCGGACCGTCATGAAGTCATCCCTTCTGCCGCGACGATCTGCCGCGATCTGAGTGCGTCGAGGACCAGGAAGGCGACAAGGGTCACTACGCCGATGCCTGCGAACCAGCTCAGCATGCCCGCGATGTCCGGCACCAGGAACTGGAACGCCAGCCACTGGATGAGAACCGCGACCACCAGCACCGCGGCACCGCCCTTGGACGCCGTAGAAGTCATCTTGATGAGCATGCCTTGAGCCGCCATCCACGGGGCGTACGCAAGAGCCACGGGCACAAGGAGCGTCGACGCGTCCGCGTATGCAGTGCCATACAACAGGTCAATGAGCCACGGGCCGGTGAGCACGAAGACGAGCACCGTCGCCAGGCTTGTGGCGATCGAAAGCCCGAGTGTGGTGAGGACGCCGATCCGCGCGAGTCGCGGATTGTCGCGCGCGCGGACGAATCTCGGCAGCAGATACAGCGAGAGCGTCGAAGGGACGAGGAAGCCGGCCTTGACGAGCACTGTGACTGCCGCGTAAGCGCCCGCTGTCGCTTCCGGAGCGCCGGCTCGAAGGAAGATCACATCTGATGCGGTCAGCCATGCAAACGTCACGGTGAGCAGCACGATCGTCAGCCCGTCCAAGGTGAAAGCGCCTTCCGCAGGACGCGGCACTCGCCGCGCGGAGAAGAGCGCGCCGACGACTGACAACGCAGTGGCCGCGACGACTGCGCCGATCACGCCTGCTACGCCGTATCCGAATGCAATTGCCAGGACGAGGAGCAATATGCGCCCAACGAGTGAGACGGTCGACCACCAGACCGCGCGAGCAACGTCTCCTGAGCCCTGAAGCAGTCCCAGCGCGTCCGCGAACACGAAGCTCAGCGGAATGCATGCTGCTGCCGCCAGTACCACGACCGTCGTGGTGTCCAGCGCACCCGCGATGAGGGGCGCCGACACCGCAAGAGCAACGCCGCCTATGCCGCCCATAACGATCGCCTCCCAGGGCACACGGCGACGCCGCCCAAGTCGAGGCGACGGCGCGCGGCCTTCGGCGATCGTCGCAGCCGTCTGCACGGTGATGATGTTCTGGAGCGAAGAGCTTCCTACGGCTGCGACGCTGATGATGTTGAGGAAAGCGACGAGCAGGCCGAAGTCCGCGGTGCCGAGATATCGGGCGCTGACGATCTGGAAGACGAAAGCAGCGAGAACCCCCACCATGCTCGCCAGCGCGACTGCGGACAGACCACGAGCATGGGAGCGGATGTGCCCGCTCAGCTCACGGTTGGCGCGACTCATCGTGGATCTCGTCTCCTGTCTGGGGGGTGCGCCGGTCAGCGCTCGTCACCGTTGGACGGCGCGAGGCGGCCACGGCTGATGAAGTGCGCGTGCGGTGTCCCGACCGCATGTCAGGATACCAACCCGGCTCGCGCACAACGGGCACCGCTCCGACTCGCACGGGCGGCCGGCGGTCATCAACTACACTCGGACGGGGCTCGCCTCTCGAAGCGAGGTGGTCTGACGCCCGCACTTCGAGTAGGGAAGCTGATGCGAGTACTTCTGACCGGCGGCAACGGCATGCTTGCCAAAGCGATTCGCCAGGCTTGGGAGGTGAGTGGCCGCTCCGATGAACTGGTCCCCGTCACACGCGCCGATGCGGATCTACGAGACCAAGCTGCTGTCCACTCGCTGGTCGAGCGGGTGGTGCCTGACCTCATCATCCATACGGCGGCCCGTGTCGGCGGTATCGCCGCGAACGTCGCTGATCAGGCCGGGTTCCTCATGGACAACCTGCAGATCGACTCCAACCTGCTGTCGACGGCCCTCGACACCGGCGTCACGCGTTTCCTGTATTTCGGCAGCTCGTGCATGTATCCGAAGGACTATCGTCAGCCGTTAGTGGAGAACGACGTGCTGGCGGCACCTCTGGAACCGACCAACGAAGGTTACGCCCTCTCGAAGATCGCGTCTGCGCGATTCTGTGAGTATGTCGCGCGCCAGTTCGGGCGTGACTACCGCGTCATCATCCCGTCGAATCTCTACGGTCCCCATGACGATTTCTCGCTGGACCGAGGGCATCTCGTTGCGGCCGCCATAGCGAAGGCTCATCGCGCCAAGGCTGCGGGCGCCGACTCGATAGACGTGTGGGGCGACGGGACCGCTCGGCGCGAATTCACATACGTCGGGGACCTCGCCGCGTGGGTCGCTCGGCGGCTCGATGCCATGCATGAGTGGCCAACGCTTATGAATGTCGGCCAAGGCGACGATCACAGCGTGCTCGATTACTACCGCACCGCGCTCGAGGTCGTCGGGTACGAATGCGAACTCGTCACCGACCCGAGCAAGCCGGCCGGCATGAAGCAGAAGCTTATGGACTCGTCTCTCGCCGCTGGCTTCGGTTGGGCGCCGTCGACAACGCTGCGGGACGGCATGAAGCAGTCGTACGACGCTTACCTGCGGACGCTGGAAGGCCGGAAGGAACGTGACTGAAGTGAGTATTCGCTACCCGCTCGCAACGACGACGTGGGACGACGCCGAGTATCTCGCACTCCAGACCGTCATCGAGAGCGGTCGCTTCACGATGGGACCGCAGGTCCGGGAGTTCGAGAACGAGTTCGCGGAGGCCCTCGGGGCGAAGCGCGCCGTGATGGTCAACTCGGGAAGTAGCGCGAACCTCATCGCGCTCGCCGCGGCCGTGGTGAACCCGGACATCGATCTGAATCCCGGCGACGAGGTCATCGTGCCCGCGGTTTCCTGGGCGACCACGTACTACCCGGTCCATCAGCTCGGACTCACGTTGCGGTTCGTGGATGTCGACATCGAAACGCTCAACATCGACCTCCAACTCGTTTCGGACGCAATCACTCCGCGCACGAAAGCCATACTCGCGGTGAACTTGTTGGGTAATCCGGCAGACCTCGTCGAACTCGCGCTGCTGGCGGACAGCCACAATCTTGTCCTCCTCGAGGACAACTGCGAGTCGCTCGGTGCCACTCTCGAGGGCCGCAGCGCCGGAACGTTTGGCGTGGCCGGCACCTACAGCTCGTTCTTCTCGCACCACATATCGACCATGGAGGGCGGTCTCGTCACAACCGACGACGAGTACACCTACCAGGCGGCGGTCTCGCTCCGCGCACATGGATGGACCCGGGAACTCGCGTCAGACAACTTGATCCACCCTAGGACAGGCGATGCGTTCGACGACCTCTTCCGCTTCGTCCTTCCCGGGTACAACGTACGTCCGCTGGAGATGTCGGGCGCCCTTGGTCGACAGCAACTCGAGAAGCTCCCGGGCCTGGTTGCCGGACGGAGGGCGAACGCGCAGAAATTCACCGAGACGTTCGCCGACCGTTCGGATGTGCGGGTCCAGCGCGAACACGGGCAGAGCAGCTGGTTCGGATTCTCCTTCATCTTGGAAGGCCGTCTCGCGGGACGTCGACCCGAGGTGGTGCATGCGCTCGCCGAAGCGGGAATCGAATCGCGACCGATCGTCGCAGGCAACTTCACACGGAATCCCGTCATGAAACATCTTCGCGCAGAGGTGCCCGCATCGCTGCCCGTGGCTGATCGCATCCACGTCGACGGCCTGTTCGTCGGCAACCATCACTACCCGATCCCCGCCGAGCTGGACCTGCTCGCTACCGTGATCGACGGCATCTGACGTCGAAGAAACAGAAGGCACTCATCCGAATGACCGAGACGGCTCCGAAACGCGCTCTCATCACCGGCATCACCGGCCAGGACGGTAGCTATCTGGCCGAACTGCTCCTTTCCAAGGGGTACGAGGTCCACGGCCTCATCCGCAGGGCTTCGACGTTCAATACGCTGCGCATCGACCACTTGTTCGAGGATCCTCATAATCCCGAGCATCGCCTGACACTCCATTATGGTGATCTCACCGATGGGTCGCGCCTGGTGACGCTTCTCAGCACCATTCAGCCGCACGAGGTTTACAACTTGGCTGCGCAGTCGCACGTCCGTGTGAGCTTCGACGAGCCGGAGTACACCGCCGACACCACGGGCCTCGGAAGCGTTCGACTCCTCGAAGCTGTACGAGTCGCGGGCATCCAATGTCGCTTCTACCAGGCGAGTAGTTCCGAGATGTTCGGTGCCACGCCGCCGCCCCAGAACGAGGCGACTCCGTTCTATCCGCGTTCGCCCTATGGCGCGGCCAAGGTGTACTCCTACTGGATCACCAAGAACTACCGCGAGGCGTTCGACCTGTTCGCGGTGAACGGCATTCTGTTCAATCATGAGTCACCCCGCCGCGGCGAGACATTCGTGACTCGCAAGATCACTCGCGCGGTGGCCCGTATCGCAGCCGGAGAGCAGGCAGAGCTTTACATGGGCAATCTCGACGCGGTACGCGATTGGGGCTATGCCCCTGAATATGTCGAGGCGATGTGGCGGATGCTGCAGCACGACACGCCGCAGGACTATGTGGTCGCGACGAACACCGCGTACACGGTCAAGGATTTCCTGCAGTTCTCCTTCTCCCGTGTCGGCCTCGACTGGGAGAAGTACGTGCGGTTCGATGAACGCTACCTGCGGCCCACCGAGGTGGACGCGCTCATCGGCGACTTCGGGCGGGCTGAGAGCGAGCTCGGTTGGCGGCCGGTGGTGACAGCACCGCGGTTGGCTGAGATCATGGTCGATCAAGACATTGCCGCGCTCTCGAGTGGCCGCGGTCACGCTTTGGACGTCGTGGAGTGGAATTCGTGACCGCATCCCCGACGTATCGAGTTGTCGACAGCGCCGACGTCGCTGCTGACGCCGTCATCGGCGATGGATCCTCCGTCTGGCATCTCGCGCAACTGCGGGAGGGTGTGCAACTCGGACGCGGCTGCATCATCGGTCGTGGGGCGTACGTGGGAACCGGCGTCGTAATGGGCGACCACTGCAAAGTGCAGAACTACGCCCTCGTTTATGAACCAGCGGTGCTGGGGGATGGCGTCTTCATCGGTCCTGCAGTCGTCATCACCAATGACACCTATCCGCGCGCCATCAATTCAGACGGAAGTTTGAAGAGCGCCGAAGACTGGGAACCCGTGGGGGTGACGATCGAGCGGGGTGCTTCGATCGGCGCGCGTGCGGTCTGCGTTGCCCCGGTCCGAATTGGCGAATGGGCGACGGTCGCCGCGGGCGCGGTGGTGGTGAAGGACGTGCAGCCTTTCGCTTTGGTGGCCGGCGTCCCGGCCCGGCGGATCGGTTGGGTTGGGACGTCGGGTATCCCACTCGATGAGGACGCTGAAGGCGAATGGCGTTGTCCCGCCACTGGTGAGCGATACATAGAGTCAGACGGGTCACTCAGGAAGGTGGAGCAGTGACTGACTTCATTCCCCCGGCCAAACCAATCATCGGTGATGACGAACGGGCGGCGGTCGATCGCGTGCTCCGTACCGGCATGATCGCCCAGGGGCCAGAGGTGGCTGCATTCGAGCGCGAGTTCTCCGACCATTTCGTCGCGGGACGTCCCACTGTCGCCGTGAATTCCGGAACGGCTGGTCTGCATCTCGGGTTGCTGGCCGCGGGAGTCGGCCCGGGGGATGAAGTGATCGTCCCTTCCTTCACCTTCGCGGCGACGGGCAATTCTGTCGCTCTAGCGGGGGCGACGCCCGTGTTCGCCGACATCGAGCCGGGGACATTCACGCTCGACCCCACGTCGGTGGCCGCGATGATCACCGAACGGACCAAGGGCATCATGCCTGTGCATCTATACGGGCACCCGGCTCGTATGCACCAGCTGCGGGATATCGCCAACGACAGCGCAGTCGCACTTTACGAGGATGCCGCGCAGGCGCACGGCGCATCGCTCAACGGTCAGCCCGTCGGCACATTCGGCGAATTCGCGATGTTCTCGCTGTATCCCACGAAGAACATGACCAGCGGCGAAGGCGGGATGATCACGGCCGCTGATGAGCGAATCGCGCGCAGCGCGCGCATGCTTCGTAATCAGGGCATGGAGCGGCAGTACGAGAACGAGGTCATCGGCTTCAACGCCCGCATGACCGACATCCACGCGGCCATCGGTCGCGTGCAGCTCACGAAGGTCGACGCGTGGACCGCGACTCGGCGTGATAACGCTGCGTTCTTTGACGCCAACCTGGCGGGCGTCGTCGTGCCCGCTGTCGACGCCGGAGCCGCCCACGTCTATCACCAATACACCATCCGAGTATCCGATGACCGGGATGGATTCGTCGCCGCCCTTCGCGACGAGCACGCAATCGGCAGCGGTGTTTACTACCCGATTCCCAACCACCGCCTGCCCTCCCTCGCCCGCTTCGCGCCCGGACTGGACCTCCCTGAAACAGAGCGAGCGGCGCGGGAGGTGGTTTCGCTGCCCGTCCACCCGTCATTGTCCCGGGGCGATTTGGAGCGCATCGTGACGGCTGTGAACGCGCTCGCGCGCGCAGGATCCTGATGTCGGCGCTCAGAGCAGGGCTTCTGGGCCTCGGCATGATGGGGCGACACCATGCGCGACTGCTCCGCGACATCGAGGGAGTAGAGCTTGTCGCCGTCGCGGATCCTGGAGGCGACCCCCACCGAGTCGCGGGATCGCTCGACGTGCATCCCGACGTAGACAACCTGATCGCCGCTGGCATCGACATGGCGGTCGTGGCGATTCCGACGCGTTTTCATGCAGACGCGGCCCTCGCCCTTGCCGACGCAGGCGTGCACACACTTGTTGAGAAACCCATCGCCGATGATTCGGCGACGGGGCGCCAGGTCGCCCAAGCCTTCCTGAAGAGAGGCTTGATAGGGGTCGTCGGGCACGTGGAGCGGTTCAATCCTGCGTTGCAGCAGCTGCGCTCGCGTCTGGAAGAGGGCGAGGCAGGAGGTGTCTACCAAATTGCCACACGACGGCAGAGCACGTTTCCCTCGCGGATCGGCGACGTCGGCGTAGCGAAAGACCTGGGCACGCATGACGTCGATCTGACTGCATGGGTGGCGCGATCCTCGTACACGTGCGTTTCCGGTCAGACGGCCCACAAGAGCGGGCGCGCCCATGAAGACATGATTGCGGTCAACGGGCGCCTTCGAACTGGCGCCGTCGCCAACCACCTCGTGAACTGGCTCAGCCCGATGAAGGAAAGGGTCACCATCGTTACGGGGGAGCGAGGAACATTCATCGCTGACACCACCACCGCCGACCTGACGTTTTACTCCAATGGAACTGCTGCGTACGAATGGGAATCCGCGTCGGTTTTTCGAGGCGTCTCGGAGGGTGACGTGACACGCTTCGCCTTCCCGAGGAAGGAACCCCTCCGCGCCGAACTCGAAGCATTTCGCGACGCAGTCCGCGGGGGCGAAACGGAGCTTTCCACCATGAGCGAGGCAGTCCACACGTTGGCGGTCATCGAGGCTGCCCTCGAGTCGTCTGCCGCGGGCGGACAGCTCGTGCATATCCGCGGCGAATAGACTCTCTTCGTGAGCACAGCGGCCGTCGGCGCCCCCGGATCCGCCCGGCGCTATCTCCATTCACTGTGGCTTCTGTCGGCGCGTGATCTCAAGGTCCGCTACGCGACGAGTGCTCTCGGCTACATGTGGTCGATTCTGGATCCGCTCGTAATGAGCGCGATCTACTGGTTCGTCTTCACGCAGATCTTCGACCGCACGGTCGGTCACGAGCCGTACATCGTGTTCCTGATCGTCGCGCTGCTCCCGTGGGTCTGGTTCAACTCCGCGGTGTCGGACTTCACTCGTGCGTTCAACAAGGATGCCCGCCTGGTGCGGTCGACGGCGATTCCCCGCTCCATCTGGGTGAACCGCATCGTGCTCTCCAAGGGGATCGAGTTCCTCTTCTCCCTCCCCGTCCTCGTGCTGTTCATCGTCGTCGCACCCGTCCCCGTCCAGTTGAACTGGGGGCTGCTGCTCTTCCCGGTGGCGGTGCTGCTGCAGACCGTCCTCCTGGTGGGTCTCGGCCTGCTCGTAGCCCCGCTCTGCGTGCTCTGGAGCGACCTGGAGCGCACGACCAAACTCGTGCTGCGCGCTCTGTTCTATGCCTCGCCGGTCATCTACGGCGTCTCGGACCTGCCGGGAGTCTTCGAGACGCTCGCCGCGTTCAATCCGCTCGCGGGGATCTTCGCGCTCTATCGCGTCGGGTTCTTCCCGGAGGAGTGGGATCCGTGGGCAGTGGGGATCGGCGCGGTCATGACCCTCCTCATCCTCGTCGCAGGCGTGCTGGTGTTCCGGCGGCTCGAGCGTCCCGTTTTGAAGGAGCTGTGATGGCGGGATCAGGACTCGCGATCGAGGCGCGGGAGCTCGGCGTCCGCTTCCGGCGCAATAAGCGCGGGCGCCGCAGCATCAAGGATCTCTTCGCCGACTCGTCGCGGCGATCAAAGCCGGGGGAGTTCTGGGCGCTGCGGGATGTGGGCTTCGATGTGAAGCCCGGCGAGTCGATCGGCGTGGTGGGACGCAACGGTCAAGGCAAGTCGACGCTTCTCAAGCTCGTGGCCGGCGTGCTGCTGCCGGATGAGGGCGGGGTGTCTGTGAACGGCGGGGTGGCTCCGCTGATCGAGATCACCGGGGGTTTCGTCGGCGACCTTACCGTCCGCGAGAACGTGCGATTGACGTCAGGGCTTCACGGAATGTCGAAGGCGGAGGTGGCGCGCCGGTTCGACGGGATCATCGATTTCGCCGAGCTCGGCGACTTCGTCGACACCCCGTACAAGCATCTAAGCAACGGCATGAAGGTGCGCCTCGCCTTCTCGGTGGTGTCGCAGCTGGAGGAGCCCATCCTCCTCGTGGACGAGGTGCTCGCGGTGGGCGACCGAGCGTTCCGCGAGAAGTGCTACACGCGCATCGACGAGCTGCTCGCCGATGGTCGGACGCTCTTCTTCGTGTCGCACAGCGAGCGAGACCTGCGACGTTTCTGCACCCGCGGCCTGTATCTCGACAAGCACGAGCTGGCGCTGGATGCGCCGATCGACGAGGTGCTGGCCAGGTACAACGAGGACTACCCCACCGGGTGATCAACGGTCGTGCGCGCGTCCACTATCGTGGTGGGCGTTGCTCTGACACACCCGACGGAGCCCGGAAGAGGTAACAAGGATGTTCGAACGCCGCCGACGCTCGGATGAGCGGCCGTTTTATTTGATCTCGGCGGCGGGACTTCCGAACTACGGCGACGAGTTCATCACGCGGGCGTGGCTGGATTGGCTGGCCAAGCGGCACCCGAACGTCCCGGTGTGGCTGGACTGCGTCGAGCCCGGTCGCGCCAACCACCTGTTCGCCGGGGCGCACCCTCTTCTGCGCACGACCAACACGCTGTGGCATCTCGTCCTCGGCGCGCAGGACATGTCGTTCACCGAGGGGATCGAGTACGCCTCCGATCGCGTGGCGCATCTGGGGTCGCCCCGATTCGATCTCGGTCTTCTGCAGCTGCGAGAGGTTCAGTCGGTCCATCTGCTGGGCGGTGGCTATCTGAACTCCGTGTGGGAGCATCAGCTGCTCCTCCTTCCCGCGCTGGCACGGCTCAAGGACGACTTCGGGGTGCCGATCTACGCGACCGGTCAGGGTATGTCGCCCCTCAGCGATCACGCTCGCGCATCGGTGGCGGGGTGGCTACGGCGATTCGACCTGTTCGAAACCAGGGACAAGCAGAGCGCCAGTGCGCCGGGCGCGGTAGCCGGAATCGACGACGCCTTCCTCGCTTTCGCCAACCAGCGGCCGGTGTACGCCGGAGGAGGTTCGCCGGACGTGATGCTCGTCTTGCAGGGCGACTTCATGACAGACGACACGGTGGAGCCGCTGGTCGACGCGGTCGAGCGTTTCGTGCGTACGAATGCGCGGTCGGCGGTCGGTCTGATCGAGTCGATCCCACCGGATGACTCGTGGATGCTGCCTCGCCTCCAGGAGTGGGGCATCGATGTGGACTTCTATCCCTTCCTCCGTCTCTGGGAGGGCGGCTTTCCGGCTCGGCGCGGCCAGTCGTGGCTGAGCACGCGATTCCACTTCCATCTCCTCGCGGCCGCGGCAGGTGCCGACGGTGCGGTCATCGAGCTGCGACCCGACTACTACGGCGTCAAGCACGCGTCGCTGCGCGACATGGGCACCGGATGGTCCTTCGCGAGCGACGCGAGCGCGCCGGGATCGATCACGGCCACGGGGAACCCGGCATTCTCCGCCAACAGGCAGGTTTTCGCGGATCGGAAGGTGGCGGTGGCCCGGTCAATCTACGGATGATGCCGTGCTGACAGGGCTCGTCGAGGCGGTCGCTGTTGAGCAGGTCCACGAAGCGCTGCCGCCGGGAGCGGTGCAGTTACGACGCCAGACAGTTGCTCGAGTTCACCGGCGTAGTTCCGCCCGTCTCCATGCGGTAAAGGAAGGCGGCCATCTCGGATCGCAGGACGTTCTGTGCGGGGCGGTATTCCCGGCATCCCGCCCCCGCATCCCAACCGGTAGAGATGCCTTCGGCAGCAAGCCAGAGAATCTCCCCATAAAAGACGAGGCCTGGTCGGACATCGCGGAACGGACTATCGCCCGTGGGTGTGTAAGACGGGCTGTCCTTGAAGCGATAAAGGAACGCCGCCATGACCTCCCGAGATGTCGACCACTCCGCTCGGAACTCGGTGCCGTGGGGCGTCGCCCACCCCTTCGATATGCCCATCGACGCCATCCACGCAATCTCTTTGTAAAAGACGTGGGAAGTGGGGACATCGACGAACGGCGAGGTCGTCGGCGGTGTAAATGAGGGCTGCCCGGCGAGGCGGAAGAGGAAGGCGGCCATTTCGCCACGCAGGATCTGATTCTGGGGCCGGAACTCGAAGACTCCAGGTCGTACCTCCCAACCGCGACTGATCCCGTTCGCAGCGAGCCAGGCGATCTCCGCCTGGAATACATGTCCGTTTGTATCGCTGAACACGATCGTCGGAAGGGGGATGATGGGAGCCGACGGGGCGGACAGGGAAGACATCAACCCGGCGTCGTTTCTCGCCGTGACCGTGAAGGTGTAGGGCGTACCACTCTGCAGACCGTCAATGACGGTGGAGAGAGCGGTGGTCCTCGTCACAACCCCGCCCGGGAATGCCTGCACGGTGTACTCAGCGATTGGAGAGCCGCCGTCCGTGAGAGGCGCCTGCCACGAGACTGCAGCGGAGGCTGGGCCAGCAACGGCTACGACCGCGCGCGGTGCCGAAGGTGCGTGGGCGGGGATTGCGTAGTCGGTCGGCTGGATGGTGCCGTTGATGTTGGTGGTGGTCTGGCCGCTGTCGAGGGTGATGGGGTCGGCGGTGGCGAGTGTGGTTTTGGTGTTCCACCATTGTTCGGTGGTGTCGATGCCAGTGGTGGAGTAGTCGTCTTCGTATCCGACGGTGTAGGTGCCGGAGGGGACGTTGAGTGTGAACGGTGTGGTGCCGTTCTGGTTGGTGTTGAACCGGGCGTCGGGGAGACGGACCCAGTCGTCGTCGATGCGTTCGTACAACAGTGCGCTGCCGAGGATCCCGTCGACCGGGTCGAGGTTGAAGCCTTGTGCGGTCAGCGTGCCGGCGATGGTGGTGTCGGTTGCGCGGGCGGTCAGGTGCAGGTCGGTGATCTCCTCGCCTGCCTCGACGGTGATGCTGGCGCTGTCCCCTATGCGGAGGTATTGCGCGGACTGGGGTGTGGAAGTGTTGGTTGCTTCGTCCCACGTCGAGGTGATGATGGCGATTCGATACGTGCCGGGGCGGAGTACACCGACGTGGAGCGGGATCTCGTCTGCGTAGAACGGGTCGCCGTAACCGGTGTACTCGATGAGCCCGGTCTCGTCGGTCACCCAGACGCCGAATCCCGTTTCGGGGGATGCGGTGGCGCGGAGCGCGGTGACGTCGATGGTGCCGCCCATGCGGGCCCCATAGCCGAGTTGAGCATCGATGCCGGTGGCGTCTCCGCTGGCGGTGGAGACCGGGTTGGCTTCTTCCAGGGAAGTGGCGTCGTCGTAGTACTCCGGTGCGAGGAGGCTGCTGCCGGAGGGCATGAACATGACGCGGTGCTCGCCCGCGGGAAGTCGAGTGATTGTGAATTCTCCGGTGGAAGGGTCGACCTGTGTGGAGCTGTTCCAATTCGACGTTCCGTCCGGGCCGATCGCGGAGACGCTGATTCCTTGCAGCAAGTCTGCGGAAGCGCCCGCCGGCAAGGTGACGGTGCCGGAGATGCTGGTGCCTTCCTCCAGTGCGGCGTCGATGGCGTCGAGATCGCCGGCGGTCACATCGATCGGGGTGGCGGAGGCCCAGTTCGTGGTGTCGTTGTAGTACTCCGAGACGAGATTCGGTGTTATCTGCGATGCTCCGTCGAAGTATGAGCCGACGCCGAACTGCAACCGGTATGCACCAGGCGCGAGCCCTGTGATGCTGTAGTTGCCGGTCGTGGGATCGATCGAACCCGATCCACTGCTGAGTCCGGCGATGCCGGACGCCGATACCGAAACGCCTCGGATCCAATCCGGGTCGACATCGTCCGGGATCGTGACCGTTCCCGAGATGGAACGACCTTCCACCAGGTCGGCATCGATAGTGGTGGCGTTCCCGGCGGTGACATCAACGGCGGTGGCCGACATGTAGTCGACCGCGTCGTCGTAGTACTCGCTCACCAGGTTCGGCCGCACGGAGGAATCCCCGTCCCAATAGGAGTTCACCTGGAACTGCACCCGATACGAACCCGGCGCCAACCCCACCAGTGAGTACTCACCGGTGACAGGATCGACCATGGCACTGCCATAACCGCCATTGCCGCTGAAACCCGAGGCAGACACCCAGATGGCGCCCAACGCCAGCGGATCCATCCCCTCTGGAATACTGACCTTCCCAGAGATCGACCGACCCTCAGCCAGCGTCGCATCGATCCCGGTGGCGTTGGAGACCGTGACATCCACCAGCGCGGCAGACATGTAATCGGTCGTATCTTCGTAGTACTCCGGAACCAGATTCGGCCGCACCGAAGCCATCCCGTCCCAGTATGAATTCACCTGGAACTGCACTCGATACGACCCCGGCGCGAGATCCGTGATGCTATACGCACCCGTCACCGGATCCACCGAAACCGAGTGGTATCCCGGCCCGGGCGACCCGCTCGGCGACGCAGGAGACGCTGAAACCGACACACTTCCCAACCACCCGGCCGGTACTCCAGCAGGAAGCATCACACGACCCGAAATCACACGTGTCGTCGGTTGTGGTTGGTCGTTGCTGGGCTGGATGGTGCCGTTGATGTTGGTGGTGGTCTGGCCGCTGTCGAGGGTGACGGGGTCGGCGGTGGCGAGTGTGGTTTTGGTGTTCCACCATTGTTCGGTGGTGTCGATGCCAGTGGTGGAGTAGTCGTCTTCGTATCCGACGGTGTAGGTGCCGGAGGGGACGTTGAGTGTGAACGGTGTGGTGCCGTTCTGGTTGGTGTTGAACCGGGCGTCGGGGAGACGGACCCAGTCGTCGTCGATGCGTTCGTACAACAGTGCGCTGCCGAGGATCCCGTCGACCGGGTCGAGGTTGAAGCCTTGTGCGGTCAGCGTGCCGGCGATGGTGGTGTCGGTTGCGCGGGCGGTCAGGTGCAGGTCGGTGATCTCCTCGCCTGCCTCGACGGTGATGCTGGCGCTGTCCCCTATGCGGAGGTATTGCGCGGACTGGGGTGTGGAAGTGTTGGTTGCTTCGTCCCACGTCGAGGTGATGATGGCGATTCGATACGTGCCGGGGCGGAGTACACCGACGTGGAGCGGGATCTCGTCTGCGTAGAACGGGTCGCCGTAACCGGTGTACTCGATGAGCCCGGTCTCGTCGGTCACCCAGACGCCGAATCCCGTTTCGGGGGATGCGGTGGCGCGGAGCGCGGTGACGTCGATGGTGCCGCCCATGCGGGCCCCATAGCCGAGTTGAGCATCGATGCCGGTGGCGTCTCCGCTGGCGGTGGAGACCGGGTTGGCTTCTTCCAGGGAAGTGGCGTCGTCGTAGTACTCCGGTGCGAGGAGGCTGCTGCCGGAGGGCATGAACATGACGCGGTGCTCGCCCGCGGGAAGTCGAGTGATTGTGAATTCTCCGGTGGAAGGGTCGACCTGTGTGGAGCTGTTCCAATTCGACGTTCCGTCCGGGCCGATCGCGGAGACGCTGATTCCTTGCAGCAAGTCTGCGGAAGCGCCCGCCGGCAAGGTGACGGTGCCGGAGATGCTGGTGCCTTCCTCCAGTGCGGCGTCGATGGCGTCGAGATCGCCGGCGGTCACATCGATCGGGGTGGCGGAGGCCCAGTTCGTGGTGTCGTTGTAGTACTCCGAGACGAGATTCGGTGTTATCTGCGATGCTCCGTCGAAGTATGAGCCGACGCCGAACTGCAACCGGTATGCACCAGGCGCGAGCCCTGTGATGCTGTAGTTGCCGGTCGTGGGATCGATCGAACCCGATCCACTGCTGAGTCCGGCGATGCCGGACGCCGATACCGAAACGCCTCGGATCCAATCCGGGTCGACATCGTCCGGGATCGTGACCGTTCCCGAGATGGAACGACCTTCCACCAGGTCGGCATCGATAGTGGTGGCGTTCCCGGCGGTGACATCAACGGCGGTGGCCGACATGTAGTCGACCGCGTCGTCGTAGTACTCGCTCACCAGGTTCGGCCGCACGGAGGAATCCCCGTCCCAATAGGAGTTCACCTGGAACTGCACCCGATACGAACCCGGCGCCAACCCCACCAGTGAGTACTCACCGGTGACAGGATCGACCATGGCACTGCCATAACCGCCATTGCCGCTGAAACCCGAGGCAGACACCCAGATGGCGCCCAACGCCAGCGGATCCATCCCCTCTGGAATACTGACCTTCCCAGAGATCGACCGACCCTCAGCCAGCGTCGCATCGATCCCGGTGGCGTTGGAGACCGTGACATCCACCAGCGCGGCAGACATGTAATCGGTCGTATCTTCGTAGTACTCCGGAACCAGATTCGGCCGCACCGAAGCCATCCCGTCCCAGTATGAATTCACCTGGAACTGCACTCGATACGACCCCGGCGCGAGATCCGTGATGCTATACGCACCCGTCACCGGATCCACCGAAACCGAGTGGTATCCCGGCCCGGCGCTGGGCTGAGCGGATACCTGCACGCCTTGAAGCCACGCCGCCGGCGCACCCGCGGGCAAGGAGACGACGCCGGAGAGAGATCGAACCTCGTCGTTTGCAGCCGCCACGCCCACTGGTGTGAGCAGTGCGACGATTGTGACCCATACCAGCGTCGCCGTCCAGCCGAGCCAACCTCGGCTGATGCGCGTTGACACACTGGTGGACTGACGAGTTTGTGCGCGCGACGATGACACGTGATACCCCAAGTGAGAGCCCCCAAGACCCGTCCGCTTGGTCGGGTGATCAGAATTTAGCAGGCGGCAGAGACTTCGAGTATCAGAGGGCTTCTGTGGTCGTCGCCTCGAGCGGCGGCATCGGCTGCCAGGAGGCGTCCTTCGAGATGCTCCGGCCGTCTCGGAGCCCGCGGAACAGGTTCGATGTGCCGCGGACGGTGCGCTCGACGAAGAAGAGCCGGATGAGCTCCTTGCCGAACGTCAGCGCGGTCCCCAGGGCGAACGGCACCGCGCGGTAGACCCCGAGCGACCGGTAGTACTTCTTGATGTATGCCCGGTTGCGCATAATGTAGTACCGGTACGCGTTGCTGGAGGCGTTCATGTGACGTATGCCCATGTCCCATTGCTTGATCTCGCGCGTGCGCCGCAACACGAACTCGTCGACGATGACGGACTGGGTCTTGCGCGACGCGAGCCAGCCGTACAGCTGGTCGTCCCAGTAGATGAAGAACCGAGGATCGGGGAGGCCGATCTGCTGCACGATGTCGCGGTGGATGAACATGCCCTCGAAGCATCCGGAGTTCATTGGCTTGTAGCCGGACTCGTCGAATCCTGCAGGGGCGAACGGGATCGGGATCGCGAGAGGCTCCGCCACGCGGTACTGCCAGTAGAAGGGGCTGCCATCGTAGTCGTAGCGCCGGCCCTGAATGCTCTTGAATCGGGGCGCCCACTTGCCCATCTTGGACAGACCGTCGGCGATGACTTCGACGTCGTCGTCCATGAGCCAAATCCACTCGGAGCCCAGTTCGTAGGCGACGCGCATCCCTTCGCTGAACCCCCCGGAGCCGCCGGTGTTCGTCTCCATGCGGCAGTACACGAGAGCCGAGGGCTCCAAGCGCTCCCGGAATGACTCCACCACGTCGGCCGTGTCGTCCGTGGACGCGTTGTCGATCACGACGATGTGGCCAGGCTTGGGATCCATCTGCGTGATGCTCGCCAACAGTCGCGACAGGAGGCCCGATCGGTTGTAGGTAACGAGCGCGATCGTGGCGGTCGCGGGATCGAATCGCGCGGCGGACGGGACGTGGGTCACGGGGGAATCTCCGGGAACGAGGCGGCGGGCGCCGAGACGTCGGGCCGGACAGAAGCCTACCCGGTGCGACATCCTCCAGCCTGAGCGATGGCCCACCGCCCGAGTGTGAAACGATCGTCCCATGAAGGGAATCATCCTGGCCGGAGGCTCGGGCACCCGGCTGCATCCGATCACCCTGGGGGTGTCGAAGCAGCTCGTCCCCGTGTACGACAAGCCGATGATCTACTACCCGCTGTCCACACTCATGCTCGCCGGGATCCGAGAGGTGCTGGTCATCACCACGCCGCACGACGCCCCGTCGTTCCACCGGCTTCTTGGGGACGGGTCCCAATTCGGCATCTCGCTCTCGTTCGCGCAGCAGCCGTCGCCCGCCGGCCTCGCGCAGGCATTCACGATCGGCGCCGACTTCATCGGTGATGACGCCGTCGCGCTCATCCTCGGTGATAACCTGCTGTACGGCCCCGGCCTGGGTACACGCCTCGCGCGCTTCGAAGGCGTCGACGGCGGAGCCGTGTTCGCGTACTGGGTCGCCGACCCGGGGGCGTACGGCGTCGTCGAGTTCGACGGCGAAGGCCGTGCTATCTCGCTCGAAGAGAAACCCGAAGAGCCCAGGAGCAACTTCGCCGTCCCCGGCCTGTACTTCTACGACAACGACGTCATCGAGATCGCACGCTCGCTTCACCCCAGCGCTCGGGGGGAGTACGAGATCACCGATGTCAACCGCACGTACCTGGAGCGGGGCAAGCTCGCCGTCGAGGTGCTCCCGCGCGGAACGGCGTGGCTCGACACCGGAACGTTCGACCAGATGACGGACGCAGCGGACTATGTTCGCACGATGGAGAGGCGCACAGGGATGAAGATCGGCGCACCGGAGGAGGTGGCGTGGCGGCAGGGCTTCCTCGATGACGAGGCGCTTCGCGTGCGCGCCGAAGCCCTTACGAAGTCAGGCTACGGACGCTACCTCCTCGGACTGCTGGAGCGGGGCCGATGATGCGCCGCCTGCTCGTCACCGGCGGAGCCGGATTCATCGGGTCGAACTTCGTCCACCACGTGATCGCCCATACGGACGACCACGTGACTGTCCTTGACAAGCTCACCTATGCCGGAAACACTGCCTCGCTCGACGGGATCCCGGCCGAGCGTCTCGCGTTCGTCCGCGGCGACATCGCGGACGCTGAACTGGTCGACCAGCTGTTCCCGCGCGTCGACGCGGTCGTGCACTTCGCCGCCGAGTCGCACAACGACAATTCGCTGCACGATCCTCGCCCGTTCCTGGACACCAACGTGATCGGCACCTTCACGCTCCTGGAAGCCGCGCGCCGGCACGGGACGCGGCTCCACCACGTGTCGACCGACGAGGTGTACGGCGATCTCGAACTGGGCGACCCGTCGCGATTCACGGAGTCCACCCCTTACAACCCGTCCAGCCCGTACTCATCCACGAAGGCGGGCTCGGACCTTCTCGTGCGTGCGTGGGTCCGCTCGTTCGGAGTGCAGGCGACCATCTCGAACTGCTCCAACAACTACGGGCCGTATCAGCACGTCGAGAAGTTCATCCCCCGCCAGATCACGAACGTGATTCGCGGTAACCGACCGAAGCTGTACGGGACCGGCGAGAACGTCCGCGACTGGATCCACGCCGATGACCACTCGTCGGCGGTGCTGGCGATCCTCGATCGGGGGGAGGTCGGCGAGACCTACCTGGTGGGTGCCGACGGCGAGAAGGACAACAAGGCGGTGGTCGAGTCGATCCTCGAGCTCATGGGTCGGCCGCGGGATGAGTACGACCATGTGACGGACCGGGCCGGCCACGACCTGCGGTACGCGATCGACCCCACGAAGCTGCGCACCGAGCTCGGCTGGGAGCCGCGCTTCAGGGATTTCGACGCGGGCCTTGCCGACACCATCCGCTGGTACCGCGAGAACGAGTCGTGGTGGGCGTGTGCGAAGGACGGCGTCGAGGCGTTCTACGCGTCGCAAGGGCAGTGATGACGAGGTTCGGAAAGCCGTTGACGTCCACCGGCACGTCGATCCCCGGCCTCGTGCTCTGGGACCTGCCCGTCCACGGCGACAACCGCGGCTGGTTCAAGGAGAACTGGCAGCGGGAGAAGATGACGGCGGCCGGATTGCCTGCGTTCGAACCGGTTCAGAACAACATCTCGTTTAACGACGCCGCGGGCACGACGCGCGGTATCCACGCCGAGCCGTGGAACAAGTTCGTGTCGGTCGCGACAGGTCGCGTCTTCGGTGCCTGGGTCGACCTGCGAGAGGGTCCCACGTTCGGCGCGGTCGTAACGGCCGAGATCGATCCTTCGCGAGCGGTCTTCGTGCCGCGCGGTGTCGGCAACGCTTATCAGACGCTGGAGCCCGACACGGCGTACGTGTACCTGGTCGACGATCACTGGTCCGCGGATGCCGCGTACACGTTCCTCAACGTCGCCGACGAGACGGCGTCGGTGCCGTGGCCCATCCCGCTGGAGCACGCGGAGATCTCCACGAAGGATCGTGCGCACCCGCGGCTTGCCGACGTCCAGCCGGTGCCGCCACGCAAGATACTCGTCGTCGGAGCGGACGGGCAGTTGGGGCGCGCGCTGCGGCACGAGTACGCAGGCGCGGCGCACGTCGAATACGCCGTCCGCACTCAGGTCGATCTCACGTCGCCGACCCTGCACTCCGCGCGGCGCTGGGGGGACTACGACGTCATCGTCAACGCGGCGGCCTACACAGCGGTGGACGCTGCGGAGACGGCATCCGGCCGCAGAACGGCCTGGTCCGTGAACGCCTCGGGAGCCGCCACGCTCGCGAATCTCGCCACTCAGCATGGGATCACGCTGGTTCAGATCTCGACGGACTACGTCTTCGACGGCACACTCGACCGTCCCTATCGCGAGGATGACGCGCTGTCGCCGCTGGGAGTCTACGGCCAGACGAAAGCGGCCGCCGACCTCGTGGCGGCCACGGTGGCGCACCACTATGTGATCCGCACATCCTGGGTGGTGGGCAGCGGGAAGAACTTCGTGCGAACCATGGCGGCGCTGGCGAAGCGCGGCGTCGACCCGGCTGTCGTGGAGGATCAGATCGGTCGGCTGACCCCGGCGACCGAGCTGGCACGAGGTATCCGTCACCTTTTGACCGTCGAGGCACCCTCCGGCGTCTACAACCTCACAGGCGGAGGCGCTGCCGTCAGCTGGGCTGACGTCGCACGCCGCGTGTTCGCGCTGACCGGGTACGACCCCGCCCGCGTCCGGGGCGTGACCACCGCGGAGTACTTCGCGTCTGCCGAGGGGCCTGTCGCGCCGCGTCCCCGCAACAGCGTCCTGGATCTGTCGAAGGTCGAGGCGACGGGTTTCGTCCCGGCGGACCCGCTGGCGGCGCTCGACGAGGCGCTGGCGCCCTGACTCGCCCTGCGGCACTACCCCGCCGTCCCGTGCGGTCCCTGGTCGTGGGGAAGCCCGGAGCCGCTCGCGCCCGCCCCGCCGCCGGCATCCGTCCCGCTGTCCAGCCGCTCGCGCCACGAGCGGGACTGGCCCGCGCGCACCGCGCACAGCACGAGCATCAGCCAGCCGAGGCCGGTGAGCGTGAAGCTCTCGAACATCGAGTCGACCAGGAGCGCCACGAGGATGAGCGGTGTCCACGCGTACACCACCGAGCGACGCTCGCCGGCGACCAGCCACGCGCGCGCGAGGGCGAGGGCGCCCAGGGCGAGGAACAGCACCAGCCCCACCCAGCCGAGCTGCAGCGCCACGTCGAAGTAGGCGTTCAACCCGGTGGCGTGGTCGGCGTCGACCCAGAAGTTGATGGCGTTGAAGGGGTACTCCCGCGGGTCCCACACACCGAACCAGCCGAATCCCTGCACGGGCCTCTGCCGCAGGATGTCGACCATGAAGTTCCAGAGGTCGACGCGCATGGAGAAGTCCGTGCCGGCCCCGAGCAGGGCGATGATCGGATGCCGCGCCGCATAGCCGACGAAGACGCCGACGACGACCAGGGCGCCGAGGGCGAGCTGCAGTCCGGCGCGACGCTCGGGGCGCGCGTGGCGCACGAGCGCGAGGGCGCCGACGGCCAGGCCCACGGCGAGGGCGAGGACGACGACCGTGGGGGAGTCGCTCAGGGCGGCCAGGCCGCCCGCCAGCACGACGGAGGCCACCGACACGCCGGGCGCGACGGACTGCGTGCGGTACTCGATCAGGAAGGTGATGAGAGCGAGCACGGCGACGAAGCCGAGGAGGTTGCGCGTTCCGAAGATGCCCTGGACCGGGCCCAGCTGTGCGAGGTTGCCCTGCACGCTGAGGAAGCGGAACGGGACGTCGAGCAGGATGCCGGAGAGCACCTCGACGGCGAGGGAGAGCCCCAGGAGCACGCGGAGCACGTCGCCGAGGGCCCGGACGGTCTGCAGCGTGTCCCGCACGTGTCCGATCACCACGGCGAGGAAGGCGATCGCGGCCATCGAGACCCAGCTCCAGAACGAGGTGGTCGGCTCGCCGCTCCAGAAGACGCTCGCCAGTGCCCAGCCGACGAACACGACCACGCTCGTGGGCACCAGCCGCAGGAGCGAGACCTCGCCCCGGCGCACCATCATCACCGCCGCTCCCAGCACGCACAGCCCGGCGACCACGGTGACATAGGTGACGTGCCCGGCGATGCGCTCGATCGCGAAGGACGCGAAGACGGTGCCGAAGACGGTGACGGTGAACGCGCGGGCGAAGGATGCCGAGTTCAGCAGCGCCCCCGGCCATCCGGGTGCCGTCGGCGCGGGCGAGTCGCTCACGCGCCCGGCCCCGGGCGGTCGCGGGGGACGGACTCGTCCGGGCGGACGGCCTCACCGCGCTCGATCGCGGCCGATTGCTCGGCGGGACCGACCCCCACGTGCGGGGACTGCTTGATCTTGCCGCCGAGCATGACGACGAAGAGCCAGCCCCACAGCAGCAGCGGGCTGGACTCGGCCAGCCCCTGCACCAGGAGGATCGCCCCCACCAGCGTGGGCAGCAGGGTCAGCGGCGAGTACGGCCGGTCGGCTCGGAGATCCCAGCGCGGCCGGTCGACGGCGAAGAACCACGAGCGCCAGATGAAGGCGAAGAAGAGCAGCGCGAGCAGCACCACGCCGACGATCCCGAGCTGCATCGACACGTCGATCCACATGCTGTGCGCCTGCATGACGGTCTGGCCGTGATCGACCACCCAGCCGTCGAACGCCGGATCCGACGGGATCCACGGCGTCGCGTAGCCCCAGCCGACCCACGGCCGCTCCGCGGTGCGGGCCAGCACCGCGTCCCAGATGCGCTCCCGGCCGGTGAGGTCGGCGCTGCGTCCCAGGGCGCTGAAGACGGCATCCCGCAGCAGCCAGAGCGCCACCAGGCCACCCACGCCCACGACGAGGTATCCCAGGTAGAACTTCGTCCGCTCGCCCGGCTTCGTCGCGCGGCGCATGAGGAGCGCGGTGACCAGCACCACGGCCACCGCGGCGGCGGCGAGGTAGGCCGTGGCCGAGGACGCGCGGACGAAGAGGAAGGCCGCCGATCCGATCCAGATCCACAGCGCCACGCGGCGGGGCGCGCCCGCGGCCAGCCGGATCGCGAAGACGATGATCGCCAGCAGCGCCACCGGGCCGAGCAGGTTGGCGTTGCCCATGATGCCCTGGATGCGCTCAGGGAAATCGAAGAGGTTGTTCCGCGACCAGTACTCGATCGGATCGTCGGCCTTCTCGACGACCCAGCCGGGCATGATCGGCTCGCCGATGACGACCGACACCCACAGCTCGAAGAGGATCGACAGCGCGACGACCCACTTCAGCGCGGACGCGACCGCACCCACCAGCTCGCGCCACGTCAGGACGCTGCCGATGAAGAGCGCCTGCAGGGTCGTGATGTACAGCAGCAGCAGGGTGATCGCCGTGGTCTGCGGCCACGCCGACCACGCCAGCGACGCCGTCGCCCACACGACGTAGGCCACGACGAACCAGGGCAGGCGGCGCCACTGCACCGGAGGGCGGACGACGATCCACAGCACCGCCGAGAGGACGCCGCCGCCGATGGTCACGACGGCCGCCGGAAGCTCTCCGAACGCGTTGACCCATGCCGTGCCGGACAGCGACATGAACAGGACGAAGATGCACCAGCCGCGCAGCAGCAGGTGGCCGGTCTTCTCGCGGACCGGCGGTCCGGGCGGCGCCGACGCCGGATGCTTCGAGTGGACGGCCATCGCTCTCAGAGTACCCGCGCGACCCCGTCCGCCCCGCCGCTCGCAGGACCCCGCGCCGCGCGACCGGAGGCGGGTCCGCGGATGACGCACGGCGAGGAGGGGTGCGAGGGCCGTGGCTAGGCTGAGGCGCGTGCTGATTCCGCTTGCGAACGACCCCCGCGACTACGCGTGGGGCTCCCCGTCCCTGCTGGCAGAGCTCGAAGGGCGCGAGCCGTCCGGCCGCCCCGAGGCCGAGGTGTGGTTCGGCGACCACCCGGGGGACCCGGCCGACACCCCGGACGGGCGCACGCTGGACCGCTGGATCGCCGAGGACGGCGCCGCCGCCGGCGTGGACGGACCGCTGCCGTACCTGCTGAAGCTCCTGGCTGCGGCATCCGCCCTGTCCATCCAGGCGCATCCCTCCATCGCCCAGGCAGAAGCCGGCTTCGCGCGCGAGGAGGCCGCCGGGATCCCCCGGGACGCGGGCGAGCGCACCTACCGCGACCGCAACCACAAGCCGGAGCTCATCGTGGCGCTGAGCGAGACCTTCCGCGCGCTGGCGGGGCTGCGCGAGATCGACGCGACGCGCCGCCTCGTGCACGAGCTGGGTGCGGGAGCGGCTCCGCTGGCCGACAGGCTCGCCGATCCGGATGCCTCGCTCGCGGCCGTCATCGGCTGGGTGCTGTCGGACGGCGCCGACGCGGCGAAGGAGATCATCGCCGCCGCGGTCGCCGCCCGCTCCGACGAGTTCGCCGCCGAGCTGGAGCTCGCCCGCACGCTGGACGAGGCGTTCCCCGGCGACCCCGGCATCGTCGTCGCGCTGCTGATGAACCTCGTGACCCTGCGCCGCGGCGAGGGGCTGTTCGTGCCGGCGGGGGTCCTGCATGCCTACCTCGAGGGGCTCGGCGTGGAACTCATGGCAGCCAGCGACAACGTGCTGCGCGGCGGCCTGACCCCCAAGCACGTGGATGCCGCGGAGCTGGTCGGCGTGCTCGACCCTGCGCCGGGCCTTCCGCCCGTGATCCGGGCGCGGCCGGTCGGCGACGGCGTCGGTCGCTACGACGTCCCGGTCGAGGACTTCGCGCTGCTGACCGCCTCGCCGCGCGACGACGCGGGCATCGACGTGCCGCTCGAGGGCCCCGCGATCGCCCTCGCGACCGGCGGCGCCGTCACCGTGTCGGGTCGCGCCTCGGGCGGACGGGCGGAGCTGGTGCCGGGCGCCGCGGTGCTCGTCACCCCGGACGAGCGGGGAGTGCGGGTGTCGGGCGAGGGTGAGCTGTTCATCGCGCTGCCGGGGCGGTGAGGACGCCCCAGGGCGGCTTTCTCACCGGACCGTTACACAGTGCGACACGCCGTCGGCGCGTCGTGAAGGTTCAAGAGCCGGTTGAGCCTTTACTATCTGCGACTTGACCTCACCGAACTACACGGGTGTAATTAGCCGTACACGCACCAGCGTGGAGCAGGATCTCGGGGGGTGAGAACGACATGACGGTTTCGCAATTCCGTTCCGGCGTTCCCGACGACTGGTTCGTCGATCCGGTTCAACTGGGGGTTCCGGGGGTACGCCGCAACGTCGACGCGGAAGAAGACAATCCGCTCGCGTGGCAGACCGACGCACTCTGTGCGCAGACCGATCCGGAGGCGTTCTTCCCTGAGAAGGGCGGCTCCACCAGAGATGCCAAGCGCATCTGCACGTCGTGCGACGTTCGGGGGGAATGTCTCGAGTACGCGCTGCAGAATGACGAGCGGTTCGGCATCTGGGGCGGGCTGAGCGAGCGGGAGCGTCGCAAGCTGAAGCGCCGAGCGGGCTGAACGCACGCCGCGGCCGACCGGTCCGATCCGGTCGGCCCGGCGCGTTCGCCCGGCGTGACGGATCTGCACGCCTAGGCTGACGAAGACATGCCCGCCGACACGCCGAACAGAGTCCACGCCGTCCTGGTCGTGCGTCCCGACGGGCGCACTCCGGCCGCGTTCCATCTCCGCCGGAGCCTCGCGGCGCTCGGACAGCAGTCGCGTTCGGTCGACACGCTGACCGTCGTCGTCTGCGGCGGCGACGACCATCTGTTCGAGGTCGCCGATGCCGGCAGGCCAGACGTCATCCTGCGCGCGCCGGCGTCGACCGGATTCGCCGCCGCGGTGGCGCAGGCCACGGGCGATCTCGGCGACGGCGTGGTATGGCTCCTGGCCCAGGACACCGCACCCGAGCCGGACGCGCTGGCGCGACTGCTCGGCGCGCTGGAGCGGTCGCCGTCGGTCGCCTTCGTCGCCCCCAAGCTCGTGCGGTGGGACGATCGCTCCGAGATCGTGTCCCTCGGCGTGGGCATGACGCGCTTCGGGCGCTCGGTCGGGCTCGCCGACGACGAGCTGGACCAGGGTCAGCACGACGCCCGCGAAGACGTGCTCGGCACCGACGTGCGCGGCATCCTGATCCGCGCCGACGCCTGGAAGCGACTCGGCGGACTCGACAGGGGCCTCGCGGGCGCGGACGAGGGATTGGATCTGGGGGTGCGCGCACGGCTCGCCGGCGGGCGCGTCTCGCTGGTGCCCAGCGCGCTGGTCGCGGTCGCGGGGGACGGCGTGGCAGGCCTTCCCGTTCCGCTCACGCCGCAGCGGCGGCGCCGAACGGCATACGCCGTTCGCCTGGCGCAGCTGCACCGCCGCCTCGTGTACGCGCCGGCGCCGGCGGTGCCGCTGCACTGGCTGACGATCCTGCCGCTCGCGGTGTGGCGGACCATCGCGGACCTCGCCCGCAAGCAGCCGGGCCGCATCGCGCCCGAGTGGGCGGCGGCCGCCGTCGCGCTCGTCGGGTTCGCGTCCGTGTGGCGCGGGCGGCGGCGCCTGCGCAGCGCCCGCACGGCGTCGTGGGCGCTGCTGGCGCCGCTGCGGACCAGTCAGGCCGAGCTGCGCGAGCGGCTGGACGACGAGCCCGAGGTGGCGATCGGCGGGCACCGGCGCAGCGACCTGCGGTTCTTCTCCGGCGGCGGCGCGTGGCTGGTGCTCGCGGCGCTGGTCGGATCCATCGCCGCCTTCCCCGCGCTCCTGGCCTGGCCGGTGCTGGGCGGGGGAGCGCTGCAGCCCCTCGCGACGACGGTGGGGCAGCTGTGGAACGACGCGGCTTTCGGGCAGCGTGCCCTCGGCCTTGCGACCATCGGGCCGGCCGACCCGTTCGCGGCGGTCGTCGCCGTCCTCGGCTCGCTCTCGCCGTGGGCGCCGTCCCGCGGGCTCGTGCTGCTGTGGATCGCCGCGCTCCCGCTCGCCGCTCTGGGCGGATGGTTCGCGGCGACGCGCGTCACCGAGCGCTCGGGGCTCCGACTCCTCGGCGGCGCCGTCTGGGCGCTCGCTCCCACCTTCGTGATCGCCCTCATGCAGGGCCGGCCGACCGGTGTGATCCTGCACCTGCTCCTGCCGTGGCTGTTCTACGCCGGCTCGGTCGCCCACCGCTCCTGGGCGGGTGCGGGCGCCGCCTCGATCCTGCTGGCCGCCGTGCTCGCGACCGCGCCGTCCCTCGCCCCCGCGATGGCGCTGATCTGGATCGGCGCGGTGCTGCTGGCCGTCTTCGGCCGGGCGGGGCACGGCGTGGCGCGGCTGATCTGGGCGCTCGTGCCCACCATCGCCCTCGCTCTGCCCCTCGTCTGGCACAGCCTCGCGGGCGGCAGCGCCTGGAGCCTCGTGGCCGACCCCGGCGTCCCGTGGCCGGGACCCCAGGTCGCGGCGGACGCCGCTGGTCGGGCCCTGCTCGCGGCGGGCATCCCGACCCCCGACCTCGCCGGATGGGCAGCGCTCCTCCCGGAGGGCCCGACGTGGTGGGTGCCGCTGCTGAGCGTCCCGCTCGCGCTCCTCGCCCTGGCGGCCCCGCTCACGCAGCGCTGGGCCGTGGGCACGGGCCTCCTCGTCGTGACGGCGCTCGGACTGGCGACGGCCTTCGCGGCCGCGGGCGTGTCGGTCCAGTTCATCCAGTCGCTCACCGTGCCGCTGTGGCCGGGAACCGCGCTGAGCCTCGCCTGGCTGGGAGCGCTCGGCGGCGCGCTCGTGGCACTGGATGCCGGGCTCGCGCCGCGGGTCGCCCTCGTGCGGGGCGTCGCCGCCGCGCTCGTCTTCGGGTGCGCCGTGGTGCTCGCGCTGCCCTCCCTCACCGCGTTCACCCGCGGTGCGGCGACGCTCGCCAACGGCCCGGCCAGCACCCTCCCGGCGTTCGTCGCCGCGGAGGGCCGCGAGGATCCGGACGTCGGGACGATCGTGCTGACCCCGCAGGCCGACTCCGGTGTCGCCGCCCAGGTGGTGTGGGGCGCGAGTGAGACGATCGGCGGCCAGACCACCCTGCTGTCCGCCCGCACGGAGCCCACGGCGCAGGACGCCGAGCTGGCCAGGCTCGCCGCGGACCTCGTGACGCCGTCCTCCGAGGACGTCGTCGCGCAGCTGGGCGAGAGCGGCATCGGCTTCATCCTGCTGGCGCCGGCCACACCGCCCGAGACCGACGCCGCCCGCACGGTGCGCCTGTCGGCGATGACGGCGCTCGGTCAGCGCGAGACGCTCGTGGTCGTGGGCGACACCGCGAAGGGCGAGCTGTGGCGCGTCGTCGACGAGGTGGCCGAGCGGCCTGGGGAGCCGGCATCCGTGTCGATGATCGCGTGGTGGATCGCCGCCGCGCAGCTCGTCGTCTTCGGCATCGCGCTGCTCCTGGCCGTGCCGACGGGCGCGTCGCTGCGCCAGGCGCGGCGCACGCCGCGGATCGTGGGACCGCACTGGCAGGAGGGGCGATGAGCGACCGACGCGTGTTCCGGTGGGCGACCTCGAGCGCCCGCCTCCTCATCGGCACGGCGGTGTCGATCTGTGCCGCGATCGCGGTGGTGACGGCGGTCTGGCTGCCGTGGCCGACCCTCGCGCGCTCGCCGCTGGAGGTGACGGCCACGCCGGCGCCCGCGGCGTCGATGATCGTGTGCGACGGTGCGCTCCTGACGATCGGGCGGGACCCGACCGACGCCGACGCCGTTCAGGTGGCCGTGCCGCAGTCCGTCGTCGGCGGCGTGGCCGAGGGCGAGCCCGCCGACGAGGAGCGGCTCGAGACGGTGGACGTGGGCGAGGGCCCCGTCGCGTTCGTCGCCCAGCCGGTCGGCGACGAGGCGGTGGACATCGCCGCCACCGGCTCCGCCACCGCGGCGGAGCCCGACCTCGCCGGATTCGCCGCGTCGGCGTGCCGCCCCCCGCTGCTGGACTCGTGGCTGGTGGGCGGGTCGGCGACGACGGGCGCGGCGGATCTGGTGCTGCTGTCGAATCCGGGGACGGTGGCGGCGACCGTGCAGCTCACCGTGTACGGCGTGGACGGGCCGCAGGTTCCCCCCGGCGGCTCGGACCTCGTGATCGCCCCCGGCACGCAGCGGGTCATTCCGCTGGCGGGCCTCGCGCTCGGCGAGGAGACGCCCGTCGTACGGGTCTCCGCGGTCGGCGCCCCCATCCACGCCTCGCTGCAGGCGAGCATCATCCGCACCCTCACGCCGGGCGGGGTCGACCAGGTCGGCCCCGTGCCGCAGGCGGAGACCCGCACCGTGATCACCGGCGTCACCGTCGAGCCCGACACCGGCGAGGACGACGGCGCGGCAGAGGCCCCGGCGGAGGCCACCGTGCTGCGGATGCTGTCGCCCTCTGCCGCGGCCACCGCCCGGGTCACCGTCAATGCGGTGGGACGGGCGGAGTCGGTGCGCGAGCCGCAGGAGGTGGCGCTCGAAGAGGGACGCCCGCTGGCGTTCGCGCTGGACGGCCTCAGCACCGGCACCTACACGGTGACGGTGGAGGCGGACGCCCCCGTCGTCTCGGCGGTCTGGCAGACCACGGGCGTCGAAGAGGGCGACGACTTCGCGTGGTACACGCCGTCGCCCGAGGTCGCGGTGCCGTCGCTGTTCGCGACGCCCGGCGGCCCGACGCCGACGCTCTCGATCGTGAATCCCGCCGCGGAGGCCGTCACCGTCGGCGTGGTCGCCGCCGACGGCGGCTCGACGATGGACCTCACGGTTCCCGCCCTCGGATCGGTGGCCGTGCGTCTCGCGCCCCGCACGCTGTACCTGTTCGAGCCCGACGCGCCGGTGCGGGCGGGGCTGACGTTCGCCGGCGACGGCGCGCTGGCCGGCTTCCCGATCTGGCCGGCCGACGTCGCCACGCCGGAGATCGTCGTCTACCCGTAGTCCGCCGCGGGCCGCGTCTCGATCCGAGTCGCGTCAGAAGTACCGGAAGCGCTCCGGCCCGAGATCCCAGGGGTCGCGGTCGAGGTACTCCGCCGCGGCCCGGAACACGGCGCCCTCCACGAGCATGCGTCGATGCAGCTCGTCGTCGCGGTGCAGGTGGCTCAGCCGCTCGATGGGGAGCCGGTACAGGATGATGCGTCGCTCGGCGGGCAGGACCGTCCAGCGGGGGATGCCGTCGGCGCCGGTCGCGGCAGGCATGTCGGCGACCTCGAACCGCACGTCGCGCAGCTCCGACCAGGCCGAGCGCAGGAACTCCGCCGCCGTTCCCACGGACAGGTCGAAGCGGTCCACGCGGGTGTCCAGCGGGGGCAGCGGCGGTCGGACGACGGAGCTCCGCCCCTCGCGCCCGTGGCGTCCGTGTCGCGACGCCCGCCGCGCCACGCGGTCGCTGGTCCGGGTCCGACGCCACGCCATGCCCCCATCCTAGGTCTCGCGCACCTCGCCGCGGCGCGGCATCCGTCGCTCCCGTCGATGGGGCAGTAGCGTCGAGCCGATGCGCGAGAGAGTCTGCTCCAAAGTCGGCTGCGCCCGTGAGGCGGTGTCGACGCTCACCTACGACTACGGCGACCAGATGGCGGCTCTCGGCCCCCTCGGCGCGGTGGGCGACCCGCACGCGCACGACCTGTGCGCGATCCACACCGACCGGCTCTCGGTTCCCAAGGGCTGGGTGGTGGTGCGCCACGAGACCCTGCGCGCCTGAGCCCGTTCGTGCGCCGGATCCGCATGGGAGAATGGGCGGATGCCGACTCACACCTCTGTCGCGCCCGCCGGCGCCCCCGCTGCTGAGGCAGCAGCCTCCGCTTTCGAGTTCGAGGTCGCCGACCTTTCGCTGGCCGAGGCGGGACGCCACCAGCTGCGCCTGGCCGAGAACGAGATGCCGGGCCTCATGGCGCTGCGCGAGGAGTTCGGTGCGTCGCAGCCGCTGAAGGGCACCCGCATCGCCGGGTCGCTGCACATGACGGTGCAGACGGCCGTGCTCATCGAGACCCTGGTCGCCCTCGGCGCGCAGGTGCGCTGGGCCAGCTGCAACATCTTCTCCACCCAGGACGAGGCGGCCGCGGCCGTCGTCGTCGGTCCGGCCGGCACCGTCGACGCGCCGGCCGGCGTGCCGGTGTTCGCATGGAAGGGCGAGACCCTCGAGGAGTACTGGCGCCTCGCCGACCGCATCTTCGACTGGTCGGCCGAGGGCTTCGACGGCCCGAACATGATCCTCGACGACGGCGGTGACGCGACCCTCCTCGTGCACAAGGGCGTCGAGTTCGAGAAGGACGGGGCGGTGCCGGATGCCGCGCCCGGCGACCCGGCCGAGTACCGGATCATCCTCGACACGATCCGCGCGAGCATCGCGCGCGATCCGCAGCGGTTCACGCGTATGGCAGCAGACCTGCTGGGCGTCACGGAGGAGACCACCACAGGCGTCCACCGCCTGTACGAGTTGGCGGCATCCGGCGATCTGCTCTTCCCGGCGATCAACGTCAACGACTCGGTCACGAAGTCCAAGTTCGACAACAAGTACGGCATCCGCCACTCGCTCCCCGACGGCATCAACCGTGCGACCGACGTGCTGATGGGCGGCAAGGTCGCCTTCGTGTGCGGCTACGGCGACGTGGGCAAGGGCGCGGCCGAGGCGCTGCGCGGGCAAGGCGCCCGCGTGATCGTGAGCGAGGTCGACCCGATCTGCGCGCTGCAGGCCGCGATGGACGGCTACCAGGTGGCGCCGCTCGCCGATGTCGCCGGCCAGGTCGACATCCTCATCACGGGCACGGGCAACAAGGACGTCGTCACCGTCGACGATCTGCTCGCCCTCAAGCATCTGGCGATCGTCGGCAACGTCGGGCACTTCGACAACGAGATCGACATGGCCGGGCTCGAGTCGCTCCCCGGCGCCGAAAAGGTCGAGATCAAGCCGCAGGTGCACGAATGGCGCCTGCCCAACGGACGCAGCGTGCTCGTGCTGAGCGAGGGCCGGCTGCTCAACCTGGGCAATGCGACGGGGCATCCGTCGTTCGTCATGAGCGCCTCCTTCACCAACCAGGTGCTCGCCCAGATCGAGCTGTTCACCCGGCGCGACGAGTATCCGACCGCGGTGTACACGCTTCCCAAGCACCTCGACGAGAAGGTCGCTCGCCTTCACCTCGACGCCCTCGGGGTGAAGCTGACCACGCTGACCGAGGAGCAGGCCGACTACATCGGCGTTCCCGTCCAGGGGCCGTACAAGCTCGACCACTACCGCTACTGACGCACCGCGCCGCAGCGGCGCGGATCAGCGCTCCGGGAAGCCGCGCGGCGGGGACGCCGCCGGTCCTGCCAGGGCGTCCGCGCGGGCGGTCTCCAGCTGCAGCGCCCGCAGCTCGCGATCGCGACGCAGCGCCATCACGCCGATGAGGAACGTCTCGGGATCGACGGGCGGCACCGGCGAGACGTGCTCAGCCGCCTCTCGTGCGAGGGATGCTGCCACCCGCGTGCGCGCGGCCGGCTGCATGCTCGTCGCCGACCGCGAGAACTGCGAGATGCGGCGCGAGAGCGGCTCGGGCAGCCGGGCGACATCGGCGACCGCCGCCCACCCGGTGAGGGCCGGCGGAACGCCGATCCACGCGTCGGGCAGGCGGGGCGTGCGCGTGCGCTCGGAGTAGGTGCCCGCGACGAGGTCGCCGAGTCGCTGCGACCGCGGCGTGAACGCGCCGACGAGGGCGGCGACGGCGCCGAGCGTGAACCACAGCTCGAAGACGCCGACGAGGGCGCGGATGAACGCGTGCCGGAAGCCCGCCGCTCCGCCGTCCGTGCGGACGATGCGCCCGCCCACGGCGAGGCGGCCGAGGCTGCGGCCGTGCGTGGTCGTCTCGACGACCGTCGGGATCACGACCATCACGAGAACGAGCACGACGATCGTCAGGATCGGCACCACCGTGCTGTCCACGGCCCCTACGCCCACGAGCCAGAGCATCCCCCACGCGAACAGCAGCAGGATCGCGACGCCGATCAGCATGTCGATCAGTACGCCGAGCGCCCGGAGGAAGAAGCCCAGCGGCTGGACGTCCAGCGCGACCGCCTCGCCGGTGAGGACCTCGTCCTGGTGGATGTCGACGACGGCGCCGCGGGAGACGCTCAGCGGCGGGACGGACGGCGGAGCGCTCATGGCTACAGTAAAGCGCATGGACCTCGACGCGCTCACGGCCGCCCGTCGCCAGGAGTGGGCCCGGCTGGACGAGCTCAGCCGCGCGCGGCGCCTGTCGGGCGCGGAGGTCGACGAGCTGGTGACGCGGTACCGGGCGGCATCCGCCGATCTCGCCGACGCGAAGACGTCGGCCGGGCGGAGCATCCAGAGCGACCACGTGTCGACCATGCTCGGCAGGGCGCGGCTGCGGCTCACCGGCGCCCCCGAGAACGTCATGCGGCAGATCCCGCGGTTCTTCGCGCTCCAGCTGCCGGCGGCGCTGTACCGCGTGCGCTGGACGACGCTCGTCATCGCGGCGGCGTTCCTGATGGTCGTCACGATCGTGGCCCTGTGGGTCTCGCAGGACGCCGCGCTCGTGGCGAGTCTGGGCAGCCGTGCGCAGCTCGAGCAGTACGCCGAGAACGACTTCACCGAGTACTACAGCGAGAACCCGGCGGCCGTGTTCGCCGGCACCGTATGGACCAACAACGCCTGGATCGCGGCGCAGTGCGTGCTGTTCGGCATCACGGGCGTGTGGCCGGTCATGGTGCTGGTCCAGAACGCCGTCGGCGTCGGCACCGCCGCCGCCGTGATGACGGCGTTCGACCGTGCCGACGTCTTCGTCCTCTTCATCCTCCCGCACGGCCTCCTCGAGCTGACCTGCATCTTCGTCGCCGGCGCGGCCGGGCTGCACATCTTCTGGGCCTGGGTGGCGCCCGGCGCCCGCTCGCGCGGCGAGGCGCTCGCGGCGACGGGCCGCTCGCTGGCCACGATCGCGATCGGGCTCGTCATCGCCCTCGGCGTCTCCGGGCTCATCGAGGGCTTCGTCACGGCGCAGCCCTGGCCGTGGCCGGTCAAGATCGGCATCGGCGCGGCCGCGCTCGCGCTGTTCCTCGTCTACATGCTGGTCGTGGGACGCCGCGCGCACCGGCTGGGGGAGACGGGCGACCTCACCGAGTACGAGACGGGCACCCCGACGCTCGTCGCCGGCTGAGCCACTACCACTGTTTTGAATGACTCAAAACAAAGCTACGATGGAGGGGTGACTCCGGCCCCCCACCTCGACGCTGCGCACGTCGACCCGATCGCGCGGCTGCGCGCGGCCGGCCTGCGGGTGACCGAGTCCCGGCGCGCGGTCGTCGCCGCTCTCGTCGAGCGTCCGCACGCCAGCGCGGACGAGCTCTACGGCGTCGTGGCTCGCACGGTGCCCGGCACGAGCCTGCAGTCCGTCTACAACGCACTGGGCGACTTCGTCGACGCCGGACTCGCGCGCCGGATCGAGCCGGCGGGTCGACCCGGCCTGTTCGAGCTGCGGGTCGACGACAACCACCACCACCTCATCTGCTCGCGCTGCGGCGCCGTGCAGGACGTCGACTGCGTGGTGGGCGAGGCGCCGTGTCTCACGCCCGCCGAGACCCACGGCTACGCGCTGCAGGTCGCCGAGGTGACCTTCTGGGGCGTGTGCCCCGCGTGCGCGGCGGAGGACGCCGGCGGCGCCGCCCCCGGGCGCGCCGTGCCCGCCGCATCCTGACTCACTCCGACCCGACAGCCCATCCCGATTGGAAGGAAGCCATGACCGACAGCAACGAGATCATCCCCGAGATCGGTGAGGACCTGCCCAACACCGACCAGGCGGTCACGCCGATCGACACCCCCGTCGACGAGCGCGAGGACGGCGAGACGCGTCCGCGCCCGAATCTCGACGAGTCGTGCCCGGTCATCCACGGCGGCGGTCAGCCGCACCCGACGACGGGCAACGCGAACAGCGTGTGGTGGCCGAACCAGCTGAACCTCAAGATCCTCGCCAAGAACCCGGCCGTGGCGAACCCGCTCGGCGACGACTTCGACTACAAGGCCGCCTTCGAGGCGCTCGACCTCGCGGCGGTCAAGGCCGACATCGCCCAGACCCTCACCACCTCGCAGGACTGGTGGCCGGCCGACTTCGGCAACTACGGTCCGCTGATGATCCGCATGGCCTGGCACAGCGCGGGAACATACCGCGTGACCGACGGCCGCGGTGGCGGCGGGGCCGGCCAGCAGCGCTTCGCGCCGCTGAACAGCTGGCCCGACAACGTCAACCTCGACAAGGCCCGCCGCCTGCTGTGGCCGGTGAAGAAGAAGTACGGCCAGTCGATCTCGTGGGCCGACCTGATGATCCTCGCCGGCAACGTGGCGCTCGAGTCGATGGGCTTCCGCACCTTCGGGTTCGCCGGCGGTCGTGCCGACGTGTGGGAGCCCGACGCCGACGTGTACTGGGGCCCCGAGACCACCTGGCTCGCCGACGAGCGCTACTCGGGCGAGCGCGACCTCGAGAAGCCCCTCGCCGCCGTGCAGATGGGACTCATCTACGTCAACCCGGAGGGGCCCAACGGCAACCCCGATCCGCTCGCGTCGGCCCGCGACATCCGCGAGACCTTCGGTCGCATGGCGATGGACGACGAGGAGACCGTCGCGCTGATCGCCGGCGGCCACACGTTCGGCAAGACCCACGGCGCCGCGCCCGACACGAACGTCGAGGACAACCCCGAGGCCGCCGGCCTCGAGCAGCAGGGCCTGGGCTGGAAGAACAACCACGGCACCGGCCACGGCGACGACACCATCACCTCGGGTCTCGAGGTCACCTGGACCTACCACCCCACGCGCTGGGACAACGAGTTCTTCCACATCCTCTACGCGTACGACTGGGAGCTCATGCGCAGCCCCGGCGGCGGCCACCAGTGGCGCCCGGTCAACGGCGGCGGCGCCGACATGGTGCCGATGGCCCACTCTAACGGCCGGCGCGAGCCCCGCATGCTGACGAGCGACCTCGCGCTGCGCACCGACCCCGAGTACGACCGGATCTCGCGCCGCTTCAAGGACGACCCCGAGGCGTTCGCCGACGCGTTCGCGCGGGCGTGGTTCAAGCTCACCCATCGCGACATGGGCCCGATCGACCGCTACCTCGGCCCCGAGGTCCCGGCGGAGGAGCTCCTGTGGCAGGACCGCGTCCCGGCCGTCGACCACGAGCTCATCGACGCGGCGGACGCGGCGGCGCTCAAGGCACGGATCCTCGACTCCGGTCTCACCGTCACGCAGCTCGTCGAGACGACGTGGGCCGCGGCATCCTCGTTCCGCGGCAGCGACAAGCGCGGCGGCGTCAACGGCGCCCGCATCCGCCTCGCGCCGCAGAAGGACTGGGAGGTCAACAAGCCCGCCCAGCTGGCGACGGTGCTCGCGCAGCTCGAGCAGATCCAGGCCGCGTTCAACGACGGCCGCACCGACGGCAAGAAGGTGTCGCTGGCCGACCTCATCGTGCTCGCCGGCAACGCGGCGGTCGAGAAGGCTGCCGAGGACGTGGGCGTCGAGGCCGAGGTGGTCTTCCACCCCGGTCGCACCGACGCCACGCAGGAGCAGACGGATGCCGCGTCGTTCGCGTTCCTCGAGCCGGCGGCGGACGGATTCCGCAACTACTACGGGCCGCAGGCGTTCATGCCCGAGGAGCACCACCTCATCGACCGCGCGAACCTGCTGACGCTCAGCGCGCCGGAGATGACCGTGCTCGTCGGCGGGCTTCGCGTGCTCGGCGCGAACTGGGACGACTCGGACTACGGCGTGTTCACCGATCGCAAGGGCGTTCTCACGAACGACTTCTTCGTGAACCTGCTGGACCTCGGCACCACCTGGAAGCCGCTCGACCCGGGCTCGCACGCCTTCTCGGGCGCCAAGGACGGCTCGGGCGAGCCGGTCGGCATCGGCACCCGGGTCGACCTGCTGTTCGCGTCGAACTCGGAGCTGCGTGCCGTCGCCGAGGTGTACGCCTCCGACGACGCCACCGAGAAGTTCGTGCGCGACTTCGTCAAGGCGTGGGGCAAGGTCACCGAGCTCGACCGCTTCGACCTCGTCTGAACGACGGCCACGACAGAGCGGCCCGCCCCCCATCGGGGGTGGGCCGCTCCGTCGTGTCGGCGCCTACTTGACGCGCGCCTCCGCCTGCACGGGCGGCAGCGTGCCCTTGGGCTCGAAGAGCGCGCGGTGCAGGACGCCGGCGAGGAGACCTCCGACGATCGGGAAGACGATGAACACCCACAGCTGGAGCAGCGCATCCGGGCCGCCGTAGATCGCCGAGGCGATCGAGCGGGCCGGGTTCACCGACGTGTTGTCGATGGGGATCGAGATGAGGTGGATCAGGGTGAGCGTGAGGCCGATGGCGAGGGGTGCGAGCGGCGCCGTTCCGCGCGTGGGATTGGTGACCCCGAGGATGATGAGCACGAAGATCGCCGTCAGCACGATCTCCGCGACGATCGCCGCCCCCATGCCGAACCCGCCGGGCGAGCCGAACTCACCGGTGCCGAACCCGTTGGCGGCGAAGCCGCCGTCCTGCGCGTTCGCCAGCCAGTCGTCGGTGCCGAACAGGCCGATCAGCACGATGACGGTGGTGCCCAGCGCGCCTCCGATCAGCTGCGCGACGATGTAGCCGATCGTCTTGTTCCATTCGAACCGCCCGGCCGCCGCGAGGCCGAGCGTGATGGCCGGGTTGAAGTGGCCGCCCGAGATCGGGCCCCACGCGTAGGCGCCCGCCACGACGGTGAGTCCGAACGCGAGGGAGACGCCGACGAAGGCGATGCCCAGCGGGTTGCTCTCCGACCCGGCCGGGAAGCTCGCCGCGAACAGCGCCGCGCCGACGCCGCCGAAGACGAGCAGAAACGTTCCCAGAGCCTCCGCGACGAGCCTGTTCACCGTGGTCGGCGGGATGGTGGTATCCGACATCTGCGGACTCCTTTCCTCGCCGCGAGGGTATCGGCATCCTCAGCGGATTCCCAGGATCGGTGCGGAGTTTCCGCTCAGAGGCGCCCCGCCGCCTTGAGGGCGAGGTAGCGGTCGGCGATCCGCGGCGGCAGGTCCTCGGGCGTCGCGGCGATGGCCTCGCCGCCGGCGCGCGCGACGGCGGCCGCGACGACGGCGGCGTCGTGCGCGCTCCGCTCGACCGCGGCGGCGCGGTACACGTCGGCGGCGTCCGGCCGCTCGGGAAGCTCGTCGGGCTCGTCCGTCACGGTGCCGACCAGCACGTGGGCTGCCCGCGAGAGTGCGGGCAGCGACCCGAGGAAGCCGCGGGCGGCCTCGGGGGCGTCCTGCGCGGTCAGGAGCACGACGAGCGACGGGCGCGAGGTGAGCGCGCGCACGTGTGCGAACGCCGCATCCCAGTCGGTGTCGATCAGCTGCGGCTCGACCGGCGCCATCGCGTCGACCATCGCGGGCAGGAGGGAGGGGCCGTCGACCCGCGTGACGCGGGCGCGGACGGTGCGGTCGAACATGAGCAGATGCACGTGGTCGCCCGCCCGCGTGGCGAGGGCGGCCAGCAGGAGAGCGGACTCCATCGCGGCGTCCATCCGCACGCCGTCGCCGACACGTGCGGCGGCGGTGCGTCCGGTGTCGATCACGATGACGACGTGGCGATCGCGCTCGGGTCGCCACGTGCGCAGCATCGTGGTGCTGGACCTCGCGGTCGCCCGCCAGTCGATCGATCGCACGTCGTCGCCGCGGACGTACTCCCTCAGGCTGTCGAACTCCGTGCCCTGTCCGCGCACCTGCACGCTGGTGTTGCCGTCGAGCTCGCGCAGCCGCGCGAGCCGTGACGGCAGGTGGCGCCTCGCGGTGAACGGCGGCAGGACGCGCACCGCGCCCGCGGAGTCCAGCCGCGTCTGACGCCCTGCGAGCCGCAGCGGACCGTCCGAGCGCACGACGACGAAGCGCGACCTCAGCTCGCCGCGCCGACGGGGGAGGAGCGGGATGCCGACGGTGCGGGCCTCGCCGGGAGGGATGGCGATCGTCGGTCGCTCGGGCGGTGCCCCCGCGGTCGGCTGCCACGCGTCACGCACGCGGCCCCGCACGGCTCGATCGCCGGTGTTGCGCAGCACCAGCTCCGAGAGCACCGGCTGCCCGAGCAGCACGCGTCGCGGCAGCCGCCTGGTCACGGCGATCCGGCGCGGGTCGGGCGCGGCGGCGGCGTCGCCGAGGGCCGCTGCCAGGCACAGCACCACCCAGCCCGCCGCCGCGAGCCACGCGTCCATCCCCGCCGCCGAGAGCAGCACGACGGGCACGGCTCCGAGGGCCACGAGCAGCGGAAGGCGACCGGTGACGTACATCGGCGTCAGATCGGCACGCGCGTCTGCTGGACCACCGAGCCCAGCACCGCGTCGACCGAGACGCCCTCGAGCTCGGCGTCGGGGCGCAGGCGGATGCGGTGGCGCCACGTCGGCAGGAGCATCGTCTGCACGTGATCGGGCGTGATCGCGGGGTAGCCGCCGAGCCACGCCCACGCCTTGGCCGCCGCGAGCAGCGCGGTGGCGGCACGCGGGCTCACGCCCAGCTGCACCGACGGGCTGCTCCGCGTGGCCTGGGCGAGGTCGACGACGTAGCCGAGGACGTCGTCCGAGACGGTGACGGATGCCGCGGCCCGCTGCGCTGCGCGGAGCTCGTCGGCCGTGGCGGCCCGTCGCAGGCCGGCGGCGGCGAGGTCGCGCGGATCGAAGCCGCCGGCGTGCCGACGGAGGACTGCCAGCTCGGCCTCACGCGCCGGCACGTCCACGATGAGCTTGAGCAGGAACCGGTCCAGCTGCGCCTCGGGCAGCGTGTACGTGCCCTCGTGCTCGATCGGGTTCTGCGTCGCGGCGACGAGGAACGGATCGGGGAGGCGGCGCGTCACTCCGTCGGTCGAGACCTGACGCTCCTCCATCGCCTCCAGCAGCGCGGCCTGCGTCTTCGGCGGCGTCCGGTTGATCTCGTCGGCGAGCACGACGTGAGTGAACACCGGCCCCTCGCGGAACTCGAACTCTCCCGTCCGCGCGTCGTACACCAGCGAGCCCGACACGTCTCCGGGCATGAGGTCGGGGGTGAACTGGATGCGCTTGGTGTCCAGGCCCAGCGCGGTCGAGAACGCCCGCACGAGGAGCGTCTTCGCGACGCCGGGCACCCCCTCCAGCAGCACGTGCCCGCGCGCGAGGAGCGCGATGAGCAGACCGGTGACGGTGCCGTCCTGGCCGACCACCGCCTTGCCGACCTCGAGGCGCACGCGGTTCATCGCCTCCCGCAGTGCGGCGTCGTCGAAGCCGGGAGGCTCGGGCGACGTGGGCGGCGCCTCGGCGGCGGTGTCGGCGGCCGGCGGCCGGGGGCCTGCGGGGGTGTCCGTCATCGGGGGCTCCTTTCGGGGCGGACGGCCGCGCGGACGGCGTCCTCGAGTTGTCGCAGTCGTGAGCTCAGCGCGACGAGCTCGGCGTCGCTGCGGGGGATGTCGTCGATCAGGATGCCGCGCACCGCCGCACGGTCCAGCCCCACGCGGCCCGCGGCCGCGTCGGCGATCTCGGGCGCGGCCGCGCTCGCCGCGAGGCCCAGCAGCCCGGCGAGGCGCCGCAGCGCCCCGATCCGGAGCCGGTCCGCGGCGTGCAGCGGGTCCCGGGCCCGCGCGTACAGGCGGGCGCGGCCCTCGGTGGTCTCGGAGGCGCGCACCGTCACGGGCAGCCGCTCGGCCACGAGCGGGCCGAAGCGCCGGCCCCGCCAGACGCCGGCCGCGATCCCTGCCACCAGCAGCAGCACGATGACGGGACTGACCCAGGGGGGCGTGAGCTCGCCGAGCGACGGATCGGCATCCGCGATGTCGGTGTCGCCGAGTCCCGGCACGTACCAGACGACGAGCGCATGCCGCCCCATCAGGTTCACGGCGAGGGCGGCGTTGCCGTCGTCGGCGAGCCGCTCGTTGGTGAAGAGCGCGCGGCCGTCGACGGCGGCGACGCGGCCGCGGTCGGTCTCGTGCACGAGCAGGCCGTAGCCGCCGGCGGACGGGTAGCAGGACGCCGTGTCCGCGCCCGGCGTGTACACGCCCCAGGGCCGCACGGCGCCGGCACGGACGGCGTCTTCGACGTCGCAGTCCGGGCGCGCGGTCTCGTCGGACGCGACGCCGGCGGGAGCCGACCCCGGCAGCAGCAGATCCAGCGTGCGGGCGCGCGGCTCGATCAGCACGACGTCGCCGGCGGCGCCCGCGAGGGTGTTCACCGCTTCGTCCGAGAGCGCCGGCGTGTCGGGGAGCACGAGCGTCCCGGCGGACCGCTCGAGCGCCTGGATGGCCGCCTCGCGGTCGCGCGCGACCTCGACCTCGACGCCGTGGGCGCGCAGGATCTGCACGAGTGCGCGCGCGCCGGTCGGGCCGGCCGAGGAGGGGTCGAGCGCGCCGCGCTGGGCCCACTGGTTCGCGGCCGAGACGGCCGCGCCCACCCCGCCGACGACGAGCAGCGCCAGGGCGATGGCGACCCACGCGCCCACGCGACGGCCGGGGCGGCGCCCGCCTGGGCTCTCGGCGTCCGCCGGGGGAGCGGCATCCGTCGCCCCCGGGCCGTCCGCGGCGCGGGCGGTGCGGGTCGCACTCACGCGGGGACCTCCTCGCGCAGCGCGGGACGTGCCGCGGTCACGGCGTCGTCGACGGACGCGACGAGGCGGTAGAGGTCACCGGTCCCCGGCCGCCGGAGATAGCGGACGTCGTCGAACGCCGTCGCGGCGTCCTCGAGGCGATCGGCGAGCGAGGGGAACGCTCCCGCCGCCGCCCGCGCGAAGGCGTGGACGGTCGCACCGGGCGGCGGGTCGACGACGCCGCGCTCGAGGCAGCCCCGTGCCAGCGCGCGGAAGCGCAGCACGATCGCGACGTCCCAATCCGACGCGCGGGCGCGCTCCTCGGCGGCGGCCCGCAGCTGCGCGGCGCTGCGCTGCTCGCGCTCGCCGAACAGCATCGGCGCGCGCGGCGCTGCGCGGCGGGAGACGCGGGGCATGCCCCACACCAGGAAGGCGGCGACGATGACGATCACGACGATCACCGCTGCCACGAGCGCGAAGGTCGTGCCCAGACCCCCCGTGAGGTCCGGGTTCAGCAGCGAGGCGATGAAGTCCCCGACGGCCCGCGCGATGCGGTCGATCGGCGTGGGTTCCGCGATGTCGTAGGCGGGGTCGGCGAGCTCGTCCTCGGCCCAGCGCCGCGCCTCGTCGCCGTCGGGCGTCAGCGGCGGCACGGCGTCGGCGAGGCGCGCGGACACGCGGAGCATCCCGGCGTTCAGGACCACGGCGACCCGCGGTCGGCGCCGTCCGGGGCGGCGCCGGGGGCGGTCCAGGTGGTCGGCGAGGCCTCCGGCTCGGCGGGCGTCCCGGGTCGTGCGGGATCCTGCCCGCCCGCACCGTCGGCGTCCGCGTCGGCGGGGCTCGCGGGAGCGTCGGAGAGCGCCACGGGCGGCGCCGGCTGCACGGGAGCCGCGGCGTACCCCGCGGGCTGCCCGTAGCCCGCAGGCGGCCCGTATACCGGGTGCGCCGGTGGGGGACCGTAGCCGGCGGGCGGGCCGTAGTCGGGCGCCGCGGCCCCGCGTGGTCCGAACACCGGCTGTGCGTAGCCGGGCGGGTATGCGGCGTAGCCGGGCGCGCCGTACGGTCCGGGCGCGATGCGCGGGGCGACGGCGCGCCCGACGTTCTCGCGGTAGGGATCCGGCAGACCGGCGGCCCCGGCATCCCGTCGCTCCACGTATGCCAGCAGATCGAGGTCGAGGCCCTCGCGGCGCATGCGGCAGTCGATGTAGATGAGCGCCGTCGCGGTGGACTGCACCACCACGGCGACGGACTGCAGCAGCAGGGTCAGCACCTGGGTCAGCAGCGTCGCCGCGAGGAAGCCGACGATGGCGGTCGGCTCGGGGTCGCCGGTCGGCGCGATGATCGTCGTGAGCCCCAGCGAGAGGAAGCTCATCGGGATGCTCACCACCTGCGCAACCGTGGCGAAGATGACGCTGATGACGAGGATGATCCCCAGCGCCGGCCAGAACCGGCCGCGCGTCAGCGTCCACGAGCGCGACAGCGCCTGGGGGATCGTGGCGTGCTCGACGATGATGGCGGCGGGCACGAGCAGCAGCTTGATCATGAGCCACCACGTGAGGGGGATCGCGGCGACGATCACGACGATCGTGAGCGCGATGGCCGCAGGCGGGGCCACGATCGCGACGCCGACGACCGCCAGCACCACGGCGGCGACGAGTGCGGCGACGGCCAGGACCACGAGCAGCGAGTAGCCGATGAGGCGCCACGCGATCGGCTTCACCTGCCGCCACAGCGCACCGAGGGTGAGCTTCTCGGCCACCGCCGCGTGCGTGACCTCCACCACGACGATGCCCTGCACGATCACGCTCAGCGCCCCGGCCGCCAGCGAGAGGACGATGCCCGCGACCGCGGTGAGCGCGATCGAGCCGGCCATCACGGTGTCGTACTCGTCGGTGCCCTCCTGCAGGGTGTCCAGGCGCGAGAACGACGCCCACATCACCAGCAGGACCCCGCCGAGCACCACGAGGTACGCGAGGGTCTGCACGACCAGCGCGAACCCGAGCAGCACCCGGGGATTCTGGCGCAGCGCGGCGAACGAGCGGCCCAGGATCGTCCCGAACGTGAGCGGGTGCAGCGGGATGATGCCGGGGCGGGACGCCGGCGTCCAAGCCGGGTACGCGGTCACGGTGGTCCTCTCTGGCGTGGGCGCCGCGCCGAGGGCGGTGCGGGTCGCCGTTGCCCCTATCGTTCCACATCACCCGGACGCCGCATCCGCTCCCACGGTCGGCGCGGCGCGGGGTCCCGCAGCGGCTCTCGGCGGGCGCTCAGGCGAGGTTCGGGCGGTCCGCGGTCGCTGTCGACTACTCTGTGGGGAGCGCATGGGGTCGGCGCTCGCCGTGGCCCGTGCCTGGACAGAAGGAACGAACCCGCGCGATGACTTCACGCATCCTGGTGGTCGACGATGACACCGCCCTCGCCGAGATGATCGGCATCGTGCTGCGCACGGAAGGATTCGAGACGGTCTTCTGCGCAGACGGCGCCCAGGCCGTCGAGGCCTGGCGGACCGAGCGTCCCGAGCTCATCCTGCTCGACCTCATGCTCCCGGGCATGGACGGCATCGAGATCTGCACGCGCATCCGTGCCGAGTCCGGCATCCCGATCATCATGCTGACCGCGCGGACCGACACCGCCGACGTCGTGAAGGGGCTCGAGTCGGGCGCGGACGACTACATCGTCAAGCCCTTCAACCCCAAGGAGCTCGTCGCGCGCATCCGCACGCGCCTGCGTCCCGCGTCCCAGCCCGCGAACGACACGCTGCGCATCGGCGACCTCACCGTCGACGTGGCCGCGCACGAGGTGCGCCGCGGCGACGGGCCCATCGCGCTGACGCCGCTCGAGTTCGAGCTGCTGGTCGCGCTCGCCTCGAAACCGCAGCAGGTGTTCTCGCGCGAGATGCTGCTGGAGCAGGTGTGGGGCTATCACTACAAGGCCGACACGCGCCTGGTGAACGTGCACGTGCAGCGACTGCGCGCGAAGGTCGAGAAGGACCCCGACAACCCCAAGATCGTCACGACGGTGCGCGGCGTCGGCTACCGCGCCGGTGCCGTCGTCTGAGGTTCCCGTGACAGCGCCGACGACGGGCGTGACGGCCACGATGGCCCCCCTGACAGGGTGGCGCCTGTGGCGCGCATGGCCGGGGAACATCGCGGCGCTGTGGCGGCGCTCGCTGCGCTTCCGGACGATCCTGGTCACCATCGGCCTCACCGCGCTGGCGGTGGTCGTGGCGTGCGTCTGGATGGCACTGGCCATCCAGAACGACCTCTTCGCCTCCCGCAGGGATCAGGTGCTCATCGACGCGGAGCAGGCCCGCGCGGCCGCGCAGCGGACCCTGGACGCCGCGGTGCAGAGCGACGCGGTGCAGATGCAGAACGTCATGACGCTGGCGTTCACCGCGCTGCGCGACCAGTCCTCCGCGGACATGGTCGCCGCCTATCGCATCGGCCCGCCCGTGCCCAACGCCCCCCAGGACTTCTCCACCGCCGAAGGCGTGATCGACGAGCTGCTGACGGTGCCGATGCGCACCCTCGTGCGCACCACCCCCGACCGGCAGATCTGGCAGCCGGTCTCGCTGCCCGACGGCGCCGAGACGAGTGCGCCCGGCATCGTCGTGGGGCAGCAGCTGAACATCGAGGGCGTCGCCTCGTACGAGCTCTACCTCGCCTACGACCTCGCCAACGCCCCGCAGACGCTCTCGTTCGTGCAGCGCACGCTGTGGATCGTCGGGATCGGCCTCGTGCTGCTCATCAGCGGCATCGCCTGGTTCGTCCTGCGCTCGGTCACGACCCCGATCAGCGAGGCGGCCGACACCAGCGCCAAGCTGGCCGCCGGTCAGCTGGACGTGAGGCTCGAGGTGCACGGCGAGGATGAGCTGGCCACGCTCGGCCGGTCGTTCAACGCGATGGCCGACAGCCTCGAGTCGCAGATCAAGGAGCTCGCCGAGCTGTCCCTCGTGCAGCAGCGGTTCGTCTCGGACGTGTCGCACGAGCTGCGCACGCCGATGACCACCATCCGGCTCGCGGCCGACATGATCAACGACCAGCGCGACGAGTTCGACCCCGCCACGGCCCGCGCGGCCGAGCTGCTGAACGCGCAGGTGCAGCGCTTCGAGACGCTCCTGACCGATCTCCTGGAGATCAGCCGCTACGACGCCGGCTCGGTGCAGCTCGAGCTCGAGCCGACGAGCCTGGCGCACCTCGCCGAGGACGTCATCGGCTCGATGCACCAGCTGGCCGAGCAGCACGGCAGCGACGTCCGACTGGTCGCGCCGGGCGGCTACTCGCCGGTCGACATGGATCCGCGCCGGGTGCGGCGCGTGGTGCGCAACCTGCTGGGCAACGCCATCGAGCACGGCGAGGGCCGCCCCATCGTCGTGACCGTCGACAGCAACCAGCAGGCGGTGGCCATCGGCGTGCGCGACTACGGGATGGGCATGAACCCCCAGGATGCCGAGCGGGTGTTCGACCGGTTCTGGCGCGCAGACCCGTCGCGCAAGCGGACGATCGGCGGAACGGGCCTCGGGCTGTCGATCGCGCTCGGTGACGCGAAGCTGCACGGCGGCGAGCTGGCGGTGTGGTCCGAGCCCGGCAAGGGCACCCACTTCGTGCTGACGCTGCCACGGAAGGACGCGGTGCTCGACGGGTCTTCGCCCATCCCCGTGGAGCCCGGCGACGACGCTGCGGCGCCCTTCGAGGACCTCGGCCTGACCGAGCCGATCGACCTTCCGCGGGCGGCGTCGCCGCGGCGCGCCGGCAGTGAAGCGGATGCCGCGACAACGGGAGGTCCGGCATGACCCGGGCACGCGGCATCCTGTCGCTGCTCCTCGCCGCCTGCGCGCTCGTCGTCACCGGCTGCGCGGGCTTCCCGATGAGCGGGCCGGTCGAGTACGGGCTGGAGACCGGCGACACCGGCGCCGGGTCGCAGAACGTGACCTTCATCCCCAACCGGCCGCAGCCCGGTGCGTCCCCGGCGCAGATCGTGGAGGGCTTCATCGACGCCGGCTCCGGTCCCGGCGTGGGGGGCAACTGGGCGGTCGCCCGCGAGTTCCTCGCGCCGGCGCTCCGGGACACCTGGAAGCCCGAGGCGGGCGTCATCGTCGACGAGCGCGCGGAGCGCGACTACGTCGAGACGGGCGAGGGCGTCGTGGGCTTCGCCTTCGACGTCGTGGCCACCGTCGACAACATCGGCGCCTACGAGCGGGCGGAGCTCGCCCCGGGCGAGCAGGTCTTCCGTCTCGCGCAGCGCAGCGACGGCGAGTGGCGCATCACCGAGGCGCCGGACGGCATCTGGCTCGACGAGGCGCAGTTCCCCACCGTGTTCCACCGCTATCCGCTGATGTACTTCGATCCGGCCTGGGAGTACCTCGTGCCCGACGTGCGCTGGTTCCCCGTCACGACGGCCGCCAGCAGCATCGCCGGGGCGCTCGTGAACGGGCCCCCGAGCGAGTGGCTCGCCGCTTCGGTGACGACGGCGTTCCCCGACGACGTCACGGCGGTGCCGTCGGTGCCGATCGACGAGAACGGCGTGGCCGAGGTCGAGCTCAGCGAAGGAATCGTCGGCGCGAGCACCACGGCCCTTGACCGCATGCTGACGCAGCTCGAGGCGAGCCTGAGCGCGGCCGGGGCATCCGATGTCGTCATGAGCGTCGATTCGACCCCTGTCGACGCGCAGCCCGTCGCGGTGCGCTCGACGCGCGTCCCGGCCGCTCCGCTGGTGCTCACCGAGGACGGCTTCGGCTTCCTCACCGGCGACGAGCTCGACAAGATCCCGGGTCTGTCGGCAGCCGTCGAGAACGCGGCGCCGACGAGCGTCCAGGTGGGCCCCGAGCGCAGCCTCGCGGCGGCGAAGCTGTCCTCGGGCGCCGTGGTGCGGCTCAGCGCGGCAGTGCCCGAGCCGGAGGTGCTCGACACGCGCGCCGACCTCGTCGACCCGACCATCGACCGGCTGGGGATCGTGTGGAGCGTGCCGCGCAGCGCGCCGGGCGCGGTGCGCGCCCACCTGCCCGGCGGCGACGTCGTCGAGGTCGCCGACGCCTGGGCCGAGGCGACCTCGATCGCCGGCATGGCCCTGTCCCGCGACGGCACGCGGATCGCTGCCACGGTGACCTCGGGCGGCCGCTCCATGCTGTGGGTGGCCGGGGTCCTGCGCAACGCGGACGGCGTGCCGGAAGCGCTCGGAACCCCGGTGCGGCTCGTCAGCGTGGGCGGCACGGGGCTCGGAGTCACCTGGATCGACGACGTCACGGTCGGCGTGCTGGGCGGCGGCGAGACGGAGTCCGTGGTGGTGGAGCAGGTCGTCGGCGCGCCGACCACGACCTCCACGGCGGCTGCGGGGATGAAGTCGATCGCCGGCGGCAGCGGGATCTCCAGCCTGCGCCTGCTCGCACTGGACGGCACGCTGTTCGTCAAGCGCGGCACGACCTGGCAGCCGACGGCGACCGGCATCCGCGTGCTCGCGACCCAGCAGGGCGCCCCCCAGTAGGGCTCCTCCCCAGGGCGCCGGCCGCGCGCGCCCTCCACCGACCCCGGGATGGGCCGGTCGGGCCCGGTGCCGGCGCGCAAGGCTGATGCGGTGATGCGAGAGCTCTGGGTGCCGGTGCGGGCGGCATGCGCCGACGCGCTCGCCCTCGTGCTGCCGCTGTCGTGCGCCGGGTGCCAGGAGCCCGACGTCGCGCTGTGCGAGCGCTGCCTCCTCGCCCTGACCCCCGACCCCCGCCGGCGCGTCGTCGAGGCGGACGGGGTCGACGTCCTCGTCTGGAGCGGACTGGCCTTCGAGGGCGTCGCGGCGCGCGTGCTGCGCGCGATCAAGGAGGACGGCCGCACCGGCCTCGCCCGGGCGCTGGTACCCGCGCTGCAGGCGGCGCTGGTGCGCACCGGCGCTCCCGACGCCGTGCTCGTCCCCATGCCGACGTCGCGGGCGGCGTACCGCCGCCGCGGATTCCGGATGCCCGACGTCGTGGTCCGCCGCACCGGGCGGCGCGTGCGCAGGCTGCTCCGGGCGGTGCGCCGGACGGCCGATCAGCGCGGGCTCGATCGCGACCTGCGACGCCGCAACGTCGCGCACAGTCTGGCCGCGCACGACGCCGCCGGGCTGCGGGTGATCGTGGTCGACGACGTCGTGACGACGGGTGCGAGCGTGGCCGAAGCCGTGCGCGCACTGCGCGCGGCGGGCGCCGACGTGGTCGGTGCGGTGACCATCGCGGCGACCCCGCGGCGCCACCGCACGGGCGGATGAACGCGGCGTGGACGCATTCGAAACTCACAGGTGACAGACCCCCGACACCGGGATACCGTGGGGGGCACAAGGCGACTGATGGTCCGCCCTTGGCCGGGTGGACCGGAACAAGGAGGTCAGGGATGGAAACCAGCATCGTCGGCGTGGGAGTGGGTATCACCGATCGCTTCCGCAGTGTCGTCGAAGAGAAGGCGGCCCGTATCCAGAACCTCGCGCCGCGCGCACAGCGCGTGGACGTCAAGGTCACCCACCGCGCCTACCACAACGGGCGCATGGAAGACGAGACCGTCGAGCTCACCGTCAACGGCAAAGGACCGGTGATCCGGGCCGAGGCGACGGACGGCGACAAGTTCACCGCTCTCGACCTCGCTGTCGACAAGCTGTGCGAGCAGCTCCGGCGGGCGAAGGACAAGCGCGTCGACGCACGCAACCACCCCCGCGGCGCCAAGTTCGAGAAGGGGAGCGGCGCCATCCAGGGAATCGATGTGCAGCCGGCATCCGTCGACGTGCTCCGCGCCGTCGCAACCGGCGAGATCCCGATCGTCACGGGCAACGAGGAGGAGGAGGGCTACACGCCCGTCGTCATCCGCACCAAGGAGTTCCACCCCGAATGGATGTCGGTCGAGGAGGCCGTCGACCGCATGGAGCTGGTCGGCCACGACTTCTTCCTCTTCATCGACGCGCGCACGGACCACCCGAGCGTGGTGTATCGGCGCAAGGGCTGGGACTACGGCGTGATCTCGCTCACAACGCAGGCGCAGCCGGAGGAGCTCGCCTCCTGACCGGCTGACGGACAATGGGGTGCGGCCTTCTCGGCCGCACCCCTTCTGCTGTCCCGGGTCGGACGCACTCGGCCCGGCGCGTCCGCAGCTGTTCCTCCGGAAGGACCACCGTGATCATCCGCAACGCCCGTCCGTGGGGCGCCGACGCCGCCGACGTCGTCATCGAAGGCGCCCGCATCGCCGCCATCCGACCGCACGACGACGCCGCCGCGCCCGGTCCGCAGGACGTCGCCGGGCGCGGCCGACTGCTGCTGCCGTCGTTCAGCGACGTGCACGTGCACCTCGACTCGTCGCGTATCGGGCTGCCGTTCCGTCCGCACACGGGCGCGCCCGGGGTGTGGGGCATGATGCTCAACGATCGGCGGAACTGGCGGAACACCGACGTGCCGCACGCGGCGATCGTCGCGGGGACCCTCGAGCGGATGATCGCCAGGGGCACCACGCGGGTGCGCACGTACGCGCAGGTCGACGTGGACTGCAGGCTCGAGAAGTTCGACTCGGTGCTCGCGGCGAAGGAGAGGTTCCGCGACCACGCCGACGTCCAGATCATGACCTTCCCCCAGGCGGGGATCCTGCGTGAGGCCGGCACCGTGGAGTACCTCGAGGAGTCGCTCCGGCAGGGTGCCGACGTGATCGGCGGGATCGATCCGTGCCAGCTGGACCGCGACCCGGTCCGGCACCTCGACATCGTGTTCGGCCTGGCCGAGAGATACCAGGTCGAGGTCGACATCCACCTGCACGAGCCCGGCGAGCTCGGCGTGTTCAGCACCGAGCTGATCCTCGAGCGCACGCGCGCGCTGGGCATGCAGGGCAAGGTCACGCTCTCGCACGCCTACGGTCTCGGCTCGGTCTCGGAGGCGGTGAGCCGGCGCCTCATCGACGAGTTCGCCGAGCTCGACATCGCGATGGCGACGGTCGCACCGTCGACCACGGGGCACCTGTCGCTCGTGGACCTCGTCGAGGCGGGCGTGCGCGTGGGGCTCGGCGAGGACGGCCAGCGCGACTACTGGAGCCCGTACGGGAACTGCGACATGCTGGACCGCACGTGGCAGCTCGCGTTCGTCAACGGCTTCCGGCGCGACGATCTCATCGAGCTGGCGCTCGCCGTGGGCACGATGGGCGGCGCGTCGATCATGCGCGGCTCCTCACCCCGTGTGGCGGGCGTCGGCGACCGGCCGGGCGTCGCGCCCGGCGACCGCGCCGACCTCGTGCTGGTCGACGGCGAGACGCCGACGAGCGCCGTGATGGACCGCGGAGCGGACCGCACGGTGATCCACGACGGTCGCGTCGTCGCGGACGGGCTCGAGCTCGCCGCCTGAGAATCCGCGGGCCGTCGCCACGGGGCGGCGTCAGTCGATGAAGCCGTCCAGGATGCTGCCGATGACGAGGCCGCCCAGGATGCCGCCCATGAGGTCGCCTCCGCCGCTGCGGCGGCCGCCGCCCCAGCCCTGCTGGCCGTACCCCGGCGCACCCCACTGCTCGGGCTGGGGCCTCGCGGAATCGATGTCGCGCTGAGCGAGCTGCAGTGCTTCACTGGCCAGGAACGCCGCACGGCGCGCCATCGCGAACGCCTGCTCCCGGTGGTCCTCGTCGATGGTCGTCACCGCCGACGCGGATGCGCCCAGGAGGCGATCGAGATCGAGGCGGATGCGCTCCGCCTCGGCGAACCGGGTGCGCGCGTCGGCGCCGATCCATCCGCGGTGCCCGGCGATGACGTCGCGGGAGACGGCGATCTGGCGGTCCGCGTCATCGATGGCGTGCCGCACGTGCTCGAGCGGCGGGATCGGGCGCGCGGCGCGCTCCCGCGCTGCGGCGATCGCGGCGTCGAGCCCGGCGTTCGCCTCCCGCAGTCGAGACAGCTGCTCGAACGGATCGGTGTTGACGCCTGCCGCCGGCAGTGCGGCCAGGGCGGCCTGCAGCTGGGCGATCGCGGCCTCCACAGCAGGCGAGTGCGGCTCCTTCAGCGCGGCGACGATGTCGCCCCGCGAGTCCTCGACGATCGCGGCGAGAGTGGACTCGGCGCGCAGCGCCTCCACCTCGAACGTCTCCACCGCGTCCAGCAGCGTCTCAGCGCGACGCACCGACTCGGTCGACGCCTCCAGGGCCATGTTGGCCTGCTCGCGCTGACCCGCCTCGCGGCGCCGCTCGGCGACGCTCGCGCTGTGCTCCGCGAACCCCAGCAGCTGCTCGGCCTCCGCCGGATTCGCCTCGATCTGGGCGAGTGCGTGCGAGGAGTACCGCACGGCGAGGCGCTCGACCGTCGACCGGGCGTCGGGGAGTCGCAGCCGCAGGCGCGCGGCATCCGCGCGCACCCGCGCGATGATCTCGGGTGCGCGGCGGGCGCGCTCGATGGACCCGGCGAGGGCTTCGGTGCGGTCGTCGAGCAGGTCTTCGGCCCACTCGCAGAGCTGCACGATGCGCGCATTGCGCGTGCGGAGCTCCTCCGGGGTGTCGGGGATCTCGTCGTGGTTCAGCTGGTGCAGATGGAAGGCCTCCTGCAGGTGCGTGCGCACCGACTCCAGCGCGTCGCGGAGCTCCTTGGTGGGGCCGGGGCCGAGCTCGGCATCGGCGAAGGCCAGCTCGTCCGTCGTCAGGCGGATGCGCTCGTCGGCGGCCACGAGGGCCTGCTGGGCGCGCCGCGCCAGATCGGCGTCCTGCGTGCTCAGTTCTTCCTGCTCGCGCTTGCGTCTGCCCCAGAATCCGGCCATGCAACGATCCTACGGGGGCGGCTGAGAGCGGGCCGAGGCGAGAGGCGCACGCGGAGGCATGTTCGCGCACAGCGTGCCGAACGGGGCCCGCCGCGGAGGGGCATCCGCTCACATTCTTGTATCACCGTCGCGGTGCCCGGCTCCAGCACTGCGGAGGGGTGCGTCCCTGCGCCCCCGGGGAAGGAAGAAACAGCATGATCCGCAAGATCTTCGGGGCCACCGCCCTGACCGCAGCACTCGTCTTCACCGGTGCGGGCGTCGCGTCCGCACACGAGTGCTACATCCCGGACAGGTCCGCGCAGGGCGACGCCGGGGCGACCCATTCGCAGAACTGGGTGGCCCTCGACATCTCCGAGCTGTACATGAGCGCGCACGAGTTCCTCGGCGGCGACCCGCTCACGCCCGAGCAGGTGCAGCAGGCCGTCGCGATGACGGCCGAGCGGGGCATCCCGACCACGCTGACGACATTCGCCCGCGAGACGCTGCCCAAGGGCAAGGCGCCTGAGGGGCACTCGACCGACGGGAAGGGCATCGACCACTACTTCCACGCCTACGAGGCGGACCTCGTCGAGATCTTCTTCACGGTGCAGGCCGGCGGCTGAGTCGCTGCGACGACGACGACGGCGGGCGGGGCGCAATCGCCCCGCCCGCCGTCACGTGCCGGATGCCGCTCCCACCCCGGGGGACGGCGCGTCGAAGATCAGTCGTCGCTGCGCTTGTGGCGCGGCTTGCGCTCCGGGCGGTCGCCGTACCCGCGGCCGGCGCCGCGCTCGCCGAAGCCGCGGTCGCCCGCACCCCGGTCGTCGCGACGGGGCCGGGACGCGGCATCCGTCCGCCGCTGAGGGCGCCCGGCGTCGGGGCGCAGCTCGATGAGCTGACCCGAGATGCGGGTGTCGGCGAGACGGTCGAGGGTCTCGCGTGAGAGGTTCGCCGGCAGCTCGACCAGCGAGAAGTCGGGCATGATCTTGATCGCGCCGAAGTCGTCGCGGCGCAGGCCGCCCTCGTTCGCCAGGGCGCCGACGATCTGGCGCGGCTCCACACGGTGGCGCTTGCCGACGGCGATGCGGTAGGTCGAGAGGCCCTCGCGGGGAGTCCGGCGCTCGCCGCGCTCGGGGCGGTCGCCGAAGGCGGGCCGATCGCCGCGATCCGGGCGGTCGGCGCGTTCGCGGCGCGGCGCCGGCTCGGGGTCGGGCTCGAGCAGGAGCGGGGTCTCGCCCTGCGCGACCACCGCGAGCGCGGCGGCCACGTCGACCTCGGGCACGTCGTGGTTGCGGACGTAGTGGGCGACGATGTCGCGGAAGCGCTCGATGCGGTCGGCCTCGTCGAGCGCGGCGGTGATGCGGTCGTCGAAGCGCGACAGCCGGGTGACGTTCACCTCGTCGACGCTGGGGAGCGGCATCTCGGTGAGCTCCTGGCGGGTCGCGCGCTCGATCATCTTGACCAGGCCGCGCTCGCGCGGGGTGACGAAGCTGATCGCGTCGCCGGTGCGCCCGGCGCGGCCGGTGCGGCCGATGCGGTGGACGTAGGACTCGGCGTCCGTCGGGATGTCGTAGTTCACGACGTGCGAGACGCGCTCGACGTCGAGGCCGCGGGCCGCCACGTCCGTCGCCACGAGGATGTCGAGCTTGCCCGACTTCAGCTGGTTGACCGTCTTCTCGCGCTGCGGCTGCGCGATGTCGCCGTTGATCGCGGCGGCGGAGTAGCCGCGGGCGCGCAGCTTCTCGGCGATCTCCTCGGTGACGCTCCGGGTGCGCCCGAAGACGATCATGCCGTCGAAGTTCTCGACCTCGAGGATGCGGGTGAGCGCGTCCATCTTCTGCTGCCAGGCGGTGATCAGGTAGCGCTGCGAGATGTTCGCCGATGTCTGGGTCTTGGACTTGACCGTGATCTCTTCGGGGTCGTTCAGGTACTGCTTCGACATCCGGCGGATCTGCGGCGGCATGGTCGCCGAGAAGAGGGCGACCTGCTTGGTCTTGGGCGTCTCGGCGAGGATCGTCTCGACATCCTCGGCGAAGCCCATCTTGAGCATCTCGTCGGCCTCGTCGAGCACGAGATACTGCAGAGCCGAGAGGTCGAGCGTCCCCTTCTCGAGGTGGTCGATGATGCGGCCGGGCGTTCCGACGACGATGTGCACGCCGCGTCGGAGTGCCGAGAGCTGCACGCCGTACCCCTGGCCGCCGTAGACGGGAAGCACGTGCACGTCCTTCAGGTGGCCCGCGTACTTCTCGAACGCCTCGCACACCTGCAGCGCGAGCTCGCGCGTGGGGGCGAGCACGAGTGCCTGGGGACTCTTCTGCGAGAGGTCGAGCCGGTCGACGATCGGCAGCGCGAACGCGGCGGTCTTGCCGGTTCCGGTCTGCGCCATGCCGACGACGTCACGGCCCGCCAGCAGGGTCGGGATGGTCGCCGCCTGGATCGCCGAGGGGGTCTCGTAGCCGATCCCGCGCAGCGCCTTGAGGACGGGCTGACTCAGCCCGAGGTCGGAGAACGTCATCGCGGCGGGCTCGGTCTGAGCCTCGTCTTCGATCTGATCGGCGTCGGTGTGCACAGTTCAGCGTACCGGGGCGCTCCTGGGAGGGGCCAGCGAGAGGGATGCCGCGCCCGCGGCTCGCCGGCCGCCTCGGCCCACACGACGGCGGCAGGGCGCGGCATCCGCTGCGTCATCTCACGCGATCGCCGTGCGGCGGGTGAGATCCGGCTGCCGCGGCGGCACGAGCCACGCCGCGAGGGTGATGCCCACCGGCAGTCCGATGCCGAGCACGGCGAGCCACAGCCAGGGTGTGTCTGCCACATCGAACGCCGAGGCGTTCGCGGTCGCGAGTCCCCACACCGACAGGTAGCCCGTCGCTGTGCCCACCGCCGAGCCGATCCCCACGATCACGGCCGCCTGCCATGCGTTGACATTGCGGCGCAGCATCCGTCCCCCGCCGATCGCGGTGAGGGTGGCGTCGTCGGGGCGGCGCTCGAAGCGAGCGAGCCCGAGCGTCACCGCCGAGGCTCCGAGCACGAGCACGACCGTCACGCCGACGATGAGCCAGAGCCACGGCTCGACCGGGTCCGGCCCGTCCTCGACGGAGACCGACAGGCCGGCACTCGCCGACACGCGCAGGTCGCGGCTCTCGCCCGTGAGCTCGTCCACCGTGACCTGGTCGAGGGGCTCGTCGTAGACCGCGACGAGCTGTCCGGGCACGGTGACGATCCCCAGAGCAGCGGCCGTCTCGGGCGTGACGATGAGCTCGAAGGCCTGCTGCCACCCCAGGTCCACCACTGCGGCATCGAGCCGGTGCTGGGCCGACGGAGCCGCTGCGCTCGGCGGCGAGCCGGGCTCCGACCCGTTCCACGCCATGAGTGCCTGATACCCCTCGGGTGTCCATTCGGTGACGACGACCTCGCCCGAGCCGTCGACGTAGTCGGGCTCGGTGACGAGAATCCCGCCGTCTCGCACGACCTCGAGCGCCTCGGCGTCGACGCTCGTCCCGAGAATGGTGCCCAGATCGTCCGCCGCCACGATCCACAGTGACCCCGATGCCGCATCGTACGGCTGCAGGCAGTCGCCGGTGCACCCGTCGTACCCCTGCCGGGCGACCGCGAACTGCCGGGCATCGGGATCGACCGTCTCGCCGGTCGAGGGATCGACCTCGGGCCAGACGGTGCTGAAGACCCACGCGACGGACGACGGGTCCGTCGGCGCCACGAGCTCCTCCGCCGCATCGACGAGGCGGTCGGAATCGTCGGTGCCGTTCTGCCAGGTGTGCACGACGACGGCCCCCTCGGGCGCCATGTACCAGTGCCACCGCGCGTTGGAGGCGGCGGTGAGCGCGGTCATGGAGAGGACGAAGGATGCCGCGAACACGCACGCGCCGATCACCGCGAACGCCGGGACGACGCGGGAGGGAGTGGCGGCCGCGTCGCGGCTGGCGAGCCGAGGGGCCAGGCCCAGGCGCGACAGCGCCCGCGAGATCTGCACGAGGATCCAGTGCGACGGGATGAGGACGCCGATCTGGAAGACCAGCGGACCCAGGACGACCGCGTACAGCGCCGCGAAGAAGAGCGGGCTCTGCTGGTCGCCGTCCTCGCCGAGGGCGACGGTCGCCGCCACGTACACCGCACCGAAGACGAGCCCGGCCAGTCCCGTCGCCATCACGAGGATTCCCCACAACGGTCGCCGGGGGCGCAGGAGCGCCGGTCGCCGCGCCCCGCGCAATGCCGACAGGGCGTCGCCCTTCGTCGCCGCTCGCGCGGGTGCGACCGCGGCGAGCGTGCCGACCAGCACGGCGAAGAGGGCGATCGGGACGATGAGCAGCCACGGCACCTGCAGGCCGAAGTTGCCCCAGGACGTGCCACGCGCGCCCCGGTCGGTGAGGGCGAGGGCCGCGGCGGCGCCCGCCACACCCACTGCGACGCCGACCGCGCCCCCGATCACGCCGAGCACGGTGCCCTGGAACACCACGATGCGGAACACGTCGGCGCGCGACGCGCCGACGCTCGAGGCCATGGCGAGCGCCCGCTGCTGCCGGCGCGCGGCGACCGAGAACGCCGCTCCCGCGAGCAGCACCACGATGTAGCCGCTGAGGACGGCGCCGATGCCGCCGACGAGGATGATGCTCCACAGCTCGGCCCCACCCGGGCGCCACTCGCTGCGGCGTGCGTCGGCGGGCGGGTCCATCACCAGGTCGCGGGCATAGGCGACGAAGCCCGCGTGGTTCAGCTCCTCCAGCTCGGCGACATCCGGCTGCCACCCCTCGACGTACCAGCGCACGAACGGATCGTCGCCGGCGACCGCCGCCGCGGCGGCCGGGAGGAAGAGCACCTCCACCGACGCCTGCGCGCTCGCCGGACGCATCGTGCCGGTGATCTCCATCGTGCGCTCCGCGTCGACGAAGACGACGTCATCGCCGATCCGCGCGCCGAGTCTCTCCAGCGCTCCCGGGCTCACCATGATCTGGTCGGCGGATGCCGGTGCCCGGCCCTCGAGCGGGATGTACACGCCCTCGAACACCGGATCCCACACGTCGCCGACGACCGTCTCGAGCCATCCGACGCCTCCCGCGGTCTCGACGGCGACGGACGACGACGGGACGACTTCTCGCACCGTTGCAACCGCGGGGATGAAGGCGCCGGGGTCGGTGGCGTTCGGCAGCACCTCGTTCACCGGCATCCCGGTCTCGGGATCGGTCTCGACGGTGTGGTCCCAGGGGACGTCCACCGCCTGCGACCGGGTCGGGTCGGGCCCGCCGACCGCTTCGATCCAGGCGTCGTTGCCGCCGAGCTCGAGCTCCGCGCTCTGAGCGGGACTGGGGACGTGACTCTGCCAGAAGACCGCGCCGCCGGTGAGCCCGGCCACCGGAAGCGCGACGAGCAGCAGGACGAGCGTGCTCGACCCCCTCGTCCGGCGCACCTGGCGCCGCGCGAGACGCAGGTCGGCGCGAAGGCTCGACCATCTGCGGCGCCGCGGGGGAGCGGCAGCGGGCCCCTGACGTGGTGCGGCCTGGGGCGGGGCCTCGAGCAGCGTCACCGCGCGGCCAGCAGGGTCTCGGCGCCGTCGCGGCGGGATTCGTCGACGATCCGCCCGTCGCGGAGGAACACGATGCGGTCCGCCCACGCGGCGTGCCGGGCCTCGTGCGTGACGAGGATGCCGGCCGCGCCGGCATCCACCCGCGCCCGCAGCATCCGCAGCACCATCTCGCCCGTCACCGAGTCGAGCGCACCCGTCGGCTCGTCGGCGAGGATCAGCCGTCGCCCGCCGACGACGGCGCGCGCGATCGCGACGCGCTGCTGCTGACCGCCCGACAGATCGTCGGGGTAGGAGTGCAGCTTGTCGTCGAGGCCGACCGAGGCGAGAGCATCCCGACCCGCACGGCGCGCCGCCCTGGCCCGGAAGCCGTCGAGCTCGAGCGGCAGCGTCACGTTCTCGAGCGCCGTGAGGGTCGGGATGAGATTGAAGTCCTGGAACACGAAGCCGAGCGAGCGGCGGCGGAGCGCGGCGAGGCTGCGGGGCGACTGCTGGCTGAGGTAGGCCCCGTCCACGACGACCTCGCCCGTGGTGGGAGTGGCAAGGCCTCCGGCGATGGACAGCAGCGTCGACTTGCCCGATCCGGACGCTCCCATGATCGCGACGAGCTCGCCCGCGGCGACCTCGAGATCCACCCCGGAGAGCGCCGAGACGGCCGTCTCACCCGCGCCGTACTGCTGCGTGACGCCGATGAGGCGCAGCACCGCGGTCATCGGTTGACCTCGGCCGCAACGGCGGGCGACCCGGCTCCGCGTGTCGGCTCGCCCTCGGCCCGGTCGACGACCCGATCTTTCGCGGGCCGCCCGCGCTTGGGCCGATCGGTGGACAGCGCGAGGGCCATCGCGTGATCCGGATGCAGCGCCAGCCGCTGCTCGGTGTGGTCGAGCCAGCGCACCTCGGCCTCGGCGGCGAAGATCATCGAGTCCACCACGAGCGACCAGGCGAGCTCCTCCGGCGTGAACGGGGATGCGCCGTCGGCGGATGCCCCGGCGTACTTCGCGCGGTTGAGCTCCTGGAGCTGGCGCAGCGACGCGCGTCGCTGCGTCTGGATGATTGCGCCCACGTCGACCCCCGGCAGGGTGGCGGCGACGGCGAGCTTGATCGCGAGCTCGTCCCGCGTGCCCTGCCCGCGCTCGACCGGCGAGGCGAGCCAGTCGGAGACCTCGGCGGATCCGGCATCCGTGATCTGCCAGTAGACGTGCCCCTGCTCGTCGACGTCGTCCTTCTCGACGAGCCCGTCACGCTCGAGGCGGTCGAGCGTGTTGTAGATCTGGCCGACGTTGAGCGGCCAGGTCGAGCCGGTGCGGCGGTCGAACTCCGCCCGCAGCTGGTAGCCGTAGCACGGCCCCTGGTCGAGGATCGCCAACAGGCTCTGTCGCACCGACACCATCGTCTCCGATCTGCATACCGAGTATGTACATGCTGAGTATATGCATACTCGGAATGCGCCACGCCGGATGCCGCGCCACCCAGCGCACACCAAGGTCACGGGTGGATAACATAGGCAGGTATGCCTGGGGCTATGCACCCGGGCGGCAACGGCGCCTGTGCGCCGCACCCCGAAGCCTGAAGATGGAGACACTCCGTGGCCAACCCCCTCGAGAAACTGCTTCGCGCCGGTGAGGGTCGCATCCTCCGGCGGCTCCAGCAGGTCGTGAAGGCCGTCGGCGCCCTCGAAGAGGACTACGAGCACCTCACCGACGAAGAGCTGCGGGGAGAGACGGCGGAGCTGCGCGCTCGCCACGAGGCCGGCGAGACGCTGGACCAGCTCATGCCCGAGGCGTTCGCCGCGGTGCGCGAGGCCGCCAAGCGCACGCTGGGCCAGCGCGCCTACGACGTCCAGATCATGGGCGGTGCCGCCCTCCACCTCGGCAACATCGCCGAGATGAAGACCGGTGAGGGCAAGACGCTCACCGCCGCCTTCCCGGTGTACCTCAACGCCATCGCCGGCAAGGGCGTGCACGTGGTCACCGTCAACGACTTCCTCGCCTCGTACCAGTCGGAGCTCATGGGCCGCATCTACCGCGCGCTCGGCATGACCACGGGCACGATCGTCGCCGGGCAGACCCCCGAGGTGCGCCGCCAGCAGTACGGCTGCGACATCACCTACGGCACGAACAACGAGTTCGGCTTCGACTACCTCCGCGACAACATGGCGTGGCGCAAAGAGGACCTCGTGCAGCGGGGCCACTTCTTCGCCATCGTCGACGAGGTCGACTCGATCCTCATCGACGAGGCCCGCACGCCGCTCATCATCTCCGGCCCCTCGTCGGGCGAGGCGAACCGCTGGTTCGTCGAGTTCGCGAAGATCGCCAAGACCCTCGACCCGGGCGTGGACTACGAGGTCGACGAGAAGAAGCGCACGATCGGCGTGCTCGAGCCCGGCATCGAGAAGGTCGAGGACTACCTCGGCATCGACAACCTCTACGAGTCCGCGAACACCCCGCTCATCTCGTTCCTGAACAACTCGATCAAGGCGCTGGCGCTCTTCAAGCGCGACACCGACTACGTCGTGATGAACGACGAGGTCATGATCGTCGACGAGCACACCGGGCGCATCCTGGTGGGCCGTCGCTACAACGAGGGCATCCACCAGGCCATCGAGGCGAAGGAGGGCGTGCCGGTCAAGGCCGAGAACCAGACGCTCGCGACCGTCACGCTGCAGAACTACTTCCGCCTCTACGACAAGCTCGCAGGCATGACCGGCACGGCCGAGACCGAAGCGGCCGAGTTCATGTCGACCTACCAGCTCGGCGTCGTGCAGATCCCCACGAACAAGCCGATGATCCGCAAGGACCAGCCCGACCTCGTCTACAAGAACGAGACGGCCAAGTTCGCCCAGGTCGTCGAGGACATCGCCGCACGCCACGAGCTCGGACAGCCCGTGCTCGTGGGCACGGTGAGTGTCGAGAAGAGCGAGTACCTCTCGCGCCTGCTGGCCAAGAAGGGGATCAAGCACGAGGTCCTCAACGCCAAGAACCACGCACGCGAGGCCGAGATCGTCGCCCGCGCCGGGCGCCTGGGCGCCGTGACGGTGGCGACGAACATGGCCGGCCGCGGCACCGACATCATGCTCGGCGGCAACGCCGAGTTCCTGGCGGTGCAGGAGATGAGGGCGAAGGGCCTGGACCCGGTCGAGACGCCGGACGACTACGAGGCCGAGTGGGACGCCGTGTACGAGGCCACCCGCGACCGCGTCGCGGAGGAGGGCACGAAGGTCGTCGAGGCCGGCGGCCTGTATGTCCTCGGCACCGAGCGTCACGAGTCGCGCCGCATCGACAACCAGCTGCGCGGCCGCTCCGGGCGTCAGGGCGACCCCGGCGAGAGCCGCTTCTACCTGTCGCTGACCGACGACCTGATGCGCCTGTTCCAGTCCGGCGCCGCCGAGGCGATCATCGCGCGCACGAACTTCCCCGACGACGTGGCGATCGAGTCGGGCATGGTCACGCGCGCGATCAAGTCCGCCCAGAGCCAGGTCGAGGCGCGCAACGCCGAGATCCGCAAGAACGTCCTCAAGTACGACGACGTGCTGAACCGTCAGCGCGAGGCCATCTACTCCGACCGCCGGCACATCCTGCAGGGCGACGACATCGCCGACCGCGTGCAGCACTTCATCGAGGACGCGATCAACGCCGTCATCGAGGACCACACCGGGTCCGGTCACAGCGAGAACTGGGACTTCGACGCGCTGTGGACCGAGCTGAAGACGCTGTACCCGGTGGGGGTGACGATCGACGAGGTCGTCGCCGAGGCCGCCGGGCGCAAGGGCGGCATCACCGCGGAGGGGCTCAAGCGCGAGATCCTCTCCGACGCCCGCATCGCGTACGACAAGCGCGAGCAGACCCTCGGCGAGGCCGCGACGCGCGAGCTCGAGCGCCGCGTGGTGCTGCAGGTGCTCGACCGCCGCTGGCGAGACCACCTGTACGAGATGGACTACCTCAAGGACGGCATCGGCCTGCGGGCCATGGCCCAGCGCGACCCGCTGATCGAGTACCAGCGCGAGGGCTACCAGATGTTCCAGGCGATGATGGGCCAGATCAAGGAGGAGTCGGTCGGCTACCTCTACAACCTCGAGGTCGAGGTGCGGCGTCAGGGCGAGGCCGGCGCCGAGCAGGTCACGCAGGTCGAGGCCAAGGGCCTCGGTGCGCAGCCGGTCGACAACCAGCGCCTGCAGTACTCGGCATCCAACGACGCCGGCGAGGTCGAGGTGCGCAACGACCGCGGACAGGTGCAGCAGGCCGCGACCAGCCGCCTGCGTCAGGCGGCCGCGGCCGCCGGTGCGCCCGGTCAGCAGGAGGCTCCCGCGGAGGCCCCGCGCGGGGCGTTCGGCCAGCGCACGGATGCCGCGGCCGCCGCGCCGCAGCAGGCGCCGCAGAACCGCGCGCAGCGCCGCGCCGCCGAGCAGCGCAAGAAGTAGGACTCGTCACGACCGCCGCGTGGCCCGTGGACCCCGGGCCACGCGGCGTCGATTGGCCCTCGTCGGCCGCGGATATCCTGGGGCGATGAGTCCCCTCCGTCGCCTCGACCAGTCGAGCAAGCTCCAGAACGTCCTCTACGAGATCCGGGGACAGGCACTGGCAGAGGCCGACCGGCTCGAGAACGAGGGTCACACGATCCTGAAGCTCAACACGGGCAACCCCGCGGTGTTCGGCTTCGAGGCGCCGTTCCAGATCGTCCGCGACATGATCGAGGCCGTGCCCCACGCGCACGGCTACAGCGACTCGAAGGGCATCATGTCCGCGCGCCGCGCCGTGGTGTCGCGCTACGAGCAGGTGCCGGGCTTCCCGCAGTTCGACCCCGACGACGTGTACCTCGGCAACGGCGTGTCCGAGCTCATCACCATGACGATGCAGGCGCTCCTCGACGAGGGCGACGAGGTCCTGATCCCCGCTCCCGACTATCCGCTGTGGACGGCGATGACGAGTCTGGCCGACGGAACACCGGTGCACTACCGGTGCGATCCCGACGACGAGTGGCAGCCGGACCTCGACGACATCCGGGCGAAGGTGTCGCCCCGCACCAAGGCGATCGTCGTGATCAACCCGAACAATCCCACGGGCGCCGTCTACTCCCGCGAGGTGCTCGAGGGCATCGTCGAGATCGCGCGCGAGAACTCGCTGCTGCTGCTCTCCGACGAGATCTACGACCGGATCCTGTTCGACGACGCGCAGCACATCCCGCTCGCGACGCTGGCGCCCGACCTGCTGTGCCTGACGTTCAACGGTCTCTCCAAGACCTACCGCGTCGCCGGCTACCGCTCGGGCTGGCTCGTGATCACCGGTCCCAAGAAGCACGCGGCCGGATTCCTCGAGGGCATCCAGCTGCTCGCGTCGACCCGCCTGTGCCCGAACGTCCCCGCGCAGCACGCCGTGCAGGCGGCGCTGTCGGGTGTGCAGTCCATCGACGCGCTCATCGCGCCGGAGGGACGCCTCCACGAGCAGCGCGACGCCGCGTGGGAGGGGCTGGAGCGGATCCCCGGCGTCACCTGCCTCAAGCCCAAGGGTGCCCTCTACGCGTTCCCGAGGCTGGACCCGAACGTGCACGAGATCCACGACGACGCACGCCTGGTCTACGACTTCCTCGTCGCCGAGCACGTGCTGCTGGTGCAGGGGACCGGGTTCAACTGGCCCACGCCCGACCACCTGCGCATCGTCACGCTCCCGGAGGCGCGCGTGCTCACCGAGGCCGTCGAGCGGCTGGGCAACTTCCTCGCGTCGTACAAGCAGTGAGCGGGAGACGGATGCCGCGGCCCGCGGCATCCGTCAACCCCCTGACCCGTGGCACGCTCGTGTCGTAGCGTCCTGGGCATGTCCATCGAACTGAACCAGCCGGCGCTGCGCCACGCGCGTGCGCTGATCCGGGACGGCAAGGTCGTGCGCGACGAGCGGGACGACTGGTCCGAGGCGGCCCCCAGCGCCGAGGAGGAGAACGCCTTCATCGAGAAGGAGGGGTGGACCGAGTACTCGCACTGGCACCTCGGGGTCGATCGGAGCGAGAACCACGACACCAAGAAGGCCTACTCGTTCCCGTTCGGCGACTTCGCCAAGGTGCACCGCTCCGGTGTGATCTCCGCGGAGAGCCGCGCGGGCCAGTACGACCACGACGAGATCCGCGATGCGCTGAAGTCGCTCCTCGACCTCATCGACAAGGACGCCGAGGACTGAGCAGCGACCGGCCGCCCGCGCTCTGCGGGGGCGTCCGGTCTCACAGCAGGGCGAGGGACGTCGCGCGCCAGCGGCCGTCCATGCCCTCCAGGCGCACGGCGAGGGCACGGGTGCGCGCCGGGCCGCGCACGACGAGGACCGCCTCGACGATCCCGTCGGCGGGAGAGGACTCGTGCACCGACATGATCGTGTGGACGGGCCGACGCGCGGGCACGCCGCGCGCGCTGCGCGCACGCGCGGCCAGGTTCGCGCGGGTCACCAGCTTGCGGTAGGCGTCCTCGGTGAGCCAGCGGGCGAGCTGGTCCACCTCGCGCACGCCGGCGAAGACCTCCAGGACGCCGACCGTCAGGTTGCGCAGGAACGGCTCGGGGGAGGGCAGTGCGGTGGAGGGCGTGCGCTGCGGAGCGAAGAACTCCGCGAGCTCGGTGGTGCGGGATGCGAGGGGGAGGCGGGCACGACCCGCGGGCGACATTGCCATCGGTGCCTATCTGACATGGGGGATGTGTCTTTGCGATTAGAACATACGGCGAACTCCCAGGAAAACCCGGAAAGCCCAGGTTGTGGATAACTCATCCCTCGTGCGGGCGGATCTGCCCTACTCTCGCGGAGTGCGCTGGGACCGGTTCTTCGACGACCTCGAGGATCAGCTCGCCTCCGAATGGGAGGCCGAGCGCCATGCCCTGGACACCGAGGCGGAGCGGCTGCGTCTGTCCCGTGTGGCGCTCGCCGAACGGCTGACACTGCTGGCCGCGGATGCCGCCTCGGCGTACGGGTTCGACCTCGTCGACGGGACGACCCTGCGGGCGGCTGTCATCGGCGTCGGCGCCGGCTGGGCCGCACTGCGGCCCGCCGAGGGCGGCGGAGCCGTCATCGTGCCGTTCGCATCCATCCTCGCGATCGGGGCGCCGCACGCCGACCTGCTCCGCTCCGCGCGGCCGGGCCCCGCCCGCTCGGCGCTGGCCGACCGGCTGACCTTCGGCTTCGTCCTGCGCGACCTCGTGCGCCGGCGTGCCGGGGTCGCGGTGCACCTGACGAGCGGGCGCGTCCTGACGGGCACCATCGACAGAGCAGGCGCCGATCACCTCGACCTGGCCCTGCACGAGCCGGGGACGCCACGGCGTGCCGACGAGGTCTCGGGCTACCGCCTGATCCCCTTCGCCGCCGTGGCGTGGATCCGGGCGGACACGGCTCCGGCGCTGCCCTGATCCTCCCGGGATCAGTCGGGGTTGCGGACGATCCCGCCGCCCCACAGCTCGGGGAAGCTGGCTGTCTGGGATTGGTGCCACAGGGCGATGCGGCGCGCTTCTTCGGCCTGGTCGTCCAGGTAGTCTCCCACGCTCGCAGCCTCGATCCGCCAGCGGGCCGGCGCGCCCACCCGCACGCCCCGCAGCCGTCCCTCGAGCACGAGCGCCATGACCTCGTCGACGGAGACGCCGAGCACCTCGCCCACCTGTGCGGGGGCGAGAAGACGCACGGCGGACGTCGGGTCATCGGGCATGCCCCCATTATCGCCCCGCGGTGTCCGGGAGGGCCGGAGCGGGAAGGCCCTGTGGATAACGATCGACGCCGTTTCGCCGGCTCGGCGACGATGGACGCATGACCGCCGCAAGCGATCCCGTCCGCACACCGCGTCGAGCCTTCTGGGGCGATGCCCGGTTCTTCCTCGGCGTGCTGCTGGTGGCCGCCTCCGTCGCCGGCGTCTGGCTCGTCGTGACGGCGGCGCGGCAGACCGTCCCCGTCTACGCCGCCGCCCACACCCTCGTCCCCGGGCAGGTCATCGAGCCCGGCGACCTCGAGGTCGTCGATGTCGCCCTCGGCGCGCTCGCCGGCGCGTACCTCCCGGCCGAGCACTCCGCCGGCGCCCTCGTGGCGACACGCACCGTCGAGGCCGGCGAGCTCGTGCCGGCGGCATCCGTCGGCGAGGCCCGGTCGGCCCGCACCACCAACGTCGTCGTCCGCAGCGCCGTGGACGTGCCCGCCTCCGTCGGGGCCGGCGCCGTCGTCGAGGTCTGGGCCGCACCGATCCGCGAGGACGGCGGGTACGACGAGCCACGGGTGCTCGTGGCCGACGCCACGGTCGTCTCGGTGACGCGGGACGACTCCATGATCGGCGGGGGAGCGGCCGCGCTCGAGCTCGTCATCCCGCGTGCCGACGTGTCGGCGACGCTCGCCGCGATGGCCGACGAGTCCGCGCTCTCCATCGTCCCGGCTACGGGGGCGGGCTCGTGAAGGTCGTCGTGGCCGTCGAGGACGCCGCCGCGCTCGTCGCAGGACTGCGTCGCGAGGGCGTCGACGTGATCGCGGAGCTTCCCGAGGACGCGCCGCTGCTGGCCGCCGCCGACGGCTTGCGGGGAGCCGAGGCGGAGGGCGTGCTGCGCGCGCTCGCGGAGGCCGACGCGCTGATCCTGGCGGTCTCACGTCGCACCATGTCACCCACGGTCGTGGCGCTGTGCGACCGCGCGGGGACGCGCGTCGTGCCGCTCGTGGACGACGCCGCCGGTGAGCGTCTGGCCGCGGCGTGCGGGCTCGAAGCGCCGCTGGAGCGGCACATCGAGCCGTGGCGCATCGCCGACGCGCTGTCGGCCGCGCCCGTGGGCGCTGCGCCGGAGGCGCCGGAGCGGCCGCGGGTGATCGTGGTCTGGGGCGCCGCGGGCGCACCCGGACGGTCCACCGTCGCCACCGAGCTCGCCGTCGAGCTGGCGCGGGGCGGCCGCCACGTCGCGCTCGTCGACGCCGACACGCACGCGCCGTCGCTGGCTCTCACGCTCGGGCTGGCCGACGAGGGGCCCGGCTTCGCGGCCGCGTGCCGCCAGGCGGAGCTCGGCGGGCTCGACGCGAGCGAGCTCGAGCGCATCGCGACACCGCTCGGACGCTCGGGCGTCGACGTGCTCACCGGCATCAACCGCCCGTCCCGCTGGCCCGAGCTGAGCGAGCGTCGCGTGGCGGCGGCGCTGGCCGCCTGCCGAGAGTGGGCGGACTACACGGTGGTCGACGTCGCCTCATCGCTCGAGCGCGACGAGGAGATCGTGAGCGACCTCGACGGCCCGCGCCGCAACGCCGCAGCGCTCGCCGCGCTGCGCGCGGCCGATCTCGTCGTCGCGGTCGCCGCGGCCGACCCGGTCGGGATCGCGCGCTTCCTCCGCGGTCACTCCGACCTGCGCGCAGCCGTCGGCGCCACCCCGATCGCCGTCGTCGCGAACCGGCTGCGCCCGGGCACGCTCGGGATCGATGCGCGCGGCCAGGTCCGCCGCACGCTCGACCGCTTCGCCGGAATCCGCGACGTCTGGTTCCTGCCCCAGGATCCGCGCTCGGCGGACGCGGCGATCCTCGCGGGCCGGCCGATCGCCGAGGTCGCACCGAAGTCGCCGCTGGTCCTGGGCCTGCGGCGATTCGCCGGAGAGGCCGTCGTGCCCACTCCCGCGGCAGGAGCGCCCGAGAGGACGCCGGGGCGCGGCATCCGTCGCTCCCGCGGCGCCGGCTCGGCGCGAGCTGCCGCGGCGCACCGACGGTCCGACGCGCGCGCTCTAGGCTAGGTCCGTGTCGACCCTCAGCGATCTCGTCTACGCCCAGGGCCGCTCCAGCGAGGACGACGTGGAGTGGCTTCATCGTCTCGCGGGGGACGGCCAGCTCCTCGCCGACCTGGCGTCGGCCGACATCGTGCTGTGGGTGCCCACGTCGGACGACTCGTTCGTCGCCGTCGCCCACACCCGCCCGAGCGGCGCGGCGACCCTCTTCTACCGCGACATCGTGGGCGACCGCGTGCGCCCGCAGTGGCGCACGCAGGTGCGGGAGGCGTTCCACAGCGGCCGCATCGTCGACTCCGCCTCGCCGGACTGGTTCGAGGAGACCCCCACCCGCGTGCGCGCCGTGCCGGTGGCCCGCCAGCAGGGCGGTCAGCTGAGCGTGGTGGGAGTGCTGACCCGTCACACCAACCTCGGCGAGGCGCGCACGCCCTCCCGCCAGCAGATCACGTTCAACGAATGCGCCGACGACCTGTTCGGCATGATCGCCTCGGGTGACTTCCCGGACCTGTCGGCGCCGACGTCGCCGCGCCGCGGCGCTCCGCGCGCCTCCGACGGTCTGATCCGTCTCGACGTCGACGGGGTCACGACGTTCGCGAGCCCGAACGCCCTGTCGGCGTTCAACCGGCTGGGCTTCGAGGACGAGCTCGAAGGCGAGTCGCTCGTGGAGGTCGTGACGCAGATCCTCCCCGGCAAGCGTCAGTTCGACGAGTCGCTCCCGGTCGTGGTGACCGGGCGCGCGCCCTGGCGCACCGACCTCGAGGCGCGCGGCGTCACCGTGTCGCTGCGCACGATCCCGCTTCGCGATCACGGCACGCGCATCGGCGCCATCGTGCTCTGCCGCGACGTGACCGAGATCCGCCACCAGGAGCAGGAGCTCATCACCAAGGACGCGACGATCCGCGAGATCCACCACCGCGTCAAGAACAACCTGCAGACCGTCGCCTCGCTGCTGCGCATCCAGGCGCGCCGCTCGCACTCCGAGGAGGCGCGCGAGGCGCTCACCCAGGCGATGCGCCGCGTGTCGGCGATCGCGGTCGTGCACGACACCCTCTCGGAGGGACTGGCGCAGAACGTCGACTTCGACGAGGTGTTCGCGCGGGTGCTCAAGCTCGTCGCCGAGGTGGCCGCCGCTCCCAACACCCGTGCCAAGACCCATTCGTCCGGCCGGTTCGGAACGCTGCCGAGCGAGTACGCGACGCCGCTCGCGCTGGCGCTGACCGAGCTGGTGACCAACGCGGTCGAGCACGGCCTGGCAGGTCAGGAGGGCGACGTCGAGATCGTCGCCGAGCGCGACGAGGAGCGGCTCGAGGTGCGGGTGCGCGACACCGGGTCGGGGCTGCCCGAAGGGCAGGTCGGACGGGGCCTGGGCACCCAGATCGTCCGCACCCTCATCCAGGGCGAGCTCGGCGGCACCATCGACTGGCACACCATCATGGGCAGCGGCACCGAGGTGACGATCGAGATCCCGCTGCGGTACATCGTCGACGCGGGCCGGAGCAGTACGGGCGCCGGCGAGCGCTGACGCGGCTCCGGTCGCGACGGGGGCAGCGAGGTAGGAGCCGGACCGCCGGGCTTGGGAAACCGAGCGCGCAAAGGAGAGCGGATGCCGCGGCTGCGGCATCCGCTCGATTCGGGCGCTGTGTCAGCTGGCGCGGCGCGCGCGGGCGGCCCGGCGCTTCAGGGCGCGGCGCTCGTCCTCGGAGAGACCGCCCCACACGCCCGAGTCCTGTCCGGTCTCGAGGGCGTACTGCAGGCAGATCTCGGTGACGGTGCAGCGTGCGCACACCGACTTGGCCTTCTCGATCTGATCGACGGCAGGTCCGGTGTTCCCGACGGGGAAGAACAGCTCGGGGTCGACGGTCAGGCAGGCGGCCTTGTCGCGCCAGTCCATGGTGGTGCTCCTTGTGAGAGGGGGTGGGGCTTGGGATCCGTTCGGGTCGGATACCCTGTGGGATGTGCGAGATCACTCGCCCCACGTCGCTGTGGGAGCACACGGCTTCACCAATCGTCCCATAGCGGTTTACCTGAATCAAGGGTTGATCGGCGGGTTTATGTGGAACCGGCTGAGTGTTCCCCCTCTGACCTGGAGGTTTCGCACAAACGCCTGACGTGTGGAAGAGGAGTCGACGGAGAATGCGGACAAACCTGTCCGGAAGGATCGCGGCGGTGCTCGTGGGTCTGGAGGGTCTCGGCATCGCGGCGCTGACCGTCGGGGAGATCGCGGCGATCGTCGGCGGCGACACCGGCTCGATCGAGAGCGCGATCGCGCTCGTCGTGCTCACCCTCGTCGGCGCCGTGGCGGTGCTGGCGTTCGCGGCCGCCATCTGGCGGGGGCAGTCGTGGGGGCGCTCCGGCGGCATCGTCACGCAGCTGCTGATCCTCGCCGTCGCGCTCGGCGCCGCGACCGGGGCCTTCGCGGTCCCCGGGCTCGCCCTGGCCCTCGCCGTGCCGGCCGTCGTGGTGCTGGTGCTGCTCGTGCTGGCCGTGCGGGATGCCGGACGCCAGGCGCGAGGCGCCGATGGAGCGGACGGCGACGCGCCGGGAGCGGCCTCGCGCTGATCCGCGATCGCGCCGATGCGCGTCGCGCTGATCCGGTCTCAGACTCCGAGCGTCGTCCGCAGGCGCGACACGTGCCCGGTGGCGCGCACGTTGTACAGCGCGTGCGCGATCCGGCCCTCCTCGTCGATGACGAACGTCGAGCGGATGACGCCCATGAACGTCTTGCCGTAGTTCACCTTCTCGCCCCACACCGCGTACTTCTCGTGCACCGCGTGGTCCGGGTCGCTCAGCAGGTCGTAGGTGAGGCCGTCGCGCTCGCGGAACCGCCGGAGCTTCTCGGGCTGGTCCCGCGAGACGCCGAGGACGGTGTAGCCGGCGGCCTGCAGCGGTGCGAGGCTGTCGCGGAAGTCGCACGCCTCCTTGGTGCAGCCGGGCGTCATCGCCTCGGGGTAGAAGAAGAGGATGACCCGGCCGCCGCGGAGGTCCTCGAGGTGCACGGCACGGTCGTCCTGGTCGACGAGGGTGAATGCGGGGGCGAGGGAGCCGGGTTCGAGGCGCGTCGTGGTCACCTGTCCACTCTAGGCGGCGGCCCGTCGTGCCTCAGGCGCCGGGCTCCTGCGCCTTCTTCGCGAACGTCTCCAGCAGCCGCTGCAGCGAATCGAGCCGCGCCGGGCCGCCGGGACCGAGTCGCCCCTCCTCGACCGCTTCGACGATCGCGCAGTCGGGGGCATCCCGGAGGTGCGTGCAGCCGCGAGGACACTCCTCGGCCACCTCGGCGAGGTCGGTGAAGGCGCGGAGGATGTTCGCCGGGTCGACGTGCCCGAGTCCGAACGAGCGCACCCCGGGGGTGTCGATGACCCAGCCGCTGCCGCTCTCGCCGCGGTAGCGCAGCGACACCGTGGAGCTGGAGGTGTGGCGCCCGCGCCCGGTCACGACGTTGACGTGCCCGGTGGCGCGCCGCGCATCGGGGACGAGCGCGTTCACGAGCGTGGACTTGCCCACGCCGGAATGCCCGACGAACACGGTCGAGTGGCCGGCCAGGGCCGCGCCGATCCGGTCCAGCGGCATCTCCTCCTTTCCGCTGGCGAACACCTCGAGGTCGAGGCCCTCGAAGTGGGCGAGGAACGCGGCCGGGTCGGCGAGGTCGGTCTTGGTGACGACGAGGAGAGGGCGGATGCCGGCATCCAGCGCGGCCACCAGGTAGCGGTCGACGAGCCGCGGGCGGGGTTCGGGGTCGGCGGCGGCGACGACCACGAGCATCTGGTCGGCGTTGGCGACGACGACGCGCTCGACCTGGTCGGTGTCGTCGGCGCTGCGCCGCAGCAGCGACGTGCGCTCTTCGATGCCCACGATGCGCGCCAGGGTGCCGTCGTCGCCCGACGCGTCGCCCACCACGCGCGCGCGGTCGCCCGTGACGATCGGGGTCTTGCGCAGCTCGCGCGCCCGGGTGGCGAGCACCGTGCGCTCGTCGGGCAGGTCCTCGTCGACGAGCACGGTGTACCTGCCGCGGTCCACGCCGAGCACGCGCGCGATCCGCGCGTCGCTGTGCGCCGGGCGCCGCTTGGTGCGCGGGCGGTTCGCCTTCGGGTTCGGGCGCACCCGCACGTCGGCCTCGTCGAACTCCGGCTCGTCGTCCTCGTCGAGGTCGTCGAGCCAGCTCATGCCGTCGTCCTGGGTCGGTTCACCGTGTCATCCCGATCGCTGTGCGGGCCATGCGCGCGCCGTCTCACGACGCGCGCATCGTCTCCTCCGGCCGGCCGCCGTCGGCGTGCCGGCCCTCGAGCATCCGCTGCCAGATGTGGGGGAACTCGGGCATCGTCTTGGCCGTCGTGCCGATGTCGTCGACCTCGACGCCCGGGACGGCGAGGCCGATGAGCGCTCCTGTGGTCGCCATGCGGTGGTCGTGGTACGCGTGCCAGGTGCCGCCGTGCAGCGGCCGCGGTGTGATGCGGATGCCGTCGGCGAGCTCCTCCGCCTCTCCGCCGAGGCGCCGCAGCTCGGACACGAGGGCCGCGATGCGATCGGTCTCATGGCCGCGGATGTGGCCGATCCCGTGCAGCGTGGACGGCGACTCCGCGAAGGCGGCGAGGCCGAAGATCGTCGGGGTGAGCTCGCCCGCGGCCGACAGGTCCAGATCGACGCCCTGGATGGCCGGGCCGGCGGTGACGGTCAGCGCGCCGCCGCGGCGGACGACGCGGGCACCCATGAGGGAGAGGATCTCGGTGAGCATCGCGCCGGGCTGCGTGGAGTGCGCCGGCCAGCCGGTGACCGACACCGAGCCGCCCGCGACCATCGCCGCCGCGAGGAACGGCGCCGCGTTGGAGAGGTCGGGCTCGATCGCCACGTCCTTGCCGCGGATCGGGCCCGCGGGCACGATCCACTCGCCCACGCCGGGGCGCTCGACGTGCACGCCGCGATGCCCGAGCGCCTCGACCGTCATGTCGATGTGGGGGATGCTGGGCAGGCGGCTGCCGGAGTGCTTGAGCTGGAGGCCGACGTCGAACCGGGGCGCGGCCAGCAGCAGCCCCGAGACGAACTGACTGGACGCGCCGGCGTCGATCGTCACCTCGCCGCCGCGCACGTGACCGTGCCCGCGCACGATGAAGGGCAGGGCCCAGCGTCCGCCGTCGTCGATGTCGACGCCGACGTCGCGCAGTGCGGTGATCATCGCCCCCATCGGCCGGTGCAGCGCGCTCTCGTGCGCGGTGAGGGTCACGTCGCCGCGCCCGAAGCCGGCGAGGCCGGCGACGAACCGCATGACGGTGCCCGCCTGCCCGCAGTCCACCTCGGTGTCGCCGCGGAGCGGCCACACGGGCGTCACCTCGATGTCGGGGCCGTACATGCCCGTGCCCTCGACGCGCTCGATGCCGACGCCGAGCGAGCGCAGCGCGTCGATCATCCGGGCGGAGTCGTCGGAGTGCAGCGGTGCGATCAGCCGGCTCGGCGCGTCGGCGAGCGAGGCCAGCACGAGCTCGCGATTGGTCAGCGACTTGGACCCGGGAACGGTCACCGTCGCGTGCAGCGGACCGTCCGCGACGGGGGCACGCCAGTGGCCGCGCTCGATCGGCGCGGAGGTGGGGGAATACCCGTCGACTGTCATCGGGTTCTACCCTACTGAACGGCTTCTGATCCGCCGCGTAATGCGGGGCCAGCCGTCGTGAGTCCACCCACCGAGCGGAGCCGGATGTTCGCCACTCTCGACCGCCTCGACATCGAGGCACCCTCACCCGACGTCTCGGGCGGGCCGCAACCCGCCACCGTAGACTGGCGCGTGATGAGCGACTCGATCGACCACGCCGGTCAGACCGACCAGGTGCAGGACCCGCGCGCGCAGTTCGAAGAGCAGGCGCTGCCCTTCATGGACCAGCTGTACGCGGCGGCCATGCGCATGACACGCAACCCCGCGGATGCCGCCGACCTGGTGCAGGAGACCTTCGTCAAGGCGTTCGCGTCGTGGAAGACCTTCACCCAGGGCACCAACCTCAAGGCGTGGCTCTACCGCATCCTCACCAACACGTACATCAACACCTATCGCAAGAAGCAGCGCGAGCCCTACCAGGGCACGATCGACGAGCTCGAGGACTGGCAGCTCGGCGGCGCCGAGTCGACCACCGCGACGAGCACCCGCTCCGCCGAGGCGGAGGCGATCGACCGCATGCCGGCCTCGGTCGTCAAGGACGCGCTGCAGTCCATCCCGGAGGACTTCCGGCTGGCGGTGTACCTCGCAGACGTCGAGGGCTTCGCCTACCAGGAGATCGCCGACATCATGAAGACCCCGATCGGCACGGTCATGAGCCGCCTGCACCGCGGCAGGCGCATGCTTCGTGAGCTGCTGGCCGACTACGCAACAGAGCGCGGCATCACCACCGCCGCCACAAGGAGCACGAAATGACCGACTGCGGCTGCGAGAAGGCGCGGCGCGACCTCGAGGAGTACCTGCGCAACGAGGTCTGCAAGACCGAGCACAGCGACATCGCCGAGCACCTGGAGCACTGCGCGGGATGCCGCGACGAGGCGCTGGTCGCGCGCACGCTGACCGAGGTGGTCGCACGCGCCTGCAAGGAGACGGCTCCCGAGGAGCTGCGTGACCAGGTGCTGGCCCGGCTGCGGGCGGTCCAGGCCGCGCACTGACGGACGGCGCGAGCAGTTCTCACCCGAGGTCCGGTCAGGAGGCTGGTGCGGGCGTGAAGACCGTGAGCGCCGCCGGCACGACATCCACCGACAGCGGAAGAGCGCCGATCGGGTCGCCGTCCGCGTACGCGGTGACACCGGGCGACGACAGGCGCACCGACCTCGCGCGGCGTACCGAGACCTCGGGCACCGTGGTGTGCGTGCCGCGATACACGCGCGGCAGGAGCCGGAGCAGGCGCAGCCGTCCGGCGGGCCGCACCAGCAGGACGTCGAGCAGACCGTCGGCGGGATCGGCGTCCGGGCAGATCGGGATGCCGCTGCCGTAGGTGCGACCGTTGCCGACGGTCGCCATCACGAGGTCGCCGCGGATCTGCTCGCGGGTGCCGTCGGCGAGTTCGACGTCGACCTCGTACGGGATGCCGGCGAGGGTGAGGAACTCGACGAGGATCGCGATGTCGTAGCGCGAGCCGCCTCTGGGCCAGCGCATCGCGTTGGCGCGGTCGTTGACCTTGGAGTCGAAGCCGCTTGCCAGGACCGTCCCGAAGTACTGCGTCGATCCGTCGCCGCGGGTCACGCGCGCGAGATCCACCCGCCGCGTGAGGCCACCGGCGATCGCGTCGGCGGCCGCCCGCGCGTCGAGCTCGCGCAGCCCGAGCATCGCCGCGAAGTCGTTGCCCGTGCCCGAGGGCACGATGCCGAGCGGGACGCCGGTGCCGGCCACCTCCTGGATGGCGAGGTTGACGGTCCCGTCGCCCCCGACGACGGCGACCGCGTCGACGCCGGCGTCCAGGGCCGCCCGCAGCAGGGCGGATGACTCGGCGGCGCTGCCGCCGCTCAGGACCGTCGTCTGCACCCCGTGCGTGCGGAGGCGCTCGGCGGCGGTGCTCGTCGCGCCGGTGTGCGCGCCGGCGCGGGCCGCCGGGTTGACCAGGAGCGCGACCCTCATGCGCCGGTGTCGCTGCGCGGGGCGACGAGCGCGCCCGGGTTCATGATGCCGCGGGGGTCCAGTACGGCCTTGACGGCGCGCAGCAGCTCGACGCCGAGCGGGCCGATCTCCGTCGCGAGGTAGGGGCGATGGTCCCGGCCGACGGCGTGATGGTGCGTGATGGTGCCGTTGCCGTCGCCGATCGCCCGGGATGCGGCATCCTTCGCCGTCTTCCACTGCGCCTGGGGATCCTCGCCGAGCGCGGCGATGACGGTGAGGTAGAGCGACGCACCCGCCGGGTACACGTGCGAGATGTGGCACAGCACGACCGGCTTGGTGCCCGAGGCGGTGAGGCTCGCGGTCAGGGCATCGGTCACCGCCTGCTTGAGCGCCGGCAGGTTCGCCCACGTCGTCGCCGTCTCGAGCGTCTCGGCCAGCACGCCGGTGTCCATGAGCGTGTCGCGCAGCGCGGGGGAGGAGAAGCGCCCGCGCTCCCATGAGCGGGCCGGATCCTCGCCGCGCGAGGTCGCACCGTGAGCGGCGAAGACCGTGTCCAGCGCATCGCGCGCGGCTTCCGCCTCTTCGAGGGTCGCCCCCTCGAACGTGGCGATGGCGAGGCATCCGCGCATCCGGGTGAGGTGCCCGCCCATCGCCGCGTTCACGCGCGTCTCGGTCTCATCGCTCAGCCGCAGCACGGTGGGTCGGATGCCGCGCTGCGTGGCTTCGCGGAGCGCCGCCGTCCCCGTCGCGAAGTCGGGGAACGACCACGCCCGGTACGCCGTGGCCCCCGGAAGCGGGCGGATGCGCACGGTGACCTCGGTGAGCACCCCGAAGGCCCCTTCGGATCCGAGGAAGAGCTCCCGCAGATCGGGACCGGCGGCGCTCGCCGGAGAGCGGCCCAGGTCGAGGTCGCCCGCCGGCGTCGCGATCCGCAGGGCGTGCACGAGATCGTCGAAGCGGCCGTAGCCGCGCGAGGCCTGACCGCTCGACCGCGTCGCCGCGAACCCGCCGAGCGAGGCGTACGGGAAGCTCTGCGGGAAGTGGCCGAGCGTGAAGCCGCGGGCACCGAGCAGCTCCTCCGCCTGCGGACCCGTGGTGCCCGCGCCGAAGGAGGCCAGCAGCGACACCTCGTCGAGAGCGAGGAGGGCGGCGGTGCGGGAGAGGTCGAGCGCGATGACGGCGGCGTGCTCGCCGCGCTCCGGCTCGACGCCTCCGACGACCGACGTGCCTCCGCCGAACGGGACGACGGCGATGCCGCGGTCGTCGGCCACTCTCAGCACCGCGGCGATCTGGTCGTGATCGGCGGGGGATACGACGGCGTCGGGCGCGTTCTGCAGTCCGTCCATCCGGCGGTGGAGGAGGTCGGGTGTGCTCTTGCCGCCCAGGTGCAGCAGCCGCACGGCGTCGGCGCGCGACGCGTGATGCGCCCCCACCACGTCCGCGAGCGCGCCGAGGTCGGCGTCGGAGATGAGGGACGGGGTCAGCTCGGGGACCTGCCGACGGGGGACGGGGTGCGCCTTGCCGGGGAGCAGCGTCGCCACGATCGCCTTCGCCGCCGCGGGGAGCCGGGCGGGTTCGGAACCCCACGCGTCCCAGTCGCCGCGGGGGCGGGGCGCCGGACGGGCGATCGGGCTCGCGGGGGTCGCGGAGTCGGTGTGCGCCGTCGCAGCCATGGCGACAGTATGACACATTCTGTATGGTTGTCACATGGCCGACGGAGTGTCCGACACCGAGAGCGCGATCCTCGACGCCGCGCTGGCGGAAGTGCTGGAACACGGGATCCGGCGGACGACGGCATCCGACATCGCCCGCCGCTGCGGGATCTCCCGTCAGACGCTCTACCGGTACTGGCCCGACGCCCAGGCGGTGTTCGCGGCGCTCGTGACCCGGGAGCTGCTGGCCGCACAGCCCGGCGGCCAGGAGCAGGCCGATGATCTCGAGGCTCTCGTGGCCCTGCTCGTCGGGACCGCCGACCGCGTCCGCCGGCTGCCGCTGGTGGACCGCCTGCGCGACACCGATCCCGAGCTGTTCGCGCGCTACATCCTCGACCGGCTCGGCACGAGCCAGCGCGCCATCCACGGCGAGACCGCGCGGCGCCTCGCCGACGGGCAGCGCCGCGGGTTCGTGCGCGACGGAGACCCGGATGGGCTGGCTGCGATGGTGCTCCTCATCGCGCAGTCCGCCGTGCAGTCGGCGCCGCTGGTGGCCGAGTGGCTTCCCGACGAGGCGTGGCGCACCGAGCTCGCGCACGCGGTGCACGGCTACCTCTCGCCCCGGGGTGCGCGATGACGCCGCTCATCCTCGGCCGAACGCCCTCCCCCTCGGCGCTCACGGCATCGCGCCGCGCGAAGGAGCTCGACGCGCTCTCCGGGAGTCGCGAGATCGACGTCCTGGTGATCGGCGGCGGCATCACCGGTGCCGGCATCGCCCTGGATGCCGCGAGCCGAGGGCTTCGCACGGTGCTGGTCGAGCGCGGTGACCTCGCCCACGGCACCAGCCGCTGGAGCTCGAAGCTCGTGCACGGGGGCCTCAGATACCTCGCGTCCGGTCAGATCGGCATCGCGCGCGAGAGCGCGCTGGAGCGGCACATCCTCATGACGCGGACCGCTCCCCACCTCACGCGCGCCCTCGCGCAGGTGGTGCCGCTGCACGAGCCGGGGCACCTTGCGCGCGGCGCCTACCTCGGACTCGGCTACGAACTCGGCAACGGGCTGCGGCGGACGGTCGGCACGCCGGGCGCCCTGCTGCCCGGGCCGGGAGCGATCGGGCCGGGGACGACGCGGCGACTGGCACCCGCGGTCCGCGCCGATGGACTTCGCGGCGGCGTGCGCGGCTGGGACGGCCAGCTCATCGATGACGCACGGCTGGTCGTGGCGGTGGCGCGGACGGCCGCCGGGTACGGCGCATCCGTCCTCACCCGCGTCGAGGCGACCTCGGCGACCGGCGGCGACGCCCGCCTCCGCGACCTCGTGACCGGCACGGAGCTGACCCTGCGCGCGCGGGCCGTGGTGAGCGCGACCGGCGTGTGGGCGGGCGGGCTCGACCCCGACGTGCGCCTGCGGCCCAGTCGTGGCACGCACCTCGTGGTGTCGACCGAGCGCCTGGGCGGCTCGGACGTCTCGCTCACGGTGCCCATCCCGGGCTCGACGAGCCGCTTCGTGTTCACGCTGCCCGCACCGCACGGACGCACCTACATCGGTCTCACCGACGTCCCGGTGGACGGGCCGGTTCCCGAGATCGCACACGCCACCGACGCGGAGATCGAGATGCTCCTCGGCACGGTCAACACCGTCCTGGCCGACCCGCTCGAGCGCACCGACGTCCTCGCGACGTTCGCGGGGCTGCGACCGCTTCTGGCAGGCGAGCCCGGCGACACCAGCGACCTCTCGCGCCGGCACGCCATCATCGAGTCCGCGACGGGGATGCTGAGCATCGTCGGCGGCAAGCTCACCACGTACCGGCGCATGGCCGAGGACGCCGTCGACGCCGTCATCCGGCGTGACCCGTCCCTCCCCGCGCGGCCCTCGCGGACCGCTGCGATCCCTCTCGTCGGCGCGTGGCCGCGGCATCGGCTGGCGGAGATCGCGGCGCCGGCGCGCCTCGTGCGGCGGTATGGCGCCGAGGCGCCGTATGCGGCCGCGCTCCCGGACGGCCCCGGCGCGGCGCGCGGGGTGACGGCCCAGGAACTCCAATGGGGCGTCATGGTCGAGGGCGCGATGAGCGTCGACGACCTGCTCGACCGACGCACGCGCCTGGGGCTCGTCGCGTCTGACCGGATCGAGTCGACGGATGCCGCAGCCGCCGCGTTCGCCCGCGCCGGCGTCGACCCGCTCTGACGGCACGCAGTCCGGCCCTGGACTCCCACAGTGGGGCGTGTCCAGGGCCGGTCGGCGCAGCCGGCCTCAGAGCGTCAGCGCCTTCTGCATGATCTTCGCCTGCTCGGCGGCGTGCACCTTCGGCGACCCGGTCGCCGTCGAGGCGGCGGACGAGCGGGAGACGCGGCTGATGGTGCGACCGCCGAGGTGCTTCACCAGCTCCAGCGCGATGAACGGCCACGCGCCCTGGTTCTCGGGCTCGTCCTGCACCCACACCAGCTCGGCGTCCGGGTAGGAGTCGATGACGGCGTTCAGCTCGGTGACGGGAGCGGGGTAGAACTGCTCGAGGCGCACGAGCGCGATCTCCGGATTGGGGTTCTTCTCGAGCTCCGCCCGCAGGTCCCAGTGGATCTTGCCGGCGTGCAGCAGCACCCGCTTCACGGCCGACTTGTCGATCCCGCGCTCGTCGTCCAGCACGGGCTCGAAGCGGCCGGTCAGGAAGTCGTCGACCGGGCTCGTCGCACCCCGCAGGCGCAGCATGGCCTTCGGCGTGAACACGACCAGCGGACGACGCGGGCGCGCGTACGCCTGGCGCCGCAGCAGGTGGAAGTACGAGGCCGGGGTCGACGGGCGGGCAACGGTCATGTTGTCCTGCGCGCACATCTGGAGGTAGCGCTCGATGCGCGCGGACGAGTGGTCGGGGCCCTGGCCCTCGTAGCCGTGGGGGAGCAGCAGCACGACGCTCGACTGCTGGCCCCACTTCTGCTCGGCCGAGGAGATGAACTCGTCGATCACCGACTGCGCCCCGTTGGCGAAGTCTCCGAACTGGGCCTCCCACAGCACGAGCGAGTCGGCGCGCTCCACGGAGTACCCGTACTCGAACGCCATCGCCGCGTACTCGCTGAGGAACGAGTCGTAGACGTAGAACTTGCCCTGGTCGCCCGAAAGATTGGCGAGCGGGATCCACTCCTGCCCGTTGGCCCGGTCGTGCAGGACGGCGTGGCGCTGCACGAACGTGCCGCGGCGGGAGTCCTGGCCGGCCAGGCGCACGTTCGTCTTCTCCAGCAGGAGCGACCCGAAGGCCAGCAGCTCGCCGAAGCCCCAGTCGATCGAGCCGTTGCGGCTCATGTCGAGCCGCTTGTCGAGCAGCTGCTGGAGCTTGTTGTGGACGGTGAAGCCCTCCGGCTTGTTGACGAACGTGTCGCCGATGAGGTTCACGATCTCGCGCGCGACCCCGGTCGTCTCCGGCTCGCCGGCGACGGCGACGGTGACCTCATCGGGGACGACGACGGGCGAGGAGCCGGTCTCCGCGGCGTGCGTCTCGGCGAAGGCGACCTCGAGGCGGCTCTGGAAGTCCTGCTTGGCCTTCTCGTACTCCTCCTCGGTGATGTCGCCGCGGCCGACGAGGGCCTCGGTGTACAGCCGGCGGACCGAGCGCTTCGCCTCGATGAGGTTCGTCATGAGCGGCTGCGTCATCGACGGGTCGTCGCCCTCGTTGTGACCGCGGCGGCGGTAGCAGACGAGGTCGATGACGACATCACGGTGGAACCGCTCGCGGTAGGCGAAGGCCAGCTGCGCGACCCGGGTGACGCCCTCGGGGTCGTCGCCGTTCACGTGGAAGATCGGCGCCTGGATCGTCTTGGCGACGTCGGTGGCGTAGACCGAGGTGCGGGCGTCGACCGGGGTGGTGGTGAAGCCGACCTGGTTGTTCACCACGACGTGCACGGTGCCGCCGGTGCGGTAGGCGCGCAGCTGGGACATCTGCAGGGTCTCGACCACGACGCCCTGGCCGGCGAAGGCCGCATCGCCGTGGACCAGGATCGGGAGCCAGGTGAAGCTGCCGATGGGCTTGCGGTCCTGCTTGGCCCGCACGATGCCTTCCAGCACGCCGTCGACGGTCTCGAGGTGCGACGGGTTGGCGGCGAGGTAGACGGGGAGCTCCGCCTGGTTGTCGGCGACGAAGGTGCCCTCGGTGCCGAGGTGGTACTTCACGTCGCCCGAGCCGCTCTTGGACCCGATGGCGACCGAGCCCTCGAACTCGCGGAACACCTGCCCGTAGGTCTTGCCGGCGATGTTGGTCAGGACGTTCAGGCGGCCGCGGTGGGCCATGCCGATCGCGGCGCCGTCCAGGCCCGCCTCGGCGGCGCCCTGGAGGATCTCGTCCAGGAGCGGGATCAGCGACTCGCCGCCCTCGAGGCTGAAGCGCTTCTGCCCGACGTACTTGGTCTGCAGGAACGTCTCGAACGCCTCGGCCTGGTTGAGCTTGTCGAGGATGCGCAGCTGCTCGTCGTGGCCCGGCTTCTGGTACTTGACCTCGACGTTCTGCTGGAACCACGCGCGCTGCACCGGGTCCTGGATGTGCATGTACTCGATGCCGATCGTGCGGCAGTACGAGTCGCGGAGCACGCCCAGGATGTCGCGCAGCTTCATCTGGCGCTTGCCGCCGAAGCCGCCCGTGACGAACTCGCGGTCGAGGTCCCAGAAGGTCAGTCCGTGGCTCTCGATCTCGAGGTCGGGGTGGGTGCGCTGGACGTACTCGAGCGGGTCGATGTCGGCCATCAGGTGACCGCGCACGCGGAAGGAGTTGATGAGCTCCTGGACGCGCGCCTGCTTGTCGACGCGCTCGGCGAGGTCGACGTTGATGTCGGGCGCCCAGTGGATCGGCGCATAGGGGATGCGCAGCGCCGAGAAGATGTCCTCGTAGAAGCCGCGCTGCCCGATGAGCAGCTCGTGCACCTTCTTGAGGAACTCGCCCGACCCGGCGCCCTGGATCACGCGGTGGTCGTAGGTGCTCGTGAGCGTGATCGTCTTGCCGATCGCGAGCTCGTTGAGCGTCTTGTCGCTCGCGCCCTGGAACTCGGCGGGGTACTCGAGGGCGCCGGCGCCCACGATGCAGCCCTGACCCTTCATCAGGCGCGGCACGGAGTGGACCGTGCCGATGCCGCCGGGGTTGGTCAGCGAGATCGTCGTCCCCTGGAAGTCGGCCGCGGTCAGCTTGTTGCCGCGAGCACGGCCGACCAGGTCCTCGTACGTGGTCAGGTACTCGTTGAACGAGAGCTGCTCGGCGCGCTTGATGCTGGGCACGAGCAGGGCACGGCTGCCGTCGGGACGGGGGAGGTCGATCGCGATGCCGAGGTTGATGTGCGCCGGCGCCACCACGGAGGGCTTGCCGTCGACCTCGGCGTAGAAGACGTTCTGGCTCGGGAACTCCTTGAGCGTCTGGATGATCGCCCAGCCGATGAGGTGGGTGAAGCTCACCTTGCCGCCGCGCGTGCGGGCCATGTGGTTGTTGATGACGATGCGGTTGTCGATCATCAGCTTCGCCGGGACGGTGCGCACGCTGGTGGCCGTGGGCACCGTGAGCGACTCGTCCATGTTCGCCGCAAGCGTCTTGGGCAGGCCCTTCAGCGCCGTGACGACGTCGGCCTCGGCCTCGCCGTCCGCCGACGACGGCTGCGCCTTGGGCGCCTGCGCCGGAATCGGCTGCGGGGCGGCGGGCCTCGCCGTCGTGCGCGCCACCGGCTGGTTGCCGATGACGGGGATGGGCGCCGTCACCGGGCGGGGCTCCGCCGCCGGCTGCGCCGCCGCGGGAGCGGCGGCAGGCGCCGGTGCCGCGGGCGCCGGAGCAGCAGCGGCCGCGGGTGCCGTGGCCGCCGTGGCCTGCGCGGGTGCGGCCGGCGCCGCAGCGGGGGCCGTCGGTGCCGCGCCGTCGGCGGGGTGGTAGGCCTCGAGAACGGGCCACCATGCCTTGTCGACGGAGTTCCGGTCGATCTTGAACTGTTCGTACAGCTCCTCGACGAGCCACTCGTTGGCTCCGAACTCACCCTCGTTCGAAACCCCGACGCCCGTCACCTGGCTCGACACGCTGAATCGCCTGCTTTCATCGGTGAAGTTCTGGGATACGCGTGGGGCTCAGAGCCGGCGCACGCGTGGGGTTAAGCCTAGCCCAGTCCGCGGGGGCGGTCCCGGTCCCCGCCCGTGCGGAAGCCGAAAGAATCCGAACGATTACCCGCACAGGAAGTGTCACTACCCTTGGCGGTCATGGAGTTCTACGGCGAAGCCCCCGACGTCGACCTGACCTATTCCGACGTCTTCCTCGTCCCGCGCCGGTCCGCCGTCGCCAGCAGGCTCGACGTCGACCTCGCACCCCACGACGGGACGACCGCGACGATCCCGCTCGTCTCGTCCAACATGAACTCCGTCACCGGTGCGCGCCTGGCCGCCACGCTCGCGCGGCGGGGCGGACTCGGCGTGCTCCCGCAGGACATGCCGCTGCAGGAGCTGGACGCCGCGATCCGCTGGGTCAAGGCGCAGCCCGTCACCTGGGACACGCCGCTGGTCCTCCCGCCGGACGCGACCGTCGCCGACGCCGCGCGGCTGCTCCCGCCCACCGACGGGCACGGCATCGTGGTGGCAGAGGTCGCGGCCGGCCGGATCGACGCCGACGACGTCCTCGGCATCGTGCCGGCGGCGCGCCTGGGCACCGCGCTGCCCGATGCGCGTCTCGGCGACCTCGCGCGCGGGCGCGCCGCGTCCGTCGACGCCGATGACATCGAGAGCGCCCGCCACGCGTTCGACGTGATCGTCGCCGCGGACGCCGAGCTGGTGGCGGTCCTGCACCACGGACACCTCGTCGGCACGCTGTCGCGCCGCAGCGCCCTGCGCTCGACGCTCTACCGCCCGGCCGTGGACGCCTCCGGCCGCCTGATCGTCGCTGCAGCGGTCGGCATCAACGGAGACGTCGCGGCCAAGGCGCGAGCCCTGGCCGGCGCCGGCGTCGACGTCCTCGTGCTCGACACCGCCCACGGCCATCAGGAGGGGATGCTGCAGGCGCTGCGCACCGTCGCCGACCTCGACCTCGGCCTGCCGATCGCGGCGGGGAACATCGTCACCGCCGAGGGCGTCCACGACCTCGTGACCGCCGGCGCCACGATCCTGAAGGTCGGGGTGGGCCCGGGTGCCATGTGCACGACGCGGATGATGACCGCCGTCGGCCGCCCGCAGTTCTCGGCGGTCCTCGAGACGGCCGAGGCCGCCCGCATGTTGGGCGCGCACGTGTGGGCCGACGGCGGTGTGCGCTACCCCCGCGACGTCGCGCTGGCGCTCGCGGCGGGCGCGGCATCCGTCATGATCGGCTCGTGGTTCGCGGGCACCATCGAGGCGCCCGGCGAGCTTCAGGTCGATGAGGCCGGCCGCGCCTTCAAGGAGTCGTGGGGCATGGCGTCGACCAAGGCCGTGCATGAGCGCTTCGGACGCCTCGACCCGTACGAGCTGGCCCGCAAGGAGCTCTTCGCGGAGGGCATCTCGTCGTCGCGCATCTACCTGGACCCGCTGCGCCCGGGCCTGGAGGACCTGCTCGACATGATCACCTCGGGAGTGCGGTCGTCCTTCACCTACGCCGGCGCGGCGACGGTGGCGCAGTTCCACGACCGCGCGCGGGTGGGACTGCAGTCGGCGGCGGGGTACGAGGAGGGCAAGGCGCTTCCCGTCAGCTGGTGAGGGATGACGGATGCCGCGGCCTGCGGCATCCGTCCCGGCCTCAGCGTTCGCCGCTGCTCCCGCCGGTGTGCGCCGGCTCGTCGTCGTCTTCGTCCGCGTGCTGCAGGCGGATGCGCCTGCCCTCCTCGACGTCCTTCTTCTCCTTCTGCGCGGCCTTGTCGCTCTTGCGGGTGTCGCGGGGCGGCAGCTGGATGTCCTCCTCCGCCTCGATCCCGGCCTGCAGCTGGCGCCCGCGTTCGAGCTCGGCATCGAACTCGGCTCCGAACAGCAGCGCGATGTTGGCGATCCACAGCCACAGCAGGAAGACGATCACCCCCGCGAGCGAGCCGTACGTGCGGTCGTAGTTTGAGAAGTTCCCCACGTAGATGCCGAACGCCACCGACGCCAGCACGAGGGTGAGGATCGCCAGCAGCGACCCCATGCTGATCCAGCGGAACTTCGGCTGCTTCGCGTTGGGCGTCGCGTAGTAGAGGATCGCCACCATGAGCACGACGATGAGTGCGAGCACCGGCCACTTCACGATCGACCACACCGTGGTGGCCACCTCGCCGAGGCCCAGCGCCGAGCCCACCGCATCGGCCACGGGGCCGGAGACGACGAGGATCACGAGCGCGACCACGATGAGCGCCACCCCGATGACCGTGACCAGCAGCTGGGCCGGCTTCAGCTTCCAGAAGGGCCGGCCCTCCGGGATCTCGTAGATCCGGTTCATCGCGCGGCTGAACGCCCCGACGTAGCCCGATGCCGACCAGATCGCCAGCAGGAGGCCGAGCACGAGGCCCCATCCGGCGGCGGGGGACTCGGCCGCCTGCTCGAGCGGGCCGCGCAGCGCGTCGGCCGCCTCGGGCGACACGCTCTCGACCACGCCGATGATCGCGCCGGTCGCCTCACCGCTGCCGGCGAGGAGCCCGAAGACCGAGAAGACGGCGACGAGCCCGGGGAAGATCGCCAGGACCGAGTAGAACGTCAGCGCGGCGGCGATGTCGGTGCACTCGTCGGCCGAGAACTCCCTGGCCGTCTTGACGAAGACGTACTTCCAGGAGCGCTTCTCGATCTCGCGGGGCGTGTCGGGCTTGTCGGGGTGCTCGGGTGACGGAGCGTTGCGGGGGTCCGTCTGCCGGTCGGCGCTCGTGTCGGTCATCCCCACAGCCTGCGCAGTCCCGCCCCCGGTCGCGGAGGGGGTTGACACCGGCGCCCGCCGACCGCAGGGCCCCTTCGTCGTGAGCGATCCGCGGCCGCGCCCGGACCCCTGTCGTAGACTTGGCGGCACGATGGACGACCCCCCCAGTTGCAGACGATCGCCCCACCGACCCGACTCCCGGATGCACCGGCCTGACTCCTGGCCGAACAGGGGGTGCGCGTGATGGATTACGTCATGCTGGGCGTGGGGCTCCTGCTCACCATCGGCACCGGACTGTTCGTCGCGAGCGAGTTCGCGCTGGTGAACCTCGACCGCGCCGACCTCGAGGCCCGTCAGGCGGCCGGCGAGTCGCGGCTCTCGATGACCATCGGCGCGCTGCGCATCACGTCGACGCATCTGTCCAGTGCGCAGCTGGGCATCACGCTGACCACGCTGCTCACCGGCTACACGATGGAGCCGGCGATCTCGAACCTGCTCGCTCCGGTCTTCGACGCGTGGGGCATCCCCGGGGGCGTGTCGCGGCCCCTCGCCGCGGTCATCGGCGTCTCGATCGCGACCGTGTTCTCGATGATCATCGGCGAGCTGGTCCCCAAGAACTTCGCCCTTGCGATCCCGAGGCAGACCGCGAAGCTGGTCATGCCCTTCCAGGTGGGGTTCACGACGGTGTTCCGCCCGGCGATCGTCGTGCTCAACGGCAGCGCGAACGGCGTGCTGCGGGCGATGGGCGTCGAGCCCAAGGAGGAGCTCTCGGGCGCGCGGACGGCCGAGGAGCTGTCGAGCCTCGTGCGCCGCTCCGCCAGCGCCGGCGTGCTGGAGGAGGACACCGCGTCGCTGCTCGACCGCAGCCTCACCTTCGCGCGCCTGAGCGCGGCCGACGTCATGACGCCCCGCCCGAGCATCCATGCGCTGGCCGCGGACGACTCCGCGGAGGACGTCATCCAGCTCGCGCGCCGCACCGGGCACAGCCGCTTCCCCGTCTACGGCGAGTCGATGGACGACATCACCGGCATCGTGCACCTCAAGGCCGCCGTCGGCGTGCCGCGGGAGCGCCGCGCGGACGTGCCCGCCGCCGCGCTGGCGACCGAGCCGCTGCGGTTCCCCGAGGCGGTGCACCTCGACGTCCTCGTCGCCGAGCTGCGCGCTCGCGGCTACCAGATGGCCGTCGTGGTCGACGAGTACGGCGGCACCGCGGGCGTGGTGACGCTGGAGGACCTGGTCGAGGAGATCGTCGGCGAGGTGCTCGACGAGCACGACCGGCGCCGCGCGGGCATCGTCCGCGTCGATGACACCGTGGTGTTCCCCGGCGAGCTGCGCCCCGACGAGGTGCGCGATCGCACCGGCATCCGCATCCCCGAGGGCGACGTCTACGACACCGTGGGCGGCTACATCATGAGCGTCCTCGAGCGCATCCCCGCCGTCGGCGACACCGTCGAGATCGAGGACGGCACCCTCGAGGTGCAGCGCATGGCCGGACGCCGCGTGGAGCGGGTGCGGTTCGTCCCGACGCCGATGCCGCACGCGGCGGCGGCGACGGAAGGGGGTGAGCGTCGATGAACGACTGGGCCGGAATCGCATGGCTCGTGGTGCTGCTCATCGCCAACGCCTTCTTCGTCGGCGCCGAGTTCGCCGTCATCTCCGCCCGCCGCTCGCAGATCGAGCCGTTGGCAGAGAAGGGGTCCCGCTCGGCCAAGACCGCGCTGTACGCGATGGAGCACGCGACGCTGATGCTCGCGACCAGCCAGCTGGGCATCACGATCTGCTCGCTGCTGATCCTGAACGTGTCCGAGCCCGCCATCCACCACCTGCTCGCCGAGCCGCTCGGGCTCACCGGCTGGTCGGAGGCCGTCGTCGACGGCGTCGCGTTCGCGATCGCCCTGCTGCTGGTGTCGTACCTGCACGTCGTGTTCGGCGAGATGGTGCCGAAGAACCTCGCGTTCTCGGTGCCCGACCGCGCCGTGCTCATGCTCGCCACGCCGCTCGTGTGGGTGTCCAAGCTCTTCCACCCGGTGATCGTGACCCTGAACTGGATCGCGAACCACATCGTGCGGCTGTTCCGCGTCGAGCCGAAGGATGAGGCCGCCTCGACGTTCACGCTCGAGGAGGTCGCGACGATCGTCAATCAGTCGCGCATCGAGGGCGTGCTGGACGACGCGGCCGGAACGGTCGCCGCCGCCGTCGAGTTCACCGACAAGAAGGCCGCCGAGGTGGCGGTGCCGCTGTCGCAGCTCGTGACGCTCCCCGAGCGGACGACGCCCGACGAGATCGAGCGCGCCGTGGCCAAGCACGGCTTCTCGCGCTACGTGATCGTCGACGACGAGGGTGCGCCGCTGGGCTACGTGCACCTGAAGGACATCCTGCGGGCGGCGGAGGGGCCGGATGCCGCCACCGACGTCGCGCGCCCCATCACGACCCGTCGCGTCCACCACATGGTGCCCGTGCTCGAGACCACCGACCTGGAGGACGCCCTCGCCGTCATGCGCCGGGCCGGCCGCCATCTGGCGCAGGTGCGCAACGAGGCCGGCGAGACCACGGCGGTGCTCTTCCTGGAGGACATCATCGAAGAGCTCATCGGCGAGGTGCAGGACGCGACCCGTCGTCGCGGCTTCTGACGCGCGGCGGAGCCCCGGGTATCCCGGGGCTTCGCCGTCGCCGTCAGGAGGCCGGCCGCGCCCGGAGGTACTGCGCCGGCCAATACTCGATGTCGGCGCCGAGCTCGGTGGCGGCCCGCAGGCCGTAGTGCGGATCGCGGAGCCACTCGCGTCCGGCCATGACGGCGTCGGCCGCCCCCTCCTCCAGCACCCGCTCCGCATGGACGGCGTCGTCGATCATGCCGACGGCGTTCACCGGCACACCCGCCTCGCGGCGCACGCGCGCCGCGAGGCCCACCTGGTAGCCGGGGCCCGTCGTGAGCCGCTGGTGCGAGACGAGGCCCCCGCTGGAGATGTCGAAGAAGTCCGCGCCGCGGTCGGCGGCCCAGCGCGCCACCGTGACGGTGTCGTCGGCGTCCCAGCCGCCGGGCGCCCAGTCGGTGGCGGAGAACCTCACGATGAGCGGAACGCCGGGCGCGGCATCCGTCACCGCCTCCAGCACGCGGAGGAGGAGCCGCGCGCGATTGCGCAGCGAGCCGCCGTACTCGTCGTCGCGAAAGTTGGACAGTGGCGAGAGGAACTGGTGCAGCAGGTAGCCGTGGGCCGCGTGCAGCTCGAGCACCTGGAATCCCGCGTCGACGGCGCGGCGGGCCGCCGAGGCGAAGGCGGCGATGATGCGGTCGATGCCCGCGAGGTCGAGGGCGACAGGCGCCGCGTAGCCGTCGTAGGCGTCCGCCGAGGGTGCGACGGTGGTCCAGCCGCCCTCCTCGGCCGGCACCGAGCCGCGGCGTCCGGAGAACGGCGACCAGGTGGAGGCCTTGCGCCCCGCGTGCGCGAGCTGGACGCCGGCCACCGCCCCACGGCGACGGATGGCCGCCACGATCGGCGCCCACGCGTCGCGCTGCTCGTCCGTCCACAGTCCGACGTCCTCGGGCGAGATGCGCCCTTCGGGCGACACCGCGGTCGCCTCCGCCACGATCAGCCCCGCCCCTCCCGACGCGAACTGCGCGAGATGCGTGTGGTGCCATTCCTGCGGCACGCCGTCCACCGCGCTGTACTGGCACATGGGCGACACCCACAGGCGATTGCGGATCGTGACGTCGCGGAGGGTGATCGGGGAGAACAGTCGGGGCATGGGGTCTTCCGGGCCGGGTTCGGGGGAGCGGTACTGTGACGGCATGGAGCGGTCTCACTCGCTGCGGGCATGGTCGCAGGCCGACGCCGCGCGGGCCCTGCGGCGGCCGACGGGCGCCGATGACAAGTATTCCCGAGGCGTGCTGGGCATGCGCACCGGGTCCGAGGCGTATCCCGGTGCCGCCGTGCTGGGCGTCGAGGCCGCCTGGCGCACCGGCCTCGGCATGGTGCGCTACCTCGGCCCCGAGCACCCGACGGCGCTCGTGCTCGCCCGCCGGCCCGAGACCGTGACCGCGGACGGCCGCGTGCAGGCGTGGGTGATCGGATCGGGGACGGATGCCGCCGTCCGCACCGAGTCCGACACCGCGGCGCTGCGCGGCCTGCTGTCCGACACCGATCCCGTCGTCGTCGACGCCGGGGCCCTCGATCTCGCCGCCGAGGCCACCGCGCCGCGCATCCTGACGCCGCACGACCGTGAGCATGCCCGGCTGCGTGCGGCCCTCGGGCTCGGCCACACGCCGACGGACCGGGTCGTGGCTGCGCGCGAGACCGCGGCGGCGACCGGCGCCGTCGTGCTGCTCAAAGGGGCCGTGACCGTCGTGGCCGCTCCCGACGGGTGGGCGGCGACGGTCGAGGCCGGCACCCCGTGGCTCGCGACGGCGGGCACCGGCGACGTGCTCGCGGGCGTCATCGGGGCGCTCGTGGCGGGGGCGATGGCGCACGACCAGACGGCGGATGCCGCCTCCCTCGCCGCGCTCGCGGCCTCCGGCGCCTGGCTGCACGGCCGTGCGGGGGCGATCGCCGCCGCCGGCGCGGGCTCGACCGCCGGTGGCCCGGCGTCCTCGGGCGGCGGGCCGATCACGGCGCTCGACGTGGCCGAGGCGCTGCCGCGCGTGGTCGCCGAGGCGCTCGCGGCCTGACCCGCGCCCCGTTCGCGTGACGGGCGGCCGTGGCGCGTCCCTAGGATGGAGGGCGTGTCTGGGCGGGCGGTGGTGTGGATCGCGTTCGTCCTGGTCCACGCCGTCGTGGTCTGGCTGGGGTTCGCCGACGATCGCGCCGCCTCGTGGGACGTCGATCAGCTGTACCGGTGGTGGGCAGGGCTCGCGCTCACCGGGGAGGCGTTCCCGGGGATCACCGCGGACTGGATCTACCCCGTCCTCGCCCAGCTGCCGATCCTGACCGCCGGCGCCGTCGCCGGGCTGCTCGACTACGTCTTCGCGTGGGGCCTGCTCGTGACGGCGCTCGACGCCGCCGCGTTCGGCGTCCTCGTCGGGCGCGGCCGCTCCCGAGGCCGGATGGCGGCCGCATGGTTCTGGCTGGCGGCGATCCTCGCCCTCGGCGGCGTCGGGATGTTCCGCCTGGACGCGGTCACGGTGCCCCTCGCTGTCGCCGGCTCGCTGTGGCTCGTCGGTCGCCCATGGCTCGGATCGGCGCTGCTCGCCGTGGCCACGTGGATCAAGGTGTGGCCGGCCGCGCTGCTCGCCGCGGCCGTCATCGCGGTGCGGCGGCGGCTCGCGGTCCTCGGGGCGGCGGCGGCGGTGTCCGCCACCGTGGCGCTCGCCGTCTTCGTCGCGGGCGGCGGGGCACACCTTCTCGGCTTCGTCGGCGACCAGACGTCGCGCGGGCTGCAGATCGAGGCACCGGTGAGCACGGTGTACATGGTGATGGCCGCCGCGGGCGTGCCAGGCGTCGAGGTGGTCTACGACTTCGACCTCATCACCTTCCAGGTCGACGGCCCGGGCGTGGAGGGGGTCATCGCCGTGATGACGCCCATCCTCGTCGTGGGCATGCTCGCGATCGCGGCGGCGGGCGCGCTGAAGGCGTGGCGGGGCGCGAGCTTCGTCGCGCTGTTCCCCGCCCTCGCCGCGGCCCTGGTGCTCGGCTTCATCGTCCTCAACAAGGTCGGCTCGCCCCAGTACATGACGTGGCTGGTCGCACCGCTCGTCCTGGGCCTCGTGCTCGATCGCCGCCGCTGGTGGGCACCGGCTGCCCTCACGCTGGCGATCCTCGCCCTCACGCAGCTGATCTTCCCGTTCTGGTACGACGCGCTGCTCGTCCTCGCGCCGGCCGCGGTCGGGCTCCTCGTCGCGCGCAACCTGCTCCTGCTCGCGCTCTTCGCGTGGGTCGTGGTCCGACTCGTGCGGGTGCGCGTGCGGCCGGCCGTGCGCCGACGCGTGACAGAGTAGACGTGGGCCGGCTGCGCCGGCCGTCGCCGGCGCAGCGCGCAGGCCGGCCTCGGCGCCTGCCGCCCGCCATCCTCATCCCCTGAACCGGAGGTCCCCATGCTCGTCGCCTTCTCCGTCGCCCCGAGCGGCACCGGCCGCGCCGACGGCTCGGTGCACGATGCGGTCGCCGCCGCGGTGCGCGTCGTCCGTGACAGCGGGCTGCCGCACCGCACGACGTCGATGTTCACCGAGATCGAGGGGGAGTGGGACGAGGTCTTCGGGGTCGTCAAGCGCGCCTGCGACGCGGTGGCGCCCTACGGCTCGCGCGTCTCGCTCGTGCTCAAGGCCGACATCCGCCCCGGGTACTCGGGAGAGCTGGACGGCAAGATCGAGCGCCTCGAGCGCGCGCTGCGGCGCGACGACGCCGACTGAGGCGATGGACCTCCCGCTCGGCGACCGGTCGCGACGCCCCGAGGACGCGACCGACCCCGCGATCCCCGTCGCCGCCACGGTCGTGCTGCTGCGCGACGGCGTGGAGCGCGCCGGCCTCGAGGTGCTCATGCTCGAGCGACCCGACCGCGGCTCGTTCGCGGGGGCGTGGGTGTTCCCGGGCGGCAAGCTCGAGGATGCCGACCGCGGACCCGACCCCGCCGAGCCCGAGGAGGCGGCGGCCCGGCGTGCGGGCGTGCGGGAGACGCGCGAAGAGACGGGGCTGTCGGTGGATCGCGACGCCCTCGTGACGCTGTCGTGCTGGGACCCGCCACCGGGTCTCGCACTGCGGATCCGCACGTGGTTCTTCGTGGCGACGGCCGCGACCGGCGTGCTGACACCCGCGGCGGACGAGGCCGTCGCGACGGAGTGGATCCGCCCGTCCGAGGCGCTGGCCCGTCACGGGCGCGGGGCCTTCACGCTGTATCCGCCGACGTGGGTGACACTCCACGGCCTGGCCGAGCACGACGACACCGCGTCGGTCGTCGGCGCGGCGCGCCTCGGCGGCGTGCAGCGCTTCGAGACGGTCGCGCGCCGCGGCGGCGACGGCCCCGTGCTGCTGTGGCAGGGCGACGACGACTACGATCCGGATGCCTCGGCCGAGGCATCCGGATCGCGTCATCGCCTCGAGATCGGGGCGCTGCCGTGGCGCTACCAGCGCACCGGCGGAGCGGTCGTCACGGCTCCAGCACCCCGGCGACGCGCACGAGGTCCGCGAACGTGAAGTCGCCGGCGACCGCGCTCGGAAGCGTCGGGGTGAAGCCGACGTTGAGCAGGGACAGGGCGTCGCGGCGCAGCATGGTCACGAACGTGTCCGCCACGATCTTCGCCCCCAACGGCCCGAGGTGCTCGCCGCCCGTCGCGACCATCGCCTCGCGCAGGATGTAGTACCACAGCGGCGTCTTCTCGAGCAGGAGTCCGCCCTGCTGCTGCAGGACGGCCACCTCGTCGGCGGGGAGCCCGCCCGTGAGCTCGGCCGCACTGAGCACGGGCACGCCGAGCGCCGCCGCCGTGGCCTGCCCGCTGGGGAGCCCGAGCACGAGACCGCGCAGCAGATTGCGGGTCGCGAGGATGCTCATGAGCGCGTTCGTGCCGCCGCCGTCGAGATCCTCGAGCGCGCTCGCGAGCACGCTGTCGATCTTGCGCGCGTTGTTGAACACCGGTACGGCGAAGCCCGTCTCGAAGAACGCGTTGAAGTCGACCACCCAGTTCGAGCGCACCGGCAGGTGCGGTTCGTGGATGAACGCGAACACGTCCGACATCGGCTTGGTGCGCAGCTCGAAGTTCAGCCAGTAGTCGTCGCGGATCATGCTGTGGCCGAACCGGTACGCGGCGACGGAGAACTCCACCGGCATCTGGAACGCGCCGCCGATCGGAGCCGACACACCGGCGATCGCCGCGTCGACGGCCGCCTGGCCGCAGATGCGGGGCAGGAAGTCGTTGAGCACCGCCCACTGGTAGTGCAGCGTCGCCTGCCGCTTGGCCTCGACGAAGACGTCGCCGGGGAATCCGGACGCGACCAGGGAGTCGACGATCGCGTTGTGGAACCGCAGCATCGCGTGGTGCAGCTGCGACACGATGAGGTTCTCGTTGTTGCGCGGGTCGCCGATGATCGCTGTGAAGGCCGAGGTGCGGGGAACGTCGCAGTCGGTGTGCTCGACCATGCCGGCCGCGCCGGCAGCCCCGCCGGCACCGCCGACGCCGCTGGACAGGTTCGTGCCGATCAGCATGCGGAATGCGGAGGCCGGCTCGCCGGGCGCCGGTGCGGCGTACAGGAAGGCATCCACCGCCGGTCCTCGCCCGTACACGCTGTCGAGGTCGAGCATCGGCGAGCGCATGTTGTTGATGACGCCCGCGTCGACCAGCGTCGGCGAGTCGAGGGCCGACGACACGTCGAGGGTGATGTCGTGGTCGACGAACTGCCCGACGTAGGTGAAACCCGACGGGGTCGCGGAGTCGGGCGCCGTCTCGCGTCCGCTGTTGGCCATCAGGTTGCCCAGCTGCGTCAGCAGATCCCGCGAGGTGTCGTCGAGGGGCAGCCGGCTGGCCTTGCGCACCCTGGTCTTGGTCAGGTAGCCGAACTTGTCGGCGGCGGAGGAGAACACCTCGTGCGCGGGGAAGTATCCGAGCGAGAACTTCGCGCCGTGGAACCTCCCGTGCTCGGGCCGCACCGCCTCCAGCGAGGAGCGGATGTCCACCGGCAGCCGCGGTGCCCGCCGCTCGCCGGGCGACCGCTCCCGGGTGCCGTTCACGCCGAGCTGTTCGCGGAGAAAGGGCTGGGCCGCGAAGGCGTCTTCGGGCGACTCGGCGCCCGGCTTGGTGTCAGTGCTCATGATTCCCTCCTTGGGACTTTGCCCAGTGGGAGAGGAGCGTCGCGGACGGTGATACCGCGGCGACGTGAATCAGGACTCGAGCAGCCGGCGCAGGTGGGTCCCCACCGCGTGCGTCTCGATGAGGAACCCGTCGTGGCCGAAGTCGCTCGAGAGCACGACGGCGCGGTCTCCGTCGAGCGTGTTGCGGATGCCGCGGGCGATGCGGTGCTGCCCGTCGATCGGGAAGAGGCGGTCGCTGTCGATGCCGAGCACGAGCGCCGTCGCGGTGACGCGGGCGAGCGCGTCCTCGACACCGCCGCGGTCGCGCCCGACGTCGTGCGAGTTCATCGCCTCCACGAGCGTGATGTACGCGTTCGCGTCGAAGCGCCGCGTGAACTTGTTGCCGTGGAAGTCGAGATACGACTCCACGGCGAACCGGCCGCCGCGCCCGAGCGGGCTGACGCCGGACTGCCACGACCGCTGGAACCGCTGGTTCAGCTCGGTGGGGGAGCGGTAGTTCAGCAGCGCCATCCGGCGGGCCAGCGCGAGGCCGCGCGTCGGCCCGTCCCCGTCGGCGGCGTCGTAGTACTCGCCGCTCTGGAACCGCGGGTCGATGCGGATGGCCTCCAGCTGCACCGAGTTCAGCGCGATCTGGTCGGCGGTGTTGACCGGCGGCGACGACAGGATCCCCACGCGCGCGACGCGCTCGGGCAGCGACACCGCCCACTCCAGGGCGTGCATGCCGCCCATCGATCCGCCGACGACGGCCGCCCAGACGTCGATCCCCAGCGCATCCGCGAGGCGCACCTGGGCCGCAACCTGGTCGCGGATCGTCAGGTACGGGAAGCGCGAGGCCCACTCGTAGCCGTCGGGACCGATGGATGCCGGACCCGTCGAGCCCTGGCATCCGCCCAGCATGTTCGGTGCGACGACGAACCAGCGATCGGTGTCTATCGGGCCGCCCGGGGCCACGATGTCGTCCCACCAGCCGGAGGTCGGGTGCCCCGCCCCGGCCGGCCCGCGGACGTGGCTGTCGCCGGTGAGCGCGTGGAGCACCAGTACGGCGTTGTCGCGGGTGGCGTTCAGCTCGCCCCACGTCTCGTACGCGAGCCGGTAGGCGGGCAGCTCGCGGCCGCCCTCGGTGCGGAACGCCCCGAAGGCGGCGAAGTGCCGGTCGCCCGGCGGGTCGCCGTCGCGCCAGGCGCCGGTGGCGGGCGGGCGCCCGCCCAGCAGGCGGGCGTCGGCCTCCGTCACGGGCGCGCTCGGCACCGTGTCCTCGGAGGTCTGCCAGTCCATCGGTCCATTCTCGCGTGCCGGGTCGCGGGCAGGCCGCGTGTTACGGGCGGGATGACGGATGCCCCGTCCCGGCGCCGCGCGCCGGGACGGGGCATCCGCGTCCCGAGGAGGGGGTCAGGCGCGAGCGGCCTCCGAGACGCGGCGTGCGGCCGCGAGAGCCTGCTCGAGGTCGGCCTTGAGGTCGTCGATGTTCTCGAGGCCCACCGAGAGGCGCACCAGGCCAGGGGTGACCCCGGCGGTGAGCTGCTGCTCGGGCGTGAGCTGCGAGTGCGTCGTCGAGGCCGGGTGGATGACGAGCGAGCGCACGTCGCCGATGTTGGCCAGGTGGCTGAACAGCGTCAGCGAGTTGACGAACTCGCGGCCGGCCTCGACGCCGCCCTTCAGCTCGAACGACAGCACCGCGCCGACGCCCTTCGGCGCGTACGTGTTCGCGGCGGCGTACCACGGCGAGGTGGGCAGGCCCGAGTAGTTCACCGACGCGACGTCGCCGTGGTTCTCGAGCCACTCCGCGATCTCCTGCGCGTTCTGCACGTGACGCTCGACGCGCAGCGACAGCGTCTCGATGCCCTGGATCAGCAGCCACGCGCTGTTCGGCGAGATGGCCGAGCCGAGGTCGCGGAGCAGCTGCACGCGCGCCTTGATGATGTAGGCCAGGCCGTCGCCGACCGCGGCGGTGTACGACGCGCCATGGTACGAGGGGTCCGGAACCGTGAGGCCGGGGAACTTCTCGACGTTCTTGGACCACGCGAAGGTGCCGCCGTCGACGATCACGCCGCCGATGGTCGTGCCGTGGCCGCCGAGGAACTTGGTGGCCGAGTGCACCACGATGTCGGCGCCGTGCTCGAACGGCTTGATGAGGTACGGCGTCGCGATCGTGTTGTCGACGATGAGCGGCACGCCGCTCTCGTGGGCGATGTCGGCGACGGTGCGGATGTCGAGCACGTTGATCTTCGGGTTGCCGATGGTCTCGGCGAAGAACAGCTTCGTGTTGGGGCGCACCGCGCGGCGCCACTCCTCGGCGTCGTCCTGGTTCTCGACGAACGTGGTCTCGATGCCGAGCTTGGCGAGGGTGTACTTGAAGAGGTTGTACGTGCCGCCGTAGATCGAGCTCGACGAGACGATGTGGTCGCCGGCCTCGGCGATGTTCAGCACCGCGAAGGTCGCCGCCGCCTGGCCGCTCGCGAGGAGCAGAGCGCCGGTGCCGCCCTCGAGCGCGGCGAGGCGCTCCTCGACGACCGCCTGCGTCGGGTTCTGGATGCGCGTGTAGATGTTGCCGAACTCGGCCAGCGCGAAGAGGTTCGCCGCGTGGTCGGCGTTGTCGAAGACGTACGACGTGGTCTGGTAGATCGGCGTCGCACGAGCCTTGGTCACCGGGTCGGGCTGGGCCCCCGAGTGGATCTGCTTGGTCTCGAAACGCCAGTTCTCGGGTGCGGACATGGCTTGCTCCTGCGGGTTCGGATGCCGGGAGCAGGCGCCCCCAGCCGGGTTCGACAGTACGGAGAACCGCGGTTGTCGACAACGCGGGGGAAATGTGACGTAACGCGCTCACCGCCCCCTCCTCCCCGGACGGCCCGCCCCCCTCGTTCGCCGGCGCTGAATGTACGGCGTCCCCGGCGTGTCGCGTGCATTCAGCGCAAGTGAACGGGGCTGGGGACTGTGGGTAGCGTGGAGGTCATGGCGAACAGACGTGCTGTGGTGACCGGGGCGAGCTCGGGGATCGGAGAGGCGGCCGTGCGCGCGCTGCGCGCGACCGGCTGGGACGTGGTGGGGGTGGCGCGGCGGGCCGACCGCCTCGCGGCGCTCGAGGACGAGACGGGCGCCGTCGCGTTCGCCGCCGATCTGACGACGGATGCCGATGTCGAGGCGCTCGCGGCGTTCCTCGACGGCTCCGGCCCGGTGCACGCGCTGGTGCACGTCGCCGGGGGCGCCCGCGGCACGGACCGGGTCGAGGACGGGCGCGTCGAGGACTGGCAGTGGATGTTCGAGGCCAACGTGCTGTCGGCCCAGCGCCTCGTGGCGGCCCTGCTGCCGCAGCTGCGCCGGGCCGCGGCATCCGACGGTCACGCCGACACGCTCTTCGTGACCTCGACGGCCGCCCAGCACGCCTACGCAGGCGGCGCCGGCTACAACGCGGCGAAGGCGGCCGAGGCGATGCTCGCGCACGCGCTGCGCCTCGAGCTCAACGGAGAGCCGATCCGCGTGGTCGAGATCGCGCCGGGGATGGTGCACACGCCCGAGTTCACGCTCAACCGCCTGGGCGGTGACACCGTCGCCGCCGAGCGCGTGTACGAAGGCGTGCGCGAGCCCCTCACGGCAGACGACGTGGCCGACGTGATCGCGTACGCGCTCAACGCTCCCGGCCACGTGAATCTGGACATGGTGACCATGCGCCCCGTCGCGCAGTCGGCGCAGCACCTGCTCGCGCGCGGTCCGCTGCGTCCGCGCGGCGTGGACGCACCGTGACGCTCGACCGCGGCACGGTCGTCACCTACCCGGACGGGGCGACCGTCTCGCACGGAACGGCGGTGCACGTCGCCCCGGCCGGCGACGGGCGCACCGCCGTCATCCTCGACCGCACCGCGTTCCACCCGGTCGACACGGCCTGGCCCGACCAGCCCGCAGACAGAGGCGTGCTCCGCGTCGGCGGCGTCGAGCTCCCGGTCGTCGACGCGGTGGTGGGCGCCGCGCAGGGCGAGCAGCTCCTCCTCGGCGCCGACGTCCCCGTGCGCACCGGGACCGAGGGATGGAGCTTCGTCGTCGCCCACGTCGTCGCCGGTGACGGGGTCGCCCCCGGCGCGAGCGTCGAGGTGGAGGCGGATGCCGCCTACCGCGCCGCCCTCTCGCGCGGCCACACCGCGTGCCACCTCGCCTCCCTGGCCCTGGACGCGGCGCTCGCCGACGCGTGGCGCAAGCCCGCACCGCTGGACGCGCTCGGTGCACCGGCCTTCGACGCACTGGCCATCCAGGAGTCGCGCATCCTCCCCGAGGGATCGCGCGACGTCTACCGCATCGGCAAGTCGCTGCGTCGCAAGGGCTTCGACCCCGCGGCGCTGCAGGACCTCGGGTCGCTCGCCGCCCGGGTGGACGCCCTGCTGGCCGAGTGGGTCGCAGCCGACGGCGCCGTGCGCATCGTCCGCGACGGCGAGGCGCTCGCCGACCGGCGGACGTGGGTGTGTCAGCTCCCCGGCGCCGAGGTCCGCATCCCCTGCGGCGGGACGCACGTCGCCTCCCTCGCCGAGCTCGCCTCGGTGTCGGTCTCGTTCGCGACGACCGCGACAGACGGCGGACTCGAGCTCGTGATGACCACCGCGGCCGAGCGTGCCTGACATGGCGATGACCCTCCCCGAGCTCGCCGGCGCGGGGCTCATCGACGCCGGCTGGTCGGCGGCGCTCGAGCCGGTCGCCCCCGACATCGCGGCGCTCGGCGACCGCCTGCGGGCGGAGGTCGCCGCCGGACGCCCCTACCTGCCGTCCGGCGACCGCGTCCTGCGGGCCTTCCAGCGCCCGCTCGCCGACGTCAAGGTGCTCATCGTCGGGCAGGACCCGTACCCGACGCCGGGGCATCCGATCGGCCTCTCGTTCGCCGTGGACGCGCACGTGCGTCCGCTGCCCAGGAGCCTCGCCAACATCTACCAGGAGCTGGAGGCCGACCTCGGCATCCCCCGGGCGCCCCACGGCGACCTGTCGGCCTGGAGCGACCAGGGCGTCATGCTCCTCAACCGCGTCCTGACGGTCGCCCCGGGGGCACCGGCGTCGCACCGCGGCTGGGGGTGGGAGAAGGTGACCGAGCACGCCATCCGCACGCTCGTCGCCCGTGACAGGCCGCTCGTGGCGATCCTGTGGGGGAGGGATGCCGCGAACCTGCGGCCTCTGCTCGGGGACACACCCGTCATCGAATCGGCGCACCCGTCCCCGCTCTCTGCGAGCCGGGGCTTCTTCGGCTCCAGGCCGTTCTCGCGAGCGAACGAGCTGCTCGCGATCCAGGGTGCCGAGCCGGTGGACTGGCGGCTGCCCGCGTAGGCTCGTCCCGCTGCCCAGGGCCGGCCGCACACATCAGGAGGGCGCATGCTCGAGGAGGAATACGAGAAGGACCGCCGACGGCTGCCGCGCCATCTGCAGCGCCAGCCGGAGCCCGAGCTGCCCTTCACGTTCCGGATCCGTCCCGTGGAGGACCGGGACATCCCCGACATCCGCGAGATCTACAACTACTACGTCACCAACTCGGTGGTGACCTTCGATGAAGACACCTGGTCGGTCTCGAAGTGGCGCAAGAAACGCGACCACCTCCGCAGGCTCGGGCTGCCGTTCCTCGTCGCCGAGTCCCCGTCCGGTCAGATCCTGGGCTACGCGCTGGTCCAGCCGATGTCGAGCAAGTCCGCCTACCGCTTCTCGGTGGAGAACTCCATCTACCTCGGCCAGGCCGCGACCGGCAAGGGGCTCGGCCGCGCACTGCTTCACGCCCTCATCGAGGCCTGCGAAGAGGTCGGCATCCGCCAGATGGTCGCCGTGATCAGCGACAAGGGGGCCGAGGGCTCGGTCGCGCTGCACGAGAAGCTGGGGTTCGTCGAGGTCGGGCGCATGGGCCGGGTGGGCTTCAAGTTCGACCGCTGGCTGGGCACCATCTACCTGCAGAAGTCGCTCAATCCGAAGAAGGGGGCGGGCAAGAAGTCCGGCACCCCCAAGAAGGGGTTGTTCGGGCGCTGATCCTCAGCGTCCGGGCCGCTCCGGTCCCGGCCGCTGCCTGCTCCAGTCGCGGACGGCGTCGATGAGCTCGCGCCACGCCCCGACGACCTGGTCGTCGAAGAGCTCTGCCTCGCGCGGGTCGGATCCCGCCCAGCTGGCGCGGATCAGCCACACGAAGCCGTCCGGCACGGGCGGTCGGCCGCGGTCCTCCGCCGACAGGGCCGGGGGTTCCTCCGGGCCGCTCGTCGTCGCCGTCGGGGCCGCGTGCGCGCCCTCCTCCGGCGCCCAGGGCGGGGGGACGTCATCCCACGGGCAGCGCTCGATGAGCGAGCGCCATTCCGGCGCCTCCGCGGCGGGGGGCTGCGCCGACCAGCGTCGCGTCATGCCGGCGATGCCGCCGGTGCGGGCCACGTCGACCTCGAGCGCGGGGTCGGGTTCGCCCCCGTCAGCATCGCGTGGTCGGGTCGTCTTGATCATCCGCGATCACCCCGACGCTCGTCCACCCGGCGCGGACGGCGTCGACCTCCTCCGAGTCCTCACCGTACTCCGTGCTCGCCGCCGTGACCGTGGCCCGTGCGAACGTCGTGAAGTCGGCGGTGGCGGGCACCGTGCCCGATGTGAGCGTGCGGTACCAGATGAGGCCGGCGCGGTCCCACGCCCGCCCGCCCAGGGCGGTGGCGGTGAGGTAGAAGGCGTGGTTGGGGATGCCGGAGTTGATGTGCACGCCGCCGTTGTCGTCTCGGGTCACGACGAAGTCGCGCATGTGGGCCGGCTGCGGGTCCTTGCCCAGCACGTCGTCGTCGTACGCCGTGCCGGGGGCGGCGAGCGATCGGAGCGCCGTTCCCTGCACGGCATCCGTGAAGATGCCTTCGCCGATCAGCCAGCTCGCGGTCTCGACGGTCTGCGCTTCGCGGTGCTGCTCGGCGAGCGCACCGAAGACGTCGGCGACGGATTCGTTGAGCGCGCCGGACTGGCCGCGGTAGAGCAGCCCGCCCTCGTCCTCGATGACGCCGTGGGCGAGCTCGTGGGCGATGACGCTCAGCGAGCCGGTGAACCCCGCGAAGATCTCGCCGTCGCCGTCGCCGAACACCATCCGCTCGCCGTTCCAGAAGGCGTTGTCGTAGTCGCGGCCGTAGTGCACGGTGGCCAGAAGCGAACCGCCCGCACCGTCGATGCCGTCGCGCCGGTACGCGTCCCACCAGAAGTCGAACGTCGCTCCGAGGCCGTCGAAGGCCTCGTCGACGGACGCGTCGCCGGTCGCCGGGTCGTCCTCGCCGCGCACCCGCACGCCCGGCAGCACCTCGCGCTCCTGCGCGTCGGAGATCTCGCGATCCGGCGCGGGCGTGGTCTCGGCGACCAGCGTTCCCGGCTCCTCGATCGACAGGCGCAGCCGGGAGCGGGCCGGCCGGTAGTCGCGCGGGGCCGCGAGGGTGGCGCGGGCGGCCTGCGCGGCCTTGGCCCAGCCCTCCTCCCGCACGGCGGCGATGCGGGCGAGGAGATAGGGCGGGACGATTCCGGGAGCCATGCTCCGAACCTAACGCCGCCCGCCGACGCCCAGCGTCAGGCCGGGCTCACATCCCGCCCGGGGGCGTCGATGACGGGGATCGAGGCCAGCAGCCGCCGGGTGTACGAGACCTGCGGCTGCAGCAGCACCTTCTCGGTCGGTCCCTCCTCGACGATGCGGCCGTCCTTCATCACGACCACCTCGTCGCACAGGTTCTGCACCACGCCGATGTCGTGCGACACCAGCAGCAGGGTGAGCCCGTCGCGGGCGCGCAGCTCGCCGAGCAGCTCGAGGATCTGCGCGCGCACCGTCACGTCCAGGGCCGACAGCGGCTCGTCACCGACGAGCAGCCGCGGCCGGTGCACGATCGCCCGCGCCAGGGCGATGCGCTGCCGCTGGCCGCCCGAGAACTCGTGGGGGAAGCGGTCGGCCATCGCGGCATCCAGTCCCACGTCCTCCAGCACGTCGCGCACGCGCGCGCGCCGGTCCCCGTCGACGCCGAGCGCCCACAGCGGCTCGCCGACGATGCGGCCGACGCTCATCCGGGGGTCGAGAGAGGCGTAGGGGTCCTGGAAGACGATGCCGGTCTGCCGGCGCAGCCAGTGCAGCGATCGCGCCGAGGCGTTCGCGTCCACCGACTGCCCGTCGAACTCGACGGTCCCCGCGGTGGGCGCGTCCAGCGCCAGCAGCAGGCGCACGAGGGTGGACTTGCCCGAGCCGGACTCGCCGATGACCCCCACGGCGGATCCCTCCCGCACGTCGATGTCGGCATCCTCCAGGCCCGTGGTGAAGGTGCGCGCGCCGAACAGCCGGCTCTTCGGCGCGGGGTAGCGGCGGGTCAGCCCGCGACCGCTGATCAGCACGTTCACGGGGCACCCCCCGGGCGCCACAGCGTGGCGGTTGCATCGCGCAGCAGCTCCTGGGTGACCACGGATGCCGGGGCGGAAAGCAGCTGAGCCACGGGCGCCGCCTCGACGACGCGCCCGCGCTCGAGCACGACGCCGTGCGTCGCGATCTGCGACAGCACGGCGAGGTCGTGCGTGATGAACACCAGCGACATGCCGTCGTCGCGCACGAGCCCCAGGAGCAGGTCGAGGATCTCGGCCTGGATCGTGACGTCCAGCGCGGTGGTCGGCTCGTCGGCGATCAGCAGCCGCGGCCGGCACGCGAGCGCCATCGCGATCGCGACACGCTGCCGCTGGCCCCCCGACAGTTGATGCGGGTACCGCGAGACGATGCGGCCGGGGTCGGGGAGCGCGACCCGGGAGGCCTCGGCGACGGCGCGGGCTGCGGCATCCCGCTTCGACAGGCCCTCGTGGATCCGCACCGACTCGGCGATCTGGCGTCCCACGGTGCGGATGGGGTTGAGCGCGGTACGGGGCTCCTGGAACACGATCCCGATCTCGTCGCCGCGGAGCTCGGCGAGCTCGGCGTCGTCGAGCCCGAGGATCTCGCGGCCGTTCCAGCGGATGCTGCCCGACGCGGTCGCGCCGTCGGGCAGGAGCCCGAGGATCGCGAGGGCCGTGAGCGACTTGCCCGATCCGGACTCGCCGATGAGTCCCACGCGCGCGCCGTCGGGGACGCCGAACGAGACGCCGTCCACCACGACGCGGCCGCCGATCTCGATGCTGAGGTCCTGCACGTCGAGGGTCACGACACGACCTCCGGCATGTGCAGGCGTGCGCGTCGGGTGGCGAAGGGGCTGCGGGACAGGGTCGGGTCGGTCGCCTCGCGCAGGCCGTCGCCGAGGAGGTTCAGTCCGAGCACGGTGAGGGTGATGGCAAGACCCGGCCACACCACCGACAGCGGATGCACCGTGATGAACTGCTGCAGCTCGGCCAGCAGCAGCCCCCACGAGGGCTCGGTGACCGGCGCACCGAAGCCCAGGTACGACAGCCCCGCCTCGGCGAGCACCGCCACCGCCATGCCCCACGACAGCTGCACGATGAATACCGGGGCGACGTTGGGCAGGAGGTGGCGCCACAGGTTCTGCGCGGGCGTCAGTCCGCTCGCGCGGCCGGCGAGCACGAAGTCGCTGTGCAGAACCCGCCGCAGCTCCGGCCGCGTCACGCGGGCGATGTTGACGCCGAAGCCGATGCCGACCGCCCAGATCACGACCCACAGCGACCCGCCCCAGACGGCGGAGATCATCATGGCGATGATGAGCACGGGGAACGCGATCAGGATGTCGACCAGGACCGCGACCGACTCGCGCACCCACCGGGCGGTGAGCGCGCCGAGGGCCGCGAGCGCGATGCCGATGACGGTGGCCACCGCTCCCGCGCCCACGGCGACCAGCACGGTGGTGCGGGCACCGGCCATGAGGAGGCTGAGGATGTCGCGCCCCGACCCGTCGGTGCCCAGCAGGTGCGGCCATCCGGGCGGCGCCCAGCGGCCGGAGATGTCGACCTGCTGGGGATCGAACGGCGTCCACACCTGCGCGACGACGGCGGTCGCCGCGACGACGCCGACCACGATGAGGCCGAACCGTCCGGTCGACAGCGCCCACAGCCGCCGCAGCCACGCCCAGCGCGACCGGCGGCGCCGGGGCGGGGCCTCGGGTGCGGCATCCGCGTCGGGAGCCCCTGCGCTCGTCGAGGGGATCATGCCGCCTCCCGCTGCCGCGGGTCGATGAAGCGGTGCACCAGGTCGACGGCGAAGCCGACGACGAGCACGAAGCCGGTGAGCGCCAGCAGCTCGCCCTGCACCATCGGAAGGTCGCGCGCGGCGACGTCGGAGACCAGCATGCGGCCGATGCCGGGGAGGGAGAACAGCTGCTCGATCACCACCGCGCCCACGATGATGCCCGCGACCTGCAGGCCGAGCACGGTGATCACCGACAGCCCCACGACGGGCAGTCCGTGGCGGATGAGCGCCTGGTCCCTGGTGAGGCCCTTCGCGGCGGCCGTGCGGACGAAGTCCTGACCGACGGCCTGGAGCGTCGCGCTGCGCACGAAGCGCAGCAGCATCGCGCCCTCGACGATGCCGATCGTCAGCGCGGGGAGGATCAGCGCGCGCAGCGCGGCGGCCGGGTCCTCCCACCCGGCCCGCGGGAAGCCCTGCGCCGGAAGCCAGCCGAGCCACACCGCGAAGACGACGACGAGCATCATCCCCGCCCACACCACGGGCACGGCGGCGAGCGCCTGGGCGCCGACGCTGAGCGCGGTGCCGTCGGCGCGGCCGCGGCGCATCGCCGAGAGCACGCCCAGCGGCACGCTGATCACGACGGCGATGAGGAGCGACAGCACCCCGAGCGGCACCGTCACCTCGGCCTTCTGCGCGAGCTGGTCCACGACGCTGGACCCGGTCAGGAGGGACGTGCCCAGGTCGCCCCGGAACAGGCCGCCGATCCAGTCCAGGTACTGCGCGGGAAGCGGCCTGTCCAGCCCGAGGCGCGCGCGGATGGCGCCCTGCTGCTCAGGCGTCGAGCCGACCCCGGCGATGACCGAGGCGACGTCGCCGGGGAGCACGCGGAGCGTCACGAAGATCAGCACGCTGGCGACGAGAAGCCCGAGCAGGAGCAGGGCGAATCGGGTCAGCGTGTAGCGGATCACCCGTTGCTCTTGCCGATCTCGGCGACGTTGAGGCGCTCGTTCACGTTGATCGAGGGCATACCGGTGATGTTAGTGCCGACCGCGATGACCGAGGCGCCGTTGTACAGCCAGTCCGCCGCGTGATCCTCGGCCACGATCCGCGCGGCCTCCTGCAGCAGGTCGGCGGCCTCTGTCTCATCGGTCGCCGCGAGGGACCGGGCGTAGAGCTCCTGCACCTCGGGGTTGTCGTAGGTGAAGTAGTAGTCCGGGTTCGCCCAGTTCTCGAAGTCGCGGGCCTCGGTGTGCAGCACGAAGCTCAGGTCGTAGTCCTGGTTCGTGTACACGTCGGTCAGCCACGTCGTGAAGTCCACCGACTCGACCTCGAGCGTGATGCCGACCTCGTCGAGATCCGACACGAGGATCTGCGGGATGGTCGTCGAGTAGAAGTTCGGGATGGTCAGCGTCAGCTCGAGGTCCTCGGCGCCGGCCTCCTCGAGGAGCGCCCGCGCCGCTTCGGGATCGAACGGCGCGACGTCCGACAGGTCCTCGTAGCCCGGGTCGAGCTCGGGGATCGGCCCGTACTGGGCCTGCCCCGACGCCAGCGCCTCGATGATCGCGTCGTGGTCGATGGCCTGACGGATCGCCTGCCGCACGCGCTCGTCCTCGAGGGGGCTGCCCGGCGCCTGGTTGAACGCGAGCGTCCCCTTGTCGGTCGACCGGCCGAGCACGAGGGCGAAGTCGCCGTTCGCCTCGATCTGCTCGCGCAGGTTCGCGTCGAAGCCCGTCAGCACGTCGACCTCGCCGGCGAGGGCCGCGTTGAGGGCCGCCTGGTTGTCGGGGATGTAGTCGAAGACGACCTCGGCGGCGCCGGACGGCTCGTCCCAGTAGGCCTCGTTGCGGACGAACGTGATGCTGTCGCCCTGCCGCCAGTCGTCGAGCACGAACGGCCCGGTGCCGTTCGCCTCGGTCTGGTAGTCGACGGTGTCGCCTTCCTTGAGGATGATCCCCGCGCGACCGGTGAGGTTCCACAGCAGGCTCGAGTCCGGGGCGTCGAGGGTGAGCGTGACCTCCTGGCCCTCCGCCTCGATCGCCGTGACGCCCGAGAGGCGGTCGGAGTCCCGCCACTCCGCGGTGTCGCGACGGGTGGTCAGCGACCACACGACGTCCTGCGGGGTGAGCGGCTGGCCGTCGTGGAAGGTGACGCCCTCCCGCAGCGTGAAGGTGTAGGTGAGACCGTCGGGGGAGACGGTCCAGTCGCCGGCCAGCGCCGGGACGATGTCCTGCTCCGGGGTGCGCGCGACCAGCCCCTGGTAGATGTTGTCGACGAGGATCTGGTCCAGGGCCGAGCCCGCCGTCTGCCGGATGTCGAGGTTGCCGGGCTCCAGCACGAGGCGGATCGCCACCGAGGCGTCGGGATCGGGGTCGCCGATCACCGTCGGGGTCGGCTCGGCTCCGCTGCCGCTGCACGCGGTCAGGGCGAGGAGGCCGGCGGCGAGCAGGGAGGTCGCGGCAAGGGCGGTGCGACGGAGCATGGAGGTCCTTTCGGGGAGGGTCCCGCGTGCTGTGGGGCGGGCCGTTCTGTGGGGACGGCCCGGGGGCGGATATCAGCCTAGGGATATCGCGTCGGCGCGCGGCAACCGCTACTCGGAACGCAATACAAGTGATATCGCTTCCCGAACGGCCGATTCCGGCGGGGTCCCGCCGCGCCTCGCGCCGATCAGGCGTCCAGCGCGCGCCTGCGGAGGAGGGCGGCGAGGTCCGCCGGGATGTCCTCCTGCACGTTGTGCCCCGCGGGGACGGAGACGACGGATGCCGCCGGCAGCCGCCGCGCGAAGACCTCGGCGTCGGCGTCGGTGACGTAGCCGCGGTCGCCCCGGATGAGTGTCGTCGGGGCGAGCACCGCGGCGAGGTCCTCCCAGCCGGATTCGCCGAGCACCGACGCGACGGCATCCGTCCCGCCGGCAGGAGGCACCGCGGATGGCGCGTCGACGGGTCCGTCGCCCGCGTGCGCGGCGGACGCGGCGTTCGCCAGGTGCGCGAAATGGTGCTTCCACTCGACGCGTCCGTCCGGGCGCACCCGCGAGTTGTGGAACACGCCGCGCTCCGCCTTGCGGCGGGTGCCGCCGCCCAGGCCGAAGGCGAGAGCCCGGTCGACCAGCTCGTCGCGCGAGGCCCAGTCGACCGGACCCGCGAAGAACTCCCGGATCTGCGTGGGGCCGGCGTTCGCGTCCACGCCGGGCGTGATGTCGATGACGACCAGCTCGCGCACCAGATCCGGACGGGATGCCGCGACCGCGGCGGCCGTCAGCCCGCCCAGCGACTGCCCGACGAGCACCTGCGGCGCGGCGGTCCACGCGTCCATCCCCGCCGCGACGTCGGCGGCCAGCACCCGCGCGAGGTACGCCGCATCGTCGCGCCAGGACGAGTCGCCGTGGCCGGGCAGATCGATCGCCAGCGCGGGCAGCCCGAGCGCGAGGATCGTGGTGTCCCAGGTGTGCGCGTTCAGGCCGGCGCCGTGGAGCAGGGTCACCACGGGCGGCGTGTCCGGCGCGTCGGCGGGGGCGTAGTGCAGCGCGCTCAGGCGGCGGCCGCTCTCGAGCGTCAGGGTGAGGCGCCGGCCGCGGGGGAGCGGGGAGTCGATGCCGGCCTCCGCCGCCTGCTCGGGAAGGAACGAGAACTCGTCGATGGGGTCGCTCACCCGCTCATCATGCCGCACCGCACGGGCGCCGGTCCGCGTGGTGTGCACGGCTGGGTAGTCTGGCGTCATGACGGCTGAACACCGCGTGCACCTCTCGCGAGCGGCGCGACCCGCCTACCAGGCCCTCTCGGCCTTCTCGAAGAGCGTGGGCGGCATCGCGGCCGAGAACGGCGTCGACGACCGGCTCAAGGAGCTGGTGCAGATCCACGCCTCGCAGCTCAACGGCTGCGCCTACTGCGTCCGCGTGCACGTCGAGCGTGCGACGGCGGCCGGCGTGTCCGCTGACGAGATCGCACAGCTGCCCGTGTGGCGGGACTCGGGCGTGTTCTCCGAGCGCGAGCGCGCGGGGCTCGAGCTCGCCGAGGCGTTCGTGTTCATCCACGACGACGGGATCCCCGACGACGTCTACGACCGCGTCGGCGGCGTGCTCACCGAGAAGGAGTACGTGGCCCTCAGCTGGATCCTCGTCTCCATCAACGCGTTCAACCGCATCGCGATCGCCGGCCGGTACAGCGTGCCGCCGCGCGACGACCTCGCCGGCGAAGACAAGGACGCCGCCGCGGGCGCGGCGTGGTGACCGACGACCCGGACGCCGTGGAGCCGGTGACCCCGGCGGGCTCCGGTCGCCTGGAGTTCTCCGATCCGGTCGTCCCCGGCGCCGTGAACCTCCGCGATGTCGGCGGGCTGCGGGCGGGGGAGACGACGACGCGCTACGGCGTCCTGTTCCGCTCGGGCAATCTCGCGCGTCTGGGCGGCAAGGGCAGGCGCGCGCTGGCAGGGCTCGGGCTGCGCCGCATCATCGACCTGCGCGCCGACGACGAGATCGCACGCGATCCGAGTCGCGTCTCGGGTCTGGACATCGTCACGCAGCGCGTACCGCTGTTCCTCGGCTCGGTCGAGTCGTTCTTCCGCGACGACCTCAGCCTCGACGAGATGTACCGCCGCATCGTCGACGACTCGGCCGAGGGCGTGGTCACGGTCGTACGCGGCATCCTCGCCGATCAGCCGGTTCTCGTGCACTGCACCGCGGGCAAGGACCGCACCGGCGTGACCGTCGCGCTCACGCTCTCGGCCGCCGGCGTCGACGTCGACGCCGTCGTCGCCGACTACGCGCGCACGGAGGGGCTGCTGCCGGCCCGGCGCAATCGCTATGTCGTGACGCTGCTGCGCTCGATGCACCCCCGGGCCGTGAACGTCGAGGACCTCGTCATGCGCTCGCCGGCGCCCGTCATGGAGGCGCTGCTCGTGAGCATCGCGGAGCGCTTCGGGTCGTCGGCGGAGTACCTGCGCGCGCACGGCCTCGCCGACGACGAGATCGCGGAGCTGCGCCGCGTGCTGCTGCGGCCCGACGCGTAGCGCGGGGCCGGGCGGTGATGTCATCGTGCGTCACTGAGGTAAGGCAACCCTTCATAAGCGGGTATAGTGGAGGTGTCATGTCGCACACCACCGCACACCCGTCCGCCACGCACAGTGCGTCGGCGTGCCGTGCGTCTCGCCACACGCGCGTCCAGCACCTCATCACGGCCGACGAGACCTCGCTGACCGAACTCGAGGCGCTGCTCGCGACGCTTCCGATCTGCTCGACGGGCCGGGTCTTCATCGAGATCCCGGATGCCTCGTGGCTCGCCGAGATCGCGGCGCCCAGCCGGATGGTCGTGACGTGGCTCGACCGGTCGCAGCGCTCGGGCGCGCCCGGTACCGGTCGCGGCTGCGGCTCGGGGGAGGCGCTGACGCGTGCGGTCACGGCCTGGTCCGACGAGATGCTCTGCGCCGAGGACGACCAGACCCGCATCCACCTGCTGGGCGGCTACCTCGGCACCGCAGACATCCTCGACCACCTCGTGGGGCTCGGCGTGCGCGCCGATGCCGTCCACACGCCCGCGCAGTACGGCCTGACGACCGCCCGCTGAGCGTTCAGGCCCCGCGCGGCACGTAGTTGCCGTCGGCCAGGTCCGCCTCGATCTCGAACCGGTTGCGCAGCGGGTCCCGCCCGGCGAGCAGATACAGCAGCGGCATCAGGAAGCCGTACCGCCGCCACTGGCGCTTGTGCACGGCTTCGTGGCGCAGCAGCGCGGCGGTGACGCGCCCGTCCCCGGTGAGGAAGCAGCCGCCGACGCACACGCCGCCCCGGGGGAAGGACCATCGCGGCATCCCGCGGAAGACCCACAGGCCCTCGCGTCTCTCGATCGCGCCCGTGCTCCACAGCGTGCCCCAGATCCACCCCACGGTGCTGCCGTACCAGTAGCCGACGCGGCTGACCGGCGAGTCCAGCAGGAAGGCCGGGATGAGCGCGTCCAGGCGGCGGCCGCGGATGACGGCACGCTCGGCGCGGGCGCGCCATCCGGGCGGCGGCGTGGCGATGGGGCTCACGCGAGCGCCCCGATCACCCGCAGGATCGCCCCGAGATCGTCGGTCGCGGCCGCGGCCGACGTGGGGGAGTAGCCCGCGAGGGAGGCTCCGACCAGCGGCACGCGCGCGCGCAGGCGGGCGAGCGCGACGGTGAGCTCCGCGACCGTGATCCCGAACGGCTCCGGGTGGGCGTTGCCGGCGATCTCGGCGGGATCCAGCGCGTCGATGTCGACGTGCACGTACACCGCGTCCGCGCCCGTGGCCGCGACGGCGTCGGCGAGCGCGTCGGCCTCCGCGAACCGGTCGACCGCGAGGGAGGTGATGCCGAAGTCCGCCACCGCCGTCAGCTCGGGATCGTCGAACGACCGTGCGCCGCCGATGACCACGCGACCCGGGACCACCGTCCCACCGGGCAGGGCGAGCCCCGGCACGCCGTCGCCGACGACGGCGCGCAGCACCATGCCGGCGAACGCCCCGGACGGCGAGGTCTCGGGCGAGTTGAGGTCGGGGTGAGCGTCGATCCACACCACCGCCAGCGCGGGAGCCCGGCGCGCGGCGTGCGCGATGGGTGCCAGGGCGATGCCGCAGTCCCCGCCGATCGTCAGCACCGGCTCGTCGGGAGCCGCCGAGCCGTGTGCTGCGAGGGCCTCCGCGACCATGCCGTGCACGCGCTGCAGCGCGCTCAAGCGGTGGATGCCGGTGCCGAGCGACTCGCCCGCCTCCATCGGCACGTCCAGCACGGTGGTCGAGGCCCGGGGCAGGTCGCCGGCGATCGCCTGCGCCCCGTCGATGAGCTGCATCGCGCGCGAGGAGGGGCTTCCCTGCCACTGCGGGACCACGAGGTATCGCGTCATCCCCTCATCTTCGCGCACAGCCGCGGTCGCGGCATCCGCCCTCCGCCTTCTTCGCCGAGAAACCGCGATGTCGGCGAAAGTCCACGTTGTGGGCGACGAGAGCGTGGTCGTTCGCCGAGAAACCGCGATGTCGGCAAGAAGTGGGGGAAGGGCAGGGTGCCGCGGAGACCGCGGGGAACACGGGAGGGCGCCGGGTCCGTGGGGACCCGGCGCCCTCCGGCGCGTGGTGCGATCAGTTCTCGATCGCGGCCTGCTGCGGCGTCGCGCCGGACTTCAGGGCGGCCAGGCGCGCCTCGACCTCGGTCAGCTCGCCGACGTCCTCGAGGGCGTTGAACTGCGCGTCCAGGCTGGACGCCGCGAGCTCCTGCTTCCCGGCCGCGAGGGCCTCCTGGCGCCGCACCTTGTCCTCGAAGCGCCCGAGCTCGCTGGTCGGGTCGAGCACGTCGATCGACTTGACGGCGTCGTGCACCTTGTTCTGCGCCTCGGCGGTCTTCGCGCGCGCGAGCAGCTCGGAGCGCTTGGACCGCAGCTGCTCCAGCTTCTGCTTCATGCCGTTGAGGCCCTCTTTGAGCTTGTCGACGACCTCGTTCTGCGAGGCGATGGTGGGCGCGATCGCCTTGGCCTCGTTCTCCTCGCTGATCTGACGCTGCAGCGCGATCTTGGCGAGGTTGTCGAACTTGTCGGCGTCGGCCGTGTTGCCGACCCGGCGCAGCTCGTCGGCCTTGCGGCTGGCGGCGAGGGCCTTGTTGCCCCACTCGGTGGCCGCCTGCACGTCCTCCTGGTGGTCGCGCTCGAGCAGGCGCAGGTTGCCGATCGTCTCGGCGATGGCCGACTCGGCGTCGGCGATGGAGTTCGTGTAGTCGCGCACGAGCTGATCGAGCATCTTCTGCGGGTCCTCGGCAGAGTCGAGGAGTGCGTTGATGTTCGCCTTCATGAGGGTCGAGATGCGACCGAAGATGGACTGCTTCGCCATCGGATTTCCTTCCTGTCGGACTTCAGTTCTGGTCTGGATCGATGTCGGATGACGGATGCCGCTCCCCGCGGTGCACGGACGGCTGGACGGTGCGGGTCAGAAGCGGCCACCCCCTCGGCGCATGCGGGTTCCACCGCCGCCGAAGCTGCCCGGCCGGAACCCGCCGCCGCCCGAGCGACCGCCGCCGAGCATGCCGCCCAGCCCGCCGCCGAAGCCGCCGCCGCCCGAGCGACTGCCGCCGAGCATGGAGTTGAGCACGATGCCGCCCAGCACGGCGCCGAGCATCCCGTTGTTCCCGCCGCTCTGCTGGCCGCCGCCGCCGAACATGCCGCCCATTCCGCCGCCGAACGCGCCGACGTCGTTCTGGGCCAGCTGGATGGCGAGACCCGCGAGCTGGTCCGCCCGCTGCGCCTGCTGCATCGCCTGCTGCGGATCGGCGGCCTGCAGGGCGTGGGCCCGTGCGAGCGAGGCGCCCGCTTCGGCGAGTCGCGTGCGGGCCTCGGCGCCGACGGCGCCGCGCCGCGCCGTGATGTAGTCCTCCGCGGCGGAGACCTGGGCCTGCGCCTGCGTCATCACCTGGGCGAGCATCTGGTGGGCGCGCTGTGCCTGTGCCTGGGCGTCGCGGACGCCCTGCACGAGCGAGTCGATCTGGGCGTCGGCCGCCTCCAGCGCCTGCAGCGCCGCGAGGGGGCGCTTGGCCGCACCGGTCAGCTGGGCGCGGGCGGTGTCGAGCTGCTGGCGCGTCGCGGCGATGACGGCCGCGATCCGGCCGTCGGCATCGGGCAGCGCTGACGCCGCGGCGATGTCGCTCTGCAGCTCGGTGAGAAGGGCGGCTGCGCTGCGCTCGCCCTCGGCGAGGTCGTTCGCGAGCTTCTCGATGGCGTCCTCGAGGAGGGTCGCCTGACCGACCGCCTCCTCCGCCGCACGGATGCCGACCGCCGCCTCGCCGCCGTCTCCGGCCCCGATCGCGGTCTGCGCCGCGGCGAGCTGCTCGTCGGCGAAGCCGAGCCGCTGCCGGGCCTGCTCGGGGTTGTCGGCGACGGTCGCGAGGGCCTCCGGCGCGTACGCCGAGCGAAGGGTCTGCAGACGCGCCGCCGCCTGATCGAGGGATGCCGCGGCTCGCGCCCGCTCGGCCTGCACGCGGGCCAGCGCCTCGGGGGCGTTCTGCTCGAGCTTCCGCAGCTCGTCGAACGCCGCCGCCTTCTCGTCCAGGAGCGCGTTCGAGACCTCGCACAGCGCGATGATGCGCTCGTTCCAGGCCCGGGTGTCCTGCTCGGAGTCGGGCGTCGCGTCGTCGAGCTGCTGGCGGAGGCCGAACGCCTCGTCGAGGTTCTGCTTCGCGGTGGCCAGCGCGGTCTCGAACTCGACGGTCGCGGCATCTCCGAACTGCGCCTTGGCGAAGCCGAGCTCCTGGGCGCTGGTCTTGAGCGCGTCGTCCGTCTCGACCAGGAGCGACGCGGCCCGCTTCTCGAGGTCCTCGATGCTGACCTGCGGCGGCGCACCGGGGACCTGCGGCCCCGCCGTGCCGGAGCGCCGGCGCCGCAGGAACATCACCAGCAGCACGATGCCCACGACGACCGCGGCCGCGAGCAGCACCCACGTGAGCCATCCGCCGCCCCCCGGCACGTCGGAGGCGCCCGCCCCGGAGCCGCCGTCGGCGGCGTCCGTCATGCCGTCCGCCGCCGCATCGACCGCGCCGAGCCAGTCGTCGCGCTGCAGAGCGGGCTGGATGCGCTGGGTCTCGATCGTGGAGAGCTGCTCCTCGCTCAGCGGTCCGTTGGAGTAGCCGGACAGGTAGTACTGGCGGCCGTCGACCGAGACGGCGAGCAGGTACTGGGTGGTGCCGAGCCCGTTGTCGTCGGCGGTCTGGTTGGCCCACTGGCCGGCGTCGTCCGGATCGGTGAACTGGTCCACGTACACGACCCTCAGGTCCAGTCCGGTGTCGGTCTTGAGCTGCTCGAGGCGCTGCTGCGCCTCGGTCTCTTCGTCCGTCGAGAGCACGTCGGCGTCGTCGAGGACGTACCCGGAGCCGAGCGTCACCGGGGGTGTCGCCGAGGCCGCCGCCCCGCCGATCGCTGTGGCCGCGACCACCGCAGCGGACGCGAGCGCCGCAGCCCATCGCCGTCGCATCGATCCCCCCTCTGGGACTCGGGTGACCCCCCGGCCGAGTCTATTCAGGCCCGGGCATACGAGGGTAGCCCGCTCGGCGGGCGCAGGTTGTGTGTTCGCCGAGAGCACGCGGCGCGCCGGCGCAGACGGGCTCCCCGCCGGCGGAGCGGGGAGGAGATCGGCTGCCGGGCGGGTCGCTGCGATACGCGCCCGCGGCGAGCGGGTAGCGTTTCGGATCCGGAGGACGAGGATGGACGATCGCTACGGCGCGGATGTGCTGGCCACGGGGTGGAAGGGCCACGGGGTGCGCGAGCTTCCCCGGGTCGCGGCATCCCGCGATCTCGTGGTCGAGGTCGCCGCCGACGGCTATTGCGGCGCGGTGGTCGGCGTGTCGGGCGGCATGGTCGAGCTGGAGGACCGCCGCGGTCGGAGGCGCGTGTTCCCGCTCGGGGCGGGATTCCTGATCGACGGCAGGGACATCGTGCTGGGGCCGCCCGCGCCGGCGCCGGCGGCCACGGGTCCTCGCCGCACCGCCTCGGGGTCGTTCGCCGCGCCGGACGCGCGGGCGAGGACCGCGCGGGCCAGTCGCATCCTCGTCGAGGGGCGGCACGACGCCGAGCTGGTGGAGCGGGTGTGGGGCGACGACCTGCGCGCCGAGGGCGTCGTCGTGGAGTACCTGCAGGGCATCGACCTGCTCGATGCCACGCTGGACGAGGAGCCGCCGTCGGCGCAGCGCCGGTACGGCGTGCTCGTGGACCACCTCGTGCCCGGCTCGAAGGAGTCCCGCATCGCCGACGCCGTCGCACGCGGCCGCCACGGCGCGCACGTGCTGATCGTCGGCCACCCCTGGATCGACGTCTGGCAGTGCGTCACGCCCCGCGCGGTCGGCATCGAGCGCTGGCCGGACGTGCCGCGGGGCATCGAGTTCAAGGTCGGCGTGTGCCGCGCCCTCGGCTGGCCCGCTCGCGACCAGGCCGACCTGGCGCGGGCCTGGCAGCGGATCCTCGCGTCGGTCACGACCTACCGCGACCTCGAGCCCGCCTTCCTCGGCCGCGTGGAGGAGCTCATCGACTTCGTCACGGTCGGCCCGGCCGACGCCTCTCGGTAGCCTGGAGGCGTGACCGACCCCGCGCCGCCGACCTCCGACGCCCGAACCTTCCGCGAGAAGCCGGTGTCGTTCGTGCGTCGCAGCGGCCGGATGTCGGAGGCGCAGGAGCGGGCGTGGAGCGAGCTCGCGCCCCGCTACGTCGTGACCGTCCCGAGGGACGTGGCGGCCACGAGCATCCTGCCCGGCTCCGAGATCGACCCCGCTGCGGTGTGGGGCCGCGAGGCGCCGCTGGTCGTCGAGATCGGCTCCGGCCAGGGCCACGCCATCGTGCACGCGGCGTCGTCGCGTCCCGACGAGGACTTCCTCGCGATCGAGGTCTTCAGGGCGGGGCTCGCGCGCACGATGCTCGACGCGGAGCGCGTCGGCGCGCGCAACCTGCGCCTGGTGGAGGCCAACGCTCCCGAGGTGCTCGAGCACCTGCTGCCCGCGGCATCCGTCGACGAGCTCTGGGTCTTCTTCCCCGACCCGTGGCACAAGAAGAAGCACACCAAGCGGCGCCTCGTCGCCGACGGGTTCGCCGAGCTCGCAGCGCGCGCGCTGAAGGACGGCGGCATGCTGCGCCTGGCGACCGACTGGGAGGACTACGCGCTGCAGATGCGCGAGGTCATGGGTGCGGCACCCGACTTCGAGCCGGCCTACGAGGGGGAGTGGGCGCCCCGTTTCGAGGGCCGCGTGCTCACCGCGTTCGAGCGCAAGGGCGCGCGCGTCGGGCGCGACATCCGCGATCTGTCCTACCGTCGGGTCCGACGGTCCGCCCGCCCGCTCGACGACTGATCCGGAGCCGCCCTCATGCCCGCACATCCCGACGCCGCACCCGCGCCGGTCGTCCCGGCGTGGTCGTGGCGCCTCGCCCCCGCCCTCCTCGTGTGCCTGGCCGCCCCCGCGTTCTTCGTGCTGCGGGTCCCGTGGGTCGGCTGGGTGCTGCTGGCCGCCGGGATGGCCGTCGCGGTGGCCATGGAGCGCGTCCCGGCGTCGCAGCAGGTGCGCCAGGGTGCCGGCGCGAGCGCACCGGCGACCCCGGAGGACGGCATCCGTCGCCCGTCCCTGGTGCGGGACCTCTCGCTCATCGCGGTGGGCATGCTGATCGTCAGCGTGATCCCGTTGAAGGCAGAGCTCGACAACCTCGCCATCCTCCGGTTCGCCCTGGCACTCGGCGGCGCGGTGGCGGTGCCCTACGTGATCTCGCGATGGGTGTACCGTGACCGCGCCATCCGGTTCCCCTGGCGCGGCGGAGGCCGGTGGACGGCATTCCAGTGGACATGGCTGGTGGCCGTGCTGCTGCTGGGCTGGCTGATCCTGCCGTTCTACTTCATCACCTCGGGGGTGTACCTCAACTGGCCCGTGGTGGACACCCCCGATCTGATCGCGCGCCTCTTCGTCGGCGTGGGCGCGGTCGGCATCTGGGACGAGCTCTTCTTCATCTGCACCTGCTTCGCGCTGCTGCGCCGGCACTTCCCGTTCTGGCAGGCCAACGTGCTGCAGGCCGTCGTGTTCGTGTCGTTCCTGTGGGAGCTGGGCTACCAGGCGTGGGGGCCGCTTCTCACGATCCCGTTCGCGCTCCTGCAGGGCTTCATCTTCATGAAGACGCGCTCGCTGGCCTACGTCGTCACGGTGCACCTGCTGTTCGACGCGGTCGTCTTCCTGGTGCTCGTGCACGCGCACAACCCGGGCATGCTGGACGGGCTCTTCCTCGTCTGAGCGTGCGTGCGGGGCGGTGCGGCTGCTCAGGGCCTGCCCAGGCCCGACGGGTAAGGTCTCAGACGGGTCCCGACCGGACCCCCGGACGACGGATCAGTACCCGGTGAGCGACAAGACTGGCCAGGAGTCGCAGTCATGTCGTGGGTCATCCTCATCCTCTCGGGCATCCTCGAAGCCGTGTGGGCCACCGCGCTCGGCAAGACCGAGGGCTTCACCAAGCTCTGGCCCACCGTCGTCTTCGGCGTCGCGCTCGTGGCCAGCATGGGCGGCCTCGCTTGGGCGATGCGCGACATCTCCACCGGCACGGCCTACGCCGTCTGGGTCGGGATCGGCGCGGCGCTCACCGTCGCGTACGCGATGATCACCGGTGCCGAGGCGTTCTCGGTCGTCAAGATGCTGCTCATCCTCGGCCTGGTCGGCTGCGTCGTGGGACTGAAGGTCGTCGGACACGAGTGATCGAAGGAGCGGATGCTGCGGCATCCGCTCCCATCTCCCGCCCACTGTCCTTCACCCTCACGTTGACGTCGAGGCGACTTCTGCCCGCCCCCTTGACGGCGCGGTCGGACAGGAGGACATTCGAGAGTGCGAACAGACAACAGGAACGAGGTACCCGAAAGGGAACCGGACACGGAAACCAGACATCGCACTGACGATCCCCCCGGCGCTTCGGCACCGAGGGGATCATCGTTTTCTGCGCCGAGCGCGGAGCGCCGGGGCTCGCGCGAAGCCGGGGCCCCGGCGACGCTCCCGCGGGCGGCCTCGTGCGGGCCTTGCACCCGTCGTCAGCCGGCGGACCGCCCGCCCTGCTCCGGCTCTGCGGCGTCCGCCGGCGGAGCGGCATCGTCGCCCGGAATCGGGATGACGGCGAGCGGCACGCCAGGGGTGATGAGCAGATGGGCGGGCCGCATCGTGCCCTCGCCGTCGTTGACCTCGAGCCAGAAGAAGCCCTTCGCCAGGCCCGCCTCCACCTCGCGCAGGAGATCGTCCAACCGGCGGCCGCCCACGCTGTAGTGCTCGCCGTCGTAGTAGATGTCGATCCGCTTCATCGCGCTCCTGTCGTCCCTGGCCGTCTCGGCCGTCCCTGTTCGCGAATCGGCGCGAGGGGCCGTCGCCCGCGCGGGTGCGCGGTCAGGCGATCACATCGTGCTCCTGCGGCTCCACGGCGATCGGCATGGCGGGCTCGGGGACGAGGTAGAGACCGGACGGCGAGTTCGCGGTGTGGGCGAGCGCGTCGATCCACGCGGGGTTGAGCTGCGGTTTCCGGCTGCCGTAGAACTTGTACACCAGCGCGCATCGGGGGTGGACCCAGATCGTCGTGCGTCCGTCGCCGATGCTGGCGTCGTCGCGCCATGTGAAGTGGAAGGGCTCTCCTCGCCGCAGCTTGGTGCCGATCACCAGCTGAAGGTGCGCGAGCGTACGGTCATCGAAGTCGACCTTCACAGCCCCTTCGTAGATCAGCTTTCCCATCGACTGCCTCCGCCCGGAGACTGCCGGCGAACGCAGCGCCGTGGGGGTCGCCTGTGGTGGACGTCGGTCAGCTCCACCGCTCATGCTCCTCCGGTCGGGGTGGTTTGGACACCCCTTGACACCCCGCGCAGGTGGCCAACGGTGTGCCGGCCGAAGAACACGAAAGGACCGGTCCGTGTGGACCGGTCCCTCACCGTGCGTGCCCCCGACAGGAATCGAACCTGCGACCTTTGGTACCGGAAACCAACGCTCTATCCCCTGAGCTACGGAGGCGTGCCGATCGAGATTACCATCCCGGACGGGCGGCTCCCGCCAGTCACGGTGCCGGGACGGCGTCGTCGTGCGGGGCGTCGGCCACGATCGCAGGCTGATCCGCCATGCGCTCGATCGCGTCCGCGACGCGCCCGGCGAGGTAGGCGTGACCGTCCGTGGAGGGGTGGTCGCGGCCGACCGGCCCGGTGTCGATGACGTCGAGGTAGTTCGCCTGCGTGATCCAGTCCTCGGCGATGGGGGAGATGTACCACCACCCGCGGGCGGAGGCGAGCTCGCCGAGATCGGCGTCGATGCTCCGCGTACTGCGCTCCACGGGTAGCACCTGCGGGGCCGGACCGAGGATCACGATGTCGGCGTCGGGATACCGGGCGTCCAGCGCGTCCCACGCGGCCTTCACGGCATCCCGGTACCCGTCCGGATACAGCCGGCGATCGTTGATGGACCCCTCGACGATGATCACGTCGGGATCGAGCGCCGGGTCGAGCGCGGCGATGCGCTCGCCGTAGGACGGCCCGTCGATCCCGGGCTTCAGGTAGCCGCTGCCGCGGACGCCGTCGACGACGGTCTCCACCCCGAGCTCGTCGGCGAGCCGGTACGCGAACCCGAGCGTCGGCGTCGTCGCCGCAGATCCGTACACCCACGAGTCGCCGAACACGAGCACGCGGGCGTCGTCGTCGAGGAGGAGGGGAGCGAGGGGGACGGATGCCGCGGCCGGCGCGTCGCCCTCCGAGACGGCCACCTGTGCGACGGGTTCGGGCGCCACACCCGGACGCAGGAGGGCCACCGCGCACAGCGCGGCCACGGCGATCGCGGCGACCCACAGGGGGAGCCACAGCCGCCGTGCGCGGAAGCGGCCGGGCGCGTGCATGTGAAGAGGGTAAGTCATCTCCCCGGGAGTCTCGTCCACAGTGCCGGGAGCTGGGGAAAGGACAGGCGGATCCTGAGCCTCCGTGTCCTTCCTGGCCGCTCACCCGGGAACCTCCACAGCCCCGCGTCGAGGCGCCTCGCGGCATGCGAGGATACTTCGGTGCAACGCGTCGTGACCGCTGAGATGGACCTCGAACTGGGGGCATCCGTCGACCTCATCTTCCAGATCGCAGCCTCCCAGGCGGTGCCGGTCTCGAATGAGCAGCTGACGTTCACGCAGGGTGATCGCGTGTACACGCCGACCGAGATCGTCGACCAGTCCGGAAGCCGGCTGCACCGCCTCACGGGCGAGCCCGGGCGGCTCGAGATCCGCTACGAGGCGACCGTCGAAGGTCAGGCAGCGTCGAGCCGGACGAGCGACCTCGAGGCCATCACGTACCTGCGCCCCAGCCGGTACGCGCAGTCCGACGAGGTGTTCCAGCAGGCGCGCCGTCAGTTCAAGGGTCTCTCGGGTCACGACCTCATCGCGGCGGTGTCCGAGTTCGTCGCGTCCAGCACCACGTACACGCCCGGCCTCAGTCACGGCACCGACAGCGCCGTGACCACGCTCATGACGGGGCAGGGCGTGTGCCGGGACTACGCGCACGTCGTGATCGCGCTGCTGCGGGCGATGGACATGCCGGCCCGCTACGCCGCCTGCTACGCGCCGGGACTTCGCCCGATGGACTTCCACGCCGTGGCGGAGGCCTATCTCGACGGCGCCTGGTACGTCATCGACGCGACGAGGCTCGCGAACCGCCGGTCGCTGGTGCGCATCGCCACCGGACGCGACGCCGCGGACTGCGCGTTCCTCAGCTACCACGGCGGCTACTTGGGGCTCGAGCGCCTGCGCGTGGACGCGTGGATGGTGCCCGAGGCGGCGACGCTGGAGGGACTGGACACGCTTCCCGACGCCCTCCCCGAGGCGGCGGATCCCGCCTCCGACGACTTCGGCGCGCTCGTGCAGATCTCCTGAGAGCCCGGCCCGCCGACGGCGGTGCCGCGCCTGACGGGGGCCGCCACCGGCCCAACTAGAATGATCCGGTTATGAACCCCGAAGCCCTCTCCGCCGCTCTGCTCGCCGTCGTCGCTCCGCTGGCGGAGGCCCGACGCCCCGGTGCGGCGGCTGGGCTCACCGCCGCCGACCTGCCGCTGGAGCGGCCGAAGAACCGCGACCACGGCGACTGGGCGTCCAACGCGGCGCTCAAGCTCGCGAAGGCCGTGGGTGCGAACCCGCGCGAGTTCGCCGCCGACATCGCCCGTGGCCTCGCCGAGGTCGAGGGTGTCGCGGGCGTCGAGGTGGCCGGTCCCGGGTTCATCAACATCCGGCTGGATGCCGCGGCCGCCGGCGCCCTCGCCAGGACGATCGTCGAGGCCGGCGCGGCGTTCGGCACGAACGAGTCGCAGCGCGGCAACACGATCAACCTCGAGTTCGTGAGCGCGAACCCGACAGGGCCGATGCACATCGGCCACACCCGCTGGGCCGCACTGGGCGACTCGATGGCGCGGCTGCTGCTCGCCAGCGGCGCGACGCTGGTCCGCGAGTTCTACGTCAACGACGCCGGCGCGCAGATGGAGCGGTTCGGGCGCTCGGTGCTCGCGGCCGTGAAGGGCGAGCCCACGCCCGAGGACGGCTACCCGGGCTCGTACATCGACGACCTCGCGCGGCGCGTGCTCGCCGCGGAGCCCGAGCTTCTGTCGCTGCCCGAGGACGAGCAGCTCCGCGTGGCCCGCGATCGCGCGTACGACTTCCAGCTGGGCGACCTCCAGGTCTCGCTGGAGCGGTTCAACGTCCACTTCGACGTGTTCTTCAGCGAGCGCACGCTGCACGCCAAGGGCCCCAACGGCGAGCCGAGCCTCGTCGACGAGGCGGTCGACCGCCTTCGCGAGCAGGGACACGTGTTCGACGAGGACGGAGCGGTGTGGGTCCGCACCACCGACTTCGGCGACGACAAGGATCGCGTCATCCGCCGCACCAACGGCGAGTACACCTACTTCGCCGCCGACGCGGCGTACTACCTCAACAAGGGCGACCGCGGCTTCGCGCACAAGATCTACCTGCTGGGCGCCGACCATCACGGCTACGTCCACCGCCTGAAGGCGCTCGCGGGCGCCGCCGGCGACGACCCCGACAAGGACATCGAGGTGCTCATCGGGCAGCTCGTGTCGGTCAACGGGGCGCGGCTGTCCAAGCGGGCGGGCAACATCATCGAGCTCGACGACCTGCGCGACTGGATCGGCACCGATGCGCTGCGGTACTCGCTGGCGCGCTACCCCGCCGACTCGCCGCTGACCCTCGACCCCGAGATCCTGCGCAAGCGCACCAACGACAACCCGGTCTTCTACGTGCAGTACGCGCACGCCCGCACGCACAACGTCGGCCGCAACGCGCACGGCTCGGGCGTCGACCGCTCCGAGTTCGCTCCCGAGCTGCTCACGCACGAGACCGAGTCGGCGCTCCTGGGGGCGCTGCAGGAGTTCCCGCGCATCGTCGCGTTCGCCGCCGAGGTGCGCGAGCCGCACCGCGTCGCCCGCTACCTGGAGGAGCTGGCGGGCCTGTACCACCGCTGGTACGACAACTGCCGCGTCATCCCGCTCGGCGACGAGCCCGTCGAGCCGGTGCACCGCACGCGCCTGTGGCTCAACGACGCCACCGGACAGGTGCTGCGCAACGGCCTCGACCTGCTCGGCGTCGGCGCGCCCGAGCGGATGTAGCGATGAGCGCAGCGGACACGCAGCCCACCGAGCCCCTCCCGGAGCGGACGGCGGCATCCGCGTCGCCCCGGCGCCGGCGCGGATCGTGGCCCTGGTTCGTCGGCTTCGCCCTCGTCGCACTGCTCGCGGTGGCCGCCTGGTTCGCCGCCGAGCTCATCGCCCGGCAGATCGTGATCGGCGTGGTGCGCGACCAGGTGCGCACGCAGCTCGCGCTGCCCGACGACCAGGCGATCGACGTCGTCCTCGTCGAGCCGGTGCTGCCGCAGCTCATCGCGGGGACGCTGACCGAGCTCACCATCTCGTCGCAGGACGTGGTGCTGGGCAGCGTCGAGGGGGACATGTCGGTGGTCGCGCAGGGCGTGCCCGTGCGTGGCAGCGGCGGCATCGCCGGCGCCGAGGGCACGCTGGTGCTCGACGAGCAGCAGCTGAGGACGCTCATGTCCGGTGTCGAGGGATTCCCGGCCGACAGTCTCGGGCTCGCGGCCCCCGACATCACGGCGACCACGGACCTGACGATCTTCGGCGCGACGGTCGCCGTCGGCGCCGCACTCACCCCGTCCGCCGCCGAGGGCGATCTCGTGCTGACCCCCGCGTCCCTGCAGATCGGCGGTGCGGAGGTGTCGGCCGAGGAGCTCCAGGACCGCTTCGGCCGGATCGCCGACGGTGTGCTGCGCGACTGGGACGTCTGCGTCGCGGAGTACCTCCCCGCCGGGGTGACCCTGACGTCGGTCGCCGTCGAGGGCGAGACGCTCGTGGCCGGCTTCGACATCGACGGCGGCATCGCCTCCGACCCCGCGCTGCAGGAGAACGGCACCTGCGCCTGAGACGCCGGGCGTCACACGGCGCGGGGGCCCGCAGCCGAGTGCCCTAGACTGCTAGCACTGCCAGGGGCGTGACTCCGCCGGCCCGGCATTCGCGCCGTACCCGGTCGCCCGGACGGCCACAGCGTCGAAGCCCCCACCGATTGGTCCACCGTGTCCGCCGACCCGCACACCCGCACCGTCGCTCCGGCCTGGCTCCATCCGCCCGCCGATGCGAACGGCCTTGCGCCCGCCGTGTGGCCCGCGGCGGCCCGCCGCGACGATGCGGGAATTCTGTCTCTCGGCGGCATCCCCGCCACGACGCTCCGCGAGCGCTTCGGAACGCCCCTGTACGTCCTGGACGAGGACGAGGTGCGCGCCACCGCGCGGCGGACGCTCGACGCGTTCCGCGCCGCGGCGGCGCTGCACGGCGTGCAGGCGCGGGTCTACTACGCCGGCAAGGCGTTCCTCAGCACCGAGGTGGTGCGGTGGGTCACCGAAGAGGGGCTCGCGGTCGACGTGTGCACCGGCGGCGAGCTGGCCGTGGCGCTCGCGGCGGGGGCCGATCCCGCGCGTCTCGGCTTCCACGGCAACAACAAGTCGGTCGCCGAGCTCGAGCGCGCGGTCGAGGTCGGGATCGGGTCGATCGTCATCGACAGTCTCATCGAGATCGAGCGGCTCGCGGCGATCGTCGAGCGCCGCGGCAGCACGCAGCCCGTGCTGGTCCGGGTCAACAGCGGCGTGCACGCCGAGACGCACGACTTCCTGGCCACGGCCCACGAGGACCAGAAGTTCGGCTTCACGCTCGAGGACGCCCCGGCGGCCGTCGCGCGCATCCGCGAGCTGCCCGGCCTGGAGTTCGTGGGACTGCACTGCCACATCGGCTCGCAGATCTTCGGCACCGCCGGCTTCGAGGAGTCGGCCGCCCGCATCGTCGAGCTGCACGCCCAGCTGCGTCAGGGCGGCGAGCTGCCCGTGCTCAACCTCGGCGGCGGCTTCGGCATCGCCTACACGTCGGTCGACGACCCGACGCCCATCGAGGTGCTGGCCCTGGGCATCGCCGAGGCCGTGGCGCGCGAGTGCGAGGTGCGCGGCATCCCGATGCCGAACCTCGCCTTCGAGCCGGGCCGGGCCATCGTCGGCCGCGCCGGTGTCACGCTGTACGAGGTCGGCACGACGAAGCCGGTCGCGCTCGAGAGCGGCGACTCCCGGCTCTATGTCAGCGTCGACGGAGGCATGAGCGACAACGCGCGTCCCGCCCTGTACGGGGCGCAGTTCTCGGCGCGCATCGCCTCGCGCACGAGCGAGGCCGAGCCTGCGCTCGCGCGCGTGGTCGGCAAGCACTGCGAGTCGGGCGACATCGTCGTGGAGGCCGAGTACCTTCCGGCCGACGTCGCCGCCGGTGATCTGCTGGCGGTGCCCGCCACCGGTGCCTACTGCTTCTCGCTCGCCAGCAACTACAACTACGTCCCCCGCCCGCCGGTCGTGGCGCTGCGCGGGGGAGAGGCGCGCGTCATCGTGCGCGGCGAGACGGTCGACGACCTGCTCGCCCGCGACGCGGGCCTCGAGACGGCCGTGTTCGAAGCTGGGCGTCCCCTCGAGGACGCACCGATGGAAGGGACCGCATGACCGACTACCGCCGCCTCCGCGTCGCACTCCTGGGAGCCGGAGCCGTCGGCTCGCAGGTCGCGTCGCTGCTGCGCCAGCACGCCGACGAGCTCGCCGATCGGGCGGGAGCGCGGCTGGAGCTGGTCGGCATCGCGGTGCGCGACGTCGACGCCAAGCGCGACGTGGACCTTCCCAAGGACCTCTTCACCACCGACGCCGAGTCGCTCATCGTGGGGTCCGACATCGTGATCGAGCTCATGGGGGGCATCGAGCCGGCGCGGGCGTACCTGCTGCACGCGATCAACTCGGGTGCCGACGTCGTGACCGCCAACAAGGCGCTGCTCGCCACGCACGGTCCCGAGATCTTCGACGCCGCCGATCAGGTCGGTGCCGAGGTCTACTACGAGGCGGCCGCCGCGGGCGCCATCCCCATCATCCGACCGCTGCGGGACTCGCTGGCGGGCGACCGCGTGCAGCGCATCATGGGGATCGTCAACGGCACCACGAACTACATCCTCGACCGCATGGACACCGAGGGCGCGGAATTCGCCGACGTGCTCGCCGACGCCCAGCGCCTCGGCTACGCGGAGGCCGACCCCACCGCCGACGTCGAGGGCTACGACGCCGCGCAGAAGGCCGCGATCCTCGCGAGCCTCGCGTTCCACACCACCGTCCCGCTCGAGGCGGTCCACCGCGAGGGCATCACCTCGATCGACAAGTCGATGATGGATGCCGCGCGCCACGCCGGCTACGTCATCAAGCTGCTGGCCGTGTGCGAGCGGCTGAGCGAGGCATCCGGCGAGGCCATCTCCGTGCGCGTGTATCCCGCGCTCATCGACCGCGCGCACCCCCTCGCCAGCGTCCACGGCGCCAACAACGCGGTCTTCGTGCAGGCGGAGGCCGCCGGCAACCTCATGTTCTACGGCGCCGGGGCCGGCGGCGTGCAGACCGCATCGGCCGTGCTCGGCGACGTGGTCTCGGCGGCGCGCCGCCACATCGCCGGCGGCGTCGGCGTGGGCGAGTCGACGCTGGCGAACCTGCCGATCGTCCCCGTCGGCCGCGTGACCACGAGCTACCAGATTACGCTCGAGGTCGACGACGAACCCGGCGTGCTGGCGACGGTGGCGGGAATCCTGAGCGACGGGCGCGTGTCGATCGCGACCGTGGAGCAGACCGTCGTCGAAGAGGGGGCCGCGACGGGCTCCGGGCAGTCCGGGTCGCAGGACGATGCGGGCGAGCCCGGTGTGGCGCGCCTGGTGATCGGCACGCACAAGGCGCGCGAGCAGGACCTCAGCGACACCGTCGCGCGCCTCGCCGCGAGCGGCGTCGTGGAGCGCGTCGTCTCGGTGCTGCGCGTCGAAGGCAACTGAAGGCTTCTGAAGGAGAACTGACATGGCACATGTTTGGCGCGGAGTCCTCCGCGAGTACGCAGATCGACTGGGCGTCACGGATGCCTCCACCGTCGTCACCCTCGGGGAGGGCGGCACGCCGCTGCTCCCGGCTCCGGCGCTCTCGCGCCGCACCGGCACCGACGTGTGGGTGAAGTTCGAGGGCATGAACCCGACCGGCTCGTTCAAGGACCGCGGCATGACGGTCGCCGTCTCGCGCGCGATCGAGCACGGCGCGAAGGCCGTCATCTGCGCGTCCACGGGCAACACGTCGGCCTCGGCGGCCGCGTACGCCGCGCACGCCGGCATCACGGCGGCCGTCCTCGTGCCCGAGGGCAAGATCGCGATGGGCAAGCTCAGCCAGGCCGTGGCGCACAACGGGCGCCTCATCCAGATCCGCGGCAACTTCGACGACTGCCTCGAGATCGCGCGGGAGCTCGCCGACAACTACCCGGTGCACCTGGTCAACTCGGTCAACCCCGACCGCATCGACGGCCAGAAGACCGCCGCGTACGAGATCGTCGAGCAGCTCGGCGACGCTCCCGACTTCCACTTCATCCCGGTCGGCAACGCCGGCAACTACACCGCCTACACGCGCGGCTACACCGAGGAGGCCGCGGCCGGCGTGTCCACCCGCGTGCCCCGCATGTTCGGCTTCCAGGCCGAAGGCTCCGCGCCGCTCGTGCGCGGCGAGGTCGTCAAGAACCCCGAGACGGTCGCCAGCGCCATCCGCATCGGCAACCCGGCGTCGTGGGACCTCGCGCTCGAGGCGCGCGCGGCGACCGACGGCTGGTTCGGGGCGATCGACGACGACCGTATCCTGGCGGCGCAGAAGCTCCTCTCCGGTGAGGTGGGCATCTTCGTCGAGCCGGCGTCCGCGATCAGCGTCGCCGGCCTCCTGGACCGCGTCGAGGCCGGCGTCGTCCCGCAGGGCGCGCGCGTGGTGCTCACGGTGACCGGCCACGGCCTGAAGGACCCGCACTGGGCGCTGCGCAACGCCGACGGCTCCGAGGTCGAGCCGACGGTGGTCGACGCGACGACGTCGGAGGTGGCATCCGTCCTCGACCTCGCCCCTGCGGCGGCGACCGCGTGAACGCAGCCGTCGTGCCCGCTCCCGGCCGGCGTGTCGTGGTCCGTGTTCCGGCCACGAGCGCCAACCTCGGGCCCGGGTTCGACACGCTCGGCCTCGCGCTGAGCGTGTACGACGAGCTCGACGTCACCGCGCTGCCGGAGGGCGAGCTCGAGATCGAGGTGGAGGGCGCGGGCGCGGCCGACGTGCCGCGCGACGCGTCGCACCTCGTCGTGCGCGCGATCGCGTACGCCTATGAGGCGGTGGGACGGCGGATGCCGGGACTGCGCCTTCACGCCAGGAACGTGATCCCGCACGGGCGGGGCCTGGGCTCGTCGGGCGCCGCGGTCGTGTCGGGCCTGCTCGCGGCCAAGGGACTGCTGGAGGGTGACGTCGAGCTCGGTCCCGACGCGCTGCTCCGCCTCGCCACCGAGCTCGAGGGGCACCCCGACAACGTCGCCCCGGCGCTCTTCGGCGGGCTGACCATCGCGTGGGTCGACGAGGACGGCCCGCAGCACAAGAAGCTGCTCGTCCACCGCGGCGTCTCGCCGCTGGTCTTCGTGCCCGAGTTCACCATGTCGACGTCTCTTGCGCGCAGCCTCCAGCCCACGCAGGTGCCGCGCGAGGACGCCGTGTTCAACGTGTCGCGCTCCGCGCTGCTGATCGCGGCGCTCACCCAGAGCCCGGAGCTGCTGCAGGCCGCCACCGAGGACAAGCTCCACCAGAATTACCGTGCCAGCGCGATGCCCGAGACCGACGGTCTCGTGCGCGCACTGCGGGCGGCAGGGTTCGCCGCGGTCGTCTCCGGCGCCGGACCCAGCGTGCTCGTGCTCGCAGACGGACCCGGGCGCCGCCTGGAGGCGGCGTCCCTGGCTGCGGCGGTCACCGACACTCCGTGGGAGGCCCTCATGCTCGCCGTCGACTTCAAGGGTGGTACAGTGAGGGAGTACGCGGAGGGTTCCACGTAATACGTGAATCTGGCCTCCGTCGCAAATCTGCGAAACCACCGCACGGCATTCTGACCTGCCGACGTCCGCTGAGTACCCTCGCGGTCCCTCACCCCGTCGGCGGGTGTCTCGGCAGGCGTGACAACTGCGTGAGACAGACAGTCACCACCCCTGCGCCGTGCGATCGTGCATAACCTGTTCGTTTTCACAAGGGAGAACTCGTGGAGTCCATCTCCGAGATCCACGCCGACGTTCCGGCCGACGAGCGCGCGGAAGCGCCTGAGGCCGTCGAGAACGCCGACGCCGTCCAGACCGACGCGGTCGAGGGCACCGAGAGCACCGCCGCCGAGGCCGTCGCCGAAGAGGCCGTGGCCGAGGCCGTCGAGGCCGACGCCGTCGCCGAAGAGGCGGTCGAAGAGGCCGTCGAGGCTGAGGCCGTCGCCGAAGCGGCTGTCGCCGAGGCCGTGGCGGTCGCCGAGTCCGGCGACCCGATCGCCGCCGAGGCCGCCGAGGCCGTCGCCGAGGAAGCGGTCGCCGAGGCGCTCGTCGCCGATGCCGTCGCCGTGGAGGCCGTCATCGAAGCCGAGGTCGCCGACGTCATCGCCGATGAGGCCGTCGCCGAGGCAGCCGCGGCGGACGCCTCCGCCGCCGAGGCCCCGGCCGCCGAAGAGGCGCCGGCCGCCCCCGCGAAGGCGCCGCGCAAGCGCGCGCCGCGCCGGGCGAAGAGCACCGACGTGCCGCCGCCGACCGAGCCCGCGGCGGATGCGTCCGCCGACGCGGCCGACGCGCCCGCCCAGGCGACGTCGACCGAGGCTGCGCCGGCCGCCGGCGACCAGGGCGCCGACGAGGCATCCGCCGCCGAGGCATCCGCCCCCGCTGACGCGCCCGCCGCCGAGACGGCGTCCGCCGACGCGGGCGAGCAGGCCGCCGACGCGGGCGAGCAGGCGACCGAGGGCGAGGGCGAGCAGACGACGTCGCGCAGCCGCAGCCGGAGCCGCAGCCGCAGCCGCAGCCGCAACGGCGCCAAGGACCAGGGCGGCCAGAACGCCGACGGCGGTCAGAACGCCCAGGGCGGTGCTCAGAACGCCCAGGGCGGCGGCCAGAGCCAGAATGCGAAGCCCGCGGCGGAGCCCGCGAAGGCCGAGCCCGCCGACGAGGAGCAGCCCGCCCAGGGCAACGGGCGCGGTCGCCAGCGCAACAAGCGCCGCGGCGCGCAGACCACGGGCGACGAGTTCGACACCGAGATCGGCGAGGACGACGTCCTCATCCCGATCGCCGGCATCCTCGACGTGCTCGACAACTACGCTTTCGTCCGCACCACGGGCTACCTGCCCGGGACCAGCGACGTCTACGTGTCGCTGGGCCAGGTGAAGAAGTACAACCTGCGCAAGGGCGACGCCGTCGTCGGCGCGATCAAGCAGCCGCGCGAGGGCGAGCAGTCCAGCCGTCAGAAGTACAACGCGCTGGTCAAGGTCGACGCGATCAACGGCCTGTCGGTCGACGACGCCGCCACGCGCGTCGAGTTCGGCAAGCTCACCCCGCTCTACCCGCAGGAGCGCCTGCGCCTCGAGACCGCGCCCGAGAAGCTGACGCAGCGCATCATCGACCTCGTCGCCCCGATCGGCAAGGGGCAGCGCGGCCTCATCGTCGCGCCGCCCAAGGCCGGCAAGACGATCGTGCTGCAGCAGATCGCCAACGCGATCGCGATCAACAACCCCGAGGTGCACCTGATGGTCGTGCTCGTCGACGAGCGCCCCGAAGAGGTCACCGACATGCAGCGCACGGTGAAGGGCGAGGTCATCGCCTCGACCTTCGACCGTCCTGCCGAGGACCACACCACGGTCGCCGAGCTCGCGATCGAGCGCGCCAAGCGCCTGGTCGAGCTCGGTCGCGACGTCGTCGTGCTGCTCGACTCGATCACCCGCCTCGGCCGCGCCTACAACATCTCGGCGCCCACCTCGGGCCGCGTGCTCACCGGCGGCGTCGACGCGTCGGCGCTGTACCCGCCCAAGCGCTTCTTCGGCGCTGCGCGCAACATCGAGAACGGCGGGTCGCTCACCATCCTCGCCACGGCGCTCGTGGAGACCGGCTCCAAGATGGACGACGTGATCTTCGAGGAGTTCAAGGGCACCGGCAACAGCGAGCTGCGCCTGAACCGCCAGCTCGCCGACAAGCGGATCTTCCCGGCGGTCGACGTCAACGCGTCGAGCACCCGCCGCGAGGAGATGCTGCTGTCGCCCGACGAGGTGAAGATCACCTGGAAGCTCCGCCGCGCGCTGGCCGGCCTCGAGCCCCAGCAGGCCCTCGAGGTCGTGCTCGGCAAGCTCAAGGAGACGCAGTCCAACGTCGAGTTCCTGGTGCAGATGCAGAAGTCGATCCCGGCTCCCACCACCGGTCACAGCGGCGGACGCAGCCACGCGGACGACAACAGCATCCGCTGATCCCCCATGGTCGAACCCGCGATGTTCGATTCCGTGCGGGCGCTGATCGACGAGCACCGCGCGGTGCAGGAGGAGCTCTCCGACCCCGCGGTGCACGCCGATGCGGCGCGCGCCAAGCGGGTCAACCGGCGCTACGCCGAGCTGTCGCGCATCGTCAAGGCGCACGAGGACTGGCTGGCGGCATCCGATGATCTGGATGCCGCCCGCGAGCTCGCGCGCGACGACGAGGCCTTCGCCGAAGAGGTGCCGGCGCTGGAGGCGAGGCTCGCCGAGACGCAGGAGCGCCTGCGGCGCCTGCTCATTCCGCGTGACCCCGACGACGCCCGCGACGTGATCATGGAGATCAAGCAGGGCGAGGGCGGCGCCGAGTCGGCCTTGTTCGCGGCGGACCTGCTGCGCATGTACCTGCAGTACGCCGCCTCCAAGGGATGGAAGACCGAGCTCCTCGAGCGCAACGAGTCCGACCTCGGCGGCTACAAGGACGTCCAGGTCGCGATCAAGGGCTCCTCGTCCGACCCGGCGCAGGGGGTGTGGGCGCACCTGAAGTACGAGGGCGGCGTCCACCGCGTGCAGCGCGTGCCGGCGACCGAGTCGCAGGGGCGGATCCACACGTCGACCACGGGTGTGCTGGTGTTCCCCGAGGTCGACGAGCCCGAGGAGATCCACATCGATCCGAACGAGCTGAAGATCGACGTCTTCCGCTCGTCCGGCCCCGGCGGGCAGTCCGTGAACACGACGGACTCCGCGGTGCGCATCACGCACGTGCCGACCGGCATCGTCGTCTCGATGCAGAACGAGAAGTCGCAGCTGCAGAACCGCGAGGCCGGCATGCGCGTCCTCCGCGCGCGCCTGCTCGCCCGGCAGCAGGAGGAGCTCGAGGCGGCGGCATCCGACGCCCGCAGGTCGCAGATCCGCGGCATGGACCGTTCCGAGCGCATCCGCACGTACAACTTCCCCGAGAACCGCATCGCCGATCACCGCACCGGCTACAAGGCCTACAACCTCGACCAGGTGATGGACGGCGCCCTCGAGCCGATCATCGAGTCCGCGATCCAGGCCGACGAAGAGGCGCGCCTGGCCGCCCTCGGCGCCGACGCCTGACGCCCCCGCTTCTGACGCTCCCGTCCGGACTGGCGCTTCGCGAGGGGGACGGATGCCGCGGCGCTAGGCTTCGAGCGTGCTCACGCTCCTCATCCGCGCGCTGATCTTCCTCGTCTCGGCAGCGCTGGGACTCATCGCGGCCGACCTCATCCTCGACGGCTTCACGCTGCACTGGGACGACTGGTGGGGCATCCTGCTCGCCGTCGTCATCTTCGCGGTGCTGCAGAGCGTCCTCGCGCCGTGGCTGCTGAAGATCACCCGGCGCCACGCGAACGCCCTCATCGGCGGCATCGGCCTGCTGTCGACGTTCGTCGCGCTGCTGATCGCCGTGCTGATCCCGCAGGCGGGGATCGGGATCGACGGGCCCGTCGCGTGGATCATCGGGACGCTCATCGTCTGGCTCGTGACGGCTCTCGCGTCCTGGCTGCTGCCGCCGCTGTTCATCCGGCGCAAGGTGCAGGACCGCGCGAGGTCCTGACGCCCCGCGTCCGGCGGGACCCGTGTCAGATGTGGTACTCGGGCGTGGTCAGCAGGGCGCGCGTCTCCTCGCCGACGCGGCGGGCGCGCGGCTTGGCGGGCACGCCCACCAGGACGCTGTCGGCGGGGGCGTCCTTCGTGACGACGGCGTTCGCGCCGACGACGGAGCCCTCGCCGATGACGACAGGTCCGAGGATCTTCGCGCCGGCCCCGACGGCGACGCCGTCGCCCAGCGTGGGGTGACGCTTGCCGCCCTCGCGCTGACGCCCGCCGAGCGTGACCCCGTGGTACAGCATGACGTCGTCACCCACCTCGGCGGTCTCGCCGACCACGACGCCCATGCCGTGGTCGATGAAGAAGCGGCGCCCGATCGTGGCGCCCGGGTGGATCTCGATGCCGGTGAGCCAGCGCGTCACCTGCGAGCCCGCGCGGGCCACGAACCGCGCGTCGCGCACCCAGAGCGCATGCCACACGCGGTGGGCCCAGATCGCGTGGAGCCCGGGGTAGAGCAGGGCGATCTCGAGGCCGCTGCGCGCCGCCGGGTCTCGCAGCTTCGCGGCGGCGACGTCTTCGCGCACGCGCGCCAGGAATCCGATGCGTTCGTCGGTCATCTCTTCTCACCCTCCGGTTCGCGCAGATGCTCGTACAGCGCCGTGGACAGGTACCGCTCGCCCGAGTCGGGGACGATGACGACGATGCGCTTCCCCGCGGCCTCCGGGCGCGCGGCGATCTGGAGGGCCGCCCACACGGCGGCGCCCGCCGACATGCCGCCGAGGATGCCCTCGCGCGTGGCCAGCTCGCGCGCGACGCGGATCGCGTCGTCGAACTCGACGTCGAAGATCTCGTCGACCACCGACCGGTCCAGCACGTCGGGCACGAAGTTGGGGCCGATGCCCTGGATGCGGTGCCCGCCCGCGCGGCCCTCCGTGAGGACGGGGGAGTCCTTGGGCTCGACGAGCGCGATCCTCACGTCGGGGTTGCGCTCCTTCAGCACCTGCCCGACGCCCGTGATGGTGCCGCCGGTCCCGGATCCGGCGACGAACCAGTCCACGCTGCCGTGGGTGTCGTTCCAGATCTCCTCGGCGGTGGTCCTGCGGTGGATCGCGGCGTTGGCCTCGTGCTCGAACTGCCTGGCGAGGATCGCTCCCGGCGTCTCGGCGACGATCCGCCGGGCGACGTCGACGGCCTCGGTCATGCCCTTGTACGGGTCGGTGAGGACCAGTTCGGCGCCGTACGCCTTGAGCAGCGTGCGCCGTTCCTTCGACATCGAGGCGGGCATGGTGAGGATCACCCGGTACCCGCGCGCGGCGCCGATGAGGGCCAGCGCGATGCCGGTGTTGCCGCTGGTGGACTCGACGATCGTGCCGCCCGGCTGCAGCTCACCGGCCTCCTCGGCCGCAGCCACGAGGGCGTAGCCCAGCCGGTCCTTCACGGACGAGCCCGGATTGTAGAACTCGAGTTTGGCGAGCACCTCCGCGCCGAGCCCCTCCGTCAGCGCGTTGAGGCGCACCAGCGGGGTCTGACCGAACGCGGTCGTGATGTCGGGATGGATGCCGGGCACGAAGCTCCCTCTCTCGTCGGGGTCCACACGACGACGGCGCGGCGGCGGCCGATCAGATCGGTTCGCCGTCGCGCCGTCGTGACGGATCAATCTTCGCGCAGATCCTCGTAGAGCGCAGTCGACAGGTAGCGCTCACCGAAGGACGGCACGATGACGACGATGTTCTTGCCCGCGGCCTCGGGTCGCGCGGCGACCTGGAGCGCCGCCCAGATGGCGGCGCCGGAGGAGATGCCCACGAGGATGCCGTCCTGGGTGCCGACCGCGCGAGCCGTCGAGATGGCGTCGGGGAACTCGACGTCGATGACCTCGTCGATCACGCCCCGGTCGAGGATCGCCGGGACGAAGTTCGGGCCGATGCCCTGGATCTTGTGCGGACCGGGGGTGCCCTTGGTCAGCAGCGGCGAGTCGGCCGGCTCGACGGCGACCACCTTGGCGTCGGGCACGCGCTCCTTGAGGACCTGGCCGACACCGGTGATCGTGCCGCCCGTGCCGATGCCGGCGACGAAGTAGTCGACCTTGCCGTCGGTGTCGCGGAGGATCTCCTCCGCGGTCGTCTTGCGGTGGATCTCGACGTTGGCCTGGTTCTCGAACTGGCGGGCGAGGATGGCGCCCGGCAGCTCCGCGACGAGCTCCTCGGCCTTGGCGATGGCGCCCTTCATGCCGCCGGCGGGGTCGGTGAGGACGAGCTCCGCGCCGTATGCCTTCAGCAGCAGGCGGCGCTCGATCGACATGGAGGAGGGCATGGCCAGCACCACGCGGTAGCCGCGGGCCGCACCCACCATCGCGAGGGCGATGCCGGTGTTGCCGCTGGTCGCCTCGACGATCGTGCCGCCCGGCTCGAGCTCGCCCGACGCCTCCGCCGCATCGACGATCGCGATGCCGAGGCGATCCTTGACGCTCGAGGCGGGGTTGTAGAACTCCAGCTTGGCCAGCACGTTGCCGCCGACGCCTTCCGCGACGCGGTTCAGCCGGACGAGCGGAGTGTTGCCGAAAGCGGAGGTGATGTCGGGATGGATGCCGGTCATGTCGGGGCCTTTCGCGGGTTCACGGCTGGTCAGCACCAGCCTAGGGGGACGGCATCCATGTGAGTCCTTCTGTGACAGGGAGGTGGCGGCGGCGCGCTACCCTCCGGGGCGTAGGGTGGTGCGGTCATGTCCTCCCCAGAAGAACCACCCGCCCTGGCCGCCGCGATCGCGCAGGCCGCGGCGCGCCTGGGCGCCGCGGGCATCGCCGACCCCGCGGTCGACGCCGAGCTGCTGGCGGCCTTCGTCCTGGGGCTCGGGCGAGGGGGAGTGCAGGCGTCCGCGATCCGCGGCGACCGCATCGCCGCGGCCGACGCCGAGCGCCTCGAGGAGCTGGTGACCCGGCGCGCCACCCGCGAGCCGCTGCAGCACATCACCGGGACGGCGCCCTTCCGCCATCTGGAGCTCCGCGTGGGGCCGGGCGTCTTCGTGCCCCGCCCCGAGACCGAGCTCGTCGCGCAGCTGGCGATCGACGCGCTCCGGGCCGCGGCATCCGAGTCCCCGATCGCGGTGGATCTCGGCACCGGAAGCGGCGCGATCGCGCTGGCGATGGCGACCGAGGTGCCGCACACGCGGGTCTTCGCGGCCGAGAACTCGGTGGAGGCGTTCCTGTGGACGAAGGAGAACTTCGCGATGGTCGGCGCCGACAACGCGCGGCTGGCCTTCATCGACCTCGCGCACGCGTTCCCCGAGCTCGACGGCACGGTCTCGGTGGTCGCCTCCAACCCTCCGTACGTGCCGGATGCCGCGATCCCACGCGACCCGGAGGTGCGGTTCTTCGACCCGCCCGCCGCGCTCTACGGCGGCGAGGACGGCCTGGACGTCGTGCGCGTGCTGAGCGGCGTGGGTCTGCGCCTCGCGCATCCCGGGGGGATGATCGTCATCGAGCACGGCGAGTGGCAGGGGGAGGCGATCCGCGAGCTCCTCGCGGCCGACGGATGGCGCGCGGCGGCGACGCACCCCGACCTCACGATGCGCGATCGCGCCACCACCGCGCTGCGCCCCTGACACCGTCGGCACCGCCCCGCGGACGGAGCATCCAGCGACGCCGTGAACGCACAGCCGCGCCCCGACTAAACTGTCCGGCGACATGTCCCCCATCTTCGACTGCCGCGACGAGGCCCAGCTGCTCGCCGGCATGCGCAGGGCGCGCCAGGCCATCGGCCGCGGCGAGCTCGTCGTCATCCCCACCGACACCGTCTACGGTGTGGCCGCCGACGCCTTCGACCACCAGGCCGTCGCCCGACTGCTCGCCGCCAAGGGCCGCGGGCGCCAGTCGCCGCCGCCCGTGCTCGTGGCCGGCGTCACCACGCTCCGTGCCCTCGTCGCCGACGTGCCCGAGCCCGTCGAGCGCCTGATCGATTCGTTCTGGCCAGGCGGCCTCACGATCGTGCTGCCGGCCCAGCCGTCGCTGTCATGGGATCTCGGCGAGACGCGGGGCACCGTCGCCGTGCGGATGCCCGCGCACCGCATCGCGCTGGAGCTCCTCGAGGAGACCGGCCCGCTGGCGGTCTCCAGCGCGAACCTCACGGGCATGGCGGCGGGCATCACGGCCGAGGACGCGGAGGAGATGCTGAAGGACAGCGTGGCGGTGTACCTCGGCGACGGACCGTCGCGCGACGGCGTGCCGTCCACCATCGTCGACGCGACGAGCCTCGTCGGCGGCGAGGAGCCGCTGGTGCGCGTGCTCCGCGAGGGCGCGGTCAGCCGCGAGCAGCTGCGCGAGGTGCTGGGCGACCTCCTCGAGGCCGACCCGGGTGCGGAGCCCGAGCCGTCCGGCCGGGAAGCAGAGCCCGACGCCGAGGCCGAGCCGTCCGGCGGCGAGGCGGGGCCGACGGCCGCAGGCGTGACGGATGCCGACGCCCAGAGCGTCCCCGGCAGCTCGTGAAGCAGTACGTCTTCACCATCCTCCTCACGGCGGCCATCACGTTCGTCCTGTCGTGGGCGGTCTGGCGGCTGAGCCTGAAGTACGAGCTCTATCCGGGGATCCGCGAGCGCGACGTCCACAAGACCCCGACGCCGCGCCTCGGCGGCATCGCCATGTTCATCGGCGTGCTCGCCGCGTTCGCGGTGTCGTCGCAGCATCCGTTCTTCGCCATCATCTGGACCGAGCCCGAGCAGGTGTACGCGCTGCTGGGCGCGACGGCCCTCATCGTGGTGATCGGCGTCCTCGACGACGTCTGGGACCTCGATTGGATGATCAAGCTCGGCGCGCAGTTCCTCGCGGCGGGCCTCATCGCCTGGTTCGGCCAGCTGCAGATCTACACGCTGCCGCTCGGCGGCATGACGATCTCGAGCTGGGCCAGCTTCACACTGACCGTCTTCTCGATCGTCGTCGTGATGAACGCCGTGAACTTCATCGACGGCCTGGACGGCCTCGTCGCGGGCGTCTGCCTCATCGCCAACGTGGTGTTCTTCGCGTACTCGTACATGATGGTGCGCGACATCGGGGCGAGCACCTACTTCAACCTCGCGTCCTTCATCGCCGCCGTGCTGATCGGCGTGTGCATCGGGTTCCTGCCGATGAACTGGAGTCCCGCGCGGCTGTTCATGGGGGATGCCGGGGCGCTCATGCTCGGCCTGCTCATGGCCTCGTCGGCGATCGCGATCACCGGCAACATCAACCCGGCGATGGTCGCCGACAACGACGAGTTCGGCCGCTCGCAGCTCCTCGGTGCGTTCATCCCGATCCTGCTGCCGGTCGTCGTCGTGCTGCTGCCCCTGCTCGACTTCGGACTGGCGGTGGTCCGTCGGATGAGCAAGGGCAAGTCGCCGTTCTCACCCGATCGCCGCCACCTGCACCACCGCATGCTCGACATGGGCCACTCCGACCGCGACGCCGTGCTCATCTTCTACGCCTGGACCGCGCTGGTGAGCCTCGCGGTGCTGCTGATGTACATCGGCACGACGCTGGAGTGGCCGGGCGACTACCTCCTCGGCGTGGCGTACGGCGTCGTCGGCATCGCCGCCTGCCTGATCGTGACCCTGCTGCCGTCGCATCGACGTGCCGCCCACGCGATCGAGGCCGCCCCATCCACCGCCCTGCACGATCCCGCGCCCGCACAGGAGGACGCCCGATGAGCTCCACCCCCATCTCCAGCACCCCGATCCTTCGCACCGTCCTGGTGTGGTCGGGAACCGTCACCGCCGCACTCCTCGTGCTGGGCGGCCTCGTCGGCTACCTCGTGGCGGGAGTGGACGGACTGTGGAGCGCCCTGGCCGGCGTCCTCATCGCGGCCGTCTTCCTCGCCATCACCGCCGCGAGCATCCTCATCGCCAACCGGTGGTTCGGCGACGCGCTGTACGTGCCGATCTTCTTCGGGATCGTGCTCGGCGGCTGGATCCTGAAGTTCGTCGTGTTCCTCGTCGCGCTGTTCGTGCTGCGGGACCAGCCGTGGATCGTCGGACCGGTGTTCTTCCTCGCGCTGGTGGCGAGCGTGCTCGCCTCGCTCCTCATCGACGTCGTCGTGCTCATGCGCATGCGCGTGCCGCACGCGAGCGACGTCGAGCTCCCGACCGACCCCGACGCGGGGGAGCGCACCGACGGGCCGGGCACCGCCGCGTGACGCCTCGCGGGCGGATTCAGGGACCTCTCAAGTTTGATAGGCTGAACGAGCGCCCGCCCGCCCACCCTGTTGTGAGCGCCTGCGGAGTGACGCTCACCGACCATCGTCGCAACGGTCCTTCACCGATGCCCCGAAGCTGGAGCCAGCGCTGTTTACTCAAGCTGCGACCCTGATCGCCCCCCTTGCCGCTGACGCGCCCCCGGAGTTCCACGGGCCGTCGATCGAAGAGTTCTTCCCCGAGATCCTCTTCACCGCGTTCGGCATCATCCCGGTCCACCGGATCCACCTGATCCAGTTCCTCGCGACCATCGCGATCGTCCTGATCTTCTGGCTCGGCACGCGCCGCATGCGCGTCGTCCCCGGTCGGTTCCAGAGCCTCGTCGAGATGGGCCTGGACTTCGTCCGCGTCAACATCGGCGAAGACCTCCTGGGCAAGAAGGACGCCCAGCGCTTCCTGCCGATCCTCACCACGATCTTCTTCATGGTGCTGTTCATGAACATCACGGGCATCATCCCGTTCCTGAACATCGCCGGAACGAGCATCATCGCGGTGCCGCTGACGCTCGCGGTCGTGAGCTACGTCACCTTCATCTACGCCGGCATCAAGAAGAGCCCGAAGAACTTCTTCAAGAACTCGCTCTTCCCGTCGGGTGTGCCGTGGCCGATCTACATCATCGTCACGCCGATCGAGCTCATCTCGACATTCATCATCCGCCCCGTGACGCTGACGCTCCGACTCCTCATGAACATGATGGTCGGCCACCTTCTGCTGGTGCTGTTCTTCGCAGCCACGCAGTTCTTCGTCGTCGACCTCGGCGGCTGGTGGACGGCGCTCGGCGCCGGCAGCCTCGCCTTCGGCTTCGTCTTCACGCTGTTCGAAATCCTGGTGGCGGTCCTCCAGGCGTACGTCTTCGCTCTCCTCACCGCGGTCTACATCCAGCTCGCGGTCGCGGAAGAGCACTAAGCGGGTCGGCCCCTCCGTCCAGAACGACACAGGGCCGCCCACAACCGAAAGGAAAAACCCCCGTGGACGCAACTACGGTTCTCGCACAGGTCACCGGCAACGTCGCGACGATGGGCTACGGCCTCGCTGCGATCGGCCCGGCCATCGGCGTGGGCATCGTCGTCGGCAAGACGATCGAGGGCGTGGCTCGCCAGCCCGAGCTCGCCGGCCGCCTGCAGGTGCTCATGTGGATCGGTATCGCCTTCACCGAGGCGCTCGCCTTCATCGGCATCGCGACCTACTTCATCTTCGTCTGATCGCCGAATCTCAGTCCTAAGGAGACAGGATGCTGCACGCTCTTGTCGCGTACGCCGCGGAGGAGGGGGAGACCCATAACCCCCTCATCCCCGCCTGGTACGACATCATCTGGTCGTCGGTCTGCTTCGTCATCATCCTCTTCCTCTTCTGGAAGATCGCGCTTCCGCGGATGAAGAAGATGCTCGACGAGCGCTCGGCGGCGATCGAAGGCAACATCGCGAAGGCCGACGAGGCCCAGCGAAAGGCCGAGGCGGCGCTCGAGGAGTACACCGCCCAGCTCGCCGACGCCCGCAAGGAAGCCGGTGAGATCCGCGACGCCGCCCGTGAGGACGGCAAGAAGATCCTCGCCGAGGCGAAGGAGACCGCTGCCTCCGAGGCCGCCCGTCTCACCTCGACCGCCCACGCTCAGATCGAGGCGGAGCGCCAGTCGGCGCTCGTGTCGCTGCGCAGCGAGGTGGGCACGCTCGCCCTCGACCTCGCCGGTGGCGTGATCGGCGAGACGCTGTCCGACGACGCGAAGGCTCAGGCCGTCGTCGATCGCTTCCTCGCCGAGCTCGAGGAGTCCGAAGGGGCCAAGGCGTAATGGGCAGCGCGACCACTCAGGCCGTTGCGGCGACGACGGCGGCGCTGGACGCCGCCGCCGACGTCGACCTCGACGTCGCCCGCGAGCTGTTCGCCGCGGCGCGCACCGTGGGCGACTCGTCGCAGCTGAGCGGCGCGCTCGCCGACTCGGCGGCGCCTGCCGAGGCCCGCCGCAACGTCGTCCTCGCCGTCTTCGGACCGACCGTGAAGCCCACGACCGCGTCGCTGCTGGCGACCGTGGTCGCGCAGCGCTGGTCGTCGTCCGACGACCTGGTCGAGGGGATCGAAGAGCTCGCGGTGCGGGCGACGGCCGTCGCCGACGCGAACTCCGACATCGAGGGCGAGCTGTTCGCCTTCTCGCGCACCGTCGCCGACAACGCGGAGCTCGAGCTCGCTCTCGGCAGCCGCCTGGGTGACTCGACGTCGAAGGGCGCGCTCATCGAGACGCTGTTCACGGGGCGCGCGAGCGAGGCGGCGACGCTCATCGTGTCGTCCCTCGTCCGGCAGCCGCGCGAGCGGCGGGTGCGCCAGCTGCTGTCGCGTGCGATGAAGCTCGTCGCCGACCAGCGCGGACGCACCGTCGCCACCGTCGTGGCGGCGGCGCCGCTGAGCGCCGCGCAGAGCGAGCGCCTCGTCGCAGCGCTGACGAAGCGCTACGGCAAGCGCGTAGCGCTGAACACCATCGTCGACCCGGGCGTGGTGGGCGGCCTGCGCGTGCAGATCGCCGACGACGTGATCGACGCCAGCGTGTCGTCGCGTCTGGCCGACCTCCGTCAGCGGCTCGCAGGCTGACACAGACTTCCCGCCCGAGGGTGGAGATTTCGGGGCCGCGGCCCCATGAACGAAGGAAAACAATGGCAGATCTCACTATCAGCCCCGATGTCATCCGTGACGCGCTGAAGGACTTCGTCGCCGCCTATGAGCCCACGGGCGGCGCGGCCACCGAGGTCGGCACCGTCATCGACGCCGCCGACGGCATCGCGCACGTCGAGGGCCTGCCGGGCGTCATGGCGAACGAGCTCGTGACGTTCCAGGACGGCACCCAGGGCCTCGCCCTCAACCTCGACGAGCACGAGATCGGTGTCGTCGTGCTCGGCGACTTCGCCGGCATCGAGGCCGGGACCCAGGTGACGCGCACCGGCGAGGTGCTGTCGGTCGCCGTCGGCGACGGCTACCTCGGCCGCGTGGTCGACCCGCTCGGCAACCCCATCGACGGTCTCGGCGAGGTCGCGACCGTCGGCCGTCGTGCCCTCGAGCTCCAGGCGCCCGGCGTCATGCAGCGCAAGTCGGTGCACGAGCCCCTCCAGACCGGCATCAAGGCGATCGACGCGATGATCCCCGTCGGCCGCGGACAGCGCCAGCTCATCATCGGGGACCGCCAGACGGGCAAGACGGCCATCGCGATCGACACGATCATCAACCAGAAGTCCAACTGGGAGTCGGGCGACGTCAGCAAGCAGGTCCGCTGCATCTACGTCGCGATCGGCCAGAAGGGCTCGACGATCGCCGCCGTGAAGGGCGCCCTCGAGGACGCCGGGGCCATGGAGTACACCACGATCGTCGCGGCTCCCGCCTCGGACCCCGCCGGCTTCAAGTACCTCGCCCCCTACACCGGCTCGGCCATCGGCCAGCACTGGATGTACGAGGGCAAGCACGTCCTGATCATCTTCGACGACCTGTCCAAGCAGGCCGAGGCCTACCGCGCCGTGTCGCTCCTGCTCCGCCGCCCGCCGGGCCGCGAGGCGTACCCCGGTGACGTCTTCTATCTGCACTCGCGTCTGCTCGAGCGTTGCGCGAAGCTCTCCGACGAGCTCGGCGCCGGCTCGATGACCGGTCTTCCGATCATCGAGACGAAGGCGAACGACGTCTCGGCGTACATCCCGACGAACGTGATCTCGATCACCGACGGCCAGATCTTCCTGCAGTCCGACCTCTTCAACGCCAACCAGCGTCCCGCGGTGGACGTCGGCATCTCGGTGTCGCGCGTCGGCGGCGACGCCCAGGTGAAGTCGATCAAGAAGGTCTCCGGAACGCTCAAGCTGGAGCTCGCGCAGTACCGTTCGCTCGAGGCGTTCGCGATGTTCGCGTCCGACCTCGACGCGGCCTCGCGTCGTCAGCTCGCCCGAGGCGCGCGTCTGACGGAGCTGCTCAAGCAGCCGCAGTACTCGCCGTACCCGGTCGAGGAGCAGGTCGTCTCGATCTGGGCGGGCACCAACGGCAAGCTGGACTCGATCGAGGTCGAGGACGTGCTGTCCTTCGAGCGCGAACTGCTGGACTACCTCCGTCGCAACACGTCGATCCTCGACACGCTGCGCGAGACCAACGTCCTGGACGACGACACCGTCGCCGAGCTCGCGAAGAAGACCGACGAGTTCATCCTGGAGTTCCAGGCAGGCAAGGGCCAGGCCATCGGCAAGCCCGGCCATGAAGAGGTCGCGGCGGCGCAGGCCGAGGACGTGAACCAGGAGAAGATCGTCAAGGGCCGCCGCTGAGGCGGGCCTGGGCATAAACCATGGGCGCACAACTCCGGGTCTACAAGCAGAAGATCAGCTCTGCTCAGACGACCAAGAAGATCACGAAGGCGATGGAACTCATCGCGGCTTCGCGCATCCAGAAGGCGATGGCGCGTGTGCGCGCATCGTCGCCGTTCGCGCGTGCCGTGACGCGGGCCGTCTCCGCCGTGGCGACGCACTCCAACGTCGACCACCCGCTGACCGTCGAACGCGAGACGATCCGCCGCTCCGCGGTCGTGATCTTCTCGTCCGACCGCGGCCTCGCCGGCGCGTTCAACTCGCAGATCCTCCGCGAGGGCCTCGAGCTGGCGCAGCTGCTGCGCGAGGAGGGCCGCGAGCCGGTGTTCTACCTCGTCGGCCGCAAGGCCGTCGGCTACTTCCAGTTCCGGCGCATGGAGGCCGCGGCCGAGTGGACGGGTGACACCGACACGCCGCACTTCTCGACGGCCGAGGAGATCGCCGCCACTCTGCTGGACGCGTACGACCGCGGTGGCGAAGAGAACGGGGTCGACGAGATCCACCTCGTCTACAACCGCTTCGTCAGCATGATGACGCAGACGCCCGAGACGGTGCGCCTGCTTCCGCTGGAGGTCGTCGAGGCCGAGGAGTCGTCGTCGGCGCAGGTCTACCCGCTGTACGAGTTCGAGCCGGATGCCGCGACCGTCCTGGACGCGCTCCTGCCGGTGTACATCCAGAGCCGCGTCTTCAACGCCCTCCTCCAGTCGTCGGCCGCGAAGCACGCCGCGACCCAGAAGGCGATGAAGTCGGCCAGCGACAACGCCGACAAGCTCATCACCGACTACACCCGCCTGCGCAACAACGCGCGCCAGGCCGAGATCACACAGCAGATCGCCGAGATCGTCGGCGGCGCCGACGCCCTGGCGTCGGGCAAATAGACCACACGAAAGAGAAGAAGCCATGAGCCTCACCGCTGAGAAGACCGCGACCGCGGTCGGACGCGTCGCGCGCGTCACCGGCCCGGTCGTCGACATCGAGTTCCCGCACGACTCGATCCCCGACATCTACAACGCGCTGAAGACCACCATCACGATCGACGGCGAGTCCACCGAGATCACGCTCGAGGTCGCCCAGCACCTCGGCGACGACCTCGTGCGCGCCATCTCCCTGAAGCCGACCGACGGCATGGTCCGCGGCCAGGAGGTGCGCAACACCGGCGGCCCCATCACGGTGCCCGTCGGCGACGTCACCAAGGGCAAGGTGTTCAACGTCACCGGCGACGTCCTCAACGCCGCACCCGGTGAGACCATCGAGGTCACCGAGCGCTGGGGCATCCACCGTCAGGCGCCGTCGTTCGACCAGCTCGAGTCGAAGACCGAGATGTTCGAGACCGGCATCAAGGTCATCGACCTCCTCACCCCGTACGTGCAGGGTGGCAAGATCGGCCTCTTCGGCGGTGCGGGCGTCGGCAAGACCGTCCTCATCCAGGAGATGATCCAGCGCGTCGCGCAGGACCACGGCGGCGTGTCGGTGTTCGCGGGCGTCGGTGAGCGCACCCGTGAGGGCAACGACCTCATCGGCGAGATGGAGGAGGCGGGCGTCTTCGACAAGACCGCCCTCGTGTTCGGCCAGATGGACGAGCCGCCGGGGACCCGTCTGCGCGTGGCCCTCTCGGCCCTGACGATGGCGGAGTACTTCCGCGACGTCCAGAAGCAGGACGTACTGCTCTTCATCGACAACATCTTCCGCTTCACGCAGGCGGGCTCCGAGGTGTCGACGCTGCTCGGCCGCATGCCGTCCGCGGTGGGCTACCAGCCGAACCTGGCCGACGAGATGGGCATCCTGCAGGAGCGCATCACCTCGACGCGCGGCCACTCGATCACCTCGCTGCAGGCGATCTACGTGCCCGCCGACGACTACACCGACCCGGCGCCGGCGACCACGTTCGCCCACCTCGATGCGACCACCGAGCTCTCGCGCGAGATCGCGTCGAAGGGCCTTTACCCCGCGGTCGACCCGCTGTCGTCGACGAGCCGCATCCTCGACCCGCGGTACATCGGTGAGGACCACTACCGCGTGGCCACCGCCGTGAAGCAGATCCTCCAGAAGAACAAGGAGCTGCAGGAGATCATCGCGATCCTCGGTGTCGACGAGCTCTCGGAAGAGGACAAGATCGTCGTCGCCCGCGCGCGCCGCATCCAGCAGTTCCTCTCGCAGAACACCTACATGGCGAAGAAGTTCACCGGTGTCGAGGGGTCGACCGTCCCGATCAAGGAGACCATCGAGTCGTTCGACGCGATCGTCAAGGGCGACTTCGACCACGTCGCCGAGCAGGCCTTCTTCAACGTCGGCGGGATCTCGGACGTCGAAGAGGCGTGGGCTCGCATCCAGAAGGAGAACGGCTGACATGCCGCTCAAGGTGAGCCTGGTCTCCGCCGACGCGGAGGTCTGGTCGGGTGAGGCGTCGCTCGTCGTCGCCAAGACCGTCGAGGGCGAGATCGGCTTCATGACCGGGCACGAGCCGGTGCTCGCGATCCTCGCCGAGGGCCAGGTGCGCATCACCCAGACCTCCGGCACGAAGATCATCGCCAACGCGCAGGACGGCTTCCTGTCGATGGAGGGCGACGATCTGACGATCGTGGCCGGAAACGCCGCCCTGATCTCCTGATCACCCGCTGTACACGCACTCGGCCGGCCCCCGCGGGGGCCGGCCGAGTCGTGTTCCCGCCCCGCCCATCGATCCGCTCCGGAGCACCATGCTGATCCTCCTGCCGCCGTCCGAGACGAAGCGTCCCGGTGGCGCGGGCGCGCGGCTGGACCCGGGCGGGCTGGCGCTCGCGCAGCTCGCCCCGCAGCGCGAGGCCGTCCTCTCCGCCCTCGTCGCCCTGGCTGCCGACGAGGAGGAGTCCGCCCGCGTGCTCAAGCTCGGTCCCCGCCAGCGCGGCGAGGTCGCCGTGAACGCCGCGGTGCGCGACGCGTCGACCATGGCCGCGGTCGACCGCTACACGGGCGTCCTCTTCGACGCGCTGGACGCGGCATCCCTCCCTGCGACGGCTCGTCGCTGGCTGGGTGCCCATGTCCTGATCCACTCCGCGCCGTTGGGCCCGGTGTGGGCGCTCGACCCCATTCCGGCCTACCGGCTCGGCGCCGGCGCGTCCCTGCCCGGCCTTCCTCCGCTGCGGCGCCTCTGGGCCGAGGCGACGACCGCCGCGATCGCCGACCTCGCGCCCCGCTTCGTGCTCGACCTGCGCTCGGAGGCCTACGCCGCCCTCGGCCCGGTGCCGGCCGGCGTCGCGTCGCGGTACGTGCGTGTCGTGAGCGAAGGCGGCGACGGCGCGGTGCGGGCGCTCAATCACTTCAACAAGCACGCCAAAGGCGCTCTCGTGCGACGGCTCGCCCAGGAGCGCCCCCGCATCTCGTCCCCGGCCGCGTTCCTCCGGTGGGCGGAATCATCCGGTCTGCGCGTGCACGAGAGCGGTGAGGGCGAGCTCGAGCTCTTCGCCCCTGCGCCCGGCTCGCCGACCGGTCGCTGAACAGGTCGAGGCCTCAGCGCCGCGTGTGCTGTGCCGTGCGCTCGGTGTTCTCCGCGATCGCGATGAGGGCGACGACCGCCTCGATGACGAACCTGAGCAGGATGATCGAGAGGAACGTCAGCACCGGCACCACGATGATGGTGGCGATCAGCCCCGTGATCCCCGCGCCGACGTTGAGCCACATCACCGAGATCGCGTTGATGATCCCGCCGGCGAAGTACACGATGAACCCGATGCCGATCGCGATGAGACCGACGAAGTAGAACACGCTCGCGAGGCGGCGCGTGATGAAGGTCCGGAACGACAGGTCGAACAGCGCGGAGAAGAACCCGCGGCTGACGTCGCCGGCGTCGCCGCCGACGCGGGGGACACCGGTGTCGTCGGGGTCGGTCGCGCGCGCGGCCTCTGCGGCGGACTGCGGAGGAAGCGGCGGCGGCGTGGGAGCGGACGGGTTCTGGTCTGTCATGACGGTCCTTCGGATCGAGTTCTGCTCAGGCTATCCACCGCCGGGCGGCCGGGCCATCCCCCGGATCGTGGCGTCAATGCTGACAGTTCGCTGAGAGCGTCGATAGCATGTGTCCAGCGGAGCAGGGGCTCCGCGGTCGCGTCGCGTCGCGATGCGACCCGAATCGACTCTCTCGGAGGTCGCTCCACCATGGACTACAACGACGGCGGCGCCGGGGCGCTCCTCGCCTGGCTCATCATCGCCCCCTTCCTCTTCCTGATCGCCATTGCCGGCTACGTCATCGGCTCCTGGTTCCTCATGAAGATCTTCGACAAGGCAGGGGTGCAGGGGCGCTGGCGCGCCTGGGTGCCCGTCTACAACACCCTGATCTTCGTCAAGCTCGGCGACCTCAACCCGTGGTGGCTGCTGATCCTGTGGGGCGGCGGGATCGTGCTCGGCTGGGTGCCGGTGCTCGGCTCGCTCATCGGCCTCGCCGCCTTCCTGTACACGCTCCTCGCCGCGTGGCGCGTGGGGCTGAAGCTGCAGAAGGAAGCCGTCTGGCTCATCCTGTACTTCTTCCTCGCGATCGTCTGGCTGGGCATCAACGCGTTCGACCGCTCGCGCTGGAACACCGCGATCCCGGCCGCGCCCTGGGCGGGGAGCTTCCTCGCCGACAAGACGGTGTGGAGCGGCGTTCCCGCGCAGACCCCGGCGGGCGGCTACCCGGCGAACCCCGCCACAGCACCCGGATACGGCGCCGCCCCGGCGGCGTACGAGCCGCCCGCGGGGTACTCGGCACCTCCGCCCGCGCCGACCGCGTCCGCGGCGCCGCCGGCACCGCCGGCAGGCTACGCGCCGCCGCCCGCAGCTCCGGCCGCGCCGGCCACTCCGCCCGCCGCCGAGCCTGGGGCGACCTCGCCCGCGGCGGAGCCTCCCGCCACGGAGCCGCCGGCCCCGGAGCCGCCGGCTCCCGCGAAGCCGTAGCGACGACCGCTCCGACAGCCCCTCGCCGATCCGGCGAGGGGCTGTCGCGTCTTCCGGCGGGCCGCCGACCCGCGGCTAACGTGGAGGAATGACCTCCACTGTTCCGCTGCGCCGCATGGGCGCGTCCGGTCTCCTCGTCTCCGCCGTCGGACTGGGCTGCAACAACTTCGGCCGCGAGGGGACCCGGACCGAGACCCTCGACGGCACGCGCGCCGTGCTCGACGCCGCGATCGACGCGGGTGTGACCTTCCTCGACACCGCGGACATGTACGGGCGCGAGCCGGGGCTCTCCGAGACGCTGATGGGAGAGGCGCTGAAGGGGCGGCGCGATCGGGTCACGCTCGCGACCAAGTTCGGGCAGACGCGCGACATGGGCTACCCGACGACCGGGTCGAAGGGCTCGCGCTCGTACGTGCGGCGCGCGGTCGAGGCATCCCTCACCCGGCTGCAGACCGACTGGATCGACCTGTACCAGCTGCACGTGCCCGACCCGGCCACCCCCGTCGAAGAGACGCTCGACGCGCTGGGCGACCTCGTGCGCGAGGGCAAGGTGCGCTACATCGGTCACTCGAACTTCGCGGGGTGGCAGGTCGCCGAGGCGCACTTCACCGCGCTCATGCGCCACAGTGTGCCCTTCGTGTCGGCCCAGAACCACTACAGCCTGCTGGCGCGCGGTGCGGAGCTCGACCTGCTGCCGGCGGTCGAGCGGTACGGCGTCGGGTTCCTGCCGTACTTCCCGCTGCACAACGGCCTGCTGACGGGCAAGTTCACGAGGGATGCCGCGCCCGCCGACTCCCGCATCATGCGGCAGCGGCCCCACCTCTACCGGGACGCGCCGTGGGACGCGCTCGAGGCCTTCCAGGCGTTCTGCGACGAGCGGGGCATAACGATGCTGCAGGCGACGTTCGGCTGGCTGCTGGCCCGGCCGGGGCTCTCGAGCGTGATCGCGGGTGCCACCAGCCCGGAGCAGGTGCGCGCGAACGCCGAGGCGGCGACGGCCTGGACGCCGACGGCGGCGGACCTCGAGGCGATCGACGGGATCTTTCCGCCTCCCGCCGCCACCGCCTGAGCCGCCGGGCCGGCGCGCGGATCATTGTAGCGGCGCTCGCCGCGTCCGAGGACCCCCGCGAGTAACCGACTAGTATGTGATGACGCGGAGGCGACGGGCTTCCGCGGCAGCGACGAAGAGGACACGGCGTGCCCGAGGTATCCACCCAGTCGCTCACCGTTCCGGTTCCGGGCGGTGCGCTGGAGCTCGCTTGGGCGGCCGTCACCGACACCGGCCGCCGCCGCGAGGTGAACCAGGACGCCGTGTTCGCGGAGTACCCGCTGTTCGTCGTCGCCGACGGGATGGGCGGGCACGTCGGCGGCGAGATCGCCAGTGCGAGCACGATCGAGCGGCTCCGGGCGGTCGCCGGCAGCGGCAACGTCACGCCCAAGACCATCGAGAAGGCGCTCGCGCGGGCGGTGAAGGACATCGCGTCCCACCCTGAGGCCACGGACGACGGCACGGGCACCACGGTCACGGGTGTCTTCCTCGACACGTCGGGCGACGCGCCGCACTGGGTGACCCTCAACATCGGCGACTCCCGCGTGTACCTCGTGCGCGACGGGGCCATCGTGCAGATCACGACGGACCACTCGGTGGTGCAGGAGCTCGTCGCGGCAGGCCGTCTGAGTCCCGAAGAGGCCGAGAACCACCCGTACGGCAACGTCATCACGCGTGCCGTCGGCCCGAGCGACGGCGTGACGCCGGACTACGTGCGCCTGGACGTCCTGGAGGGCGACCGGTTCGTGATCTGCTCGGATGGGCTGACGAAGGAGCTCACCGACTACGGCATCCGCCACTTCCTCGACGAGAACCCCGATCCGGGTGACGCCGTGATGGCCATGCTCGACGCAGCGCTGGAGAACGGCGGGCGCGACAACATCACGATCGTCGTGCTCGACGTCGGCCGGCCGGCCGCAGGCGGCGCCGACGACGGGGACTCCTCCACAGCGGGGGAGTGACCCCGCCGCATCCACAGATCCGCGCGGGCGTCACGCCGGGCGAGCCCCGCCGCTGTGGACTGGGCGCATGCGCGCGCCCGCTTCTCCGGCCACCGAGGCTCCCCTCGCGATCGACGATGAGCCGCTGACCCTCCCTGCGGCCTGGGCGCCGCCCGCCCGACCGCCGCTCCCCGTCGTCGCCGCCGTCGTCCCGGTCGTGGGCGCCGTCGTGCTGTGGCTCGTGACCGGCTCGGTGTACTCGCTCTGGTTCGCCCTCCTCGGCCCGCTCATCGCCGGGGCGGCCGTCGCCGACGCCCGCCGCGCGGCGCGGCGCGACGGCAGGCGCGCGAGCGCCGAAGCGGCACGCGCACGCGAGGCGGTGTCCTCGGCGGTGGCCGCCCGCCACGAGACCGAGCGCGCCCAGCTGTGGTCCCGGCATCCGGATGCGGCGCGTCTCCTGCGGCGACCCGGCGACGTGTGGCGTTCGGGGCGGATCGCCTCGCTCGTCGTCGGGGAGGGGGAGCGCGCGAGCGCGGTGCGCGTGAGCGGCGGCGACGGCGATCCGGCTGCCGCCCTGCTGCGCCGCCGCGCCGCGCGGGTGGCCGGCGCGCCGATCACCGTGCCGCTCGAGGCCGGCGTCGCCGTCGTCGGCGGCGAGACGGTCGGCGCCGCCGTGCAGCGGGCGCTCGCCCTGCAGCTGTGCCTTGCGCTCGCTCCCGGTGACCTGCGCATCGTCGGCCCCCTCGGCCGCGGCATGGAGTGGGCCGAGACGCTGCCGCACCGCGCCGCGGCCTCCGGATCGGGCCTGGCCATCGTCGGCCCCGGCGAGCTCGTGCCCGCCCACGCCGACATCGTCCTTGCACGGTGTCGTCCGGGCGATCCGCCGCCACCGCGCTGCCAGGCGGTGATCACCGTGACCGCGCCCGCCTCCGCGCGCCTCGAATACGGCGGCGAGGTCGTCACGCTCGCCGTCGAGGCCGTCTCCCGCCTGCAGGCCGAGGAGATCGCCGCCGATCTCACCGCGCGCGCCGAGGCCACGCTCGGGATGACGCGCGAGGACGACGGCCCGATCGCACTGTCGCCGCTGCTCCCCGCGACGCCCGAGGCGATCGGGGGCGGGCTGCCCGCGGTCATCGGAGTGACGGCCGGCGACGCGGCGGTCGTCGATCTCGTCACCGACGGCCCCCACGCCGTCGTCGCCGGCGTCACCGGAGCAGGCAAGAGCGAGCTGCTCATCACGTGGATCCTGGCGCTGTGCGCGACGCGGTCCGCCGACGAGGTCACCTTCCTCCTCGCCGATTTCAAGGGCGGTACGGCGTTCGACGGACTCGCCGGCGTTCCGCACATCACCGGCGTGATCACCGACCTCGACGGCTCGGGCGCGCGGCGCGCCATCGAGAGCCTGCGAGCCGAGCTCCGGCGTCGCGAGGCGGCCATCGCCGCCGCAGGGGCGCGAGACATCGTCGACCCGCGCGTGCGCCTGCCGAGGCTGGTCGTCGTCGTCGACGAGTTCGCCGCGCTGCTCGCGGATCAGCCGGAGCTGCACGGTCTGTTCGCCGACCTCGCCGCGCGCGGCCGGGCGCTCGGGATCCACCTCATCCTCGGCACGCAGCGCGCCGCCGGGGTGATCCGCGACAACCTGCTCGCCAACTGCCCGCTGCGCATCAGCCTGCGCGTGACGGACGCCGCCGACAGCAGGGCCGTGATCGGCACCGACGATGCGGCGAGGCTGCCCGGCGGTGCGGAGAGGCGCGGCACCGCGTACGTGCGCCGTGCCGGCGACGCGGCTCCGCAGCCGGTGCGGGTCGCCCTGTCGGGTGCGCAGGACGTCGCGGCGGCGTCGCTGCGGGGCGGCACCACCGCGCCGTCCAGGCCCTGGCTGCCGGAGCTTCCTCGCGTCGTCGGGCTCGACGAGCTCGCGAGCCGGGCTGCGGCGGATCCGGCGCCGCACGGCGGGGTGCTGCTCGGAATCGCCGACGAGCCCGACCGGCAGCGGCAGCCGGTCGTCACGGTGGCCGCCGGCGATCGGGCGATCCTCGTACTCGGCGGACCGGGGTCCGGCGTCTCGAATGCGCTGGACCTCATCCAGGCGCAGGCGCCGGGCGCCGTCGAGCGCGTGCCCGCGGGGCTGGAGGGGATGTGGGATGCCGTGGCCAGACTGTCCGAGGAGCCTCCGGCGCCGGGGACGATCGTGCTCCTGGACGACCTCGACGCGGTGGCGCTGCGCTTCCCTCCCGAGCATGCGCAGGCCGTCCTCGAGCGGGTGGAGCTCTTCGTGCGGCGATCCGGCGACAGCGGTGTGCTCGTCGTCGCCGGCGCCCACCGCGTGACGGGCGCCGTGTCCAGGATCGCCGAGCTGTTTCCGCGCCGCATCGTGCTTCCCTATGCGACGCGCATCGACCACGCCGCCGCGGGAGGCGACCCCGCGGCCCACGACCCTTCCGCGCCGGCCGGCCGCGGACGCCTCGACGGGCGCCCGGTGCAGCTGGCGCTCGCACCGGCGGCGCCGGTGACGCCCGCCGCTGCCGACGCGACGTGGACGCCGGAGGGCCGGCTGACAGGTCTCGTGGCCCGCAGGTCGCCGGCCGGGCGCCGGGCGCTGGCCGCGTGGGAGCAGCGCGGCGTGACGGTCCTCGGCCTCGAGGAGTATGCCGCCGCGCCCGCGCGCGTGGCGGACGGGCCCGTCGTGGTGGCGGGGGAGCCGGACGACTGGCAGCGGCACTGGCGACTGCTCGCGGACGTCCGCGGAGACCACGAGCTGGTGGTCGACACGTCCTGCGCCGCCGAGCTGCGCGTGCTGGCCGGCTTCCGCGGCGTGCCCCCGTACTGCGAGCCGGGGCGGGCGCGGGCGTGGCTCATCGTCGCGGGCGCGGATCCCGTCCGCATCGTGCTGCCCGCCGCAGACGTCCCGCCGAACCGTCAGAGCGCGCCATGGACCGGCGCCCGCCGGGCGTAGCCCGCCGGCCTCGGATGCCACGCACGATCCCCGCACGCACGATCCCCGGGCGCGTCGGCGACCCGGGGATCCTTCGCCCGCAGGCGCGTCAGACGAGCACGCCCTCCAGGGGTGCGACCTCGAAGCCGTGCGCGGTCGCAACGCCGGCGTTGGCGACCCGCCCGCCGTGGGTGTTGAGACCGGCCGCGAGGGCGGCATCCGCTCGCAGCGCCTCCGTCCAGCCGCGTCGGGCGATCTGGCGGATGTAGGGGAGCGTCGCGTTGGTGAGCGCGGACGTCGAGGTGTTCGGCACGGCGCCGGGCATGTTGGCCACGCAGTAGAAGATGCTGCCGTGCACCGGGAAGGTCGGGTCGGCGTGGGTGGTCGGGTGCGTGTCCTCGAAGCAGCCGCCCTGGTCGACCGCGATGTCCACCAGTACCGAACCCGGTCGCATGCGGGCGACCATGTCGTTCGTCACGAGCTTGGGCGCCTTCGCGCCGGGGATCAGCACCGAGCCGATGACGAGATCCGAGGCAGCGACCGCGCGGTCCAGGTCGAGGGGATTGGAGGCGGCGGTCTTCACCCGGCCCTGGAAGTGGTCGTCGAGATAGCGCAGGCGCTGCACGTTGGTGTCGAAGACGGTGACGTCCGCACCCATGCCGACCGCGATCACCGCGGCGTTCGCGCCGGCGACGCCGCCGCCGATCACCGTCACGGTCGCGGGACGCGTGCCGGGCACCCCCGACATCAGCAGGCCGAGGCCCCCCGCCGAGCGCATGAGCGTGTTGGCGCCGACCATGGGAGCCAGCCGGCCGGCGACCTCGCTCATCGGGGCGAGGAGGGGAAGCCCGCCGCCGGGAAGCTGCACGGTCTCGTAGGCGATCGCCGTGACGCGGTCGGCCACGAGGCGCTCGGTCAGCGGGCGGTCGGCGGCCAGGTGCAGGTACGTGAAGAGCACGAGGTCGTCGCGGAAGTAGCCGTACTCACCGGCGATCGGCTCCTTGACCTTCAGCAGCAGCTCCGCGCGGGCCCACACCTCCGCGGCGTCGTCGAGCATCTCCGCGCCGGCGGCCTCGTACTCGGCGTCGGGCATCGACGAGCCCTCGCCCGCGCCGCGCTGCACGAAGACCTCATGGCCTGCCGCCACCAGGTCGTGCACGCCCGCGGGGGTGAGGGCGACCCGGTACTCGTTGTTCTTCACCTCGGTGGGGACGCTGATCCTCATCGCGTCATCCTTTCCGCTCCGCCGTTGGAGCGCTCGGGCTCCTCGTGGGAGCGCCTCTAGAAGGCGGGGCGGATGGCCCCGACATCCTGTCCGCCGCCGGTGACGGTCAGCGGAAGCTTCGACATCGCGTCGGCGACGTCGGCCGACGCGAGTGCGCCGTGCCGCTCGAGCAGCCGCAGCGCGACCGCGGTGGCGGCGCGGCCGCTGCCGTCGAGCATCTTCAGCGCGACGGTGGTGCCGTCGGGGGCGACCATGACCATGACGCCCTCCGCACCACCCTTCGCGAAGACGCCGAGTCGCTCGATCACGATCGTGTCGGGGCGGCCGGGGCCGTCGATCGTCCACGGCGCCGCGCGCACGGCCTCGACGAGCGCGCCGGCGCTGCGGTGCAGGGCGAACGGGGAGGTGGTCGACGAGTTGCCGATGCGGTGGATCGCCCGCGCGAGCCCGAACAGCGTCATGGCGTACACGGGGGCGCCGCACCCGTCGACGGCGACCGCTGCGGCCTTCTCGCCGATGAGCCGCTCGATCGTGTCGCGGATGAGCTGCTGCACCGGGTGGGCGGGCGACAGATACCCCTCGGGATCCCACCCGTTGACGACGCTCGTGAGGAGCATCGTGGCGTGCTTGCCCGAGCAGTTCATGCGCACCCGTTGCGGCCGGCCGAGCTCCCGCACGAGCTCGTCGCGCGTGGCCGTGTCGCCGGGCCACGCCGCAGGGCAGCCGAGGGCGTCTTCGCTCAGCTCGGCGGCGGCGAGGATCTCACGCACCACCGCGACATGGCGGTCCGTTCCGGAGTGGCTCGCCGTGGCGAGGCCGAGCCGGTCACCCTCGAGCGGGGCGCCCGCCGACAGGCACGCGAGAGCCTGGAGCGGCTTCAGGCTCGATCGCGGCAGCACGAGGGACGACGGATCGCCGAGCTTCTCGGCGATCGCGCCGTCGGCGCGGAGGACGACGGCGATCCCGGCGTGGCGTGATTCGATGAAACCGCTGCGATCGACGACGGCGAGCTCGACGGCGTCGGCTGCGGCGAAGGTCTGCGGCACCCCGCCAGCCTACCGTCGCGCCCGCGATGGTCCTGCATGACAGACTGTGCTCATGTGGGGCGAGCATCGATACTCCGTCCGGACCACCTGGACGGGTGATCGAGGCACCGGAACCTCCGGGTACCGCGACTACGACCGGTCCGTCACGCTCGAGATCGACGGCAAGCCGGCCATCGGCGCCTCCGCCGACAAGCCGTTCCGCGGCGACCCTGCCCGCTGGAACCCCGAGGACCTGCTCCTCGCGGCTCTCAGCGAGTGCCACCTCCTGTCGTACCTGCACGCGTGCGTGAAGGCGGGCGTCGTGGTCGTCGGCTACGAGGACGAGGCATCCGGTCTCATGGTGGAGGACGGGCGCGGCGGCGGCGCGTTCCGCGAGGTCGTGCTCCGCCCGCGCGTGACCGTCGCGGACGCCGCGATGACGGATGCCGCGACCGCCGCGCACGCACAGGCGAACGAGTGGTGCTTCATCGCGAACTCGGTCAACTTCCCGGTGCGGCACGAGCCCACCGTGGTCGTCGCCGACGCGGGCTGATCCGGCCCGCCGACCCGAACCGGCCGGCCGGCGAAGGGTCAGCGCCGCTCGTGGGGGAGGACCTGGCGGATGCGCTCGATCGGGTTCTGGGCCGGAACCTCGTTGTAGGCGTGGGCGAGCTCCTGACCGGAGAGCGCGTGGATGGCGGCCATGATCTCGTCGGTGGCGAGGCGTCGCGCCCGCCCCGACGACGCGGGACCGTGGTGCGAGAGGTCGAGCGGCTCGCCGAACCTCACCGTCACGCGGTGCTTCATCGAGGGCTTCTTCGCGCCGACGGGCATCACCTTGTCGGTCCCGATGAGTCCCACCGGCACGACGGGCGCTCCGGTCTGCAGGGCGAGGAAGGCCACGCCGGTGCGTCCCTTGTACAGGCGCCCGTCGAGCGAGCGCGTCCCCTCGGGGTACAGCGCGACCGCGCTGCCCTCCTCGAGCAGGGCCCGCTGCTGGTCGAGGGCGTCCAGGGCGGCCTGCCCCGCACCGCGCTGCACCGGGATGGCGCCGATCGCGGTGAAGAACCAGCGGGACGCCGGCTTCTCGAAGTAGCTCGCCTTGGCGAGGAAGTGCACGGGCCGCGGGGCGGCGACGGGGATCGCCACGGAGTCGATGAACGACAGGTGGTTGCTCGCGAAGATCACCGGACCGGTCCTCGGGACGTTCCCCTTGCCCTCGACACGCGGGCGGTAGGCGAGGCGGGCGAGCGGCGTGATGATGGATCGGCCCAGCGCGTACGTCGATCCCATCCGGACGGCGCCCGGTGCGGAGTCCTGCGCTTCTGCCGTCTCGTCGGCCCTGTCGTCTGTGCCTGGTACGAGGTCGGAAGTCACCCGTAGAGGGTACTCCCCGTCGCATTCCGGCGTCGGCATGACCGGTTCTCAGCGCGATCCGAGAAAAGATGCGAAAGGATGGAGGCTCCCCTTACATCGACTCGAGGTCTCTCCGTGCGCATTCGTCCGCTCGCCGCCCTGTCCGCCGCCGCGCTGTCGGCACTCGTGCTCGCCGGTTGCTCGGGCTCGGGGGATCCCGACACCACCCCGTCGCCGTCGTCGAGCGCCGACTCCACGTGCCTCCTCGATGCGCAGTCGGGAGCCGACTCGGACGCGATCGAGGTCACCGGCTCCGGCGCCGACCTCGCCGCCACCGTGCCGGACTCGCTGGCCTTCGAGGACATCGAGCGCACCATCGTGACCGAGGGCTCGGACGACGACCTCGCGGCCGGCGAGCTCGTCAGTGGCTTCTACTCGGTGTACGACGGCTCGACCGGCGAGCTGCTGCAGGACTCCTCCGACTCGTCGCCCGACGACTCCGGCGAGGTCCCGATCCTCCTGGACCCGCAGAACTACTCGCTGTTCGTCGCCGCTCTCGAATGCGCTCCGCTCGGGTCGACGGTCGCGATGTCCATTCCCGGCAGCGCCTTCGGCGAGGGTGCCTCGCCTGTGGTGATCGTCGCCGAGACCACCCAGCTCATTCCGACGACCGCCGGCGGCGAGGAGCAGGAGCCTGCCGACGGCTTCCCGACCGTGGAGTTCTCCGAAGAGGGCGCCCCGACCGTCACCATCCCCGACACGGAGCCGCCCGCCGAGGTGCAGCTGGACGAGCTGAAGACCGGCGACGGCCCGGTCGTGGAGCCCGGCGACACCGTCTTCGTGCAGTACAGCGGTGCGAAGTGGTCGGACGGCACGGTCTTCGACTCGAGCTGGGAGCGCGGACAGCCTGCCGCCTTCGCGACGACCGGCGTCGTCGAGGGATTCCAGCAGGCGCTGGAGGGTCAGGCCGTCGGCTCGCAGGTGCTCGTGGTCATCCCGCCGGCCTTCGGCTACGGCGAGGGCGAGATCAACGACGCCGACCTCACCGGCGAGACCTTGGTTTTCGTCATCGACATCCTGGGCGTCCAGCGCGCAGCCCAGCAGTAGACGCCGGCCGCGTCCGGCCGGTCGATAGGCTGGCCGGATGCGGCGCGTCCTCATCCTCGGCTCGACCGGCTCCATCGGCACGCAGGCCCTCGACGTCGTGCGGGCCAACCCGCGGCGATTCGAGGTGGTCGGTCTCGCAGCCGGTTCCGACAGGACCGCTCTGTCCGCCCAGGCCGACGAGTTCCACGTCGAGCACACCGCGCTGGGCGCCGCCGAGGCGGAGCAGCTCGTCCGCGACGTGGAAGCGGACGTGGTGCTCAACGGCATCACCGGCTCGGTCGGCCTCGGTCCCACGCTCGCGGCGCTCGAGACGGGACGCACCCTGGCTCTGGCCAACAAGGAGTCCCTCATCGTCGGCGGCGACCTCGTCACCGCCCTCGCCCGGCCGGGGCAGATCGTCCCCGTCGACTCCGAGCACTCCGCGATCGCGCAGGCGCTGCGCTGCGGCGAGCCCGAGGAGGTGCGTCGGCTCGTGCTGACGGCATCCGGCGGCCCTTTCCGAGGTCGCAGCCGCGCGTCCCTTGAGAGCGTGACGCCGGCGGAGGCACTCGCCCACCCCACGTGGGACATGGGACGCGTCGTGACGACGAACTCGGCCACGCTCGTGAACAAGGGCCTCGAGGTCATCGAGGCGCATCTGCTGTTCGGCATCCCGTACGCCCAGATCGACGTGGTGGTCCACCCGCAGTCGATCGTCCACTCCATGGTCGAGTTCATCGACGGCTCCACGATCGCCCAGGCATCCCCGCCCGACATGAGGCTGCCCATCTCGCTCGGTCTGGACTGGCCCCACCGCGTCGCGGGGGTCGGGCGCCCGCTGGACTGGACGGCGGCGGCCTCGTGGACGTTCGAGCCGCTCGACGACGACGCCTTCCCCGCCGTCCGCCTCGCGAAGCAGGTGGGTCGCGCCGGCGGCACCTACCCGGCGGTCTTCAACGCCGCGAACGAGCAGGCGGTCGACGCCTTCCACGAGGGCCGGCTCGCCTTCCTGGCCATCGTCGACACCGTGGCGCGCGTGGTCGACGCGCACGAGGCCCCCGACGCCCTCACCCGCGACTCGCTCTCCGACGCCGAGGCGTGGGCCCGCCGCACCGCCGACGAGGCGATCGCCGCGGCATCCTGACCCTGTCGCCGCCCGGCACTCCGCCGCACCGGGTCGTGCGCTCGCCCCCCGTGGGGCGGGAGAGGGGTCAGGCTGTGGGGAAAGCCGGACGGAGGGGATCGGATGCCGGCGTCTCGGCGTCCGGGTACGGCACCGGCCAGTGCGGCTCGGGCACCGGCCAGCCGGCGTCGCGGAGGGCTCGGCGGGCCAGCTCCCGCGCCGAGTACGGGGTGCGGACGCCGCGGATGTCGCGGTAGTCCTGGTGGCCGGGACCGGCCCACAGGATCGCGTCCCGGTCGCCGACGAGCGCGACGGCTTCGATGATCGCGCGCTCCGGGGGCGAGTACTCGTGGATCTCTGCATCCGGGCGGGCGCGGCGCGCGCCCTCGATGAGGGTGGCGCGGATCGAGTCGGGGTCCTCGTGACGGGGGTGGTGGTCGGTGATCACGAGGATGTCGCTGCCCTCGACGCCGGTGCGGCCCATGTCATGGCGCTTGGTGGCGTCGCGGTCGCCGTCGGCGCCGAAGAGCATGACGACCTTGCCCGGCGTCACGCGCCGCACCGCTGCGAGGGTCTTCTCGAACGCGTCGGGGGAGTGGCCGAAGTCCACGTAGACGGCCGGACCCGTCTCGCCCGAGACGAGCTCGGTGCGGCCGGGGAGATAGGCCTCGATGCGCCCGCCGTCCAGAGCGGCGACGAGACGCTCCCAGGCGTAGCCGCCCTCGAGGATCATCACGATGGCGAGGCCGGCGTTGGCGGCCATATGGCGTCCGATCACCGGGACGAGCGTCGTCAGCGTGCGCCCGTCGCGCGCGGTCAGGCGGAACTCGGTGCCCACCGGGCGCTCGTCGAGGATCTCGACCACCCAGTCGGCGGCGGCCGCGGTCGCCGCGTCGGACGCCAGGTCCGGGGTGCCGACGGTCACCGTCGGCACCTCGCTGCGGGCGACGACCTCCGCGCCCGGCTCGGAGTCGATGCACACGACGGCGCGGCGCGCGCGGTCGGGGCGGAACAGCGGCAGCTTCGCCTCGAAGTACTCGCGCATGTCGGCGTAGTCGTCGAGGTGATCGTGGGTGAGGTTCGTGAAGCCCGCGACGTCGAACATGATCCCGTCCACGCGGCGCCGGCTCAGCGCCTGGGCGCTCACCTCGACGGCCACGGCCTCGACGCCGCGCTCGCGCATGAGCGCCAGGAGCGCGTGCATCTCGTACGCCTCGGGGGTGGTCAGGCGCGACACGACGACCTGTCCTGCGATGTGACGCTCGGCCGTCGACGACAGGCCGGTGGTGACGCCCAGCTGGCCGAGGATGCCCTCGAGCAGGTGCGACACGCTCGTCTTGCCGTTGGTGCCCGTCGTGCCGAACAGCGTCGGCAGCCGGTCGTCGCGGCCGGTGCGGTACACCCACGCCGACAGCTCGCCGAGCAGCGCACGCGGGTCCTCGACCACGATCACGGGCAGGCCGCTCGACGCGGCGTCGTCGGCGCCGGCGGCATCCGTCACGACCGCGACGGCGCCCCTCTCGGCGGCCGCCGCGGCGAACTCGGCACCGTGACGGTTGACGCCCTGCACGGCGACGAACACGTCGCCGGGGCGGAGGTCGGCCGTCGCGAGGGTGATGCCCGTGAGCGTCACGCCGTCGGCGTCGCCGCGCACCTCGGTGCCCAGGAGCGCCGCGAGGTCGGCGAGGGAATGGGTCGGCGGCGCGTCGGGGCGGAGTACCGGGGGCAGGTTGGAGGGCGCGTCGGTCGGCATGGCGCATCCATCTTCGCACGGCGCCCCGCGGCCGGCCTCCGCACGCGACCCCGGGCGCGAGGCGGGGGCGGGGTGGGGGCGCGCCCGCCTTGCGGCGGACGCGCCCGGCGCGGTCACGACCGGCGGCGGCGCACCAGCACGACGGTGAGCGCGGCGAGTCCCGCGGCCAGTCCGCCGGCTGCCAGCCAGCGGGCGGCCGGGTCGGCGGAGGTGCCGGATGCCGCGGCATCCGCGTCGGCCGCCGTCTCATGCGCGACGTGCTCGTCGCCGTCGCCGTCGGCGGTCGCGGTTCCCGAGGTGTGTCCGTCACCGGCGTCTGCGGCATCCGTCACCATCACCAGCGGCGCGGGCGCGTCGAGGTCGTGCGGGTCCTCGCCGTCCTCGGCCAGCTGCGACCACGCGGTCTCGCCGACCACGCACGTCTGGGTCACCGGGAAGGCGAGCGTCGTGCCGGCGGCGTCCTCGGCGAACAGGACGTCCATCGAGACGGCGGCCTTGAGCCCGTCCTCGACGGGGCTGTCGCTCGTGAACACGACGTGCGTCGGCACGCCGTCGGCGCCCGGCTCGCGCGAGATGGTCCAGCCGCCCTGCACGATCGGCGTGGCGTTGGCGACCCCGTCGGGGATGCCGATCGAGAGCGCGGTCGTGGCAGAGCCGTCGCAGCCGTGGCTGAACGAGAACGCGAGGGTCCGGGTTCCGCCGGCAGGGGCGGCATCGGGGGACACGTGCACGTGGGCTGCGGCCGCCAGCGGCGCCCCGACGACCAGGGCGAGGCCGGCCGCGAGGCCCAGGGCGGCGGTGCGGGTGCGGGTGCGGGGAGGGCGGGAGGTGTTGTCCATGTCGTTTCTTTCGTCTTTCGTCTCTCGTGTCGTCGGGCGCGCCGATCGACGCGTGCTCGGAGGGGCACGCACAGGAACCGGTCCACGCGGGCGCGTGTCCGGGTGACGTGCGGCGCTCAGCGCGCCGCGGTGACGAGAGCGGGTGGGCCGCGCCGCGAGACGTCCGACAGTACGACGGCGGCCGTGAGGCGAGGCCGCGAGACGACGACGCCGATCCGGGCGGGCATCGGCGCGCGCGGGGCGATGGCGCGGGCGCGCGAGAGCACCGAGCGGATGCCGCGGCCCAGGGCCCGCAGCATCCGCTCACCGCCGTGAAGCACGGCCACGGTGACGGCGCCCGCGATCGCATGGGCGACCAGCATGGGGGCGTCCGGGAGGACGAGGGCGCTGAGGTCGGCGCCGAGGTGCGCGACATGGTGTCCGTGGAGCGCGGCCGGATCGGTGCCGGCGGTGACGGCGAACGAGACGTGGAAGAGCGCCTGGGCGGCGAGCACCGTGGCTGCCACGCGCCACATCGCCAGGCGCCGCCCCGCTATCGCCACGGCGAACGGGGCGGCCAGCACCCCAGTGGCCGCCACCAGCGCGACGGGCGGAGCTCCGCCGCCGCCGAGCGTATGAGCGGCTGCGGCGACGATCGTCGCGACCCACGCGCCCGCGGTCCCGCGCAGCGCGCGGACGTGGCGTGGGGTCACGGCTCCTCCTCGCGTCGAGCCTACGGGACGGATACGGCCCGTCTCGCGCCCGCACGGCGCCCCGGCGGCGGTCGACGGTCACACCCAACTCAAAGCCTGACGCGGGTACCGTGAGCGTGTGGAAGTCCTCGCGTTCGTCATCGGCGTCGTGCTCATGGTCGTGGGCCTGGCGGTGTCGATCGCCCTGCACGAGCTGGGCCACCTCTGGCCCGCGAAGAAGTTCGGCGTCCGCGTGGGGCAGTACATGATCGGGTTCGGCCCGACGCTGTGGTCGCGGCGCATGGGTGAGACCGAGTACGGCGTCAAGGCGGTCCCGCTCGGCGGCTACATCTCGATGGCGGGCATGTACCCGCCGTCTCCGCAGGCCGAGAGCCGCGCCGGGCGCGCTGGAGGCGGGTTCTTCGCCACGATGGTCCAGGACGCCCGCGACGCCAACGACGAGACGCTCCACGCCGGCGACGACACCCGGGTGTTCTACCGGCTTCCGGTCTGGAAGCGCGTCGTCGTGATGCTCGGCGGGCCGGTGATGAACCTGCTCTTCGCGATCGTGCTGTTCGCGATCCTGCTCACCGGCATCGGCGTGCAGACGGCGACGACCACGGTCGCCCGTCTGTCCGAGTGCGTGCCGGCCACGAGCGCGAGCGAGTGCACGGCATCCGATCCCGCCGCTCCCGCCGCCACGGCCGGCATCCTCCCCGGCGACACCCTCGTGTCCATCGACGGCGAGCCGGTCGCCGATTTCGCAGAGGCATCCGCGATCATCCGCTCGTCGCCCGGCGAGGCGCTCACGTTCGTCGTCGAGCGCGACGGTGCCGACCGATCCTTCACCGTCACGCCCGCCACCATCGAGTCCGAGACGACGGCCGCCGACGGCACGACGACGACGGAAGAGGTGGGGTTCCTCGGCGTCGGACCCGTGGTCGAGTACGTGCGCCAGCCGATCTGGGTCGGTCCGCAGATGGCGCTGCAGAACGTCGGCGCGGTCGCGGCCATCATCTGGCAGCTGCCGGTCAAGGTCTGGGACACCGGGGTGAGCCTGGTGACGGGCCAGGAGCGCGACCCGAACGGACCGCTCAGCATCGTCGGGGCCGGGCGCCTGTCGGGCGAGGTCGCCGCCGCGGAGGCGCCGATCCTCAACCGGGTCGCCGGCTTCCTGTCGCTGCTGGCCTCCCTCAACATCGCGCTGTTCGTCTTCAACCTCATCCCGCTGCTGCCGCTGGACGGCGGGCACATCGCCGTGGCGCTGTGGGACGGGCTGAAGCGGGTCTGGGCGAAGCTGTTCCGCCGTCCGCCGCCGAAGCCCGTCGACGCGACCAAGCTCGTGCCCGTCACGTTCATCGTCGTGATCGGGCTCATCGCGATGGGCGGCGTGCTGATCCTCGCCGACATCGTCAACCCGGTCTCGATCTTCTGATCACCTGAGCCGCGGCATCCGTCGTCCTCTCCGGGTTCGGGGCGCCCGGCGTGCGCTCGGGGCGCGCGGGGTGCGCCCCGGACGTTCACGACGCGCCCCGAACCCGGAGACGTGCGAGGGGGAAGGCAGCCGTCAGGCGTCGACGGGGGTGAGGGCGTGCTCGACGAGCCGGCGGAGCGTCGTCATGCCGTCGCGCGACAGGATCGACTCGAGGTGGCCCTGCACCGACGCGAATCCGGGGCCGCGCAGGGCGTAGACGTCGCCCGTCGCGTCGGCGGCGACCTCGGCCTCGCCCACGCGCTGCGTCCCGGCGGGGACCCGAGCGGTGAACGTGTTGTAGAACCCGATCGATGCGGGCACGCCGAACACGTCGACCGACTTCTGGAGCCCCTGGTGCGGCGCGTCCAGCGACGCGAGGTCGATCCCGAGCGAGTCGGCGAGGATCTGGTGGCTGAGGCAGACCGCGAGGATCGGACGGCCGGTCTCCCGCCGCCGGGCCACGACCTCGCGCATCCGCCGGATGCGGGGGCTGGAGGCGTCCCGGGGGTCGCCGGGTCCCGGCCCCGAGACCAGCAGCTCCGCGGCGTCGACCTGCTCGTCGGTGACCTCGCTCCACGGCGCGATGCGGGCGTCGAGCCCCAGGTGCCGCAGCTGGTGGGCGAGCATCGTGGTGAAGCGGTCTTCGGCGTCGACCACGAGGGCGGAGCGTCCCGTGAACGGGCCGACCTCGTCGGAGCCCTGCGGGTTCAGCCAGAACTCGGCCAGCCGCGCGTTGCGCGACGCGAGCAGCTCGGCGATCGCCGGGTCGTCGGCGAGCCGGCGCGGTGCCGGAGCGGGAGCGTCCTCGTCGATGACGTCGCCGTCGGGCACCGGCACGATCGCCGCCTCGGCGGCGGCGTCGCGCGGGACGGCACCGATCGCGCCGAGCACGCCGGCCGCCTTGCCGTGGGTCTCGCCGACCTCGCCGTACGGGTCGGAGTGGCGCACGAGGGTGGCGCCGACCGGGACGCGCAGGCGGCCGTCCTGGAGGTAGGCCGTGCGGATGAGGATCGGAGCGTCGAGGTCGTGGGTCGCCTCGCCGGCGGCGAGGGTGAGCCGCGGCGTGAAGAGCGCCGCCACGCCCGAGTAGTATCCGCGGGGCGTCGTCTCGTGGCGCTTGATCACCGTGCAGGCGTTCTGCATCGGTGACCCCGTCACCGTCGGCGCGAACATCGTCTCGCGCAGGATGTCACGGGGGTCGAGCCTGCTGCGGCCCCGCAGCACGTACTCGGTGTGGGTGAGCCGCGACATCTCCTTGAGATGCGGCCCGGTGATGCGGCCGCCGTCGGAGCAGACGGCGCTCATCATCTTCAGCTCCTCGTCGACCACCATGAACAGCTCCTCGGTCTCCTTCGTGGAGCGCAGGAACTCGGCGAGCGTCTCGGGGGTGGCGCCGCCGGCAGGGTGGCGGAACGTGCCCGAGATGGGGTTCATGGTCACCACGCCGTCGCGCGCGCTGACGTGCGCCTCGGGGCTCGCCCCGACGGCGACGTGCCCCGGGGTGACGACGGCGAACGTCCAGTACGCGCCCCGCTCGTGCTCGAGGAGCGCTCGGAACCACGTGAGCGCGGCGGTGGCGGCATCCGACCCGACGCCCGCGGTGAAGTCGCGGCGGATCACGAAGTTCGCGCCCTCGCCCCGGCCGATCTCATCGGCGATCACGCGGCGCACGATGTCGGCGTACTCCTCGTCGGCGATGTCGAAGCCGGCGTCCTCGAGCGCGACCGGCTCGGCCGGCAGCTGTGCCAAGACCTCCTCGCGAGGGAGCGCCACGCGCTCGGCCACGATCAGGCAGCGCAGCGGCGCGCCGTCGTCATGGCACTCGAAGCCGCGCTCGCGGACCTGCCGGAACGGCACCAGCGCGAGCACCTCGCGCGGCGCCCCGGAGGCGTCGGTGAGCGGGATGTCGGCGAGCAGCTCGACGTCGACCACGTCGCCGGTGAGCAGCTCGACGGCGGTGCCGTCGCGTGCGATGAGGGCGAAGGGGATGCCGCGCTCGGCGATCTCGCGAAGCGAAGGGTGGGCGGGCCCGGTCATGGCTGTGGTCTTTCGTCGTGGGGGGAGGCATCCCTTACGAAAAAGAAGACCGCCCCGAGGGCGGTCTGAGTCGCTCGAAACCCACCGCCTATGCGGTGAGCCACCAGGAGAGGCGAGCGGACATGCGCCGAACCTATCACAGCCGGGATCGGCTCATCTGGGCGTGACGGCCCACGGGCGGCGCGTTTCGCTCCATACTGAGGCCGACCGTTTCCTCGCATCCTCGCGCCGCGGAGGCCCGTCTTGACCCGACTCCCCATCACCGAGCGCCGGCCCGACCCGGCCCGGGCGCACGACCGAACGCGCCCGTCGATCGCCGATCGCATCCAGAACATGGGGGAGCAGCGCACCGGCGCGCTCCTGCTGGTGCTCGCGACCCTCGCGGCGATCGTGTGGGCCAACCTCGGGGCGGCGTCGTACCACGACTTCTGGGAGACCGACCTCACGATCGGCTTCGGCGACATCGAGCTGGAGTTCACGCTCCACGCACTGGTCAACGATGCCCTGATGGCCGTCTTCTTCTTCACCGTCGGCCTCGAGGTGCGCCGGGAGTTCGCGATCGGCGAGCTGACGAGCTGGTCCCGGGCCATGATCCCGGTGATGGCGGCGGTGGCGGGTCTCGTCGTGCCGGCGGCCCTGTTCCTGGCGATCGCCGCGGGCACCGGGCAGGAGCACGCGCGGGGTGTCGTCATCTCGACCGACACCGCGTTCCTCGTGGGCGCGCTCGCCCTCATCGGCCCGCGCGCGTCGGGCCGGCTCCGGGTGTTCCTGCTGGCCCTCGCGGTCGTCGACGACATCGGCGCGCTGAGCATCATCGCGCTCTTCTACACCGAGAGCTTCACGCCGCTGCCGCTGCTGATCGCCGCCGCCGGTCTCGCCGCCATCTTCTTCACGCGCTACGTGCCCCGCGGGCGGGGGCCGATCTACGCGACGCTGTCGATCATCGTGTGGCTCGCGTTCCTCGCCTCCGGCGTGCATCCCACACTGGCGGGGGTCGCGATCGCGCTGCTCATCCCGGTGTACCGGCCCAACCGCCGCGACGTCGAGCAGGCGCTGGAGCTGGCGCGCATCTTCCGGCAGTCCCCGAACAGCGAGTACGCGCGCCAGGCCGCGAACAGCCTGCGCGAGTCGATCTCGATCAACGAGCGCCTCCAGTCGGCGTACGCGCCCTATGTCGCCTACGTGATCCTGCCGGTGTTCGCCCTCGCCAACGCGGGCGTCGAGGTGTCGGGGCCGATCCTCGCCGCGGCGGTGCAGTCGCCGGTCACCTGGGCCATCGTCGTCGGCCTCGTCGCGGGCAAGTTCGTCGGCGTGTTCGGCGCGGCGCTGGTCATGAAGGTGTTCAGGCTCGGCGAGTTCGGGCTGGGGCTGACCCTGGACCGTGTCGCGGGCGGCGCCATGCTGTGCGGCATCGGCTTCACGATCTCGCTGTTCATCATCGACCTCGCGATCGACGATCCCGGCGTGCAGAACGAGGCGCGCGTGGGCGTGCTGGCGGCCTCCCTGCTGGCGTTCGTGCTGGCGGCGGTCATGTTCCGCATCTCCGACGCCCGACGGCCCGACGACGACGGCGGCCGCACGCTCGTGCGGCCGGTGGACCCCCAGCGCGACCACATCTACGGCGACGTGAACGCCCCGCTGACGATCGTGGAGTACGGGGACTTCCAGTGCCCGTTCTGCCTCAAGGCCTCCGGCTCGATCGAAGAGGTGCGCCGCGAGCTCGGCGACCGTCTGCGGTACGTGTGGCGTCACGCGCCGCTCGAGCGTCAGCATCCGAACGCGCTCGCTGCGGCCGAGGCGGCGGAGGCGGCGGCGCTGCAGGGGAGGCTGCCGGAGTTCTCGCGGAGCCTGTTCGCCGACCAGGAGCACCAGCTGCCGTCCGACATCATCCGGCGCGCTCGCGAGCTGGGACTGGACGTCGACCGCTTCGAGGAGGACCTCGCCTCCCCGAAGGTCACCGGCCGGGTGCGCGACGACATGCTCGACGCCGAGGCGATGGACATCACGTCGGTCCCCACGTTCTTCGTCAACGGCATCCGTCACACCGGCCCGTACGACGCGCAGACGCTGATCCGCGCGCTCACGAGCTCCGCGCCCGACCCCGCCGAGCCCGGCGGGGTCGCCGAGCCGGGCATGCCCGACGCCGGGCGGTGACCGCCGGTCAGGCGGTCGCGCGCTCGAGCATCGCGGCGCCGTGGCGCCAGCCCACCGTCTCGTACCCGACGACGACCACCGCCGGCGAGCAGGCGATGAGGAGCATGCCGATGGCGAGCGACGCGCCCAGCGCGACCGCGCCCACACCCACGGCGAGGACCGCGACGACGCCGAGCCACAGCACGAGGTGGAAGCCGTCGAACTGCCTCACCAGCACCGCGTAGAGCACGAAGAGCAGCGTCTCGAACGCCAGCACCGGCACCGCGATGGTCAGCGCGGCGAACGTCGCGTCCACGTGCGCGTCGCCGCCGATCACGTACGCGGCGACGTGCAGACCCGCCCCCACGCCCACGAGCGCGCCGAAGAGCGCGATCTGCAGGTAGCCCCACGCGAAGCTCCGTTCCGGATGCCGCGCCAGCACGCGGCCCCAGGGGATGGCGAAGTAGATCCACCACATCCCGAAGGCGAGCGCCACGCCCGAGAAGGCGACGACGCCGGTCTCGAGGGTCCACCCGTCGACCTCCAGCACGGCCGAGATCGCAAGGATGGTCCCGAGGATCACCTCGCCGAGCGTGATGATCACCAGCAGCCCGTACCGCTCGGCGATGTGGTGCGCATGCCACGGCGTGCGCCCGAAGCGCAGTTCTGCGAAGAGCGGCCCGGCCAGTTCGAACAGGGTGAGCAGCGTCGTGACGACGAGCGTGATCCCGATCGGCATGTTCAGGAAGATGAGTGCGATCCACCCCAGCTGGGCGATCGAGATGTTCACGATGTAGGCGATCGCAGTGCGGCGTCGGGCCTCGTCGTGCATCGCCACGCGGGCCCACAGCGCCACCGTCGCCAGCCGCATGACCACGTAGCCCGCCACCATGACGGTGTTGTCGAAGATCCGCCCCTCCTCCAGCGAGTGGAACACCGGCGGCACGCCGAGCGCGACGACCAGGACGCCGATCATGACGACCATCGTCGCGAGGCGGAAGAAGAGGTCGTCGTTGTCGTACGCCGAGGCGAGCCAGGAGTAGTTGATCCAGGCCCACGTCACGGCGAACGTCGTGAAGGCGAACCCGACGAGGGCGGTGGGCAGGTGTCCCAGCTCGAGCTGGTGCGCCGTCTGCGAGCCGATCTGGCTGAAGGCCACGACGAAGACGAGGTCGAAAAGCAGCTCCAGCGGCGTGGCAGCCCGGTGAGCCTCGTGCGGGTCCCTGCCCGTCATGCGTCCGATGCGGTGGCTCAGGCTCATGCCCGGAAGATACACCGTCCCCCGTACGGCCCGGCACGATGACGGATGCCGCGGCGCGCGGCATCCGTCGTCGACGGCGGCGGCTCGGAGCCGACGGTCAGATCCGCCCCGTAGGCTGGTGCCGTGCCAGCCGTGAATCTCGGGATGCCCAAGGTCCCCGAAACGCTCGCCCCCCGTCGCAAGACCCGCCAGATCAAGGTGGGCAAGGTGCTGGTCGGCGGCGACGCCCCGGTGAGCGTGCAGTCGATGACGACCACGCCGACCACCAACATCAACGCGACGCTGCAGCAGATCGCCGAGCTGACCGCCTCCGGCTGCGAGATCGTGCGGGTCGCGGTGCCGTCCCAGGACGACGCCGATGTGCTGCACATCATCGCGAAGAAGAGCCAGATCCCGGTGATCGCCGACATCCACTTCCAGCCCAAGTACGTCTTCCAGGCCATCGACGCCGGCTGCGGCGCGGTGCGCGTCAACCCGGGCAACATCCGCAAGTTCGACGACCAGGTCGGCGCGATCGCCGCCGCCGCGAAGGCGGCCGGGGTCTCGCTGCGCATCGGCGTCAACGCCGGCTCGCTCGACCGGCGGCTGCTCGAGAAGTACGGCAAGGCGACGCCCGAGGCACTCGTCGAGAGCGCGGTGTGGGAGGCGTCCCTCTTCGAGGAGCACGACTTCCACGACTTCAAGATCTCGGTCAAGCACAACGACCCGATCGTGATGGTCAAGGCCTACCGCCTGCTCGCCGAGCGCGGCGACTGGCCGCTCCACCTCGGGGTGACCGAGGCCGGGCCCGCGTTCCAGGGCACGATCAAGTCGGCGACCGCGTTCGGGATCCTCTTGGCGGAGGGCATCGGCGACACCATCCGCGTCTCGCTGTCGGCGCCGCCCGCCGAAGAGGTCAAGGTCGGCCACCAGATCCTGCAGTCGCTGAACCTGCGCGAGCGCAAGCTCGAGATCGTGTCGTGCCCGTCGTGCGGACGCGCCCAGGTCGACGTCTACTCGCTGGCCGACTCCGTCACGGAGGGCCTCAAGGACATGACGGTCCCGCTGCGCGTCGCCGTCATGGGCTGCGTCGTCAACGGGCCCGGCGAGGCGCGCGAGGCCGACCTCGGCGTGGCATCCGGCAACGGCAAGGGGCAGATCTTCGTCAAGGGCCAGGTCATCAAGACCGTTCCGGAGGCCGACATCGTCGCCACCCTCATCGAGGAGGCGAACCGCATCGCCGACGAGATGGGCCCGGCCGCACCGGTCGGCACCGCGCAGGTCGTCACCGCCTGATGGGCCTCGGCCGCCTGTCGGCGGCGCAGCGCGCGCTCGTCGCGTCGTGGCTGCCGGGCGTCGAGATCGTCGCGGATCTGAGCTGGAACCAGGCGGACACCGTCGTGCTCCGCGCGCGGCACGACGGCCGCGATCTCGTCGTCAAGGCGGGGGGAGCGCAGAACCACCACCTCGGCCGCGAGCTCGATGCGTACGAGGGCGGCTACACCGCGGGGTGGGCGCGGTCCGGACGCGCGCCCGGGCTGCTCCACGCCGATCGCCCGGCGCGCATCCTGGTCACCGAGTGGCTCGAGGGCCGGCTGGTGTACCGGACGCCGGCCGCGGCCGACCCCGACGTGCACCGCCGCGCGGGGGAGCTGCTGCGCGCGTTCCACGATCAGGCCTCGCGGCCGTCGGAGGGGACGGATGCCGCCGCCACCGGCCGTGCGATCGCCTGGCTCGATGCGGATCACGCGATCTCCGGCGACGTCGAGGAGCGGCTGCGGCATGCGCTGGCGGTCCTCGCGCCCGTGGAGGCGGACCTCGTGCCCACGCACGGGGACTGGCAGCCGCGCAACTGGCTCACCGACGGTGGCATCCTGCGTGTCATCGACTTCGGCCGGTTCGCATTCCGGCCGCCGGCGACCGACCTCACCCGGCTCGCCGCGCAGGAGTGGCGCGACGATCCCGCGTGCGAGGCGGCCTTCCTCGACGGTTACGGCCGGGACCCCAGGAATCCGGCGCATTGGCTCCTCCTGCGGCTGCGCGAGGCGATCGGCACCGCGGCGTGGGCGCACCAGGTGGGCGACACGGCCTTCGAGGCGCAGGGGCACCGCATGATCGCCGACGCGCTCGCGGAGTTCGATGCCGGCCAGGCGGGCGGTCGCCGTCCGTCGTGGCAGGATCCGATGTCATGACCGACGCCGAGTCCGCCGCGACCGCACCCGCGTCGGCACCCCTGTCCCGCCCGATCGTCGCCGGCATCGTCACGGCGCTCGTCGGGGTGACGAGCACGTTCGCGGTCGTGCTGACCGGTCTCGACGCCGTGGGTGCGACCCCCGCGCAGGCCGGGAGCGGGCTGCTGATCCTCTGCCTCACGATGGGCGCCTCGGGTCTGCTCCTGGCGTGGCGCCACCGCATGCCGATCACCGTGGCGTGGTCGACGCCGGGCGCCGCGGTGCTCGCGGCCACGGGTGCCGTCGACGGCGGCTGGCCGGCCGCCGTCGGTGCGTTCCTCGTCACGGCGGGACTCATCCTGCTCACGGCCCTGTGGCCGCAGCTCGGGCGGCTGATCGCCCGGATCCCGCCCTCGATCGCGCAGGCCATGCTGGCGGGCGTCCTGCTTCCGCTGTGCCTCGCGCCGGTCACCGGGCTCGTGACCAACCCGTGGGGCGTGGCGCCGGTCGTCATCACGTGGCTCGTCTTCGTGCGGCTCGCGCCGCGGTGGGCGGTGCCGCTGGCCTTCGTCGCCGCGTCCGTCGTCGTCGCGGTCGACGTCATGGCCCGCGGCGCCGCGTTCGACCCGGCCCTGCTGGTTCCGCGGCTGGAGTTCACCGCGCCCACCCTCACCGTGGGAGCGGTCGTGGGACTCGCGCTGCCCCTCTTCCTGGTCACGATGGCGTCGCAGAACGTGCCCGGCGTCGCGATCATGCGCAGCTTCGGCTACCGGGTGCCGTGGCGTCCCGCGATGGTGGTCACCGGCGTCGGCACGGCGGTCGGCGCGACGGCCGGCGGGCACGCGATCAACCTCGCTGCGATCAGCGCCGCGCTCGCCGCCGCGCCCGACGCCGACCCGGACCCAGCCCGACGGTGGGTGGCGGGAGTGTCGACGGGGATCAGCGGCATGGTGCTCGGCGGACTGTCGGCCGCACTGGTGGCGCTGGTGGTGGTGGCGCCGGACGCCGTCATCCCCGCCGTCGCCGGCATCGCGCTGTTCGCGGCCTTCGGATCGTCGGTGCAGCAGGCGATCGACGACCCCGGCGAGCGGCTGCCGGCGGTCGTGACGTTCCTCGTCGCGGCGTCGGGAGTCGCCGTCGCCGGCGTGAGCGCGGCGTTCTGGGCGCTCATCGCGGGGCTCGTCGTGCGCGAGGTGCTGCACCTCGGCCGCCGCGCGCGCTGACGAGCGGAGTCAGTGCAGCGCCCCGCCGGGCACCGCGGCGTCCGCGGCGACGTCCAGGCTCGTGCGCACGGCGATCTCGAGGGCCCGGGCGATGTCGGCCACCGGAAGGGTCGCGGACCCCGCCGAGGGCGCGTGCTCGGCGGACCACGGCACGTGCACGAAGCCCGCGCGGGTGCCGGATGCCGCGACCTCGAGGGCGGTGAAGAAGACGTGGTTGCAGACGAACGTGCCCGCCGTGTACGAGACCTCGGCGGGGATGCCGGCGGCGGCGATCCGCCGGGCGATCTCCTTGACCGGCAGGGTGGCGAAACGTGCGGGCGGCGCGTCCGGGACGCTCGGCTGATCGACCGGCTGCGCGCCGTCGTTGTCGGGGATCCGCGCGTCGACGAGGTTCACGGCGACGCGCTCGACGCCGATGGCCTCGCGCCCACCGGCGAGGCCCGCCGCGATCACGGCTTCCGGCCGATGCTCGGCCATCAGGGCTCGCAGTCGATCCGCCGCCCCGGCGAACGTCACCGGCAGCACCGCGGTGACGAGGCGCTCCGGTCCGCTCCAGCGCTCCGCGACCAGGTGCACCGCCTCGCCGGACGGATTGACGGCGTCGCCGCCGAACGGCTCGAATCCGGTGAGGAGGACGGTGGCCATCGCACCAGGCTATGCGGTGGGCTCCAGCACCACGGTTCCGGTGGCGATGTCGGCCGTGCGCACCCGCACCCGCACCGTGGTGCCCGGATCCGCGTCGAGATCGGCGACCTTCGCGGTCACCGGGGGCTGGACCAGCTGCACTCTTGCGGCGCCGTTGCGTCTGCCCAGCACCATCGCGTCGAAGACCGCACCCTCGCTGCCCGAGAGCAGGGCGGCCTCGACCCGGTCCAGGGTCGCCGCCTCGAGCCGAGCGGCGAGGCCGCCGCTGCGGTCCATGGTCTTGGGCAGCGAGGCCAGGCTCTCGCGCGCCCACGCCGGCACCTCGTCGCCGGCGGTGAGCGCCTCGCAGACGACGAGGGACCAGCGGTCGACGAGCCGGCGCAACGGCGCGGTGGTGTGCGCGTAAGGGGCGCCGATCGCGGCCTGGGAGGGATCCGCGGGCGGCTCCCCGTCGAACGCGACGTAGCCGGCGCCGCGGAAGAGCCCGGCCGCGGCGGCCAGGATCGCCAGTGCGGCAGGGGTGCGGCGGTCGAGACCGCGGAGGTAGTCGCCGTACGTGATGCCCGACGGCCAGGGGATGCCGAGCACCGAGGTCTGCGCCCGGAAGGCCGCGACGTCGTCGGGATCCGCCGCCGGCATGGTGCGGAGGATGCCGACGCGGCCCGCGAGCATGATGTCGGCCGCGGCCATCCCGGTCATCAGCGACACCTGCGCGTTCGAGTCCTCGACCGGCAGCGGCGCGTCGCGCTCGAGCCGGTACCGGTCGCCGTCCGCGACGATGCGCGTCTCGGGCACGTTCAGGCTCGCGCCGCCGCGCTCGGCCTCCCGCTCCAGGCGGAGGGGGCCGAGCCATGCCAGCGCCGCCAGGCTCGGCGGCGCCGTCCCGGCGTCCAGCGCGGCTTGCGCGTCCACGTAGGTCCACTGCGCCCGCGACCGGATCGTCGCGCGTCGCACGGATGCCTCCACGGGACGCGCGACGTCGTCGAGCACGAAGCGCCACACGTAGGCGCTGCGCTGCACGCCCGGCAGCAGCGAAGCGGCGTCGTGGCTGATCGGCGCGGGGTGCAGCGGCACCCGTCCGTCGACCGCGTACAGCGTCCGGCCCCGTCGACGCGCCTCGACGTCGACGGCGCCTCCCGGCCGGACGAAGGCCGGCACATCGGCGATCGCGTAGTGCAGCACCGCCCCGGTGCGCGTCCGCTCGATGTGCAGCGCCTGGTCGAGGTCGGTCGAGCCGGCGGGGTCGATCGTGAGGAAGTCGAGGTCCCGCAGGTCGTCCAGTTCCCCGCCGGGTTCGGTGGACACCGACGCGGCGGCCTGCTGCGCCTCGGCCTCCACCTCCGGGGGGAAGGCGCCGGGAAGATCCAGCTCGTCGCGCAGCCGGCGCAGCGACTCGACCAGCTCGTCGTGCGCGCGGGCGGAAACGAGTCGGGAGCGGTGTGCGGGCACGCGAACAGTGTAGGCACCGGTGTGAGGGAGGCGCCGCGGACGCGGTCGATCCGGCCGTTGTACGGCGGGGTGGCCGGCGCCGTCACGACGGCGGCGCTCCTCGGCACGGACGCCCGTCCTGCGCCCACGACGAGCCAGACCGAGCCCACGCCCACGCCGACGCCGACGCCGACGCCCGAGCCGACCCCCGAGCCCACGCCGCAGCCGACGGCGCCGGCCGCCCCGCCCGAGGGCGTCACGCCCTTCGCCGGGGACTGCGCCGCCGCCCTGGACGAGGCCTCGGTCGAGGCGGTCGCCGGGATCGACATGATGCTCTCGGACTACCGGTGGAGGACGGGCGCCGACGACGTGCTCGGCGGAATCGACTGCGTGTGGGTGTCGGACGGCGTCTATCTCGCTGCCACGGCGCACCTGTTCGCCTACCCCGAGGCGGTGGTGGGCGAGGATCTGCGCGCCGGCACGCCGACCGGCTGCGCGTCCATCGAGGACGGCGCCCGCGTCGAGTGCACCCAGGCGGGCACGGTGGACGGCACCTGGATGGTGGTGCGCGCCGCCGGTGACACGGACGCCGTGACGGCCGCGGGCGTCGCCGGCCTCTTCGCCGAGGCGTCCACGCGGCTGGCCGATCACCCGACCCCCAGCCCCGCCCTGCGCACCCCGCAGTGGTGGTCGCTCCCGGACTGCGCCGAGGTCGCGGCATCCGTCGATCCCGCGGTGTACGGCTTCGAGCGCGTGGCGCTGCTCGGCCAGAGCAGCCGGGGCGAGGCGACGGAGCGGCTCGAGGGCATCGCGCTCTTCGCCCAGGCGACCAGCTGGTGCGAACTGCACTTCACCTCGGGCAGCGGCGACACGAGCTCCGGCGAAGTCGTCCGTGTCGACGTCGTCCCGGGTGGCGCGATCGCGTTCCCGACGGCGCTCGCCTCGGCGGGCGCGGAGCCGGTGACCGTCGACGGCGCCCAGGCCGCGGTCATCGCACCGGGACTGGACCGCTACGAGGGCTCCGGCGCGGTGGTCGTCGCGACGGACGGCGTGAACGTCCTCCTGGTGACGCCGGACTTCATCCGTCCGACGACCGATGCCCTGGCGCTGACGGCCGACGTGTTCGCACTCATGCACCCGTGACGCGAGGGCGCTGCAGCCGCTCGTCATACACTTGACCCTCGTGGTCACCCGTCTGTCGCACTACTTCCTCCGCACGCTCCGTGAAGACCCCGCCGACGCCGAGGTCACGAGTCACCGGCTGCTCGTGCGCGCCGGCTACATCCGGCGTGCCGCGCCCGGCGTCTTCACCTGGCTGCCGTTGGGCCTGAAGGTCAAGGCGAGGATCGAAGCGGTCATCCGCGAGGAGATGGCCGGCGCCGGCGCCTACGAGGTGCACTTCCCGGCGCTGCTGCCGCGGGAGCCGTACGAGGCGTCCGGCCGCTGGACCTCCTACGGCGACGGCATCTTCCGGCTGCAGGACCGCAGGGGCTCCGACTACCTGCTGGCGCCGACGCACGAGGAGATGTTCACGCTTCTCGTGAAGGACCTCTACTCGTCGTACAAGGACCTGCCCCTGACGATCTACCAGATCCAGGACAAGTACCGCGACGAGGCCCGTCCGCGCGCCGGCCTGCTCCGCGGGCGCGAGTTCACCATGAAGGACGCCTACTCGTTCGACTACACCGACGAGGGACAGGATGCCTCGTACCAGTCGCAGCGCGACGCCTACGAGCGGATCTTCCAGAAGCTCGGGCTGGAGTACGTCATCGTCGCCGCCGACAACGGCCTGATGGGGGGTGCGCGCTCCGAGGAGTTCCTGCACCCCACGGCCGTGGGCGAGGACACCTTCGTCCGCTCCGCCGGCGGCTACGCGGCCAACGTCGAGGCGTTCACCACGATCGCGCCCGACCCGATCCCGTTCGACGGGATCGGCGCCCCCGTGATCTTCGACTCGCCGAACACGCCGACGATCGAGACGCTCGTGAACCACGCGAACGCGCACCTCGACGCTCCCGCGTCGGGCATCGCCGGTCCCGCCACCGACGGGGCGTCCGAGTGGACGGCCGCGCACACGCTCAAGAACGTGGTCCTCGCGCTCACCCACCTCGACGGACGCCGCGAGCTCGTGATCGTCGGCATCCCCGGCGACCGCGACGTCGACGACAAGCGCGTCGAGGTCGCCTTCGCCCCCGCCGCCGTCGAGCCCGCGACCGAGCAGGACTTCGAGAGCAACCCGCTGCTGGTGAAGGGCTACATCGGCCCCTGGTCCGAGACCGGGCCGGTCCTCGGCGAAGAGTCGGCGACCGGCATCCGGTACCTGCTGGACCCGCGCGTCGTCGACGGCACCGCCTGGGTCACCGGCGCCAACATCGACCAGAAGCACGTGCACACGCTCGTCGCGGGTCGCGATTTCACCGGCGACGGGTTCATCGACGTGGCGAACGTGCGTGACGGCGACCCGGCGCCCGACGGGTCGGGTCCCGTGGAGCTGGCACGCGGCATGGAGATCGGCCACGTCTTCCAGCTCGGCCGCTTCTTCGCCGAGACGCTGGGCCTGAAGGTCCTCGACGAGAACGGCAAGCTCGTGACCGTCACGATGGGCTCGTACGGCATCGGCGTCACGCGCATCCTCGCGATCATCGCCGAGCTCAACAACGACGAGCGCGGTCTCATCTGGCCGCCGGCCGTGGCGCCGTTCGACGTGCACGTGGTCGCCACCGGCAAGGACCAGGTCGCGTACGACCTCGCGGCGACGCTCGCCGCCGACCTGGAGGCATCCGGTCTCGACGTGGTCTACGACGACCGGCCGAAGGTGTCGCCGGGGGTCAAGTTCGGCGACGCGGAGCTCGTCGGCGTGCCGCGCATCGTCATCGCCGGCCGCGGCGCCGCCGACGGCCAGGTCGAGCTGTGGGACCGCCGCACCGGCGACCGCGAGGTCGTGCCGGCCGCCGACGCGGTGGCGCGCCTCACGGCGCGCTGACGCGCGCGCGGGGCCGCCGCGGCTGACGACGGCCGGCGGCGCCGGCGTCTTCCACGGCCGGCGGTCGCACGCAACCCCTGCGCACATCGGGCCCGGCCGGTGCTCCGACGTGGCAACGTGGAGGCATGGCCGACAGCACCGTGGTTCCCTCCGAGGTCACCGAGGATCTGCGCCGGATCCTCGCCGACGCCGGCATCAGCGACAACGCCGACCTCGTCGCGCGCATCCTCGCCACCGGGATCGGGCTCGGGATGGACGGCGCCGATCGACTCGACCTCAAGATCGCCAGCTCTGCGCTGACCGAGATGCGCGCGGCGTTCCGGCTCTTCGCGCCCTACGACGACGCACCCAAGGCCACCATCTTCGGCTCCGCGCGGACCAGGCCCGATGACGCGCTCTACCGCCAGGCATCCGAGGTGGCCGCAGCGCTCGCCGCCCGCGGCTGGCTCGTGGTGACCGGCGCAGGTCCGGGCATCATGCAGGCCGCCGCGGAAGGCGCCGGCCCGCACAACTCCCTGGGCGTGTCGATCCGGCTGCCCTTCGAGGAGAAGCCGAACGCGGTCGTCGGCGAGAGCGCGCGCAACGTCGCGATGAAGTACTTCTTCACCCGCAAGCTCATGCTGGTGAAGGAGTCGCGCGGGTTCGTGTGCGTGCCCGGCGGCTTCGGCACGCTCGACGAGATGTTCGAGCTGCTCACCCTGCAGCAGACCGGCAAGGCCGACCCGGTGCCGATCGTGCTGCTCGACGCACCCGGCGGCGGTTTCTGGGAGGGCCTGCGGCGGTTCATCGACGACCACCTGCTCAGCTCGGGCGTCATCTCGGACGGCGACTTCGACCGCGTGCTCATCACGGACTCGGTCACCGAGGCCGTGGACGAGCTCACGGGCTTCTACCGCAACTACGACTCGCTGCGATGGGTGGGCAAGCGGCTCGTCCTGCGGCTGCGAGCCGAGCCGACGGACGAGGAGGTGGCCGCACTCAACGAGGAGTTCGCCCCGATGCTCACCGAGGGTGGCATCGAGCGCCGCGGCCCGCTCACGATCGAGCGCGAGGACGCCGACAGGGTCGATCTGCCGCGGCTGGTGCTGCGGCTCGACCAGTTCCGCGTGGGGGAGCTGTACCGACTCATCCGGGCCGTGAACGCGCTCGGGTCGGCTGCCGCGCCGGCATGAGCCGGTTCTCACACGCTCGTCTCCGGCCGTTCACCCGGCGTTCCGGTGGACGTCGCCACGCGCGGCGAGGCTTCGGCCAGTCCCACCGAACCGTCTCGAACGCAGAGAGGACGATCGTGAGCATCGTCGAAGGATTCCGCCGCTCCCTCCCCATGGCCGACCACGCGCGAGGCAAGCGCCTCGCGGTCACGTGCCAGTACAAGTGCGCCAACGCGTGCCTGGGGCCCGAATGCAACCCGTCGCAGAACGAGACGTTCCAGCAGGTCGCCGCCGCCGCGCTGTCGCGGCGCGCGCTGCTCGGCCTCGGCGCCGCCGGCGCGGTCGCGATCGCGGTGGGGGCCACGCGCGGGCAGGCGCCGCTCTCGGGCCCGGGCTCGGCCGGCGTCGGGGGAGCGGGTGCCGCGTTCGCCCGTCCGGTGAGCGGGGGCCTTGCGTTCGACCCGATCGCGCCGGTCAACCGCTTCGTCGACGAGGTCGTCGTGCCCTCCGGCTACACGTGGCAGCCGATCATCCGCTGGGGCGACCCGCTGTTCTCCCACGCTCCGGTGTTCGACATCGCCGCCCAGACGCCCACGACGCAGGCCCTGCAGTTCGGCTACAACTGCGACTACCTCGACATCCTCGCGGACCCGAGCGGCAAGACCGGCGTGCTCGTCACCAACCACGAGTACGTGAACCCCGACATCATGTTCCCGCCCACGACCGACCCGGCCGAGCGGCGGCGTCGCGGCGACATCTACAAGGCCGCGATGGGCATGTCGGTGGTGGAGATCACGCGCACGCGCACCGGCGAGCCGTGGTCGTACGTCGTCGGCGGCACGCGCAACCGCCGGATCACCGTCGAGACCGTCTTCGAGCTCACGGGCCCCGCAGCCGGCAGCGACCTCGTGAAGACGGCCGCCGACCCCGAGGGTCGCTGGGTGCACGGAACGCTCGGCAACTGCGCGGGCGGGACGACGCCGTGGGGCACGATCCTCTCCGGTGAGGAGAACTTCAACGGGTACTTCGCCTGGGCGGCGGACGCCCCCGCGCAGAAGCGCTACCAGTCCACGTCGTCGACCTCGACGTCCACCGGGTGGGAGACCTACGACCCGCGCTTCGACGCGCACAGCCCCGACTACGTCAACGAGCCGAACCGGTTCGGCTACATCGTCGAGATCGACCCGCAGGACCCGACCTCGACGCCGCGCAAGCACACTGCGATGGGCCGTTTCAAGCACGAGGGCGCCAACGTCACCGTCGCCGAGGACGGCCGCGTCGTGGCCTACATGGGCGACGACGAGCGCAACGACTACCTGTACAAGTTCGTCTCGAAGAACCGGATCTCCGGGTCGCGCAAGAAGAACCTCGAGCTGCTCAGCGAGGGCGACCTGTACGTCGCGAAGTTCGCGGGCAACTCGCCGGCCGCGCAGATCACCGGCACCGGCGTCCTCCCGGCCGACGGCCTGTTCGACGGCTCCGGCACGTGGATCCCGCTCACGCAGAACGGGCAGTCGGTCGTCCCCGGCTTCTCGACCGAGGAGGTGCTCGTCTACACGCGTCTGGCGGCGGATGCCGTGGGCGCGACGAAGATGGACCGCCCCGAGGACGTCGAGCCCCACCCCACGACCGGCAAGGTCTACCTGGCGCTCACGAACAACTCGGCCCGCTCCGTTGCGACGCTCGACGAGGCGAACCCCATCACGGGGAACCGCTACGGCCACGTCGTCGAGCTCACCGAGACCGAGGGCCAGTCGGGCACCACGTTCGGGTGGAGCATCCTGCTCCTGTGCGGCGATCCCGCCGTGTTCGCGAACTCGTACTTCGCGGGCTTCCCGAAGGAGCTGGTCTCGCCGATCTCGTGCCCCGACAACGTCGCGTTCGACTCGGCGGGGAATCTGTGGATCTCGACCGACGGCGCCCCGAGCACCATCGGCTACAACGACGGGCTGTTCCTCGTGCCGCTCGAGGGGGCCGAGCGCGGTCACGTGCAGCAGTTCCTCGCGGTGCCGCGGGATGCCGAGACGTGCGGCCCCGTGATCCACGATGCCGAGGGACTCTTCTTCGTCGCGGTGCAGCATCCGGGCGAGGACGGCTCGTACGCGGCCCCGACGTCGCGGTTCCCCGACTACGGCTCCGCGGCGCCCGGCGATGCGCCGAACGCGCCGCGCCCCTCGGTCGTGCAGGTGTACCGCGCCTGACCCGTCCCCACTGCGACGCCGCGCCCCCTACCCCGGGGGCGCGGCGTCGCCCTCGTCGCGCGGTCACATCCGGGCGAGGCGGGCCCGTGCGATGGTGAACACGGCGTAGGCGATCAGCCCCAGACCGACGATCCATGCGAGCGCCGGACCGAGGAAGAGGTCCAGGAGCGCATCCACCGCGCCGTCCAGGCCACCCGCGACCTCGGCGTCCGTGCCGACGGCCGCGACCACCAGGAGCACGCCGACGATGGTCAGTGCGACACCCTTGGCCACGAAGCCCGCGATGCCGAGGATGGTGACGCTGCGTCCGCGCTTGCCCTCGGGGATCCGGATCCGCTTGCGGAAGCTCCGGCGCACGCCCATGACGATGAACGCGATCCCGCCGATGCCGATGCCGAGCCCGATGAGGAACAGCACGATCGACCCGCCCCAGATCCGCAGCAGCATCTGGCTCGCCGTCTCGGCGGCCTGCTCGCCGTCCGGTCGGGCGCCCAGCGCCACGGCGGCGGCGATCGCGCCGAGTGCCGCGAAGACGGCCGCCTGGCCCCACTCGGCCACCCGCCGCCCCCACTTACGGGCCGCTCCCTTCGTGTCGCCGGTCCAGTCGCGAGCCAGCAGCCCTTGACCGGCGCGCCAGACAGCCAGCGCCCACAGCCCGCCCGCGACCAGCCACAGCAGCACGAAGCCGGCGGGCGCGCCTGCGACGGCCTTGAGCGCGCCGGCCTGGTCGCCGTCGCCGTCACCCCCGGAGGCGATGACGAGGACGATGATCCCGATGAGGGCGTGGATCACGCCGTTGGCCGCGTAGCCCGCTCGCGCCATCACCTCGAAGACGGTGTTCGACTCGGCCTCGCGCGCGAGCTGCTTGGCGCCCTGCCTCACGCCGTCGGTGCTCTCCACCCCCTCACGCTAGACCGCGCTCCCGGCCCCTGCACGGGCTTGACGCGGGTACCGGGATGGTCCATCGGACGGGCGACCGCGGGAGGGCTCGCCGGACGGCTGACCTAAAATGGTGCGGATGATGCGCGCGGACCTCAGGGCTGCCGCGTCCGGATGGAGCATCGTCCCGCGCGTGGTGCGCGGTGCCTCACCGGTCGTGCTGGTCGTCGTGGGCGCCCTCGCGCTGCTGACCGGGCTGCTGATCGTCACGCGGCCGCTGACGTCGCTGCTGCTGCTGACGATCTACGTCGGTCTGAGTGCGATCTTCTCCGGCGTCGCCCGCATGCTCTCGGCACCCGAGACGCCGCTGTGGTCGCGGGTGCTGTTCGGCGCGGCGTGGGTCGCGCTCGGCCTCGCCGTCCTGCTCGGACTCGGCCGAACACTCGAGCTGCTGCCCCAGCTCATCGCCGTGCTGCTGGTACTCGGCGGGCTGGCCTCGCTGTACGACGCGATCGCCCGCGGCACGGTCAGCCAGCGCGTGCTGGCGGCGGTGTGGGGCGGTGCGCAGATCGCGTTCGGCATCCTCTCGTACGCATGGCCGGACGTCACGGTGCTCGTCGTGGCGGTGGTGTTCGGCGTGCGCACGATCGTCTTCGGCGCGACGCTGCTCGTGCGCGCGGTCCGCGCGTTCGTCGAGGGGCGACGGACCGTGCCGTCGGGTGCGCAGGGCGGGGTGCGGGGCCATCGTCGGAAGGCGGATGCCGCGCCCTCGCGCCCGTCGTCGGCCGCCGGCGACGCCACCCCGCCGAAGCGGCCGTCGCGCACCCGCGCCGCCTGGCTCGCCGCGGGCCGCTACGCGCTGGCGGCGCTCCTGGTCGGGCTGGCCGCGGGCGGCTGGTGGGCGAACTCCTGGTTCCAGGACGGCGCGCAGGTGGTCGACGGGTTCTACGATCCGCCCGACGTCGTGCCGTACGAGCACGGCCGTCTGATCCGCTCGGACGACTTCTCCGGTCAGAAGCCGCCGGACGCCGAGGTGCGGCGCATCCTCTACACGACGCGCGACGCGCTCGGGCAGCCGGCCGTCGCGAGCGCCCTCGTGATCATGCCGCAGGACCCGCCGCCGGGTCCGCGCCCGGTGGTCGCGTGGAACCACGGGACGACCGGCGTCGCGCGCGGCTGCGCCCCGAGCCTGCGGGACGCCTCGGCGACGAGATGGGCGATCCCGGGGCTCGATCGGGCGGTGGCCGAGGGCTGGGTGGTCGTGGCCTCGGACTACTCCGGCCAAGGCGCGCCCGGGGTCTTCCCCTACCTCATCGGGCGCGGGGAAGCGCGGTCGTCACTGGACGCGGTGATCGCGGCCGACGAGCTGGAGGGTCTCACCCTCTCCCGCCGGACGGTGGTGTGGGGCCACTCGCAGGGCGGCCACGCGGCTCTCTGGATGTCGCAGGTCGCCGGCGACTACGCGCCCGACCTCGACATCCTCGGGACGGCGCTGCTCGCCCCCGCGGCAGAGCCGGTGAAGCTCGCGGAGGAGCTGACGCGCGGCGATGCCAACGTGCTGCTGTCCATCCTGATCTCCTGGGTGCTCGTCCCGTACGCCGACACGTATCCCGACGTCGACCTGAACCGCTACATCGCCCCGGGCTCGGAGGCGATCGTCCGGGAGATGACGCAGCGCTGCCCCTCGGAGCCCGGCGTCGTCGTGTCGGTGGCGACCGCGCTGGGGGTGTCGGAGGACCGCCCGCTGTACGTCGGCGACCTCACCGCGGGACCCCTGGGCCGCCGGCTCGAGGACAACACGCCGACGGGGCCCTGGGGGCATCCGATCCTCATCGCCTGGGGCGACCAGGACGAAGTCATCCCGCCCCGCCTGCAGCAGGACTTCGTGGACCGCCTGTGCGCGCTGGGGGAGCAGGTGCGCAGCCTCGAGTACCGCGGCTACGACCACCTCCGTCCACTGCTGCCCGGCTCCGCCTTCGTGCCCGTGATCATCGACTGGACCGAGGCGCGATTCGGTCGCGCGGCCACGCACGTCGACGACTGCCCGCGGTGATCGGCGCCGACCGGCTCCTCGCGCCGGGGGAGTCGGCATCCGGTAACGTTGTAGGGTTCCGGCGCGCGGCGCGTGCCGGTGAGAGCTGAATACGGAGGCCATTGTGGACATCGATCTCGGACTGCTGCGGACTGTCGAGCGCGAGAAGGAGATCCCCTTCGACGAGCTGGTGCGGATCATCGAGCAGGCGATCCTGACCGCCTACGCCAAGCACACCTCGCCCACCGGCGAGCTGCCCGAGGGCGCACGGGCGCAGCTCGACCGCAAGACCGGTCACGTGGCCGTGTTCATCCCGCTCCGCGACGACGAAGGCGCCGTCATCGGCGAGGAGGAGTCGACCCCGGAGGACTTCGGGCGCATCGCGGCCTTCGCGGCGAAGCAGGTCATCAGCCAGCGTCTGCGCGACATCGCCGACGACGCCGTGCTCGGGGAGTTCCGCGGCAAAGAGGGCGACATCGTCGCCGGCGTCGTGCAGCAGGGCCCGAACCCCCGGATGGTGCACGTCGACCTCGGCACCGTCGAGGCGATCCTGCCGCCGGAGGAGCAGGTGCCGGGCGAGGACTACGCCCACGGCTCCCGCCTGCGCGTCTACGTGACGTCGGTGGCCAAGGGCGCGAAGGGCCCCTCGATCACGGTCTCGCGCACGCACCCCGGCCTCGTGCGCAAGCTCTTCGCCCTCGAGGTCCCCGAGATCCCCGCCGGCCTCGTCGAGATCGTCTCGCTCGCCCGCGAGGCGGGTCACCGCACGAAGATCGCGGTCAAGGCCAACGACCCCTCGATCAACGCCAAGGGCGCCTGCATCGGCGAGCTGGGCCGGCGCGTCCGGGCCGTCACCGAGGAGCTCGGCGGTGAGAAGATCGACATCGTGGACTACGACCCGGAGCTGGCGAAGTTCGTGGCGAACGCCCTGTCGCCGGCGAAGGTCACGTCGAGCTTCGTGCTGGACGCCTCGAACAAGGCCGTGCGCGCGCTCGTGCCGGACTACCAGCTGTCGCTCGCCATCGGCAAGGAGGGGCAGAACGCACGCCTTGCGGCCAAGCTCACCGGCGCGAAGATCGACATCCAGCCCGACTCCATCCTCGAGGAGGGGTGACCGTCGGCGCTGGCTCCCAGCCGGTCGGTGTACCATGGATCCTGTACGAACGTGCGTCGGATGCCGCACGCGTGCTCCCCGGTCCGCTCTTCTGAGAGTGGTCTCCATCGAATCCGTCCTCGTCCTCGACGAGCGCGCATCGATGCCCGGACGAGGCGCGTGGGTGCACGAGACGCAGGAGTGCGTGGATGCCGCCATCCGGCGCCGCGCCTTCGTGCGGGCATTGCGTGTGTCAGGCCCGCTTGACACGCAGACCATCGAAGAGCACATCCAGCGAAAAGGCTGAACGGCTATGGAAACAAAGTGAACGGCTCGAAATGAGACCCGTCCGCGACTAACGGTCTGCCCTGTCTGGGTGGACCCAGACAGGAGAATTTGTGGCTGCCAAACCACGCGTGCACGAGATCGCCTCCGAGCTCGGCGTCGACAGCAAGGTCGCGCTCGAGAAGCTGAAGGCGCTCGGCGAATACGTCAAGAGCCCCTCGTCGACCATCGAGCCCCCCGTGGCTCGCAAGCTCCGCGCCGCCCTCGAGGCGGACGGTGCAGGCAAGGGCGCTGCCGCAGCGCCCGCGGCGGCGAAGCCCGCCACGCCCGGCGCCCCTGCGAAGCCCGGGGCATCCGCGGCGAAGCCCGGTCCGGCCCGCAAGCCGGGACCCGCGCGCCCGGCCGCTCCGGCCGCCGAGCCGGCCGCGCCCGCGGCTCCGGCCGCGCAGGCGCCGGCTGCTGCTCCGGCCGCCGAGGCGCCCGCTGCGGCTCCGGCTGCTGAGGCCCCGGCTGCTCCGGAGGCGAAGACCCCCGGCGCGCCGGCCGCACCCGCCGGGCCCAAGCCCGGCCCCGCTGCCGCCACGCCGCAGCCGCCCCGCCCCGGCGGAACGCCGCGCCCCGGCAACAACCCCTTCGCATCGTCGCAGGGCATGGGTCAGCGTCCCGCGGGCCCGCGTCCGGGCAACAACCCGTTCGCGTCGGCACAGGGCATGGGTCAGCGCCCCAGCCCCGGCAACATCCCGCGTCCTCAGGCTCCGCGTCCCGGCGCCCCGCGCCCCGGCGCTCCCCGTCCGGGTGGCGCAGGTCGTCCCGGTGGCGGCGGTCGTCCCGGCGCGCCGTTCCAGCAGCGTCCCGGCGGCCCCGGTCGTCCGGGCGGCGCCGGTGCCGGTGCCGGTGGCGGTTTCCAGCGTCCCGGCGGCGGCGCTCCCGGCGGCTTCGCCGGTCGTCCCGGCGGAGGCGGCGGTCGTGGCCGCGGTCCCGGCGGTGGCACCGCCGGAGCTTTCGGCAAGGGCGGCGGCAAGTCGAAGCAGCGCAAGTCGCGTCGTGCCAAGCGGCAGGAATTCGAGATGCGGTCGGCGCCGGTCGTCGGCGGCGTCAACGTCCAGAAGGGCAACGGCGAGATCATCCGCCTTCGCCGCGGCGCGTCCATCGCCGACTTCGCCGACAAGCTCGAGGCGCTGCGCGGCTACACCGTGCAGCCCGGCACGCTCGTGACCATCCTGTTCAACCTGGGCGAGATGGCGACCGCGACGGAGTCGCTCGACGAGGCCACCTTCGAGGTGCTCGGCGAGGAGCTCGGCTACAAGATCCAGATGGTCTCGCCCGAGGACGAGGACAAGGAGCTCCTCGAGGGCTTCGGTCTCGACCTCGAGGCCGAGCTGGAGGCGGAGAACGAGGAGGACCTCGAGATCCGGCCTCCGGTCGTGACCGTCATGGGTCACGTCGACCACGGTAAGACGCGGCTGCTCGACGCCATCCGCCAGACGAACGTGGTCGCGGGCGAGGCCGGCGGCATCACGCAGCACATCGGTGCGTACCAGGTCTGGACCGAGCACGAGGGCATCGAGCGTGCGATCACCTTCATCGACACCCCGGGTCACGAGGCGTTCACCGCCATGCGTGCCCGCGGTGCGCAGGTGACCGACCTCGCGATCCTCGTGGTCGCCGCCGACGACGGCATCATGCCGCAGACGGTGGAGGCGCTCAACCACGCCCAGGCGGCCGATGTGCCGATCGTGGTCGCGGTGAACAAGGTCGACAAGCCCGACGCCAACCCGGCCAAGGTGCGCCAGCAGCTCACCGAGTACGGCCTGGTCGCCGAGGAGTACGGCGGCGACGTCATGTTCGTCGACGTCTCGGCTCGCCAGGGCACCGGCATCCAGGAGCTCCTGGACGCGGTGCTGCTCACCGCCGACGCGGGTCTGGACCTCACGGCCAACCCGAACAAGGACGCGCGCGGTGTCGCGATCGAGGCGAAGCTCGACAAGGGTCGCGGTTCGGTGGCCACCGTGCTCATCCAGTCCGGAACGCTGCGCGTCGGCGATGCGATCGTCGCCGGCACGGCGTACGGCCGCGTCCGTGCGATGTCCGACGAGAACGGCGACGCGGTCGAGGAGGCCTTCCCGTCGCGTCCCGTGCAGGTGCAGGGTCTCAACTCGGTGCCGCGCGCCGGCGACACGTTCATCGTGACCGAGGAGGACCGCACCGCCCGCCAGATCGCCGAGAAGCGTGAAGCGGCCGAGCGCAACGCCCAGCTGGCCAAGGCCCGCAAGCGCATCTCGCTCGAGGACTTCACCCGCGCTCTCGAAGAGGGCAAGGTCGAGTCGCTCAACCTCATCATCAAGGGCGACGTGTCCGGTGCCGTCGAGGCGCTGGAGGAGTCGCTGCTCAAGATCGAGGTCGACGACTCGGTGCAGCTGCGGATCATCCACCGCGGCGTCGGTGCGATCACCGAGTCCGACATCAACCTGGCGACGATCGACAACGCGATCGTCATCGGCTTCAACGTGCGCCCCGACACGAAGGCGCGCGAGCGCGCCTCCCGCGAGGGTGTGGACGTCCGGTTCTACTCGGTCATCTACAACGCGATCGACGACGTCGAGCAGTCGCTGAAGGGCCTGCTCAAGCCGGAGTTCGAAGAGGTCCAGTCGGGTGTGGCCGAGATCCGCGAGGTGTTCCGCTCCTCGAAGTTCGGCAACATCGCCGGTGTCATCGTCCGCTCGGGCACGATCACGCGCAACGCCAAGGCGCGCGTCATCCGCGACGGCGTGGTCATCGCCGACGGCCTGGCGATCGAGTCGCTGCGCCGGTTCAAGGACGACGTCACCGAGGTCCGCACGGACTTCGAGGCGGGTATCGGCCTCGGCAAGTACAACGACATCCAGGTGGGCGACGAGATCGAGACCACCGAGATGGTCGAGAAGCCCCGCGCGTAGGTCGCGGACGTGAGGGGCGCCCCGGGAACGGGGCGTCCCTCACGCTTCGAAAGGAGTCATCATGGCATCAGAGCGACAGGCCCGCCTGGGCGACCGCATCAGGGTGATCCTGGCGGAGCGGCTCGAGAAGGGGCTGCGCGACCCGCGGCTCGGGTTCGTCACCATCACCGACGTGCGCGTGACCGGTGACCTCCAGCACGCCTCGGTGTTCTACACGGTGCTCGGCTCGGCCGAGGAGCGCGAGGCGTCGGCGGCAGCGCTGAGGTCCGCGACGGGGATGCTGCGCTCGGAGCTGGGCAAGCATCTCAACGTGCGGCTCACCCCGTCGCTGGAGTTCATCCCCGACGCGATCCCCGAGAACGCCGGTCATATCGAAGACCTGCTCCGCGAGGCCCGCGAGCGCGACCAGGCGGTCGCCGGCATGGCCTCGTCCGCCACGTACGCCGGCGACGCCGACCCGTACGTGAAGCCGCGCGAGCTCGACGACGAGGACTGACCCTCCCGAGGGCTGCAGACGCCGCGACCGGTCAGACCGGTCGCGGCGTCTCGTCGTGTGCGGGCGGGGTCACGACGGAAGGCGCAGGAATCCGTGGGATGCCTCGGCCAGCCCGTCCGCGATGAGCGAGTCGATCGCGCGGTCGCGCTGCAGCGGGTCCGGCCAGTCGGGCACGACGTCGCTCAGCGCGACCGCGTGGGTCCCGGCATCCCGCAGGATCTTCAGCACCGCGCCGCGGGCCTGACGGTCGCTGCCCTCGTACCGTGCCTGCCTGCGCCGGTCGTCGCCGGTGTCGGGATACCCGGCGGCGCGCCAGGCGCACCGGTCGGCGAGCGGGCAGGCGTCGCACCGCGGGACGCGGGCGACGCAGACGGTCGCGCCGAGCTCCATAGCGGCGGCGTTCGCCTCGGCCGCCTGGGCGCGGTCGTCCGGAAGGATCGCCGCCATGGCGTCGAGGTCGCGCCGCGAGGGCGGGCCCGGCTGCGCGCGGCCGTCGACGGCCCGGGCCAGCACACGGCGCGTGTTGGTGTCGACGACGGGGTGGCGGTCGCCGTATGCGAAGACCGCCACGGCCCGCGCGGTGTAGTCGCCGATGCCGCTCAGCGCGAGGAGGGCCGTGACGTCACGCGGCACCACGCCATCGTGGCGGTCGCGGATCTGGACGGCGGCGCGATGCAGCCACAGCGCGCGACGCGGGTACCCGAGGTTGGCCCACTGCCGCACGGCGTCGGCCGGAGCGGCCGCGGCCAGATCGGCCGGCGCGGGCCAGCGCGCGAGCCACGCCTCCAGATGCGGGATGACCCGCTTGACCGGCGTCTGCTGCAGCATGAACTCGCTCACCAGCACGCCCCACGCCCCGAAGCCCGGCCGTCGCCAGGGGAGGTCCCGGGCGTTGTCGCGGTACCACTCGACGAGCGGTGCGGCGAGGTCGGGCATGCGCTCCAGCCTAGGCGGCGGGCACGTGACCGGGCGGGGCGCTCGGCCCGCGCGCCGTAGGCTGGAACCATGCGCCTTCCCGTCACGCCGACCACGACGCTGTGGCGTGACCTCCGCGACCGGGTGCGCCGGCAGAGCCCCGCCGGGCGCGTGATCGTGGCGGTGGACGGGCTCGACGGCGCCGGCAAGACCGTGTTCGCCGACGGTCTGGCCGAGGTGTTCGCCGAGACGGGCGATGCGGTTTTCCGTGCGGGCATCGACGGTTTCCATCGGCCGCGCATCGATCGATACGCCCGGGGCCGCCGCAGCCCCGAGGGGTTCTACCTCGACTCGTACGACTACCCGACGTTCCGCCGCGTGCTCATCGACCCCTTCCGCGACGGCGCGCAGACCGCGGCGGCGACGGGGTTCCAGCTCGCCGCGTTCGACGTCGTGCGCGACGCGCCGGTCGAGTCGCAGTGGGTCACCGCTCCGCTGGACGCGGTGCTCGTCATCGACGGCATCTTCCTCAACCGGCCGCAGCTGCGCGATCTCTGGGACTGGTCCATCTGGCTGGACGTCCCGTTCGAGACGGCCTTCGCGCGCATGGCGCTGCGCGACGGATCCGACCCGGATCCGGACGCGCCCGCCAACGCGCGCTACCGGCAGGGGCAGGAGCTCTATCTGGACGAGGCGCGGCCGCGGGAGGCGGCATCCGTCATCGTCGACAACACCGACTTCGCCCGCCCTCGGATCGTCGGGCACGGCTGATGGCGGCGCCCGGAATCCTCCTCGTCGACAAGCCCGGCGGCATCACCTCGCACGACGTGGTCGCGCGGGCCCGCCGCGCGCTCGGCACGCGCAAGATCGGCCACGCCGGCACGCTGGACCCCATGGCGACGGGGCTGCTCGTCCTGGGCGTCGAGGGGGCGACGCGTCTGCTCACGTTCGTGGTGGGGCTCGACAAGACCTACGAAGCCACCATCCGGCTCGGCGTGGCGATGACCACCGACGACGCCGACGGGGAGGTCGTACAGGCGACGGATGCCTCGTCCCTCGAGCCCGCCGCCATCGCGGCGCGCGTCGCGGCGCTGACCGGCCGCATCTCGCAGGTGCCGAGCACATACTCGGCGATCAAGGTCGACGGGCGCAGGGCCTACGACCTGGCACGCGCCGGCGAGGACGTGCAGCTCAAGGCCCGCGAGGTCACCGTGTCGCGCTTCGACGTCGTCGCACAGCGACGCCTGCCGGCAGGGCGCGCCGGCGACGCGGTGAAGGGCGGGGGAGTGGTCGACCTCGACGTCGTCGTGGAGTGCTCCAGCGGCACCTACATCCGATCGCTCGCGCGCGACCTCGGCGAGGCGCTCGGGGTCGGCGGTCATCTCACCGCGCTGCGGCGGACGCGGGTGGGGCCGTTCGACGTCGCGGCCGCTGCGGCCGTCGACGGCATCGCCGACGCGCCTCTGCTCGCACCGGCGGCCGCGGCCGCGGCGGTGCTGGGCCGGCTGGAGGTCACCGCCGACGAAGCGCGCGACCTCCGCCACGGCAAGCGGCTGCCCGGAGCCGCCGGACGGCTGCGCGGCGCGGGACCCATGGCCGCCGTCGACCCCGGCGGCGTGCTCGTCGGCATCGTCGAACGCCGCGGGGACGACGTCAAGAGCGCCATGAACATGCCCGAGGAGGCAGCCGGATGATCCTGTGGTTCACGATCGCGCAGGTCGTCGTCGCCGTCGCGGCGGGCCTGTTCTGCATCATCGCCGGACTGGCCGGACGCCGGCCGAGCGACTGGACTGTCGGCTCGCTCGCGCTGGTGGAGCTGCTCCTCGTCGTGCAGATCGTGGTGGCCATCGTGGCGCCGTTCGTCGGCAACCCGCCGACCGGGAGCCTGCTGGAGTTCTGGGTGTATCTGGTGTCGGCCGCACTGCTGCCGTTCGCGGCGGTCGCATGGGCGCTGCTGGAGCGCAGCCGGTGGAGCACGGTCATCATGGGGATCGCCGCCCTGTCGATCGCCGTGATGGTGTGGCGCATGCAGGTCATCTGGACCGTCCAGGTCGCGTGAGCGAGACCCCGAGCGGGCCGGCGCGCCGCGGCCGCCGGCATCCGAACTAAAATCGTGACGTCATGTCCTCGCCCGCCCGCCCCCGCATGTCCGGCATCGGCCGTGTGCTCGTGATCGTCTACGCGATCATGGCGCTCGGTGCCACCGGCCGGTCCTTCGTCCAGATCGTCGAGCGCTTCGACGAGGCCCCGCTCGCCTACGCCCTCTCCGCCCTCTCGGCGGTCGTGTACATCGTCGCCACGCTCGCGCTGGTGTTCGCCGGGCGACGCGGCTGGTACCTGGTCGCGTGGATCGCGATCGTCTTCGAGCTCGCCGGCGTCCTCGTCATCGGGACCCTCAGCCTCCTGCTGCCCGAGCTCTTCGCGCACCCCACCGTCTGGTCGTGGTACGGCATGGGCTACCTCTTCGTCCCGCTGGTGCTGCCGTTCCTCGGAATCTGGTGGCTCGCGACGCATCATCCGGTCGCGGCGAGCGCGACCGTTGCGCCCGCGGCGGTCGCGTCGTGATCGTCTTCCGGCATCCGAGCGAGGTGCCGGCGGGGTTCGGTCCGTCCGTCGTCGCGATAGGCAAGTTCGACGGCGTCCACTCCGGTCATCGCGCCGTGATCGCTCGCGCGAGAGTGGATGCCGAGGCCTCCGGCGCGCGCGTCGTCGCGGTCACCTTCGACCGCAACCCGCTGGCGCTGCTGCGCCCCGAGATCTGCCCCGACAGCCTCGTCGGGGTCGATCAGAAGCTGCGACTCCTCGCCGACGCGGGCGTGGATGCCACCCTCATGCTGACCTTCGACCGCGCCCTGGCGGACCTCGGCGCGCGGGAGTTCGTCGAGCACGTGCTCGTCGGGGCGCTGGGCGTGCGGATCGTGATGGTCGGGGCCGACTTCCGCTTCGGCCGCGGGGGAGCCGGCGACGCCGAGCTGCTGCGAGAGCTCGGGGCCGAGTTCGGGTTCGAGGTGGACGTCGTCGACGACGTGCGCGCGATCGACGCGGGTCGCCGGGTCTCGTCGACGTGGGTGCGCGAGCTGCTGGACGGCGGAGATGCCGCCGGAGCCGCCCGGCTGCTCGGCCGGCCGCACGCCGTGCGCGGCGAGGTGGTGCACGGTCTCAAGCGGGGCCGCGCCCTCGGCTTCCCGACGGCGAACCTGTCGCCCGACCTCGAGGGCTTCGTGCCCGCCGAGGGCGTGTACGCCGGCTGGCTCGTCGACGAGGGAATCCCGGGCGGCGGCGCGGCCGAGCCGCGCAGCACGGTTCGCTATCCCGCCGCGATCAGCGTGGGCACCAACCCCACGTTCGACGACGTGGAGGGGCGCCAGGTCGAGGCGTACGTCCTCGACGAGACAGACCTCGACCTGTACGGACACGTCGTGGAAGTCGAGTTCGTCGCCCGCATCCGCGGCATGGTGGCCTTCGAGGGCGTCGACGCGCTCATCGAGCAGATGGCCGACGACGTCGTCCGCGTCCGCGGCGAGCTCTCCTGAGGCCGTAGACCGCGCACCCCGGGCGGCCTAGCATCGAGGCGTGCACGCGCTGGTCCTGATGGCCGCGGAGGCGGCGGCCGACGACTCCGTCAACCTGTGGGGCGCGCTCGGCTGCGCGGTCGCCTACTCCGCCTCGCTGCTGGCGACGCTGGATGCGTTCGCGGATCTGATCCTCGCGCGCGGCGACTCGCCCGCCGGGCGGCTCACCCCCGCGGTGGGGCTCAAGTTCGGGTCGAAGCTGGCCGCCGCCGCCATCGCGGTGGTGTCCGCGGCGATCGTGCTCGCCCTCGACTCGAACTGGTTCGCCTTCGTCTCGCTGTCGATCGCGTTCGCGGTGGTGGTCGGGATAGGCCTGCTGGTGCTGGTGCGCCATGCGAGGGCGATCGGCGCCCCGGCGGGGATCGGCGGGGGCGGCTGAGGCGCGGCATCCGTTCGGACTGCTCATATGAGCAAACTTCGTGCAGATGTTGCTCATCTGCTGCCAGGTATGTCAGTGTGGAGGGACCGACGGAAGGAGGCTCGTGGACGCGGTCGACGAACTCCTCTCGATCCGGGCAGCCGAGCTCTACTACGAAGAGAACCTCACGCAGGAGCAGATCGGCCGGAGCCTGCAGATCACCCGCTGGAAGGTGGGCCGCCTGCTCATCCAGGCCAAGGAGGAGGGCTTCGTCCGCATCGAGATCCTCCACTCGCGCGCGCGACGGCCGCAGCTCGAGCGGCGGCTGCGCGAGGAGCGCGGCCTCCGCGACGCGGTGGTCGTGTCGCAGGCGGGCATCCGCAGCGACGACGAGCTGCAGCAGCGCGTCGCCCAGGCGGCCGCCGATCACCTGACCGCACTGCGTCCGAGCCCCCGCGTCCTCGGGGTGAGCTGGGGTCGCACCCTCGCCGACATCGCGCATCATCTGCGCGAGGGCTGGTCGTCCGGCACCGATGTCGTGCAGATCAACGGCGGTCTCAGCATGAGCGCGCAGCCCGGCACTGCGGCCGCGACCGCCGTCGGCATCGCGCACAAGGGCGGTGGCGGCGCCACCCTGCTGCCCAGTCCCGCGATCCTCGAGCACCGGGCGACGAAGGAGGCCATCGAGGCCGATCGCGTCGTCGCCCGCGTGCTCGGCATCGCCCGCTCCGCCGACGCCTACCTGTACAGCGCCGGCGCCGCCGACCACCGTTCCGTGCACGTCGACAGCGGCTACCTCAGCGAGGCGGACATCGACCGCCTCGTCGCCGCGGGCGCGGTCGGCGACGTCGTCGGCCGCTACATCGACGCCGCCGGACGTGTGGTCGACGCCGCCCTCGACGCGCGCACGGTCGGCCTTTCGCTCGACGAGCTGCGACGCGCCGACGTCGCCGTCGCGGCGATCGCCGGCGAAGCCAAGCGGGCGGTCGCTGCCGCCGTCGTCGCATCCGGGCTGTGCACGGTGCTGATCACGGACGAGTCCACCGCACGCCACCTCCTCGACGGCTGACCGCGAGGCCGGCCACCCGAACCCCAACCACGAAAGCCAGGTCATCACATGTCAGGCACCTCCATCGTGACGCTGCCCGAGAGGGCCGTCGAGCTGCTGGGCGGACAACCCGACGACACGACGCTGCGGCGGTATCTGCACGGGCTGCCCGGTGTCGACGCCGTCGGGCTCGAGCAGCGCGCCGCGGGTCTCGGCACCCGCTCCATCAAGACGACCTCCAAGGCGTGGGCCCTCGACAAGATCATCGAGCTCATCGACCTCACGACGCTCGAGGGCGCCGACACGCCGGGCAAGGTGCGCTCGCTCGTCGCCAAGGCGCTGAACCCGGATGCCTCCGACCCGACGACCCCGCGGGTCGCGGCCGTGTGCGTGTACGGCGACATGGTGCCGTACGCGGTCGAGGCGCTCGGCTCCGCCCACGGCGATCCCGACGAGGGCGGGGTGAGCGTCGCGGCGGTCGCCACCGCCTTCCCCAGCGGCCGGGCATCGCTGGACATCAAGCTCGCCGACACGGCCGAGGCCGTGGCGCACGGCGCCGACGAGATCGACATGGTGATCGACCGCGGCGCCTTCCTCGCCGGCCGCTACGGCCTCGTCTTCGACCAGATCGCGCGGGTCAAGCAGGCCTGCCGCCGCGAGGACGGCACGTACGCGTCGCTCAAGGTGATCCTCGAGACCGGCGAGCTCAACACCTACGACAACATCAAGCGCGCGTCGTGGCTCGGGATCCTCGCGGGCGGCGACTTCATCAAGACGTCGACCGGCAAGGTGCAGCCGGCGGCGACGCTGCCGGTCACGCTCTTGATGCTGGAGGTCGTGCGCGACTGGCACCGTGCGACCGGTGAGAAGGTCGGCGTGAAGCCGGCCGGCGGCATCCGCACGTCCAAGGACGCCATCAAGTACCTCGTCACGGTCGCCGAGACCGTCGGCGAGGACTGGCTGCAGCCGCACCTCTTCCGCTACGGCGCGTCGAGCCTGCTCAACGATGTGCTCCTGCAGCGCCAGAAGCTGAAGTCCGGACACTACACCGGCGCCGACTACGTGACGATCGACTGAGATCAGGGATAACAAGACATGAGTTTCCTCGAGTACGCCCCCGCCCCGGAGTCGCGCGCGATCCTCGATCTGCGCGACGAGTACGGGCTCTTCATCGACGGCGAGTTCCGCCCGGGCGCGGGCGAGTCGTTCGCGACGATCTCACCCGCCGACGAGAAGCACATCGCGACGATCGCCTCGGCGACCGAGGCGGACGTCGACGCCGCGGTGGCGGCCGCGCGCCGTGCCTACAACAAGACGTGGTCGAAGATGAGCGGTCGCGACCGCGGCAAGTACCTCTTCCGGATCGCGCGGCTCGTGCAGGAGCGCGCCCGCGAGCTCGCGGTCGCCGAGAGCCTCGACAACGGCAAGCCGATCAAGGAGAGTCGCGACGTCGACGTGCCGCTGGTGGCCGCGTGGTTCTTCTACTACGCCGGCTGGGCCGACAAGCTCGACTACGCGGGCCTCGGAGCCGACCCGCGCTCGCTCGGTGTCGCCGCCCAGGTGATCCCGTGGAACTTCCCGCTGCTCATGCTCGCGTGGAAGATCGCTCCCGCCCTCGCCGCGGGGAACACCGTCGTGCTCAAGCCCGCCGAGACGACCCCGCTGTCGGCGCTCATCTTCGCCGAGATCCTGCAGCAGGCCGACCTGCCGCCGGGCGTGGTGAACATCGTGACGGGTGCCGGCGCCACCGGGGCGGCCCTGGTGCGGCATCCCGATGTGAACAAGGTCGCCTTCACCGGCTCGACCGCGGTCGGCCGCGAGATCGCCAAGGCGGTCGCGGGAACCGACAAGAAGCTGACGCTCGAGCTCGGCGGGAAGGCCGCGAACATCGTGTTCGACGATGCGCCGATCGACCAGGCGGTCGAGGGGATCGTCAACGGCATCTTCTTCAACCAGGGCCACGTGTGCTGCGCGGGCAGCCGCCTGCTGGTGCAGGAGTCCATCCACGACGAGGTCGTCGACCGGCTGAAGAACCGCCTGTCGACGCTGCGCCTGGGTGACCCGCTCGACAAGAACACCGACATCGGCGCGATCAACTCGCGAGAGCAGCTCGACCGCATCCGCGAGCTCAGCCGCATCGGTGAGGACGAGGGCGCCGAGCGCTGGAGCGCCGACTGCGCCATCCCCGACAGCGGCTTCTGGTTCGCGCCGACGATCTTCACCAACGTGCAGGCCAGCCACCGCATCGCGCGCGACGAGATCTTCGGGCCGGTGCTCTCGGTGCTGACGTTCCGCACGCCCGCCGAGGCCATCGAGAAGGCCAACAACACGCCCTACGGGCTGTCCGCCGGCATCTGGAGCGACAAGGGCTCGCGCATCCTGGCGGTCGCCGACCGCCTGCGCGCCGGTGTGGTGTGGGCCAACACCTTCAACCGGTTCGACCCGTCATCGCCGTTCGGCGGATACAAGGAGTCCGGCTACGGCCGCGAAGGCGGTCGGCACGGCCTGGCCGCCTACCTCAGGAGCGCGCCGCCCGCCGGCGGCGCCACCCGGCTGCTCTCCCGTGCCGCGAAGAAGGAGGTCTCCTCATGAGCACGCGCCTGACGATCCCCAAGACCTACAAGCTCTACATCGGCGGCGCCTTCCCGCGCAGCGAGTCCGGGCGCACCTACGAGGTCGCCTCGCCCAAGGGCGGGTTCCTCGCCAATGCGGCACTCGCCTCCCGCAAGGACGCCAGGGATGCCGTCGCCGCCGCCCGCGGCGCCGTCAAAGGCTGGTCGGGCGCGACCGCGTACAACCGCGGTCAGGTGCTCTACCGGGTCGCCGAGATCCTCGAGGGCCGCCGCGCCCAGTTCGTCGACGAGATCGTGCAGCAGACCGGCGTGTCGTCCTCGGCAGCCACCGCGGAGGTCGACGAGGCGATCGACCGGTGGGTCTGGTACGCGGGCTGGTGCGACAAGTTCGGCCAGGTCGCCGGCAACGGCAACCCCGTGGCAGGTCCCTACTTCAACATCTCGGTGCCCGAGCCGACAGGCGTCGTGGGCGTCGTCGCGCCGCAGGACACCGCGCTCGTCGGGCTCGTGTCGGCCGTCGCCCCGGCTCTGGTCACGGGCAACGCCGTCGTCGTCGTGGCATCCCAGCGCTACCCGCTGTCGGCCATCTCGCTCGCCGAGGTGCTCGCCACGAGCGACGTGCCCGGGGGAGTGGTCAACGTCCTCACCGGCTCGCCCGCCGAGATCGCGCCGTGGCTGGCCTCGCACCCCGACGTGCACGCCCTCGACCTCGTCGGCGCCGGGGACCTCGACTGGATCGACCTCGAGATCGCCGCTGCCGAGACGCTGACGCGGGTGCTCCCGCCCGAGAACGGGTCGGATGCCGCGGCGCCGAGCCTCGCCCGCATCACCGCGTTCACCGAGACCAAGACGATCTGGCACACCAAGAGCCTGGTGTGAGCTGAAGGCTCCGGCGCTGCACAGCGTCGGAGACTTCCGCCGACACGCGGGGGAACGGATGCCGCTCCTCGGCGGGTCGGGCCGAACCTCCGATCCTGTGCGCGGCCGGCGACGAGCTCAGCCGAGCTGGAGGCCGCCCCACTGCCCGGGCTCGCGGAGCTCGCCGTAGTGCACGTCGACGTCGTGCGCCGACACCGACGCGACGCAGGCCAGGAGAGACAGGGTCGGGTAGCCGAGCGGGCGGTTGTCGCGGATGATCGCGCCGTCGTCGGTGGGCGGGAGTTCCGCCGACCGCTCGAGCACCTCGACCCACGGCATCCACCACCGTCCTTCCGATGCCGGCGCGGCGGACTGGAACTCGCCCAGCCACCGGGCGATGCGCGGCGTGCCGGCGTCGTCGACGTCGTCGTGCGCGATCATGTGCGTGCCCGGCGCGAGGTCGGTCGTGCGGAGGGCGGCGCCGTCCCACGTGAGCACGCGGGCGCGGGCGCCCTCGACCTCGACGAGGTTGAAGCCGTGCGTCGCCGGCTCGGCGGCGGGGGAGTGGCCGGCGACGGAGTCCAGCACGATGCCGCCTCGCGACTGCAGCTCGGACTCCGGGCGCTGCGTCTCGTCGGCGCGATTGAGGAGCACGGCCAGGCGCCCCGTCTCAGGGTCGGCCGCGAGCCAGGCGCCGCCCGCCCGCACGTCGCGCACGCCGACGACGCCGTCGTGCGGCTCCGGCCACCAGCGGCCGAGCGGGTTCCACGGGCGCTCGGGATCCTCGTCGCGGATCGCGAGCACGCGGGTCGGCTCGGCGGCGGACTCCGGGACGCGGATGACGACGGTGCACATCGGGGCTCCTCGGGGTTTCGGGCCGCGCGGGCGGCGGGTCGGGCACTCGTGCCAAGATCGGAGGGTGTTCGTCGTGGTCGGGGTCACCGGTGGCATCGCCGCCTACAAGACGGTTCAGCTCGTGCGCCTCCTGGTGAAGGCGGGGCACGAGGTCCACGTCGTCCCGACCGACGACGCGCTGCGGTTCGTGGGTCTTCCCACCTGGGAGGCGATCAGCCGCCACCCCGTGACGACCTCCGTCCACGACGACGTCGCGCGCGTCCGTCACGTCGCGCTCGGCCAGGCGGCCGATCTCGTGATCGTGGCGCCCGCGACGGCGAACACCCTGGCGAAGATGACCGCGGGGCTCGCGGACGACCTCCTCGGAACGACCCTACTCGCCACCACGGCACCGGTCGTCGTGGCGCCGGCGATGCACACCGAGATGTGGCGGCACCCCGCGACGACCCACAACATGCGGGTCCTCCGCGAGCGGGGCGTCATCGTCGTGGGCCCCGAGGAGGGCGAGCTCACCGGCGGGGACAGCGGGCCCGGGCGCATGTCCGAGCCGGAGGCCGTCCTCGAGGCCGCGCTCGCCGCGGCCGAAGGCGGCGCGGGCGACCTGGACGGCCTCCGCGTCGTGGTCAGCGCCGGCGGCACGCGCGAGCCCATCGACCCCGTGCGCTACATCGGCAACCGCTCCAGCGGCCGTCAGGGGGTGGCCGTCGCGCTCGCCGCCGCCGATCGGGGCGCCGACGTCGTGCTGGTCGCGGCGCACCTCGACGACGGCGTGCTGGCCGAGGCATCCGCCGGCGGGCGCATGCAGGTCGTGCGCGCCGGCACCGCGGCCGAGCTCGGCTCCGCGGTCGATGCCGAGGCGGACGCCGCCGACGTCGTGGTGATGGCCGCGGCTGTCGCCGATTACCGGGTCGCCGAGGTCTCGCCCCTCAAGCGCGCGAAGGAGGCCGCCCCGGTCGGCGGCATCACGCTCGATCTGATCGAGAACGACGACATCCTGGCCGGGCTGGTCCGCGCGCGGCGGGCCGGGCAGACGGTCGTCGGCTTCGCCGCCGAGACCCCGGGCGAAGGCGAGACGCTGCTCGACCGCGGTCGGCGCAAGGCCGCGCGCAAGGGGGCCGACCTGCTCGCGGTGAACGAGGTGGGGTGGTCGCGCGGTTTCGAATCCGCCGACAACGCGGTGACGATCATCGACGCCGCCGGAGAGGTCGTCGCCGCCCGCCGCGGCAGCAAGCGCGACGTCGCCGACGCGCTGTGGGACGCGGTCCTGGCGGTCCGGAAGAAAAAGTAACGAAACAGTAACGGCGCATGTAGAGTGGTCCGCACCACGTCGACGAGGACGTGGAGCACGACCCTCGGAGGACATGCCCGATGCCCTACCCTGCGGCATCCGACCGCGCCCGCGACCGGATCCACGCCCTGTTCATCGTGTGCGTGCTCGCGGCCGCGAGCCTCGTCGTCGCGGTGCTGGGCGCCGCGCCGTCCCGCGTCACCGCGCAGGAGCTGCTGGGCGACCCGCGCACTCCCGGCGACGCGGCGTTCATCGCGAGCCACCGGGGCGGTGCCGCCCACGCGCCGGAGAACACGCTGCCGGCGATCCAGGCCGCCCTTGCAGCGGGCTTCGAGTACGTCGAGGTCGACGTCGCGCTCACCGCCGACGGCCACCCCGTGCTCATGCATGACAAGACGGTCGATCGCACCACCGACGGACACGGCCGGCTGTCGGCGCTCACCCTCGCAGAGGTGCGGGCGCTGGACGCCGGCTCCTGGTTCGACGCGGCCTACGCGGGAACCCCCGTTCCCACGCTGCAGGAGTTCCTCGATGCGCTCCTGGCCGACGACGCGCGCGCGATCCTGGAGCTCAAGGGCGAATGGGATGCCGCCGCCGTCGCCGCGGCGGTCTCCGAGGTGTCCGCGCGTGGCCTGGAGCGGCGTGTCGTGCTCGCGAGCTTCGACGCCCGCACGCTCGCCCTCGCCGCCACCGAGTCCGAGGTGCTGTCGCGCCTGCTCATCGTCAAGCACCTGCCGTCCGACGTGGTGAGCGCCGTCACCGAGGCGGGCGCGCGCGGAGTGGTCGTCAGCCGCAAGGCGGTGCTCGCACGACCCGAGATCGTCGACGAGCTCCACGCTGCGGGCGCCCGCGTGGTCGTGTACACCCTCAACGACGACGAGCAGTGGGGCGCGGTCACGGCGCTGGGGGTCGACGGCATCGTCACGGACGACCCCCATACGCTGTCGGAGTGGCAGGCCGCCTACGCCGGTCGGTGACGCGCGCACGGGGGCGGGCGGCGTGCCCCGGTGCATCCGCTCGTGGTGCTCATTAGGGTGAGGGGGAGGGCGCCCCGCACGCGGCGGCGGCGCCGAGCGAGAGGTGTCGGGCGATGGGCGGGCAGAAGGCGATGACGCGGGTCGCGATCGGCGGCGTGGCCGCCGCGGTGGCGGTCGTCGTCCTCACCGGATGCGCCGCGGGGTCGTCGGGCACGCCTACGGGCAGCCCCACCAGCAGCCCGACCGTGACCCTGGAGACCCCGGCGCCGGGTCCCTCGGCGACGCCCATCGAGACGGAGAAGCCGCAGAGCGGATTCACGGTGCCGGAGTCGTGCGAGCAGATCTACTCCGCCGGGATGCTCGGCGAGCTGCAGTCCGAGAACCCGCCGCTCAACGACCCCGGCGTCACGATGCTCTCCACGGAGAACGCCGACCTCCTCGAGATCATCCACGGGGGAGCGCCGACGCTCCGGTGCTCGTGGGGGATGCCGAGCGAGTACGGACTGGCGACCAATGTCACGGCGGTCACCGCCGAGCAGGCCGAGGCCGCCATCGGGGCCCTTCCGGGGGCCGGCTTCGGATGCGAGACGCTCGGCGAGGGCACGGTCTGCCGGATCGAGCAGCGCGGCGTGACGCTCGACGACGAGGAGTACCTCCGCGGCGAGACCCACTACATCGGCGCGGGCGGGCTGGTGACCACCGCGTACATCAACTTCGCGCCGGAGGGCTACACGGAGGACATCGTCGCGACGCTCTGGGGCTGAGGGCCCCGCGTCCCGTAGACTAGTCGCGGGGAGACCTCCGACGACGTCGCAGCTCGCAGAAGCGAGTGCCCGCGACCGTCGGCGGCACATCCCCGATCCCGCGTTCGCGACGGCGACCACGCCGCCCGCGGGAGCACGCAGAACCATCGGTGTCATCCGATCCTTCGCCGGTCCCGATCCGGCACTCACGCTCAGGAGGAGCATGCCGACCACGGCACCCGCCCAGACGGCGCAGCGTCGCCGCAAGTCCTCGTCCGCGCGCCGCGACGACGAGGCACCCATCATCCCGATCCTCGCGCGCAAGGTGCGCGAGGTCGAGGCCAAGGCCCAGCGCGGAAAGCTCGGCCCGACCAACCGCGTCAAGTTCCAGGTCATCGCGTTCCTGGTCCGCGAGGAGCGCGCGCGGGTGAAGGCCGATACCGAGGTGACCGACGCCGCCCGCACCGAGCTGCTCAAGCGGCTCGACGGCGTGGCGACGATCCTCGCGAAGACGGCCGCCCGCGACACCTCCCTCATCCAGCTGCTCGAGGTCGATCAGGCGACGTCGCCGGTCGCCCGGCGCATGCGCCGCGACTGGCTGCTGGAGTCCGGCGCCGAGCTGCCGCCCGACGAGCTGATCATCACCGACGTGGCGCCGGTCGCCGTCCCCGTCGTGCCCGCGGCGCTCGCCGAGCGCCAGGTGGTGCCGCCGCAGGTCGAGGCGCGCCGCGAGGCGAACCCGTTCCTGCCGCCGGACCTGTCCGCGCGCGCCCCCAAGGAGACGCCCCGTCGGCGCCTCGACAGCTGGGAGCTCATGGGCCCGCTGTACAAGGCCTTCGAGACCGGGGCCGGTGGCGGCAGCGCCACGATGGAGCTTCCGCCCGTGCCGGAGTTCGACCGCCTGTCACCCAAGGGCCTGGAGGTCATGCCCCACCAGTCGCGCTTCCTCGAGGCGGTGCGCGCCGGACACCGCACGTTCCTCCTCGCCGACGAGCCGGGCCTGGGCAAGACGGCGGAGTCGGTGCTCGCGGCATCCGTCGCCGGCGCCTACCCGCTGCTGGCGGTCGTGCCCAACGTCGTGAAGATGAACTGGGCGCGCGAGGTGGAGCGCTGGACGCCGCAGCGGCGCGCCACGGTGATCCACGGCGACGGCGAGGGCATCGACGCGTTCGCCGACGTCTTCATCGTCAACTACGAGATCCTCGACCGTCACCTCGCATGGCTCAGCTCGCTCGGGCTGAAGGGCATGGTCGTCGACGAGGCGCACTTCATCAAGAACCTCACGTCGCAGCGCTCGCAGAACGTGCTGGCGCTGGCCACCCGCATCCGCGAGCAGGTGCGCGACCCGCTGCTGCTCGCCCTCACCGGCACGCCGCTCATCAACGACGTCGAGGACTTCGACGCGATCTGGCGATTCCTCGGCTGGACCAACGGCGAGAAGCCGGGTCCGCTCCTCATGGAGAAGCTCGACGAGACCGGTCTGACACCGGCCGACAAGTCGTTCTACCCCGAGGCCCGCGATGCGGTCATCTCGATGGGCATCGTGCGACGCAAGAAGAAGGACGTCGCCGCCGACCTTCCCGACAAGCTCATCGCCGACCTCCCCGTCGAGCTGGACGACGAGTTCGGGCGCTCGATCCGCCAGGCCGAGCGCGAGCTGGGCGAGCGGCTCGCGGCGAAGTACCGGCGGATCATCGAGGCCCGCGGCGACCGCGGGCTCGCGCCCGGCGAGGTCGATGCCGACATCGTCCGCCTCGTGGCGCACAACGAGCTCGAGGAGTCGAAGGCCGCAGGCACCGGGTCCGAGAACGTCTTCACGATGGTGCGGAAGATCGGTCAGGCCAAGGCCGTGCTCGCCGCGGACTACGCGGTGCAGCTGCAGCGCTCGGTGGGCAAGGTCGTCTTCTTCGCCAAGCACATCGACGTCATGGACGCCGCGGAAGCCCACTTCGCCTCGGCGGGGCTCAAGACGGTGTCGCTGCGCGGCGACCAGGCCACGACGGCGCGCCAGCAGGCCATCGACGAGTTCAACAACGATCCCGACGTGGGCATCGCCGTCTGCTCGCTCACCGCTGCCGGCGTGGGGGTCAACATGCAGGCGTCGTCGAACGTCGTCCTCGCCGAGCTCTCGTGGACGGCCGCCGAGCAGACGCAGGCGATCGACCGCGTGCACCGCATCGGCCAGGACGAGCCGGTGACCGCGTGGCGCATCATCGCCGCGCACACGATCGACACGAAGATCGCCGAACTCATCGACTCCAAGCAGGGGCTCGCGGCGCGCGCGCTCGACGGCGAGGCCGTCGACCCGCAGTCGAGCGACTCGGTGCAGCTGTCGGCGCTAATGCACCTGCTGCGGCAGGCGCTCGGCGCGGCGTAGCGGAGCTGCGGACGAAGGGGCGGTGCGGGTTCGCACCGCCCCTTCGTCGTGCCGCCGCCGCGTGTGGCAGGCCGGCCGTTCCGGCACTAGTGTCGGGGGAGGCAGCGTCGCCGTCCCTCATCCCCGACTTGCGAGGAACACAGCATGAAGATCGGCATCCTGACGAGCGGCGGCGATTGCCCCGGACTGAACGCGGTCATCCGCGGTGTCGTGCTCAAGGGCACGACCACCTACGACCTCGAGTTCGTCGGCATCCGTGACGGCTGGCGCGGTGTCGTGGACGGCGACTTCTTCCCGCTCACCCGTCACGAGGTCAAGGGTCTCTCGAAGGTCGGCGGCACGATCCTCGGCACCAGCCGCACCAACCCGTACGAGGGTCCGCGGGGCGGCGCCGAGAACATCGCCAAGACGATGTACGGCCACCGCCTCGACGGCATCATCGCGATCGGCGGCGAGGGCACCCTCGCGGCCGCGAACCGGCTCTCGAACGACGGCATCAACGTGCTGGGTGTGCCCAAGACGATCGACAACGATCTGCGGGCCACCGACTACTCGTTCGGCTTCGACACCGCCGTCAACATCGCCACCGACGCGATGGACCGCCTCCGCACGACCGGCGACTCGCACCAGCGCTGCATGGTCGCCGAGGTCATGGGGCGCCACGTCGGCTGGATCGCCCTGCACGCCGGCATCGCCGCCGGCGCGCACGTCATCTGCATCCCCGAGGTGCCCCTCTCGATCGACGAGATCACCGCCCAGGTCTCCAAGGCCCACGACCGCGGTCGCGCCCCGCTCGTCGTGGTGTCGGAGGGCTTCACGCTCACGGGAATGGACGAGGCCTTCAGCGACAAGGGCCTCGACGCGTTCAACCGCCCCCGCCTCGGCGGCATCAGCGAGGTGCTGGCGCCCGAGATCGAGCGCATCACCGGCATCGAGACCCGGGCCACGGTCCTGGGCCACATCCAGCGGGGCGGCTCGCCGTCCGGCTTCGACCGTGTGCTGGCCACGCGCCTCGGACTGCACGCCGCCGACGCGGTCGTCGACGGCGCGTGGGGCCAGATGGTCGCGCTCCGGGGCACCGACATCGTCCGCGTGCCCTTCATCGACGCGCTCGGCGAGCTCAACACCGTCCCGCTCTACCGCTACGAAGAGGCCGCCGCACTGTTCGGCTGACCCCCTGACGTGCCAGGGACGGATTCCTCGCCCCGAGGCATCCGTTCGCCCCCGACGTGTTCGCTCGGCCCGACGCGCGTCCGCCCGGGCGTCGCCCGCGATCTCCCCGTGGATGTCACACATCTGGTGGCCTGAGGCTCACGGAGGCGGATTCTCGTGTGACACGACGGCCGCGCCCGTCGCAAGTGACCGGTCAGCGGGCCCCGGGGCGCCAGCCGGCCTCGACCAGGGAGTCCGCCACACGGCGCACCGCGACGGTTCGATCGGGATGGAGATGGTGACTCAGGACTCGCACCAGGCGCCAGCCGAGGGCGGGAATGCGGTCCCACCGGTCGGCGTCCCGCGCGAACTGCGCCTCGTCGAACGCGTGCGTGCGCCCGTCGTGCTCCACGGCGACCTTCAGGTCGGGATAGGCCATGTCCAAGCGGGCGACGAACTCGCCGTCGGCGCCTCGCAGACTCCAGTTGAGCTGAGGCTCCGGCAAGCCTGCGCGCACGATGGCGAGGCGGAGCGTGGTCTCCTCCGCGGTCTCGGCGCCGACTCGTATCGCGTGCAGGGCACGCGTCAGCACCCCGCCTGCGACGTCACCCGCCTCCGAGACCTCGCGCCTCAGGTCGTCGAGGGTGACCAGGCGGTTCCGCGGCAGGACCAGGAAGTCACCCGCTGCGATGAGGTCGTCGACATGCCATAGCGCGGCCGCCTGTCGCCACATCCGCGCCGGATGCTCGATCGGCAGGCCGCGAGCGGTCCAGCGGGCCGCTTCCCGCGCCTGCAGCCTGTGGCCGACGACTCCCTCGCGGCGCGGTTTGCCGGCGGGGCGGCGTGCGGACACGTGGAGCTCACGTGCTGCGGCCTTCGTGAACGGAAGCGGCGCGCCGGCGAGGGCGAGGCCGCAATCGTGGCTGAAGAACTGGTCGGGCGTCAGAGCGGGGGCGAAGAGCGCCGCCCGCTCGAACAGCTCACCGCGGAGGCGCGCGAGTCTCTGCGAATGGGTCTCGTCGCCCGATGGCTCGGTCGCCTCACCCCGCGGTGCCCGGACGCCCCGCGTCGGGAGGATGAGGTCGTTCGCGCGGAGGCGCGACGCGGAGACGCCGTGGCCACGCGCTTCCGCAACGGAGAACGCGCGGCCCGCGAGCACATCGGGAAGCGGATTCGCGCGGGACACAGTCCCATTGAGGAGCCTTGCGTACCGGCATCCGTCGCCCAGAGGCGATTGCGTGCATCGCCGGCCCCCATGCGGGACCTGGGGAGGAGCCGCAAGCCACCAACGTGTCCCACTTCACGTGCCCATTCGCTCGCTTCTCCCGCATCTTGTGTGCCATGGCGGAGTGGAGAGTCTCGGTTGCGGGTACCAGAGCGCGCGTGAGGCGCCCCTACTGAGACACGCACGACGGTGACGGATGCCTCGGGCCCGAGGCATCCGTCACCGCTCAGGCGTCGGCGAGGCCGAGCACGTCCAGCAGCCACGCGAGCTCGAAGGCGCGCTCCCGCCAGGCATTGTAGCGGCCGCTGACGCCGCCGTGCCCGGCGACCATCTCGCACTTCAGCAGCGCGTCCGCGCCGACCTCCCGCAGCCGCGCGACCCACTTGGCGGGCTCGACGTACAGCACCCGGGTGTCGTTGAGCGACGTCACGGCGAGGATGCGCGGGTAGGAGGCATCCGTCCGCACGTTCTCGTACGGCGAGTACGACTTCATGTAGGCGTAGACGTCGGGGTTGTGAAGCGGGTCGCCCCACTCGTCCCACTCGATCACCGTGAGCGGCAGCGACGGGTCGAGGATCGTGGTCAGCGCGTCGACGAACGGCACGTCGGCGAGGATCCCGGCGAACAGCTCGGGGGCGAGGTTGGCCACCGCGCCCATGAGCAGGCCGCCCGCCGAGCCTCCCTCGGCCACCAGCTGCGACGGCGACGTGTAGCCGTTGTCGATGAGGTGCAGCGCGCTGTCGACGAAGTCGGTGAACGTGTTGCGCTTGCTGAGGAGCTTGCCGTCCTCGTACCACTGCCGCCCCATCTCCCCGCCGCCGCGCACGTGGGCCACGGCGAACACGACGCCGCGGTCGAGCTCCGACAGCCGTGCCACCGAGAATCCGGGCTCGATCGAGTGCTCGTACGAGCCGTAGCCGTACAGGTGCACCGGCCGCGGCGCGACGCCGGCGTCGCCGAACGAGCGCTTCCACACCAGCGAGATCGGGATCTGCGCGCCGTCCTGGGCGGTGGCCCACACCCGCTCCTGCGCGTATTCGGCGGGGTCGTAGCCGCCGAGCACCGGCTGACGCTTGCGGAGGTGCAGCTCGCGCGTGGCCACGTCGAGGTCGTACACCGTGCCGGGCGTGACGAAGGAGCCGTAGCCGAGGCGCAGCAGCGGAGGAGCCCACTCGGGGTTGCCGCCGGTGCCCACCGAGTACAGCGGCTCGTCGAACGCGATCTCGCTGACGCCGCCGGTGCCGTAGTCGAGCATGCCGAGGCGCGCCAGCCCGCCGCGGCGGTATGCCACCACGCCCCAGTCGCGGAACGTCGAAACGCCCAGCAGGCGCTCGCCGGGACGGTGGGGGATGACGACGGCGCGTTCGCCTGACGGGTCGGATGCCGCGACCCGCACCAGCTCGAAGTCCAGGGCGTCGTCGTTGTGAAGGATGAACAGCACGTCCTCGCCGTCGATGACGGCGTGCTCGGAGTCGTACTCGACGCCCTCGGCGCGCGGCCAGACCACGCGCGGCTCGCCGCGGAGGTCGTCGGCGTCCAGCAGCCACTCCTCCGAGGTGATCGACGAGCCCAGCCCGATCACGAGGTAGCGGTCGCTGCGCGTGAACCCGGCCCCCACCCAGAACCTCTCGTCGGGCTCGTGGAACAGCCGGGTGTCGTCCTCGACGGGCGTGCCGAGCTCGTGCAGCCACACCGTGTCGGGGCGCCACGCATCGTCCACGGTCGTGTACACGATGAACCGGCCGTCCGGCGAGAAGGTGGCGCCCGCGAACGTGCCGGGGATCTCGTCGGGCAGCTGTTCGCCGGTGCGCAGGTCGCGCACGCGCACGGTGTAGCGCTCGTCGCCGGCGACGTCGACGCCGAAGAGCATCAGCGCACCGTCGGTGCTGACCTCGAAGCTGCCCAGCGAGAAGAACTCGTGGCCCTCGGCCTCGACGTTGCCGTCGAGCAGCACCTGCTCGCCGGGAACCTCGACGTCCGGCGACAGCTCGGGCGGGGTCCAGTCATCGGGGGAGGCGAGGGGAGCGCGGCACTGGATCCCGTACTGCTGGCCCTCCACCGTGCGGCCGTAGTACCACCACTCGCCGCGACGCGTCGGCACCGACAGGTCCGTCTCGAGGGTGCGCCCCTTGATCTCGTCGAAGATGCGCGCGCGCAGTCCTTCCAGATGCGCGGTGCGCTGCTGGGTGTAGGCGTTCTCGGCCTCGAGGTGCGCGATGACCGCGGCGTCCTCCTTCGCGCGGAACCACTCGTAGCGGTCCTCGACCTCGTCGCCGTGGTGCGACCGAACGGTGATCCGGTGCTCGGCGACAGGGGGACGGATGCCGGAATCCGGCGTGGACGGGGCGGATGCGGAGTCGCTCAGAGTCACCGTTCCACGCTAGTCGCCCGGCGAGTTGACCGGCAGGTCGACCGATGTAGGATTCTTCTGGCCGGTTGCCGGTTCCTGAATTCCTGGTGAACTCTTCGTTCGTCACGCCGATCCCGTCGGCACCATTCCCTCACTCCCTCACCGAAAGCGAACGGTGGAAACCGCAACCCTCATCACCGCCGTGCTGGTGATCGCACTGGCGCTGTTCTTCGACTTCACGAACGGCTTCCACGACACCGCCAACGCCATGGCGACTCCGATCGCGACCGGCGCGCTCAAGCCCCGCACCGCGGTCCTGCTCGCCGCCGTGCTCAACCTCGTCGGCGCATTCCTGTCGACGGAAGTGGCCAAGACGATCTCGGGCGGAATCATCCGCGAAGAGGAGATCTCGGCCTCCATCTTCCCTGCCGTCATCCTGGCGGGCCTGATCGGCGCGATCACCTGGAACATGCTCACGTGGCTGCTCGGGCTCCCGTCGTCGTCGTCGCACGCCCTCTTCGGCGGACTGATCGGCGCGACCATCGTGGGCGTGAGCGTCACCGCCATCGACTTCGGCGTCGTGATGTCCAAGGTGATCCTGCCGGCCATCATCGCCCCGCTGACGGCAGGGCTCATCGCGTTCACGGTGACCAAGATCGCCTACGCCGCGACCCGCCGGTACGACAGCAAGGCGGACGGCCGGGACGGGTTCCGTGTGGGTCAGATCTTCACGTCGTCGCTCGTCGCGCTCGCGCACGGCACGAACGACGCCCAGAAGACGATGGGGATCATCACGCTCCTGCTGATCACGGTGGGCCTGCAGGATCACCCCGAGCCCGAGTGGTGGGTGATCGTCGCCTGCGCCGTGACGATCGCGCTCGGCACCTACATGGGCGGCTGGCGCATCATCCGCACGCTCGGCAAGGGGCTGACCGAGGTCAAGCCGGCCCAGGGCTTCGCCGCCGAGAGCTCGACGGCATCGACCATCCTCGCCTCCAGCGCGCTCGGCTTCGCGCTGTCGACCACTCAGGTCGCCTCCGGGTCCGTCATCGGGTCGGGACTGGGCCGGCGGGGATCGCAGGTCCGCTGGCGCACGGCCGGACGCATCATGATCGGCTGGGTGCTGACCCTTCCCGCCGCGGGCGGCGTCGGCGCGCTCGCCGCGCTCATCGTCACGTGGCTGGGGTTCTGGGGAATCATCATCGACGCGGTGCTGGCCACCGCCGTGATCCTCCTCATCTTCCTGCGCTCGCGGCGCAACGAGGTCAACGCCTCCAACGCCATGAGCGAGGTGGCCGAGTCCGGTCGCGCGGTCAAGGTCAAGAAGAACCCGCCGCCGACCCGTCGGCAGCGCGCGCTCGCCCGTGAGGAGGCGCGACGCTCGGCCTCGGCGGCCGCCGCGGCGAAGAAGGCGGCCAAGGCCGCCCGGACGCCCACGCCGCCGCAGCCGACGGCATCGGGCTCGAAGGAAGGAGGCGAGCGATGACCATCGACTGGTTCGCCTTCGTGCAGGTGTTCGCCGCGGCGCTCACCGCCGCCGTCCTCGTGGTGGGCTTCTACGCCCTCGGCCTGCGCCTGCTCGTGCGCGCCGGGCGCCCGCCCGTGGTCGCTCCCGTCGAGTTCACCGACGCCATCACGGTGATCACCGAGAAGGAGGCCCGCCGCGCCGAGAAGGCGGCGGCGAAGGCGGCCAAGCGCAGCCCCCTCACCGACGGGCAGAAGCGTCTCGCGCTCGTCGGCGCGTACGCGTGCTTCGCGGTGTGCGCCGCAGCCGTGCTGGGCGGTCTGCTCCTGATCGTCTTCAACCACTGAGCGCGCGGCACGATGCCGCCGCGCGTGCGCAATAGGGTGGGCACATGGTCGCCACCGTCCAGTTCGGTCAGTACCCCCCTGCGCGCCGCACGCTCCTGCATCTGAGCGACACGCACCTGCTCGCGGGCAACCGTCCGCTCGGCGGACGCTTCGACACCGCGGCCAATCTCACCCGGACCCTCGAGGCGGCCGAGGCCATCGGCATCCGTCCCGACGCCATCGTGTTCACCGGCGACCTGACCGATCTCGGCGAGCCGGAGGCGTACGAGGCGCTGCGGGAGGCGGTCGAGCCGGTCGCCGCACGCCTCGGCGCCCCCGTCGTCTGGGTCGCGGGCAACCACGACGAGCGCCCCGCCATGCGCAGCGCCCTGCTCGGGCAGGACCAGAGCCAGCAGCCGATCACCGGCGTCTGGGACCTCGGGGGACTGCGCCTCGTCGCGCTGGACTCGTCCGTTCCGGGGTGGCACCACGGCGACCTCGACACCGCCCAGCTGGAGTGGCTCCGCGGCGTGCTGGCCGCCCCCGCTCCGCTGGGCACCATCCTGGCGCTCCATCACCCGCCGCTGCCGTCGCACGTGCCCCTGTTCGACATCCTCGAGCTGCGCGACCAGGGCCGTTTCGCCGAGGTGGTCGCCGGCAGCGACGTGAGGGCGATCCTCGCCGGTCACCTGCACTACTCCACCAGCGGCACGTTCGCCGGCGTCCCCGTCAGCGTCGCGGCGGCCACGTGCTACACGATGAACCTCGCCCGCGCGGCGGTCGACGTCAACGGGATGGATGCCGGCCAGTCCTTCCACCTCGTGCACGTCTACGACGACACGATCACGCACGCGGTGGTGCCCGTCGTGGATGCCCCGACCTCCGACGTGTTCTCCGCGGAGTGGGTCGAGCGGATGTCGCTTCTCACGCCGGAGCAGCGGCTCGAGGAGTTCTCCCGCAAACGAGCGTGAGGCGGCGCCTCGGAGGCGGCCGTACCTCCGCGGTGTATCGAGATCCGGGGCGCGGTGTACGCGGTGTACAGGTGGGCGGGCATCTCCGCCGAGTAGTCTCGAATCGACCCCCACACCGCTGTGAACGACCCACGAGGACTGCACACATGGCTCTGGACGCAATGATGCGAACCCGCACCGAGACCGATTCCCTGGGATCCCTGGAGATCCCCGCCGATGCGTACTGGGGGATCCACACCGCCCGCGCGCTGGAGAACTTCCCGATCTCCAAGCGGCCGATCTCGGTCTACAAGGACCTCGTGAAGGCCCTCGCCATGGTCAAGCAGGCCTCGGCGCGTGCGAACAAGGAGATCGGGGTCCTCGATCCGTCGAAGGCCGACCTCATTGACCAGGCGGCGCAGCTCGTGATCGACGGGCAGTACCACGACCAGTTCGTCGTCGGCGTCGTCCAGGGCGGTGCCGGCACCTCCACGAACATGAACGCGAACGAGGTCATCACCAACGTCGCGCTCGAGCTCGCCGGTCGGGAGAAGGGCGACTACGCCTTCCTGTCGCCGATCGACGACACCAACCGCAGCCAGTCCACGAACGACGTCTACCCGACCGCCATCAAGGTGGGGCTGGGCCTGGATCTGCTGACCCTGCTGGAGGAGCTCGATCTCCTGCGCAAGGCGTTCCTCAGCAAGGCGGTCGAGTTCCACGACGTGCTGAAGGTGGGCCGCACCCAGCTGCAGGACGCCGTGCCGATGACGCTGGGGCAGGAGTTCCACGGCTTCGCGACGACCCTCGGCGAGGACTACAGCCGTCTCAAGGAGAACGCGTACCTGCTCTGCGAGATCAACATGGGCGCGACGGCCATCGGCACCGGCATCACCACCCATCCCGCGTACAGCCAGGCGGTGCTGGGCCATCTGCGCGAGATCAGCGGCCTCGACCTGGACCTCGCGACAGACCTCGTCGAGTCCACCAGCGACACCGGCGCCTTCATGTCGTTCTCCTCGTCGCTCAAGCGCAACGCCATCAAGCTGTCGAAGATCTGCAACGACCTGCGGCTGCTGTCGTCGGGACCCCAGGCAGGACTCGGCGAGATCAACCTCCCGGCGCGTCAGGCCGGCTCCAGCATCATGCCGGGCAAGGTGAACCCGGTCATCCCCGAGGTCGTCAACCAGGTCGCCTTCGCGGTGGCCGGAGCCGACCTCACCGTCACGATGGCCGTCGAGGGCGGCCAGCTGCAGCTGAACGCCTTCGAGCCGGTGATCGCGCACTCGATCTTCCAGTCGATCACCTGGATGCGCCGCGCCATGTACACGCTGCGGGTCAACTGCGTCGACGGCATCACCGCGAACAGAGAGCGGCTCGGGGCGATGGTGGGATCCAGCGTCGGCGTCATCACCGCGCTGACGCCGTTCATCGGGTACGCGGCCGCCGCGGCGCTCGCCAAGGCCGCCCTGCTGACGGGGCGCAACGTCGCCGACCTCGTCGTCGAGGCCGGCCTCATGTCACGCGACGAGGTGACCAAGCAGCTCTCGCCGGCTCGCCTGTCGGGTCTCGAGACGGTGACCGCCGCCATCCCGCTGGTGCAGGCGCCCGAGGACACCGTCGCCGAGCAGGCGTCGGCAGACACGCGCTGAGCTGTTGCCGCGGGCGGCTCCCGGTCGATAACGTCAGGGAGACTCGAACGAAAGGCGAGAAATGACCGATCCGCAGAACCCGGCCGCGCCGGAGCCGCAGCAGCCCGCGTCGCAGCCGGCTGCGCCTCCGCCCCCCGCCGCCGCCTCGACGCCGCCACCGGCGTACGACGCGCCTCCGCCCGCCTACGGCGCGGCGCCGGCGTACAGCTCCGCCCCGCCCGCCGCCTACGGCGCGCCGGCGGACCAGCAGCCGGTCCCCGGCAAGACGCTCGGCATCGTGGCGTTCATCCTGTCGTTCTTCGTCCAGCTCGTCGCGCTGATCCTCGGCATCGTCGCGCTCGTGCAGAGCCGCAAGGCGGGCGTCAAGAACGGCTGGGCGCTGGCCGCGATCATCATCTCTTCGGTGCTGATCGTCATCGGCATCATCGTGACGATCATCATCGTGACCGTCGTGGCCGGCGGCATGGCGGCGGCGTGCGCAGAGCTCGGACCCGGCACGTGGGAGCTCCAGGGCGGCGGCACCATCACCTGCAACTGACGCAATCCGACGAAGGGCGGGCTCGCAACGGCGGGCCCGCCCTTCGCCGTCGAAGCGCGGGCGCGGACGCCTCAGCCGATGATGCGGCAGTGTGTCGTGAGCGCCCCGATCCCGTCGATGCCCACCGTGACGGTGGAGCGGTCGCGCAGGAACACCTGCGGGTCGCGGGAGTAACCGGCGCCGCCCGGGCTTCCGGTCGAGATGAGCGTTCCCGGCAGCAGGGTCGCCGACGTCGACAGGTGCGAGATCAACGCGGCGACCGGCCGCACCATCTGCGCGGTGGAGGCATCCTGCAGCGTCCTGCCGTCGAGCACCGTCCAGATGTGGAGGCGCTGCGGGTCGGGGACCTCGTCGGCGGTGACCACGAAGGGGCCGGTGGGGGTGAACCCGTCGAACGACTTGCAGCGCGACCACTGGGCCTCGGAGTACTGGATGTCGCGCGCGGTGATGTCGTTGACGACGGTGTAGCCCCACACGTGGTCGAGGGCGTCCTCGGGGGCGACGTCCTTGGCGGGGGTGCCGATGATCACGCCCAGCTCGGCCTCGTAGTCGACGGACTCGCTGAGCGTCCGCGGCCAGATCGTGGTGCCCTGGTGGCCCGCCAGCGAGTTCGGCCAGAGCACGAAGACGGTGGGCGTCGAGTCGGTCTTGAGTCCCAGCTCGCTGGAGTGCGCCGCGTAGTTGAGCCCGATGGCCAGGATCACCGGGGGATCGAGCACGGCCGAGGCGAAGCCCATCGCTCCGAGAGCATGACGCGCCCCTCGGCCCGCGCCGTCGCGCACACGGGACAGCAGCTCGTCGCCGCCTCCGATGAGCTCCTCGAGGGTGCGCGGGGCACCGTCGAAGAGCTGCTCCACGAGGATCGCCTCGTCGTCCTCGATGAGGGCGAGCCTCGGCCTGCCCGACTCGGCCGGCACGACATGGGCGAAGCGCATCCTCCCAACCTACTCATACGGCGAGCGGGCGCGCGTCCCGACCGGATGCGCGTCCGATGCGCGGTCGCAGCCATAGGCTGTGCGCATGACGCACGACCCCGGCGCCTCCCGTCCGCGACCGTCCCTCACTCCGCCGGAGTTCGCCTCCGCGCTCGCGCAGCCCCGTCATGCCGCACCCGCCGCCATCACGCCTCCGGCCACGTCGCCCTCGCCCGTCCCCGTCGGTGCGCCGGCCGTGGCGCGGCGGGGGCGCTCCGCCACGATCTGGATCGTCGGCATCCTCGTCCTCGTCCTCATCGCGCTGGTGGGCTACTTCCTCAACGCGCTCGGGCCGGGGGCGTCGATCGTGGGGATGGTGCTCGCGCTGATCCCTCTCGCCGGGGTGCTCTTCGCCGTCCGCCTCGTCGACCGCTGGGAGCCCGAGCCGCGCGGCCTGCTCATCCTCGCGGTGGCCTGGGGGGCGATCGCCGCGGTCGGCATCGCGCTCGGCGCGGACCTCGTGCTGACCGTGGCCTTCGGCGACGCGGACTCCGCCGCCAGAGACGTGCTGCGCACCGTCGTCCAGGCCCCGGTGGTCGAGGAGCTCGCCAAGGGCATCGGCGTCTTCCTCATCTTCGCCACCGCCCGCCGCGCGTTCGACGGACCCGTCGACGGGATCGTGTACGGCGCGCTCGTCGGCGCGGGCTTCGCGTTCACCGAGAACATCCAGTACTTCGCCGTGAGCTTCATCGAAGGCGGTCCCGCCGAGACGTCCACGACGTTCTTCCTGCGCGGGATCCTCTCGCCGTTCGCCCACGTGATGTTCACGAGCGTGACGGGCTTCGCGCTGGGCCTCGCGGCGCGCCGCGGGCTGTCGACCGGTCAGGCGATCGGCCCGTGGCTCATCGGACTGGCAGGGGCCGTCGCGCTGCACGCGTTCTGGAACGGCTCGGCGATGTTCGGCGACTTCTTCTTCCTCTACCTGACCCTGCAGGTGCCCCTGTTCATCGGGTTCATCCTGGGCATCGTGGCGCTGCGCCGCGAGGAGTCCCGGCTGACCAGACGTCGGCTGGGCGACTACGCCGCTGCGGGGTGGTTCACGCCGCAGGAGGTCGACATGCTGGCCACATCGGCCGGCCGCAAGGCGGCGCTCGCGTGGGCGCGCACCCTGCGCGGCGACCGCTCGGCGCTGATGAGGACGTTCATAGCGGATGCCACGGCCCTGGCCGCGACACGCCAGCGCGCGATCACCGGCCGCGACCCGCTGGCCGCCTCCGAGGAGCGGGATCTGCTGGCCAAGACCGCCGCGGCACGGGCGGCCATGTTCGCCCCGTAGCCCTTGACACCGCGTCGGGGCCCCCGGCAAGCTGAGATCAGGTCAACTCAGCGCTCGGTAGGCACGCAGGCATCGCCGCGGCACCGAGCGCTGAGTCTTTCCGTCCTCCCGGCGTACGCCGGGAGTGAACCCGCCTGCGCCGCCCGTGACAGGCGTGCTTGGATGGAGTCATGACTGACGACCGCACCAAGCCCGAGATCGACGCACCCGCCGGCCCGGCCCCGGCCGACCTCGTCGTCCGCGACATCGTCGTGGGCGAGGGCGCCGAGGCGAAGCCCGGCGACACCGTGACCGTCCACTACGTGGGCGTCGAGTACGAATCCGGCGAGGAGTTCGACTCGTCGTGGAACCGCGGCGAGAGCATCCAGTTCCCGCTCCGCGGCCTCATCCAGGGCTGGCAGGACGGCATCCCGGGCATGAAGGAGGGCGGTCGCCGCGAGCTCGTGATCCCGCCGCACCTCGCCTACGGTCCCGCCGGCGGCCACTTCCTCGGCGGCAAGACGCTGATCTTCGTCATCGACCTCATCTCGGTGGGCTGACGTCTCGACCCGATCGGAGGGAGCGGATGCTGCGGCGTCCGCTCCCTCCGTCATTTCCGCGACCGGGAACTTTTATTCACGGGAATAGAACCATCCTTCGTCGGCGTTCCACCCCGTGTACCCGCAGCAGCGGGCGCTCCCGCGAACCACGACGAAGGACCGATATGACCGACGCCACCGCCATCGACATCCCCGGCTACAAGACGGGCACCTGGGTGCTCGACCCCGCGCACAGCGAAGTGACCTTCAGCGTGCGTCACATGATGATCTCCAAGGTGCGCGGCACCTTCGGCATGAAGAGCGCGACGCTCGTGGCTCCCGAGAACCCGCTCGAGGCGACCGTGGTGGCCAGCGTCGACGTGGCCTCCGTCGACACCAAGGACGAGGGGCGCGACAACCACCTGCGCTCGGCGGACTTCTTCGATGTCGAGAACCACCCCACGATGGAGTTCCGCTCCACCGGCGCACGCGTCGAGAACGGCGACTTCCTCGTCGACGGCGACCTGACCATCCGCGGCATCACCAAGCCGGTCACGTTCGAGTTCGACTTCGGCGGCTTCGGCGTCGACCCGTGGGGCAACTACAAGGCCGGCGCGACGGCGAAGACCGTCGTCAACCGCGAGGAGTTCGGCCTCACCTGGAACGCCGCACTGGAGACCGGCGGCGTCCTGGTCGGCAAGGACATCACCATCACCCTCGACCTGCAGGGCGCGCACCAGCCCGAGTGAGCGATTCGAGAAGCGGATGCCTCGGCGCGAGGCATCCGCTTCTCGTTCGTTCACGTCCGTCCGCCGCGCTGCGCCCCCGCGCTCAAGCGGTGCGGCGGCGGAGGCGGTCCTGGGCGAGCAGGATGCCGAGGAAGATGACGAGCGCGCCGACCGGCTCGTTCCAGGTGATCGTCTCGCCGAGCACCAGGATGCCCAGCAGGACGCCGACGACCGGCGTGATGTACGTGACCGTCGAGGCGCGGGTCGGTCCCCACGCCCGCACCGTGTTCTGGCTCCAGACGTAGGCGATGCCCGTGCCGAGGCAGCCGAGCATCAGCAGGCTCGCGACGATGGACGGGTCCAGGCGCACCGGGGTGAGCACGAGGAACGGCGTCAGCAGCGCCATCACCACACCGGCCATGGCGATGTAGCCGAACGTGAAGGCGAGGGCGGACATCCCGGTGTTCGATGCGAAGCGCCGCATGTAGGCGAGGCTGAAGCCGTAGCTGGCCGTCGCTCCGAGGATCGCGAGCTCGGCGACGAGGCTGCCGTCGAAGGCGATCCCCTCCCACGGCGCGATGATGACGACCGCTCCCACGATCCCCACCCCGATGCCCAGCACCTGCAGCACGTTGAGGCGCTCGACCCGGAACACCAGCCACGCCATGATCGCCGTCATGATCGGAGTGGTCGCGTTGAAGATGCTCGCCACACCCGACGTGACGTGCTGCTGGGCCCAGGAGAAGAGCAGGAACGGGATCACGCAGAACGTGAGTCCCAGCACCGTCAGGTGCCCCCACACGCGGAGACTCCGCGACAGGTGCTCGCGGCGCAGCAGCACGAGGGCGCCGAGCGTCAGCGCCCCCAGCAGGATGCGGGTCCAGGCCACCTGGCCGGGGGAGATGCCGGTGAGCGAGACCTTCATGAACAGGAAGCTCGAGCCCCAGACGATTCCCGCGAGCACGAACTGCACGCTGACCCACCGCGCCGTGGGCGCGGGGGTGGCGCGCACCGGGGGAGCCGTCTGCGTCGTGACCATGGAGCCCACGGTACGACCGCCCGCGTCCCGCGGCGCGCGTCGCGGGATGCGACGTCCGAAATCCGCCGAAGTGCGGCCGTTCGGCTACGGGACCGGGTTCTCGGCGTCGTAGTCGCGGAAGCGGGGGCTGAGCCGCACGAGCGTGGCGACGAGGGCGAGGATGACGAGACCGCCCAGGAGCGGCGGGAACCACAGCGCGGTGAGCGTCGCGAGCACTCCCGCGTAGAGCGCCCCGAGACGCGGCCCGCCCGCGACCACGACGATGAAGATCCCCTGCAGGCGGCCGCGGATCGCGTCGGGCACCGCCGCCTGCACCATGGTGTTGCGGAAGATGGAGCTGATGTTGTCGGCCGCTCCCGCGACGGCGAGCACGACGCACGCGAGCGAGATGAGCACGAGGTTCGGGGTGTCGGCGTCGACGCCCACCGGGGCGAACCAGCCGAGGGCGGCCGCGCCGAGCACGAGCCCGAGCGCGCCGATGGCGCCGCCGTAGACGAGGATCGCCCGCTCGATGCCCAGACCCTGTCGTCGGATGCCGCCGACGCGGCCCGAGAACAGGCTCGACGCGAACGCGCCCGCGGCGATCGCGGCGGTGAGCAGCCCCGTCGTGATCGGTCCTCCGCCGAGGAGGACGGCGCCGATCGCGGGGAACAGTGACAGCGGCTGTCCGAAGGTCATCGCGATGATGTCGAGGACGAACTGGAGGCGGATGTTGGACGCGCGCCTGAGGAACCGCCACCCGTCGCGGAGCGACTCGAGGCCGGGCCGGACGACCGCGCCCTCGGGGCGGAGCGCGGGCAGCGTCCAGAGGCCGAGGAACAGCGACAGCATCAGCACCACGTCGAGGGTGTACGTCCACGCGTAGCCGGTGAGGGCCACGAGCACACCGGCGAGGGCAGGACCGGCCATCACCATGATGCCCACCGTGATACCCCCGAGAGCGGATGCCGCCGGCAGCAGCTCGCGGGGGAGCAGCCGCGGCACGATCGCCTGGCGGGTCGCCAGCACGATCGAGTTCGCCGCGGAGTTGACGATGCTCAAGCCGTACAGCCACCAGACCGTCTCCATGCCCGTCCACGCGAGGACGGCCAGCACGGCGGTCGACGCGAACGTCACGGAGGCGGCGAGCAGCGCGATGGCGCGGCGGTCGAACGCGTCGGCCAGCATGCCGCCGTAGATGCCGGCGACGATCATGGGAACGAGCCCGGCGACCGCGATCATCGAGACGGCGAACGTCGACCCGGTGATGTCGTACATCTGGAGCATGATCGCGACGATCGTGAGCTGGCCGCCCAGACCCGCCAGCGTCGACCCGATCCACATCCGCGTGAACGCGGGACTGGCGCGGAACGGCCGCAGATCGATGAAGTGGCTGCGATGCTCTCCGGGCGCGCTCACTCGCTGACCCCCGCGTGCTGCACGGGTTCGAGCGTACCCGCGCGGGCACGTCGTCCGGTTCGCCGTGGCATCCCGCTGCTGGTAGACTCTTCAGGTTGCCGTTGGATCGGCCGCGGAGAAAGAGAGCTCGCACATCGGGTGACGGGCACCGCGCAACAAGGAGAGAGGGGATCACCTATGGCACTGGATGCAGACGTCAAGAAGGCGATCATCGAAGAGTACGCGACGCACCCCGGTGACACCGGATCCCCCGAGGTGCAGGTCGCGATGCTGACGCAGCGCATCAAGGACCTCACCGAGCACCTCAAGGAGCACAAGCACGACCACCACTCGCGTCGTGGGCTGTTCCTGCTCGTCGGTCAGCGCCGTCGTCTGCTCGGCTACCTCCAGGACATCGACATCAACCGTTACCGGTCGCTGATCGAGCGTCTCGGACTCCGCCGCTAATCGCAGCCAGCGTTCAATCGCGCAAAACATTCTTGAGAAGGCCTCCCCACGGTGTGGGGAGGCCTTCATCGTTGCCGGGAGCGGTCGGCGGCCTCGCTGCGGAGGGGGACGGATGCCTCACCCCGTCGCGGCGCGGGCGGCGACGAGATCAGCGTGGTGGATCCCCGCGACGTCGGGGTGCGCCCGCAGGCGAGACTTGAGGGCGTTCTCGCCGTAGAGGGCGTGGATCGGGTTGGCCGGATCCTGTGTGACGCCGCGAGCCTGGGCGGCGAGGTCAGCAGGCAGCTCGATGAGCGGGAGGCGCTTGTCGAGCGCGGGGTTGAAGAAGAACGGCACCGAGATGCGGTCGTCGGGGTAGCGCGGCGAGATGACCCGGTGCTTCGTCGCGATGAGGTAGCCCTGCGTCGCGTACTCGAGCAGCTCGCCGATGTTGACGACGAACGCGCCCGGCACCGGCGGCGCGTCGACCCACTGTCCGTCGCGCTCGACCTGCAGGCCGCCCTTGCCGGGCTCGACCCACAGCAGCGTCAGCACGCCGGAGTCCTTGTGCGCGCCCACACCCTGCTGGGGCGCCGGGTCGTCCTTGCCCGGATAGCGGACGATCTTGATGAGCGTCGACGGCTCGCCGAAGTGCTCGTCGAAGTACGTCTCTGGGGCGCCGAGCGAGAGCGCCCACGCCCGCAGCAGCTTGCGGGCGACGCCTGAGAGGTGGTCGTGCCACTCCGAGACGACCTCGCGGAGCTCCGGCTGCGCCGCGGGCCACAGGTTCGGGCCGATGAGGCGCGCGAAGTCGGGGGCCGCCGGGTCGGCGACCGCGTCGCGCTCGGGACCGATGTCGATCTGCTCGCGCCAGTCGACCTCGCCCTGCGTGCGCTCGCCGCCGACGCGCGTGTACCCACGGAAGTGCGGGCTGTTCACGTTCTCGATCGCGAGCTTGTCGGCCTCGGGCAGGGCGAAGAAGTCGCGGGCCGCGCGATGCAGCCGACCCTCCAGCTCGGGCGTGACGCCGGTGCCGGTGAGGTAGAAGAAGCCCACGTCGTGGGTCGCGGCGCGCAGGTCGTCGCGGAACCGCGCGGCGGCCTCCGGACCCGCGTCGAGCCGGGACAGGTCGAGGATCGGCAGGTTGAGGTCGGTCATGAGGCGAGGCTAGGCGGATGCCGCGGCATCCGCCCGTTTTGTTGCCTCCCGTTTCTTCCGCCCGTGTTCAGTCAGGGACGGGCGAAGAAGGTGCGGAGATCCTCGACGACGAGCTCGGGCACCTCTAGCGCCGCATAGTGCCCGCCGCGCTCGAAGCGGCTCCAGTGCGCGATGTTCGTGTTGTCGCGCTCGGCGAACACCCTGATCGTCTGGAAGTCGTCCTTGAAGACCGCGACGCCGGTGCGGGCGCCGCTCACGCGGGGCTCCGACTCGAGAAGGGCGTTGTCGCGATAGGCGCGGCTCATGCCGGCCGAGGCGTTGGCGAACCATGCCACGCTCACCTCGGTGAGGATCGCGTCCAGCGGCACGAGCGCCGTCCCGTTGCCGAAGGAGTTGAACAGCTCGGAGTACGCGAGCTGACCGACCGGCGAGTCCGACAGCGCCGCGGCGATCGTCTGCGGCCGGGCGGCATTCATCGTGTTGTACGCCCCCACGGACTGGAACCACTGCATGTGCTCGAGCCCGGCGTAGTCCTGCGGCTCGAGCCTCTCGAACTCGGCCGGATCGCCGGAGGGGAAGGAGAACAGCTGCAGCACGTGCAGTCCCAGGAAGCCCTCGGGATCGAGCAGCCCGAGCTCGCGGGCCACCATCGCGCCGTTGTCGCTGCCGTGGATCCCGTAGGAGTCGTAGCCGAGCCGGCGCATGAGGGTGTCGTACGCCGCGGCGACGCGGGCGACGGTCCAGCCCGCGTCCGTCACGGGCTGGCTGAACCCGAAGCCGGGTGCGTCGGGGACGACGACGTCGAAGGCGTCCTCCGGGCGACCGCCGTGGGCGACGGGGTCGACGAGCGGTCCGATCACGTCGAGGTAGTCGGCGAACGACCCGGGGTAGGTGTGGGCCAGCAGGAGCGGCGTCGCGTCGGGGTGAGGGGAGCGGACGTGGACGAAGTGGATGGTCTGCCCGTCGATGTCGGTGGTGTAGTGCGGCAGCTTGTTCATCCGCGCCTCGACCGCGCGCCAGTCGAAGCCGTCGCGCCAGCGGGCGACCGCCTCGGACAGGTAGTGGTTGGGGGTGCCGGCTTCCCAGTCGTCGCCGGGCGCCGGCTGCGGGAGACGGGTGCGCGCGAGCCGCCCGTTCAGGTCGTCGAGAGCTGCCTGCGGCACGTCGATGCGGAAGGGGCGGATGCCGGCGGGGGAAGTGGTTGCGGTGTTCATGTCTCCGACGTTACGGTCGAATCAGGTACGCTTCCTTCCTGTTATCCGGGCCTTTTCGAATCGAGATCCATGGCCGCGACGTCCGCCCGCATGCTCGCGCTCCTCGCGCTGCTGCAGAGCCGCCCGCGCTGGCCGGGACCCGAGTTGGCGGCCCGGCTGGACGTGTCGGTCCGCACGGTCCGCAACGACGTGGGGCGCCTCCGATCGCTCGGGTATCCTGTCGAGGCCGAGCGCGGCCGCGCCGGCTCGTACCGCTTGGCCGCGGGCGGCAAGCTGCCGCCGCTGCTGCTGGACGACGAGGAGGCCGTCGCCGTCGCCATCGGCCTCCGGGTGGCGCGCGGGATCGCGGGAGTGGACGAAGCCGGGGCGAGGGCTCTGGCGAAGCTGCTTCAGGTGCTGCCCGAGCGGTTGCGTCCGACCGTCGACGCGGTCGCCGCCACGGTCGACAGCGGACCCGAGGACGTCGCGACGGATGCCCCCGATCCGGAGGTCGATCCGCACGTGCTGAGAGCGGTCGCGCAGGCCGTGCACGGGCGGGAGTGGCTGCGGTTCGACGACCGCGGGGTCCCGCGCCGCGTCGAGCCGTACCGGCTCCTCAGCTGGCAGCGTCGCTGGTACCTCGTGGCGCGCGATCCGGACAGCGCCGAGTGGGAGACGTTCCGGCTGGACTGGATCGAGCCGAGGATGCCCACCCGCCGCGTCTTCGAGCCGGTGCCCGTTCCGGGAGGGGACTTCACCGCGTTCGCGCTCCGCTCGATCGCCGCGGGCGGATGGAACGTCCACGCGCGCCTCCGGATCGCCGCGCCCGCCGAGGCCGTTGTCGCACGCATCAACCCCACCGTCGGCGTCGTCGAGGCCGTGGACGCCACCGCCTCGGTCCTGGTCACCGGCGCCGACAGCCTCGAGACGATCGCGGCCTACATCGGCATGCTCGGCATGGACTTCACCGTCGACGCGCCCGCCGAGCTGGTGCCGCACCTCCGCCGCCTCGGCGAGCGGTACCTGCGCGCCGCAGGGTGACCGCGGCGCGGCTCAGCCGTTCTGGCGCGGATCCGCCCGCGGCGTCCTGGGCTGTTCGCGCGGCCGACGCGAACCCGTGGGGTCGCTCCGCCGTCCCTCCCGGCCTGCGAGCGTCCGATCGGCGAACAGCCACGCGGGCCGCGGCTCGATCAGCGGGCGGAACAGCCTGCGGACGGGTCTGGTGGCCAGGCCCAGCGCGATGACCACCGACATGACGATCACCAGCGGCAGCCATAGCCACGTCGGCTCGGCGTTGCGCAGCACCCCGCTCTCGCGGAACGGGTAGAGCACGAACGAGTGCAGCAGGTAGACGTACATCGTGTACTGGCCGAAGTGCGTCCACCAGTGGGTGTCACGGGGAACCAGGGCGAAGAAGGCTGCCGACAGCAGCACGGCGATGATCATGAGCGCGAGCCGCCCGCCGCCGGCCCACCACTGGGTGCCGCCGATCGCCGCGTAGTTCTCGTCGTAGAACAGCCACTCCCGCAGATTCATCTCGCGCCACTGGTCGACGAAGAACCACGCCGCCCACGCCGCGAGCACGAACAGGCCCAGTCCGCCCGCGAACACCCACCAGGGGCGACGGTCGAGCAGGCGCAGGCGCGCGACGACGTCGTGCTCGCGCAGCCACCATCCGAGCGTGAAGAAGGGCAGCAGTCCCAGAGTGCGCGACAGCGAGAACGTCGAGTCGATGTTGGGCAGGTAGCCCGCACCGATCGAGATCACGACCGTCCACACGAGCGGCCAGCGCAGCAGCGCGAGATAGGGGAGGACCACGCGGAAGATGCCGAGCGCGAGCAGGAACCACAGGGTCCACGACGGCTGAGTGAGGTTGGGGTTGGCCTGCCCCTCGACGAGCCACTTCGTGAGCGTCCACAGGCCTTCGAACACCACGTACGGCACGAGGATGTCGGTGATGACCCGGGCCATCTGCCGGCGGGTCGGGGCGTCGGACTTCGAGAAGTACCCCGAGATGATGGCGAACGCCGGCATGTGGAACGCGTAGATCAGCAGGTACAGGCTCAGCGCGATGTCGGAGTCGTATGTCAGGCGCTGCACCGCGTGGCCGAGCACCACGAGCACGATGCACGCGAATCGCGCGTTGTCCCAGAACGGCGTGCGCCGCTTCTGCCGGGGGATCGACCCCGTCGGCGTGGTCGCCGTGGGTGGGCTGCTGCTGCCGGTCATCGTCACCTCTCGCGCGGGCCCAACCAGACTATCCGTGAGGTGACGACGCGACGGATGCCGCCACCGGCGTCGGTGGCGGCATCCGTCGTCCGTTCGCCTGATCGTCTACTTGATGGAGCCCCGGGTGACGCCCGAGATCACCCAGCGCTGGCTGAAGATGTAGACGATGAGCAGCGGCGCCATCGCCATCAGATAGGACGCGAACGCCACCGTGTAGTCGGTGTTGAACTGCCCCTGGAAGACGTACTGCGCGAGTGGCAGGGTCCTCGCCGACGGCTCCGTCAGCACCACCAGCGGCATGATGAAGTCGTTCCACGCCCACACGCACGTGAGGATGCCGACCGTGGCGTTCATCGGCATGAGCAGCGGGAAGACGACCTGCCAGAACACCCGCCACGTGCTCGCCCCGTCGACCCTCGCCGCCTCCTCGAGCTCGATCGGGATCGAGCGGATGTACGCGGTGTAGATGAAGATGTTCAGCGACAGCCCGTAGATCGTGTAGAGGATGATCATGCCGGCCTGGTTGTCCAGCCCCAGGATCGAGGTCTGCTTCACCAGCGGAAGCATGATGATCGGGAACGGGATGAACAGGGCCGCCAGCAGGTAGAAGAACACGCCCTTGAAGAACGGCCGGTGGAGGTTGCGGGCGAGGGCGTAGGCCACGATCGAGCTCGTCAGCAGCGTGAACACCACCGACCCGACGGTGATGATCGCCGTGTTCAGCAGCGCCTGCGGGAAGCTGGTGCGCACCCACGCGTCGGCGAAGTTCTCCCAGCGGATCGGGTTCGGCAGCTCGAACCCGGTGCCCGCGCTGAGCTGGTCGGGCGTCTTGAGCGCGACCACCACCGCGAGGTAGAGCGGGATCAGGACCGTGAGCGAGCAGACTGCGATGAGAGCCGTGGCCCACCAGTTGGTCTTGCGCGTGTCGTCGTCGGGCTCGGTGCGGCGTCGCCGGCGGCCGTTCGCCGTGACGGCGTCGGCCTCCTGCTCGAGCTGCGATGCCGTGTTGGTCATGGTCGTCATCAGAAATCGGCCTCTCTGCGCTGAAGGACCCGGAATTGGAAGAGCGAGACGACCGTGATGACGATGAAGAAGATCACCGCGTTGGCCGTCTGGTAGGCGAACTCCCCGCCGGAGAAGCCGCCGCGGAAGATCAGGAGCGTGACCGATTCGGTCGACGTCCCCGGTCCGCCGTTGGTGAGCGCGACGATCGGGTCGAACACCTGAAGGAAGCCCTTCAGGCTCAGCACGACGTTGATGGTGAAGAAGGCGCCGATGAGCGGGAAGGTGATCGAGCGGAACTGCCGCCAGGGTGACGCACCGTCCAGCGACGACGCCTCGTAGAGCTCTGCCGGGATCGTCTGCAGACCCGACAGGTAGATGATGATCGCGAACGCGCACGCCTGCCAGACGGCCAGCGCGACGATCGCGGTCCATGCCCACGTCTCGTTCGTCAGGATGTTGTCCCGGAAGACCGGGATGCCCGACAGGATCTTCGGCAGCGAGTTCGAGAAGAAGAACTGGAACACGTAGCCGATCACCAGGATCGCGAGGATGTAGGGGACGAAGTAGACGCCTCGGAAGAAGTTCCGCGCCCTGATCTTGGCGTTGAGGCCGAGCGCGATCGCCAGCGAGAACGCGTTCGTGAGGATCGTCGCCACGATCGCGAACAGGAACGAAAAGCCGTACGCCTGCAGCACGCGGTCGTCCTTGAACAGGTTCAGGTAGTTCGACAGACCGACGAAGTTCCAAGCGCCGTACCCGGCGTAGTTGGTGAAGCTGAAGAAGATGCCGACGACGACCGGGAGCGTGTGGAAGGCGGCGAAGGCGATCACCGCGGGCCACACCATCCAGTAGTAGGTCGACGGTGCGCGGCGGCTGTCGCTGCGCAGGCGGGCGGCGCGCTTGCCGGAGGCGCCCGTCGAGCTCGAGCGGACCGCCTGGGTGAGGGTTGTCATGTCACTCCTCCGTCACGGGGATCGTGCGGGCGGCCACCTTGGCCCACTCGCTGTCGAGGGTCTTCAGCGCGGCCTCGGCGTCGCCGTCGAAGAGGAACTGCTGATCGGTGGGGATGAGCGGGATCGACGGCGGGATCTGGTGGTCGATGAAGCCGGTGATCCGCTGATCCTCGAAGTAGGGGCGGACGGACTGCAGGGCGGGGTCGTCGCTCAGCTCGGCGCCCTCGACCGAAGGGATCATGTTCTGCGACGCGGCGAAGCGCTCGATGACGTCGGGCTGGAACACGTACTCGATGAACCGCATCGCCGCGTCGTGCTTCGGGTTGTCCTTGCCGAGCGTGAACACCACGTCGACGCCGGAGACGAGGAGGCTCTCACCGGGCTCGTCGGTCGGGTAGGGGAAGATGCCCATCCGGATGTCGGGGTTCACCTGCGTGATCGGATTCGTCGCCCAGATGCCCTGCAGGAGCATCGCCGACTCGCCGCGGGCGAACGCCGCGTTCCCGTCGTCGTACGTCCTGCCGCGGTAGCCCTCCTGCATGTACGAGTACAGCTGGTACTGCCGGTCCATGACCTCGGCGAAGTCCTTCTGGAACGACACCTCCGAGTCCGGTCCCACGTCCTCGCCCTGTTCGCGCATCTTGTCGAAGAAGCCGTCCTGCGCGGGATACGCACCGAGGGCGTTCCACGACGGGATGGCGGTCCACGAATCGGCGAGCGTGCCGTAGAACGGCTGGATGCCCGCGGCCTCGAGGGCATCGCACACGGCGATGAACTCGTCCCACGTCTCGGGCACCTCGAGCCCCTGCTCCTCGAAGATGTCCTGGTTGTAGATGACGCCGTTGGCGTTGTTGACGTAGCCGAGCCCGTTCACCTCGTCGCCGTAGGTGCCGAGGTCGGCGAGGATCTCCTGCACCGCCGGGTTGATCGTCTCGAGCACCGGCTCATCGGAGAAGTCGTAGAACACGCCGGCCTGCGCCAGCCTGCCGAAGTTCCCGTTGGCGTTGAGCGTGATGACGTCGGGGACGCGGTCCTTCACCAGCAGGGTGCGGATCGCCGTGTCGGCGTCGGCGACCTGGTTCTGCACCACCCTGATGTCGGGGTTCTCGGCCTCGAAGTCCGCGATGATCTCGTTGAAGTCCTCGAGGGCCTCGCCCTTGAACTGGAAGAAGTTCAGCTCGGTCACCCCGTCGCCGGGCTGCTGTGCGCAGCCGCCGATCGCGGCGGCCGCTGCGGCGACGGTCAGAGCCGCGAGCGGCCGGACCCATCGTCGATGACTGGTTCTCATGGTGCGCCTCCTTGCGCGTGGATGGATGGTGGTCCGTTCAGCCCGCTGCGGTGATCTCGATGACCATCGCCTGCTGCGGACGCTGCACGGGAGGACGGACGCCGGTCTCGGCCAGCTCCAGGCCGGTCATCACGATCTCGGCGCCCGCCCATTCGAGGGGCGACTGGCCGGCGTCCTCGCCGTCGCGCATCCGCACCTGCACCCGGTAGACGCGGACGGGGTCGAGCCCCGGCATCCGCACCCGTCCCGCCGGGTAGGCGGCGCTCGAGGCGGTCTGCACGACGGTGAAGACGGCGGAGGCGGTGTCCGCCGCCACGACGCCGCGCACGTCGATGCCGGGCTCCGTGCCGTCGACGTGCACCACGCGCCCGCTCGCGATGAGCGGGCGCAGGCGCTTGGCGAGCGCCACCCACTCCGCGATCTCTTCGCGCTTGCGTTCGTCGACCGTGGTGAGGTCCCACTCGATGCCGAAGTGGCCGAACAGGGCGACCGCACCGCTGAGGCCGAGCGAGACCGTGCGGCCGGACGAGTGGACGACGGGGCTGGTGAGGTGCATGCCGAGCATCTCGGGAGGGACGACCAGCCCGGTGTGCTTCTGGTTCTCGAGGCGCTCGAGCGGGTCGAGGCTGTCGCTGGTCCACACGCGATCGGTGCGGTCGAGGATGCCGAGGTCCACCCGGGCGCCGCCCGAGGCGCAGCTCTCGATCTCCAGTCCCGGGTGGGCGGCCTTGAGCTCGTCCAGCAGGCGGTAGACGGCGAGGGTGTGGGCGTGCACGCGAGCTGCGCCGGCCGGTCCGCCGGCCGCGTCGACGAGGTCGCGGTTGTGGTCCCACTTGAGGTACGCGATGGGGTACTCGTCCAGGAGCGCGTGCAGGCGTGCGGCGATGTGGGCGTATGCGTCGGGGATCGACAGGTCCAGGACCTGCTGCTGACGACCGGACGGCGGCAGCGACATCCGCCCACGGAGGATCCAGTCGGGATGCCGTCGCGCCAGCTCGCTGTCGGGGTTGACCATCTCGGGCTCGACCCAGAGGCCGAACTCCATGCCGAGCGCCCGGACGTGGTCGATGAGCGGGTGCAGGCCGTGCGGCCACACCTCGCGGTCGACGGTCCAGTCGCCGAGGCCCGCGGTGTCGTCGCGCCGGCCCTCGAACCAGCCGTCGTCGAGGACGAAGCGCTCCACGCCGACGGAGACCGCCGCATCGGCCAGCGCCGTAAGGCGCTCGAGCGAGTGATCGAAGTAGACCGCCTCCCAGGTGTTCAGCGTCACCGGGCGCGGGCGCCGCGGGTGCTGGGGGCGGGCGCGCCACTCGTCGTGGAAGCGGTGCGACAGCGCCGTGAGGCCGTCGCCCCACGAGCCGATCACCCACGGCGAGCTGTACGCGGCGCCGGGCGCGAGCACCACCTCACCGGGCAGGAGCAGCTCGCCCCCCGCGAGGAACGCGTCGCCGGTCACGGTCCGCTCGGCGAGGACGCGGTGGTTGCCGCTCCATGCGACGTGGATGCCGTGCACGCGGCCGCGCTCGAAGCCGAAGCCGGGCCGGCCCGCGGCGAGCACGATCGTGGAATCGGCGCCGGTGCGGCCGCGACGGCTCTCCCGCACGTGCGTGGCGATCCCGAGCTGCCGCCGCTGCGGCGAGCGCTCGCGCAGGTGGTGCCCGGTCGTGTCGAACACCTCGGTCGCGTCGGAGGGGACGGGAAACGTCGTCTGGAGCGACTGGAGCGTGTAGTCGGTGGCGCCGGTGTTGCGGACCGTGATCCGCTGGTGGAGCAGACCACTCGGTCCGAGCCGCAGCTCCACCCGGACCGCGAGGCCGGCTTCGGCGTCTGCCAGGGCGATGCTCGCGCGATGCTCGGCGGCCTGCACGTCGACGGTCGCGAGACGGATGCTGACACCGCTGCCGTCGCGGTGTCCCTCGAGCCCGGGCGTCCCGAACCAGCCGTCGGCCGCGACGGGGACGAGCGAGAGAGCGGGGGTCGCGTCCAGGCCGCCCGACACGCGCTGAGCGCGGGCGGCGATCGCCGTCCCCCGCAGGGTGGCGGGCGTGGAGCCGGTCAGCGCGGCGCCCCAGTGCACGATCGACGGACCGGGCGACGCGTCCAGGTCCAGCACGACGCTCGTGCCGCCCCGGGTCAGGTGGAGGACGTGCGGAGCGGAGGTGGTCACGGTCTGCTCGGCGTCGAGCCGCGAGTCGCTGCGGTGCATGAGTTAGTTCTACCATGGAACTAATGCAGGGAGCAAGAGTCGTTTCCAGCGACGATCTCCTGGGGAGAACGCCCCATTGGTGCCACAATGGAAGCATTTCGCTCGGACCGAGGAGGTTCATCGCCGATGCTGACGGACAGTGAACGCGCGCTCGCACGGGCCGTGCTGATCCACGGGCCGATCGCCCGCAGCGCCCTGACGAGCCGCCTCGGCCTGTCGCCGGCGAGTCTCACCCGGCTCGCCAAGCCGTTCCTCGACCGCGGATACCTCGTCGAGCTCGAGGACCTCGCCGACGGCTCGGTCGGTCGCCCGGTGCGCCCGCTGGACGTCGCGCCCGGGCTGGGGCGGTTCATCGGCGTCAAGATCACCGGCGACGCGATCCACGTCGTCGCCACCGACGTCCGTGCGGACCTGCTCGCGCAGCGCACCGAGGCCCTGCGCTCGCACGAGCCCGAGGCGGTCGCGGCGCAGATCGCCGATGCGGTGGCCGCGATCGGCGTGGACGGCGTGATCGGTGCCGGCGTGGCCCTGGGTGGCGCCGTCGACGGCGCGATCGCCCGCTACGCGCCGTTCCTCGAGTGGGAGGACGTCCCCTTCGGCGCACTTCTCCAGCGCGGGCTCGGCGTCCCCGTCGTCCTCGAGAACGATGTCATCGCGCTCAGCGAAGCCGAGAGGTGGTTCGGGCTCGGGCGCGGCATCCCGGGCTTCTTCGTCATCACCATCGGCGCCGGCGTCGGCTACGGGCTCGTCGTCGACGGTGAGGTCGTGCGATCGACCGAGGCCGGGCTGGGCTTCGGCGGCCACATCCCGCTCTCCGACAGCGGCCCGCTCTGTCCGTCGGGCCACCGCGGCTGCTCGCAGGCGATGCTGACGTCCGGCTCGATCGCCGCGCAGGTCTCCGCGGCGCTCCAGCGCACGGTGGGCTACCCGCAGGTCCTCGAGCTGGCGTCCGCGGGCGATCCTGCCGCGCTCGCGGTCGTCGACGCGGCGGCGGATGCGCTCGGGCGGTTCATCGCGCTCGCGGCCAATCTCACGTTCCAGCCCGCGGCGGTGCTCGCAGGGGAGGGGATCGCCCTCTTCGACATCGCCGAGGAGCGCGTCCGCGCGGCGATCGCGGCGGGGCGCGATCCGCGGGCGGACGCGGTGCGGCTCTATGTCGACGACTCGGGGTTCACCGCCTGGGCGCGAGGCGCCGCCGCCGTCGCGATCCAGGCGGCCGTCGATCGGCTCCGCCTGGATTAGGGAATAACCTCGACCTGCACACGTTGCACGATATACATTCATTTGCATAGATTCGTCCGCGACGGAGAACCCGCACGGCGAAAGAGCGGAGAAGCGATCGTGAGCGAGAGCACCACGTGGTCGGGAATGCAGTTCGGAATCTTCACGGTGAGCGACATCACCGAGGACCCGACGAACGGCACCACCCCCAGTGAGGCCGAGCGCATCAAGGCGACCATCGAGATCGCCAAGCACGCCGAGGAGGTGGGGCTCGACGTCTTCGCGCTGGGCGAGCACCACAACCCGCCGTTCTGGTCGTCGTCGCCGACGACGACCCTCGCGTACATCGCCGCGCAGACCGAGCGCCTGATCCTGTCCACCGCGACGACCCTCATCACCACCAACGACCCGGTGAGGATCGCCGAGGACTACGCGATGCTCCAGCACGTGTCGGACGGTCGCACCGATCTCATGATCGGCCGCGGCAACACCGGCCCGGTGTATCCGTGGTTCGGCAAGGACATCCGCCAGGGTCTGCCCCTGGCGATCGAGAACTACAACCTGCTGCACCGCCTGTGGCGCGAAGACGTCGTGGACTGGGAGGGTCAGTTCCGCACCCCGCTGCAGGGGTTCACCTCCACGCCCCGGCCGCTCGACGGCGTCGCGCCGTTCGTCTGGCACGGATCGATCCGCACGCCCGAGATCGCCGAGCAGGCGGCGTACTACGGCGACGGGTTCTTCGCGAACAACATCTTCTGGCCGAAGGAGCACTACCAGCGTCTGATCGCGCTGTACCGCCAGCGCTTCGCGCACTACGGCCACGGCACGCCCGAGCAGGCGATCGTCGGGCTCGGCGGACAGGTGTTCATGTCGAAGAACTCGCAGGACGCCGTCAGCGCGTTCCGGCCGTACTTCGACAACGCGCCGGTGTACGGCCACGGCCCGTCCCTCGAGGACTTCAGCGAGATGACGCCGCTGACCGTGGGCTCGCCGCAGCAGGTCATCGACCGGTACGCCGCGATGCGCGAGACGTTCGGCGACTACCAGCGCCAGCTGTTCCTCATCGACCACGCCGGCCTCCCGGTGAAGACGGTGCTCGAGCAGCTCGACATCCTGGGCGGCGAGGTGGTGCCGGTGCTGCGCAGGGAGCTGCAGCAGAACCGGCCGGCAGAGGTCCCGGATGCCCCGACCCACGCCAACCTGGTCGCGGCCGCGTACGGCGACCAGGCGCCGCGCCAGGCGGTGCCCGGAGCCAACCGCGGCGACAACCTCGTCGGTGCGAGCCCTTACCGGGATGCGGCCTCGAAGGCCGGATCCGCCGCAGGCGCGTCGTTCGGCCTCGGCCGGAAGGGAGCCTGACATGACCACGGCACGCCGTATCGCCGTCGTCTCGGCAGGGCTGTCGAACCCGTCGTCGACCCGCATGCTGGCCGACCGGCTCGCCGCCGCGACCGTCGAGCACCTGACCGACCGCGACATCCAGGTCGAGGTCGACGTGTTCGAGCTGCGCGACTACGCGCACGACATCACGAACAACCTGCTGACCGGCTTCGCGCCGCCGGCCCTGGAGTCCGTGGTCAACGCGGTCGTCTCGGCCGACGCGGTCATCGCGGTGACGCCGATCTTCTCGACGAGCTACTCCGGGCTGTTCAAGTCGTTCATCGACGTGCTCGACCCCGACGCGCTCACCGGCAAGCCGGTGCTGATCGGAGCGAACGCCGGCACCGCGCGTCACTCGCTGGCGATCGATTACGCGATCCGGCCGCTGTTCACGTACCTCCACGCCGAGCCGGTGTCCACCGGCGTCTTCGCGGCCTCCAGCGACTGGGGTGCGTCGGCAGACAACGTCGCGCCGCTCGCGGAGCGGATCGAGCGCGGTGCGCGCGAGCTCGCCGACGCGGTCGCGCGGCGCGAGCCGGCGACCGACGCCGACCCGTTCGACCCGGCGAACTATCTCGGCGAGGGCCGTTCGTTCGGGCACCTGCTCGGCGGGCTGGCGGGGGAGTAGCCCCCGGCCTCATCCGAGGCAGATGTCCTCGGGTGCGCGGAGGGGACGCCATTCGTCCTCTCCGCGCGCCTCCCTGCCCCTGAGCTCGTCGACGGCCGGCAGCACGTCGGCCTCCACGAGCGGTCCGAGATCCACGCCGGCCAGCTCCTCGATGTCGGCGATCGGCACCTGGAACGTCCGGAACGCCCCGAGCGCCGGCACGGCCAGCGCGCCCTGCCTCACGTCGATGAGCGCGGACTGGTCCAGGACGAATCCGGCCGCCGCGAGCTGCGGCATCCGCTCGTCGTGCGCCGACGCCCACGCGGCGACCTTGAAGAAGCGACGCGGGATCCGGATGCCTCGGTACGGCGGGTCGTCGGGCGCCAGCACGGGCGCGGTGAAGACGCTGAGGCGCTGGTCGGTCGTGTCGGCGAACTCGAGCACGTGATCCTCGAGGCCGAGCCACAGCTCCTTCGACTGGTTGAAGCCGCTCGCCTGCGGTGCGGCGTTCGGGTATGCGAACGTCGCCTCGGTCGCCCGCCTGGCCTCGGCCGGCGTGCCCCACCCGGGGTCACGGCGGCGCACCAGGTGACCGCGGTCGAGGTCGTTGGCGGCGTAGACCTCGGGCCCCGCCTGCTGGGCTGCGGGCACACGGGGGTCCAGCCACCACTGGCCGGTGCGAGGAAGGTCGTGCAGCGTCGAGCCGTCGATGTTCACCGCGGTCGCCATGGCGAGGCGGCGGACCGTGTCGAGCAGGACCGTGAAGCGCGGGTACGTCAGCTCGCGGACCTCGCCGTCGCCGAGCGGCTGCGGGAGGGGGAGCGGGATGCCGAGGAAACCGCCGTCGTATCCGTCAGGGGTCGCGTCTGCCACATCTCCATCCTGACCTGTCGCGAGGCTCACTCGGCGCCGGGTGAGCGCCGGGCACGGAGCCGGCGTGCCAGCACGGCGTCGACCGCGAGCCCGAGTCCGACGGCGACCGCGACGGACACGACCACCGCCGCGACGGGACCTCCCGGCACGAGCGTGGCGACCACCGCGCCCACGAGCGCCTGGTAGAGCGCCCAGGCGAGGGCTGCGAGGGTCGCGACGGCGAGGTAGCGCGGCGCCGGAAGCCTCGTCGCCCCGGCGGTGAGATTGACCGCGAGCCGGGCGAACGGGATGAAGCGCGCGGTGAACAGCACCAGCGCCGCACGTCGCTCGAGCCGGAGCCGCGCCCAAGCGAAGGCGGCCTGGCTGCGGGGTGCGCGCATCCACCGCCAGCGCTGCAGCCCGATGGTCCGGCCCACGAGGTAGCAGGCGCCGTCGCCGGCCAGCGCCGCCGCTGCGGCGACGAGCACGATCGCGGCGAGCGCCGGGCGGCCCTCCGACACGGCCAGCGCGCCGAGCGCCGTCACCGCCGCCTCGCCCGGGACGACCACGAGGAACGCGTCGCCCAGGACGAGGGCGAACAGCAGCGGCAGCGCCCAGGGGCTGTGCGCGATCTCGGTCAGAAGCTCCTCGACCATGGGTCCTTGATAGCCGGGCGTGATGAACGGCGACGGAACAGGGCACGTCCGGTGACCTCCCGCGGTGCATCGGGTGAACACTCCCTTGCAGGGGCCGATTCTCGCCGGCAGGACGTGCCCGCGCCGCCACGCTGGAGGGGTGAGAGTCGCACTCCTCGCCGAATCGTTCCTGCCGCACATGAACGGGGTCACGGGGTCCGTGCTCCAGATCCTGCGTCACCTCGCCGCCGAAGGCCACGACACGCTGGTCATCGCACCCCGCGCCGGCGAGATCACGACCGACCTGCACGGGGCCCGCACGGAGCTGCTGCGCTCGGTGCCGCTGCCGTCGTATCCGCAGGTGCGCGTCGTGTTCGCCCGGGCTGCCCGCCTGGCCTCGATCCTCCGCGCGTTCGACCCCGACGTGGTGCACCTGGCGTCGCCCTTCGTCCTCGGCTGGCAGGGCCTCGCCGCCGCCGACGCCCTGCGCGCGCCGGCCGTCGCGGTGTACCAGACCGACGTGGTCGCCTACGCGCAGAAGTACGGCATGCCGCACGCGACCGCGCTGGTCGGCCGCCACACCGCCCGGCTTCATCGGCGCGCGACGCTCACGCTCGCCCCGTCCACGGCCTCGCTGGAGCAGCTGGCCGGTCTCGGCGTCGACCGGCTCCGGCGCTGGGGGCGCGGCGTCGACACCGAGCGGTTCGCCCCCGCCCGCCGCAGCGACGCCTGGCGGGCCGCGATCGCGCCCGGCGACACCGTCGTCGGCTACGTCGGTCGCCTCGCGCCCGAGAAGCAGGTGGAGGATCTCGCGGCGCTCGCGGGCCTCGCCGGGACCCGGCTGGTGATCGTCGGAGACGGGCCCGCGCGGCCGGCCCTCGAGCGCGCACTGCCGGGGGCCGTCTTCACCGGGCACCTCGCCGGCGATGCGCTGGCCGCGGCAATGGCGAGCTTCGACGTGTTCGTCCACCCCGGCGAGAGCGAGACCTTCGGGCAGACCATCCAGGAGGCGCTCGCCAGTGGCGTGCCCGTCGTCGCGACGGGGAGCGGCGGCCCCCTCGACCTCATCCGCTCGAGCGTCGACGGGTGGCTGTACCGCCCCGGCGATCTGCGGGACCTGCGTGCGCGCGTGACGGACCTCGTGGGCGACGACGGCAAGCGCCGTGCCTTCGCCGCGGCCGCCCGCGCGTCGGTCAGCGACCGATCGTGGGGCGCGGTCTGCCGGCAGCTGGTCGAGCACTACGAAGAGGCGCGGATGCTGCGCCCCATCGACGACGCGCTGCTGCAGCGTGCGGCGACAAGACCGGCGGCTCCCGGTCCGACCGCCGCGCCGCCCAGGCCGTGGTCGCGCCTCGTCGCGCTGGGCGACTCGATCACGGAGGGGCTGTGCGATGCCTCCCGTATGCCGGCCGGGCAGTACCGCGGCTGGACGGACCGGCTGGCGCAGCTGCTCGCGCACGCCTCAGGCGCCGGCGCGCCCTTCCGCTATGCGAACCTCGCGGTCCGCAGTCGCCGGGTGCAGCACCTGGTCGAGGAGCAGCTGCCGCACGCCCTCGCGCTGCGTCCCGACCTCGCCGCAGTCCTCATCGGGGCCAACGACCTCGTGGGCGCGCGGGTCGACCCTGTCGCGGTGGCGGCCCGGCTCGAGGAGGCGGTCCGCGCGCTGCGGGCCGCGGGCGCCGACGTGCTGCTGGTGACGCCGTTCCTCCCGCGGCGCCGCGCCGCGCTGCTGTTCGCACGCCGCTTCGCCGTCTACGCCTCGGAGCTGCGGCGCATCGCCGCCGAGACGGGTTCCGTGCTGCTCGACCTCGAGGCGCTTCCGGTCATCGGGGACCCCGAGCTCTGGGCGGACGACAAGGTGCACCTGCGCCCGCGGGGACACCGCTTCCTGGCGTATCGGGCGGCCGAGGCGCTGGGGGTTCCGCACGCCGAAGCGCTGGGCGAGCTCGACGCGAGCCTCCACGCCGACGACGATCCGGCGCTGCCGGGCTCGTGGCTGCGCCGTGACGCGCTGCCCTGGGTGTGGCGGAGGCTGCGCGGCGCGACGGCGGGTGACGGGCTCACCGCCAAGCACACCGGGTACGTGCTCGTCGGCCCGCAGGGGAGCGTGGCGGCGTCCGAGCGCGCCGGCTGAGGCATCCGCTCACCCGTCCGCGGTGCCACCGTGCGTCTGGGCGTCATGCACCCAGCCGTACTCCGACTCGGGGCGGCCGCCGGTGCCGTAGCGCGGCGCCCGGTGCGCTCGGCCGGCCGTGACGAGGTGCTCCAGGTATCGCCTCGCCGCGACGCGGGACATCCCCAGGCGGTCCGCCGCCTCCGCGGCCGAGACCGGACCGCGCTCGCGGACCTCGTCGCTGATGCGGGCGAGCGTACCGGCGGAGAGCCCCTTCGGCAGCGCCACCGGCACGGCGGGGCGAAGCGCCCCCAGCAGCGCATCGATCTCGGCCTGAGTGGGTGCGCCTGCGGCCGCGACGGCGCGGCGGCGGAACTCGCGGTACTGCTCGAGGCGCTCGCGGAAGGCGGCGAAGGCGAAAGGCTTCACCAGATACTGGGCGACCCCGAGCGCGACCATCTGGCGCACGACCTCGGCGTCGCGCACGCCCGTGATCGCGATGACGTCCACGGCGATCCCGCGCGCTCGCAGGTGCCGCAGCACGTCGAGCCCCGTGCCGTCGGGCATGGTCACATCGAGCAGCACCAGATCGATGTCGTCGTGGCGCGTGAGCACGGCGTCGATCGCGGCGCGGGCGCCGGTGCACTCCGCGACCACCCGGAAGCCGTCCAGGCGCGCGACGTACTCCCGGTGCAGCTCGAGCGTGAGCGCGTCGTCGTCCACGAGCAGGACGCCGATCATGCGTCCGGCCCCGCCGGGAGGGTGACGACGAAGGTCGTCGGGTGGTCCCGCAGGGTGACCGATCCGCCGGCGCCCGCCACGATCGAGTGGACGAGCGCCAATCCGACACCGCGCCCCTCCGCGCCTCGCGGCTTCGTCGAGAAGCCGTGCTCGTAGATCCGGTCGCGCACCCCGGCCGGCACGCCGGGACCGCTGTCGGACACCTCCAGGCGCAGCGCGGGCGGCGACGAGGGCGCGGTGCCGAAGGCGACGCGCACCCAGCGCGGTGCGTCAGCGGCGGCTGCGGCATCCATCGCGTTGTCGATGAGATTCCCGACGACCGACACCGCGTCGACGGGCGAGAGCGCGCTGCGAGGCGCCTGCGGGTCGATCTCGGCCGACCACTCGATTCCGCGCTCGCGGGCCTGCGCGGCCTTGCCGAGCAGCAGCGCGCCCACGGTGGGATCGCCGCCCCGGCGGGAGGCGACCTGATCCACCAGCTCCTGACTCTGGCGCGAGGTCTCGGTGAGGATATCGATCGCCTCACGCGTGCGGCCGAGCTCGAGGAGCGAGACCGCCGTGTGCATGCGATTCCCATGCTCGTGGGTCTGCGCGCGCAGCGCCTCGCCGAGGGTGCGCACCGACTCGTACGAGGCGACGGCGTCGCGGATCGTGCCGGCCGGCAGGTCGCCGGCCAGGCGACGCGTGGTGCGACGGGCCAGCCATGCCCCGATCAGTCCCGCGGCCAGCAGCGCGAGCGCGATCGACACGACGAAGGGCAGCCGCGGCACGATGTCCGACCAGATGCTGCCGATCGTCACGCCGACCGACACCCAGCCGACGAGCTCGCCGGCGGACTCCACCGGCACGATCGTGCGGACGGAGGGGCCGAGCGTCCCGGTGAACTCCTCGGTGACCGCCTGCGGCGCTGCGGGGATCGTGCCGAGGTAGTGCCGGCCGATCTGGTCCGGGTCCCGGTGGGTCACGCGGATGCCGTCGGGCGTCATGATCGTCACGAAGTCCACCCCCGCGCGCGTCATCACGTCCTCGGCGACCGGCTGCAGTCGCGCCGAGGCCCCCGCCTCCGTCAGCGCGGCGCCCACTTCGGGAAGGACGGCGAGGGATGCCGCCACCGCCCGGGTCACCTCCTCGGCCTCGCCCCTCTCGGACCGTTCCGCATCCAGCACCAGCACGCCGGCCAGAGCGGCCACGATGACCGCGGCAGAGAGCGCGACCACGGCGAAGACGCGGGATGCCGCGCTGCCGCGCTCTGTCTTCGCTGACATGGCTCTCCTCCTCGATGCCGCCGCATCCATCCTCGCGCCTGCGCGCTGCTGCGCCGAGCGTCCGGGCGCGACCAATACGACCACAAGTAGGACCATGCCGGCGCCTGCGCGCACGCTGTGGTCACGCCGCCGGATCGTGCGGCACCGCGGACACACCGTCGTACATCCCGCAGGAGGCAAAGATGGCTCTCTCGACCCGCACCACGTCGTTCACGCTCCCCGGCTTCAACGCCAGGCGCGGCAAGCAGGCGTGGGACAAGCACACCTGGCTCTACATCGCCGTGATCGTCGCGGTGGTGCTCGGCGCCGTCGTCGGCCTCGTCTGGCCCGACGTCGGCGTGGCCCTCAAGCCGCTCGGCGAGGGCTTCGTCGCCCTCATCAAGATGATGATCGCCCCCATCATCTTCTGCACGATCGTGGTCGGGGTGGGCTCCATCGCCAAGGCCGCGACAGTCGGCAGGATCGGCGGGCTCGCGCTGCTGTACTTCATGGTGATGTCGACCTTCGCGCTCGCCATCGGCCTCGTGGTCGGCAACCTCCTCCACCCGGGCGAGGGCCTCAACATGACCAGCGCGAGCTACGAGTCCACCGCGGAGGCCAAGACCACGCAGGAGTTCATCCTCGGCATCATCCCGACCACCTTCTTCTCGGCCTTCACCGGGGAGAGCGTGCTCCAGGTGCTCTTCATCGCGCTGCTGGTGGGCTTCGCCCTCCAGCAGATGGGCGACAAGGGCGCGCCGATCATGAATGCCGTCAAGCATCTGCAGAGCCTGGTGTTCCGCATCCTCGGCATGATCCTGTGGCTCGCGCCGATCGGCGCGTTCGGAGCCATCGCGGCGGTCGTCGGCAACACGGGCATCGCCGCGATCTGGGCCCTGGGCACGCTGATGATCGCCTTCTACATCACGTGCATCGTCTTCATCGTCGGCATCCTGGGCACACTGCTGTACCTCGTCGCTCGCGTCAACCTCTTCAGCCTCATGAAGTACCTGGCGCGCGAATACCTGCTGATCGTGGGCACATCGTCGTCCGAATCAGCGCTGCCGCGGCTCATCGCGAAGATGGAGCACCTCGGCGTGTCGAAGCCGGTCGTCGGGATCACCGTGCCGACGGGCTACTCGTTCAACCTCGATGGCACGGCGATCTACCTCACGATGGCGTCGCTGTTCATCGCCAGCGGCATGGGAGCGCCGATGTCCATCGGCGAGCAGATCGGCCTGCTCGTCTTCATGATCATCGCCTCGAAGGGCGCGGCGGGTGTGACGGGCGCAGGCCTGGCGACCCTCGCAGGCGGTCTGCAGGCCTACCGCCCCGACCTCGTGAACGGGGTGGGCGTCATCGTCGGCATCGACCGCTTCATGTCGGAGGGGCGTGCGCTCACCAACTTCACCGGCAACGCCGTCGCGACGGTGCTCGTCGGCACCTGGACCAAGGAGTTCGACGCGGGCCGCGCGCGCCGCGTCCTCGCCGGAGAACTGCCGTTCGACGAGACGACGCTGTCAGGGCACGACCACGACGGGATGTCGGCATCGCCCGAGGCCGTCGGCGTGCAGGGTCTCGAGGAGGCCGCGATCACCGAGGCCGAGGCCAAGGAGCGGCGCGCCCGCGAGCGCGACGCCATCCTCTCGCGCTGAGGAGGGCGAGGAAGGGAGGGTGCGGGGAGCCGCACCCTCCCTTCCTTGCGTCTCAGTCGTGGGGGTCGATCTCGCCCGATTCGATCGCCGACTCGCGCTCCTCGAACTCGAGCTCGTCGACGTCTTCCTCGACCGCTTCGAGCGGGTCGATGGTCGGCGGCGGCAGCTCGAGCTCGACGTCGTCGTCGATCGGCACGTCGCGCTCGTCGTCCGGCACGCGCTCGCGGAAATCGCTCATTGCGCGCCCCGATCGTGCCCCGCCGCCCTGGCGTGGCCTCTGGTCGGCCCGAGGCTCATGTTTCCTATCCGCTCTTGCGCCGGAACTCGCGCTTGGTCATCGCGCCGTGCGTGCCGTGGATGGCCGAGTCCGCGTCGAGGTGGGACTCGCCCTGGCGGTGGTTGGCGTTCTTCCTGTCGAGAGCCTCCTTGAACTTGCGCTTCATCTCATCGGATGCCGAGGACGCCGGCTTCTCGTCGGTGCTCATGCCCCCCACCCTAGGCGGGGCATCCGACGCCCGCCAGGGTTCCTGAGAAGGAGGACCCCGCTGGTAGGCTTGTGCGGGTTGCCCCCTGGGCATCCGCTCAAATCAATATGAGCACCGTGCCCGAGACGGGCATTGTGGAGCAGGCCGGCAGGAAGCTGGTCCCCTGTGGTGGGTTCCCCGACGCGAGAAGCGCCGGGTGATCTTCGACTGGTGACCAGCGCTGGCGAGTCCGCGGAATCACCGCGCGCCGAGATCTGCCTGTTCCTGCTCCTTCGATTGACCCTCGCCCGGCACACGGCCGGACGAGGCTAAACAAAGAAGGAGGGACCTCTTGGAAGGTCCGGAAATCACCGCCGCCGAAGCCGTCCTCGACAACGGCCGCTTCGGCACCCGCACCGTCCGGTTCGAGACCGGCAGACTCGCGCAGCAGGCACAGGGTGCCGTCGCCGCGTACCTCGACGAGGAGACCATGCTCCTGTCGGCCACCAGCGCCGGCAAGCACCCCCGCGAGGGCTTCGACTTCTTCCCGCTCACCGTCGACGTCGAGGAGCGCTCGTACGCCGCCGGCAAGATCCCGGGATCGTTCTTCCGTCGTGAGGGCCGCCCCTCGACCGAGGCGATCCTCGTCTGCCGTCTGATCGACCGCCCCCTGCGCCCGTCGTTCGTCGACGGCCTCCGCAACGAGGTGCAGATCGTCGTCACGGTGCTCTCGATCGCGCCGGGCGAGTTCTACGACGCGCTCGCGATCAACGCCGCCTCGCTGTCGACCCAGATCTCGGGTCTGCCGTTCTCGGGTCCGATCGCGGGTGTTCGCCTGGCGCTCGTCCCCGGCCACGGCGAGCACGCCGACCAGTGGGTCGCGTTCCCCAACGCGAAGCAGCTCGAGGAGGCCGTGTTCGACCTCATCGTCGCCGGCCGCGTGCTCGACGACGGCGACGTCGCGATCATGATGGTCGAGGCCGAGGCCACCGAGGGCTCCTGGAACCTCATCAAGGGCGGCGCGACCAAGCCGAGCGAAGAGGTCGTCGCGCAGGGCCTCGAGGCCTCGAAGCCCTTCATCAAGGAGCTCGTCGCCGCGCAGAACGTCGTCGCCGGCTCCGCGGCGAAGGAGATCCAGTCGTACCCGGTCTTCCCGGCATACAGCCAGGAGACCTACGACTTCGTGGCGGGTCGCGCGTACGACGAGCTCGTGGGCATCTACCAGATCGCCGACAAGCAGGAGCGTCAGAACGCCGACGACGCCGTCAAGGACCGCGTCAAGGCCGAGCTGATCGCCGCGGTCGAGGCCGAGCAGCTGCCCGGCACGGCGACGCTGGAGTTCAGCGCCGCGTACAAGTCGGTGACGAAGAAGATCGTGCGCGGTCGCATCCTCACCGAGGGCGTCCGCATCGACGGTCGAGGCCTCGCCGACATCCGCCCGCTCGACGCCGAGGTGCAGGTCATCCCGCGCGTCCACGGCTCGGCGATCTTCCAGCGCGGCGAGACCCAGATCCTGGGCGTCACCACGCTGAACATGCTCAAGATGGAGCAGCAGATCGACTCGCTGTCGCCCGTCACGCACAAGCGCTACATGCACCACTACAACTTCCCGCCGTACTCGACGGGTGAGACGGGCCGCGTGGGCAGCCCGAAGCGCCGCGAGATCGGTCACGGCTTCCTGGCCGAGCGCGCGCTCGTGCCGGTGCTGCCCGGACGCGAGGAGTTCCCCTACGCGATCCGCCAGGTCTCCGAGGCTCTCGGCTCGAACGGCTCGACGTCGATGGGCTCGGTGTGCGCCTCGACCCTGTCGCTGCTGAACGCGGGTGTGCCGCTGCGCGCTCCTGTCGCCGGCATCGCCATGGGCCTGGTGTCCGACGAGGTCGACGGCCAGACGCGGTACGCCGCGCTGACCGACATCCTGGGCGCCGAGGACGCGCTCGGCGACATGGACTTCAAGGTCGCCGGCACGAGCGAGTTCGTCACCGCGATCCAGCTCGACACGAAGCTCGACGGCATCCCGTCGTCGGTGCTCTCGGCGGCGCTGACGCAGGCCAAGGACGCGCGTCTGACGATCCTGGGCGTGCTGAACGCCGCGATCGACGCGCCCGACGAGATGGCTCCGACGGCCCCGCGCGTCATCAGCGTGCAGATCCCGGTCGACAAGATCGGCGAGCTCATCGGCCCCAAGGGCAAGACGATCAACGCCATCCAGGACGAGACCGGCGCCGACATCTCCATCGAGGAGGACGGCACCGTCTACATCGGCGCCGTCGACGGCCCGTCGGCCGAGGCCGCCCGTGCCCAGGTCAACGCGATCGCCAACCCCACCAACCCGGAGGTCGGCGAGCAGTTCCTCGGCACGGTCGTGAAGATCGCGACGTTCGGCGCGTTCATCTCGCTCCTGCCCGGCAAGGACGGCCTGCTGCACGTCAGCGAGGTCCGCAAGCTCGCCGGCGGCAAGCGCGTCGAGAACGTCGACGACGTCCTCTCCGTCGGCCAGAAGCTCCTCGTCAAGATCACGAAGATCGACGACCGCGGCAAGCTCTCGCTCGAGCCGGTGCTCGAGGAGGCCGCCGACCAGGAGGGTCGCGACGCGGCCAACCCCGGTCCGGAGGCTCCTGCCGAGGGATGATCGCCCGAAGCCCCGAGCGGCCGGCACGGCCGGCCCATCGCAGCGGATGCCCGCCCCGACACCGGGGCGGGCATCCGTCGTCCGGTTCGCTCGCGCGCCGGCATCGCCGCGCCGGCGGACGCGGATCTCGCCGGACCGGCCATTCGTGATCAAACCGTTATGCAATGTTTATCGACAGTTCGCCTCAGCGCGCGGCGTGCTGTCCGGACTGCCCTACCCTCGAAGTACGCGCCGGGGGGTGCGGACATTTGATCACAAGGTTCGGCGACGAGCTGAGTGAGGGGGTGGCACATGGCTTTCTTCGGCGTTGACTCGACGCTTCCGTCGGTGAGCCCGGATGCCGCCACCGGCGCGCTCGGCCCGCATCCGTCGGCACCCATCCCGGTTCAGGGGCCCTCGGTGGGCAGCAACATCCGCGTGCCGCTCGGCGAGAGCGGCGCGCACGTGTTCCCGCTGATCCTCGGCGCGGCCGAGTTCGGGTGGAACGTCGACCTCGAGTCCAGCCACGCGATCCTCGACACGTACGCCGAGCTCGGCGGCAACGCGGTGCACACCGCCGACAGCTACTCCAGCGGGCGCAGCGAGCACATCATCGGCCAGTGGCTGCACTCGCGCGGGCTCCGCGACGACATCGTGCTGACCGTCCGGGTCGGAGGTCACGCCGACAACCCGGGGCTCGGCCCGGTGAACCTGATCCGCGCCGTCGAAGCGTCTCTGACGAGGCTGCGCACCGACCGGATCGACGTGCTGTCCCTCGACGCGACGACCGACCCCGGATCGTCGCTGGAAGACACCCTCGCGACGGCGGAGTGGCTCGTCGACACCGGGAAGGTGCGCGCGCTCGGCGCGTTCGGCTACACCGCGGCGCAACTGGTGGAGGCCCGCATCTTCTCGTCCGCGGGCTATCCGCGCATCACGGTGCTCGACGTGCCGTTCAACGTGCTGAGGCGCCATGAGTTCGATGCCGACCTGCGCCTCGTCGCCGGTGCGCAGGGCATGGCGGTCACGCCGTCGCACGCCCTCGAGCACGGCTTCCTGGCGGGCCGGCAGCGATCGAAGATCCGCGGGGCGCTGTCGGTGCGCGGAGCGCAGCTGGCGGCCAATCTGAACCGGCGGGGGAGCCGGACGCTGCGCGCGCTCGATGCCGTCGGCGCGGACCTCGGCGTCCCCGACGCCGCGGTCGCCGTCGCCTGGCTCCTGTCCCAGCGGCTCGTGACCGCGCCCATCGTCAACGCCTATGCGCCGCAGCATGTCGAAGAGCTCGTCCAGGGCGTCGGGGTGCGGCTCAGCCGTTCCCAGCTGGCCGACATCGGACGCGCCTCGGAGTAGCCGCAGCGGTCCGCCGGGCCGGTTGCACGGGCGCGTCCACAGCCCGCCGGCCGGCACGGGCACGTGTCGTAGGGTGGAAGGGTGCCTTCCCCCGGCACGCGACCCCCGACGGAGTGAGCTGCGTGACGCACTACATCTACCTCGTGCGGCATGGTGAGCATCAGGATGCCGAGCACGGTCTCATCGACGGACCCCTCTCCCCGCGCGGACGCCGCCAGGCTTCGCTGCTGGCGGACCGCCTCTCGGGGGTGCCGTTCGATGCCGTGTGGCACTCGCCGCTGGAGCGGGCGAGCCAGACGGCGCGGGCGGTCGCCGAGCGGATGCCGTCGGTCTCGCCCGAGCCCTCGGCCCTCCTCTTCGACTGCGTGCCGACGGGGATGACCGACGACACGCCCGCGGTGTTCGAGCCGTTCTTCGGATCGGTCACCGAGGCCGAGGTCGAGGCCGGGCGCGCCCAGATGTCCGACGCCGTCAGCGAGTACCTGGTCCGCAAGCGCGGCGACGTCCACGAGCTGCTGATCACGCACAACTTCGTGATCGCCTGGTTCGTGCGCGAGGTGCTGCAGGCGCCGGAGTGGCGATGGATGACGCTCAACCAGGCGCACTGCGGGCTCACCGTCATCGCGCAGAAGCAGGGCCGGCCGTGGACGATGCTCTCGCACAACGACATGGCGCACCTGCCGGTCGAGCTGCGTACGGGTCTGCCCGAGATCTATCCCGTCTGACGCCGGACGCTCACAGCGTCTTGCCGTACCACCGCGTCGCGTTGGGGTTGTCGTTGTAGGGATCGATCGGCGTGAAGCCGGTGCGGGCGTACAGCGCTCCCGCCGCCTCGAGGGAGTGGTGCGTGTCCAGCACGAGCTCGGCGGCCCCGAACCCGCGCGCCCGGCGCTCGAGGTCCTCGACCAGCAGCCGGCCCCATCCCCGCCCGCGCGTGCCCGGTCGCAGATACAGGTGCTTGAGCTCGTAACGGATGCCGAGCGCACCCGGGGGGATGAGACGGATGCCGCCGCAGCCCTGCGCGACGCCCTCGTCGTCGTCCAGCACGACGAAGACGCCCGCCGGCGGGACGAATGCCGCGGGGTCGGGGAAGGAGGTGCGGTAGGAGACGTCCATGAGCGCGAACCCCTCGGTGCGCGCGCGGAAGTACTCGGCGAGCAGCTCGTGGGCGTCGGGGGCGTCAGCGGGGGAGGGGCGCAGTGTCACCACCTCTCCAGCGTAGGCGCCGGTTACCCCGCGGCCGCCCGGCCGGGTGCAGGGCGCCCGCCTAGGATGGACGCATGACGACACGCGTGGCCATCGTCGGCGGCACCGGCAAGCTCGGCGGCATCATCCGCGACGTGGTCGAGGCGGAGCCCGGCTTCGAGCTGACCGCCGTGCTGACCTCGCGTTCGGACCTCTCCGACCTCGACGGCGCCGACCTCGTCGTCGACGCGTCCACGCCTGCCGTGTCGATCGACGTCGTCCGGGCCGCCATCGAGCGCGGGATCAACGTGCTCGTCGGCACGTCCGGCTGGTCGGCCGAGCGCATCGCGCTGGTGCGACCGCTCGTCGACGCCGCGGCGACCGGCGCCGTCTTCATCCCGAACTTCTCCATCGGCTCCGTGCTGGGCTCCGCGCTGGCCGCCGCCGCCGCCCCGTTCTTCCCCTCGATCGAGATCGTCGAAGCGCACCGCGAGACGAAGATCGACTCGCCCAGCGGCACCGCCGTGCGCACGGCGGAGCTGATCGCGGCGGCGCGGGAGGGCGTCGGGCCCGTCGAATCGCCGCACGTCGACCAGCGCGCCCGCGGGCAGCAGGTCGCGAGCATCCCCATCCACTCGCTGCGCCGCCCCGGCGTCCTCGCCCGGCAGGAGACGATCCTGTCGGGACCGGGGGAGTCCCTCACGATCGTGCACGACACCGTCGAGCCGGCGAGGGCGTACGGTCCCGGCATCCGGCTGGCACTGGCGGCCGCGCGCGACGCCACGGGTGTGACCATCGGCCTGGACAGCCTGATCGACATCGGGATCGGCCGGCGCGCAGCGCACACCGAAGCGCGCCCGCTGGACGAGGGCGGCGTCACGGGGCAGGTCGCCCGCACCACGTCCGCATGACCGCCCGGATCGGCGTCGCCGTCATGGCGGTGCTGCTCGCGCTGTACATCGTGCTGGTGGGACAGCGCGCATGGCTCCTGATGACCAGCGGCGAGGCCGTCGGCGTCGCGATCGGGATCGCCCTCGTGGTGCTGCCGCTCATCGCGGCATGGGCGCTGGGGCGCGAGCTGTGGTTCGGCGTGCGCGCCGAGCAGCTGGGGCGTCGACTCGAGGCAGAGGGGGGACTGCCCGAGGACGAGGTGGCGGTGCTGCCGAGCGGCAGGGTCGTCCGCGCCGACGGCGACGCGGTGTTCCCCGCCTACCGCGCCGATGCCGAGGCGCACCCCGACGACTGGCGGGTGTGGTTCCGGCTCGGCCTCGCGTACGACGCCGCCGGTGATCGTCGGCGCGCGCGCGAGGCGGTGCGCACGGCGATCCGCCTCGAGTCGGCCGAGCGAGCCCGCTGACGCGGACGGCCGGGCTCAGACGCGCGCCGGCACGGCGGCGGCGACGGCGTCCTCGACGGTCGGGTGCGCGAAGACGAACCCGGATGCCGTGAGCGCGGCGGGCACGACGTGCGCGTCGGCGGTGAGGATCGCCTCCGTGGCGTCGGCCCCGAGCACCAGCTTCATGCCCCACACCGGAGCACGCAGCAGGAACGGGCGGTTCATCCGCAGCGCCAGCGCGAATCCGAGGTCGTTCGCCGTCGCGCGCGTCGGGCCCGTGAGGTTCACCGGGCCTGTCAGTCGCGCGTCGATGATGTGCCGGATCGCGCGCACCGAGTCCTCGAGCGAGATCCACGGCCAGGCCTGCGTGCCGGGGCCGATCGGCCCGCCGAGCCCGAAGCGCGTGAGGAGCAGCAGCGGCTTCAGCACGCCGTCCGCGTGCACCACGGGCGCCGTGCGCAGCAATGACACCGCGGCATCGGGCCCCGCTCCGAGCGCTGCCGCCTCCCACTCCCCGCACAGATCGGCGAGGAACGTGTCACCGCGCGGCGAATCCTCGGTCAGCCGGGCCCCCGGGGCCGAGCCGTAGTAGCCCACGGCGGAGGCCGCGACGAAGTGCGGGGCATCCGCTCCCCGCTCCCGCACGGCGCGGGCCAGCGCACGCGTCGGCGTGACGCGCGACCACAGCAGCGTGCTCTTGTACGAGGGCGTCCACGGGAACCGTCCGATGTTCGCGCCGTTCAGCCCGACGACGGCGTCGGCGCCGTCGAGCACCGCGGGGTCGAGCGGCTCGTCCGTTGTGAGCCACTCGATCTCTCCGGCCTCGACGGGCGGGCGCCGCACGAGTGTGACGACCTCGATCCCATCGGCCCGCAGGCTCTCGACGAGGGCCGCTCCGATCAGCCCCGACGCGCCGGAGACGACCACCTTCCGCGGGGTCGCCGGGGCGGCGTCGGCGGCGCCGGGGGAATCAGGCAAGCGTGGCCTCGATGGTGATCTCGACGCCCGCGAGGGCCTGCGAGACCGGGCAGCCGGCCTTCGCCTCCTGCGCGATGCGCTCGAACTCCTCGGGCTCGATGCCCGGGACGACGGCGTTGACGTTGAGGTGGCTGCCGGTGATGCCGGTGCCGGGCTTGAAGGTCACCGACGCCGTGGTGTCGATCGACTCGGGCGGGGTGCCGTTCTCGGCGAGGGCGAGCGAGAACGCCATGCTGAAGCAGGACGAGTGCGCGGCGGCGATCAGCTCCTCGGGCGTCGTGACCGAGGTGGAGCCCTCGCTGCGCGCCTTCCAGTTGACAGGGAACGTGCCCAGGCCCGACGAGACGAAGGTGGTCTCTCCGGAGCCGTCGAACAGTCCGCCGTTCCAGGCGGTGGTCGCTTCGCTCGTGACGGTCATGGGGGCCTCCTCGCTCGCGGTGCGCCTGCGTCGCAGGCGTCTCGCGTCAGCCTAATCAACACGGATGCCGCGCCGCGACGGTTGCGCGGCGATGCGCGACGTGTCAGGCGGAGGCCGGCCGGGCGCGGCCGACGATGCCCGCGCGCTGCAGCAGCAGGTACAGCTGGCACCCCAGGCAGAGGCCGAAGACCGCGTTGAGGAAGGCCGCGACGAAAGCTGCTGCGGCCGCGATGGTGAGGCCCCAGGGCACGCCGAGCAGGTGCAGCGCGAGTCCGATGACGGAGACGAGGAGACCGACGCCCTGCGCGAAGCGCGGCGGGCGCGGGTCCTCGAGCGCGGTCGGGGCGCCGAGGCGGGGCGCGACGAGCGCGCGGTACAGCGCGCCCCACGGCGCCGTGCGCGGCGAGGCCACTCCCCACGCGAACAGCACGGCGATCGCGAGGAGGAGGAAGAAGGCAGGGTCCAGGAACCGCTCGCCGGGCGTCGCCGAGGCGATCGCCCAGCCGTCGGCGGTGCGCGCGGTGGACAGGCCCGTCAGCCCGAGGAACACGTCGACGAGGAGCAGCACGGCGGTGATGCCTGCCACGAACCGCGGTCCGCGCGGATCGATGCCGCGCGGGGTCGCGGCATCCGCTCTCTCAGACACTCGCACCCTCCGCACTCAGCCGGTTCAGCTCGAGCTCGAGCACATCGCGCCCCGGGGTGCCGCCGAAGCGGGTCCGCACCACCCCGTTGCGGTCCAGCACGAGGGTGGTGGGGGTCTGCAGGACGTGGAAGTGCTTGGCGATGTCGGGGCGATGCGTGAGGTCGACGTCGAGGTGCAGCACACCCTCGTGATCGTCGGCGATGGCCGCGAGCGTGCGGTGCACCCCGGGGCAGCGGGCGCACATCTCGGTGCTGAACTGCAGCAGCGTGGCGACTTCACCCAGCCCCTCGGCCCCGAGCCGGTGGGGCTCGACGACTTCGTGGGCCACGTTGCGGCGAGCGTGCGACTGGCGCCAGTTCAGGTACGCGCCGAGCGCGATCGTCGCCGCGAGGAGCACGGCGAGTGCGATGAGGGCGCCGACGAGGGTCACAGCAGACCAGGCTAACCCCTTTCCGCCGCCGAGGACGCGCCGATCGCTCAGATGACGCGACGCGGCGTGACGCGAAGCGCTGCGCGGCTGCCGGGCCGGACGTGCTGGCGGCGGGTATCGTGGCAGCCGTGACGACGCCGATCCCGACTCCGTACGAAGACCTCCTGCGCGACGTGCTCGAGAACGGCACCCACAAGGACGACCGCACCGGCACCGGGACGACGAGCGTCTTCGGCCGTCAGATCCGCTTCGACCTGTCGCAGGGGTTCCCCCTCGTCACCACGAAGCGGGTTCACTTCAAGTCGGTCGCCTACGAGCTGCTGTGGTTCCTCCGCGGTGAGTCGAACGTCGCCTGGCTGCAGGAGAACGGCGTCACGATCTGGGACGAGTGGGCCGATGCCGACGGAAAGCTCGGTCCCGTCTACGGGGTGCAGTGGCGCTCGTGGCCGACGCCGTCGGGCGAGCACATCGACCAGATCGCGCTCGTGCTCGACCAGCTCCGCGCGAATCCCGACTCGCGGCGGCTCATCGTCTCGGCGTGGAACCCCGCCGACATCCCCGACATGGCCCTCGCGCCGTGCCACGCGATGTTCCAGTTCTACGTCGCCGACGGCCGGCTGTCGTGCCAGCTGTACCAGCGCAGCGCCGACCTCTTCCTCGGCGTCCCGTTCAACATCGCCTCCTACGCGCTGCTGACCCTCATGGTGGCGCAGCAGGCGGGCCTCGAGCCGGGCGACTTCGTGTGGACCGGCGGCGACTGCCACATCTACGACAACCACCTCGAGCAGGTGCGCGAGCAGCTGACCCGCGACCCCTACCCGTACCCGACGCTGCGCCTCGCGCGCACACCCGGCTCGATCTTCGACTACCGGTACGAGGATTTCGTGCTCGAGCACTACCAGCACCACCCCGCGATCCGCGGCGCGGTCGCGGTATGACCGCCGCTGACCCGCGTCGCCCGATCGGCCTGATCTGGGCCGAGGCCCGCGACCGCGTGATCGGCGCGCAGGGGGGCATGCCGTGGCACGTCCCCGAGGATCTCGCCCATTTCAAGGCGGCGACGCTCGGCGCGCCGGTGGTGATGGGCAGGCGCACGTGGGAGTCGTTCCCCGCCCGCTTCCGGCCGCTGCCCGGGCGGCGCAACATCGTGGTCACGCACCGGGACGACTGGGCGGAGGCCGGCGCCGAACCCGCCGGCTCGCTCGAGGCCGCGCTCGCGCTGGCGGCGGAGGGCGACCCCGACCGGATCTGGGTGATCGGCGGCGGGGAGCTGTTCCGCGAGGCGATCGGGCAGGCGGATCTCCTGGAGGTCACCGAGTTCGACCTGCAGGTGCCCGGCGACACCACCGCGCCCGAGCGCGAGGGGTGGATCCCGTCGAGGATCGATCCGCCGGAGGGCTGGCACACGTCGAGCTCCGGCATCCGCTATCGGTTCCTGACGCTCGTGCGGGCGCAGTAGAGCGGCGGGACGAGGCGACGTGGCGAAGACCGCTCTCATCACCGGCGCGAGCTCGGGCCTCGGCGCCGAGTACGCCCGCCAGCTCGCTGCCAAGGGCGCCGACCTCGTGCTCGTGGCGCGCGACCGCTCCGCGCTCGAGGCCCTCGCGTCCCGCCTGCGCACCGTGTACGGCGTGGAGGTCGAGGTGCTCGCCGCGGACCTGCTGAAGCCCCGGCAGCGGGACCGCGTGATCGAGCGGGTGGCCGACGAGGCCCGCCCGATCGAGATCCTGGTCAACAACGCGGGGTTCGGGCTGCCGCTGGCGTTCGAGAGCAACGACATCGCCGACGAGGTCAGCCACCTGCGCCTGCACGTCGACGTGCCCATGCGCCTCACCCACGCGGCGCTCGGCGGCATGCTGGCGCGCGGCCGGGGCCGCATCCTCAACGTGGCGTCGGTCGCGGCGTTCATCCCGCGCTCGACCTACGGCGCGTGCAAGGGGTGGCTGGTCAGCTTCAGCCGCTGGGCGAACGGTCGCTACGGACCGCGCGGAGTGACCGTGACCGCCGTCTGCCCCGGCTGGACGCACACGAGCTTCCACGAGCGCCTCGGCCTCCCGCCGGGACAGGAGGGCGTGCCGGACGCCCTCTGGCTGGACGCGCGGGACGTCGTGGCGGCGTCCCTGCGCGACGCCGCGCGCGGCGTGCCCGTCTCCATCCCGTCGCTGCGGTACAAGCTGCTGGTGTGGGGGGCCCGATTCGCCCCGCCGGCGCTCGCCGCCCGCATCGCCGAGCGCGGGCGCTGAGCGCGCGCGAGCCACACGGGCCTGCTCCGGCGGCACGCGGAGTCGCGGCATCCGGATACCCTGAGAACATGACGCATCCGGGCAATCCCTTCGGACAGGTGCTCGTCGCCCTCGTCACCCCCATGACGGCCGACGGCGAGGTCGACTGGCCCGCTGTCGAGAAGCACATCGACGACGTCATCACCGCGGGCGCCGACGGCATCGTCGTGACCGGCACCACGGGTGAGACGTCGACCCTCACCGATGCGGAGAAGATCCGCCTGGTCGAGGTCGGCAAGGATGTCGCGGCCGGGCGGGCGAAGATCATCACCGGCGGCGGATCCAACGAGACCGCGCACGCGATCGAGCTGTACAAGGCCAGCGAGAAGGTCGGCGCCGACGGCATCATGATCGTCACGCCGTACTACAACAAGCCCACGCAGGCGGGCATCCTGACGCACTTCCGCCTCGTCGCCGACGCCACCGATCTGCCGGTGATCCTCTACGACATCCCCGGGCGCACCGGCGTGCCGATCCGCTACGAGACGATCCTGCGCCTCGCCAAGCATCCGAACATCCTCGCCATCAAGGACGCCAAGGGCGACTTCAGCGAGGTGAGCCGCGTGCTCAACCAGACCGACCTGATGTACTTCTCCGGCGACGACGCCAATGTGCTGCCGCACCTGGCGATCGGCGCGACGGGCCTCATCGGCGTCACCGCGAACATCGCGGCCCAGCCGTACCGCGTGATCGTCGACGCCGTCAACCGGGGCGACCTGAAGGCGGCGACCGCGGCCCACAAGCAGCTGGAGCCGCTCGTGCGCGCCGTGATGACCCACGTGCCCGGCACGGTGTCGGCGAAGTACATCCTGCACGGCCTGGGCCGAATCGGCAGCCCGCGCGTGCGCCTGCCGCTGGTGGGCCCCGAGGAGTGGGAGGCCGCCAAGATCGAGGACGAGCTCGCCCTGGTGACCGACGTCCCGGGTGCCGACTTCTCGAACTTCCGTCCCGACCGCAACGCGGCCGCCGGCGGTGCGCTGCCCAAGGTCTCGGGCACGACCAGATGACGAAGTGCCGTCGCCGATCGGGCGACGGCACGATGATGAACGGATGCCACGGCATCCGGAGGAGGCTTCACAATGCCCACCACCCCGTACGATCCCCCCGAGCTGGAAGCGGGCACGCTCCGCGTCGTGCCGCTCGGCGGCCTCGGCGAGGTCGGCCGCAACATGACCGTCTTCGAGTACGGCGGCAAGCTCCTCGTCGTCGACTGCGGCGTGCTCTTCCCCGAGGAGCACCAGCCCGGCGTCGACCTGATCCTGCCGGACTTCGAACCGATCAAGGGACGCCTCGACGACATCGTCGGCGTCGTGCTCACCCACGGCCACGAAGACCACATCGGCGCGGTGCCGTACCTGCTCAAGCTCAAGAGCGACATCCCGATCGTCGGCTCCGGCCTGACGCTCGCGCTCACCGAGGCCAAGCTCAAGGAGCACCGCATCCGGCCGTACAGCCTCACGGTGACCGAGGGGCAGCGAGAGAACCTCGGGCCCTTCGAGCTCGAGTTCATCGCCGTGAACCACTCGATTCCCGACGCGCTGGCCGTCGCCATCCGCACGCCGGCCGGCACGGTGCTCGCGACCGGCGACTTCAAGATGGACCAGCTCCCGCTCGACGGGCGCCTCACCGATCTGCGCGCTTTCGCGCGGCTGGGGGAGGAGGGCGTGGACCTCTTCCTCGTCGACTCCACGAACGCGGACGTCCCCGGCTTCACGCCGCTGGAGCGCTCGATCGGCCCGGTGCTCGACCAGGTCATCGGCAAGGCGCCGCGGCGGGTGATCGTCGCCAGCTTCTCCAGCCACGTCCACCGCGTGCAGCAGGTGCTCGACGCCGCGGCCGCCCACGGTCGCAGGGTGGCTCTCCTCGGCCGCAGCATGCTGCGCAACATGACCATCGCGGAGGACCTGGGCTACCTGCACGTGCCCGAGGGCGTGCTGATCGACTACAAGAAGGCGCGCGACCTCCCCGACGACAAGATCGTCTACATGTCCACCGGCTCGCAGGGCGAGCCCATGGCCGTCCTGAGCCGCATGGCGAACCTCGACCACGCGATCGAGCCCGGCGCCGGCGACACGGTGATCCTGGCGTCGAGCCTCATCCCCGGCAACGAGAACGCCGTGTACCGCGTCATCGACGGGCTCACCAAGCTCGGCGCCAACGTCGTGCACAAGGGCAACGCCAAGGTCCACGTCTCCGGACATGCCGCCGCCGGCGAGCTGCTGTACTGCTACAACATCCTCAAGCCCCGCAACGTCCTGCCGGTGCACGGCGAGTACCGCCACCTCATGGCGAACGCCCGCCTCGCCCAGGACACCGGGATCGCGCCCGAGCGCACGCTCCTCGCGGAGAACGGCACCGTCATCGACCTCAAGGACGGCGACGCGCACATGGTCGGCCAGCTCGACCTCGGGTTCGTGTACGTGGACGGCTCGACCGTCGGCGAGATCACGGATGCCGACCTCAAGGACCGCCGGATCCTCGGCGAGGAGGGCTTCATCTCGGTGATCGTCGTGGTCGACGCCGCGACGGGCAAGGTGATCTCGGGTCCCGAGATCCACGCGCGCGGCTTCGCGGAGGACGACCGCGTCTTCGAGGACGTCAAGCCGAAGATCGCCGCGGCGCTCACCGAGGCCGCCAAGTCGGGCGTGCGCGACCCGCACGCGCTGTCGCAGGTGGTGCGCCGCACGATCGGGCGCTGGGTGAACCAGTCGCTGCGACGCCGGCCCATGATCGTCCCGCTCGTGATAGAGGCATAGCGGGATCACCGCCGGGCGGAGAATCGAAGCGTAGCCCGCACGTAACACGGATGGCCGTACCATCGGCCTCGTGGGTACCTCGTTCCGCATCCGTCCCGCTGTGCCGGCGGACGGCTCGTTCCTCGGCGACATGGTCGTCGAGGCGGCGAACTGGCGGCAGGGCGGCGCACGGCCGCGGCACGAGGTGATCGGCGGGGAGGAGCACGGGCGGTACGTCGCCGGCTGGATGCGGCCTGGCGACGCGGGCTTCGTCGCCGAGGCCGCGACGGGAGAGCCGATCGGCGCCGCCTGGTACCGGATGCTTCCGCGCAGCGATCCCGGGTTCGCATACGTCGGCACGGGCGTCCCCGAGCTGATCATCGGCGTGAAGCCGATCTGGCGCGCCCACGGCGTCGGCCGGGCCCTGCTGCAGCGGCTGTGCGAGCACGCACGCTCCGAGGGGTTCGCGCGCATCAGCCTCAGCGTCGAGCGCGACAACTTCGCCTCGACGCTGTACCGCAGCGAGGGGTTCGCGGTGACACAGCGGGGGACGGGCCGCGACACCATGGTGAAGCGCCTGCGCTGAGACGTCCGCCGTCGTCGCGACTCGTGGCCCCGGGCGGCGTGGTTGCCCTGATTTGTCGGAGTCCCCGCCTACCGTGGAGGGATGGCCAGGAGCACAAGCCCGACCAAGGGGTCGCGTGCGTCTTCGAGCGCGTCCGCGAACGCGCGATCCGGTGCGTCGTCGACGCCGCGCAAGCCCGCCGCGGCCAAGCCCGCGCCGGCACCCAAGCGCTACGTCGGGGACGCGGACCGGCCGCCGGTGATCGTGCGCGCCTGGATGGGGCTCGCGCACGGGACCGGCGGACTGTTCCGGGCGTTCGGCCCGGAGTCGCTCGAGAAGGAGCAGCGCCGCGACGGCTTCCCGTTCCTGCTCGTGCTGCTGGCGATCGCCGGCGCCGTGAACGAGTGGTTCTTCATCGGCAGCGAGGTCGCGAAGACCATCAGCGCCTACACCGTCGGCGGCCTCATCGGCCGTGAGGCCTTCGTGCTGCCGGTGCTCCTGCTGCTGCTCGCGGGCTGGATGTTCCGGCATCCGTCATCCGTGCACGACAACGGGCGCGTCGGCATCGGCTTCGGCCTGCTGATCCTCACGATCGCCGGCTTCTGCCACGTCGCCGGCGGCCGCCCGCAGCCGAACGAGGGGCTTCCCGCGCTGAGCGAGGCGGGCGGGCTCTTCGGCTGGATGGTGGGCGAGCCGCTCGCGCTGGTGCTCACCGACGTCGGCGCCTACATCGTGCTGTCCCTCCTGGCGGTGCTGAGCGTGCTGATCATCACCAAGACGCCGCCCAACCGCATCGGTCGGCGGCTCGGCGAGCTGTACCTGTGGATGTTCGGCGCCGAGCCCCGAGAAGACAAGACGACGGATGCCGCCGGCGACGACTCCGACGACGACGGCGACCCCTCCCTCCCGTGGTGGCGCCGCAACAAGACGGGTCGCGAGACCGACCCCGAGGACGGGCTCGGCTCGGACGCCCTCACCGAGCTCCTGCCTCCGGGGTCGTCGCAGGGCGGCTTCGAGCAGGCGATCGCACCGACGGTGACCCCGCCCCCGGCGACCGTCACCGACGACCTCACGGAGGTCATCGACCCGGCGGTGCTGTCGGCGGCCAAGGCTGCCACCTCATCGCGCACGTCGCTGCGCGACGACGCCGAGATGATCGAGGACGACGGCACGCTGCCCGGCCTGGACGGCATCGGGTCGTCCACCGCGGTCGACTCGCCCTCGGCGCCGTACCGCCTGCCGTCGGTCAACTCGCTCGCGGCCGGATCGCCGCACGTCGCACGGTCGCAGGCGAACGACGACACGGTGCGCGCCATCACGAGCGTGCTCGACCAGTTCGGGCTGGACGCGCGCGTGACGGGATTCTCGCGCGGCCCGACCGTCACCCAGTACGAGATCGAGCTCGGCCCGGGCGTCAAGGTCGAGCGCATCACCGCCCTGACGAACAACATCGCCTACGCCGTGGCCTCGAACGAGGTGCGCATCCTCGCGCCCATCCCCGGCAAGAGCGCCATCGGGGTCGAGATCCCCAACACCGACCGCGAGATCGTGACCCTCGGCGACGTGCTCCGCTCGACGGCGGCGACGAATCAGACGCATCCGATGACGATCGGCGTCGGCAAGGACGTCGGCGGCGGCTACGTCGTGGCGAACCTGGCCAAGATGCCGCACCTGCTGGTGGCCGGCTCCACCGGCTCGGGCAAGTCGAGCTTCGTCAACTCGATGATCACGAGCCTGCTCATGCGCGCCAAGCCCGCCGACGTGCGGATGGTGCTCATCGACCCCAAGCGCGTGGAGCTCACCTCCTACGCGGGCGTGCCGCACCTCATCACGCCGATCATCACGAACCCGAAGAAGGCGGCCGAGGCGCTGCAGTGGGTCGTGAAGGAGATGGACATGAGGTACGACGACCTCGCGTCCTTCGGCTTCCGGCACATCGACGACTTCAACAAGGCCGTCGTCGCGGGCGAGATCACGCTCCCGCCCGGCAGCGAGCGCGTCCTGAAGCCCTACCCGTACCTCCTCGTGGTGGTCGACGAGCTCGCCGACCTCATGATGGTCGCCCCGCGCGACGTCGAGGACTCGATCGTGCGCATCACGCAGCTCGCCCGGGCGAGCGGCATCCACCTCGTCCTGGCGACGCAGCGGCCCTCGGTCGACGTCGTGACCGGACTCATCAAGGCCAACGTGCCGTCGCGCCTGGCGTTCGCGGTCACGAGCGTCACCGATTCGCGCGTCATCCTCGACCAGCCCGGCGCCGACCGCCTGATCGGCCAGGGCGACGGGCTGTTCCTGCCGATGGGGGCCTCCAAGGCCCTGCGGGTGCAGGGCGCGTGGGTCAGCGAGAGCGAGATCGAGGCCGTCGTCAAGCACGTCACGGCGCAGGCGCGCCCCGAGTACCGCTCCGATGTGCAGGCCGCCGCCGAGAAGAAGGAGATCGACGCCGACATCGGCGACGACCTCGAGCTGCTCCTCGCCGCCGCCGAACTCGTGGTCTCGAGCCAGTTCGGGTCGACGTCGATGCTGCAGCGCAAGCTGCGGGTCGGCTTCGCGAAGGCCGGCCGTCTCATGGACCTCCTCGAGTCCCGCGAGATCGTCGGCCCCTCCGAGGGCTCCAAGGCCCGTGACGTGCTGGTGACCGTCGAGCAGCTGCCGACCGTTCTGGCCCGTCTGCGCGGCCAGGACGTGCCCGACGAGGCCGCCGCGGCACCCCCGGTCGCCGAGGACCCCTACGGCTCGGATGCCGTCGGCGCGCAGTACGACGGCTACCCGGTCGTCGACGGCGACGAGGGCTCCGAGGACGCCTGGGGCCTCACCGGACGCGACTGAAGCCTTCAGCCCCGTCACGGGCGGGCGCGTGCGCCGATAGGCTCGGGCCATGGCGATCCCGCGGCAGCTCCCCAACGCGATCACGATCGTGCGCATCCTCTGTGCGCCGGTGTTCCTGTGGATGCTGCTCGCCGACGGCGGCGCCGACGGTGCGCTGCGCTGGTGGGCGGCGGTGCTGTTCATCGTGGCGATCGCGACCGACGGGATCGACGGCTATCTCGCGCGGGCGAACGACATCGTCACCGACCTCGGCAAGCTGCTGGATCCGATCGCGGACAAGGTGCTGACGGGCTTCGCCTTCATCGGGCTGTCGATCCTCGGGGAGCTTCCCTGGTGGATCACGATCGTCGTCCTCGTCCGCGAGGTCGGGATCACCGTGTACCGCTTCGCGGTGGTCAGCGACCACGTCCTGGCGGCGGCGTGGATGGGCAAGCTCAAGACGCTGGCGCAGGGCGTCGCGCTGTCGCTGGCGCTCCTGCCCCTGTGGACGCTCGTCGGCGAGTGGATCTACTGGGTCAACGGCGTCACGATGGCGATCGCGGTGATCCTCACGATCGCCAGCGGCATCGACTACGTCGTCAGCGAGGCGCGCGCCGCCCGCGCGAAGCGGGGGAGGAAGTGAGCGGCTCGACGCCCGACGGCGAAACGGCGCCGTCTGCGCCCGACCCGGCTGTCGCCGTGCTGCGCGCGCTGGATGCGCGCGGGTGGTCTGTCGCCGCGGCGGAGTCGCTCACCGGCGGGCGTCTGACCGCGGCTCTCGTGGACGTCCCCGGCGCCTCCGCGCATCTGCGTGGGGGCATCGTGGCGTACTCCACGGATCTGAAGACGAGCGCGCTCGGCGTCGAGGCGGACCTGCTGGCCGCCCGTGGCGCCGTCGACCCCGCGGTCGCGGAGCAGATGGCGCAAGGCGTGCGGCATGTGCTCCGCGCGGACGTCGGCCTGGCCACCACGGGGGTCGCCGGGCCGGATCCGCAGGACGGTCAGCCTGTCGGCACCGTCTTCGTCGCGGTGTCCACGCCCGAGACGACCGTCGTCACGTCGCTGACGCTGTCGGGCACGCGGGACGAGATCCGCTCCCGGGCGGTGATCGGGGCGCTCGAGCTGGCGCTCACGCTGCTGTGACGCGCCCCGCGATCGTCGACTCGGGAACAGACCGTGTTTCGTCTCGGTTACATTCGGTGATTCCCACCCGATGCTCAGCGCACGGGTCTAAATTGGCATCAGCTGGTGCTGTACTGTTGTCCACCCGGACAACGCGGAATCCGAAGTGAGGAGGGGGCCAAAATGATCCTGGTACGTCAAGAGATCGGCGAAGTGCTTCGTGATTTCCGCCAGCAGAAGGGGCGCACCCTCCGTCAGGTCGCGAGTCGCGCGAGCGTCGCGCTGGGCTACCTCAGCGAGGTGGAGCGCGGCCAGAAGGAGGCCTCGAGCGAGATCCTCGCGTCGGTGGCCGAGGCGCTCGACGTCCCCATCTCGACGATCATGCGCGAGGTCGGCGACCGCATCTCGGTGCTCGAGGGACTGCAGACCTTCCCCGACGTCGTGCCCGACGACCTGGTCGCGTCGGTCGACGCGGAGCTGTCGCTGCGCTGATCCGCGCCTCCTGTACGAAGTGTCGAAACCAGCGAGCACGCATGCGCCGGAGTGAGTTCCATCGCGCCGTCTCGGACGAGTTCGGCGCCCGGGCGAACGCGGTGGTGACCGACCTGGTCCTGTCGGGCGTCGGCGGCCGCACGGCCACGGATGCCATCGCCGCCGGGGTCGATCCCCGCGAGGTCTGGCTCGCGCTGTGCGAGGAGCTGGACGTGCCCGCCGAGCGGCGGTACGGCGTCGGACGCCTCGAGCCGCGCCGCTGACCTGCCGCGACCGCGCGGCATCGTCCATCGCCGTCCGCCGCGGCGTGTCTGCTCGAATCTTCGTTCGATACCGGCGTAGGCTCCTGCACAGCGGGTGTCGAGAACGTGTTTTGCACGGATCCGGGAGGAGCGAGGGCCGATGTCGGAGCCCCTCCCTAACGTGAACACCGTCGAACGACACCTCACGCCTTGTCGCAGCATCCGTCCCGCCGGGTCGGAGCGCGACAGCCTACAGGCGACGGAACGCGAGCATAGAGGAGCACGTCATGCCATCACCCGTTGACCGCGAGAAGGCCCTGGAATCGGCCCTCGCCCAGATCGACCGGCAGTTCGGGAAGGGCTCGGTGATGCGCCTCGGCAGCGACGAGCGCGCGCCCGTCGAGGTCGTGCCCACCGGCTCGATCGCCCTGGACGTCGCCCTCGGCATCGGCGGGCTTCCGCGCGGCCGCATCATCGAGATCTACGGACCGGAGTCGTCGGGTAAGACGACGCTGACCCTGCATGCCATCGCCAACGTGCAGCGCGCCGGCGGAATCGCCGCGTTCGTCGATGCGGAGCACGCGCTCGACCCCGACTACGCGCAGAAGCTGGGCGTCGACATCGACCAGCTGCTCGTGTCGCAGCCCGACACCGGCGAGCAGGCGCTCGAGATCGCCGACATGCTGGTGCGCTCGGGGGCCATCGACCTCGTCGTCATCGACTCGGTCGCAGCCCTCGTGCCCAAGGCCGAGATCGAGGGCGAGATGGGCGACTCGCACGTCGGCCTGCAGGCGCGACTCATGTCGCAGGCGCTCCGCAAGCTCACCGGCGGGCTCAACCAGACCAACACCACGATGATCTTCATCAACCAGCTGCGCGAGAAGATCGGCGTGTTCTTCGGCTCGCCCGAGACCACCGCCGGTGGCAAGGCGCTGAAGTTCTACGCATCGGTGCGCCTCGACATCCGTCGCATCGAGACGCTCAAGGACGGCACCGAGGCGGTGGGCAACCGCACGCGCGTCAAGGTCGTCAAGAACAAGATGGCGCCGCCGTTCAAGCAGGCCGAGTTCGACATCCTCTACGGCGTCGGCATCTCCCGCGAGGGCAGCCTCATCGATTTCGGGGTGGAGCACGGCATCGTCAAGAAGTCGGGTGCCTGGTACACCTATGACGGCGAGCAGCTGGGGCAGGGCAAGGAGAACGCCCGCAACTTCCTCATCAAGAACGAGGACGTCGCCGCCGAGATCGAGTCGAAGATCAAGACGAAGCTCGGCATCGGCGTGCCCAAGGGTGGCGCTGAGGGCACGGTCGGCGACGAGCTGGCGGCGCGCCGCCCGGCGTGATGGTCCGCTTCGTCGACAGCGGGGACGAGTCCGACGTCGGGACCGACGACGGACTCGCCCCCGTGATCCCGCTCTTCGGCGACCGGGCTCCCGGCTCCTATCCCAAGACCGCGGCGCAGGTGCAGCAGACGCTGGACCGCCTGCCCGGGGCGCGCACGCCGTCACGCCCCGCCGAGGAGCGCGCGACCGTGGATGATCGCGGCGGCGCCCCCGCCGATGCCGGTGCGCGGACTGCTGACCCCGCCGGTGCGTCGACCGCTGACCCCGCCGGTGCGCGGACTGCTGACCCCGCCGGTGCGCGGACTGCTGACTCCGCTGGTGCCGCCGACGCTGCTGCCGCCGCCGAGGCCGCCGAGCAGGGCCTGGTGAAGAAGCTCCGGTCGCGGCAGCTCTCTGTCTCGGAGGCGAGGACCCACCTCGTCCGGCTCGATGTCGACGCCGACGCCGCCGATGGCATCATCGACGCCTTCATCGCGCGCGGCTACCTCGACGACGCGAGGCTCGCGGAGCAGATCGTGCACGCCGGCGTCGACCGCAAAGGCCAGGGCCGGCAGGCCATCGCGCAGAGCCTCGTCAAGCGCGGCGTGCCGCGCGACGTGGTGGACGCCGCCCTCGCCGAGCTCCCCGACGACGACGCGGAGCGGGCCCTGGTGTTCGCGCGAAGCAAGGCGGGGTCGATGCGCGGTCTGGATCGCGACGTCGCACTCCGCCGTCTGGCCGGACAGCTGGCTCGCCGCGGCTACGGCGGCTCGGTCGCGCTGAGCGCCGCGCGGACGGCGCTCGACGAGACGACGCAGTCCTCCGGGCGGGTCCGGTTCGAGGAGCGCTGACGACGCCGAACCGTCCGCGCCCCGCCGTCCGCTCACCGGCACGGCTCGTAGAATGGCGTGATCATGTCTTCGCCCTCCGCAACCCCGACTCTCATCGCGCCGTCCGCGGCTGCGCACGACGTCGACGGCCGCGCCCGCACCTACGAGGTGCGCACCTTCGGCTGCCAGATGAACGTGCACGACTCCGAGCGCCTCTCCGGCTCGCTCGAGAGCGCGGGCTACGTCCGCGCCGAGGCGGGCGAGGACGCCGACGTCGTCGTGATCAACACGTGCGCGGTGCGCGACAACGCCGCCGGCAAGCTGTACGGCACGCTCGGCCACCTCAAGTCCCGCAAGGACAAGCACGAGGGCATGCAGATCGCCGTCGGCGGCTGCCTCGCGCAGATGGACAAGGACGTCGTCCAGCAGAAGGCGCCGTGGGTCGACGTCGTGTTCGGCACGCACAACATGGGCTCGCTCCCCAGCCTGCTCGAGCGCGCCCGCCACAACGGCGAGGCCGAGCTCGAGATCCTCGAGGCGCTCGAGATCTTCCCGTCGACCCTCCCGACCAAGCGCGACAGCGTCTACAGCGGCTGGGTGTCGATCTCGGTCGGCTGCAACAACACCTGCACGTTCTGCATCGTGCCCAGCCTGCGCGGCAAGGAGAAGGACCGCCGGCCCGGCGACATCCTGAACGAGATCCGCCTGCTCGTCGACGACGGCGCCATGGAGGTCACCCTCCTGGGGCAGAACGTCAACTCGTACGGCGTCGAGTTCGGTGACCGCCAGGCATTCGGCAAGCTCCTGCGCGCTGCCGGCGAGATCCCGGGCCTCGAGCGGATCCGCTTCACGAGCCCGCACCCGGCGGCCTTCACCGACGACGTCATCGACGCGATGGCAGAGACCGCTGCCGTGATGCCGCAGCTGCACATGCCGCTGCAGTCCGGCAGCGACCGCATCCTCAAGGCGATGCGCAGGTCCTACCGCAGCGACCGGTTCCTCGGCATCCTCGACCGCGTCCGTGCCAAGATGCCCGACGCCGCGATCTCCACCGACATCATCGTCGGCTTCCCCGGCGAGACCGACGAAGACTTCGAAGACACGATGCGCGTCGTCGAGCAGGCCCGGTTCGCCAGCGCGTTCACCTTCCAGTACTCCATCCGCGAGGGCACGCCGGCGGCGACCATGCCCGACCAGGTGCCCAAGGAGGTCGTGCAGCAGCGCTACGAGCGCCTCATCGCGCTGCAGGAGCGGATCTCGCTCGAAGAGAACCAGAAGCAGGTCGGCCGCGAGGTCCACGTGCTCGTTTCGACCGGTGAAGGCAAGAAGGACGCAGAGACCCACCGCCTGACCGGACGCGCCGAAGACAACCGCCTCGTGCACTTCGAGGTGCCGGCCGGGTCCCAGACGCCCCGCCCCGGCGACGTCGTGACCGTCGTCGTGACGCACGCGGCGCCGTTCCACCTCCTCGCCGACGCCCCGGACGGCGCGCCGCTGCGCATCCGCCGCACGCGGTCCGGCGATGCGTGGGACCGGGCGCAGGCCGAGTCGTGCGGCATCCCGGCACCGGCGGGCGACGCCGGAGCACCGCGGGCGGTGTCCCTCGGCCTGCCGACGCTGCGCATCGGCGTCTGACACGACGTGGTGACCTCCGAGGCGGGGGAGCGCCCGACTGCGGCGCCGCGCCCGGCCGCGGCGCCGCGCCTGTGGGCCGTCGTCGGCGCGACCGGGACCGGCAAGACCGCGCTCTCGCTCGACCTGGCCGAGGCGCTCGCGGAGCGCGGCCGCCCCGCCGAGATCGTCAACGCCGACGCGATGCAGCTGTACCGGGGCATGGACATCGGGACCGCCAAGCTGCCTGAGACGCAGCGGCGCGGCATCCGTCATCATCTCTTCGACGTGCTGGAGGTCACCCAGGAGGCGGCGGTGGCGTGGTACCAGGAGGCGGCGCGCGAGGTGATCGCCGACATCCACCGGCGGGGCGCGGACGCCGTGCTCGTCGGCGGATCGGGTCTGTACGTGTCGAGCCTGCTGTTCGACTTCCGATTCCCGCCGCGCGACGCCGACGTCCGCGCACGACTGGAGACGGAGCTCGACGCCCACGGACCGGGCGCCCTGTTCGCCCGCCTGCGCATGCTCGACCCGGCGACCGCCGAGCGGATCGACCCCCGCAACGGACGCCGCATCGTGCGCGCGCTCGAAGTGCTCGAGCTCGGCGAGCGCACCCACGGGGCCGCGCTTCCCGAGGCGCCCACGCTGTGGCACGACCGAACGCGGATCGTCGGCGTCGCGGTGCCCCGCGACGAGCTCGTGCGGCGACTGGACCTGCGCGTCGAGGCGATGTGGCGCGACGGCATCGTGGACGAGGTGGCGCGGCTGCGCACGCAGGGACTCGATCGAGGAGTCACCGCCCGGCGCGCCATCGGCTACGCGCAGGCCCTCGCCCAGCTGGCGGGCGAGATGACCCAGGCGGAGGCGATCGCCGAGACGCAGGCGCTCACCCGGCGGTACGCCCGCCGGCAGGTGTCGTGGTTCAAGCGCTACGAGGGCGTCCTCTGGGTCGAACCGTCGACGGATGCCTCGTCCCTGGCAGACTCGATGCCATGACGATCGCCATCCGCCCCTTCGACGTCGCCGACACGGAGGACGTCGTGTCGCTCTGGCAGGCCACCGGGCTGACGAGGCCCTGGAACAACCCGTACCAGGACATCAGCCGCAAGCTCTCGGTGCAGCCGGAGCTGTTCCTGGTCGCTGTCGACGAGCGCGCTGTGGTGGGGTCGGTGATGGCCGGCTACGACGGGCACCGGGGGTGGCTGTACTACCTCGCGAGCGCGCCCGAGCGTCGCGGCGAGGGGATCGGCAGGCGATTGGTCGGCGAGGCCGAGGATCGGCTGCTGGCGATGGGGTGCCCGAAGGTGCAGCTCATGGTGCGGCCCGAGAACGGCGTGGCGCGCGGGTTCTACGACTCCCTCGACTACGAGCCGTTCGAGATCTGGGCGACGGGCAAGCGCCTCATCGCCGACTGAGGCGGCGGTCGCGCATCGTCGCGACCCTAGACTGGGACGATGCCGCAGACGATCGCGTTCACCAAGGGCCACGGCACCGGCAACGACTTCGTGATCGTCCCCGACCCCGACGGCGCGCTCGATCTCACCGACGACCAGGTCGCCGTGCTGTGCGACCGCCGGTTCGGCATCGGCGGCGACGGCATCCTTCGGGTCGTGCGCGCGAACGCGATCGCCGAGGGCGCCCAGGCAGCCGCCTCCGGCGCCGAGTGGTTCATGGACTACCGCAACGCGGACGGCTCCAAGGCGGAGATGTGCGGCAACGGGGTGCGCGTGTTCGTGCGCTACCTCGTGGACGTGGGCTGGGCCGACGTGGAGGACGCACCGCTCGCGGTGGGCACGCGGGCGGGTGTCAAGACGGTCACTCGCAGCGACGGCACGCTCGGCGAACGCGGCTACGAGGTGGATCTGGGCCCGTGGCGCGTGGAAGACGCCGAGGTGCTCGTCCGCACGCGCGGGGGCGGCGCGCCGCGCCCGGGCATCGGGATCGACGTCGGCAACCCCCACGTGGTCGTCGCGCTGCCCGACGAGACGGAGCTGGAAGGCCTCGACCTGGCCGCACAGCCCCTCCTGCAGCCCGAGCCGCCGCACGGGGCCAACGTCGAGTTCGTCGTGCCGAGCGATCCGCTCGTGCGGGAGGGCGTCGGCTCCATCCGGATGCGGGTCTTCGAGCGCGGCGTCGGCGAGACCCTCAGCTGCGGCACCGGCGTCGCGGCCGCGGCGCTCGCGGTGCGTCACTGGGCGGGGCCGGCTGCGCCCGATCGCTGGATCGTCGACGTCCCCGGCGGGACGCTGGGGGTGCGGATGCCGGAGGTCGACGGCGAGCGCCATGTGCTGCTGTCCGGGCCGGCGACCCTCGTCTACTCCGGCGAGGTCACGCTCGCCTGAACTGCCTCCGCCGACGGCGGGACGCGGTGGGACGCGGTGGGACAGCCCTGGCGCGTTGTCAGAGCTCCGGGATCCGGATGGGCTCGCTCGGGGGAGACCCGTGCCGGCGGATCTTCAGGACGCGGAACCCGCGCGCCGTCGCCGCGCGATGCACGCTGAACCTCCGGTCGAGCGTCGCGGCGAGCCACCGCTGGAGCGAGTCCGAGCCGAGGTTGCGCTGCACGACGAGCCAGGCATCCGCTCTCTCGTCCAGCCGCGGGATCCATCGCTCGAGCAGACCGTGCAGCTCGTGCTTGCCGACGCGGATCGGCGGGTTCGACCGGATCGTGCGGAACATCACGTCATCGGGAACATCGTCGGGCAGGACGGCGTTGACGTTCTCGAGGCCGAGATCGGCCGCGTTGCGGCGCACCAGATCCAGTGCCCGCTCGTTCACGTCGACGGCCCACACCGTCGCACGAGGGGAGTCCATGGCGAGGCTGAGCGCGATCGGGCCCCACCCGCAGCCGAGGTCGAGGAAGTGCCCGCCCGCGGGCGGCGGGGGCGTGTTCGACAGCAGCACCGCGGTGCCGGAGTCCACGTGGTCGGGGCTGAAGACGCCTCCGGCCGTCGTGACCTCCAGGTCGCGTCCGGCGAGCCGGACGCGGACACGGCGCAGATTCTCGGGGCTGGCGGGCGTCGCACTGAAGTAGTGGTCGCTCCCCATGGGTGACGAGCCTAGCGGAGGTGCTGCCCGAGCTGGGAGCGCATCGGACGACCGCCATTCCCTGTCCAGGCCCACCTCGGAGGACTAGAATTCACGGATGCCGCGAACCGGCCGATGAGCGTCGGAAAACGGCATCCCATCCACAACGAAGGAACACATGACGGATACGACAACCCCCCAGAGCACCGACGAGACGCCGGTCGACCCGGTGGATCGCGTGCTGGCGCGCGCCGAGGCGCGCTCGGGGGTGCACGTCTTCGGAGCCGCGCAGGCGCTCCAGGACGAGGCCACCATCGGGCTGGGCGACAGCGACGGCGAGCAGTGGGACCGTGAGGAGCGCGCGGCGCTGCGGCGCGTCCCCGGCCTGTCGACCGAGCTCGAGGACGTCACCGAGGTCGAGTACCGGCAGCTGCGGCTCGAGAACGTCGTGCTGGTGGGGGTCCATCCGCAGGGCGAGACGGAGGACGCGGAGAACTCGCTGCGCGAGCTGGCGGCCCTCGCCGAGACCGCGGGCGCCGTCGTCCTCGACGGCGTGCTCCAGCGACGCCCCCACCCCGACCCCGCGACGTACGTCGGCCGGGGCAAGGCCGAGGAGCTGCGCGACATCGTGGCGGCCGTTGGCGCCGACACGGTGATCGCCGACACCGAGCTCGCACCCAGCCAGCGGCGTGCGCTCGAGGACGTCGTCAAGGTCAAGGTCATCGACCGCACGACCGTGATCCTCGACATCTTCAGCCAGCACGCGAAGAGCCGCGAGGGCAAGGCCCAGGTCGAGCTCGCCCAGCTCGAGTACCTCCTGCCGCGACTGCGCGGCTGGGGTGATTCGATGAGCCGTCAGGCCGGTGGGCAGGTCGGCGCGGGCGGGGCGGGCATGGGCTCGCGCGGCCCCGGTGAGACGAAGATCGAGCTCGATCGTCGGCGCATCCGCACCCGCATGGCGCAGCTTCGCCGGCAGATCCGCGACTTCGCGCCCGCACGCGACGCCAAGCGCGCCGAGCGCAAGCGGCACACCGTGCCGTCGGTCGCCATCGCCGGCTACACCAACGCCGGCAAGTCGAGCCTGCTGAACCGGCTGACCAGCGCCGGCGTCCTCGTCGAGAACGCCCTGTTCGCGACCCTGGACGCCACCGTGCGCCGGGCCGAGGCGGCCGACGGCCGGGTCTACACGCTCACCGACACGGTCGGGTTCGTCCGGAACCTCCCGCACCAGCTCGTCGAGGCGTTCCGCTCGACGCTGGAAGAGGTCGGCCAGGCCGATGTCATCCTGCACGTGGTCGACGGGTCGCACCCCGACCCCGCCGCTCAGCTGGCGACGGTGCGCGATGTGATCGGCGACGTCGGTGCGCGCGACATCCCCGAGATCGTCGTGTTCAACAAGGCCGATCTCGTGGACGCCGACACGCGCCTCGTGCTGCGCGGACTCGAGCCCCAGGCGCTCTTCGCCTCCTCCCGCACGGGGGAGGGCGTCGACGAGCTGCGCGCCGCGATCGAAGCGGCGCTCCCGCTCCCGGCCGTCGAGGTGCACGCGCTCGTGCCGTACGACCGGGGCGACCTGGTGTCGGCGATCCACGAGCAGGGGATGATCCTGTCCCAGGCGCACGAGGAGGGCGGCACGGCCGTGCACGCCCGCGTCGGCGAGCATCTCGCCGCCCGCCTCGCCCCGTTCTCGGTCTGAGACGCAACCTCCGCCCGAGACGCCTCCCACGGCCCCGCACCCTGTCCGGTGCGGGGCCGTCGCGCGTCTCAGTCGAGGGGGAGGGGCGGGATGCCGGGAGTCTCGAACCCGAACACCTGCCCGAGGAACGCCACCTCGGCCTCGAGGGTGCGCACCAGCGTCTCGGCGCCGCGGAACCCGTGACCCTCGCCCTCGAACGCGAGGTACGCGTGCGCGACGCCGTTGGCGGCGAGCGCGTCGCGCACCGCCTCCGACTGCGACGGAGGGACCACACGGTCCTCCAGGCCCTGCTCGATGAGCAGCGGCGTCCGCAGCCGGTCGAGGTGCGTCAGCGGCGATCGCTGGACGTACAGGTGCTCCGCGTCGGGGAGCGGCCCCACCATGCCGTCGAGGTAGCTCGCCTCGAAGTCGTGCGTGTCCTCCGCGAGGCGCCGGAGGTCGGCCACCCCGTAGCGGCTGATGCCGGCGCCGAAGACGTCGGAGCCCGTCAGCGCGCAGAGCACCGTCCACCCGCCGGCCGAGCCGCCGGCGATCGCCAGCCGCTCCGGGTCGGCCGCGCCGGCCGCGGCGTGACCTCGCGCGGCGGCGACCACATCGTCGACGTCCACGACGCCCCACTGTCCGAGCAGGCGCTCGCGGTACGCGCGGCCATAGCCGGTGGAGCCGCCGTAGTTCACGTCCAGCACGCCGATTCCGCGGCTGGTGAGGTACGCGATCTTCCCGGATGCCGCGCCGCCGACGTGGTCGGTCGGCCCGCCGTGCACGAAGACGACGTAGGGCGGCCGCTCGTCCTGCGGACCGCGGGCCTCGGGATTGCGGGGCGGGTAGTCGAACGCGTGCACCGGGCCGTGCGGCCCGGGGAAGGTGACGGCGCGGGAGCGCGGCATCCACTCGTCACCCCAGGGTGATTCCCCTCCGACGATCAGCCGCCGGGCGTCGGGGCTGTCGACGTCGAGCTCCCACAGTCCCGCTCCGCGCGAGCCGGCGCCCGACAGCAGGAGGCGTGTGCCACGGACGTCCTCGATCGACAGGCGGGTGACGGCGTCGGCGGGAAGGTCGTGCGCAGCGCCGTCCGTGCCGATCAGCACGAGTGCATCCGCCCCGTTCGTGCGGACGGCGACGATGCGGCCGTCCTCCAGCGCCGCGAACCAGCGGGTGCCGAGCACCCACAGCGGGCCGCCGGTATCGGCGTCGGCCTCGGCGACCGGCTCGTGCGGGAGGTCAGCGGTCAGGCGCATCCGCCACACGTTCCAGCGGCCCGACGGGTCGTCGGCGAACAGGAGGGCGTCGTCGGCGGTCCACACCGGCTGCAGCGGCGAGGAGTCGCCGCCGGCGACGGTCGTCCACTCCGCCACGGCGCCGTCCTCGATCCGGCCGATGCGCAGCTCGGCGCGGTCCCACGCCATGTGCGGATGGTCCCACGCGATCCACGCCAGGTGCCGCCCATCGGGCGAGAGGGCGGGGTGGGCCACGAAGTCGCTGTCGCTCGCGAGCGACACGATGCGGGCGGCATCCCTCGCACCCGATCCGTCCAGCGGGATCTCGACGATGTCGCGCAGCGGCAGGCGGCCTTCGCGGTGCGCCTCGCGCACCGCGAGCAGGCGTCCGCGCTGCAGGCTCAGGCCGCCGTAGCGCACATCGCCCGCGTCGGGGGTGAGCGGCTGCGGCTCGGACCCCGGCCGCAGACGGCGGACGCGCTGGTCGGCCTTCTCGACGAAGTAGAGCACGCCCTGGTCGTCGGCGGTCCACGAGCCGCCGCCGTACTCGTGCACGCGCGACCGGGCGCTCCACGGCGCGGGGAGGACGTCCTCGACCGACCCGGACGAGGTGCGCCGCCGCACCGCCGACCGGCCGGCTTCCTCCGGGACCGACTCGCCCCACCACACCTGGGGCGCACTGCCGCCGCCGACGAACCGCGCCCCCTCGATGCGCGGCGATGCGGCGGACACCGACGCGGCGGAGATCGGAGAGGGCCAGCTGCCGTAGGGGAGTGCGCGGGTGGTTGTCACGACACCACGGTACGACGAAGGCCGCCACCGCTCGACCGAAACAGTAGGTCACAGGACGGTGCACGCCGCCCGCCTCCGCTACCGTGGACGCATCGTCGCCCGGTCGTCCTCACGGACGCCCCGAACCACGGGGTACCGGGCAGGAGCGACAGCCGAGCCCGGCACCCGCCCGCGATGACACCCCTTCCGCTGCGGCGGTGAGCGTGGTGCCGCGGCCGCCCGGGCTTTCCGTTCGGCCCAGCCCTGTCCCCGACCTGAGAAGCAGACCCATGCCGATCGATCTGAGCACACCTGGCGTGCCGATCTCGTTCGAGGTGTATCCGCCGCGCTCCGACGCGGGCTTCGCCGCACTGCACGAGACGATCCGCCACCTCGCCGCCGTCGACCCCCGGTTCATCTCGGTGACGTACGGCGCCGGCGGCTCCACCGGCGGCCGCTCCCTCGAGCTGCTGACCCACATCCTCCGCGAGACGCACGTCGAGCCGCTCGCGCACCTGACCTGCGTCGGCAACGGCTACGCCGGCGCGACCTCGCTCATCCGCGAGTTCCTCGATGCCGGCATCACGAGCTTCCTCGCCCTCCGGGGCGACCCGCCCGCCGGATCGTCCGAGGACGACGCGTTCCTCGGCGACCTGGAATCCGCCGCACAGCTCGTGCAGCTGATCGACTGCGTGCAGGCCGAGCGGGCCCCGTACACCGAGGCGCCCGTCCCCGGCGTGCCGGGCGCCGTCCGCGTCGCGGAGAGACCGCGGGTCGACATCGCGGTCGCCGCCTTCCCGAACGGGCACCCGCGGGCCCGCCACGCATCGAGCGACATCGACGCGCTCCTCGCCAAGCAGGCGGCCGGTGCCACCCTGGCCATCACGCAGCTCATCTTCCACGCCGAGGACTATCTCGGGTTCGTGCAGCGCGCGCGCGACGCCGGCGTCACGATCCCGATCCTGCCGGGGATCATGCCCATCACCTCGCCCGCGCGGCTGCGGCGCGTGCTCGAGCTCACGGGGGAGCAGCTGCCCGCCGAGCTGGCCGTCGCGCTCGACGTCGAGCCGACCGCCGAGGGGCAGCGTGCGGTGGGCGTCGCCCACGCCGCGCAGCTGGCCCGTGAGGTCGTCGAGGGCGGGGCCCCCGGCATCCACCTCTACGCGTTCAACAACCACGACACGGTCCTCGAGGTCCTGGGCGAGGCCGGGGCGCTCCCGTCGGCGTCACGGCTGCCCGATCCCGTCCACTGACACGCGGGCGCCGCGCTCCGTCGGAGAGCCCGACGGTGTCTTCGGCGACCCCGGAAACCCCCTGCCGCACACCCAGAAGGAAAGAGAGACGCACATGTCCGACCCTCGCCCGCAGTTCCCGAGAGGCACCATCCTCGGCTACCCGCGCATCGGCCGCCGCCGCGAGCTGAAGCGCGCCGTGGAGGCGCACTGGTCCGGAGCCACGGACGTCCAGACGCTCGAGCGCGCCGCGGCCGAGCTGCGCCGCGCGACGCGCGAGCGTCTGGCCGCCCTCGGCCTCGGCCGCGACGACTCGTCGATCCCGGAGTCGTTCTCGTTCTACGACCAGGTGCACGACGCCGCCGTCGCGGTCGGCGCGCTGCCCGAGCGCTTCGGCGCGCGGCGCGGTGACGACGGCCGGATCGGCCTCGACGCCTATTTCGCGGCCGCCCGCGGCGCGGGCGACGATGCGCCGCTCGAGATGACGAAGTGGTTCGACACCAACTACCACTACCTCGTCCCCGAGATCGGCCCCGAGACCGCGTTCGCGATGTCGTGCGACCGCTTCGCCCGCCAGGTGGCGGAGGCCAGGGCCGACGGCTTCACCGTCCGGCCGGTGCTGGTCGGTCCCGTCACGCTGCTCGCCCTTTCGAAGGCGACGGATGCCGCGCCCGCCGGCTTCGACCCGCTCAGCCGCCTGGACGACCTGCTGCCGGTATACGTCGAGCTGCTCGAGGGACTGCGGGCAGCGGGCGCGGAGTGGGTCCAGCTGGACGAGCCCGCCCTCGTGAGCGAGAGCCTTCCGGCGACCACGGCGCAGTTGGCGGATGCCGCCGCCAGGGCATACGGGGTGATCGGCGCCGCCACAGGCCGCCCGTCGCTCCTCGTCGCCGCCCCGTACGCGCAGTTGTCCGATGCGGCGTGGGCGGCGCTGGGCGCGGCGCCGATCGAGGCGATCGCGGTCGACCTCACGCGCGGCGGCGTCCCGGCCGCGGTGGACGGCCTCGCCGGCAAGACGCTCGTGGGCGGCGTGATCGACGGCCGCAACGTGTGGCGCGGCGACCTGGAGGCGGCGTGGGGCCGTCTGTCGGACCTCGCGGCGCTCGGCGCCGGCTCTGTCGCCGCCGCCACGTCGACCTCTCTGCAGCACGTGCCGCACGACGTCGACGACGAGTCCGCGCTCGATCCGCGTCTGGCGTCGTGGCTCGCGTTCGCCGACCAGAAGGTGGGGCAGGTCGTGACGCTCGCGACCGGTCTGGCGGAGGGACGCGCGGCGATCGAGAACGCGCTGACAGAGGCATCCGTCGCCCTCGCCGCCCGGCGATCCTCGCCCGGCGTGCGCGACGGTGCCGTGCGGGCGCGCACGGCCGGCCTGGTCGATGCCGACTTCGACCGCGGCGCGTACGGCACGCGCGTCGCTGCCCAGGACGCGCAGCTGGCCCTGCCGCTGCTGCCCACGACGACGATCGGATCGTTCCCGCAGACCGACGAGATCCGGCGTGCGCGTGCGCGGCACGGCCGCGGCGAGCTGGACGCCGCGGAGTACGAGCAGTTCCTCCGCGACGAGATCGCGCGCGTCGTGACCCTGCAGGAGGATCTCGGGCTGGACGTCCTCGTCCACGGCGAAGCCGAGCGCAACGACATGGTGCAGTACTTCGCCGAGCACCTCGACGGATTCGCCGTCACCGAGAACGGCTGGGTGCAGTCCTACGGCTCGCGCGCGACCCGGCCGTCGATCCTGTGGGGTGACGTGTCGCGTCCGGCGCCGATCACGGTGGCGTGGTCGACGTTCGCCCAGTCGCTCACCGACAAGCCGATGAAGGGCATGCTGACCGGGCCGGTGACGATCCTCGCCTGGTCGTTCGTCCGCGACGACCAGCCGCTCTCCGAGACCGCGAACCAGGTCGCCCTCGCGCTGCGCGACGAGATCGCGGACCTCGAGGACGCTGGCATCCGCGTGATCCAGGTCGACGAGCCGGCGCTGCGGGAGCTGCTCCCGCTGGCGGTGGCCGACCAGCCGGCGTACCTCGCGTGGTCGGTGGCGTCCTTCCGCCTCGCCACAGCCGGCGCGGCACCCGCGACGCAGGTGCACACGCACCTGTGCTACTCGGAGTTCGACGTCGTGATCGATGCGATCGCGGCACTGGACGCCGACGTCACCTCCATCGAGGCCGCCCGCAGCCGCGGCGAGGTGATCGGCGACATCGCGTCGTCGGGCTTCGCGGCCGGCATCGGGCCGGGCGTGTACGACATCCACTCGCCGCGCGTGCCGTCCGTCGACGAGATCTCGGAGCTCCTCGACCGCGCGGTCGCCGAGCTCCCGCTGCGCCGCGTGTGGGTGAACCCGGACTGCGGCCTCAAGACGCGGGGGTACGGCGAGACGGTGACGTCGCTGCGGAACCTCGTCGAGGCGACGCGGGCGGCGCGGACGCGCGTTCCGGCCTAGCGGCGCTTCTTGGTCCCGGATGCCGCGGCCCCGCCGGTCGCGGCATCCGGCGTCTCCACCACCACGGTGTCGGCATCCGCGTCGATCACGAGGGTGTCCGCCTCGGAGTCGAGGACGAGGGTGTCGCCGTCGGTGACGCCCGCCGGCCCGGCGCCGTCGGCGGGGGGCACCGCGACCACGTCGGTCGCGGCCGCCGCCTCGGCGTCCTCCGGCCGGCGCTGCAGCAGTTCGGTGACCCACCACACCAGGAGCCAGACGATCAGGACCAGGAAGACTTCTCCGACCGACAACGGCCGCAGGAGCATCAGCCACAGCACCGCGAGGACGCCGAGGACCACCCGGACGAGCACGCGCTGTGCGAAGAGCCACGAGCCGACTCGGCCGGTGTCCACGCCCCGCCGGAGGGCGGCGGTCCGGATCCCGGCGTTCATCGACGCGACCCCGTGGCGTGCCGCCTGAGCGCCGCGCCAGCGCCCCGACATCCACGCGATCACCGCGATCACCACGCCGAGGAGCGTCAGCACCACCGCGGTGTCGCGCATGGCGCCGGTGATCTGCTCGTACATCGAGGCGAGCGCGCCGGCCGGCACGCCGAGGTTCGGTCCGCTCAGCGCGAGCACGGCGCCGCCGGCGCCCAGGGCGATCGCGAGCGCGGCCGCGCCGACCGCGATGCCGACGCCTGTTCCCAGGACCGCCGTGGAGCGCCGCCGGGCGATGGCGATCCCCGCGACGAAGAGGACGAGGGCCAGCAGCGGCGTCCACCACCCCGCGGCCACCGCGAGGTTGTAGACCGTGCCGACGACCGTGAGGGCGTCGCTCTGGGCCACCACGATCGTCCTGTCGATCTCGGGGATCTGCTCGGCGATCCCGATGCCGCGGTCGACGAGGCGGTCCTTCACCTCCGCGATGATCGGGCCCAGCTGGATGCCGATCTCCCCCTCGCCGGTGATCACCACGGCGCCGCCGGCCGTACCTCCCGCCGCGACGGCCTGCAGCGAGCGGTGACTGGCTCGCAGAGCCGTCTCCCACACGTCGGCGAAGGCCTCCGACTGCACGAGGCGCGTGACGGTCGTGTCGACGAGGTTCTGCACGCCCTGCGCGGCGGGGGAGCGCAGCAGATCGAGGGCGGCGAGGGCGCGCGGCGGCAGATCGAGCTGCTGGATGCCGTCGAAGAGATCGTTCACGACCGTCTCGAGGTTCAGCGACTCGTCGATCGCCGCGGTGACCTCCTGCACGACCAGCGCCTGAACCTGCGGGTCGTCGGCCAGCGGTGCGAACGTCTCGACGAAGCGCGTCTCGTCGACCAGCTCGACGCGTGCCCACGCGGCGACGATCGACACCGGCACCAGAATCGTGGCGATGACGATGCACAGCGCCGAGAAGAAGGCGCGCCAGCGGCTGCCGGGCGGCTCGGTCGACGTCCTGGCGCCCTGCGCGGAATCACCGCGGAGTCGGGCGTTCTCCGCCTCGAGCGCCTCGAGGCGCGCGCGGAGGTCGGCGGCGTCGGCGATGCCGGTCGTGTCGGTCATCCCCCCCTTATAGCGCGCCGCGCCGCTGCCCCGCCAGGACCTTCGTCACGCGTTTCGGGTGAAAGCCGCTCAGACCGCGCGCAGCACCGCCACGACCTTGCCCAGCACCGTCGCCTCGTCGCCCAGGATCGGCTCGAACGCGGAGTTGCGGGGGAGCAGCCATGTGTGGCCGTCGCGCTGCCGGAAGGTCTTGACCGTGGCCTCGCCGTCGAGCATCGCCGCGACGATCTCGCCGTTGTCGGCGGTGGCCTGCGCGCGCACGACGACCCAGTCGCCGTCGCAGATCGCGGCGTCGATCATCGACTCGCCCGAGACCTTGAGCATGAAGAGGTCCCCCTTGCCGACGAGCTGGCGGGGCAGCGGGAAGATCTCCTCCACCTGCTGCTCGGCGGTGATGGGCACGCCGGCGGCGATCCGCCCGACGAGGGGCACCAGGGCGGCGTCGCCCAGCGAGGGCGCGGCGTCGGCCGGGCTCTCGGTCGCCGACCCGGGGAGGTCGATGAGCACCTCCATCGCCCGCGTCTTGCCGGCGTCGCGGCGGAGGTAGCCGCTGAGCTCGAGCTGGTTGAGCTGGTGGGTCACGCTCGACAGCGACTTCAGGCCGACGGCGTCGCCGATCTCGCGCATGCTCGGCGGGTACCCGTGGCGCGCGATGGAGCGCTGGATCACCTCGAGGATCGCGAGCTGCTTGTCGCTGAGGCTCTTGCGCCGACGAGTCTGGGGCTTGTCGCGCCCGGCCGCGTCGCTCATCTTCCGGCTCCCGTCCTGCGCCCGCGAGCGCTGTTTCTTCGAATGTCGGAGGCCCGTGGTGGGGTTCTCGTATCGAAACCGTATCCGCATACCGGGGGTACGGGGAACAACCCGTCCGCGTGTCGCGTTCGATCATTCGGCACTCGGGCCGAGTCTTGACACCGTCGAGAGTCGAAGATAGCTTCGGAAGAGAGGTTCGCACTCCCCGCTCCCGGCCGAGCGGGGAATGCGAATCTCTCCCCATCACGAGGAGACACCATGACCGCGATCGCTTACACGACGTCCGTTCCCTCGCCGGCGCGTGCGACGCGTCTGCGACTCACGGTGCGGGGCCGCCGCGTCCTGGCCACGCTGGCGGCGATGCCCGCGGTGATCGCGCTCAGCGCCGCGGTCATCGGCGGCGGGGCGGCTCTCGCCACCCGCGACGCCGGTGCGCCGGCGGGGTCGTTCAGCACCGTCACCGTGTCGCACGGCGACTCGCTGTGGACGATCGCGGAGGACGTCGCGCCCGGGCACGACCCCCGCGACGTGGTCGACGCCATCGTCCGCCTGAACGCACTCGACGGCGTCACCGTCCAGGCCGGGCAGAGCCTGGCGATCCCGGCGGAGTACGGCTCGGCGGAGTAGGGCCCGGCCGAACCGCGCCGCCGACGTCATCCGAGGCGGGAGCGTGTCGCGCGGCTCTACCATGGGAGGGGTGAGTGCACGTCTCGAAGACCTCCCTTTACGCGCCGATCTCCGCGGGCAGACGCCCTACGGCGCTCCGCAGGCACCGCTTCCCGTCGCCCTGAACGTCAACGAGAACACGCATCCGGTTCCGCAGGAGGTCGCGGACGACATCCTCGACTCCATCGCCCTCGCCCTGCGCGATGTGAACCGGTATCCCGACCGCGAGTTCACCGCCCTGCGCGAGGGCTTCGCCGACTACCTCGGACACGGGCTCACCCGCGAGCAGATCTGGGCCGCGAACGGGTCCAACGAAGTGCTCCAGCACATCCTCCAGGCCTTCGCCGGACCCGGCCGTACGGCGTTCGGCTTCGGGCCCACCTACTCCATGTACCCGCTCCTGACGCGGGGGACCGGGGCGGATTGGATCGCCGGGACGCGGTCCTCCGACTACTCGATCGAGGCTGCGGACGCGGCCGCGCAGGTCGCCCACGTGTCGCCGGCTGTCGTCTTCCTGTGCTCGCCGAACAACCCCACGGGCACGCCCCTGGGCCTCGACGTCGTCGAGGCGGTCTACGACGCGACCGACGGCATCGTCATCGTGGACGAGGCGTACTTCGAGTTCGCGCCCCACGACGAGCGCTCGGCGCTGACGCTGCTGCCCGGTCGCGAGCGGCTCGTGGTGTCGCGCACGATGAGCAAGGCGTTCGCCTTCGCGGGTGCCCGCGTGGGGTATCTCGCGGCCGACCCGGCGCTGATCGACGCGCTCCGGCTGGTGCGGCTCCCGTACCACCTCAGCGCCTTGACGCAGGCGGCGGCCACGGCGGCCCTGCGTCACGCCCCGACGATGCTGCGCATGGTGGATGAGATCGTGGGGCAGCGCGACCGCATCTCGGCGACCGTCGAGGCCCTCGGCTACACGCCGCACGAGTCGTGGACGAACTTCGTGCTGTTCGGCGGGGTGCCCGATCCGGGCGCGACCTGGAGCGCGCTGTACGACGAGGGCGTGCTCATCCGCGATGTCGGCATCCCGAATCACCTCCGCGTCACCGCCGGGACCGAGGAGGAGACGACCGCGTTCCTGGACGCACTGGCCTCGGTAGGATCGACGTCATGAGCGCCGCATCCCGCACCGCCTCGCTGCGGCGGGCCACGAGCGAGTCCACGGTCGAGCTCGAGCTCGATCTCGACGGCACCGGCCGCAGCCGCATCGACACCACGGTGCCCTTCTTCGACCACATGCTGACCGCGTTCGCGAAGCACTCGCTCACCGATCTCACCGTCCGCGCCTCCGGCGACACCGACATCGACGCGCACCACACGGTGGAGGACATCTCGATCGTGCTCGGACAGGCGATCCGCGAGGCGCTCGGCGACAAGTCCGGCATCTCGCGCTACGGCGACGCGCTGGTCCCGCTCGACGAGGCGCTCGCGCAGGCGGTCGTCGACATCAGCGGCCGCCCCTACCTCGTGCACACCGGTGAGCCGGCCGGTTTCGAGCACCACCTCATCGGCGGCCACTTCACCGGCTCGCTCGTGCGCCACACGTTCGAGGCGATCTCGTACAACGCCGCGCTGACCGTGCACGTGCGCGTGCTGTCCGGCCGTGATCCGCACCACATCGCGGAGGCCGAGTACAAGGCTTTCGCGCGGGCGTTCCGGCAGGCCAAGGCGCTGGACCCCCTCGTCGAGGGCGTCCCGAGCACGAAGGGCGCGCTATGAGCGCAGCGGCGTCCGCCGACCGCGAGAGGCCGCTCGTCGCCGTCCTGGACTACGGGTCGGGCAACGTGCACTCGGCGGTCAAGGCGCTCGTCGCGGCCGGCGCCGACGCCCGGCTCACCTCCGACCGCGGCCTCGTGATGGACGCCGACGGGCTCTTCGTCCCGGGCGTCGGGGCATTCCGCGCCGTCGCGGAGGCGCTGCGCGCCAGCCGCGGCGACGAGCTCATCGAGCGCCGCCTCGCGGGCGGGCGTCCGGTCATCGGCGTCTGCGTCGGCATGCAGATCTTCTTCGAGCGCGGCGTGGAGCGCGGCATCGACACCGAGGGCATGGGCCAGTGGCCGGGCGTTGTGACCGAGCTCGACGCGCCGGTGCTTCCGCACATGGGCTGGAACACCGTGCAGCCCGGCGAGGGCTCCCGGCTGTTCCGAGGGATCGAGCAGGAGCGGTTCTACTTCGTCCACTCGTTCGGTGCGCAGAAGTGGCTGCTCGATGTGCAGCCGCCGTTCCCCGAGCCGGTGCTGACCTGGTGCGAGTACGGCACGCCATTCCTCGCCGCCGTCGAGAACGGACCCCTCTCGGCGACGCAGTTCCACCCCGAGAAGTCGGGGGAGGCCGGCATCCGCCTGCTCTCGAATTGGATCGAGGGGCTCGGCGGGGATAACCTCTGAGACCGTGCCAACTCCGGGAGCGTCTGCTCCCGACATTCCCGCACGAGGAGCCATGAACGATTTCGCGTCCACACCCGAGCTCGTCCTTCTGCCCGCCGTCGACGTCGCCGACGGCAAGGCCGTCCGTCTGACCCAGGGCGAGGCAGGCACCGAGACGAGCTACGGCGATCCGGTCGACGCCGCGCTCGACTTCGCCCGCCAGGGCGCCCAATGGATCCACCTGGTCGACCTCGACGCCGCATTCGGCCGCGGAAGCAACGCCGGCGTGCTGCGCAAGGTCATCAAGCAGGCCCGCGGCGTGCAGGTCGAGCTGTCGGGCGGGATCCGCGACGACCGCACGCTCGAGGCCGCCCTCGAGAGCGGCGCCGCCCGCATCAACCTCGGAACCGCCGCACTGGAGAATCCCGAGTGGGCGGCGGACGTCATCGGCCGGTACGGCGACGTCATCGCCGTCGGACTCGACGTGCGCGGGACGACGCTGGCGGCGCGCGGCTGGACGCGCGACGGCGGCGACCTGTGGACGGTCCTCGATCGCCTCGAGGCGGCCGGCTGCAGCCGCTACGTCGTCACCGACGTCACGAAGGACGGCACGCTCAAGGGCCCGAACCTCGACCTGCTGCGCGAGCTCACGTCGCGCACGCCGAAGCCGATCGTCGCCTCGGGTGGCGTGTCGAGCCTCGACGACATCGTTGCCCTCCGCGAGCTCGTGCCGCTGGGCGTCGAGGGCGCGATCGTGGGCAAGGCGCTGTACGCCGGTGCCTTCACGCTCGCCGAGGCGCTGGATGTCGCCGGACACTGACCCGCCGTCCGGCGGTGCGCCCCACGGCCACAGCCACCACGGCGACCCCGCCGCCGACTCGGCGGGCGTCCCGTGGGAGGGACGCGCCTTCCACTCCAACCCGCACGCCTCCGACGACGGATCCGCCGATCCGGCGCTCCTGGCCGCGCTGACGGCGTTCCGCGCCGGCACCGGCGCGCAGGCGCAGGTCGTCGACGCGTACCGTCGCGCGCGGCTGCTCATCCCGCTCATCGCGGAGAAGGGCGACCACGGCGTCGGCGCGCACGGCCTCGAGGTCGACAAGACCCAGGAGCTGTCGATCGTCACGGTCGCGGCGCCGGACGGTCGCCGGGTGCTCCCGGTGTTCACGTCGGTGGACACCATGAGGCGGTGGGATGCCTCCGCCCGGCCGGTCCCGGTCGAGGGCGTCCGCACGGCTCTGGCCGCCGCCGCCGACGACACCGACCTCATCGTGATCGACCCGGCGTCGGAGACCGAGTTCGTCATCCGGCGCCCCGCGGTCTGGGCGATCGGCCAGGGACAGCCGTGGGAGCCCAGCTTCCTGTCGCCCGAGGTCGTCGCGGGACTGCACGCCAGCATCGGCGGCGAGCTCTCGGTCATCGACCTCGTCGTCGACGCGGGCGACCCGGACGCCCGGCTGCGCGGCCCCGAGCTCATCGTCAAGCTCCAGCTCATGGACGGCCTCGAGAAGCTCGAGCTCGACGCCGTGCTCGCGCGCCTGGCCAAGCGCTGGGCGGCCGACGACCGGATCGCGGTGCTCGTCGACTCGCTGACGGTCAAGCTCGTCCGCTCCTGAGCCCCGGCCCGTCGCGCCGGCGCCCGCCGGGCGCGGAGTGCGCGGTGCCCTTGCGAGCCCGGAGTGCTCGGTGGAGGATCGGCACGGCAAGGGGGTCGCATGGACGACGCGTCGACGACGGAGCAGTACCGGCGGGCGCTCGAGGCCGCGCACCGCGAAGCGCTGCGCTGGCTGGATTCGCTGCCGGATCGGCCCATCCGTCCCGAGGCCGACGCGGACGCCATCCTCGCCCGCCTGGAGCGGACGCTGCCCGAGACGGGAGCGTCGCCGACGGCGGTCGTCCAGGAGCTGGCGGAGGCCGCCGAACCCGGTCTGATCGCACTCGGGTCCCCGCGATTCTTCGGGCTGGTGATCGGGGGGACGTACCCGGCCGCACTGGCTGCGGACTGGCTCGCCTCGGCGTGGGACCAGAACAACGGCGCGCGTCAGCTGACGCCCGCGACCGCCGCCGTCGAGGAGGTCGCCGCGGCCTGGCTGCTCGAGCTCCTCGGTCTTCCGGCCGGCAGCGGCGTCGGATTCGTCACCGGTGGCACCATGGCGAACTTCGCGTGCCTCGTCGCGGCACGCGACGAGGTGGTGCGCCGGGCCGGCGGCGATCCCGCCGCGGGCCTCCAGCGCGCTCCCGAGGTCCGGTTCCTCGCCGGCGGCGCCGTCCACACATCGATGGTGCTGGCCGGGCGCCTCGCAGGCCTGGGCGCGCCACGGACGGTCGGCGCGGACGACCAGGGACGCATCGACGTCGCCGGCCTGGAGCGTGCTCTCGCCGAGGCGACCGGCCCCGCCGTGGTCGCACTCCAGGCGGGAGACGTGCATTCCGGCGACTTCGACGACTTCGTGGGGGCTGTCGAGGTCGCCCATCGTGCCGGGGCCTGGGTGCACGTGGACGGGGCGTTCGGGCTCTGGGCGGCGGTGAGCCCCCGACTGCAGCACCTCGTTCGCGGGATGGCCGATGCGGACTCCTGGGCGACCGACGCCCACAAGACTCTCAACGTGCCCTATGACTGCGGCGTCGCGATCGTCGCCGACGAGGCGGCCATGACGGCTGCCCTCGGCGCGCACGCGCCGTACCTGCCGGCCGTGACGGGCGTCTCCGACCCGTACGACCGCGTGCCCGAGTTCTCCCGCCGCGCCCGCGGAATCTCGGTGTGGGCGGCGCTGCGCGCCCTCGGCCGACGGGGAGTGGTGGGGCTGGTGGACGGACTGGCGGATGCCGCGGCCGCCCTGGCCGATGGGTTCCGCACCGTCGCGGGTCTCGAGGTGCTCAACGACGTCGTCTTCACGCAGGTCTGCCTCGCGGCGGGCGACGACGCGCAGACGGCAGCGCTGGGAGAGTGGCTGCGCGCGGAGGGGACCGCCTGGGCCTCGTCGTCCACGTGGCGAGGGCGCACCGTCCTGCGCTTCGCGGTCAGCAACCACGGCACCGACGCGGACGCCGTGCGCCGCACCGTCGACGCCGTGCGCAGGGGCGCCGCGGCTCTCGGCATCGGGGGGTGACCCCGGGTGGGGCCGCTCCGGGCCGGGTCAGGTGACCGGGCCGGTCCACTTCTCGCCGGGACCCTTGCCGATCGGGTCCGGGATCACGGATGCCTCGCGGAAGGCCAGCTGCACCGAGCGCAGGCCGTCGCGGAGCGACCGGGCGTGCATGTCGCTGATCTCGGGGGCGCCCGCGGTGATGAGCCCGGCGAGTGCGTTGATGAGCTTGCGGGCTTCGTCGAGGTCGGTCTGGGTGGCGGGGTCGTCGGCGAGCCCGACCTTGACGGCGGCGGCGCTCATCAGGTGCACGGCAGCGGTGGTGATGACCTCGACGGCCGGCACGTCGGCGATGTCGCGGGTGGCCGCGGAGGCTGCCCGCTCCTGCTCCTCCCACCGCGCCTGGCGCTCGGCGTCCACCGCCGCCGCGTTCGCCGATGGGTCGTCCTGGTCTCGAATCGTGTCCACGCCGTTCTCTCTGATAGACTGCTGCGGTCTCCGGTGCGTTCTGCATCGGATCGGAAAGTGGATCACATCCCACCCGCGCTTGCCGTTCCAGGCTACCGGGTCACGCACTCCGCCCCGACCGTCCTGCGGCCGGGGTAGCCGCGGCGGATACGGCGCGGAAGGCTCCGTCACCGGGGCAGGGTGCAGAAGTCGGCGCTGAAGCGTCCTGACGGGTGGAGTGGCTCTCGTTCCGCCCGCGGCACGGCAGTGTGTCGCGGAGGTCCAACCCTCTTACCCAAGGAGTTCCGCATCAGCGATCCCCGCACCAACGACCGCATCCGGGTGCCCGAGGTACGCCTCGTCGGCCCGAACGGAGAGCAGGTCGGCGTCGTCCGCATCGAGGTGGCGCTGCGCCTGGCTCAGGAGGCCGACCTCGATCTCGTCGAGGTGGCCCCCAACTCGAAGCCGCCCGTGGTCAAGATCATGGACTACGGCAAGTTCAAGTACGAGGCCGCGCAGAAGGCCAAGGAAGCGCGTCGCAATCAGGCGAACACCGTCCTCAAGGAGGTCCGGTTCCGTCTGAAGATCGAGGCTCACGACTACATCACCAAGCTCAAGCGCGCCGAGGGCTTCCTCCAGTCCGGCGACAAGGTCAAGGCGATGATCCTGTTCCGTGGTCGCGAGCAGTCGCGTCCCGAGCAGGGTGTGCGTCTGCTCCGCAAGTTCGCGGAGGACGTCGCGGAGTTCGGCACTGTCGAATCGAACCCCACGATCGACGGCCGCAACATGGTGATGGTGATCGCGCCGCACAAGAACAAGTCCGAGGTGAAGACCGAGCAGAACGCCCAGCGTGCTGCCAACAAGGAGGCCGCCCGGTCCGCCCGCAACGGCGGTGCACCGGACTCCGACGCCGCGGACGCGGAGTCGCCGGCCCCCCAGGCCGAGGCGACCACCGCCGAATAGGCCCCACGAACTCCCGCACCGCGGGATACCGACTCCCGCCTGAGCGGGAAGTGAAACGAAGGAAGAAGAGATGCCGAAGCAGAAGACCCACTCGGGCGCCAAGAAGCGCTTCAAGGTCACGGGCAGCGGGAAGCTCATGAAGCAGCAGGCGAACCTTCGCCACAACTTCGAGGGCAAGCCCACGCGCCGCACCCGCCGCCTGTCGCAGGAGCAGGTGCTCGCCCCGGGCGACGCCAAGGTCGCGAAGAAGCTCCTCGGCCGCTGACGCGCGCCGACGCAAGTTAGGAACATCAAGAAATGGCTAGAGTCAAGCGGGCCGTCAACGCCCACAAGAAGCGTCGCGTCATCCTCGAGCGCGCCTCCGGTTACCGGGGCCAGCGGTCGCGCCTGTACCGCAAGGCGAAGGAGCAGGTCACCCACTCGCTCGTCTACGCGTACCGCGACCGTCGCAAGCGCAAGGGCGACTTCCGCCGTCTGTGGATCCAGCGCATCAACGCCGCTGCCCGCCAGAACGGCATCACGTACAACCGCTTCATCCAGGGCCTCGGCCTCGCGGGTGTGCAGGTCGACCGTCGCATGCTCGCCGAGCTCGCGGTGAACGAGCCCAAGACGTTCGCGTCGCTCGTCCAGACCGCCAAGGGCGCGCTGCCCGAGAACGTCAACGCTCCCAAGAGCGCCTGACCGACGGCATCCGTCTGACGAAAGGAGCGTCCTCCTCACGGAGGGCGCTCCTTTCGCGTGCCCGGACGGCTCCGTGCGTACCGGGGAGCGCAGACCGCGACCCTAGACTGATGCCGTGCTCGAGAACCCCCGCTCGCCGCGCGTCCGCGCCGTCGCGAAGCTGACCAAGAGGAGCGCCCGCCAGGAGACCGGGCTGTTCCTGCTCGAAGGACCGCAGGCCGCGCGGGAGGCGCTGGCGTATCGACCGGACACCCTCGTCGAGATCTTCGCCACCCCCACCGCCTTCGAGAAGCACGCCGATGTGCGCGACGCTGCCGAAGCGGCCGGGCTCGAGGTCGTGTACACCACCGAGGCGGTGCTCGACGCGATGGCCGACACCGTGACGCCGCAGGGGATCGTCGCGGTCGCACGGCAGTCGCCGACGTCGGTCAGGGAGGTCTTCGCGGCCTCGCCCCGCCTCGTCGCCATCTGCGAGGAGGTGCGCGACCCGGGCAACCTCGGCACCATCATCCGCGCGGCCGACGCCGCCGGCGCGGACGCGGTCGTGCTGACCGGGCGCACCGTCGACCCGTACAACCCCAAGGTGGTGCGCGCCACGACCGGCTCCCTCTTCCACGTCCCCGTCGCGGTCGGGGTCGATCTGGCATCCGCCGTCGAGAAGGCCCGTGCCGCGGGCGTGCGCGTGATCGCCGCGGACGTCGGCGGCGGTGACTTCCTCGCCTCCCGCGACCTGCTCGCCGAGCCCACCGCGTGGCTCTTCGGCAACGAGGCCAGGGGACTGGACGAGGAGGCGCTCGCCCTCGCCGACCTCTCGCTGCGCCTGCCGATCTTCGGTGCGGCGGAATCGCTGAACCTCGCCACCGCCGCGAGCGTGTGCCTCTACGAGACCGCTTTCGCGCAGCGCGCGGCACGCTGACGCCTCGCCGGATTCCGGTGCTGTTACGGAACGGTAAAGGCACGGCGTACCTCTGGCCGAGTGTCGTCGCGCACCCGTAGGGTGAAGGGCATGGCGACACCTGACGCACCGGCAGCGGCGCCGCGCACTTCGAACATCAACGTCCGTCGCGGCGAGCCGCTCGTGGTCATCGACCACGTCGACAAGCACTTCGGCGAGCTGCACGTCCTGAAAGACATCAACACGGTGGTAAACCGCGGTGAGGTCGTGGTCGTGATCGGTCCTTCGGGGTCGGGCAAGTCGACGCTGTGCCGCGCGATCAACCGCCTCGAGACGATCGACTCGGGCAGGATCACCATCGACGGCGTGCCCCTCCCCGAAGAGGGCAAGGGGCTGGCGAAGCTGCGCGCCGACGTGGGCATGGTCTTCCAGTCCTTCAACCTCTTCGCGCACAAGACGGTCCTCGAGAACGTGACGCTCGGTCCGATCCGCGTCCGCGGCATGAAGAAGAAGGACGCCGACGAGAAGGCCATGCAGCTTCTCGACCGCGTGGGCGTGGCCAACCAGGCCAAGAAGATGCCCAACCAGCTCTCGGGCGGTCAGCAGCAGCGCGTGGCCATCGCGCGCTCCCTCGCGATGAATCCCAAGCTGATCCTCATGGACGAGCCGACGAGCGCGCTCGACCCCGAGATGATCAACGAGGTTCTCGATGTCATGGTGGGTCTCGCGCAGGAGGGGATGACGATGATCGTGGTCACCCACGAGATGGGCTTCGCCCGCAAGGCCGCCGACCGCGTGCTCTTCATGGACGGCGGCGTGATCGTCGAGGAGGCAACGCCCGACCAGTTCTTCACCAACCCGCAGAGCGAGAGGGCCAAGGACTTCCTGTCCAAGATCCTCGAGCACTGATTCCGCTCGGCCGCGTGCCGCGGTCGGGAACCCAGAGGATCGTCACGAACGGTCCCGCACAGCAAAGGACGAAGACATGAAGCGAATGCGACTTCCGCTGATCGCGCTGGCAGCCGCCGGCGCGCTCGCACTGTCGGCGTGCGCCTCCGGCGGAACGCCGGCCGGCGAAGACACCGCGGCCCCCGAGCCCGAAGAGGTCACCTTCGAAGAGGGCACCACGATGGCCGAGCTCAACGAGGCGGGCTCGATCACGATCGGCACCAAGTTCGACCAGCCGCTGTTCGGTCTCATGGGACCCTCGGGCGTGCCGGAGGGCTTCGACGTCGAGATCGGGAAGATCATCGCCTCCGAGCTCGGCATCGCCGAGGAGGACATCGAGTGGAAGGAGGCCGTGTCGGCCAACCGTGAGCCGTTCATCCAGAACGGCGAGGTCGACATCGTCATCGCCACCTACACGATCAACGACAAGCGCAAGGAGGTCGTCTCCTTCGCCGGTCCGTACTACATGGCGGGTCAGTCGATCCTGGTGCTCGCCGACAACGAGGACATCGAGAGCGAAGACGACCTCGTCGGCCAGCCGGTGTGCTCGGTGACCGGCTCCACCCCGGCGGCCAAGCTCGCCGAGATCGGCGCCGAGCCGGTGCTGACCGACACCTACTCGAACTGCCTCGAGCCGCTGCGCAACGGGCAGGTCGTCGCGGTGTCGACCGACAACGTGATCCTCGCCGGTCTCGCCGCCCAGAACGAGGGCGAGTTCAAGGTCGTCGGAGAGCCCTTCACCGAGGAGCCGTACGGCATCGGCCTCGAGCTGGAGGACACCGAGTTCCGCATGTGGATCAACGACGTGCTGGAAGAGGCGTACGAGGACGGCCGCTACGAGGAGGCGTGGAACTCGACCGCCGGGACGGTCCTGCCGTTCGTCGAGCCGCCGACCCCCGACCGCTACTGATCGACGACGGATGCCTCGGGCCGGCCGCACGCGTCGGCCCGGGGCATCCGCCTCCGCCATCCCGTTCCCGAAAAGAGGCGCATGGAGCAGCTCTGGTCGCTGATGCCGACCTTCCTCGAAGGCTTCCGCGTGACGCTGATACTGCTCGCGGTGTCGGGCGTGTTCGCGCTCGTGCTCGGCACGCTCATCGCCGCGATGCGGATCTCGCCGGTTGCCGCGCTGCGCGTCTTCGCGGCGTTCTGGACCGAGATCGCGCGCAACACCCCGCTGACGCTCGTCTTCATCTTCACGGCGTTCGTGCTGCCCATGCTGGGCGCGCGCATGCCGTACCTGATCCTCGCCTTCATCGCCCTCACGTACTACACTTCGCCGTTCGTCGCCGAGGCGCTGCGGTCCGGGATCAACGGCGTCCCGGTGGGGCAGGCCGAGGCCGCCCGCAGCATCGGCCTCGGGTTCGGTCAGACGGTGTCGCTGGTCGTGCTGCCGCAGGCGTTCCGCATGACGATCCCGCCCCTCATCAACGTCTTCATCGCCCTCACCAAGAACACGTCGGTCGCCGGCGGGTTCTTCGTGGTGGAGCTGTTCGCGACGACGCGACAGCTGGCCAACGACAACGGGAACATCGTGATCCAGATCCTCCTGACGGCGGCGGTGCTGTACCTCGTGGTGACGGTCCCGCTCGGCTTCGCCGCCGGGCAGCTCGAGAAGCGGTGGGTGGTGCGGCGATGAGCGGCTCGAGCGTCCTCTTCGATGCGCCCGGACCGCGGGCGCGCAGGCTGTCGCTGATCCTGTCCATCGTCGCGGCGGTGCTGATCATCGCCGGCGCGACGTGGGTCATCATGACGCTGGCCGCGCCGCGGACCTCAGGCGGCATCACGCTGCCCGGCATGTTCGACCCCAGCCGCTGGGACATCTTCCTCGACCCCGAGGTGTGGGCATCGATCGGCCGCGGCGTGGTGGCGACCCTCCAGGCGGCCGCCGTCGCGGCGGTCGGGGCGATCGCGCTCGGCATCGTGCTGTCGCTGCTGCGCAGCTCGCTGATCCCGTGGGTGCGCATCCCGACGGCGTGGGTGATCGAGTTCTTCCGCGGGATGCCCGTCCTGCTGATGATGCTGTTCATCCTGCTGGTGGCGTCGACCGGCGCCTTCTGGGCCGTCGTGATCGCGCTGATCCTCTACAACGGCACGCTGATCGGCGAGATCCTCCGCGCGGGCCTCGCCGCCCTGCCCAAGGGGCAGCGCGAGGCCGCGCTGAGCGTGGGCATGCGCGAGTTCCAGTCCAAGATGCTGGTGGAGTTCCCGCAGGCGTTCCGGCAGATGCTGCCGATCATCGTCGCCCAGCTGGTCGTCCTGCTGAAGGACACCTCGCTCGGCTACATCGTCGGCTACAACGAGATCATCCGGAACAACATCAACAACCTGGGCAGCTTCTACGGCAACCGGTACCTCTTCTCGCTGTTCGTCGTGACCCTGGCGATCTACCTCGTGATCAACCTCGCGCTGTCGTGGTTCGCCCGATGGCTCGCCCGCCGCACCGCGAGCGGTGGGACCCGCCGTGGCAAGGCGGTCGATCCGCTGAACCCGGCGGCCGTGCTCGAGGCTGAGGCGCGCGCCGATGAGGCGGAGCGGACGGCCGCAGGCAAGGGGCTGGGCCGGAACGACGGCACTGCCGTCTGAGGGCGAGCGGACAGGCGCCGGCAGGGACTGCGGTTGCGAACCGGCAGCGCTGACGCGCGCAGGGTGACGATCCACCGTCGGTAGACTCGTCTCTCGTGTCTGACGTTCCCGAGATTTCGCCTGAGGCGGTGAACGCCGCCGTCGATGAGGCTCTCGCCGCCATCTCCGCCGCGGCCGACACCGCCGCGCTGAAGGCCGCACGATCCGCGCACTCCGCAGAGGGCTCGCCGCTGGCGAAGCTCAACGCGCGGCTGCGGGACGTGCCGAACGACAAGAAGGCCGAGTTCGGCAAGCTCGTCGGTCAGGCCCGCGGCCGGGTGAACCAGGCGCTCGCCGCGCGCGAGCAGGAGCTCGCCGCCGCCGAGACCGCCGCGCGACTCGAGGCCGAGCGCGTCGACATCACGGCGCTGCCGTCGCGGGCGCGCGTCGGGGCGCGGCATCCGATCTCGCTGCTGCAGGAGGAGATCGCCGACATCTTCGTGGGCATGGGCTGGGAGATCGCGGAGGGGCCCGAGCTCGAGCACGAGTGGTTCAACTTCGACGCGCTCAACTTCGACGTCGACCACCCCGCGCGCCAGATGCAGGACACGTTCTTCGTCGACCCCGTCGAGCGCCACCTCGTGATGCGCACGCACACCAGCCCCGTCCAGGTGCGCTCCATGCTCGAGCGCGATCTGCCGCTGTATGCGCTGTGCCCCGGCCGCGTGTACCGCACCGACGAGTTCGACGCGACGCACCTGCCCGTCTTCACCCAGTTCGAGGGCATCGTCGTCGACAAGGGCATCACCATGGCGCACCTCAAGGGCACCCTCGACCATGCCGCCCGCGTGCTGTTCGGGCCCGAGGCGAAGACGCGCTTCCGCGCCAACTACTTCCCGTTCACTGAGCCGTCTGCCGAGCTCGACCTGTGGCACCCGACCTTCAAGGGCGGCGCCCGATGGATCGAGTGGGGCGGCTGCGGGATGATCAACCCGAACGTGCTGCGCGCGGCGGGGATCGACCCCGAGGAGTACTCGGGCTTCGCGTTCGGCATGGGGATCGAGCGGACGCTCATGTTCCGCAGCGACGTCCAGGACATGCGCGACATGGCCGAGGGCGATGTCCGCTTCAGCGAGCAGTTCGGAATGGTGGTCTGATGCGCGTCCCGCTTTCGTGGCTGCGTGAGTTCGTCGACGTCCCGGCGGATGCCTCGCCCGAGGACGTCCTCGCGGCGCTCGTGCGCGTCGGGTTCGAAGAGGAGGACATCCACCGCTTCGAGCTGCAGGGGCCGATCGTCGTCGGCGAGGTGCTCGACTTCGTCGAGGAGCCGCAGTCCAACGGCAAGACCATCCGCTGGTGCCAGGTCCGGGTCGCGCCCGACGGCGAGACCGCGGCCGACGGCGGCGACGCCGTCCACGGCGTCGTGTGCGGTGCCCGCAACTTCTTCGCCGGCGACAAGGTCGTGGTGACGCTCCCCGGAGCCGTGCTGCCAGGTCCGTTCCCGATCGCCGCGCGCAAGACGTACGGCCATGTCTCGGACGGCATGATCGCCTCCGCGCGTGAGCTCGGCCTCGGTGAGGAGCACAGCGGCATCCTCCGTCTGGTCGAGCTCGGGATCGACGCGCCGGTCGGCACCGACGCGATCTCGCTGCTCGGACTGGACGACGTCGCCGTCGACATCAACGTGACGCCCGACCGCGGCTACGCGCTGTCGATTCGCGGCGTGGCGCGCGAGTACTCGCACTCGACCGGCGCGGCGTTCCGCGACCCGGCCGAGCGCCCGTGGGACGAGCTGGCCCCCGGGTCCGGCTTCCCGATCGCCGTCGACGACACCGCACCGATCCGTGGACGCGCCGGGGCCTCCGAGTTCGTCGCCCGCGTGGTCCGCGACGTCGATCCCACCAAGCCGACGCCCGCGTGGATGATCGCACGCCTGTCGCTGGCGGGGATCCGCTCGCTCGGCATCCTCATCGACATCACCAACTACGTCATGCTCGAGCTCGGGCAGCCGATCCACGGCTACGACCTCGACAAGCTGCAGGGCGGCATCACCGTGCGCCGGGCGCAGCCGGGGGAGAAGCTCGAGACGCTCGACGGCAAGGTGCGCACGCTCGATCCCGAGGACCTCCTCATCACCGACGAGTCCGGGCCGATCGGCCTCGCCGGCGTCATGGGCGGCGGGGCGACGGAGATGAGCGACACGACGCGCAACGTGCTCATCGAGGCCGCGATCTTCGACACCGTGTCGATCGCGCGCACGGCGCGCCGCCACAAGCTGCCCAGCGAGGCCTCGCGCCGCTTCGAGCGCGGCGTCGACCCGCTCGTGCCGTTCGTCGCCGCCCGCCGCGTGGCCGAGCTGATGGTGGAGTACGCCGGCGGCACGAGCGACGAGGAGCACGGCGGAGCCCTGTTCGCCGAGGTGTCCGTGCCCGCCATCGAGCTTCCGCCGCTGTTCGTCCAGCACCTCATCGGCGTCGACTACACCGACGGCCAGATCGAGGCCGCGCTGCGGCTCATCGGCTGCGAGGTCGTGCCCAACGAGGACGACGCCGCCGGGTGGCAGGTCATCCCGCCGTCGTGGCGCCCCGATCTCAGCGACAAGTGGACGCTCGCGGAGGAGGTCGCCCGCATCGAGGGGTACGACCGCATCCCCTCGGTGCTGCCGCTGCCGCCCTCGGGCCGCGGTCTCACCAGCGCCCAGCAGGGCCGTCGCCGCGTCGCCAACACGCTGGCCGCCGCCGGCTTCACCGAGACGCCGTCGTTCGGCTTCACCACCGAGGAGCAGAACGACCTCCACGGCTCGCCGTCGGGGGCGCACCTCCCGAGCGTCAAGCTCGCCAACCCGCTCGACGGCCAGGCGCCGTTCCTGCGGCGTTCGCTGATCCCGGGCCTGCTGCAGGTCGCGCACCGCAACGTCTCGCGCGGTCTCACCGACCTCGCGCTCTTCGAGACGGGCGCCGTCTTCCTCCCGCAGCCGGGGGTGCAGTACGGCACGACGCACGTCCCCCCGCTCGCGGTGCGACCGGATGCCGCGACCCTGGCCGAGCTCGACGCGTCGATCCCGCCGCAGCACCGCCACGTCGCCGTGCTGCTGACGGGCAGCGTCGTGCCCAAGCAGCCCGGGATCGCCGCGGTCGCGGCCGAGCTCGCGGACGCGCTGGACGCCGTCCGCACGATCGCCGCCGCGGCGGGCGTCGCCATCGACGTCGCGCAGGCGGAGCGCGCAGCGCTGCACCCCGGGCGCACCGGCGTCCTTTCGGTCGCCGGCACCGAGGTGGGCTACGTCGGCGAGCTGCTGCCGGCGGTGGCGGAGGCATCCGATCTCTCCGGTCGTGTGATCGTCGCCGAGCTCGACCTCGACCTCGTGCTGTCGCTGGCGGGGGAGAAGGTCGTCGCGGCGTCGCTGTCGGGCTTCCCCGCGGCGACGCAGGATGTCTCGCTCCTCGTCGGCGCCGACGTGCCGGCCGCCGACGTACGCTCGGCGCTCACCGAGGGCGCGGGGGAGCTGCTGGAGTCGCTGCGCCTCATCGACGACTACCGGGGCCAGGGCGTGCCCGAGGGTGAGAAGAGCCTCACGTTCTCGCTGCGCTTCCGTGCCCCCGATCGAACGCTGACGGCCGCCGAGGCGACGGAGGCGAAGCTCGCCGGCGTCGCGCTGGCGACCGAGCGGTTCGGCGCGTCCCTGCGGGAATAGCCACGGCGGCCGTCGCTGATGGCTCTCACCGTTCCCGGCTGAGGACACCTCCGCCCGCCGCGGCGATCACGGACGCGAGGCGCTGAATCGCCTCGACGACGGCCTCGTCGTCGATGTCGCCGAAACCCAGGACGAGGGCCGGCGGGAGGTCGCGTCGGTGACGGGTGAATGCCGCGAGGCCGGTGACGCGGAGGGAGGCGTCCGCGGCAGCGGCGACGACCTCGTCTTCCGGGACGCCAGGCGGAAGCCGCAGCACACCGTGGAATCCGGCCACCAGACCCGTCATCGTCAGCCCGGGAGAGACCCGGGCGAGCGTCTGGAGGACGATGGCGCGGCGCGCAGCGTACACGCCACGCATGGTTCGCACGTGCTTGTCATGGCGGCCCGACTCCAGCAGTGCCGCGAACGCGAGCTGGTCGATCACTGGGCCGCCGCGGTCTGCCGCGATCCTTCGCGCGGCGAGATCGTCGACCAGCTCGCCGGGCACCGCCATCCACGCGATCCTCACGCCGGGCGCATGGGCCTTGCTCGCCGACCCGACGAGGACGATGCGGTCGGGCGCGAGGCCTTGGAGAGCGCCGAGAGGCTGTCGGTCGTAGCGGAATTCCGAGTCGTAGTCGTCCTCGATGATCCAGGCGGCGCTGCGCGTGGCCCACTCCACGAGCTCCAGGCGCCGCGACGCCGACAGCACGACGCCGGTGGGGGACTGGTGCGCCGGTGTGACGAGCACCGCGTGAGCGCCCGACTCGTGGAGCAGTTCGGTGCGGAGGCCGTGCGCGTCCAACGGGAGCGGCGCGAGCTCGATCCCGGCGGCGCGGACCGCGTCGTCGACGGCCCGATCGCCCGGATCCTCCACCGCCAGCACCCGGACCCCGCGCGCGGCGAGCACCGGCAGCAGGAGGGCGAGACCCTGCGCGAACCCCTGGCAGAGGACGACGTGGTCGGCGTCGGTCGCCGCCGCGCGGACGCGTCGCAGGTGGCCGGCCACCGCCTCGCGCGCCGTCGGGTGGCCGCGGCCGTCGCCGTAGTCGAGGTCGTGCGACCCCGCGCTGCGCACCGCGCGCGCGTACGCCCACGCCCAGTCGCGGGCCGGGAACCGGCGGAGATCGGGGACCCCTGGCCGCAGATCCGCACCGCGCGGAGCCGCCGCGGGCCGCGGCTGCGCCCTGCCGCGCGGTGGTACGGCACGCGAGGAGACACGGGTGCGACCGCCCGCACGCGCGACGAGATAGCCCTCGGCGCCGAGCTGTTCGTAGACGTGCACGACGGTGCCCCGGGCGACGCCCAGCTCTGCCGCCAGCTCACGCGTGGCGGGCAGCGCATCACCGTCGCCGAGCACGTCTTGCCGGATCGCGTCGCGCAGTGCCGCCTGCAGCCGCTCGCCGGGCCGGGGGCCGGCCGGGAGAGCCAGGACCAGCGCGAGGTCCGAAGTGGTCCAATCCTGTGCCATGCGACTGGACCATACCAGTGGGCCACTCGCGTCCTACGCTCAGAACGCCGGGGAATCCGGCGACGTCCGGAAGGAGCGGCTGATGTGTTCGACTGTCCTCTACGTCACGGTCTCCGTCGACGGGTACGCGGCCGCACCACGCGACGACCTCTCACGGTTGCATCGCTGGCTCGACGACGCCGGACCCCAGGGCGGGGATGACATCGCGCGGGAGCTGGTCGAACGATTCCGCCGGGCGGGCGCCATCATCTTCGGCCGACGCACCTGGGACGCCGGCCAGGAACCATGGGGCGACGATGACGTCTTCTCGAGCCCGGTCTTCGTGGTGACTCACGAAGCTCGAGCACCCGAAGCCAGGAACGGCACGCTCTTCACCTACGTCTCGGGAGAGCCGTCGAGCATCCTCGAGCAGGCGACCGCCGTCGCCGGCGACGCCGAGGTGGTGATCATGGGAAGCCCGCACACGGCGCAGCAGTTCCTCCGCGCAGGCCTCGTGGACGCGCTGCTCCTGCACATCGTGCCGGTGCTGGTGGGTGGCGGGATCCCCCTGTTCGCCGACCTGCCGGCATCCCGTGAGCTGGAGCTTCTCTCCTGGCGTCGCGCGCGCGACGTGTTCGCCGTGGAGTATGCGGTACTCCCCGCCGGTGAGCGACGGGCCCTGGCCACCTCGTGAGCGCGTCTGGTTGGGTGTACCCATGACCGACGTGCTGGTGCTGGGTGGGACGGGTTGGCTGAGCGGGCGCATCGCCGAGCGATGGGCCGATGCCGGGGCGTCGGTGACGTGCCTGGCCCGCGGCGGACGACCTGCTCCCTACGGCACGACGCTCGCCGTCGGTGACCGGGGTGAGGCCGGCGCGTACGCCGAGCTCGCGCGCCGGGAGTGGGACGAGATCGTCGACGTCTCGTCGAACCCCGTGCACGTCTCGGCGGCGCTGGAGGCGCTCGGCGCGCACGCCGGGCACTGGACGTACATCTCGACCGTGTCCGTCTACGCCTCGAGCGACGACCCCGGCCAGGACGAGAGCGCTGAGCTGCTGACACCCGCCGGTGCGGGGGAGGAGCCGGACTACGGGCGCGCGAAGGCCGAGGCCGAGGCATCCGTCCGCGCCGCGCTCGGCTTCCGCGCGGCGGTGGTCCGGCCCGGGCTGATCGTGGGGCCCGGCGATCCGACCGATCGCTTCGGGTACTGGGTGGGCCGGCTGGCGCTCGCCGGCGACGGCGAGGTCCTGGTTCCCGACACCGAGGGCCGGGGCGCGCAGGTGATCGACGTCGACGACCTCGCCGGCTTCGTGCAGGCGATCGGGCGGGAGCGATGGACGGGCGTCGCCAACGCCGTCGGCGACCCCGTCGACCTCGACCGGCTGCTGTCGGAGGCGCGCGAGGTCGCCGGGCACACCGGGACCCTCGTCCCCGCGGGCGATCCATGGCTCGAGGAGCACGGCGTGGCGTACTGGATGGGGCCGCGGTCGCTGCCGCTGTGGCTGCCGGCGGGGATGGCGGGCTTCTGGACCCGCTCCAACAGCGCCTACCGGCTGCTGGGCGGACGCCTGCGCCCGCTGCGCGAGACGCTGGAGCGCGCCCTCGCGGACGAGCGGGAACGCGGTCTCGAGCGCGAGCGGCGGGCCGGCCTCTCGCGCGACGACGAGATCGCGCTGCTGCACGATCTGCAGACCTGATCGGCGGATGCCGCGGATCGCCGATTTGGCACGAGCTCGCGGCAGCGGCTATCGTCGCCCCATGCCTTCGGCCGCCCAGGGACTCTCGACGCCGCTTACGAGCGTCGTCCCTGCGCGCCGACGCCGTCTGGGCGAGCGCCGACTCTAGGCGACCCCGCACGCCGTCCCGTCATGGACCGTCGCGAGCGGGCGTCGCCGTCTCCCGGCCCCGCACCCAGACTCTAAGGTGGAATCCATGACATATTCGGTCGCCGTCTCCGGCGCATCCGGCTATGCGGGCGGCGAGATCCTGCGGATCCTCGCCGCGCATCCCGACGTCGAGATCCGCACCGTGACCGCGCACTCCAACGCGGGACAGCCGCTCATCCAGCATCAGCCGCACCTCCGCTCCCTCGCGCACCTGACCCTTCAGGACACGACGCCCGAGACCCTCGCCGGGCACGACATCGTCTTCCTCGCACTGCCTCACGGCCAGTCGGGTCAGTACACCGACGCCCTCGGCGACACCGCGCTGGTCATCGACGCCGGTGCCGACCACCGTCTGGAGGCGGTCGCGGACTGGGACGCCTTCTACGGCGGCGACTTCCACGAGCCGTGGGTGTACGGCGTGCCGGAGCTGCCCGTCGCCGGCACCAAGCAGCGCGAGCGTCTGGTGGGGGCGACCCGCATCGCCGCGCCCGGGTGCAACGCCTCGACCGTGTCACTGTCGCTCGCCCCGGGCGTGGCCGCCGGTGTGATCGATCCGTCCGACATCGTGACGGTGCTCGCGGTCGGGCCGTCGGGCGCGGGCAAGAGCCTCAAGACCAATCTCCTCGCGGGCGAGATCCTCGGCACCGCCAACCCGTACGCCGTGGGCGGCACCCACCGCCACATCCCCGAGATCCGCCAGGCGCTCGCCGCCGCGCGCACGTCGGCGCACACGGCGACGGCGGCGGATGCCGCGGACCAGGGCATCCGCATCTCGTTCACGCCGGTGCTGGTGCCGATGGCGCGGGGCATCCTCGCGACGTCGACCGCCCCGATCGCCGCGGGGGCGACCGACGACGAGATCCGCGCCGCCTGGGAGGCGGCGTACGGCGACGAGACCTTCGTGCAGCTGCTGCCGGCGGGGGAGTTCCCCCGCACGGCCGACGTGCTGGGCGCGAACACGGCGCTCATCGGCCTGGCCATCGACCGGGCCGCGAACCGCGTCGTCGTCGTCACGGCGGTCGACAACCTCGTCAAGGGCACGGCCGGAGCCGCCGTGCAGTCCATGAACATCGCACTGGGCCTCTCCGAGGGCACCGCGCTGACCGTGAACGGAGTCGCCCCGTGAGCGTCACCGCCCCCCGGGGATTCGAGGCGGCGGGCGTCGCCGTCGGCCTCAAGTCGACCGGCCGGCCGGACGTGGCCGTCGTGGTCAACCGCGGCCCGCTCAAAGTGGGGGCGGCGGTCTTCACGAGCAACCGCGCCAAGGCGAACCCGATCCTGTGGTCGGAGGAGGTCATCCGCGACGGGGTCGTCGAGGCGATCGTCCTCAACTCCGGCGGTGCGAACTGCTTCACCGGCCCGTTCGGCTTCCAGACCACCCACCAGACGGCCGAGAAGGCCGCGGCACTGCTCGGCGTGAGCGCCGGCGACGTCCTCGTGTGCTCGACGGGGCTCATCGGCACCGGTGACGAGGCGTTCCGCGCGAAGGTCCTCGCCGGCACCGCGCAGGGCATCGCCGAGCTGTCCGCCGACGGCGGGGAAGCGGCATCCCTGGCCATCATGACCACCGACTCCAAGCCCAAGCGGGCCGTCGCGACGGGCGACGGCTGGACGATCGGAGGCATGGCCAAGGGCGCCGGGATGCTGGCGCCGGGCCTTGCCACGATGCTCGTGGTGATCACGACCGACGCGGTGCTCGACGCGGCGCAGGCCGACGAGGCGCTGCGCGCGGCGACGAGCCGCACCTTCGACCGGCTCGATTCCGACGGCTGCATGTCGACCAACGACCAGGTGACGCTCATGGTCAGCGGCGCCTCGGGCGTCACACCCGACGGGGAGGCGTTCGCGGCCGCCCTCGCCGGCGTGTGCCAGGACCTGGCGCGGCAGCTGCAGGGCGACGCGGAGGGCGCCAGCCACGACATCACGATCGACGTGATCAACGCCGCGTCCGAAACGGACGCCGTCGAGGTCGGGCGCTCGGTCGCCCGCAACAACCTCTTCAAGGCCGCGATCTTCGGCAACGACCCGAACTGGGGCCGCGTGCTCGCCGCCATCGGCACCACGACGGCCGCCTTCGACCCGTACGACGTCGACGTCTGGATGAACGGCGTGCGCGTGTGCTCGCAGGGCGGGCCCGACGCGCCGCGCGAGGCCGTCGATCTCACCCCGCGTGCCACCGACCTCGTCATCGACCTCAAGGTCGGCGCGGCATCGGCGACGATTCTCACCAACGACCTCACCCACGACTACGTCCACGAGAACAGCGCATACTCCTCATGACCGATCTGCAAGACACCGATCCGTCCGAGGCCAGCGCCCGGGCGGTCACCCTCATCGAGTCCCTGCCGTGGCTCAAGCGCTTCCGCGACCAGATCGTCGTGGTCAAGTACGGCGGCAACGCGATGGTGAGCGAGGAGCTGCAGGATGCCTTCGCCGCCGACATCGCCTATCTCCGGTACGTCGGCGTCAAGCCCGTCGTCGTCCACGGCGGCGGCCCGCAGATCTCGTCGATGCTCGACCGCCTCGCCATTCCGAGCGAGTTCAAGGGCGGCTACCGCGTCACCTCGACCGAGGCGATCTCGGTGGTGCGCATGGTGCTGACCGGGCAGATCAACCCGCAGCTCGTGTCGAAGATCAACGCCCACGGGCCGGTCGCGACCGGCCTCAGCGGTGAGGACGCCGGCCTGTTCGGCGGTCGCCGCCGTGGCGTGGTGATCGAGGGCGTCGAGCACGACCTCGGCCGCGTCGGCGACGTCGTGCAGGTCGACCCGCAGCCGGTGCTCGACCAGATCGACGCCGGCCGCATCCCGGTCGTGTCGAGCATCGCCCCCGACCTCGACCACCCGGGACACTCGCTGAACGTCAACGCGGATGCCGCGGCATCCGCTCTCGCCGTCGCGCTGGGGGCGGCGAAGCTCGTGGTGCTCACCGACGTCGCCGGGCTCTACGCCGACTGGCCGAACCGCGACTCGCTCGTGTCGCACCTGAACTCGACGGAGCTGCGTGCGATGCTGCCGAAGCTCGAGTCGGGCATGATCCCGAAGATGACGGCGTGCCTGGAGGCCGTCGAGGGCGGCGTCGAGACCGCCGCGATCATCGACGGGCGGGTGCCGCACTCGGTGCTCGTGGAGATCTTCACCAGCAAGGGAATCGGAACAGAGGTGGTGCTCGGATGACGTGGCAGGATGACGCGGGGCGCGACCTCGTGAAGAGCTTCGGGGCCCGCATGCAGATGTTCGTGCGCGGTGAGGGCTCCTATCTGTGGGACGCCGACGGCAAGCGCTACCTGGATTTCCTGGCGGGGATCGCGGTGGACTCGCTGGGCCACGCCCACCCGGTGTTCGTGGATGCCATCGCGACGCAGGCGGCCACGCTCGCGCACGTGTCCAACTACTTCGCGACGCCGCCGCAGCTCGCGCTCGCCGCGACGCTCAAGCGCCTCGCCGGCACCGGCGACGCCGGCCGCGTCTACTTCGGCAACTCCGGCGCCGAGGCGAACGAGGCGGCCTTCAAGCTCGCCCGCCTGCACGGCGGCACCGAGCGGCCCCGCATCCTCGCGCTGAACGACGCCTTCCACGGCCGCACCATGGGCACCCTCGCCCTCACCGGCAAGCCGTACATGCAGGAGCCGTTCCTCCCGATGACGCCCGGCGTCGAGTTCATCGACTCGACCGCGGAGGCGCTCGAGGCCGCGATCGACGACCGGGTCGCCGCGCTCTTCGTCGAGCCCGTCAAGGGCGAGGCGGGCGTGCTGCCGCTGCCCGAGGGATACCTCGCGGCCGCGCGGGAGATCACCGCGCGCCACGGGGCCCTGCTGATCGTGGACGAGATCCAGACCGGCGCGGGACGGACGGGGGAGTGGTTCGCCTTCCAGCACGAGGACGTCATCCCCGACGCGATCACGGTCGCCAAGGGCATCGGCGGCGGCTTCCCGATCGGCGCGCTCATCACGTTCGGTGAGGCGAGCGAGCTCTTCTACCCCGGAACGCACGGCTCGACGTTCGGCGGCAACGCCCTCGGGACGGCCGTCGCCGGCGCGGTCCTCGGCGAGATCGAGCGGGCGGAGCTCGTGCGCAACGCCGCCGAGCGCGGCGCGCAGCTGCGCGAGGCGATCGAGGGCATCGACTCGGAGCTGATCGACGGATGCCGCGGCCTCGGCCTCCTCATCGGGGTGGGCCTGCGGCATCCCGTCGCCAAGGCGCTCGTCGCGGCCGCGCAGGAGCACGGTCTCGTCATCAACGCCCCCAACGACGAGACGATCCGCCTCGTGCCCGCCCTCACGATCGGCGACGTCGAGATCGACGAGTTCGTCGAGCTCTTCACGGCGTCGCTGCGCACGGTCGAGGACGCCCTGGTGCTCGAAGGCTCGACGCACGCCACGAGCACGGAGGTGCCCACATGACCCGCCACCTGCTGCGCGACGACGATCTGACGCAGTCCGAGCAGAACGAGATCCTCGAGCTCGCGGTCGCGCTGAAGAAGGACCGCTGGAAGCTCAAGCCGCTCGAGGGTCCGCAGACGGTCGCGGTCATCTTCGACAAGTCCTCCACGCGCACCCGCGTGTCGTTCGCCGTCGGCATCGCCGACCTCGGCGGCTCGCCGCTGATCATCTCGACGGCCAACAGCCAGCTCGGCGGCAAGGAGACCCCCTCCGACACGGCGCGGGTGCTGGAGCGCCAGGTCGCCGCGATCGTCTGGCGCACCTACGCGCAGGCGGGGCTCGAGGAGATGGCCCGCGGCACGCGTGTGCCGGTGGTCAACGCCCTCAGCGACGACTTCCACCCCTGCCAGCTGCTCGCCGACCTGCTGACGATCAAGGAGCACAAGGGCGACCTCGAGGGGCTCACGCTCGCGTTCTTCGGCGACGGCATGTCGAACATGGCGCACTCGTACGTGCTCGCCGGCGTCACGGCGGGCATGCACGTCAGGGTCGCCTCACCCGAGGCGTACGCGCCGCGCGACGACGTCATCGCCGATGCCGACCGCCGTGCCGCCGAGACCGGCGGCTCGGTCACCCTCTACACCGATCCGAACGAGGCGGCCGCGGGCGCCGACGTCGTGGTCACCGACACGTGGGTGTCGATGGGCAAGGAGGAGGAGAAGCTCGCGCGCCTGCGCGACCTCGGCGCGTACAAGGTGACGCAGGATCTGATGTCGCTGGCGCAGGACGATGCGATCTTCATCCACTGCCTGCCCGCCGACCGCGGCTACGAGGTCGACGCCGAGGTGATCGACGGCCCCCAGAGCGTCGTGTGGGACGAAGCCGAGAATCGGCTGCACGCGCAGAAGGCCCTGCTGGTCTGGCTCCTGCGGCAGGACTGAGCCCGCCGGCGCGATGGGACCCCGATCGGTGAGCGCCCCCAGCTGGGTCGCCTCGCGGTGGGCGCGCCTCAATCGCGCACCCCGCATCACCGGGGTGGACCTCGCCCGGGGACTCGCCGTGCTCGGGATGCTCGCCGCCCATCTCCTGTCGATCACGGAGGAGTTCGACCTCTCGGACTCCGGCACGTGGGTGGCCGTGGTGGAAGGCCGATCCTCCATCCTGTTCGCGACGCTCGCGGGCGTGTCGATCGGCCTGATGACCGGGGGACGGATGCCGCTTCCCGCCGCCGCCATGACCACGGCGAGATACCGCATCGCCGTGCGCGCGTGCCTGCTCTGGGTGATCGGCGCGCTGCTGCTCGCGACGACCGTCCCGGTCTTCGTCATCCTGCCCGCCTACGCGGTGCTCTTCCTCCTCGCGCTCCCGCTCACCGGCCTCGGGGCGCGCCCGCTGCTCGCGCTGGCCGCGGTGCTCGCGGTGACGATGCCGCTCGTGCAGGTGATCCTCGATGCGCTGCCGGTGTGGGACACCGCCCTCGGCGCCGAGGCGTCCGTCGCCCTGGGCTGGCACTATCCGTTCACGACGTGGATCGTCTTCGTCGTCGCGGGGCTCGGCGTGGCGCGCGCCGGTGTCACGCGACTGCGGGTGCAGGGTCTGCTGGTGGCCGTGGGCATGGTGCTCGCGGCGCTCGGCTACGGGCTGGATGCCACGACCGGGTCGTCGTCGGCGGAGGAGGCGACGTCGTACCTCGGCGCGCTGTGGACGGCGCGGCCGCACTCCACCGGTCTGCTCGAGGTGATCGGGTCGGGCGGCTTCGCGCTGTTCACGCTCGGAGTCTGCCTCCTCGCATGCCGGACGGTGCTGGTGTGGGTCGTCCTGCCGCTGCGCGCGGTCGGGGCGATGCCGCTCACCGCCTACACGCTGCAGCTCGCGGTGTGGGCGGTCGTCGCCGCGCTGACGCTGGATCGCGTGAGCGATCTCGCCGGGTTCCGCGCGCTGGAGCCGTTCTGGCCGCTGACGCTCGGCACGGTGCTCTTCTGCACGGCGTGGGCGCTGCTGGTCGGGCGCGGCCCGCTCGAGACGCTGCTCGACCGCGGCTCGCGCTTCGTCGTGCCGGGCCGCCGCTCCCGCTGACTCCGGGCCGCGGCGGGCTCGAGCGCCCGGCCGCCGTCGGTAGGCTGGGACGGTGAGTGAATCGAAGGCCGACGGCACCAACGAAGGCGCACTGTGGGGAGCACGCTTCGCGACGGGGCCGTCCCCCGAACTGGCCGAGCTCAGCCGGTCCACGCACTTCGACTGGGATCTCGCGCTCTATGACATCGCCGGCTCCCACGCGCACGCGAAGGCGCTCGCCGCAGCGGGCTACCTCACCGCCGACGAGGAGCAGGCCATGCACGACGGCCTCGACACGCTGGCGCAGGGCATCACGGAGGGGACGCTTCGGCCGTCGGCATCCGATGAAGACGTGCACGGTGCACTCGAACAGGCGCTGATCGGCGTCGTGGGCGCCGAGCTCGGCGGCAAGCTGCGCGCCGGACGCAGCCGCAACGACCAGATCGCGACCCTCGTGCGCATGTACCTGCTCGACCACTCGCGCACGATCGCGCGGGAGATCCTGCGGCTGGTGGACGCCCTCGTCGCCCAGGCCGAAGCCAACGCCGAGGCGATCATGCCCGGGCGCACGCACCTTCAGCACGCGCAGCCCGTGCTGCTCGCGCACCACCTGCAGGCCCACGCCTGGCCGCTCGTGCGCGATCTCGAGCGATTGCGCGACTGGTCGGTCCGCGCCTCGGTCTCGCCCTACGGCGGCGGGGCGCTGGCCGGATCGACGCTGGGTCTGGATCCGCAGCTGGTCGCGCGCGAGCTCGGCCTCGCCCGGCCCTCCGAGAACTCGCTCGACGGGACGGCGGCGCGCGACGTCGTGGCGGAGTTCGCGTTCATCGCGGCGATGGTCGGCATCGACGTGTCGCGCTTCGCCGAGGAGATCATCCTCTGGAACACCCGCGAGTTCGGCTTCGTGACCCTCGACGACGGGTACTCGACCGGGTCGAGCATCATGCCGCAGAAGAAGAACCCCGACATCGCCGAGCTCGCGCGCGGCAAGGCCGGTCGTCTGATCGGCAACCTCACCGGCCTGTTGGCGACGCTGAAGGCGCTGCCGCTGGCGTACAACCGCGACCTGCAGGAAGACAAGGAGCCGGTGTTCGACTCGGTGCGCACCCTCGAGACCGTGCTTCCGGCGTTCGCCGGCATGGTCGCGACGATGCGCTTCCACACCGACCGCATGGCGTCGCTCGCCCCGCAGGGCTTCTCGCTGGCGACCGACGTCGCCGAGTGGCTCGTCAAGCGCGGGGTCCCGTTCCGTGACGCGCACGAGATCTCGGGCCACCTCGTGCGGGTCTGCGAAGAGAACGGGCTCGAGCTGCACGAGGTGTCGGACGAGCAGCTGGCCGCGGTCTCTCCTCACCTCGCCCCCGACGTGCGCGACGTGCTCAGCATCGAGGGCTCGGTGGCGAGCCGCACGGGCGTCGGCGGGACCGCTCCGGTGCGCGTCGAGGAGCAGCGCGCCGAGCTGATCCAGCGGGTGCAGGCGGCAGCGCACGCGCTAGGACTGTAGCGCTCGAGACACCCGCCGCGATCACCAGATCGCGAGCCGCACGAGTGCGCCGACGACGCACGCCCACACCAGGCTCGCGAGGGTGCCGATGATGAACCGTTCGCGGGCCTCGGCGCTGGCGAGCTCGGTGAACCGGCCGATGCCCTTGAGGGCCACCACGACGGCGATCGCCTCGGGGAACCCCGCGATGATGCCGAGCACCACTGCGACGCGTTCGAGGTACCCGATGGTGGTTCCCCCTCGCATCACCTCGCGGACGGCGCCCTCGCCGGCGACCGCTCCCGGCAGGGACGGGGCACGCAGGAGGATGCCGCCGTTGTCGCCTTCTTCCACGCGGCCGTGGCTGGCGACGTCGAGGATGCGCCGCGTGATGGGGTTGCCGCCCAGGACCGCCAGGGTGGTTCCGAGCAGTGCGATGCCCAAGCCGAGGAGCAGCGGCACGTTGACGGGCGACACCGTCACCGCGAGCAGGCACAGCACGACGAGGACGCCTGCGACGATGAGCGGGACGTCCGTCGGCTTGCGAAGACTGACGACCACCAGCACGAGTGCTGCGCACAGCACGACGAACAGGAAGATCGAGAGCGCGGCGGTCAGCACGACGTCGGGGAGGACCATGGCGTCAGTCTGGCATGGGGCTCGGACGGCGCCCGGGTGCGGCATCCCGTGTGCCGTGAGGCCGGTCGGCGTCGTCGTGCTCAGCTGCGTTCGGGCGGCGAGACGGCGCGCGTCTCCTCATCCAGGCGTGCGAGCGCGCGCTCCAGTGCGGGCACGGCGGCCTCCTCGACACGCAGGGCCGCTGCCTTGGCGCGCAGGCTGATCGCGCCCTCCGAGACGCCCAGGCGTGCGGCGGCGTCGCGCTGGGTGAGCCCGTCGGCGAGCAGGTCGTAGACCTCCCAGCCCTCCGGTGTGCGCCGGTCGCGCAGCTCGATGAGAAGGGCGACGAGCGCCTCGGCGTCCGCTCCGCCCACGGGTGCGGTGACGGCCATCCGGGTGGATGACTTCTTGGCGCGATCGACAGCGTCCCTCGCGTTGATGAAGGCCTGCCCGCGTGCGGCGCGGACGCTCTGCGGAAGCGGCGATTCGACGGTGCCCACCCCGAGCCCGACGCTCCATTCGCCTGTCCTCGTCAGTTCGAGCACGATCGACAGCGCCACCGACGCGTCGGCGACCGCGACCTGGAGCTCGTCACCGGCGGTGCGCTCGGGAGGCAGCGCAAGCCCACCGGCGCCGTGGCGCGCGACGACGGCGAGAGCGGACGGAACAGCGTCGGCGTTCGCGCGGCTCGCGCGCTGATCGGCGGTGAGGACGTACATCGGGTTTTCCTTCAGTCCTGGAGATCAAGTCCCCTTTAGTTTAGCCCCCAGGCTGAATCAAACATAGTCAGTAGGCTAAAGCAGACAGTACTTAAGCTTTGCAACTATAGCGACGACGATGAGGCGATCGCCGCGGGGTCGTCTCGACCCCGGTACCAGTCCAGCTTCTCGAGCCGGGCCGAGGCATCGGCCCTCGGCGACGCACGGGGCCAGGCATCGGTCGCTGATAGCCTGAAACGCGTGTCTGAAACCGTCGTGAGCGCGACCGCGCCCGCCAACGACCCGGCGTTCGAGAACGTCTGGGACGAGATCGTGTGGCGTGGGCTCGTGCATGTGTCCACCGATCAGGAGGCGCTGCGCGCCCTTCTCGGCGGGGACCCGATCACGTACTACTGCGGCTTCGACCCGACCGCGCCGAGCCTGCACCTCGGCAACCTCGTGCAGCTGCTCACGATGCGCCGCCTCCAGCTCGCCGGCCACCGGCCGCTCGGCCTCGTGGGCGGGTCCACCGGGCTCATCGGCGACCCGCGCCCTTCCGCCGAGCGCACGCTCAACACCAAGGAGACCGTCGGCGAGTGGGTCGGCTACCTGCGGGAGCAGGTCGAGCGCTTCCTGAGCTTCGAGGGCGACAACGCCGCGCGCATCGTCAACAACCTCGATTGGACCGCGCCGATGAGCGCGATCGACTTCCTGCGCGAGATCGGCAAGCACTACCGCGTGGGCACGATGCTGAAGAAGGACGCCGTCGCGGCGCGCCTCAGCTCCGATGCGGGCATCAGCTACACAGAGTTCAGCTACCAGATCCTCCAGGGCATGGACTACCTCGAGCTGTACCGCCAGTACGGCTGCGTCCTGCAGACCGGCGGCAGCGACCAGTGGGGCAACCTCACCAGCGGCACGGACCTCATCCACCGGGTGGAGGGCGTGCACGTCCACGCGATCGGCACCCCGCTCATCACCAACAGCGACGGCACGAAGTTCGGCAAGAGCGAGGGCAATGCGATCTGGCTCGACGCCGCGATGTGCAGCCCGTACCGGATGTACCAGTTCTGGCTCAACACCGACGACGCCGACGTGATCCAGCGCCTGAAGATCTTCACGTTCCTCACGCGGGCGCAGATCGAGGAGTACGAGCGTCTCGTCGCCGACGAGCCGTTCCGTCGCGCCGCGCAGAAGCGCCTCGCCCTCGAGGTGACGACCTTCGTGCACGGGACGGATGCCACGGCCGCCGTCGTCGCGGCCTCGGAAGCGCTCTTCGGGCAGGGCGACCTCGCGGCGCTCGACGCGACGACGCTGCGGCACGCCCTCGAGGAGCTCCCGAACGCCTCCGTCGCGGCGGGGACGAACGTGGTGCAGGCGCTCGTCGACACCGGGCTGGTCTCGAGCCTCTCGGAGGGCCGCCGCGCGATCGCACAGGGCGGGGTGTCCCTCGACGGCGCGAAGGTCGAGGACGACGCGGCCGTCGTGTCGGGCGGTCTGCCCGGCGGGGTGTCGGTGCTGCGACGCGGCAAGAAGACGCTGGCGGGTGTGTTCGTCGGCTGAGACGACGATCGTGAGCGGGTTCGCCGCGACGACGGAGGGGTGACGGATGCCGTTCACGCCGAGTCATGCCGTCGTCGCGCTGCCCTTCGTGCGCACACCGCTCGTGCCCGCCGCGATCGCGATCGGCGCGATGACGCCGGACCTGCCTCTGTTCGTGCGGGCGCTGCCGCTGGACTACGGTGTCACGCACTCGCTCGGCTGGCTCCCGGCGACGATCCTGATGGGCCTGCTGCTCCTGCTGGTGTGGCGCTGCGTGCTGCGCCCTGCCGCACGGGAGCTCGCGCCACGGTGGCTCGCGGCCCGGCTGCCGGAGTCGTGGGACGCGGGAGCAGGCGCCGCCCTGCGCGAGACCTTGGCGATCGCTCCGGGTGAGGCCGGTGCGAGGTCCACGCGGATGCTGCTCCTCGCGGTCTCGCTCGCGATCGGCGTCGTCAGCCACATCGTGTGGGACCTCTTCACGCACGAGGGCCGGTGGGGCACCACCTCGGTCCCTGCTCTGGCGGAGGACTGGGGTCCGCTTCCGGGTTACAAGTGGCTGCAGCACGGCTCCAGTGCGATCGGGCTCGCCATCCTCGGCGTCTGGATGATCCTGTGGCTTGCCCGGCGGGAACCGGGCGGCACGCCTTCGCAGGTGCTGCCGCGATGGGTGCGATGGGGATGGTGGATGTCGTTGCCGGTGGTCCTCGCTGTCGCGTGGGTGTGGGGGCTTTCCGTTCATGGCGGCCTCGACGCCGAGTTCACGGCGGCCCACCTGGCCTACCGCGTGCTTCCGCCCGCGTGCGCGGTGTGGGGCGCCGCCACCGTCATGCTCTGCGGCGCCGTCCAGGTGCGCCGGCGACTCGCCTCCGCACCGAGACGCTCGGCCGTCCGGTGACGAGCCGCGAGAACCGCGTGATTCTGCGGAAGAACCGGCACGACACGCCCGGGATGCGGGGTGGATTCGACGTGATCGGGGATCGCACGTAAAGTATTCCTTGTTCGCCCCAAAGGGTAGAGCGGAAGGCCGGAAGGCCTGGCTCCCCTCAAGCA